>NZ_JBEPLV010000002.1:0-1130543 GCF_040545415.1 Paenibacillus favisporus | reverse complement strand
TCGATCCGCTCCTTAACTATTATCTTGATTAAAACACAAATGACCCACAAGAGGGTCACTTTTTTCAAAGTGTCCTTCTTATGGGTCACAGTTCATCCCGGCGGGCAGCGGCTGTTTTTCATGCTTCAGTGCGACTGCCAAGATTGTTCCGTTCCTAACACTTTATGGCGTGATAATTTCCTGCACCCGGCCGACCTGCCCGTCTGTCAGCCTGACCTTAATGCCGTGCGGATGCTGGGCGGAATTGGTGAGGATATCCTTCACGATGCCGCGTGTCCTTTTGCCTGTACGCTGGTCCTGCTTCAGTACGATATCGACCTCGAGTCCGGGCCTGATGTTTGCGCGAAGCTGTCCGTTCATATAGCCCCACTCTCCTTGAATTTCCGCTCTGCCGACAATCCGAGCTTGCGCAGCAGCTGAATCGCCTGCATCTTCTCTTCGCTGTCCAGATCTTCCACCGCGCGGACCAAAACCTGCTGATGCTGAGGAAAAATACTCTGGAAGAATGCTCTCCCCTCATCCGTCAGATCTGCAAATATGACCCGCCGGTCGTCCGGCGACGCCTTGCGGACAAGCAGATTCTTTTTCTGCAGCTTATCCGCCACGTACGTAATGTTCCCGCTGGATATCAATACCTTCTCCCCGATTTTTTGCAGTGGTTGGGGCCCTTTGTGATACAGCAGATCCAGGACTCCAAATTCCGTTGAATTCAAACCGTGGCTTTGAATATCACGAATGGAGTGGGCAACTACTGAATTATAGGCGCGGGCAAGGACAATAAATAAATCCAGGGACAATTCATCGTTGCTAGTTTTACCAGCCATGTAAAAACCTCCAAACGCGCTATCTTAATGCTAAGATAATCGAAAGACGCGATGATGTCAAACCTTTGTTCCTCTTTTTGTACCGATCCGTTCCCGCCAAATGCTGGAGATCATCCATCCGATCCACACGCCCGCCGTATTCAGGATCACGTCATCCACGTCAAAGCTGCCGACCCGCAGCAGCATCTGCGCCCATTCCACGACCAGGATGGACGAAACGAAGACGACCGTAAGCACAAGCCACGACTGCAGCTTCTGGATCAGCAGCGGCAGCAGGAGGCCGAAAGGAACGAACACCGCCATATTGCCGAACAAATTGATGATCCATATTTTCGGGGACATGGTCCAGCCATACTGAATGTACAGCCGGATCGTCCGCAAAGGAATCACATTATAATGAAAGGATGAACCCGGGCTCCGTCCGAACCCCAGGAACATCCAATAGAGGAGAAGAAGCGTATAAACGACGATCAACACGGTTAGCAAATTTCGCCATGCAGCGGACAATACCGGTTGTTTCATGAAATGCGCCTGACCTACCGGTTTAACGGACGCTCCATGATTTTAACCGTTCCGTCGCTGCCGGCGATGACCGCCCGGTCCGCCATTCCGATGAACAACCCGTTGTCCACCACGCCCGGAATGTATAACAGCTGCTGATGCAGCTTCGCAGGGTCGGCAATTTCCCCGAAGCGGCAATCGGCGATATAGTTTCCGTTGTCGGTGACGTACAGCTGGTCGTTATCGGTGCGCAGCTGCGGGCTGCATCCGAGCTTCTCCAGCGATCCCAGCGTCCATTCATGCGCAAACGGGATGATCTCCACCGGGAGGGGAAAAGCGCCCAGCGTATTCACTACTTTGTGCTCATCGGCAATAATGATCAGCTGCTTGCTGTGGTAGGCAACGATTTTTTCCCGCAGCAGAGCCCCGCCCCCGCCTTTAATCAGGCTCAGTTCCGGATTGACTTCGTCTGCACCGTCAATAGTCAGGTCCAGCCCGTCCAATTGGTGAAAAGGCACCAGCGGAATCCCTTCCTCGGCCGCCAGCTTCTCCGAAGCCTTGGAGGTCGCCACGGCCTGTATCGTCATCCCTTCCCTGACGCGTTCACCGATTCTCTTGATCGCCCAGTAAGCGGTGGAGCCTGTCCCCAGACCGACACGCATGCCGTCCTCAATGTATTCAACCGCTTTTTCCGCAGCCATTTTCTTCAGATTCATCTTCCTCATCATCTCCTTGGTATAGTGGATGGGCCGATTCGGTTATGGACCTGCCCTTCAAGACTGGTATAATCATCATGGTACCGTAACAACTGCACATGGAGGGTTATCAATGAGAACCGAAAACCAGATTAAATCCAAAATGAACGAACTGCTGATGCAAAAAAAGTCGCTGCTCTCCCGCATCCAATCAGCTGAACCGGACACGCCGGTCCACGCCTCGCTGTCTGCCCAGCTGCTCCGCGTCGAAGACATGCTGACCATGCTGGAATGGGTCTTAAACGAACCCACAGGCAGCTATCATATGTAACTATTCGCCCGCCCGGTCGAATACATACACGATGGAATCCGCCGCCGGCTCGTAGCCGATATTCATGTAAATATGGTTGGACACCGGATTGCTGAGATCCGTGTACAGGCACGTAAACTCGTAATCACTGCTCAGGAGCCGCCGGGTCAGTTCGGCTACGGATGAGCTTGCATAACCCCTGCCGCGCAGCTCGGGTGGCGTGTAAACCAGCGCTACCACGATACCGCGCCGGGTCGGGCGCGATTTTTGGACCATGGAGACCGGTCCCCCATCATCCCAAATATAGAGGGAAGACAAGGTGACTCCCCTTCTGGCAATCCGCTCGGCGTCCTCCTGCGGGACCGGCTCCAGCGCTTCGCGGCTGAAGTCCAGCACCCAATTCGTAATGAGCGGTATATCGTCAGGTCCCGCTTCCCTCAAATGTCCTCCGCTTTCAGGAATAGGGTTAACATTCGTACAGCGGTATATCCGCTGATTCATCCCGACATGGTAGGAGATGCCGGTCTTGTCGCGCCACACCTCCGCAAACATTTGAGCGGTTGACGTTAACCCGATAATGCTGGGGATTTGGGATACCTCACCCTGACGGATGATATAATCCACCGCCTCGCTGCAGCAAGCCCGAAGCTGTTCCGGGCCGCCGACATCATCGCTTGCGTACAGAATCAGATGCGACAGCGTCTGGATGAGTATGAGCAGGGGCTGCTCTCCGCTTTGAACCGTCGCCAGAAACAGCCGGCTGCTTCCCTCCCCATGCCGCGGAATGCCGCCTTCTTCTTTCATCGTGTCTACCAACCGGTACAGAATGCCAAGCGGAAGATTGTTCAGCAGTTCATTCTCAAGCAGCACCGGCTCCGTATGCTCCAAAAATGCTTCCGGATCCTGAAATTGAACGACGTGCATTCGCCTTCCCTCCTTCGCCTCTTGTTTATCCTTTGCCCTGATTTAACCTGCCGATCAGCTCCGCCACTTGAAGCGGCGAGGTGAACCGATAATCGGGAACCGGGAGAAGATTGCTGCTCTGAATCGTTTCAAACCATATTGCACCGCCGATCCGGGTGCCTGCCGCCCGTCCGGCTGCCATATCGGCGTTGCTGTCCCCGATAAATAGCGTATCTTCAGGCATTACGCCGAGCACGGACATCGCCCGATCAAGGCCCTCCCGATCCGGCTTGGGACAGGTAAGCTCATCCCCGGCAAAGCCTACGGTGAAATAAGACCCCATAGCGAGCTTTGCCGAAGAAATGTCGAGCGATCTGCGGCTTTTGCCTGTGATGATGCCCATCGGAATGGACATGTCCTGCAGCCGGTTCAGCATGCCGCGGATTTCTTCCGAAAGCGTGAGCATCCGGTCGTGATATGCGTCATAGATCCGATAGTAGTCGTCAATAGCTTCCGGCAGTGACTCGTGAGATTTCAAAACCTGGCTGATAATGCCTTCCTCTGTCGGTCCAAACCAGGCCATGATCTCTTCGTTGCTGTACTCTTTCGCGGTATACTTGCGGAATACTTCCTGAAACGCGTAAAAAGACAATGGCAGTGTATCTGCCAGCGTACCGTCGAAATCAAACAACACCGCCCGAATCGGCCGCTTTGTCAAGTCATCCACTGACCAGCCCCCCTGACGCGTTTAACTTGTGGTCCAAACGGGCAACAGCCTCCTTCTCCTCTTCGCCGATGACCGCTTCCATGACAGGAGACGCCGTCTTGAGCCGGCCCTTCGCGAGCACGTCCGCCAGCTTAGTCTCCATGATGCCGGCTGCTTCGGACAGCTTCAGCTCCCTTTCCCCGGTTACCCTGCCTAAGTACGCATACATCGTTCCTTGAGGATCCTCATACGAAATTCGATAAATCGGGGTGAAACGGCTGTCCTCCTCTTCATCTAAGCGGCTTGTCACCTGCACCGTATAGGTGTAGTGAATCGGTCTGGGGCCGGGCTGCTTCTTCTGTTCTGCGATGATTTTGGAATTTTTCCAAGCGAGCACGCCCGCCCCGATCATGATGAGAATACCTATTCCGAATGCAAAATACACGAACACTGCCCGTTCACCTCTATTTCCTCTGTCTTACAGCTTCTTGAGCATATGAATGTCTTCCGGCTCCTGCTGATACAGCTCCTCATCCACTTCCTCGGTGAGGTTTCCGCCGTTGGCACGGTAGAAGCCGACCGCCGATTCCGTTTCCGTCGAGGATATGTATAAATAGCTCGCTCCGCGCTCCTTGGCCACGCGGCTCAGCTCGTTCATGATCCGGGTAGCCAGCCCTTGTCTCCGGTATGGCCGGCTGACATACATCAGATCCACCTGCAGCTGGTCTTGGTTGCGGCCTCTGAACCGGTGTCCGAGCACGCCAAAGCCGGCGAGCACTTCGCCGTCGAACGCCCCGTATGCCGTGCCTCCCTGCTCCAGCTCACACCGGAAGCGGTTGACCATTTCATCCGTATGTTCCTCATCCCAGGTCGGACATTCATGTCCCATCGGAACGGTTTCAAGCTGCCCGCCGTTCATTTTGTAAATCCGGTCGATCTGTTCGGACCGGTCGATTTGGCGGATCTTGTCCGCCTCGTTCACATGCATTTGTCTGATAATCATAAGAAATGACCTCCATATTTTTAATGAAATCGAAGCTTTCTTTGATTACCCTAAACAGAAAATGCAGTCATTGCATGAATAATTGCAAATCAACCCCCTTCTTACTGATTCCATTATACAAAAAAAACAGCCTGCGGCTACGCGCCGAGGCTAAAATAAGAAGAGATGTCTACATGTTTACATTACCCTGTACCGTAATGCTTAATCTCGCAGCCCGTCAAAAAGCTAAAGATGTGCGGCGCTTTCCGGTCGTTCATATATCGGCGGGCTTTGCTTCCTTGAAAAGCGGATTTGCGGGATGGCGATGCCGATGAAAATAAGCACGATCCCGAGCCACTGCAGGCTGCTCACATGCTCGTGAACCAGGAGGACGGAAGCGACGACCGCTGCAGGCAATTCGGCAGCTCCCAGGATTGCCCCCGTGCCGGAGCCCACCTTCGGCATACCGATCGCGAAAAAGAGCACCGGAATCAAGATGCCTAGAATGCCAAGAATCAGACCGTATTTCCATAATCCGGCCACCAAAGCCCCATCCCACAAAAAAGCAGGAGAAAAGACGGACAATACGATGACGCCCGAGCCCGTGGTCATGAAGAAGCTTTTATTAAAGGCAGGAACTGTCGTACCGACGCGTCCGCTAACAAACATATATAGCGCAAACGTAAAAGCGGACAGCAGACCGTATACGACGCCTCTTGTGTCCAGCGGTCCGGTACTTTCGCCGATGACGCCTCCAGCGAGCAGGGTCCCCAGGATCAAAATCACGATCGAAATGATCTTGCTGCGGCTTGGAATACGACGATCCGCGGCGGCTTCCATTAATACGCCGATCCATGTGAACTGGAACAGCAGCACAACGGCAATCGAAGCAGGCAGCCGCTCAACGGCCTTGCCGTAAAAGACCGACGTGCCGCTCATGGTAATTCCGACCGCCAGCAATGCGAGCCACTGCTTCGGCGCAATCTTTTTCCGGGAAAAAATAAGCATCAGCACCAGCAGCAATGACCAACCGAAAATATATTGGCCACCAAGCATTTGGCTGACTGTAAAACCTTCCTTCATGCCGACCTTCATAATGGAGGAAAGCACGCCGTAGCTGCATGCACCGATCAGTATGAGCAGCGAGTATTTGAGCTTGTTCAAATGGATAACCTCCTGATGCCAGTACCCGCGCAACAACCAAAAGCCCCCTGTCGGTTAGGACAGGGGGCGAACGAAACCGATGACACTACGGGGTCTTCGTTAAAATTTCGCCACTCGCGAACGAATCGGAGTTTAAAAGCGGATGCTGCACGAACTTGATGTTGAAATGTTGAAATGAACCTTTCGAAAAGAAATTCTAAATCATTATGCCGTGAGCGTCAATGAGTTACGGTAGCAGGATAAAGCAGATGGCCCGATCAAGTTTTGGAAAATATACCGGACGCTTCTTCCCAGTTCCCCATGCTTTGCTTACAGATGTGCTGGTTGCGGCCCACTCAGCCATACATGGTCATGGTCGATATAAACAGAGGACCAGGCATAAAGCCAAGTTGAAAGCACAAGGACTCATGCGGATGTCCATGTATGGCACGAATCCGCAGCAGCGGCAGCCCCTGTTTTTTTAACATCGTCAGCGCTTTTTGCACCATCTGGGTCGCCAGTCCACGGCCTCTGTAAGCCTTCATGACGGTGAGCTCCTGAATCGTGGGACAGCCCGCCAGCATCCCAATGATACAGACCCCGATCAATGCGCGGGTCGATGTATCATACAACAGGCTTGAAGCCATCGCTGTATCCTCTGTCATACGCGCAGCATCGAGCTTGAGCTTGGACAGCACGTCAGCAAATGAAGCGTCCTCCAGCTTGCTGCCCTCTTCATGCCATGCATGCTTGAACAAAAACAAACCGATTTCCCGTTCAAGCACGAGCCTCCGTTCTCCGCCCTCATGTTGGAATTCTACGGATTGAAAAGCTGAGCCGCCGTTTCCGTGGGAGTCATATTCGGCCGTTGGCCGCTGCATCCAGCGATGCCTATGAGGTGCCGGGAAAAAGCCTGCTCGCATATAGGCATCTTCCTGATCCGCAAAGACTTCATAGGCCCGGATCGTGCGCGTTCCCCCTCCTGCTTCCGTCTCCCGGATCGCCTTAACGACAGCAAGGATTAACCCTTTATCCACCTGATGGGGTGGAATCGTGAACAAATCCCGGATCGCACAGCCCGAAAGAGCAGCACCGCCGATCACCTTTCCGTTTTTTTTCAACCAATAAGGCATGAAACCCGCAGGCAGAAATGAATCGGTATGAAGCGGCGGCTTGATCCCTGCAGCCATCTGTTTATCATAAATGCGCAGGTACCACTCCCACTCTGCCGGCTCGGCTTCACTTATGCTTACGGATTCAGGCGTCCCCCCATGTGGGCTTGCTACCAGCCGGTCCTCTCTGTTCATGCCAGACCTCCTTGGGCTCAGACAGATAGTTTTCTATTAGTTTACGATCCGGCCATCCGATTTCATGCCAGATCAGCCCCGGAGAAATTCCCCAGAGCTAGGCGTTACCGCATAATTTATTTTTGACCTCCCCTATTCATAATGCTGCTCATCACGTTCGTCCTCTTCTATCCGATATAGGTTGGTTGCTTAAAAAAAGACCGCCCGAAGTAAGTTTTTACCTCGTTACGGTCCTCTTGTTAGATGAGCTGTTCTATTTGTGCCCGTTTGCTATGTAATGGTGGATCTGATTCATATGATGGCGGTCATGCCAGTAAAAATCGGCAAGATACTCGTCAACGGACAGCTTGCCGCTTCCGGTACTGTATTCGGTGGCATACTCTTCTTCCGGTATCCGTTTCAGCTCTCCGATGATCTGCTCCCGCCAGTGCACCGTCTGATCGATCAGCTCCTGGCGTCCTTGGCTGCGCGCATACGCGGCCGCTTCCCGGTTGAATTCATCAAGCTCCACCTTCGGCATATCCATCGGTTCTTTGGCCGCCATCGGCCGGATCGCGTGCTCCAGGAAATGCTTGTCCCACAGCATGATGTGCCCGATGATTTCCTGCGGCGACCACTTGCCTTCGGCAATCGCTCCCGTCCACTGATCTTCCGGAATATCCGCCAGTGCCTTCACCTCATCGATCAGTTCGCACATCGGCGCAAGTTTCTCCGGCATGTCGTTCATCCTCATCTCTCCCAACCCAAGTCAATCTGTCATGGCGCTGGCCATGCCACTCTATGATACCTGGGAATGGCATTTGAGACAAGAACAAACATTCGCCTTATTCCATTATTTAAGCACTCTGTACCAATAGGAGTAAATATGGCGATAACCAAGCTTGTCGTATAACCGGCATGCCGCCTCATTGGCCTGAACGACCTGAAGAAACGACGAATGCGCGCCCTGCTCCCGGCCCCATGCCAGCATGCGCTGGATCAGCTGAAATCCCATCCCCCGCTGCCGGAAATCAGGATGTGTCACGATATCGTACAGGCCCAGCCATCCCTCCTGAATGACGCCGAGTCCAGCGGCTACCGTCTCACTCCCTTGCTTTAACAGGAAAAATCCCTGCTGGAGCGGAGTCGAGGCCAGCGTGTGCGCCAGGACCGATTGTCCGTGGCCCGGTATTCCGTTCATGAGGGACATCTGCTCGAGCCAGCCGGTATCCAGCCGGTCCCGGAACACGACGTGAAGCCCGGGGTCAGCCGCCGGTGCCGTTTCTCGCTGAAGATCCAGAATCCGCACGCTGGATAGATCCACCTGAACATACCCCCGCCCGGCGAGACGTTCATCCAGATCGGACGGCATAACATAAGGAGTCATCTTGAAAATGACCGGCTGACCGGCATCCCGGTAAAACCTTTCGGCGGCGGCAATGCTGCCTTCCACGTCGCAGCCCGGGTCCAGGTAAATCGGACTGACCGAATTCGCCCGCTTCGTGTACCCGTCTGCATAGCGGACCAGCCAACCGTTCATCTGAGCGGAATACTTGGCCGGCCACGTGTTGATCGTGATTTCCTCCAAAAACTTATACATGTATATCGCTCCTTCAGCATCATACGGATAAATATACATGTAAACTCATAAATATTCAATTCCCAAACAAAGCTGCATAATTCTCCGTCACCTCTCGGTAAGCCTCCGGCGTCCCGATGTCATAACTCGTTCCCCGTGCCCGGTATGCGGCCATCTCCTTGCGCTGGCACAGCCACTCAGGGAAATATCCCGGAGCATCCGGCTGATTCCCTTCATTCAGATATTCGCCAATGAGAGGAAGTGTGTCTTTGCGGTAAATGTACACGGCGAGCACGCCGAGATTCGTCCGGGGATGTGCCGGCTTCTCCTCGAAAGACAGGACGGTGTCCCCCTCATCAAGCTGGACGACGCCGACCCGCTGCAAATCCTCCGTATGTTCCATCGGCTGAACAAGGATGCAGTCGCACTGCCGTTTGTAATAAAAGTCGACATATTCCTGCAGTTCGAACGTAAACACGTTGTCCCCTGCCATGACCAGAAGGTCTTCTTCCATTCCCATTTTTTTCACGGCAAACGCCATGTCGCCGACCGCTCCGAGCCGGTTCCCTTCATGTGTGGAACCATCGTCGAGCACGCGTACCGGTACACAGAATTCGCCCGACTCGGCCCATGCCCGAAATGCGGAGGCAAACCTGTGGTTGCTGACCAGTACGATTTCCGAAATGCCGCTGACCCGCTCCACCTTGCGGACGATATGGTCGAGGATGGTGCCGGGCCCGAGGGGGAGCAGGGCTTTGGGCACATCCCGCGTCAGCGGGTACAGCCTCGTGGCGTAGCCAGCCGCCAATATGAGTGCTTTCATCGTGACCTCCTTGATCGGTGTACCTGCTCCCCCTAGTATAGCTTGATTTACAGCGGCAGGCTTCTTTTCCGGAAAATAATCATGCCGGCGGCGAAGGCTACCGCGCCCAGGCCGGCCAGAACCGCGATGGACACCGGCCAATCTGCCGTTTTGCCGACGATCTCGCCGGGATCAAATAAGGAAAAGACCGAAATATGCCGCATCCAGCTGAGCTGCCCGCTGATTTTGCCGATCAGGTTCAGGCTGAAAAATCCGATGGTGATCACGCCCGAAAGCGTCAGCGCCCGCTTCTCGTCATTGCAGCAGGCGGAAATCAAGTAAGAAATGCCTCCGATGCAGAAGAACAGCAGCAGGGCGCCTGCATTCAGCAGCACAAAGCCGGTGCCGTCGAAATCCCCCAGATCCCCGATAAACCAGGCGTACCCGGCAAACCCGGCCAGTGTCGTGACCGCGCAAATCAGCACCAGCCCGGAGAGCAGCACGGCCGCCTGGGTCAGGGCTACCTTCGTGCGGGTGGTGGGCGCCGACAACAGGTACGCCATCGAGCCTTGGTCGACAAGCTTGGCGATCAGCTGCGTGGATACGAGAATGCAGAAGATGGACAGAATCAGCAGATACAACAGGCCGTAATACTCACCGGATATAAACGCGCCGATGCTGCTGAAGCCGTTTTCCAGGCCGAACGCCTTGCCCAAGCCCTCCGGCATCCCGTCGATCAGCGAATTCAAGCTGCTGCTGTTTTTGGCGATTCCCGGATAAATCCAAAACATCAACAATATATAAAAGGCCGATCCGACGGCATAATTCATGAACATTTTGAGGTTAATCGCAAGCATTTGTCTGTACAGCGGCATATTCATGGCGTTTGACCCTCCCGATCGTAATAATCCATAAAGATGTCCTCCAGGTTCTGCGTGAACACATCGATATTGCGGACGTGAAAGCGGGCGGTTTCGCGGATAAACCGGTCCACGTCGCCCTGAACGGCCACCCGCACGCGGTTTCCTTCCCGGGAATCGATCTTCAGGCCGCATTTCATGAAATCGTCCAGCTCCTGCTCCGTCTCAAACGTCACTTCGAACAGCTTGCGCTGCATCGACTGCAGCTCATGGATATCCTTGACCGCAATAATCACGCCGTCCTTGATGATCGCTGCCCTATCGCAGGTCCGTTCGATTTCCGGAAAATTATGCGAGGACATCAGGAAGGTCGTCCCCCTTGCCTTCTCCTCCAGCACGAGCTCGATGAACACTTTTTGCATGAGCGGATCCAGCCCTGACGTCGGCTCATCCAGAATAATGACCTCCGGCCGGTGCATGAAGGCGGCAACGATCCCGACCTTCTGCTTCATTCCCTTGGACATTTTCCGGATCGGCGTCCGGACGTCAAACTGCAGCCGGCGGATGAGCTCGTCGCGCCAAGCCGGATCGACGCCGCCCTGCATGCCTGCCATAAAATCCAGAAACGCCTTGCCGGTCATCCCCTCGATAAACGCGATTTCGCCGGGAAGGTAGCCGATATATTTTTGAAACCGCCCCTGCTCCTTCCATGTGTCGTAGCCGCATACCTTTACGGAGCCTTGATCCGGCTTCAAAAAGCCCATGATATGCCGGATCGTCGTCGATTTGCCGGCTCCATTCGGTCCCAGAAAACCGAACACTTCGCCGCGGCGGACCGAAAAGGTGACGTCCCGGATGCCTCTCCCGTTCGGAAAAATTTTGGTTACATGCTCAACGCTCAGCATGCCAGCGCCTCCAATGCATATTTAAATTTATGAAATATTCTTGTTCCGATATTTCATAATCGGATCATACGCCTGCCGCTTTCCATCGTCAATACATTTTATGAAATATTTTTGTGGTATAATTTCATTAATTAGATCGAACCGGCGAGAACCGATATTCTTCGTTCATTCGATCAAGCCGATAACCTATTTTAAAATAGTTAGGATGGTTCGTAAGAAATGAATGGATTTGAGAAGCGGGCAGTGCAGATTAAACAAAAGATCAAACAAACGGTATTGGAAATGCTGGGCGAATGGGAACCCCGGCAAATCCGCATCAAAGATATCGCAGCCAAGGCGGAAGTGTCACAGGTCACCATATACAACTATTTTGGCAGCAAAGAAGCGCTGCTCCGCGAAGTGTTCAAGGAATTTGTCGCCATGCTGATGGAGGAGTATGAGCGCGTGCTGACGGGCGATGCGCCGCTGAAGGAAAAAATCGAATACATTATTTTTCAAAAAAGCCGGTTAAAGCTGCCCTTCACCCCATCCGCGCTCAAGCAGCTGATCGAAGCCGACCCGGAAATCAACCGGTTTATCCAGCAGCAGTATGAGGAACGTGCCATTCCCTTGATCACCAATTTTGTGCAGAAGGGCAAGCAGCGCGGAGAAATTTCAGAGAAAGTGTCCGTCCAAATGGTGCTTCTTTATGTAGGCATGATGACGGAGCAGTACGAAAAAATGCTGGATCTGGTCAATCAGAGTGAGGATCCCGAAGCGTTTACAGAGGATATGATTCATGTGTTCTTTTATGGCATTTGTGGTCCGCAATACCAAAAATGATTAACAGCGCGCCCTTTTTGTGTTAATTTAGTGTTCGCGGTATGTAAAATCGGGTTTAACATGACTATACTTGTAAATACCAACGAACACTGTAATGAAACAGAAAGGAGCAGGTATGATCGACTTCCGTTCCACTTATTCCAGACCGAAGACGCCCTTTATCGCCGTTTTCGTCGTCCTGCTGCTCAAGCTGCTGCTCCTCCGGTACTTTTTCTTCCATGATATTCTGTGGAGCCGGATCACCGCCGACGCCGCTGCGCTGCTGGTGCTGCTGTGCATCATTGAGCTGATTACCCCCGCGAAAGCGAAGGGATGGGTCTATTGGATTTTTAACGCTATTTTCTCGATTCTCATGTTTGCGTCGGCGCTGTATTTTCAGCATTTCAATTCGGTGCCGACCTATACGGCGCTGTCCGAGCTGAAGCAGGTGCTGCAGATTAAGGAAAGCGTTCAGTCAACGATCGAAACGGAGAACTATTTATTTTTTGCCGACGTCGTGATCGTCGCGCTCTTGTGGCTGATCGGCCGCTGGGTACCGCTGCGGTTTTCGCTGCGTACGCGGCTACGTAAAATTTGGCCGGCAGCCCTCGGCGTCATCGGCGTGATCGTCTCGGCGCTGTACATTCATGCTGACCGCTCCATCACCAATGAGCTGATGCAGGCGGAGCATCTCGGCTTCCTGGATTACCAGGTTGCCGCCGGGATCCGTGCCAGCGAGGAGAACAGCTTGATCGCCTCCGGCAATCTGGACGAGACCGTGCAAAAGGTCAGCCAGGCCGAGCAGTCATACCCGTACGCCAGTGAGACTGCACAAGTCAAACCGGCGATGTTTGGAGCTGCCAAGGGCAAAAACGTCATCGTCATTCAAATGGAGGCGTTCCAGAACTTCCCGATTCATTTGTCGACGGGCGGCCAGGAGCTGACTCCCGTGCTGAACCAACTGGCTGACGGCGGCCTGTACTTTCCGCATGTCTTCCAGCAGATCGGGCAAGGCAATACGTCGGACGCCGAATTTATGAGCAATACGTCGATTTACCCGACCGGCACTGTCGCGATGTCGAGCGGCTTCGGCGACCGGGAGCTCCCGAGCATGCCGCGTCTGCTCGAGCAGCTCGGTTACACGGCCGATACGTTTCACGTTAACGACGTGAAATTCTGGGACCGGGACCAGCTCTACCCGGCGCTGAACTTTACGAATTATTACGACAAAAAGTCGTACAAAAACGATCACTTCAACGATTTTGGCGCTTCGGACGAGGAGCTGTACCGGGTCGGTCTGGACAAGCTGTCCGAGCTGCATGAGCAGGGCAAGCCGTTTTACGCCCAGTTCGTCACGGCTTCCAGCCATTTTCCGTTCAAGGTGCCGGAGGACCGCAAAAAAATCAAGGTCCCCGATTCCATCCAGGGAACCCAGTTGGGGGACTACCTGACGGCTGTGAATTACACCGACTATGCGATCGGCACCCTGATCGACGGTCTGAAAGCAAAAGGCATGTGGGACGACACCGTGCTCGTCATTTACGGCGACCATTTCGGGCTACAGCCGCAGGACAACGATCCGGCGGTCATCAAGCAGGCGCTTGGTATCCCTTATGACCAGCGGATTACCCGCTTCAACATCCCGCTGATCATGCATATTCCTGGCAAACAGGGGAAGGTCGTCGACCAGGTCGGCGGTCAGCTCGACATCATGCCGACGCTGGCGAACCTGCTGGGCATTTCGCTCAAGGACAAGCACTTTACCGCATTTGGCCACGACCTGCTGAACATTGACAAGAATGTCGTCGGTATGCGGTATTATCTGCCGACAGGCTCCTTCTTCAACAATGACATTTTGTTTGTGCCGGGCAAAAGCTTTGAGGATGGCACCGCCATCTCTCTGAAAACGATGCAGCCTGTCGCCGACTTCTCGAAATACCGGAAGGATTACGACTATATTTTGAACCTGATGAAGCTGTCGGACGAATACGTAAGGCTGCTTCCAAGACGGTAACGGCCAATGGCAAAAGCCGGCTGCTTCCATTCCATATGGGATGGGAGCAGCCGGCTTTTTTAGTTGCTGTGACTTGTAGTTATATGTTCAAGAGACCCTTTAATTAGGGGCCGGCGAACCGCCTTTACCCGCGAGACCGATCAATACGCGCAAAATATCCGTTTTGGTGACCCGGCCGACCATCATGCTGTCTCCCTCGCCGGAAACGACGGGCAGGCAGTTCACCTGATGCTTCACCAGCTTGTCAGCCGCATCCAGCACCGTTTCCTCGGGCGTCAGGGCCGCCATGTGCGCCCGGCGGGTCATCGCCAGACCGACGGGAATCGTGCTCAAATCCGCATGCCCCATCGTCAGCTTCAGCACGTCCTTGCGGGAGACGACCCCTTTCAGCTCACCGGACTCTCCGGTCACCATCAGCGTGCCCGTATTCTCGCACAGCAGCTGCACTACGGCATCGTAGGCCGTCGCATGCTCGGAGATGGTCACGGGAGTGCTGTATATATCCTTCACGTATATTTGCTGCAATCTTTGTTCAAACTCACCTTGGGAGCTTGGCTTATCGCCGGGAAAATACCCCACCTTCGGCTTGGCGCTGATCAAGCCCAGCATCGTGAGCAGGGACAGATCCGCACGCAGGGTCGGGCGGCTGAGGCCGATCATCTCAGCGATCTGATCGCCTGTAACGGGAGCATGCTCCCGCACAAGTTCCACGATATCCAGCTGTCTCGGAGTTAGTTGAATGGGAATCCTCTCCTTTGAGAAAAATCACCTGAAGCTGCAATTTCATTGTTAAATCACGGGCAGCATGGTTTAAATAATTATTGTGTCATAAATCAGTTATGATACACACTATTATAAATTTTATTTTAACCGATAGCCATATCTTTTCATAACGAAGGAGGAATTGGTGATATGAAGTTTTTCCTGGATACGGGCAACATCGACGAAATCAAACGGATCTCCCGCCTTGGACTGGTGGACGGGGTAACGACCAACCCTTCCCTGATCGCCAAAGAAGGCCGGGATTTCAAAGAGGTCATTCAGGGGATTTGCAGCATCGTCTCCGGCCCGGTCAGCGCCGAAGTCATCGGCACCAAAGCCGAAGACATGCTGAAGGAAGCTTACGAGATTGCCGAATGGGCGCCAAACGTCGTCATCAAGGTGCCGATGACCGAAGACGGCTTGTATGCATGCCATGAGCTGACCAAAAAGGGCATTAAAACGAATGTGACGCTGATCTTTTCCGCCGCGCAGGGCCTGATGGCCGCCAAAGCCGGGGCGACGTACGTCAGCCCGTTCGTCGGACGCCTGGACGATATCGGGGTTGAGGGCATGAAGCTGATTCGCGAGCTGAAGCAAATCCTCGAAAACTATGGCATGACGTCCGAAATCATCGCGGCCAGCATCCGCAACATCAAGCATGTGGAGGACGCGGCCATCGCCGGCGCCCACATCGCGACCATTCCGGGCTCGCTGCTGCCGTCCCTGTGGAAGCATCCGCTGACCGACAGCGGGATCGAGCGCTTCCTGGCCGACTGGGAGAAAGTACCGCAAGCGGCCAAAAGCCAAGCGAAGGCTGGCGAGTAACGTTCGAACAGCACACTTATAAAAACAGCCCCGCTGGGAGTTTCCCGGCAGGGCTGTTTTTAACGTAGGAGTTTTATGCGATTTTCGCCGCCATTATTTCAGCTGCTTCTTTTTTTCTTTATCAAAATCAAACCCTCCCACAATCGCTGGAAGCCAGCACTGCGGTAGGGTTCTTACTGCTGCTATTGGTGATTGGGCGGCGTGTACGGATTAACCTGCAGCGCTACTGTCTGCCCCGCAATGATCAGGTCGATCGATTTATCCCGGAGCAGCGAAGCGTCCTTCTCGTCAACATGGCCGTCGGTAATCAGCACGTCCACTTCGGCCCAATCGGCAAGATGGGTGAACGCCTGCACGCCGATTTTGCTCGCGTCAGCCAGGATGTACACGGTCTTCGCCTGCCGGATCATCCGGTGCTTGACCATCGCCTGCAGCTCGTTGGATTCGCTGATCCCGCGGTCCAAGTGCACGCCCTTGCAGGAAATAAACGCCTTATCCACATAATAGGATTCCAAGCCGCGTTCGGCGAGCGGGCCGACGTAAGACAAGGAATGGGCTGCCAGCATGCCGCCCGTCGAAATGACCTCGATCTTCTCCTTGGAGGACAGCTCCAGGGCAACCTTGATGGAATTGGTAACCACGGTCAAAGGAATGTCCGGCAGGATCGAAGCCATATACCACGCCGTCGAGCTGGCATCCAGGGCGATGCGGTCCCGCGGCTCGATCCGCCGCACCGCCTCTTCGGCAATCCGCCTCTTCTCGTCCTGATGGATGACCTCCCGCTCGAAATACGGGGTCTCCGCCTGGGTCTCTTTGACGCTGACGGCGCCGCCATGGCTCCGCCGCAGCTTGCCCTGCTGCTCCAGCCGGTCCAGGTCGCGGCGGATCGTCTCTTCGGTCACGCCGCACAGCTCGCTCAGCTCCGACACCCGGATGCTGCCTCGCTCATTGACCAGCCGCACGATGGTATCATAACGTTCCGCAACTAACATAGCTTCCCTCTTTCGTTCTATCGTACACCCATTATATAGATTTGCCCTTTCCCGGACAACGTGTCATCCCCATGCCCTTCTGAGCGGGGACATTCCCGAATCGGATTATCCGACAATCAAAGCGTAGGCAATCCCCGGTCCGTGAACGCCGATGGTCAGGTCGTTCTCGATGTCCGAGGAGCGGCTCGGCCCCGAAATAAAATGCACCCCAGCCGGCAGCCCCTCCCCGGCGCTGCGGGACATGCGGCCCATAACCTCGCCGAGCCGCGTCTTCATGCGCTCCGCCGGAACGATGGCGATCAGCAGATTAGGCAGGAGGGACACCGACCGTCCCTTCTCCGCCGATGATGTGACCACGAGCGAGCCGGTATACGCCACGGCGTCATCAACAAGCGCGATCCCGGCATCCGTATAGGCCGCAGCGGCCAGGGAGGCGTCTGGATCCTGCCCGTTCCACACCCGGTGCGCAAGCTCCGGCAAATGCTGTTCCAGCCGGAGCCCGGCCAGCTCCGGAAGGTCCTGGCGGATCGTTGACTGTGCCCCGTGCTCCTGCAGGATGCGGGTCACGACGCCGGACAGTTCCTCCCAGCCGGCCACCCGCTCGGTATGGCCGCCTGCGGCACGCCAGTTCCCCATAAAGCGCTCGATCCGCTCTTCATGCGTCAGCTCGTAGCGGTTCCAAAAATCCGGTGCACCCCGATACGGATGCTCCGGCTTGCGAGATTCAGAAGCGCCCCCACGACCGAGACGGCTGGCGATATGGCCGATGAACCGCTTCTGCTGCTCCCGGGATTGCTGCTCCATTTTCTCCAAAAATGACGGATCGGATGTGCTCATCGTTTCATCCCCCTTTCCTTCCGGCCGGCGACGATGCTCTCCATGCGGGACTTCATCGCTTCCGGCATCGGCGGGAGGCTGGCCCCGACCTCGGCGTCCAGCTGCGGCCAGCGTTCCCTGAACGATTTATTAGGCAGCGCAGGAATGTGCCGGTACGCCGTCCAGCCCTTGAGCGGGCCAAATTGGGAACGGATATATCCGTCCCGGACCAGCAGCTTCTGGCCCGTCTGCCCGAGCTTTACCGCCTGCTTAAAGCGGCCCGAGCTTTTCATCAGCATCTTGAAGCCTTTCATCGCCAGCTTTTCGCCGGCTGCGGTATAACCCCTCTCGACCTTCCGGTTGCGCAAATAGACAAGCATATCATGCAGCGGAATTTTGACCGGGCAGGCTTCATAGCAGGCGCCGCATAGACTGGAGGCGTTTGCGATGTCCTGCCACTCCTCGGTATTCTTGTTCAGCGCCGGCGTCAGTACCGCACCGATCGGCCCGCTATACGTTCCAGGGTACGAATGTCCCCCGATATGGCGGTACACCGGGCAGGCGTTCAGGCATGCCCCGCAACGGATGCAGTTCAAGAGCTCCTGGAAATCCGGGTCCCCGAGCTGCAGCGAGCGGCCGTTGTCGACGATGATGATATGCATCTCCTCCGGGCCGTCTCCGTCCGCCGTCCGGCGCGGCCCCGAAATGCCCGACATGTACACGGTCAGCTTCTGGCCGGTCGCCGAGCGCGGCAGGAGCGTTGCCATCACTTCGAGGTCATCCCAGGTCGGAATAAGCCGCTCCATCCCCATCAGCGTAATTTGCGTTTTCGGTACCGTGCTCACCATCCGGGCGTTACCTTCGTTTTCAAAAATGACGATCGATCCGCTCTCGGCAATGCCGAAGTTGGCCCCGGTTAACCCGATGTCGGCTTCCAGAAACTTGTCGCGGAGCTTCCGCCGCGCAAATCCCGCCAAAATTTTCGTATCCGGCGCCAGCGTTTCTCCCGCTTCCTTCGACAGCAGCTCGGCGATTTGATAACGGTTTTTGTGAATGGCCGGGATAATGATATGGGATGGCGGTTCATTCGCCAGCTGGATAATGTACTCGCCCAGGTCGCTTTCAATGGACTCAATGCCGATGCCCTCAAACGCTTCGTTGATATGCACTTCCTCGGACACCATCGATTTAGACTTGACGACCGACTTGGCCTGCTTGTGCTTGGCAATCTCCACCGCGATCCGGGCGGCGTCCTTCGCCTCGGGAGCAAAATGCACATGCACGCCCTGCTCCCTGGCATTATTCACAAACTCGTTCAAATAGTAGTCGAGGTGGGCGATCGTATGGGCCCGGATCTGCCGCCCCCGCTCCCTCCATTCCTCCCAGTTGCCGTGTTCCGCCGTCGCCGCCTTCTTGCCGTTTTTCAGCTTTTCGGTCGTAAACTTGACGGCATTAACGAGAAATTCGTCCTTCAGTGCGGTCTCCGCCCGCTCCTTAACGCTAGACCCCTGCAGTTTGCTCACGGTGCTTCACTCCCTCATACAGCAGTTCCGCCAGATGCATGACCCGGACCGGCTTGCCCTGATAATGCAGATTGCCGCCGATGTTCAGCAGGCAGCCCATGTCCAGCCCGACCAGCACCTCGGCCTCCGTCTCCAGCACGTGCTGGGTTTTCTCCTCGACCATCGCGCCCGAGATGTCGCTCATCTTGATGGCGAACGTTCCGCCGAAGCCGCAGCAGTCTTCCGCATAAGGGAGCGAAATCAGCTCCATGCCCTGGACGCTGGCCATCAGCTGCATCGGTTCGTCTTTGATGCCGAGCAGCCGGGAGCCGTGGCAGGACGGGTGATAAGTGACTCTATGGGGAAAAACGGCCCCCACATCCGTCACGCCCAGCACCTGAACGAGAAATTGGGTGAACTCGTACGTCTTCTCCTTCAGCGCCAGCGCTTTCTGCTGAAGCAGAGGCTCATGTTCAAACAGCTTGGGATAATAATGATGGATCATACCGGTGCAGGAGCCCGAAGGGGCGATCACAAAATCGCTGTCGTCAAACGCTTCCAAAATCGTCCTCGCCGAGGCTCTGGCTTCATCCCAATAGCCGCTGTTAAAGGCCGGCTGGCCGCAGCAGGTCTGCACCTGCGGAAAATCGAGCCGGACGCCGTACCGCGCCAGCAGGCGGGCCATCGCTTCGCCGATGGGCGGAAACAGCGCGTCGCTGATGCAGGTAATGAATAGCGAAACCTTCACGGTGTAATACCTCCTTTGCGGTTAACCTTAAAAGTCTGGCAGAGCGCCGGCAGCGAGCCGGTGTCTGCCGTGTGTTATGGCAAGAGAGGGAGCGGCTCCCGCCAAACATGCCTGTTCAGCTGGTAGCTGCTCCCTTCTATCAGACGTGCAATCTGCGCCAGTTTCCCCTGTAAGACCGACCGCCTACCGGGTAAACGCTGCCGGTACGCCGCCGTCGATCGTCAGCATGCAGCCGGTCGTCTTCTCCGACTTGGAGGAAGCGAAGTAGGCAATCCCTTCGGCCACGTCCTTCGGATAAATGTTGACCAGCAGCGTCGTTCTTTTGCGGTAATGCTCTTCCAGCTGATCCGGCTCGATGCCGTAGGCCGCAGCCCGCTCGTTCCGCCAGTTGGAGTTCCAGATGGCCGATCCCTGCAGGATCGCATCCGGTAAAATCGTGTTAACACGGATGCCGTATTCTCCGCCCTCAGCCGCGATGCAGCGGGCCAGGTGGGCTTCAAGCGCCTTGACGGAGCTGTAGGCCGTCACGTTCTTGCCGGCGTACACCGAATTTTTGGAGCCGACAAACACCATGCTGCCGCCGATTCCCTGCTCTTTCATCTGCTTGAACGCTTCTCTGGCTACCAGGAAGTAACCCGTGCCGAGGACGTTCATGTTCAGATTCCATTCCTTCAGGGAGGTTTCGTCAAACGGACTCGAAGTGGCCAGCCCGGCATTGTTGACGATGATGTCCACGCCGCCGTAGGTCAAAGCCGTTTCGGCCAATGCGTCCCTGACCATGTCCTCCTGGGTTACGTCCATCTTGACAGCCTTAGCCCGGCCTTCGCCGTATTTGGCATTGATCTCGGAGGCCACCTGTTCCGCGCCCTCCAGGTTCAGGTCGGCCAGAACGACATGAGCTCCCTCCGACACGAAGCGGCGCGCCGTTTCGCTGCCGATGCCGCCTGCGCCGCCGGTAATAAAGGCGACCTTGCGGGAGAACTCCGCTTCCGCCGGAGCCAGGGACAGCTTGTAAAGCTCAAGCGGCCAATATTCCACGTTGTAGGATTCGTTCTCGCTTAAGGATACGAATTGTCCCAAGGCCGTAGAACCTTTCATCACCGCGATCGCCCGATGGTACAGAGCTCCGCTGACCCCTGCCATATCCAGGCTCTTGCCGGTGTTGACCATGCCGATCCCCGGAATGAGGATGACGCGCGGAGCCGCTTCGGACATGACATCGCCCTCATTTTTGTTCCGTTCAAAATAGGCCTTGTACTCTTCCTTATAGGCTTCGACGCCTTGACGCACCGCCGCTTTGAGGGAATCGGTATCACCGTTTGCCGGATCCCAGTCGATATACAGCGGAACCCGCTTCGTATGCACCAGGTGATCCGGGCAGGCCGCTCCCACCTGGGAGAGCTCCTTCGCGTCCCGGCTGTTGACGAACTGCAGCACGTCTTCGGCATCGTCGTAGGTGACGATCATTTTTTTGCTGTCGCTAACCGCGCCGCGGATCACAGGCAGCACTTCAGCCAAAAGGGCTTTGCGCTTCTCAGGCGCCAGCGCCGCCGTCTTTTGCCCGCCAAACACCTTCTCTTCCTGTACTTTTGCGGCAATATACGCTTCCGCTTTTTGGATCATGGCGATCGTCTGGTTGTAAGATTCCTCGGACGTCTGGCCCCATGTCACCAGACCGTGCTTCTCCATCAGCACCAGCTGGGCATTCGGATTGTTCCGGACGCCCTCAGCGATCATTTTGGACAGCGTAAACCCGGGACGGATATACGGTACCCATACGAACGTATCGCCGTAGATTTCTTGGGCGATTTCTTTGCCGTTATCCGCGCAGCACAAGCTGATAATCGCATCCGGGTGGGTATGGTCGACGTGCGGATACGGAAGGAAGGCATGCAGCAGCGTCTCAATCGACGCTCTCGGATGCTTGCTGTCGATCATGCAGTGGGACAGGTAAGCCACCATCTCCTCATCCGACATTTCATCACGCTCAATCAGCGGACGAATATCCTCAAGCCGAAGGCCGGTAAAATGCTGCGCTTTCATCGTCGCCAGGTCCGAACCGCTCCCTTTGACCCACATGACCTCCACATCACGGCCGCGAAAGTCCTGCTCCACCGTCTTCAGCGACGTGTTGCCGCCGCCCCAGTTGCAGACACTGCGGTCGCTGCCGATCAGGTTGGACCGGTACACCAGCTGGTCGACGCCGGCTTTCTGCCGGGAAGCTTCATCGGAATTCCATTGATTTTGTACCATGATAAGGACAACCTCCAATAAATTCTTTTGTTTTTGTTTGTTTGTATTTGTATTGGTTTGATTATAGCAGACTATGTTTTGTTTTTATACCCCTTTTTCATCAAAAAACAAATAAAAACGCAGCAGATCCGAAAAATGCAAACATTTTCCGAACCTGCCGCGTTCATTGGGCCAGGCATCATCCATATTCATTTGTTATTCGAAGATCCCCCTCAGCGGGCACCAACCCGTCTGCTCAACCCGATTCCGCGCCGCCCCTTACTTCGGGAGCTGCGGTCCGAATCCTCCGGCTTGCTGCTGTTTTCCTTCGGCTTCACGGCCAGCAGGGTCAGCAGAACGCCAATCGCCGCTACGACAGCCATCGTACCAAACAGGATCCAGTGGGTGCTCTTCATGAGCAGGGATACTACCGGAGGGCCGAGAGATACCCCGATATACCTCATGCTGCTGTATAGGGAAGTAATCGTTCCGCGCTGCTTTTCCTCAATCCCTTCGGTGATCAGTGCGTCCATGCAGGGAAGGGTGGTACCGATGCCTGCTCCGCAGACCGAAAAAAAGATCAGGAGAAACGTAATCTGGCTGCTGAATCCGGCAATAACCAGTCCGGCCGTCAGCAGCGCCATGCCTGCAAAGCCGGTCCATTTCATACGCTTTTTGTTTTTGCCGATGATTTTCCCGGCGATAAACGAGCACAGACATAACACTGCCAGCGGAATCGCCAGCACGAGGCCTTTTACGATCCCATGCATGCCGTATTTGGTTTCCAGCGTCTCCGATAAAAAAAACAGCACGCCGAACGTAATAAACATGCTGATCCCGCCAATGGCGAAAATGGCGTACAGCCAGCGGCCTTTTTCACGTAAAATGTCCTTCGTGTCAGACAAAAATTCCTTGATTGACGTTTTGTTTTCGTTTTTCTTCTTAGGCGTTTTCACTAAAAAAGCGACCATGATCAGCGAAATGATGCACAGAACGGGAATCGCGAGAAAAGGCAAAAACCAAACGAGCAGAGCCAGTGCGGATCCGAGAATCGGACTGACCACTTTGCCGAACGTATTTGAAGTTTCGATGATCCCCAAACTTTTGCTGACATCGTCTTCATCATCAAACATATCGCCTACAAGCGGAAGCACGATCGGGAAAGCCCCCGCTGCACCGATACCCTGCAGGAATCGGCCCGCAAGAATGATCCAGTAAGCGGTGGCTCCGTCCGTCCACCAGGCGGCTGCCCCCGATATCGCTCCTCCCGCCGCGGCAATAATCAAGCTGGGGATAATGACGGTTTTGCGTCCGAACCGGTCCGATAAATAACCCGCAATCGGAATCAGCACGATCGCCACAACGCCAAACACCGTGATCAGCATGCTGACCTGAAAGGCACTGACGTGCAGCTTTTGCGATATCTCGGGCAAAATGGGAATTAACATGGAATTGCCAAGCGTCATAATAAGCGGTATCGAGGCAAGTGCCACCAGATCCCATTTTTTGTCTTCCATGACAAAACCACCTTTACGTTCGATGATAAATCATGTTTTATTGTGGTTCTTTTCAGTCACGGATATGCATGCGCTCCCAGTTCAGGCTTGGTAATTACATCCCCTCGATTCGGTTTAAAACACGGCTCATGCTCTGATCTCTAAAAAACCGGACCGCAGCTATCTGCGGTCCGGTTCTATCCCTAAGCTGCCTCAGCAGCCCGTTACTTTAATGTGATTGTGACGGAAGAAGCACCGGCCGCAGGTGTAATGACTGCACCGTGTTCGCCGCTTGCCGCCGTGCCCTGATCTACGGACACCACTTCGCCGATACCGCGGAGCACAAGCATCCAAGGTTTGCCGGCCCCGGAGGCCTTCACTTCGATGACATTGCCGCTGCGGGATGCGGTTACGCTGAGCTCTTGTTCGGCCAGCGTATTCACGATGTCGGCCTGTGCCGAAGCGCCGTCGCCGAGCTCGAACAGATGCAGCGAGACGCCGTCGGCATAGTCGTAGTCCGGTCTGCTGTCTTCTTTACCCACCGCAAGGAGGGTGTTCGGCTTAATCATCATCGGCAGGGTCATGTATCCGTGGTTCTCGCTGTACCACCGGTTACCTTCCAGCACCTCGCCTGTCAAGTAGTTCGTCCACTTGCCTTCCGGCAGGTAATATTGGACGTCACCTTCCTTATTGAAGATCGGCGCCACCAGAATCGAATCGCCCAGCATGTACTGCGTATCCAGCGTGAAGCAGGTCGGATCCTGCGGATATTCCAGCACCATGGCTCTCATCATCGGCAGGCCGCGTTCCTTGGATTCCACCGCCGAGTTGTAGAGGTAAGGCATGATGCTGCATTTCAGCTTCGTGAACTTGCGCACCACGTCGACCGCCTCTTCGTCAAACAGCCACGGCACCCGGTACGATGTGCTGCCGTGCAGGCGGCTGTGGGACGAGAGAAGGCCGAACTGCACCCAGCGCTTGTAAATATCCGGCGGAGCCGTATTTTCGAAGCCGCTGATGTCATGGCTCCAGAAGCCGAAGCCGGACAGGCCGAGCGACAGGCCCCCGCGGACCGTCTCCGCCATCGATTCGTACGTTGCGGAGCAGTCGCCGCCCCAGTGAACCGGGAACTGCTGGCCGCCGACCGTGGCCGAACGGGCGAACAAAGCAGCTTCCCCTTTACCCAGCTTATCTTCCAGCACTTCAAATACCGCCTTGTTGTACAGGAAGGTATAGTAGTTGTGCATTTTCACCGGATCGGATCCGTCGAAATAAACGACGTTGGTCGGAATTCTTTCACCGAAGTCGGTTTTGAAGCAGTCGACGCCCTGGTCGATCAGCACTTCGAGCTTGCTCTTGTACCATTTCACCGCATCGGGATTCGTGAAGTCCACCAGACCCATGCCGGCCTGCCACAAATCCCACTGCCATACAGAACCGTCCGGCGTTTTCACCAGGTACCCGTTCTCCATGCCTTCATCGAACAGGTGCGATTTTTCCGCGATGTACGGGTTGATCCAGGCGCAGATCTTCAGCCCCTTGTCTTTCAGCCGTCTAAGCATGCCTTCCGGATCCGGGAACATATCCTTGTCCCACTCAAAATCGCACCACTGGTATTCCTTCATCCAGAAGCAGTCGAAGTGGAAGACGGAGAGCGGCAGATCGCGCTCGGCCATGCCGTCCACGAAGTGGTTGACGGTCGCTTCATCGTAATCTGTCGTAAAGGATGTCGTCAGCCATAATCCGAATGTCCAGGCCGGCGGAAGCGCAGGCTTGCCCGTCAGCTTCGTGTAGTTGTCCAGCACGTCCTTCGGCGTGGCGCCGCCGATGATGAAGTATTCCAGATATTCGCCTTCGACGCTGAACTGCACTCTGGATACGTTTTCAGAAGCAATCTCATAAGATACCTTTTCCGGATGGTTGACGAACACGCCGTAGCCCTTGCTGGACAAATAAAACGGAATGTTTTTGTACGACTGCTCGCTGCTTGTGCCGCCGTCCTCGTTCCAGATTTCCACCACTTGGCCGTTCTTCACAAACGGGGTGAAGCGTTCGCCGAGGCCGTAGATGTACTCACCGACGCCCAGATCAAGCTGCTCGCGGTAGTACGCTTTTTTATCCGGATCCTGGATATACGCAGGCGCTCTCCAGCCGCTCCCGGTAATCCGCTTGCCGGCATAGTTGAAATCGATGTTCCAGCCCTGCTTGCGGTTGACCTGCACGCTCAGCTGGCCGCTGGTCAGCACCGCGGTCTCTTCGTCCACCGAAATTTGTACGTTGGTATCGCTTGGGAACAATTCGAACGCAGGTCCTTTGTTTATTTTCCCTTTATGATGAAACAACTTGACGCGGATCACATCCGGCATCGGGGAGCTGAAGTCGGCCTTGAGCAGCGTACCGTTCAGCGTGTCGCCCTTGGTCGCAATGATTTTTGTCGCCGCGAAAACCGTCATGGAGTCGCTTGTATAGGTAATATCGCGGATATCCGCAGGGTTTTGTACATTGTAGCCTTCCCGGATCAACCAGTAACCGTCCGTGAATTTCATGTTTCGTCCCTCCTAGAGTTTATACTATAATAATATTGATCTAATGAAGAGATTTCTTACGTTATTTTGACCAAATATATTAATATATTGATATTTGCTAGAAATGGAAGTGACATCATATGAATCGAGAAACGCTCAGGGAGAACCGCGTGCACGGGCATCCTCTGTATCCCGTCAGCATCTACCCCAGAGTCGAGCAGCTCAACGGGCAGAGCATTCTGGACTGCCACTGGCATGACGAGATGGAATTCATCGTGCTGCATCAAGGCAGCGCCGTCTTTCAGCTCGATATGACGTATGTGGAGGTCCGCGCAGGCGAAGCATTATTCGTCAACAGCGGGGAAATTCACTCCGGGATGCTGGCCTCGGAAGAACCGTGCATCTTTTCAGCGGTCGTGTTCAGCGCCGATCTGCTCAGCAGCCCGGACTTTGACATTATCCAGGAGAAATATATCGATCCCTTGATGAAAAAAAGCTTTATGCCGCGACAGCACATCTCCGAAAACTCGGAATGGGAAAAGGATATTTTGGACGCACTGCATCGGATTATCCGCGAAAACGAAGCCAAAGTGCCGGCTTACGAGCTGTCGACGAAAGCGCATCTGCTCCGGATCTTCGCCCTGCTGTCGGCCCAGGTGCCGCTGGGTGAAAACAGCAAAAGCCGCCCCACCGGAAGCCATGACAAGGTGGAGCGGCTGAAGACCGCGCTTCATTATATACATGATCATTACGCCGAGCCGCTTAAGCTCAAAGAGCTGGCGGGACAGATCAACATGAGCGAAGGGCATTTCTGCCGCTTTTTCAAACAGATGACCCAGAAGAGCCCGGTGGAATACGTCAACCACTACCGGGTGCTCAAGGCGTGTAAGCTGCTGGAGAACACCGACAAAAAAATCGTCGAGGTCGCCATGGATGTCGGCTTTGACAACCTCAGCTACTTCATTACCGTCTTCAAGCATCATAAAGGCTGTACCCCGTCCAAATACCGCAAGCCGTTCGAGGAACAGGCTTACGTGCTGACGGAACCGGTATGAACCCGCCGGATATGGCGGGACTACCGGTCCATGGCTGACTCTAGGCCAAAACGTATTTATCTTCCGCCACATCCGTGATGAAGCGGCTGGGCTCGCCCAAGCTGTATACATGGAGCTGGTGCATCGCCCGGGTACAGGCCGTATAGAACAGCTTCCGCTCGGACTCCCGGCTGTATTCGCCTTCCGACGCGTCATAGATGATGACCGCATCAAACTCGACCCCTTTTGCCAAGTAGGATGGAATGACCAACGTCCCGTTAGCGAAGGAAGGGGTCGTTTTCGTGATCTTTTTCAGCGGCAGGCGGTCCTTCAGCGCTTCGTAGACCGTCTCGGACTCCTCCGCCGTTTTGCAGATGATGGCCGTGTGCTCGTAGCCTTTGGCGTTCAGCTCCATAATGTCCGTGACGATCCGGTCATGAAGCTCTTCCCGGTCCTGTTGAACCCGTACGAGCGGCTTCTCCCCGTTCCGGTTAAACGGCACGATCGCTTCCCCGCCCGGCATCATGCTCCGGGTAAAATCCACGATCTCATACGTCGAACGGTAGCTGCGGGTCAGCGAAATGACCTCCGTCTCTTCCGGGCCATACAGCTCCTGCAGCGACGCCAAACTCCCGCCGAGTACACCGGTATGCGGGTAGATTCCCTGGTTCAGGTCGCCCAGCGCCGTCATGCGCGCCCGCGGAAACAGCCGCTTGAGGTATTCCAGCTGGAACGGAGAATAATCCTGAACTTCGTCGATGAACACATGCCGGATCAGGCTGTTGACCTGGAAGCCTTTCATCAGCTCCTGCATGTACAGATATGGCGTCGCATCCTCGTAGGACAGCCTTCCCTCCATGAGATCCTGAACCGTCTGGGCGCCGATCTCATGATACCGCTCCGGCAAATCGCCTGTACCGCTGACCCTGGCAAACAGCTCCTCATTGACGAACAGTTCACGGTACAGCGCCTTGACGTCGACGAACCGCTTGCGCTTGATCCATTTGCGAACCGGCTTCAGCCACTCGTTGACGATCATTTTGGCCAGCAGGTTCCGTTCGCGCTCGTGATCGTCGAAGGTGTCTTTCTTGGACGCAAGCTTTCTGCGGACATGGGTGTACGCCTTTTGGTATTCCTCCGCGCTGAGCAGCTCAATCTGGTCATCGACCCAGGCCGCCTTCCGCTCCTGCTTCGCAAAGGCGGCAAGCTCCTTCTGCAGCCACTCCCGCATCAGCTCGATCCGGTTGGCCAGGCGAACCGCAGGGTCATAGCTGTAAAACTTCTCCTTCATCGCTTCAGCCGAAACGATAAGATGCCCCTTGAAGCGGATCGGCTTAAAGATCATGCCGTCATGCTCCAGATAATCCTTGTAGCTGCGGATGATATTCAGAAACGCCGGAGAGGCCTTGAAGGCAATCGACGCCTTTTTATTCTCGAGCCATTCCCCTTCCTCCGCATTCAGAATCGACTCCATTTGCGAAAACACGTCTTCCAGGTCGTATTCCTTGCTGAGCCGGTGTTCCAGGTACGCCTGGAACGTCGTCTGCATCATGTTCTCCTCGCCCAGCTCCGGCAGGACGGTGGAGACATAGCTGTTAAACAGCGGGTTGGGGGAAAACAGAAGCACCTGGTCGGCCTTCAGAATTTCCCTGTATTTGTAGAGCAGATAGGCGACGCGCTGCAGGGCCGCAGACGTCTTGCCGCTCCCGGCCGCCCCCTGCACGACCAGCATCCGGCTCTTGTCGTTCCGGATCACGGCGTTCTGCTCCTTCTGAATCGTCGCCACGATGCTTTTCATCTGGCTGTCGGAGCTGTGGCTGAGCACCTGCTGCAGCAGCTCGTCGCCGATGGTGACGCCGGTGTCGAACATGACGTCGATCCTGCCGTCCTTAATGACGAACTGACGCTTCAGCTCCATCGTCCCTTCAATTTCGCCGCCGGGTGTTTGGTAGGAAGCCGGCCCGGGCGCACCGTCGTAGTACAGGCTGGAGACGGGAGCCCGCCAGTCGTACACGAGGAAGGTCTCCTGGTCGTCATCCAGGAACGAAGCGATGCCAAGGTAAATCTGTTCCGTCTGCTTCTGACCGTTTTCCGTAAAATCTATCCGGCCGAAATACGGCGATTTCTCCAGCAGCCGCAGCTTCTTCAAGGATTCAAAAGCCTGCAGATGGCTGCGCTCGCGCTCCGACAGCACCTGGGACTGCTGCCGCAAACTGGTCGAGGTCTCTCCGAGGTCGTCGGCGCTGCTGAAGTTGACGCGGACCTCATCCCAGAAATCCTTTCTCAGCTCCACGACATCTCCCCGGACCGTTCCGACCTCCGCTTCAAGCGCTTTTTTGCGGTGGGCGATTTTCCCGGTGACCTGAGTTACCCGCTCCTGCTCCTGCTGCCAGTCCTGATCGTTTAAATCCATGCCGATATCCATCCCCTTTTTAATGTTTGACAAACTCATCCCAATGTGATAAAATCCGTATAGGATTATTATTTTTATTTGTATCTTTTTAAAGTCACAAGTTCTATATTACCAACTTTTGAATTGTAAATCAATGCAGGATAAGGGGAGCCGAAGGCTCCCCTTTTTGGCGTACCTCGTCCTTCCAGGAGGGCTGTGGCATCGCCCCGATTTTCTTCGTGACTCAACCTGTATCTTATTATAATTCGCGGACGGCCCGTTCGTTTCCTTTTACTTCACCCAATCTTTGCCCACTAAAAAGACCGGCGGGGCCATATACGGCGCCCGCCGGTTCGGATGTTGTCCGCCCTCTTCAAATTCTTTGCTTAGCTCCGGAACAGCGGCACAATCTCAATGCCATCCGCGGAAATTCGGACCAGTCCTTTATCCGACAGTCGCAGCTCCGGAATGACGACCAGCGCCAGAAGCGACAGCGTCATGAACGCGTTGTTCAGCAGGCAGCCGGACTGAATCAGCGCCTGGCTGACCGCTTCGGACTGGCTCGCGACCGTTTCAAACGGCTGATCGGACATCAGGCCGCCGACCGGGAGCGGAAACTCTGTCCGGCCCGTGCGCGTGAGCATCACGACGCCGCCCTGCATCTCGGCAACGCGGTTTCCCGCCTGCGCCATCAGCCGGTCATCATTGCCGATGACCGTTACGTTATGGCTGTCATGGGCCACGGTCATTGCGATGGCTGCCGGTTCTTCAAAGCCGATCCCTGCCACGATGCCGAGCGCATGGCCTCCGCCTTGACCGTGGCGTTCAAATACCGCCATTTTGCAGAGGCCGCTCTCCGGCGTAACGCGAAGCGCCGAATCTTCCACCGGCACGTTCACCCACGTTTCCTTCGTCTCCACATGATTCTCCACGACCCCAATCGCACGGACCTCAACCGTTCCGCCCGTCTGCGGCGCAGCGATGACCAAATCCCGTTCTTCAATCGGACGCCCCAATTTGACGGTGCCGTACGCCTCTGCCGGTATGGCATAGGGCTCCCACTCGGCGGTCATCCGGCCTTCCTCCGCCACAACCTGTCCGGCTGCGATCGTCATCGTGACGTTCACGTCGGCCAAATTCCCGTCCAGCAAAATGATGTCCGCGCAGAGCCCGGGAGCGATCGCCCCGATGTCTCTGGCTACCCCGAACCGTTCGGCCGTATTGATCGTGGCCATCTGGAAAGCCGTTACCGGCTTGACGCCCTGCGCAATGGCGTGGCGGACGACAAAATTCATATGCCCTTCGTTCATCAGCGACTCGGAGCTTCGGTCGTCCGTGACCAGAATCATGCGCCGGGTATCCAGGCCGCCTTCGGTATGCGCCTTGATGGTGGCCGCAACGTCATGCCAGGCCGAGCCCTGCCGCATCTTGGCGTACATGCCGAGCCGGACGCGCTCGATGACATCCTCTGCACTCACGCATTCATGGTCTCCGTCAATGCCGCTTGCTGCATACACCGGAAGCCTCCAATCCCCGGAGCTCCATGTAAAGTGGCCGTCCGCGTATTTCCCGGCCCGCAGCGTCGCCTCGATCTCCCCGATCATTTTGTCGTCGCCGTATACGACGCCGGGAAAGTTCATCACTTCGCCCAATCCGATCATATCCGGCCCCCAGCTGAGCGCTTCCGCCACTTCTTCAGGCCCGATGTAAGCCCCGGTGGTTTCCAGCCCGGGGTGGGTCGACGGCACGCAGGATGCGACCTGCATATAGGCGGCCAGAGGCGTCGTTCTGGCTTCCTCCAGCATGAAGCGAAGGCCCGGCAGTCCGAGGACGTTCGAAATTTCATGCGCATCGAAAAACCCGCCGGTCGTGCCCAGCGGAAGCACCGCTCTGGCGAATTCGGTTGCCGTAAGCTGCGTGCTCTCAATATGACAATGTCCGTCCAGCAGTCCGGGCGCTGCATATTTGCCTCCGGCATCAATGACAACGGTACCTTCGCCGATGGTATGGCTCACGTCCTTGCCGACATAAGCGATTCGCGGCCCCTGTACCGCAATGGACATCTCCGGCACGATTTCGCCTGACAAGACGTTGACCAGTCTCACGTTCAGGATGACGAGGCTTGCTTTGCGGTCCCCGCGTGCGGTGGCGACCAAATCCCGGACACAGTCGGCCATCGGGAGTCTTTTCCAAGTGTTGTTGTTCATTGTAAACCCTCCAGTCTCTCTATCTCTCGATCGATGTCTGTAACTTTATCCATGCTGCCGGACGGCATTAGGTTAGTCATATTATATATCCGAACAGGGACGAAAACTTTACATTTCTTAAGATTTTCTTGTAGGGCAATTAAAGTTTGATGGTTAGACTGGTAAAAGAATGAAAGGTATTCAAAACGGATAAACGAGGTATGTTGCCATGAAATCAAAGCAAAAGCAAAAAAGAAAACTGATTGCGCTGGCGCTGCTGTCGAGCTTGACGGTCGCCGCGGCCGTCAGCCTGATCCGGTTTCCCATGATTACGATCAAGGCGCAGGCAGCCGTTCTTATGGATGCGGAGAGCGGAAAGGTATATTATGAGCATAACGGGTCTCAATCACTCCCGCCGGCCAGCATGTCCAAAATGATGACGGAGCTGCTCGTGCTGGACAGCATCCATCAGGGGCGAAGCACCTGGGATGAACCCGTCACCGCCAGCCGGTATGCCGCGAACGTGACGGGTTCCGAGATCGGACTCCGCGAAGGCGAGACGCTGACGCTGCGCCAGCTGTTTGAAGCGATGGTCGTGCACTCCGCCAACGATGCGGCGGTGGCCATTTCCGAACATATCGGCGGCAGCGAGAAAGAGTTCGTCAAACGGATGAACGCCAGGGCCAAGAACATCGGCCTGTCCCCCCAAGCCGTTTTCGCCAATGCGACCGGACTGACTTCAAGCGATCTGCGGCAGTTCAAGTCGGCGTCTTCGCGGGGAGAGACGATGCTGAGCGCGCAGGATGTGGCCAAACTGGCGAAGTGCCTCATTGATTCCTACCCCGAAATTTTAAATATTACGCAAAAGGCCGATGTCAGCATCCCCGAGAAACGAATTACGCTGCATACGACCAACGCGATGCTCCCCGGCGAGCCTTACGCCTATCCGGGCAACGACGGCTTCAAAACCGGGTATACGGAGCGGGCCGGGTACTGCTTTACCGGAACGACCGAAAAGGACGGCAAGCGGGTCATTGCCGTTGTTATGGGAGCGCCCGACACCGAGACCCGGTTCCAGGACGCCGCGGCCATGTTCGATTACGCCTTTGAGCATGCGGACAATCCTGCCCGCAGCTGGCTGACCCGAACGGTCCATGCCGTCTCGAACTTATAGACAAGCACTGATGGAGGTTTATGCATGCGCAACATTATGGTCGTCGACGACGACAAGGAAATCGCCAATCTGATTTCGATTTATTTGCAAAATGAAGGTTTTCACGTCATCTGCGCCTATCATGGCGAGGAGGCGCTCCAGCTGCTGAACGAGCATCCGGTCGACCTCATCGTGCTGGACGTGATGATGCCCAAACTGAACGGCCTTGAGGTCTGCCGCCAGGTTCGGGAGAATGAGTCGACCATTCCGATTCTGATGCTCAGCGCCAAGACCGAAGATATGGACAAAATCCTCGGCCTGATGACGGGCGCCGACGATTACATGATCAAGCCGTTTAATCCGCTGGAACTGACCGTGAGGGTCAAAACGCTCCTCCGGCGTTCTTTTCAATATAATGAACCGAAAGAACAGACGGATTCCACCCTTCGGATTCACGATGTGGAGATCAACCGGACTTCCCATAAGGTAACCGCTCGCGGGACCGACGTACAGCTCACCGGCCGTGAATTCGATATTCTTCACCTGCTCGCCTCCCATCCGGGAAGAGTGTTCAGCGCCGAGGAAATTTTCCAGCGGGTCTGGAAGGAAAAGTATTACGTCTCCAACAATACGGTCATGGTTCACATCAGCAACCTCCGGGACAAGCTGGAGAAAGAACTGGGCTACAAGCTGATCCAAACCATGTGGGGAGTTGGCTATAAAATCGATGCGTAGCATATTTAACAAGCTGCAGTGGAAAATCGTCACGTTATTTTTCCTCAGCGTAGCCCTGACGTTCGCTACGCTGATGATCGTCAAGCCGATCCTGCAGGCGGTGTACGACGATCATTTCAAAGCGCTGTATCCCTTTGTGGAAGCGCTCATCCGGGTCAACCGGATTTTTGGGTTTTCCGTGTGGCAGGCCGTCGTCGTCATTATGCTGTTCATTTTTTACTGCATGATTCTAAGCTGGGGCACGACCCGGAATTTGACCAATATCATCCGCGGAGTTCAGCGCATGTCTTCCGGCAATACGGATGTCCAGATTCCGGTTCGATCCAAGGATGAGCTCGGGCTGCTCGCCGGGCAGATCAACGCGCTGGTCTCCCAGCTGGAAGCCTCCAGGGAGGAGGAGCGTCTGGCGACCCAGGCCAAAAACGATCTGATCACCAACGTTTCCCACGATCTTCGCACGCCCCTGACGTCGATCATCGGCTATCTCCGGCTGATTGAGGAAGACAAATACAAGGACGAGGTGGAGCTGCGATACTACGTCAATATCGCCTATGAAAAATCCAAACGGATGAATCGGCTCGTAAACGATCTGTTCGACTATACCCGGATGGGCTTCGGCCAAATTCCGCTGCACCGCACCCCTATCGATCTCGTGCAGCTGATCGGTCAGCTGACTGCGGAATTTTCGCTCCAGCTGCGCAACCAGGACATGGAGATCGTCTTCTCGCCGCCGCAGGAGAAGCTGATGATCCAGGCCGATGGCGACAAGATCATGCAGGCGTTTGAGAATCTCATTACCAATGCGATGCGCTATGGTAATGACGGGAAGCAGATCCTGGTCGAGGCCAAGAAATTGGAGCAGGAGGCCGAGGTCCGGGTCATCAACTACGGACCGCCGATCCCGCCGATGGACCTCCCTTATATTTTCGAACGCTTCTACCGCGTCGAGAAATCGCGTTCCCTGGACACCGGCGGCGCCGGTTTGGGGCTGGCCATCGTCAAGAGCATCATCGAGCTTCATGACGGACAGATTTATGCTTCGAGCAACACGGCGGAAACGGCGTTTATCGTGAAGCTGCCGCTGATCGATCTGAAGGCGTAGCAACTTAAAACCCCGGTCAACTGCTTCTCTGCCGCAGATGACCGGGGTTTATGCATTCCTTTTATTTTTTAATCCACGATGCCCAAAATCCGGATTCATCGTCATCGGTTTTGTGATAATGCTCGACCAATCGGTTAAGCCGCTCCAGCTGATACCCGTAATCGTACATCGTGGCCCCCACGATGGATAAGCGCAGCCTGCCTTCGGGTTCCTCGATGGCCAGGCTAAGCACCCCCTGGATAAACGCGGTATTTTCCTGGTCCAGCTGCGAAGCTTCCAGGCAGTTCGGCTTGAGCTTCTCTTCGAATTTGAGCAGGATGTGCTCGTGAAACTTGATCAACCGTTCCAGCTGTTCGTCAAAGATCCGGTCGGTGCCGGCTTCCCGGTCCGACTGGAAATAATGCTCCTCCACCGCGTCGAGCACTTCGCGCCCTTTCCGCAGAGCATTCAGCATCTGCTTATAGACGACCAGCAGCCGGGTCTGGCTGAAGGAGGCCCGCTTCATCTTCTTCTGCTCCTCTTCAAACAGCTGATATTTGCTCGACAGCGATTTGATGGCATCCTCCAGCTCGCGCTTTTTATCACGGAACACATTTTCCTTGATTTCGTCCGAAATGGCCGTCCGCATGAGCAGCGACATCCGGTCGAACGTATTTTGGATCTGCCCGATAAACTGCTGCTTGGGCTTCGGCGGAAACAGCAAAATATTAATCAAAAAGGCCGAAATGATGCCGATCAAGCTAAGTGAAAACCGGGTCAGTGCAAACTGCCATTGCCCGGAGGCCTCCATCACGGCAATGACCGTAACCAGCGTCAGGCCGATCGTATCGCCCATCTTCAGTTTAAGACATATCATGATGACCAGGATGCACACCAGGCCGACGGCAATCGGCTCGTTCGAGAACACCTGGCCTGCCAGCAGTGCCAGTACGGCTCCCAGTGTATTCGTCTGGAGCTGGTCCAGAAAGTACCGCCATGAGCGGTAAATCGACGGCTGCATGGCAAAGATGGCCGCCACAGCCGCCATCACCGGCGAAGACAAGTTAAGCCAAATGCTGATATATAAAGCGAGGGTAACCGCGATTCCCGTCTTTAACATCCTCGCGCCAAAAGTCACGCTCACCCCTCCTAATTCTATCGTTGTATAGATTGAACTAAAGTTTTCATTGTTCTATATAGTACATATTGTATCGTCTTCCCGAATTAATTACCCGGTGAAGCCCTTTGTGATACCAAACCAAATATTACAGCCTGGGCCGAGGGCCCAGCATCTTTGAATATACATGTATGTTTTTCCAAATCAGGCGCATAATAGGACAGAAAAAATAAAGCATGACCCAATTCAACCAAGAGGTGAACTGACATGAATCCAATCAAAAATGCGCTGCTGGCCGGTACGCTGGCCTGCACCGTGTTCGCCGGATCCCACGGCATGGCTTTCGCCGACCCGGCGCCTGTTACTCCCCAAACGGACGACTCCCCATCTGCCCATATAGCTACGCCGGATCAGGACCGGAAGGAGAACGGCCATCACATCCGCCATGGACATCACGGCCGTAAGTACATTCTGCTTAAAGACGCTGCGGATCTGCTCGGCATGAGCGTCCAGGATCTCAGCAAGGAATGGAAGCAGGGCAAAACGCTGCAGCAGATCGCCAAGGAGAAAAAAGGCTGGAGCGGCGACGAGCTCGTCAAGAAGATGACAGCCGTCCAAAGCTCCAAAATCGATGCCGCCGTCAAAGCCGGCAAAATGACCCAGGAGCGTGCCGATCAGCTCAAGCAGAAGCTGCCCGCTTCCTTGAAGCGGTTTACCGAGCGGACGTACCGCCCGCACTCGGACCGCACTCAGCCAGGTTCCTACTCGCACATCTAACGCAAGGATATCCGCACAATAAAATCCTAACTTCAACCGTTAGGATTTTTTGTGTAGTATTTTTTTGTTCTTCCTGGCGGCTCCAGCGGGTTCATCTTTCGGCCCGTTGACCGGCACCTCCAGCAGATCCAGCAGGAACATGAACACCGGCACGCCGAGAATAAGTCCCCACACCCCGAAGAAGTGCTCGGAGATGATCAGGACGGCAAACGTATAAAATATCGGCAGATGCGTTTTATCCGACATAAACTTCGGATTCATGACGTACGCCTCGAACGCGTGCAGGACGGCCACCATGATCAGGACGTAAACGACCTTCATCACTCCGCCGATGCTGAACGCGATGGCACACAGCGGCACCAGTGAGACGATCACCCCCATGACCGGCACGAGGCCGAGCAGGAAGATCATCAGCCCGAGGGCGAACAGATTGGGAAATCCGAGGATCCACAGAAACAGCGTGGAAGCCGTTGCGTTAATAATGGAAATCAAAAACTGGACCTCGATCACTTTTCCGAAAGAAAACGTAAATTTTTTTCCGAAATAAGCTAATTCATCATAAAAGTAGGCGAATTTGCTGCTTCTGAACTTATCCGTGAAATGGGTCACTTTCTCTTTCTCCAGCATAAAGAACAAGCTCATAATGATCGCGATGGCAAAATTGATACCGACCTTGCCGATGTTGGAGATCGTTCCGGTCAGCAGGTTGTAACCCTGCTTGACGTACTGCGAAATATCAATCTTATGGATGTACTCCAGCACGTAGTCGATGACTTTATTGTCGGTAAGCTCCAGCGGCTTGCTGTAGAACGAAATAACCTGGTTGATCAGCACGTTCAGTTCACCCAGCAGCTTCGGAGCGTATTGATAGGTTCCGATCGACAGGGCTCCAAGAAAGACGGCATAGATAATTAGCACGGCGATCTTCTTGCTGATTCCCATTCGATTCGTAAACCGCCGGGTGAGAGACGAATGAATCCGGTTCACCAGGTATGTAATGATGAAGGTAATCAGAATGAGGTTCATCATGCTCCGGAAGACATACAAAAACAGCACGAGCAAAATGAGGACCATCACTTTTTTAACGGCAGGCAGTTGAACAAAATCTCTTAGCGACGTCATCGGACCGAAGCCATACACCCTTTCCTTTAAAAAGATCTTTATGCAATCATATTACGCGAGCGAGGCGTTTTCATGCAAGTTTCTGCCGCCTGATGTACGGTTTTCATTTCCTGGCGCCTATGGCCTTGGCTTCCAGTACTTTTCAAAGATATAAATGGACAGCATCAGCCACGTTGCGCTCGCCAAATACCCGCCGAAGACGTCGCTCGGATAATGCACCCCGAGATAGATCCGGCTGATCCCGATCAGCAGCGTCAGGGCCACCCCGATAACGATCATCGCAATTCTTCCGGCCAGCGCGGGAATATGCCTCCACAGCAAGTAGGTCAGCGTACCGTACAGGGCGAACGCAGCCATCGAGTGCCCGCTCGGAAAGCTGAATCCGCTGATTTCGATCAGCCGGTGCGTGTTGGGGCGCTGCCGCTGCATCCAATTTTTGATGATGATATTCCAAATTTCCGATCCTCCCACGGACAAGAGAAACATCATCAGCTCCTTGCGGTGCCGCAAAACCAGCCACAGAAACAGGAACGCGATTACGCTCAGCAGCGTCGCCACAAGCGATGACCCAAGGAAGGTGAAGCCCTTCATGATTCGGGTCAATCCCTCATTCTCCATCCCCTGAACTGCATCGATGATCGATTGGTCAAACCAGGCGATCCGGTCCGCTCGGACCAGGACCATCATGATTACGAACAGCACGCCCAGCACCAGGCTCATAACTAACAGCTTATTCAGCCGTCCTTGATTTGCTCTCATATCTATATGTACTCCTCTCTCTATAAACCCCCCGCTTCTGCCATGCGGTATGACTTTAATATTATCCATGAAGACCCGGCCTTTGTCACGCTTATCCGGAAGCAGAATTTGTCAGCTGCAGCATAAGCAAAAAGCACCGGCAAAACCGGTGCTTAAGGCAATACGTTATTGGACTGGAGCGGTATGGCCTGATACGGGGGATCAATTAAAGGATTAGAAACCTTTATATTGAGGCTCCTCGTTTTCAAGCTGTTGTACCCGGCTTTCCACCTGCTGCACGATTTGCTGGGTTTGCTGGGCAGCTTGAGTGAACAGGTTTTTAGCTTCCTGGTTTTGCGTGCCGAGAGCAAACGTCTCCAAGCTGGCTTGGGCGCTTTTCAGGGATGCAAGTGTCGTTTTGACTTGGGATGCAACGGTCATTGTTACTTTCACCTCCTTTACAGGATAAGTACGAAACATAATCTAACCTGCCTGAAATCAAAAAATTCATAAAACGAGAAGATGCTGCAAATAATTTTGTTATCCGCGTTTAAAGCAAAGATCTGGAATGGAGGAATTTATAGATATGCCGGATTGGATAGAGGTTATCGTTCGGACTTTGGCTTCTGTGGTCTTTCTGTTTGCCTTGACCCGTCTCTTGGGCAAAAGACAAATCTCCCAGCTGTCCTTCTTCGAGTACATTACGGGGATCACGATCGGTGACCTGGCGGCCTCCATCTCGCTTGATTTGAAAGCCACCTGGTACCTTGGCGTCATTTCCCTCGCCGTGTGGGTAGCCGTTTCGCTCATGATTGAATTTTTGCAGTTAAAGAGCAAGAAAGCCCGGGATTTCATTGACAGCACCAGTACCGTGCTGATCAAGGACGGCAAGATCATGGAGGACAACCTGAAGAAGGAGCGGCTGACAAATGAAGAGCTTATGGAGCAGCTCCGCGGGAAAAACGCCTTTAAAGCGGCGGAGGTTGAGTTTGCGATCATGGAGCCGAACGGACAGATCAACGTGCTGATGAAAAAAGAAAATCAACCGCTGACCCCCACCCATCTCGGCATCAAGGTCGGGCCGGAGAGCGAGCCTCAGACGGTCATACTGGACGGCAAAATCATGGACGAGCCGCTGGCTACAAGGGGCCTGAACCGGCGCTGGGTACATACCGAGCTCGAAAAACTGGGCGTATCGCTGGACAACGTCTTTATCGGGCAGGTGGATGCGTACGGACAGCTGTACGTCGACCTCTTCGACGATCAGATCAAGGTTCCCGAGCCGCAGCAGAAAGCGATGCTGTATGCGGATCTCAAAAAATGCCAGGCGGACCTGGAGATGTACGGACTTTCGACCAAAAACGAGCAGAACAAGGCGATGTACGAGCAGGTGTCCGCCCAGCTGGAGCAGGTTATCTCGGACGTCAAGCCATTATTAACCCGTTAGGAGTGAAGCATCATGGTCAGCAAAAAGAAAAAGAAACTGACGCCTGTCCAGCAGGAATACCAGGAATTGGCCAAAAAGCGCGAGCCCAGCAAGTTTACGTTCAAAAATTTATACAGGGCCTTTCTCGTCGGCGGCCTGATCTGCCTGCTCGGGCAGGCGGTGCAGCAGATGTTTATCCACTGGTGGGGCTTTGAGGAAAAGGCGGCCTCGAGTCCGACCGTAGGCGTTATGATCATCATCTCCGTCATTCTCACCAGCTTGGGGGTATATGACAAAATTGCCCAGTGGGCGGGCGCTGGAACCGCCGTCCCGGTCACCGGCTTCGCCAACGCCATGGCTTCGGCGGCGATCGAGTACCGCCGGGAAGGGCTCGTGCTCGGCCTCGGCGGCAGCATCTTCAAGGTTGCCGGACCCGTCATCGTGTTCGGTTCGGTCGCAGCCTTTTGCGTCGGCATCGCCTACATCATTTTTGATCCTAATATTGTAGGGGGGTAAGGATTCATATGCTGAAAGGCCATCAAAGCTGGGTGTTCGAGAACAAGCCTTCCATCAAGTCGAAAGCGGCGATCGTCGGCCCGTTTGAGGGTCAGGGTCCGCTGGCCGACGACTTCGACATTATCCACGGCGACATGTATTTGGGACAGGACAGCTGGGAGAAAGCCGAAAAGGCTTTAATGGAGGAAGCGGCCAAAATGGCGGTGCAGCACGCCGGACTGACCGAGGGACAAATCCAGTTTTTTCTCGCCGGCGACCTGATGAACCAGATTATCAGCAGCAGCTTTTCCGCGAGAACGCTGGCCATTCCTTATCTTGGCCTGTTCGGCGCATGCTCCACGTCGATGGAGAGCCTCGCGCTGGCCTCTTATATCGTAAACTCAGGCGGGGCAAAATACGTGCTCTCCGGAACGTGCAGCCATAATGCCAGCGTGGAGAAGCAATTCCGGTATCCGACCGAGTACGGCTCCCAAAAGCCCCCCACGGCTCAGTTTACGGTGACCGGGGCCGGCGCGGTCGTCCTGTCGCAGGACGGGGACGGGCCATACGTCACTTCCGCCACGATCGGCCGGGTGGTCGACATGGGCATCAGCGACCCGTTCAATATGGGCGCGGCAATGGCGCCGGCAGCGGTAGACACCATGGAAGCGCATTTCCGCGACCTGCAGATCGAGCCGGGTTACTACGACCTGATCGTTACCGGCGACCTGTCCAAGGTCGGGTATCAAATCGCCAACGATCTGCTGAAGAAGCATAACATTCCGATTCATCAGACGACCTATTCGGACTGCGGCATGATGATTTACGATTACGGTAAACAGAATGTTCAGGCCGGGGCCAGCGGCTGCGGCTGCTCGGCGGTCGTAACGTACGGCCACCTGCTGAACCGGATGCAGCGCGGCGAGCTGAACCGCATCCTCGTCGTGGCGACGGGCGCCCTGCTCTCCCCCCTCTCCTATCAGCAGAAGGAGAGCATTCCTTGTATTGCGCACGCCGTATCGATCGAACGGCAAAAATAAGGCATATCGCTATGGCCGCTCCCGGGGCATTCCCGTCCGGAGCGGTCTTTTATTTGGACACATCGTCTGCTTCCTGATTAAAACCGCCGCAAACAGCCGAATCTTAAAACAGGATTAAAAAAAATCTGTCACAATTTATGTCTTCTTAAGGATTATTTACGGCAAATCTGGTAAAGTGAACCCATAAGCGTTTTGCATATATTAAAGGAGGACAAGATTTAATGACAGACAAAGAAAGAGAATCGTTAAACAACGAAGAGCTGAACAATACCGAAACAACGGGGGAATCATCTGAACGGACCAGCAAACCGGCAGCCCCTTCCGAGAGCGGCGCACCGGTCCTCAGCGAAATGAAGCGCGACGGCGAGACGCCGGCCAAGCCAAATAAAGAGAAGACGCCTGCTCCCAAAGCGTCTGCTGCAGCGTCCGGTCCTGCTCCGAAAGCATGGTCCGGCGGAACTGGCAAGGTATGGATGGCCGTATCGCTCGTGCTTGCCGTCATTCTCGTCATTGTGCTGATCAAGCCTCCTTTTAATTCGGGTAGCAACCCGACGGTAGCGACGGTCAACGGCACGGACATTAAAAAGGACAAGCTTTATGAAGCACTGGTGGACGCCGGCGGCAAACAGACGCTGGACAGCCTCATCACGGAAGAGCTGGTCAACCAGGAAGCGAGCAAAAAAGGCATTAAAGTAACCGATGCCGATGTCACCAAGGAAATGGACGATATCAAGAAGGGCTTCAGCAGCGAAGAGGAATTCCAGATGGCTCTGCAGCAGTCTGGCATGACGGTGGAAGACCTGAAGAAGCAAATGAACATGCAGGTGCAACTCCGCAAGCTGCTCGAACCGGAAGTAAAAGTGACCGACGACGATATTAAGAAATATTTTGATGAAAATAAAGCATCCTTCAACACGCCGGAAGAAGTTAAAGCTTCCCACATTCTGGTGAAGACGAAGGAAGAAGCCGAAGGCATCCTGAAGCAGCTCAAGGGAGGCGCCGATTTCGCCACCCTGGCAAAAGAGAAATCGATCGACCCGGGCTCCAAGGACAACGGCGGCGACCTTGGCTTCTTTGCCAAAGGTGTGATGGAAGCACCGTTTGAAGAAGCAGCGTTCAAGCTGCAAAAGGGCGAAATGAGCGGCATCGTGCAGTCCAGCAACGGCTACCACATCATCAAGGTTACCGACCGCAAAGCGGCTCACACGGCTACACTTGACGAGAAGAAGGCTGACATCAAGGAAACGCTGATCACGCAAGGCATTTCTTCCAAAGCGTCGACCTGGATTGCCGACCTCAAGTCTAAAGCCAAAATCACCAACTCGCTGGATGATTCGGCTAACGCGGCAACCGATACGGCTGCAGGCGCAGACGCAGCCGATACAGCAGCAAATACAACGAAATAACAGCTTGTTTATCGAAGAAGCCCGAGGATAATTATCCTCGGGCTTCTTCTTTGTTTTTGAATAGGCGGCTTGCATGAGATCTTGGTCAAAGCTCTGCCTGGTGCATTTCCCGGATGCTGGTGCAGCCCCCAGTCACCGCACGTTTTCGGCAACTCCTCCGGTTAGAGCCGGAGCGATACATATTTGACCTCGAGGTATTCCTCGATGCCGAAATGGCCGCCTTCCCGTCCGAGTCCGCTCTGCTTGAATCCGCCGAACGGAGCCTGCGCCGTGGAAGGCAGCGGATCGTTTACGCCGACGATTCCGTATTCGAGTGCTTCGGCGGCGTACAGCGCCTCCTGGATCCGCTCCGTGAAGACGTAAGCGGCCAGCCCGTAAGGACTACGGTTGGCCCGCTGTACGGCTTCCTCCAGCGTACGGAAGGTCGTAATCGGAGCAAGCGGTCCAAACGTTTCGTGTACCATGCATTCCATGTCGTCCGTCGCCTGTTCAATCACGGTTGGCTGCACGAAGTGTCCGCCGGAATGCTGCAGCGCCTCGCCGCCCGTCACGATGATCCCGCCCTTAGCTTTGGCGTCCTCAATTTGCCGCAGCACTTTGTCCACCGCTTTGGCATTGATGAGCGGACCGATATCCACGCCTTCCTCCATCCCGTTGCCTACCTGAAGCGCGGCCGTTCGTTCCGCCGTTTTGCGGGTGAACTCGCCGGCGATCCGTTCATCCACATACACCCGGTTGGTGCAGACGCAGGTCTGGCCGCCGTTGCGGAACTTGGACTTGATCAGCCCGTCCACCGCTTTGTCCAGATCCGCCGCGGCGGTCACGATAAACGGGGCGTGGCCGCCAAGCTCCAAGGAAATCTTCTTGACGGTTTCGGCCGCTCCCTTCATCAGCTCCTTGCCTACGGCGGTCGAGCCGGTGAAGGAAATTTTGCGCACCCGCTCGTCCTGCTGCCAGCGGCCGGCGATCGCTGCCGCCTCGCCGGTCACCACGTTGATCACGCCTGCCGGAAGTCCGGCGTGGTGTGCGAGCTCAGCGAGCTTCAAGGCCGTATACGGCGTCTCCTCGGACGGCTTGATCACGACGGTGCAGCCGGCGGCCAGCGCCGGCGCAACCTTGCGGGTAATCATCGACGCCGGGAAGTTCCATGGCGTGATCGCCGCAACGACGCCGACCGGCTGCTTCTGCACCCAGATCCGCTGCGAAGCGGACGAGGCCGGTATGCTCTGCCCATAGACGCGCTTGCCCTCCTCCGCGTACCAGGAAATAAAGCTGTTCGCGTAGCCGATTTCGCCGGCGGCTTCCTTCAGCGGCTTGCCCTGCTCCGTCGTCATGATCCGGGCGAGCTCGTCCGTATGCTCTGCGATCAGGCCGTGCCATTTCATCAGCAGCGCTCCCCGCTCGTCCGCCGTGAGCGCGGACCATGCCGGGAATGCTTCATAAGCGGCATCCGCGGCTTCGCCAGCCTCCTTCGCACCGCCGTTCGGTACGGTGCCGATCACGTCACCGGTGGCCGGGTTCAGGACGTCGATGTGCTCCGCGGCATCCTTCCAGGCGCCATTTATATACATTTGGTTGATAAACATAAATGATTCCTCCCTGCTCCTAAATTCACCTCTACTTATTCATTATACCCCCGAATGGAAGGTTCACGCGAAAAGACGGACTTTGATTTAGCCTTGAGGCCATGCTAAATCGTTACCCGGGTGCCTCGTTTGGCGGTTGTGAGGACGCTCCGCGCTCGAATCCTTCCTCCAATCGCTGTTGCCCCCGAATATCCTTGAATCTATTTCAATGGTGGATATTCGGGGACAAAGGCGACCGCTTCGCTTTTCCGGAATGGCTTCGATCTCTCCGCTTCTGCGTGCGTCCGCCTAGCTAAAGCAATAACAACTTCCACCCAATCGGAAGGTTCAAGCGAAAAGCCGGCTTTGCACCAGGCCATCGAGTCGTTCGCTTTGCTGTTGTGACGCGCTGTGTTTGGCGGTTGTGAGGACGCTCTGCGCTCGAATCCTTCCTTCAATCGCTGTTGCCCCCGAATATCCTTGAATCCATTTCAATGGTGGATATTCGGGGACAAAGGCGACCGCTTCGCTTTTCCGGAATGGCTTCGATCTCTCCACTGCTGCGTGCGTCCGCATAACTAAAGCAATAACAACTTCCACCCAATCGGAAGGTTCACGCGAAAATCCGGCTTTGCGCAAGGCCATAGAGAGACGTTCGCCTTGCTGTTGTGACGCGCTGTGCTTGGCGGTTGTGAGGACGCTCCGCGCGTTTGAATAGCTTCAAGCAACAAAAAAACTCCCTCAAGAAGACGGAAGCTCAATTTGCCGTCTTCTTATGGGAGGTACCCTCAACCATTCGCATTCGATTAGGATGAACATTGACCTCTTTTTCTCGAGCCCTCACGAATTCCGCAGAATTTTCCGGCCGAGACTGACCGTCAGCAGCAGCATGCTCAGGCCGACGACGATCTGCACGCCATAGATCCGGGTCCATTCCGGCCAGTGGCCGATGAGCTCGTAAAGATTGCCCCCGATCAGCGGGCCAAAGAACGCTGCGACACCCGTAATCGCCGCGTACATCGCCATATACATCGGACGCTCCGCCTTCGGCGTGTCACCGATCATGAAATTGAACGCCAGCTGGTTGAATCCGCCGACACCGATGCCAAAAATCATGTGTGCCGCAATCAGTACAGGCAGCATCGGCAGCACCGACAGCAGCCCCCAGCACAGGCAGGATAATGCGATGATCGGCAGCGTCCAGAACAGCAGCCTGCGGTTGCTGTGCCGAACGTTCAGATTCCCCCACACATAGAAGCTGGCCATCATGGACACCGTTTGCAGCACGTTCAGCAGCGACAGCTTCTGGTAGTTGATGTGCAGCATTTCCAGCATGACGTACGAATACAGCGGGACAACCAGGTTTTGCAGAAACAGGAATCCGGCCAGGAAGAGCGTCGCCTTCAGAAAAGAAGCGTCGCGCAGCGGTTTTTTCAGCATCGGGATAAAACGCTTCTCCGAGGACCGCTCAAACGGAATGTCCGGATAGAAGAAGAACACGGCGATATTGGCCGCAATGCAGACCCAGACGATGATATAGAGCAGCAGAAATCCCTTTCCGCCCGGCTCATGATCGAGGATGACTCCACCCCCGTACATCACCAGCGTTCCGAGCGCATTCAGAATCGTGTTCCGGATGCCGAAGTACCGTCCTCTGACTTTGGGGTGGACCATATCGCTGATAAGCGAGTTCCACAGAATGCCCCCCAGCGTATTGAACATGAAGGCCACCGTGTACAATACGATAAACGCGGGCACCCAGTATGGCTTCGGGACAATAAACGGCACGAGACCGGTGCTCCCCCAAATGACCCGGTGCACGGCTACGAACAGCACCAGCGTCCACTTCCGGCTGCGCAGCCTCTGGATCAGATACGCGGCAAAAATTTGGACGATATTGACAAAAGTTGTGATCGCCAGCACGAATCCAATCTCACCCGAGCTTGCGCCTAGGTACAGCAGATAACCGGTCAAAAACTGCCCGCCGAGCAGGGTCATAAACATCACGGCCGGGATGCCTTCCAGGCTGGCTACCCTCAGGTTTCTGCGCTGCATGGAAGTCTTGCGGCGGTGCTGCGGCCGCGTCTTGAATGATATCATCGGGTACTCTCCTCCGGTGCCTTCAAACCGAATCATTTTGTCGTTTTCACTTCGTCTTTGCTCCCATTCTACTCGGAAGGAAGGGCAAGTCAATATGCGCCGGACCGCCTCTGTTTACAAAAATAATTGTGGGAAATCACGTGGTAAAAGCGGCAAGAAAGCGTTATAGTGGAATGTCATGACGCTGCATGCCCCATGGCAGCAGACAGCTTATGTACCCGCTTCCCGCCGAAAACTTTTCCTTGTCGCGCTATCCTATTTTTGGTATGATGGAAATCCTTCTCACTCACCCGCCTTGACTGAAGTTGACGGTTCTCGTCGCCACAAAACTTATCGGAGGTGTGTAATGCTTTATTTCTCACTTGCTTCAAAAGCGTATGCGCGCAACCTGCAGTACCGCGGGGCCCATATGCTGCACAACGTTGCAAGCGCCCTGTTCGGCTACCTGTATGCCTGCATCTGGATCGGCATCGGCCAGGACAGGCCGCTCGGCGAATACGGCGTGCACGGGATGATCGGCTACATCGCTTTTACCCAGGCGTCGCTGTGGATTTCCGGATTTACGACCAATGGGCTGGGCATTCCCCAATCGGTCAGGACAGGCCAGATCTCACTGGATCTGATGCGCCCGGTTCATCTGTTCGTTCATTTGATGTGCCGGGAATGGGGTCAAATCGCGTACCAGTTTGTGTACAAGTCCGTTCCGATCTATCTGCTGTACGTCCTCGTATTCTCCCTGTCGCTTCCGCAGCAAGTCACCACCCTGCTTCTGGCACTGGCCGGTTTGGCCGCGGCCGCCTATTTATCGATTTGCATGAATTACATCATCGGGGCTACGGCCTTGTGGACCACGGAATCCAGCTGGCTGTATTGGATGAACCATGCCCTGATCAACCTGCTGGCAGGCTTCTTCATTCCGGTGGAATGGCTGCCGCGCTGGCTGCAAACGGTTTCCTGGCTCTCCCCCTATCCTTACCTGCTGTACGTACCGACCCGGATTTATCTCGGGTTTGAGGATGCCTCCCGGCTGCTGGGCTCTCTCGTATGGTGCGTACTGATGACTCTGGCTTGTCTTGGCGTAACGGCGGTCGTTCGCCGCAAGGTGGAGGTGCAGGGCGGATGAACATTCGGTATTGGCTTCATCTGTATTTCGTATTGATCCGATCCAGCATCCGCAGCGGGATGCAGTATAAGATGAACTTTCTGCTTGGGATGTTGCTGGCCGCTGGAATCCAGATCGCCGAGTTTCTCATGATTGCCATCGTGCTGAACAAGTTCGGTGCGGTGAAGGGCTGGTCGCTCTATGAAGTCGGCTACCTGTTCGCCGTCATGACGCTGTCCAAGGCGCTGTACCGCAGCTTTGCCAATGATGTTCATCATCTCGAGAACTACCTGACGTCAGGCGACCTGGATCAGCTCCTGACCCGGCCCGTCCCTGTTCTGCTTGCCCTGATGTCGCAAAACTTCCGGATGATGCCGGGGGAACTGCTGCAGGGCGGATTTATTCTGACCTGGGCGCTGCACGGGATGATGCACGCCGGGCAAATTACCTGGATAGCGGTTCCCTTCACTTTTCTGGTGATCCTTACGGGAGCAGCCATCCTGTTCGCCATTGGTCTCGCCACCGCTACCGCCGGGTTCTGGCTGACCCGAATCAACGAGCTGCAGACGCTGACAGAAGACGCCTCCCAGACCGGGGTCCGTTACCCGCTGGTCTTGTATCCTGTCTGGCTCCGGTCCATTCTGCTCGTCGTCATTCCCGTCGGTTTTGTCAATTATGTACCTTCGCTGTTTATCCTGCGCGGGGAGCTGGGTGCCTGGGTCCTGCTTGGCATCGTCCTGGTGGCGGCAGTCAGCCTCTTCGCCAGCATGAAATGGTGGACATTCGGCATGTCCCGTTACCAAAGTACCGGAAGCTAGAAAGGAGAAGATCGATATGGGAATCATGACAGAAGCAGCCGTACGAACGGAGTTGGAACGGTCGGCGGATAAGGATCGGCCCCAGCCGATGATTGAAGCCAGGGGGCTGCACAAGCAGTTTAAAACGCCTGTGGTCAAGGAGGGGAGCTTCGCGGGCATCCGAACCTTGTTTACGCGGGAGTACCGCGTCAAGGAAGCGGTGAAAGATATCAGCTTTACGATCAACCAGGGGGATTTTATCGGCTATATCGGGCCGAACGGTGCGGGCAAATCGACGACGATCAAAATGCTGACCGGCATCCTTCATCCGTCATCGGGGGAAGTCCGCATCGCCGGAGTCGATCCTCATCGGCACAGGCGCCGCGTCGTCAGCCGCCTTGGCGTCGTCTTCGGGCAGCGAAGCCAGCTGTGGTGGGATCTGCCGGTCAAAGACTCATACGAAATATTGGCCCATATGTACAAAGTTGGGGACAAGGAGCGGGACCTGCGTCTCGGACAGCTGTCCGAGCTGCTCGGCCTGGGGGAATTTTGGACGACGCCGGTGCGCAAGCTGTCCCTCGGACAGCGGATGCGGGCCGACATCGCGGCCTCGATGCTGCATGATCCGGACGTCCTGTTCATGGATGAGCCGACGATCGGCCTCGACGTCACCGCCAAGCGCAGCATCCGCGATTTTCTGAAGACGCTGAATACCGAGTTCGGCAAGACGATCCTGCTGACCACCCATGACATGGACGACATCGAGCAGCTCTGCGAGCGCGTCATGGTCATCAATCACGGGCAGCTCAGCTATGACGGGACGATCGATGAACTCCGGGAGAAGATCGGTCTTCCGACGACGATCCGGGTAACTTTCGCAGGAGCTTGGTCCATCCCGCTACCGCCAGGTGAGAGCCTCCGGCTCCCGCTTGAAGTTCGCCTCCCCACCGGGGAAGCGTTCCGCGTTGTCGAGACCGGACCCGATTACGTCCGGGTTGAAGCGAACCGCCAGCAGATCCGTGCGGTGGACATTCTGCGCGAAATGTCCGCATGGGGCGAAGCAGCCGACATCCATACGGAAGAGCCGGCGTTTGAGGATGTGATCCATAAAGTTTACTGAGGAAGCAAGGAAAGAGCAGAGCTGCTGGGCCTGCTCCCCATTCACAGCCGGCCCTCTGCCGCAGAGGTGCCGGCTTTTCGTATGTATCCAGCCGATCCATCATTGATAGATGGCTTGGACGTTACCGGCGGCAAGCTGCATGAGATAGGCCCCGTATGCATTTTTGTTCATCCGCTCGGCAAGCCGAGTCAGCTGCTCCCGGTTGATATACCCTTTGGAATAGGAAATTTCCTCAAGGCAGGCCACCTTCAGACTTTGCCTTTTCTCAATCGTCTCAATATATTGGGAAGCCTCCAGCAGCGACTCATGCGTTCCCGAATCAAACCACGAAAAACCGCGGCCCAATATTTCCACACGCAGCTGTCCACGCTCCAGATACATCCGGTTAATATCGGTAATTTCCAGCTCTCCCCTGTCTGATGGTACGATTTGTTTGGCGTAATCCACAACGTTCCGGTCATAAAAATACAGCCCGGTCACCGCGTAATTGGACCTCGGCTCTGCCGGCTTCTCTTGAATGGAAACGGCCCGCCCGTCTGCATCGAACTCCACTACGCCGAATCGGCCGGGATCCTGCACATGGTAGCCGAAGATCGTGGCACCCTGCTCCCGCTGGACCGCCGTCTGCAGCATTTCCGTCAGTCCATGGCCGTGGAACAAATTATCTCCCAGGATCAAAGCCACGCTGTCCCCGCCGATGAACTTCTCGCCGATGATGAACGACTCCGCAAGCCCGTTCGGCTGTTCCTGCACTGCATAAGACAGCCGGATTCCGAGCTGCTCACCTGTGCCGAACAGCTCTTCAAACCGGGGAGTGTCCTGCGGCGTCGATATGATCAGAATATCCCGGATCCCCGCAAGCATAAGAACGGACAACGGGTAATATATCATCGGTTTGTCATAAATCGGCAGCAGCTGCTTGGAAATGATTCTGGTGAGCGGATACAGCCTGGTGCCGCTGCCCCCTGCCAAAATGATGCCTTTCACTTGCGAACAACCCCTCTCTCTACCATCATATGATCTGCACACCACAGGACATCCCTTGATTATGGGTTCACACTAACGATATTACCGCTGAAATCTCTCCAGTTTGCGCCGTCGTAATAGACCGGCTTTTTCCGAACGGTATCGTAGTATGTGTCGCCTTCGACCGGGGTTTTCGACACTTCGGTGCTTCTTTTCAAATTGATGAACTTATCCTTCAGCACGACCTCCGCGTACTTGCCGTTGGAATTATTCGGTTTACCGCGGTAGAACAGCCTTCCCGTTTGGGTCTGATAGCTGAAAAATCCCGGCGCATAGTCACCGGACGGGAACCCGGAGGTGCTCTTCTCATCCAGAACGAGCGGGGTCAGCATCGTTTTATCGTATCCTTTATAAAACAACGCCCGCTTGCTGTGGTTATACCATACGGTTCCGGGGTCCACCCCTGTCATGACACCGTTGTTGACGTCGCCCGGCAAGGACGAAAACCGTACGAAAGGGGTCCGTTCGGCAATTTGGTGCCCGGCCCAGGCCAAATCGGCTTCCACATGGTCGTCAATCAATAAATTTTGGGGATTGATATTGCCCCGGATCAGATGGCGGCCTTCCACTACAGAGATGGCTTTTACGATATTTTTTCGACCGGGTCTCGTGTCCATGAGCAGATTCCCTTGAATCAGGCAGCAGTCGGCATTGAACAAATTAATCCCGCAGATCTGGTCATGATTGGTCGCGGGGCTCAGGTCAAGGTTGTTCCAGTTCAAGATCCGGTTGCTCGTGATGATGATATTCTGGCACCGGGACTCTGGATATTTCGGTCCGTTGACCAGTGCAATCCCGGAGGTAGGCACATTCTCGATCGAATTGCCGTCGATAATGACGTCCTTCGTCGCAAAAATGTTGATCGCCCCGAAGCTGTACTCCTTCATCGCGGGCGCACTGATGCTGTTCCCCTCGATCACGCCCTGCCTGACACCCCAAAATTCGATCCCGTTATACCGGTTATTGATGCAAATATTGTTTACGACCGTTATATCATAGGTTTCGTATTGTTTGGAAGCAAACGCCGTAATCCCTTCCTGCCCGTTCCCGATCACGATATTGCCTGCGGCAATGTTGCTGAAGCAGGCCCGGGACGCAGCGTCCGCAATCCCTGTATTGGTGTCGAAGCAGATGCCCTGACCGCCGCAGTTTTCCACATAGTTATTGACGATTTGGCAGTAGCTGGAGGAGGAAATATTGATTCCCGTATTGCTGTTCGGATCTGCGCCGTTGAACAAGGTCTGATTTCGGATCTGGTTGCCCTGAACGAGCATACGGGTACAATCGTTAAGGTATATGAATCGTTCGTCCTTGTTGGCGGACTCCACGATGCGGTTATCCATAAGCTGTCCGTCTTCGGACTGGTAGATATGCCATCCCTCCACATTTTGACGAACTCGGAGGTTCCGGATAACAAAATCCGAACTGGATAGGATGTTCAAGCTGATGGGCCCTTCAAGGTCGGCTACCTCGAATCCGGCTGCTCCGGAAGCGGTCAGTTTTGCATCCTGACCCGCGGTAAACGGCTCCAGTACTGCGCCCTTCTCTCCTCTCAGCTTCATACGGTTCTGAAGCTTGATCTCCCTGATTTTGTACGTTCCTGCAGGCAGGACCACGGTCGCCCCCGAACCGTCCGCTGCGTTGACGGCGGCCTGAATGCCGGCTGAATCGTCCGCGTTCCCGTCGGCAGCCGCTCCGAACCACTGCGGATAATATTCGGCCAGCGCCCCTTTCACGATGCCTGAACCTGTAAAGATGGGGTACAATCCGGCCTCCACGCCGCCGTTAATGGTCAGCACTTTTCCTTGTGCGATGTTCAGCCGAGCCCCGTTCATCAAGCGAAGGGTAATGCCCGGATCCACCACCGTATCGGCCGGGATCGGATAATCTCCCGCGGGGACTACGAGCACGCCACCCCCTTGGGCCTTCAACCGGCTCAGGGCATCAGCGAAGCCTGCGGCGGCAGGGACGCTCAGCCAGGATAAACCGAGCTTGTCGGCAGTGACCGAATGTTCGGCGATTTTGGTCGTCACCACAGCCCCATCCACCAGATTGGACGTCCCCACCGAGTTCAGCGGAAGATTCCCGCTTGTCGCTTCAGCCGCCGATATGGAAGCGATTTTCTTCTCCGGCTTGGCGCGGCCCCTGTTTCCCCGCTGCCCTATCCCCTTCTTGTGCCGATGCCTATCAAAAAGACGACCCATAGGCAAAACCTCCCCATCAACGAATGTCAAGTCCAATGCTATTGTATTCGGGGCAGACTTGCTTAGCTTTGGACATTTCCCTAGGGCCGCTTGCCTATTTTACTTGCCGCAGGTTCCATTTAGCCAAGCGCTGTACCCTGACGAATGGGCCCAGTTTACTTCACAATTTACTTCACAAAGGTGTGGTCGTCCCTTTGGTGCGCGCCAGCCGGCGTCCGCCCGCCTGCTTCGCCGGCACATAATCGTTCCCTTGAAACAGCGTTTCGTAGGATTGCACGATAAGATCCCACGAATATAAGCTCCGGATCCGGTGCTTCGCCCGTTCCCCAAGCTCCTCCAGCTCTTCATGACTCCACGATTCAGCCTCATCAATCAGCCTGCTCAAGGCGCCGGATTCATTCGAAAAATAGTGACAGCTCTCCCCGCCGACTTCCCGGTTGAATACGACGTCAAACAAAAGGTTCAGACGTGTCGATGCCAGCGATTCCAACAGGGACGGGTTCGTTCCGCCCACTTCATGACCATGGCAGTATCCGTATGCCTGCTCCCGGATCTTTTTCAAGAGTGGCTGCTCGTAGACGGTTCCTACAAATTTGATCCGCGGATCCGAATCGAAACCCGTTCTTAGCCTCAGCTCGTCATAAAACGGCTGCTGCTGGGCCCCCGTCACAATGACCAGGTCTTTGGCGGTGCCCGACTTCATAAACTCGCGGATCATCAATTCATAGTTGTTCTCCGGAACAAAGCGGCCGATGACCAAATAATATCCGTATTTGGACAATCCGAACCGGTTCATCCAATCCGTAAACCGGTGATCCTCATCGTCCAGCGGCGACGGCGTCACGTCCGCCCCGTAGGCGATAAAGGTGGTATTCGGCTCATACCGGGCGTACATGTCATGAATGTACTGCTCGATCCCGCGGGAATCGCAAACGAGAAGATCCGCGTGCTTCACCATCAGGCGCTCGGACCATTTCCAGTAGCGTTTGACGGGTGCGCTCCATTTTCCCCGCTTCCATTCATGACCATCAGGATTGACGAACACAGCAACCCCCAGCTTTTCGAGCTGCCTTTTTAGAATATAGAAAACAGGGCCGATCCGGCAGGCCAATACATAAACGATGCTGTTCTCAAGTCGATGGGTTTTGATATATTTCACGCACTCCAGCAAGCTGAGCACATCGTAGACGACCGCCCTTGCACTTCCCATCTTCGGTGTATGCACCGGAAAGCAGCGCGCATCCTGATACACAAATTCCTCTGCTTTGCGGTCGGACAGGCAGGCGACATGATACTTTGTATCCCGGTCGGTCTTTCTTCCGGTCAGCTGGTCGACGAAGGTCTCAAACCCGCCGTACTTCGCCGGTATTCCTTTCGAGCCAACGATAAACACGTGCTTCATTTGACCACGACCTCTTCTCCGATTTGAAGATACCATTCATAGATATCCTGGGCATGGCGCTTCATGGACAAGTCCAGTTCGCTGTTCACGATGCTGCGGTTCGCCGCGGCGAGCAAATGCCGATTGGTCAGCAGGTGCGTAAGACGCTGCGCCAGATCCGCGGGATCAGGCTCAAAAATCCATCCGTTGACTCCGTCTGCGATCATATCCTTCACGCCCGCCTGTCTGGAGACCAGCACCGGTACCCCGTGCGACAGCCCTTCCAGCCCGACGAAACCGAACGTTTCCTTCCATACGCTGGGGACGATCAGCAGATCGGTTTCCGCGAAAATACCGGCAATCTGATCCGGTTCGTAGCGGCCATGAAAAGTACAGTGCTCGGCAGGGGGTGCCGATGCCGGGATGCCGTCATTTCCGTAAACGTGAAGATGCCAATGGCCCGCATGGGTATCCGGCAGTTGATCCAGCGCCTCCTGCAGCAGAAAAAATCCTTTATAGCGGTCAACCGGACCCAAATAAGCGATGCGCAGGGGTTCATCCGCGGAAGGAAATGATTTTAAGACTCTCCGGTCGGCCATATGCCGGTGGCGGATGGACAGGACCTTTCCTTTCACGTTCAGGTAAGCCGTAAAAATCTCCTTGGCCACCTGGCTGTTGAAATGAAATTCGTCGATCATTTGATACATTTCCAGGTAATAGCTTCTGAGCTCTTTGTATTCGTTGGCCCGTTCCGGATGAATCATAGGCTTGGAATCCCCCGCTTTCCTAGGCATATGGCTGGAAGTGCTGGAAGTGCTGGAAGTTCGTTTTTTCACGGCCCTGCGGGCCTTTTGCAAAATCCGGCTGTTTTTCAAGCGCCTGTAGCTGTAGGACTGCATCATGTAAATCATGTGCGGCGAATACGCATGCTGGTTGCAGGAAATGCAGCTCTTTCCCTGGTCAAAATCGTCGCAGTGGTCTCCTGCCGCATTCAGGAGGTTGACCTTGGGGCAGATGCCGAAGTAGTCGTGCGACGTATACACCGTCCGGATTCCCAGCGCTTTGGCCGCCTCCAAGAGTTCTTTATGGATTCCCATCAAAGTGTGAAAATGGATCAGATCCGGTTGTACTTCCCGGAGCAGCTTAAGGAATACCTCAGGATCTCCGGCTCGGGAAAATGCGGGTGGGCGGCCGATCCCTCCGAGAAGGGGAACCGGAAGCGGATTGATGATCTCGTATACGCCGATGCCCTCATACGGAGGGTTTGGCTTTGTTTTCATTTTTCCGGACCATGTATAACGCCCCGGATACAGCAAGCTGACTTCATGCCCCTGCTGCAGCTGGGACAGCATGAGATCTACGCTGTATTTCGTCAGTCCGCCTGTTCGGTATGGGGGCAATCCGAGGGTGACATGCAGCAGTTTCATGACTTCAACTCCAAGGTCCCCGTGCTCTGAACGCCTGCGGCGGGCAGATTCTCAGCAGGAACAAGATTTGGGCTGCGGCTGTGCCGAAGCAAATAGGGATTGGCTATGATGCCATACACAATCCAATTGACCGGGTTCGTAAAATATCCGCCGGCGATTTGGTAGCTGACAATAAAGAAGAGAAGCGCGTATTTCAATATTTTTTCTTCCGGACGAACCGGAAGGACTAATGAGAGGAAGAAGACAGCGAGGAGAAGGAGCATCAGCCACCCTCCCTCGGCCAAGGCGTACATGAAGGAGTTGGAGATGACATCCACCAGCCCGAAGCCGGCATAGGTGTTATGGATCGTGTCCGTGTTCAGATTGCCGAAGCCGATGCCGAAATAATGCGTGTCCAGCAGCATCTGTTTCATGACGCGAAAGCTGACGTTAAACCGGTAGACGACCGACCCGTCATTTCCGTTCACGATATCGTTAAAGCGGAGATAGAAGCTGTTATTGCTGTTCACGACCGCCAGCACACTAAGAGCCGCCAGAAAGATCAGGGCAATCAGCCCGAGCACCCGGACTGTGCTGAAGTTTTCCTTCAAATAAAATAAGTACATCACGACACAGGCCAGAGACAGGCTGAACATCCCTCCCATGCCGGCCGAGAGCACCACGATGACCAGATTCGCGCCGATCAGCGCAAAGTGGAGAAGATTCCTGGACCCTGATTTTTCCCGCAGGGCAAAGAAAACGAGCAGCAGAACCAGCAAGGCGGCATGAAAAGAGGCTTCGCTCGGTTCGAAGTACAGAAGCGACAGCCTCGTTTTTTGATAAATATTGACCGTTTCGTCCAATCTCCACAGCCACTGCGTTTTAAACGCCAGGCTGACGGCAAGAAGGAATACATGAAGCAGGGAGGAATAGACGGCCATTTTTCTCCATACCGGTAATGGAATTTTCGATTCCTTGATTTGGATGAATAAAAAGACGTTCAGAAAGATTTTCGCGACGTTAATAACCAGTCTTGGAATCTCGATCTGGTCGTTCAGTACGATCTGCAGCAGCGCATACAGGACGACAAGGTAAATGTAACCCAGTGCTTTGACCGTCAGCCGTTTGTTTTTATAGATATCCACGAAAATCAGGACAAGGCTGAGAAAGTACAGCAGGTCCAAATTGGCGGACAGCAGTTCATGCAGCACGTAGGAACACGACAACATCAGCGCCATTTTATACCCTCTTTACTCTTTTTTGCGTCGCTCCACGAATGTGCTCCCCAATCATGGCCAGAAGCTGCTCCGCCTGGTTCGTACGGGAAAAGGCTGACCGGCCGGAGAAATCGAACTCCCTGGCGATCAAGTCCGCCAAACCATCGGCCACGCTGTCCCGGTGATGGCCCGCGCAGATGCCGTACCGGCCGTGGACCAATTCCACCAGCTCCCGGTCGGCCGTAACCGCCAGGATCGGCTTGCACGCCCCGATATATTCAAAGGTTTTGCCCGGGATGGCATAATCGCTGCCCTTGGTATGCGTAAGAGTGACCGCTACGTCCGCTTCTTTCAGCAGAGACGCCGCCGCCTCATGCTTGACGCTTCCTACGATCTCCACCGTAACCCCGTCACCTGTCATATTCACATTGGATAGATCCCTGGCCGCCTGCTGGTCAAGCAGCCCCGCAACTTTCAGCTTGATCCGTATGCCGGTCCTCTCGTGAAACAGCTGCAGCCCCTCGATCAATGCATGTATATTTCGTCCTTTATAGATGGAGCCAATATGAGCCACGGTCAGCTCGCGAACATTGTCGGAAATACGTTGATATACGCAGTTTTGGAACGGTTCCTCGTCGTATCCGTTGCGGATCAGCCGTATAGACGGCCGTTCTTGCCCAATTTCATAATGCTGCCGGATCCCCTGGGACACGGCCACGATTGCGTCGGCCAGCCGAGGGATCATCCTCTCCGCCCTGCGGTAGGCCTGACGGGGCTGACCTTCCCCGATGTTATGGTTGATGATATCCCTGATCTCGATCACTACCGGAATGCCCGGCGCTTTGCGTTTGATGTGGTCAATGATGTACAGTCCGTACACATCCGGTATCGTCAAAAATACGGCTGATACCTCGTTCTGCTCCAGGCATGCGTCCAGCTCGCGGAAGAGGCGGATGTTCATGCGCCTGAAAGCATAAGAGCTGTACTTATAGTTCCTCCATGCCGTGATCGTCCATTTGTTTCTGAGCACACCTTCAATAAGCTGCTTGATTCCCCGGCCGGAAGGCTCCCCGCCAACCATCGTCTGCGTAAAGGTACTGCTGGGCGTATCGTATTTGTAATTGACAGCGGCAAACCGGCTCGGCGCCGGGCCGTATTTCCGGTCGTTCACGACGATCAGGCGGTATTGTTCCATAAAATGCTTCATCAATCCGGCATACCGGACCGATGCGACCACCGGCGCGCCTTCGATATAATCCGAGATGACGATCATCGTCTGCTTCATCTGATTTCACCTTCCCGAATGAAATATTCCCCTTTCATGACCGGAAGGTTCGCAATCCCGGCTGTTACCCGGACTGCCGTGCCGTCGGGCAGCAGGATGCTTGCAGGATTGGACGGGTCCAGCTTCAGCGAGAGAATGCCGCCGGTTCCGTATCTGGATTCGTGTTCCAGGGTAAACATCCTTTCCTCACCCGGATAAGTCACGACCTGCACGTGATCCCGGAGGTTCACGTAATCGGCAAGCTCCGAACCGGTGCAGTACCATACGTTTTTCCCCTCCAAATAATGAAAGATCGCCTGCAGGCTGCCGCAGTCGTCAAAAATGTTGGGGGACTGCCTCTTCCCATCGTCGCGTGCGGGGGAAATATGCTCCTGAATCCCGATGACCAGCCTGTTCTCCAGCAAATAATCCAGCTCCCGGAGCTTCCAGCGGCGAAGCGGCGTCTTTAAGAACCGTTTGGCCATCCCCTTCAAGGAAGCTTCCGGCCGGTAAATCCCATTCAGCAGCCCTCCGTCCACCGTCGAGGGAATGTCGATTACGCCGCTTTCGCCAAAGCGTTTAATGTCGTAGTTGGTGAGCGGATCTGGATCCCCGCCGCTGATCCGTTTCATCGCAGGGTCTCCCGCCCCCCGGTTCCAGTATCTGCACCACCAAATGAACCCCGCCCGATCAATGCTTTCATCCGAGCAGTCGTTGCCGGCGTACCCGCAGTATTTGCCGCCTTTCGGCCTTTCGCCGACGGCATCGGCATAGACCGATATCCCTTCCAAGGTACGTTCCAATGCTTCTTCGGCGCTCTCGAACAGCTCCCATTCCTGTACAAAATCCTCCGGATTTGGTCCCGTTCGGCCATGGGTCGTACCATGATAGGCGAGTTCATAGCCCGGGTGCCGGTGAATGCCGCGGAAGAAAGCCCTGCTCTCCTCGTCGGCGTTGATCGGGCGGGAGGTTTGCCTGCACACCGGGTGATCGGACATACCGGCCCGGACCCCTACCGGAACGAAGAAGGTTACCTTGACCTGCGGAAAATGCCGCAGGATTTGCTCATTCAAGTACCGGAAGGATGAGTTTTCTCCATTTTTGCAGTAACCCCAATCCTCCTCCAGATCGGGAATTCCGTTATGGTTGACGTCCACCCACGTATTGGCCAGATCATCGATCATAAAGAAAACAGGCGAATCGGCGCCGTTAAACCATTTGCATTTCTCCAAGTGCATGACGATTTTCCCCTTATCCCTTTCCTTCACCCTGCTGCATCAGGAATGCACAGCGGTTTTCCGGTTCAGGTACTTCAAAATTCCCTTCCCCTTGACCAGCATTCGGTACAGCCTGGTGTGAAGGCGGTCATTGTTCCACATTTGCAGCGAATACATGACGGTAAATTGATTGGTCCACCGGAACTTCCACGGGTACGAACCGGCGCCCAGATCGATGTCCGTCACCTGCCCCTGCTCGATCAGCCGGCGGATCGTTTCCAGCATCAGTACGTCGAAGACGCCGTATTTCGCATAATCGGGGGAATACCCGGTATTCCAGCCGTACAGCTTTCCCCTGTGCAGAAAAAACAGCTGGTAGGCGATCATCACGTTCGAGTCCTCAAGCTCGAGGAAGGACGCAATGACCTGGTCGTTGTTCATAAATACCCGCTTGTAAAACTCCTCGTTCTTCTGGTCTTCAAACAGGCTTCTGCGGTCGATCCTTCCCCTTTGCTCGTGCAGATACGCCTTCTCCTGCTTGTGAACATTGGAGATCCGGTCATAAATATCCCCGCTTTGCCGGCAGTCCACCATTTTGAACTGATAATCGGTCTCCTGCTGGAGCTTCCTAAGCTTCTTTTTCGCCTTGGCATTGATTCCGCTCGTGTCCCACCCGACTGTGGTATCCCATCCGCCGATCCGGATGCTCGGACAGGAGGTGAGGTACTTGATGCTCGGATTGTACCTGTCATGGCGCAGTAAAAAGTGAAGCAGCGACGTGTCGGTTGCAAGGTGCGTCAATTCGATTTTGTCCCACAGGTCGGAATGGTCCTCGATGGCTTTGAAAATTTCCTTGATAATCGCAGCCGGACTGCCCTTTTGGGAATGGAGGATGAAATTGAAATAATCGCCCTTACCCATAAATCCGAGCACACGGCATTTCACGATTTTTTTATCCACCGTACGGATGACAAGCGGAGCGATGCCGACCATTTCGTTGTCCCGGCTGCAGCAAATAATGAACAGCTTGTTGTTCCGGTCCTCTCCAAAGGTCAGCCACCATGCGTAGTTATATTGAAAGGTGCTGTAGTAGGTCAATTCGTCGTCCAGCTCCTGCAAGCGCTCCCAATCCTCTTGAATGCTAAGGAATCCATCGGTATCGGTAACAATTTTTATACTCATGGTTCCAGTTAAACTCCTTTATCCTTGAGTCAGCTCGGCTGTCGGTAGACATTACAGCATGATTTCGATCATTCCGGTCATGATGAAAGCGGTCTGAAGCATCGTTTTGAATCCGGACAAAAACCGGTACAACCGGCCCCTGGCTTTCAGCAGATTCCACATCTTGAACGTATAGTTTACGTTGAACCGGCTGGTCCATTTAAATTTCCAGGCATAACTGCCCGCCCCGCAGTCGAGCCGTTTGCCGAGCTTCTCCTTGAACAAATGCTCCAGCGTTTCGATCATGAGCACGTTGGCTAAGCCGTGAAAAGTCGAATATTCGGGGGCGTAACCCGAGTTCCAATCGTACAGAACATCCTTGTAAAGATAGCAGATGCTGTAGTTGATAATCTCCCCGCGTTCATCCTCAAGCATAAAGACGACCACCTGCTCGTTATTGCGGAACAGCCGCCTGAGAAATTCGTCAGTGTACTCGTTTTCAAACAGGCTCCGCCTTTCGGACCTGCCTTTTTCGGTCTGCAGGTATTCCTTCAGCAGCCGGTGAACCCGGGCTACCCGGTCGTAGATTTCCGCGTTCTGCTCACCGGTGACGACCTTGAACCGGTAGTTCACCTGTTTGCGGAGCTTATCCCGCGTCTTTTTCATTTTGATAAAATCCTTTGTTTGGCTCAGCCGCTCGTAGGTCTCATGCTCCCTGATCGGGATCACCGGACAGGAAGTGAGGTACTGCACATGTTCGTTATACTGCTCATGGCGAAGCAGGTAGTGGAGCAGCTGCGACTCCTGCGTCAGATGGGTCAGCTCGAATTTGTCCCAGAGGCTGTCATGGGCGTGAAAAGCGCCGAACAGCTCCTTCAGGATTTTGATCTCGCTTCCGCCCCCTCTTTCGAGCAAAAAGGTGAAATAATCCCCCTGACCGATAAAGCAAAGCGTGCTGCAGCTGAACAGCTTGCTGCGGTCACGGCGGATCATGAGCGGTGCGATCCCCACAACCCTGTTGTCCAGGAAGCAGCACACGATAAAAAGCCGTTTGCCCGGGTCCTTGGAATGGGTTTTCCACCAGAAATAATTGAACTGAAACGTACTGTAATAGGTCGCATCCGGATCCTGAAGCTCCAACCGCTCCCAGTCTTCCTGAAGGCTTTGAAACCCCTCCATATCGGTTACAATTCGGGTATTCATAGCTCGGATTGGACTCCTTTCATGGACATATTGGACTTCTGCTTGAGCACCTGCCGGATCATCCCGCCCAGCTCCGCCCGGGTCACCAGCTTGCACAGCAGGCATAAATAAACGAAGCCGCAGCAGAGAATGCCATTAAACAGAATTTCCAGCAGCACGGAATGGATGACCTGCATCAAGACGAAATAAATGCCGTAAATCGGCAGGGTAACGGTCAAGTACTTGTACGGAAACAGCAGGCCGAGCCCAATCGAATAATACTTGGTGCCAAACCGGTAAAACAAATAATTCGAGGCCATATAAGCGATCACGGTGGATATGGCCGATCCGTACAGCCCAAGAAGCGGAATAAGGGCCAGGTTGCAGCCGACGTTGATCAGGGCGGCCGTAATGATAATGATCGAGTACAGCTTCATTTTTCTGGCGATATGGAGCCCCAGCGCATAGAAATCCGCCGCACCCGCCAAAAAATACGAAATCGCCACGATCGGGATAATGTAGTTCGCATCCCGGTATGCCTCGGTGGCGACCAGCTGCGTGGCAAGGTTGGCAAACAGCGAGAGCCCGAGCACGCACAGCCAGCCTACGAAGTTGTACAGCCTGAACATTTTACGGATCTGCTCCGGTCCGGCCGTTTCCTTGTACATGGCATATTTGAACGGCGTGAATACGGACATGAACGGGTTGATGAACACCGGATTGATCAGCATGCCGATTTTGTAACCGATGGAATACACCGCTACCGAAGACAGGTTCAGAAAGCCCTTTATCAGAAAACGGTCGCTGAGGGACAGCACCCATGCGGAGACATCGCCGATCATCAAACCCGTGCCGTAGCCGAGCATCATCCGCAGCTTCCGGATACTCAGCCTGAAACGGTACTGCCGGATATGAATGAGAAAAAGCAGGACGAATACCGTCAAGTGGCCGAAGAGCTGAGCTTGCAAAATACCGAGAACCCCCATCTTCAGCACCAGAAAAAAGTACAGCGCATAGACCAGCGTGAACACAACGGTTGCGATTTGGATGCTGCTGGCGAGCAGCGCCTTAAACTGCATCGTGTAGTAGCTGGTATAGATCAAGTTATGACAGGCCAGCACCGAACTCATCACGACATAGGGAATAAACAGATGGGTGGAGTCCGAGAGCTGAACGAACACATGGGGATAGATCCAGGGATTTACAGCCCATGTCAAGAGGATAAATGCCAGCCCCCACAGCAGGGAAAAATTCACCGCCGTATTTCTCAGCTCCAGCTTGTTGTCGTATTCATGGTAAAACCGGACCATGCCCGAATATACGCCCAGCGTAATCCCGAGCGCCAGCAGCTGCTGAATGCTGAGAATGATGTCATATTGTCCGTACTGCTGCTGGCTTAAGTTGCGGGTGTACAGCGGGATGAGGATCAGGTTCACCATTTGGGTCATCAGAGAGGAGCAGAAATAGGCGACGCCGTTGGAGAGAATTTTTTTATTTTCCATAGACCTCCACAGCCGGCTTGCCGCTCGGCGATTCCTTTCCTGCGATGCTGGAATACACCTGGATGAGCTCCGCCGCGTAGTCCCCGACTTGAAGGTTCTGCAGCTGATCCTTGTAATGCGGATAGCGGTCAATGATGTCGCTCACTTTGGCGGCAAGGTCCGCCAAGTCCCGGGAGCGGAACACGACCGTCCCCTCCGGCCGCTTGCATACGTCGCTCGCCGCGCAAGGAATGCGTCCGTGCAGCGACTCCGCAATGGACATGCCGTAACCGTCCGTGTTCGTCGGCCGGATGAATAAGTGGCTCTTCTTCAGAATCGGATAGAACTCCGTATCGTTCACTTCATAGAACATGACATCGCCGCTGAGGCCGTACGCGTTGAGCTCCCGTTGAAGCCTCATGTAATGGCTTCGTTCCTCCCCGGTTTGCGCGGAAACCCCCATGACCGCAATCAGCAGCCTGACCCGCCTGCCGCGTCCGCGCAGTTCCTTCATCAGCTGGATCAACAAATCGAAGCCATACAAATCCTCCCCGCTGTAAAAGCGCACATAGCCGTTGGCACAAATCGCAAAATCCGCTTCTTCCAAAAACGTGTACACCTCGGCAGGGATGGCCCTGGCCTCCTCTGCTCGTTCCGGCGGGTGAATATATGCCGGGATCGTTACGACCCGGTCATGACGAAATCCCAGTTCGCGCAGGAACCGGGTCGTATCCTCATTGACGCATATAATCAGGTCGATGCTCTTCAGGCTGCGTATAAGAATCCGCCGCCTCAGCGGACCGGCATGCCGGATCTGATCCTCCAGGTTGACGCCGTGAACCGTGAGGATGATTTTTTGGCCAAGCCGCTTATACAGCCCAAGCAGACTGCGAAGCCGTGGGTCGATCGTATGGAAATGAAGAATGTCCCCCTTCAGAAAAGGGATCTTGAACAGAAACCGCCGGTACCGGTTCAAAGGATGGACGTGCGGGCTGCGGGCCGCGCCCTTGGCTTCGTTATATATCTCATAATCGATACCCTGCTGCTCCAGGACGGCGGACAGACGGCTGAGATGGACGGATACGCCGCCGCGCGGAGGCGGAAGCGGACCGATGAATACGACTTTCATGGAAGGATCACCTCGTTCACTTGAGCTGCTGCGTTTGATTACGAAGTCAACATGTGCATCTGCTGCGATTTTATTTCCAACGGATGCGGGTGCTAAGCCCTTCCGGATGACTGCTTCGAACCCGGATCAGCCGGCTTGCGCGCCGCACGCCATATCGTTCCGAAACCCAGGAATCTTCCAGCTGGATGGCGGACGCCCCCTCAAAACTCATATGTATCGTTACTCCGGCTTGGCGTATGAGAACGATGCCATCCGTTTGGGCTGCAGCGGCACCCGGTGCCAGCATGAATGAAGCCGTAAATTCCCGGATCTCTTCCGCTCCAGGTGACACCGGATCCAGACGGTCGGATAGTGTCAGTTTCCCCTCGTGAAAATCAAACACGCGCCGATGGATGACGCCGCACTTGCCGGCATAGCCTGAATGACTGCCAGCGAAAAAGCCTTCCCTGAACGCATCGCAGCGCGCGAATGTCTGCTCCCACATCAGGAACAGCTCGTGTTCATCAAAATCGTTTTGCTCATGCCCGCCCACTTGAACGGTGTTATGCATGCCCGTACTGCGGAACAGGTTGCGCAGCCGGTAATCGGCGGAGTAAATATAGGCGCCCGGATCGACAAAGATGTCCTGGCCAGACACCTGAAGCTCAAAGCTCAGCTGGTCGTTGTGGCTGTGGGCCCCTTGGCCGCGGAAAGACAGCTCGCCGCAGCGCACCAGGCAGTACGCCGAGCTGCTGCGCAGCACATAATACCCGCCGTCCGGATATGCTGCGCAGGGCCGGCTCGCGGACGCTCTTTCAGGCGCTGCATAAGGCCGGAGCGCGGGCAGCCCGGCAATCCACATCGCTTCCTCACGGTGCAGGCGTCCGGCGGCGCGGAAATCGTCGCGGTCGAACAGCTCGCCGGCCACGGCCAGCATATGGCGGCAATCCGCCGGCGCCCACCGGCCGTAACCGGACGCGATCATCACGCGTCCGTCGTCCGCATCGCCGACGACCGGCGTTCGCCCATTCTGCTTCAAGAGGTCCAGCATGAACTCGTGCATCTTCTCGAGCCGCTTCATGTATTCCGGCGTGAATTCAATCCCGTTGCTGCGGCACCAGACCGAAGCCAGGACAAACAGCTCGGCGACGAGCCGGTGATAGGAAGTGGAAGCCTCGTAGTTCGATCCGTCCGCGTTCACCTGCACAAACATTTCCCGCTCGGTTTCCCGGATGCCGTAAGCGAGCCACTCCTTGGGGCTTGAGCCGCTTATTCCTTTGCCGCGCACCTCTATATCCCCAAAATAAAGGCCCAGTCCGATCAGCCCGGCGAGATTGGACAAATAGTGGTTTCCCGTATGCTCGCCCGTGTTTTCCAAATTGTCCATAATAAAACCGCCGTGCCTGTACAGCGACGCATGAAGCCGATCCCAAAACGCTTCGGGCAGCGAAGGGCTGCCGCTGAAAAAATAAATGCCCGCAATCCAGTTGACGGCACGGATCGCCACATCCATCGCGCAGGCCCAGTTTACCGACATTTCGGGTGGATTCTCCTGGATCCAGTCATCCAGCTGGGCTTGAAATTCAAGCGCATACGCCTCTCTGCCTGTCAGCCAATAAGCTTTCCCCAACGTAAAGACATGCTGAAAACGCGAAAGCTCCCAGGGAACCTTCACGTCAGCCCGGTTCGATAGATCAACCGTTCGGATTCGTTTATAATACCGGGGCTCCCAGCGGAATCCCGTCTTGAAGTCTTCATGCCAGGGAAGCCGCTCTCCAAGGGTCATGGGACCCGATCCCAGCAAATCGAACTCGTGGACGCAGATGCGGTCCGCCTGCCGGATAATCTCTGTATCGGCGCCCCCTTTGCGCAGCAGTTCGGCATACCGCTCCTTATCCTGCGGATCGAACAGGAAGCGGCCACAGCTTCGGAATCCGCTGAACAGGCTCGGCTTCAGCACGGCCGGAGCCAGCCTGTGCCGGATGCTGAGATAGGCGGAGCGCGTTTCATCAAGCGCTTTTTCCGCGACCTTGGCCGCCGCCGCATGCAGCGGCATCCTGCGCAGCTTTTTCACCTTCATCATCAGCGTGGACATCAGTACACCCCGACCCGTTCCCGGGGCGATTCGCTGAAGAAGCCCCTTGTATCGATCACGATTTTTTCCTGAAGCAGGTTGCGGTCCATATGGGAGAAAGCGTCGTGATTCACGAGCAGCAGCACGATATCCGCCTTGCGGACCGCCTCCACCGTTTCAAGCAGCTGAACCCCGGCTTCCGCAAGCGACGCCGGCAGAAGCTGGATATGCGGCTCTACCGCATAAATGTCCCCGATCCGGGCCTTCGCCAAATGCTCCACGATGGCAAGCGCGGGGCTCTCCCTCAGGTCGTCGATGTTCGCCTTAAAAGAAAGTCCCAGGCAGGCAATGACGGGCGACTTCAACCGTTTGGCCCGCTCCGTCACCTTATTCACCACGTAACCGGGCTTATAGTCGTTAACGATTCTGGCGGTATGAATCAGCTTGGCCTGTTCCGGCGCCGCATGGACGAGAAACCATGGATCGACCGCGATGCAGTGTCCTCCCACGCCCGGTCCCGGCTGAAGAATGTTCACCCTGGGATGGTGGTTTGCCAGCCGGATCAATTCCCACACGTTGATGTCCAGCTGGTCACAGATGAGAGACAGCTCGTTCGCAAAAGCGATGTTGACATCGCGGAAGGAATTTTCGGTCAGCTTGGCCATCTCCGCCGTTTTGGCGTTGGTTTCAAGGATTTTCCCGCTGACGAACTGCTTGTAAAAGGCCACGGTTCGCTGGGTCGACTCGATATCGATCCCCCCGATAATCCGGTCGTTTTCCACGAGCTCGCGGAGGATTTGCCCGGGCATCACCCTCTCGGGGCAATGGGCGACGTAGATCCGCCGGGCGGCCTGCTGCGGTGATCCGGACACGGTCAGGTCCGTCCGGGCGTCCAAAATCGAGCGCGCAACCATCTCGGTCGTCCCCACCGGACTCGTAGATTCCAGGATGACAATGTTGCCCGGCCTGAGGTAAGGAGCCACGGAAGCAGCCGCCTGTCTGACGTAAGACAAATCCGGCTTCTGGTTCTCCTCGAAAGGGGTTGGAACGGCCAGAATAAATACATCAGCCTCCTCCGGTTCTTCCGAGACATGCAGCTGTCCGCTCTGGACGGCCGCCTTGACCATAATGTCCAAATCCGGTTCCACGATATGAACCTCGCCCTGGTTAATCAGCTCGACCGCATGCCGGTTCGTGTCCACGCCATGCACTTCAAAGCCTTTAATCGCAAGCAGACTGGCTGTCGGCAGTCCGATATAACCGAGCCCCACGACGCAAATTTTTTTGACCATATGTCCGCCCCTGCCTTCATTTCAAATGGTAATGACCTTTCTTTCACCGCTCATACGGCTGATCAGGCACGCTGATCCCGGTCAAATCTTCGGTTCCACGTTCTCGATTTGCAGAATCCGGTCCAGTTCCCTTAAGAGGGGCGTCCGAAGTTCTCCCTGGCGAAGCGCAAACTGAATGGTGGTCAGAATGTACCCGAGCTTCTCGCCGACGTCGAAGCGCTCCCCTTCGAATTCATAGGCCAGACAGCGATGCTTGACGATCAGCTGCTGGATAGCATCTGTAAGCTGGATCTCCCCGCCATACCCGGCTTCCTGGTGTTCCAGCAGGCTGAATATTTCCGGGGTAAGCACATAACGGCCCATAATGGCCAAATTTGACGGCGCCTCTCCCGGAGCGGGCTTTTCCACCACTCTCCGCAGCTCAAAGGTCCGTTTGTCCGTGTCGTGAATCGCACTCGGGTCGATGATGCCGTACCGCGATGTGTGCTCGGACGGAACCTGCCCGACGCCGACGACGGAGCACCCGTGCTTTTCGTACTGGCGGACGAGCTGTCCGATGCAGGGCGCTTCCGCGCGGACGATGTCATCACCGAGAAGCACGGCGAAGGGCTCGTCACCGATAAAATTCCGTGCGCACCATATGGCATGGCCGAGGCCTTTGGCTTCCTTTTGCCGGATATAATGGATCTCTACGGCTGACGAACGCCGAACCATCTCAAGCACGTCCAGCTTCCCTTTTTCCAGCAGGCTGAGCTCCAGCTCGAAGGAGTAATCGAAATGATCCTCAATCGACCGTTTTCCCTTGCCGGTGACTATAATGATGTCCTCGATTCCCGCCTCGATCGCTTCCTCCACGATGTATTGAATGGTCGGCTTGTCGACGATAGGCAGCATTTCTTTGGGCATCGCTTTGGTTGCCGGCAGGAAACGGGTACCGAGTCCGGCAGCCGGGATAATGGCCTTTTTCACTTTTTTCACTTGAATAAACCCCCAACTTCATAATGTTGTATCCTTCGGTTTTATGTTTGCTTCTGTTTATCAGGATGAAAGGATGAGCTATACCGCCTGCAGGCAGCATAGCTCATGCTTCCATCCGAAGCATGAGCGTTACTCGGGCATTGAACCCGGCCTCACATCACACTCTCGACGATAAACGTCTAAGGTATCCGAATACCCACAGCATGACCGAGTGCCTACCCGTGATAAAGGTACAGTAGACATGACCTGTAAAGACATGCTTCATGAACACGTGGTTTCCTTGATACCCGAAAAACTATTGATGACCGTAATAACGGTACTGGTTCGCCTCGGATTTGCTGTATTTTTTCTGATTCAGAACGACGCCGAGAATCGTTGCCTTCGCCAGCTCCAGCTTCTCTTTCGTTTTCTGGATGTACTCCCGCTTGACCTTGCCCGATAGAACAACGAGGATCACCCCGTCGCACACGGAGGAGACGATCAAGCCGTCGGCAACAGCCATAACCGGTGACGTGTCGATGAGGATGATGTCGTATACGGGCTTCCAGCCGTCGATCACTTCCTGCAGCCGGTCCGAAGATAACAGCTCCGTCGGATTCGGAGGAACCGGTCCGGCGGTGACCAGCGACAGGTTCTCCACCACGGTCGTCTGCACGACATCACCGAAAGCGCATTGTTCGGCGAGAAGGTTCGAGAGCCCAAGCCGGTTCGGCACGTTAAAAATGCTCTGCAGCGACGGGTGCCTGAGATCGGCGTCGATCAGCAGCACGTTTTTTCCTTCCTGGGCATAGGCAACCGCCAGATTGCTGATCGTTGTCGATTTCCCTTCCCCCGCCTGGGTCGAGGTCACGGCAAGCACCTGCAGCTTTTGATTCCAGCCGGAAAATTGGATGTTGGTCCGAATGTTGCGGTACCCTTCCGAGATCGACGACCTGCGGTTGACGTTCATGATCAGCTTGTTTCTATTGGCTGACTGACGCATACTTTTCACCTGCCTGTTGTTTGGATCGGGCGGTCGCCCGCGTTCGCAAGTCCCGCTTTTTCATTTTCCGGATCGCGCCCAGGGTCGTAAGCTCAAGATACCGCTCCACGTCCTCATCGGACTTGATCGTGTCATCCAAGTACTCGATAAACAGCACTACGCCAACGATGATCATGAACGAGGCGGCAAAAGCGATGGCGATGTTAAGGACAACATTCGGACTGACCGGATCGGGAGCACTCGTTGACAAGGTGCTGTCCAGAATCGAAATATTGTCCACTTTCATGATTTGGGGGATTTCATGCTTGAACACGAGCGATACGGCGCTCACGATCTCTTTGGCATGCTGGTAGGAGGCATCGCGGATTTTCAATTCGATGATTTGCGAGTTTTGGGTCGTCACGACTTCGACCCGGTCCATCAAGTCCTGCGCGGTCTCATGCAGACCGGGGTATTGGGCGACGACCTTTTCCATGATGGAAGCGGAGCTGATAATGACCTTATAGGAGTTGATCAGCATAATGTTAGAATTGATTTCATTAATATCGAGCGTCGGTTTTCCCTCGCTGTCCAAATTGGACTTATTGACGATCATCGTGCTGCTTGCTTCATAAACCGGCTTCATGACATAGATGCTGTATGCACCGGTGCCGGCCGAGCACAAGACCACCACCAATACGATCAGCCAAAGGCGCTTTCTTAATATTTGCAGCAGCAGCTTGAACTCCATAATCCTTCCCCCCCAATTTCATCAAATGGTTGCCTCCGCTCTAGACGGTGGGCTGATGAAACGTTCCGATCTCCTTTCCGCTGATGAGCTGCACCGCATGGTCCTCCAGGCTCTTCCGAAAGCCTGCTCCACACAGCTTGTCGATGATGCCGAGCCCTTCCTGTGCGTAAAATTTCCGCCGGACCGTGTTGTGCGCATCCGTTCCTATCAAATGGATCAACCGGTGTTTGCACAAGTACGCAGCTGTGCTCTGTACCGATTCCCCAAAAAATCCGGCAAGAGATGGGGTCGTTACCTGCAGCAGGACGCCGAAGTCCCGAATCCATCCCGCCACTTGGTCGGGCTGATCGATAATCCCCAAGTTCCGTTCCGGATGGGCAATGACGACCCGAATATCGGCCCGCTTCATGAAGGCAAGAAAATCTGTAAAATACCCGGGTACCTTGCGGGAGGGAAGCTCTACGAGTAAATAGCGGCTGCCGGCAAGCGTCTGGATCCGGCCGCGCCGGAATTCGGTGGGATAACGTTCGGTAAGGTGGTACTCCTGTCCGGGGAGCACCTTCAGGGGGATTCCGACGCGCTTGAGCTTGGCGTTAAACAGCTTCACGCGGCGGTTGATTTTTTTGGCGGAGTTCAAATAATGTCTCTCTCGGTGGTGCGGGGTGGCGATGATCGTCGTAATCCCTTCTTCCACTGCAGCCGCAGCCAAGCGAAGTGCTCCATCGATCGTTTTCGGCCCGTCGTCCACAGCCGGCAGGATATGGCAGTGTGTATCGATCATACGTATCAGCATCCATCCCTTTGATTTTTGAAAAACAATGCAACATTATGTATCATTAAATACGGAAGCTCGACAGAATATGCACTGGTTCCGGCTTCCTGGTGTAACCGATGGTGACGAATTGCGTCTTTATTCCTGGAATTGGCTTATTCTATGAATAAAGATTGACTTTCCAAGAGGAGAATGAACCTGATTTTTTGGGTAAATCGGTTCAAAAACAGCTTGCACTATTGACGACACTGTTAATTTACGATACATTTTGTATCATGTCAAGCGTTATTTAGCAGGTCCAATTGCTCACGCATACCCGGGTATCCAAGGGGGGAAAGAAATGAATTACGGCAACCGAATATCAGAGCTCAGGGAGCAGAGGAAATTGACTCAAGAGGCATTGTCCATCACCCTTGGGATCAGCCGGGCGGCCTTGTCCCACTATGAGAAGAACCGCAGGAAACCGGATTTTGATACGCTGTCGAAGCTGGCTGATTATTTTCAAGTCTCCATAGATTATTTGCTTGGACGAACAGAGGCAGCCGCGGCGAACGAAAATTCGGATACAGCCAATCCGGCTGATTAACGGACCTGATGGTTACACGAACTTTAGTCCCATCCTCTCTGACAGGCATATACACGTGACACCAAAACGTGTATAATACGATAGCAAACATATGTTTGCCTGCAATCATCCTGTTGTCAGTCAGAGGAGGAGAAATGAAGGGTTCGACACATCTCGCTATAGGCGTAGTGATCGGTGCTGCCGCCGCAGCCCATTATCCGTTTACGCTGAAGCATGCAGCGATGTACATCGCGGTTTCCGCCTTATCAGCGCTAAGCGCAGACCTCGACGGCCCCAGCATGCTCAGTTCTACCCTCGGCCGGTTCTCGAAATGGCTCAGAGAATGGCTGTACTGGTCCGGGCTTCTGCTCGTGATCGTCCTGGGGTACCTGTATATTGCTAAGGGGAGCTTTTATCTCGAATATTCCATCTTGGCGCTCGTCCTGTTTCTGCTCGGACTGATCATTAAAGACGGCATGATTCGTAACGTGCTCGTCAGCCTGATTGGCTGCATATTGATTTACGCCGGAATACATAACGCCATGGTCTGGATGTCCGGACTGGGTGCATTTGTGGGTATCGCCCCTTGGCTCAAGCACCGCGGCATGACTCATACCGTCTGGGCAGTTTGGCTCTGGGCATGGATCAGTTCCGGACTGGAGGCATACCTCAATCTGGAAGGGATCATGCTCGTATCCACCGCCGGGTACTTGTCCCATCTGATCGCCGATTCGATGACGCCAAGCGGTGTGAAGTGGCTGTATCCGCTCTACAGGAAATCCTTTAAACTTCCGTTTAAATAGCCTCCGCAGTTAGACGATCCAGCCTTGTACCGGAAAAGCTTCTGTTTCATCAACCAAGCAGCGTCAATTTAGGCCTCATAACCGGCATAAGCCTCCTGTTATTTGTCAGCCTCCTGCACCTCATGTTATGCGGAGAAGACAAATGTCACGGGAGGCTTTTGTTCTGTCGCTTGAGCCGGAAAGTGGGAATATGATGTATACGATTCCACCTTTTTCCGAATACTTTTAACTCGGAGAACTCCCGAGGCGCGATATTGTCGTGTCATGCGGGGGTTATCTTTGTCCGCTAGGCATGTTTTGGCGTAATAAGAAATGTTTATTTTTGGTTATATAAAAAGAAATAAACCCAAGAATGGAGCGAGGAGACTGGAGTCCGTGGCCAGCAAATCAATATTGGCGGTATGGGTCAGCCTCATCAGCAACGTCTTGCTGACCCTTCTCAAAATCATCGTCGGGCTGTTATTCGGCAGTAAGGTTCTCGTAGCCGACGGGATTCATAATGCAGGCGATGTCGTGGCGACGATCGCGGCACTTACCTCGGCCATGGTATCCCGCAAGCCGGCGGATGAAGATCATCCCTACGGGCATGGGAAAGCAGAAGCGATCGCATCGGGCATCGTGGCGATCATTCTCGTCATGGCGGCGCTGCTGATGGTGTATAAATCGATCGAATCGCTGTTCGTTCCTCCAGCCGAAGCCAGCTGGATCGCGCTTACGGCCGCGCTGGTTTCCCTGATTTGGAAGCAGATCCTGTACATGTACTGCATCCGGATCGGCAAGGCCGAGAACAGCCGCAGCCTGATCGCCACGGCCTACGACCATATCGCAGACGTCTACGCTTCCGCAGCCGCGTCCATCGGGATCGGCATTTCGCTGATTGGCGAAGCCTATCATATCCCCTATACGGAATACGGCGACCCGGTGGCCGGGATTATCGTATCGTACCTGGTGATCCGGCTCGGTTACAAAATGGGACGGGAGTCCGTCGACATTCTGATGGACAAAAACATCACGAACGAGCAGCTCGCCATGCTGAGCTCGATCATCTACTCCGTTCCCAACGTGAAGCGCGTTGACAGCATTCGAGCCCGGGAGCTCGGCAACGCCATCATCGTCGACGTCAAAGTCAGCGTCCCCAACCATCTCACCGTACAGGAAGGGCATGACGTCAGCCGGGAAGTGAAAAAAACGATCATGGAGCGCATGAAGCAGGTGGCCGACGTCATGGTGCACCTGAACCCATGGTACGATGACGGACAAGAGGCTGTCCCCGCCAGGCCGAAGTAGCCTGGGGGACAGCCTCTTGGTTTGTGACAGCACCGGTTCCATCATCCGGTGCTTAATGTCCAAGCGCATGGTCGATACGGCCATGTCCGCCGCTCCAAATCCGCTTGGACGTCCACTCGGCTTCGCCCTGCCAGAACGGATCGTTCTCCGGCAGCGCGAGAGGCAGCAGGACGGTCGCGCATAGATACAAACTGCCTGTAGAAATATAACCCTCGCCCAGCTCCGGCTGGTGACCGCTGAGGCCAATGCGCAGCCAGCCTTCGGCGTCGTACGTTCCGGCCGGCTCGAAGCAGCGCTTCATGACGGCCGTCAGCGCGCCGCGCACCTGCGCCGCGTCCAGCCCTTCCGGCAGCCGCCGCTGCCAGGCCAATTGGGCCAGCAGATGGAAGGCGCCCGTCCGGTAGCTGATGGACCGGCCGACCACCGGAAAGCTGCCGTCCGGGGCGATCATACGCTCCAGCTGCTCCGCGTAACGCTGCGCCCGGACGAGCGCAGGTCCCTTATGCTCCTCCCAGTCCGGCTGCAGCGCGCCGGCGTGATCCAGCACGTCCAGCAGCATCGGGTGGATGACGAAGCTGTTGTAGTAGTCGGCGTGGTACGCCGGCCCGTCGCCGTACACTCCGTCGCCGGCGTACCACTGCTCCAGCTGCTTCAAGGCGTAATCGATCCGCATCGGATCCCAGTCCCGGTCGCCAAACCGGGCCAGAGCCGTCTCGATGACTGCCGAGAACAGCAGCCAGTTGTTGAAGAACGGCTTGCGCGTGCGGGTCAGCTTCCAGGTGGATAGCCATCTTCGCTTCTGCTCGTCCGTTAACGGATCCCATAAAACATGGGGCGCACGGAGAAAAGCTTGGCACAAGAAGGCCGTGTCCACGATGGGCTGATGCCCTTCGCCAAAATTCAGCACATCCGGGGAGGCCGGATCGCTGGCCTGCTCCAGCGCTTGATGTGTCAGTCCCAGCAGCTCTGTGCGCAGCCGCTGCTCCTCCGCACTTCCACCCTCGGCTCCGAGCCAAGGGGCGATGCCGTCCAGGAGGCGGCCGAAGGCCTCCAGATGGGTGTAAGCCTCCCGGCCTTCCCCGCTGCTCTCCACCGGCATCTCTGCGCGCAGCCTTCCCTCCGCAAGCCGCGTCAGCACCGGACGCGCCCAGCGTTCCAAATGATGAAGCCAATACAGCCGCTCTTCCCTGCCAGCATGTTCTGTTCGTTCCGACATTCCTGTGTCTCCTCTCCCGGCTTCACGGCCGGCCCTAAGTTGGATGAAAGCACCGTATTCGCGCGGGCTTACAAAAGCCCCCTCCACTCGCTACTGGCAGCGGTTCATGAACTCCACCATGCGGGTGTACGCGATTTTTTCGTTGGCCTTTTTGGTCATGCCATGACCCTCGTCCTCGAACACAATATACTCAACGTCGCGGCCCTTGGCCTGGAGCGCTTCCACGATCTGGTCGGACTCGGCCTTGACCACCCGGGGATCGTTAGCCCCTTGAATGATCAGCATCGGGTTGACCATCTGATCCAGGTACGTTATCGGCGAATCCTTGACGAACCGTTCGCGGTCGCGTTCCGGATCGCCGAGCCAGCGCTCCATGATCGACTTCCAGTGGTCCGGCACGGAATGGTAGAACGTAAACAGATTGCTTACGCCGAAAATATCCACGGCCGCCCGGAAATACTCGGGATTGCGCCCGGCCAAGAGCAGGGTCATATATCCGCCGTAGCTGCCGCCGACCACGAACAGCTTATCCCTTGAGGAAATGCCTTGCTCGAACAGCCACTCCATCCCTGCCAGGCAGTCCTTGCGCGGCCCTTCGCCCCAGTCCTGCTCCACCAGCTTCACAAACGAGCTGCCATAGCCTGTGCTGCCGCGGAAGTTCGGGCAGAAAATGTTGTAGCCCTGTGCGATGATATATTGGAACATCGACCGGAACTGCTTGCGCTCCGCGGCCTGCGGCCCGCCGTGCGGCCAGAATACCGTATACCCGTTGGCCGCGTCCTCCTTCGCCCGGTACAAAAGAGCCTCTATCTTCATCCCGTCAAAAGAGGAATAGGACACCACTTCGGGCGCGGACAAATCCTCCTCGGTCAGTCCCGTCAGCACGTTTTTCGTCAGCATTGTCCACTGTCCGTCCGCATAACGGTACACATTCAGCGGCTTGACAGCGCCGCGTGCAAGCACGTACAGGTTCCCTGACCGGGTTACGGTCAGCTGGTGCACGATATCGGCGGGCAGCGGAATCGGCGTCAGCTCGCCGGTGTCCAGCGCATACGCGTACAGCCGGTCCTCGACTCCGCGGTCCGTCACCAGATACGCCGTCCGCGATTCCCGGTGCAGACGGATCAGCTCCACACTTTCCCGCTCGATGTGCAGCCGTGGTTGAAACGTCCCGGTTGTCAGATCGAAGGAGGCCAAATACGCAAATTCAGCATCATAATCGGTGGCAAAGACCACTTCCCCATCATTTACAAAATGAACCTCACCGGCATTATGGACCCGCTCCGGATCCGGCGTCAGGCACTGATCCGCCTCGTCCCCTACCCGGCGTAAATAACTGACGTTGTATGTATTGGCATAGCTCTTGGTGTATGCGAAGGTCTGCTCATCCGGGCTGACGGCCGTAAGGCTGGTCGTCGTTTCTTCGCCCTTCAGGAGCATCCGGTCCTCTCCCGTATCCAGGCGGTACACCCGTGAATTCAGAAACATCGGGTTATCCCGGGAGGTGCTGTAATACAGGCGGTTGCCGTCTTCGGACAGATGGACAAAGTAATGCTTCTCGTCCGGAGCACTCTCAGGAAACAGCGGCAGCGGCTGTCCTCCGTTCCACTTTAGCGCATGGAACTGGTAGTTTTCGTCGCCGTCGCGGTCAAACGCCGTCAGCAGATGCCTTCCCTCCGGGTCCGGCTTAACGAAGCTGGCCATTTGATCGTTGTACGTCAGCGGGTACGGATACGATGTATCCCCTTTCAAATCCATGGCCCACACATTGAATTTCCCGCTCAGGCTGGCGCTGAACACAAGCCTCGACTCGTCGGCGCTCACTCCGAAGCTGCTGATGACATAGCTCTGAAAAAACTGCTCCACATCCGGTTTTGGAAATGATATCATGACTTCGCCTCCTTTGATTAGGTGTGATTAGGCGCTTGTATACTTGCTGCTGCAATGCTGCTCGTGTTGGCTGCGCCTGTACGCTTTCTTACCCATTATATCGAAAAAACGGCCTGCGGAAGGGAGATCCTCCCTACTTTTTTCCGCCAAAAAACCAAAAAAGCCGCATCCCAAGGTCCATGCATCCCATTGCATCCTTCCTTGAGCGTACAGCTTTTTCCTGTTACAGCTTTCCAGCTTCAATAAATGTTCGTATCCCTCGAATCATGCTTTACGGAGCAGTTGTCTCCCGCCAAGATGGCCCAGCATATCCTTCGTCATCGCGTCCAGGTCGTAACGCGCCCGGAATCCCCATTCGGCCTTCGCCGCCGAAGCGTCGATGGAGTGCGGCCAGCTGTCTGCAATCGCCTGCCGCTTCGGATCGACATCGTAGTCCAGCGTGAAGCCGGGGATCTCTTTGCAGATCGCCGCGGCGATCGCCTCGGGATCTACGCTCATGGCCGTTACGTTAAAGGAATTGCGGTGCGTCAGCCGCGACGAGTCGGCTTCCATCAGATCAATGATGGCGGTCAGGGCGTCCGGCATGTACATCATATCCATGTTGGTGCCCTTTGCGATATAAGACGTGTACTTGCCTTGAGTGACGGCCGCATAATAAATCTCCACCGCATAATCCGTCGTCCCTCCGCCGGGAGGCGTCACATAGGAAATCAGCCCGGGAAAACGGAGGCCACGCGTATCCAGCCCATATTTATGGAAATAGTAATCGCACAGCAGCTCACCGGACACCTTATTCACGCCGTACATCGTGTTGGGGCGCTGAATCGTGTCCTGCGGCGTGTTGTCCTTCGGCGTCGACGGCCCGAACGCCCCGATGGAGCTTGGCGTAAAGAACTGGCATTTCAGCTCTCTGGCCACCTCCAGCGCATTCATCAGACCGCCCATGTTCAGATTCCAGGCCAGGAGCGGCTTCTCTTCGGCTGTTGCCGACAGCAGCGCCGCCAAATGAATGATCGTATCGACCTGATATCGCTTGGCAATTTCATGCATCGCCTTGTCATTGGTTACGTCCAGCAGCTCGAAAGGACCCGTCCGGGTAATTTCGTGGGCGGATGAACGCAGATCTGTCGCAACGACCGCGTCGTTGCCGTATATTTCACGCAGCTTGGCAACCAGCTCGGAGCCGATTTGCCCAAGCGCCCCTGTCACCAGAATCCTTTTCACGCGTCATTCCTCCTTGGAAAAATTCACTAAAAAATTTACCCGATCAGGTTCATTTCTTTGCCGACCTTTTCGTATACACCGATGACCTGCTCCAGCATTTCCTTCGTATGCGCTGCTGTCGGCATGTTGCGGATCCGGCCCGTTCCCTTCGGCACCGTAGGGAATACGATCGATTTCGCATAGACGCCTTCCTCAATCAGCCGCTTGCTAAACTGCTGCGTCTTCACTTCGTCCCCGATGATGCAAGGGGTGATCGGCGTTTCGCTGTGCCCGATGTCATAACCGAGTGCGCGCAGACCGTCTTTCAGGAAACGGCCGTTCTTCCACAGCTTGTCGATGAGCTCCTTGTCGTTCATCAGAATGTCTACCGCCGCGATGCAGGCCGCAATGACCGCGGGAGGCTGGGAGGTCGAGAACAGGAACGGACGGCTTCTCAGCTTCAGCCACTCGATCAGCTGCTTCGAACCGGCGACATAGCCCCCTACAACGCCAATCGCCTTCGACAACGTACCGATTTGAAAATCGATCCGGTCGGACAGACCGAAATGCTTGACGGTCCCCGCTCCTTCGCCCAAAACGCCGGAGCCGTGAGCATCGTCAACATACGTAATGAGGTCGAATTCCTCGGCAATCTTTACGATTTCCGGCAGCTTGGCGATATCGCCGTCCATCGAGAACACGCCGTCCGTGATCACCATGATTTTGTTGTACAAGCCGGATTCCTTGGCTGCTTTCGCCTGGCTTCTCAGATCTTCCATGTCCGAATGCTTGTAGCGGATCACTTTCGCCTTCGACAGGCGGCAGCCGTCGATAATGGAAGCGTGATTCAGCTCATCGGACAAGATGGCGTCGTTTGAGTCCATCACCGCAGAAATGGCGGCCATATTGCAGTTAAAGCCCGATTGGTACACAATGACAGCTTCCGTGTGCTTGAACCCGGCCAGCTTCTCCTCCAGCTGGTTATGCAAATCCAGCGTTCCGTTGATCGTTCTGACGGCGCCGGCACCCGCACCGTGCGTCTTGGCTGCCTGCACGGCCGCGTCGACCAGCCGGGAATCGGTGGCGAGACCCAGGTAGTTGTTGGAGGAAAGGTTAATCAAGGACTTTCCGTCAATTTGGATCACCGGGCCGTTTGGTCCCTGCACCGTATCAATCACGTTATACAATCCCTTGGCTTTCAGATCTTCTATGTTCGTGCTAAGAAACAAATCCAATGCCTGACTTGCCATATCAATCCCTCCTCAATATACATATGTCCTCTCGTAGTAGACATTTAAAATCCGTTATATCCCTTGTCATTAAAGGATTTATTTAATTTTTAATGTATCACCTTTTATTCGATTTGTACATCCACTGAGGACAAAAATATTTCGGGTTTTTTACGGAGCAAAGCGCTGGCCGGGCTGATAAACAGCGGAAATGAAAAACAACTAAACCCGAGGCATTCGGAGTTTAGTTGTTTTCTGGGCTTGCCGTTCCACTGGAAAACAGGACAGCGATGCCTTGTTTCTGAACGCTTACTTCATCGCCTTATTTCGGCTGCTCGGCTGTTTGCTTCCTGGTCGTCCATGCTTTTGCAAATTCATTCAAATCGATCGATTTCCCTTGATGAAGCCGCGATTCCTCTGCCGCGAACGCCATCAAATGGCTGCGTACCGATGCGCTTGCCGACGTCAGGCCTTCCTGACCGCTGTAGCCGCGGACTTCCTTGAGGAAGCTGCGGACGATGCCGCTGTCTCCGCCGCCGTGGCCGCTCGCCTGGGACGGGATGGCGATCTCCGTCTGCTGATGGGTCAGAAAATCGAAGACGGTGATCTTCCCTTCCTCGCCGCGGAGCTCGCCGCGCGTACCCATGATCTGAATCCGGCGCTCCTGCTCAAAGGTAAAGCCGCACATGCTGAACATCGCCGTAGCTCCGCCTTCAAATTCCATGTTGACCACCTGGTGGTCAACGACGTTATTGTCGCTGCGGTAGACGCAGCGGCCGTAGTCCGTCTCGCGCAGGCCCTGGATGATGCTCGCCTTCGTCAGCTCCGGCGTGAAATGTCCGGCCCAGCCTTTGTATTGGTCGCTGAGGTAGAACCTCGGCGCCGAATACGGGCAGTCCGGCTCGACGGCGCAGTCCAGGCAGCGGGCCGCCGAGCCTTCCGGCGCGCGGCCTTCATGGAAGTGCATCAGCGAGCCGTACGAGCTCACCCGCAGGCACGGCTTATCCATAAGCCAGGACAGCACATCCATGTCGTGGCAGGATTTGGCCAGAATCATCGGGCTGGCCTTGTCCGAGTGATTCCAGTTGCCGCGGACGAAGCTGTGGGCGATATGCCAGTAGCCCACGTTCTCGTTCAGCTGGATCGAAGCGATTTCGCCGATCGCCCCGCTGTCGATCACCCGCTTGATCGTGCTCCAGAACGGCGTGTACCGCAGTACATGGCAGATCGTCAGCAGCCGGTCGTGGTCCCTGGCCGCCTGCTCCATGTCCAGGCATTCGCCGGGATCCGGAGACATCGGCTTTTCCAGCAGGACATGATACTTTTGCCTCAATGCCTGCATGGTGGGACCGTAATGCATCCGGTCCTGCGTGCAGATGACGGCAATGTCCGCCATCCGCTCCGCGGCGAGGAGCGGCTCCCAGGTTTCATAACACCGCTCCGGGTCAATGCCGTGCTTCTCGGCAAAACGGAGCCGCCGCACCGGATCCGCCTCGGCCACGGCCACGAATTCCAGCTCATGCGGGTAGTCCAGCGCGTATGGGGCATAACCTCCGGCTCCGCGGGCGCCAGCGCCGATCAGAATCGCTTTCAGTTGCGTCATATCTTGTTCGCTCCTTTGAAGTCACTATATCAGTTGAACCATTGAACTGGGTTCAACCTATCCATTGCAATTATTTGGAATAACGGTCCGCGGCCGACTGATAGATGGCGATGTAGCGGTCCAGGCCCATTTTTTGCAGCGTGGACACGTACGCATCCCACTCGTCAAAGGAGGCGTTGCCGGATATGAATTTGTCGCGCATTTCGTCGACATAGGTCGTAATATCCGTCTGGATGCCCGTCAGGTCGGCCTGCTCCTCGGCGGTGAAGTTGAACGGCGGCCAGATTTGATCCTGCGGCACGACATGCGGCTCCGCTTTTTTGGCATTGTCCACGGACGTCGGCAGCCCTTCGGCTCCTTTGAAGTACTTCTGAGTGACGAAGCCGGGATAATAGCCGCCTGGCCAAATCAGGTACTGCCCTACCGCCTGGTCCAGATTCAGGCCGTTCGGGTTGTTTTTGATGTCGTCCACGTAATCCACGCTGCCGTCCGCGTTTTCTTTATAGGTCTCGTCTTTCCAGCCCATGAAGAACATCTTGATGCCTTCGTCGCCGTAAAAATAGTCCATCCAGCGCGTCAACGCCTCGGGATTTTTCGCTTTATCGGTCAGTACAAACATCCCGATGTTGCCGAGCGGCGATCCGGTCGCGCTGAACATTTGGTCGCCATGCGGCCCCTTGAGCACCGGCAGCCCGACATAGCCCTTCTGGTTGTAAATCGCCACCGGGTCGACATTATCCACTACCCCGATCAGCCCTTCCATCCCTTTCGCATCGACTTCGGTGCTCTTGACCGACATGATGTCCTGTTCCAGCAGCCCGTCCTTGTAGAGCTTGTTGACGTACTGAAGCAGCTCTTTGTAGCGCGGATCGGTCGGGATAAATCGGACTTTCCCGCTGTCCGGATCGGTATCGACATAAATATTTGACGTTCCGTGGTTGTTCAGGCCGAAAGATCCGCGAAGGTAATTGACCAGGCCAGCCGCTCCGACCGCGCCCCATGCGATTTCATCCTTCTGTCCGTTACCGTTCGGATCATTCTCCTTAAACGCCTTCAGCATGTTATAAAACTCATCCAGCGTCTGCGGCTCCTTCAAGCCCAGCTTGGTGAGCCACTCGCTTTTTACCCATGGCGTCCCGTACAGCACGGAGTTGAATTCCGGATCGTACAGCGTCGGCAGACCGTAAATGTTGCCGTCCGGCATCGTGATGCCCTTTTCGATGATCGGATACTTCTCCATCAGCGCTTTAAAGTTGGGCGCGTATTTGTCGATCAGGTCGTTCAGCGGAAGAAATGCGCCCTGTTTGCCGTATTTGAGCAGGTCGGCCCGGGGAAACGCGGAAGCGTAGAACATTTCCGGATAATCGCCGCCGGCCAGCAGCAGATTGCGCTTCTCCGCCAGATTGTCCTTCTGGACCGTGTCCCACTGGACGTGAATGTTGGTCATTTTCTCGTATTCCTGCCACAGCTTGATGTTGTTCCAGTCGGCATTGGCGAAAAACTTGCCCGCAAAAGCGGTCACCGTCAACTTGTCGGTTACGATCGGCATTCCGGTCTCATTAACCTGTCCCCCGGCCGATCCCCCGCCCTTCGATTCCGCGGCTGCGCCGCCTTCCTTGTCCCCCGAGCTGCAGCCCGCCGCCAGCGATACCGTCAGCACGCAGGTCAGCAGCAGACTCCCCCATTGCTTCAGCTTCATCCAAGATTCCTCCCTTTGTTCTGATTCCAACCACGATTCCATCATTTATCCATGCAAGGAATTATCCTTTGATGGCTCCGATCATGACGCCTTTGACAAAATAACGCTGCAGGAACGGGTACAGCACAAGCACAGGAATGTTGGCCACCACCAGCACGGCGTATTTGATGCCTTCCACCTCGCGCTGCTGCTTGATCGCCGATTCGGTCGACATTTTGACCATGTCGTTCGTCTGCCCCTGGATCAAAATTTCGCGGAGCACCAGCTGCAGCGGGAACTTGTCCTTATCCGTGAGGTAGAGCAGCGCGTTAAAAAACGCGTTCCAATGGCCGACCGCATAAAACAAGATCGTGACCGCGATGATCGGCATCGAGAGCGGCAGTATAATGCGCGTCAGAATCTGAATGTTGGAGCAGCCGTCGATCGTCGCCGCCTCCTGCAGCTCATGCGGGATGGACTGCTGGAAGAAGGTCCGCATAATGATGATGTTCCAAATGGAGACGGCGTTCGGAATGATCATGACCCAGAGGGTGTTCAGCATGCCGAGGTTTTTGATCAGCAGGTATGTAGGGATCAGGCCGCCGCTGAAAAACATCGTGAACACCAGCAGCGCCATAATGCCGTTTCGTCCCACAAAGTCTCGGCGGGACAACGGATAGGCAGCCAAAATCGTCATGACGAGATTGATCGCCGTCCCCATCGTCGTGTATATAAGCGTGTTGGTAAAGCCGCTGATGATGTCTTTGTTCTGGAAAATTTTCTCGTATGAGTTCAGGTTGATGCCTTTGGGCCACAGCAGCATTTCACCGCGCAGCACCGTCTGCGGGTCGCTGAACGAAGCGCTGAGCACAAATACGAGCGGATACAGCACCACCAGCGTAACCAGGATCAGAACGACGTAGTTGATGACGTTAAAAATGCGATCTCCCTTGGATTCAATAAGCATGCCTCATGCCTCCCCTACCATAGACTTGTCTCGCTGATTCGCCGGGAAATCTGATTCACGACGACCAGCAGCACGAAGTTGATGACGGAATTGAACAAACCGATCGCGGCGGAAAAGCTGTATTCGGCGTTCTGGATCCCGCTGCGGTACACATAGGTGGCGATGATGTCGGAGGATTCCAGATTCAGATTGTTCTGCATCAGCAGCACCTTCTCAAACCCGACGCCCATGATGCTGCCGATGTTCAAAATGAGCAGGATGACGATCGTCGGCATAATGCCGGGGATGTTGATGTGCCAGATCCGCTGGAGCCGGGTGGCTCCGTCAACGCGGGCCGCTTCATGCAGCTGGTTGTCAATCCCCGCCAGGGCGGCCAAATAAATGATCGAGCTCCAGCCCATCGTCTGCCATACGTCGGAGAGCACATACAGCGATTTGAACCAGGCGGGCTCGGTCATGAAATTGATCGGCTGGCCCCCGAACAGCTGGATGGCATGATTGACCATCCCGTAGCGCGGCGACAGAAAAATCATCATCATGCCGACGACAACGACGGTAGACAGGAAATGCGGCGCGTAGGTAACGGTCTGTACGAATTTTTTGAATTTCTCGGCCCTTACCTCGTTCATCAGGAGAGCGAGGAGGATCGGGATCGGAAAACCGACAGCCAGGCTGTACAGGCCGATGCCCAGCGTATTTTTCATCAGCCGCCAGAAAAAGTAGCTGTGAAAGAAACGCTCAAAGTGGTCAAAACCGACCCATGGGCTGCCCCATATGCCTTTGGTCGCAATAAAGTCCTTGAAGGCGATTTGGATGCCGTACATCGGAACGTATTGGAACAGGATGTAATAAGCGATCACCGGGGAAATCAGCAAATAGAGCTGCCAGTTCCGGTAGATCCGGTTCCACTTCAACGCCTTGCGTTTTTTGCCGGCTGCCGCCTGCACGGCGGGTTGTACTTGAATCTCAGCCATACGACATCACCTCGAATGAAGGATAGGATAGCGCAAACCCTGTCATGACTGGGGATCGCAAACAAACGACCCGATTTATATGTAATATAAAATGACATAACAGCAATTGGAACGGAGTTTGGAGATGTGTCGCTTACAAGAATGGAGTGTTTTGGATTATTTTTGGATAAAAATATGGATTTCATTTGGATTAATTTTGGATATAAACAATCATCTATAGGACAAAACCGGGATATCCCGGGGAGTTATCATTAAAGGGAGGGATGACCTCATTTTCATAATTCCTTTATTCAAAGTAAATGAAAACGCAATCATATAGCATATGGTTCGCGGAAAGTTTGGATTTTGATCACTCCAAAAGGATGAAAACCTATCCAAACGTTGTTTAATTTTTCCTCATCATAATATAGCTTTTTGGGGATGTCAAACATTATTTTGGATTGTTTTGGTTTCAAAACCGCTCAAATTTTGCTTAAAAATGCAAAAAAGCATCCGCCGGAACCTGCTCCCAGCCGATGCTGCTCACAAAAATGCGTTATTATTATGTAACATTATCGAACATATAAAGTCATTTTCTGCTGTAACTGGACGACTCTCTGACGATCAATGAACAGGACAGCAAAATCTTGGTCCCTGCCGGATAGTGCCCGTCCAAATAGTCGACAATCGATTTGGCGGCAACCCGGCCGATTTCATGCTTGGGCACCGAAACTGAAGTTAATGGAGGCGTTGTATATTGGGCGACATCAATATTGTCCATGCCGACAATAGCGATATCCTGCGGGATCCGGCCTTCATGCTCCACAACCGCCCGCATCGCCGGGATCGCCAGCATGTCGCTGGCGCAGAAGATCGCCGTCGGCCATTCCGCTTTCGGAAGCCGGCTCAGCAAATCGCTCACCCCGCTGTAGCTGCGGTCCACGTTCCAGCCCGTATTGATCAGCCAGTCCTGGCGCAGGGCAAGTCCCTCCTCCAGCATGGCGAATTTATACCCGACAAAACGCTCCTCGCTCTCCATCTGCCTGGAATAGGCAGGACCACCGACAAACCCGATCCGCGTATGTCCCTGTTCGATCAAGTGGCGCACGGCCGCCCGTGAGGAGAAGATCCGGTCGCAGTCCACGACAGGCACCGACAGTCTATCGTCGTTCAGGCTCACGCCCAGGATGGCGATCCCTTCCTTCTGAATCAGCCCGAACAGCTCCTCGTCATACCAGCTGATGGCCACGACGCCCTGTGCCCCGGTTTCCCTCAGCATCTGCTTCAGCCTCTCGGCATCCGACACTTCCTCCGATGTGCGGACCATCGCCGGCGGCTGTCCCATCTCTTCCATCTTTTCATGGAAACCGGCCAGCACCTTGGAGAAATACGGATGATCGTCCATCAGATGCTGGGGAACGATACAGGCGATCCGCTTGGTCTCGACAACCTGCTGCGACGCGCCTTTCGGCGATCCGTGCCATTTGTACCCCAGCTCTTGGGCCGCTTCCCGGATCTTCTGCTTCGTTTCCTCACTGACCGGCCGGCTGGTGTCATTGCTGATCGCCCGGGATACGGTAGAAATGGACACGCCCACCCGTTCGGCAATATCTTTTAGCTTCGCCAATCCAAGTCCCTCCTCTGCAAATTTTGGCTCCAAATTTTTCAACCGTAAATTGATCATATCATAAACCTGGAATTGCGTGGCGTCAAAATTCTGCGGCGGCGGTGCCGCCAAAAAAAGAACCAAATGCAAAAAAGGCTGTTCCGAAAAACGGATGAATCCGCTCCGGGAACAGCCCGTACTGCCGCTATCTGTCGTAGGTGACCACATAATTTTGAAGGCCGGTATGATAGTAACCGATGCTGTATTCGATCACCTGGCCCAGCTCGTCATAGGAGTAACGCAGCCTTTTGAGGACCGGGGTACCCCCGTCCAGGCCGAGCGTCTTCTGCACATGTTCCGGAGGGACGGCCACCGTAAACTCATCCCGCAGATTGCCGAGGGGAATATCCCGCCCTTCGAGCCATTCATACAGGGACATGGCGTTCAGGTCGTCCATATCCACCTCGCCGGCATCCGGGGTCACATAATGCGTGTAATAAATGTACGGCCGGTCATCCAGGAAATATACCCGTTCCAGCAGTAAGCTGGTCTCTCCCAGCAGCCGCCAAGCTTCCGACGATTCGTCATTGGTCACGTGCTTGACCTGAAGCCACAGCTTCCGGATCTGATGCCCTTCCTCCACCAGCACTTCCGTGAAATGCTTCCACTTGGCCAGCTTGGATACCGATGTATTGCGGATGACCTTCGTCCCCCGGCCGCTGCCCTTCTCCAGAAAGCCCTCGCTGACCAGCTCCGAAACGGCGGCCCGGATCGTAATTTTGCTGACCGCAAATTCCTTCTCCAGCTGCGGCTCCGAAGGGATATTTTCGCCTTTGGGGTACACGCCGTGCAAAATCCGTTCCTTCAAAATATGCTTGATTTGTATGTACAACGGCCTATCTTTGCGGGATAAGCTCACAGCAGCTCCACTACCTTTCTACGTCACCTGCGGATGCCGTCATCGCCTTGAGAATGTCCTGTGCGGTGGACATCGGCGTATCGCCCGCCACCGTATGGGCCAGCATGCCTGCGGCCGCCGCATAACGCACCGTCGTCTCCGGCGGCAGGACTTCCAGCTCGCCATGGATGATTCCGCTGGCAAAAGCATCTCCTGCCCCTATTCTATCATAGACGGCGAACGTCAGCAGGTCCGAATACGCAAATTGTCCGCTGGTGAACATAAATCCTTGCAGCGAATGGGAATTGTCGCCGTTCACGAAGCGGTGGGTCCCGGCGACCGTGCGGATGCCGAACGTCCGGGCGGCCTGCGGGATCAGCTCTTCCAGCTGCTCCCGGCGCGCCTCCTTCTCCGTATGGAGGCCAAGCGTCAGCATGGCGTCCCGCTCGTTCATCAGGACGACGTCCGAGAGGCGGAGCATCTCTTCGTAATGCGGTCTTGCCCGGTCATATCCGTCTTCCCCCCACAGGGAAGGACGGTAGTTGCAGTCAAATATGACCGTGCCGCCCTGCTGCTTCACCGCCCGGGCGAGCGCCTTCATATGGGCACGCACCCCGTCGTTCATAGCCAGGGCGATCCCGCAGAAGTGAACGGCGTCCACCTTGTCCGCAATATCGGCGAAATCGTACGTTCCCTCTGGTGCGGTGTTAAAGCTGCTCTCCAGCCGGTTCGTGTACGTGACCCGGCTCGGCCGGACCCCAAAGCCGTTCTCGAGAAAGTACATCCCGAGGTACTTTCCGCCGCGGCCCGCAAAGGAGAGGCCGATGCCGAGCTTGCGGAGATAGGCTGCCGCCGCATCGCCCATCGGATTGTCCGGCAGGCGGGTCACGATCATGCCTTCATGGCCCATGCGTGACAGTGCGGAAGCCACGTTGACTCCGGTGCCGGAGAACGTGTAATGCAGCGTCCCGGACTGGGACAGCAGTTCAACTCCCGGAACCGTCAGGCGCATCATCACTTCCCCGAAAGCCGCAATGCGCTTAGGCATAATCGTCCGCCAGCTTCTTCATGATTCCGGTCAGCGTCCGGACGTGCATGATGTTGGTATTGCCCGTATCTTTGTCGATGATGGAAGAATACACATGCGGAATGACCTGCGGCACGCCGCCTTCCAGCGCGATGCGGAGAATGGCTTCGAAATTGTCTATGTCGATGCCGCCGGTCGGCTCCAGGGCAAAACCCTCCGCAGCGCATGCCTTCACGACTTCACGGTACTCATCCTCGCGGGATAGCCCCTGCATCGGGAAATACTTGAGCGCATTCCCGCCCATGTCGCGCACCAGCGCGATCGCTGCCGCCACAGGAACGATGGCGGGCTCGGACTGCGCCGCGCTGAACGGGCCGGTCGAAATGTTGACATAGCCCGGACGGCCGCATGGCGATACAAGGCTGTTGATCCAGCTGTCCTTCGCCCCGAGGTTCGCCCGGGTCGCGCCGACCGCCGGGAAAACCTGATTGATGTGGCTGCCGGGATAATGCTTGGCGATCTCTGCCACAACTGCTGCCTGGCGGTTGTCCCCGGCCCCAAGCCCGATCGACACCGCCTCGTCGATCGCCTCGCCGTACTGCTTCATCGCCGCCACAGCTTCTTCCACGCTGGCGTAGTTCTTCGACAGGACGCCGACAAGCACATGGCCTTCGGCCGCTTCAAAAATCTCCTTGGCGTTCGCGATATCCTTCGCCAGCACGTTCAGGGCGACACGGCCCTTATACCATCTCTTCTCTATGTGGGACATTTTATTTTCCTCCTGTCAATTCACGGATTCGCGATTCAATCACCGTCATGTCATCGCCCATCAACGGCCTTGGATCGATGTCAAAATACCCCTGTCTTACGCCGTAATCCCGGGTATATATCGCAATGGCGCCCTGCCTCAAGCCGTCGTTCACATCCTTGGCGGTCGTTCCCGCCTGCTGCGGATCGATCTGCACCCGCGCCCGGTAAATGGCCCGGCCGGCCTCATCCTGCACGATCGTTACCCGGACCCCGGGAATATCGTTCAGCGGCATCAGTGCCTGCAGCGAAGCCTTCTCCTCCTCGCTCCGGTCGACTTTGACCCTATATTCGTCCAGCGCCTGCAGCAGGCCGAACGACGTTTCCTTGCCCACCTTCATGCTTCGTCCGATACCGTGCAGCTGGACCTTCACCCACTCGATATATTCCCGTTTACCGGCCACAATGCCGGAAGTCGGTCCTTCGATCGCCTTGGAGCCGCTGTAAATGGCCAGATCCGAGCACTTCACGTACTTCTGGAGGTCTTCTTCCGCCGCAGCGTCGACGATCAGCGGGACGCCTGCCCGCTTGGCGGCTTCCCACGCTTCTTCAACAGAGATCATGTTCTTTTGTACGGCATGATGCGATTTTACGTACAAAATGGCAGCCGTCTTGTCCGTCACCGCGTCTTCGATATGCTCCGTGCGCCCCTCATTGGCATATCCGACCTCGACCAGCTTGCCTCCGCCGAGGTAGACCATCGTTTCCACCGGAGCGCCGTACTGCACGTTATGACCTTTAAGAATGATAATTTCGTTTTTCGCGATTGGCTCTTTATGCAGCTGTTCGCTCCGGCGGCGGTTTCCCTGCGTAACGATACCGGCCACCGACAAGGCGATGCCGCTGGATGCCGAGTTGACGATGACCGCAGCCTCCGAGCCGAGAACTCCGGCAATGTAATCGCCCGCCTTATCCACCAGGTCGGCGATTTCCACATAGCTCTGCCCGCCCTGCTTCATCGCTTCCATGACCGTGTCCGTCGGCGCGGACACGCCGAGAATGCTCATCCGTCCGCTGGCATTGATGACCCGCTTTAGCCCATACTTAGAAAACAATGAATTCCCCATGAATGACCACTCCTTTGGTAGTAATGACTTGCTCGGCCGTTCTGTGCACACCCTCGGAATCTACAAGCTGCGCGGATTCGCCGCTCACCGTAAAGAGGCTCAAATTCGCCGCATCTCCGACCTGTATCCGCCCGAGCTCGGATCTGCCAAGCCACTGCGCCGCACGGACCGTGACCCTGCTGATCGTTTCCTCTAGAGAATACCCCAGGCTGAGGAACTTGGAAAGTACATTTGCCAAGCTGTACACGGGACCGTTCAGCCGGTTGCCCCGGTAAATATCCGTACTGATCGTATCCGGATGAATGCCGTGCCGTTTCGCGTCTTCAGCCACCCGGAAGGAGAAGCTTGCCGTCCCATGCCCAACATCCAGATGGACGCCGCGCCGCACGGCATCGGTGAGCACGTTCAGCGGACGGCCGTCCGCGTCAAACAGATTGTTGCTCTTGCCGTTTAAATAATGGGTGATGATGTCGCCCTTCTCCAGAAGGGGGATCACGTCCCGGATATCCGGCGGCGCCGAGCCGATATGCACCATCAGCGGCAGGCCGGTATCGGCCGACAAGCCCCGGGCAAGGCGCAGCGGCTCGAGCCCGCTCTCCTTGACGACGCTCCGGCTGATGCGCGCCTTCAGCCCGACGATCAGCTCCGGATACGCCTGCACCGCCTCGATCGCTTTGCCGCGGTCGATCCAATCCAGCCGGGACAGCTCATCCACCCGCTCCAAGCCGATCCGCGAAATGTTCATGAAGGCGAGCAGATTCGTCTTGGCTGCACGTCCGCTGGCGGCCAGATCGGCAATCCGGTCGGCCCCGCAGCTTCCCGCGTCGACGATCGTCGTGACGCCCTGCTTGACGCCGATTTCGTCAATGTCATCGCCGTAAGGGTCAAATTCGGGAAAGGCGTGAACGTGCATATCGATCCAACCACTCGACACGTAAGTGCCCCGGCCGTCCCATACGGCGTCGCCCTTCCCCTCGCCGGCAGCCGTTATGCCGGCGATGACACCGTTGGTTATGACGATGTCGATTTCTTCTCCGCTCACAAGCTTCACTTGGCGGAGCACGGTAGTTTGCTCCATGTCATCACCTGTCTTTTTATTATAACGTTATAATGTTTAAGATAGCATGGAACCATCCACAAGTAAATATAACGTTATAATGTTTCAAAGAAGCGACTTTATCCAAAAATCAGAATGAAAGGTTGTAGATCCTCAGCCCGCCGTCATAGATAATAGGATTAGACAAACCGCGTTCGACGTACATTGGAAGAAGCAGAACCGCCATCATCAGCTCCGTACGATACGGAAAGGGGAAACAGCCATGAAGCTGACCTTGGTAAGACTTACCGCCTACGGGCTGGATTTTATCATGCTTGCGCTTGTGCTCGTCGGTCTCCAGCTGGCGGCCTATCATCTGACCGGAGGATTCCCGTTTGACAGGCTGGTCAAAGGCTATCAGATCGAATGCTGGGTGCTCGCCACCATGTCCTTCCCCGTGTGGTTGTATTTTATCGTGTCGGAGTATTTTTTCGGCGCGACGTTAGGCAAAAAGCTGCTGCGGCTCTCGGTGACCCGCAGGGACGGAGGGCGTATTTCCTTCATCCAGGCCGCCGGCCGGACCTGCCTCAAGCTGCTGCCGTGGGAGCTGACCCATCTGATCGTCTTGGTGCCGGATCCATGGTGGAGCATCCAGGAGCCGCCATATCCCGCATTGGTTCTGATTCCGAACGGGATGATCCTGCTGTATATCGTGTTTCTGCTGCTTAATCGGGGAAAGCGCGCGCTTCATGATATTCCCGCCGGTACTTTCGTCCGTTAACCGTTGACAGAGCTGGACAGCTCCGCTGATCGTTTATAATCTAAAAAACGGACCACGCCCACTGGCATGATCCGTCTTCCTTTATAACTATAATTTTGCCGGCGTGCCTGCAATCGTTCGGCCCACTTGCGTCAAAATGTCGGACATGGACCGCTCGTCGTGCACATCATAATCCTCGATGTTCAGGCGCAGCACCGGGCAGGCATGAAATCCGTTAATCCAGACGGTATACCGTTCATGCATTTCTTCCCAATAGGACACGTCGGTCTGGATTTCCATCTCGCGGCCGCGTTCCCGGATTCGGGACAGAATGGACGGCAGGCTCCCTTCGATATAGATCAGGACATCCGGATGCGGAAAATAAGGCGTCATTACCATCGCCTCGAAGAGGCTGGTATATGTACGGAAGTCCGTTTCCGACATCGTCCCTTTATCCGCGTGCATTTTGGCGAAAATCCCGGTATCCTCATAGATGGAACGGTCCTGGACAAAGCCACCGCCGAGTTCGAACATGCGCTTCTGCTCTTTAAACCGCTCGGCCAGGAAATAGATTTGCAGATGGAAGCTCCAGCGCTCAAAATCGTGATAGAACTTCTCCAGGTATGGATTGTCGTCCACCTGCTCCAGCGAGGTTTTAAAGCCGAGCGAACCGGCCAGCGCCGCCGTCAGCGTCGATTTGCCGACACCCACCGTGCCCGCCACCGTAATGACCGCATTATCCGGGATATTATATGGATTCATACACAAGCTCCTTTATTTGCGAGGCTATCGTTTCAAATTGTTCCTCATTCTTGACGAAATCAACTTCGTCCCCATCAATCGTCAGCAGTACCGTCGATGAACCGTCTGTGCCGGCACTGAGCTTGCCCATCGCGGCATCATAGTCTTCGATCAGCTGCTTGAGATAGGCGGGATCCATTCCTTCTTCAAAAGGGCGGCCCCGCCGGGCGATCCGTTGCAGCAGCGTATCCAGGCTGGCCCGGATATAAATAATGACGTTCGGCCTCGGCAGATCGCCGGTCAGCACCTGATAGATTTGCCGGTACTTGTCCCGCTCGACTCCGTGCAGCGTTCTTTCGCTGAAAATTAGGTTTTTATACATATGATAATCGGAGATCACCGGCTGTCCCTTGCCGATATAGCCGTTCACCGTATGGGTGAGCTGCTTGTACCGGCTGCACAAAAAGAACATTTCGAGCTGAAAGCTCCAGTCCTCCATATTCTCGTAAAATGACTCGATGAACGGATTTTCCTCCACAATTTCCTTCACCACCGGAAAGCCCAGTCTGTTAGCCAGCATCGCAGCCAGCGTGGTTTTCCCCGCTCCAATGGGCCCTTCCACGGCGATAAACGGCACCTGTTTCATGAATGGTGTGACTCCCTCCCTACGGTATGCCAAAAAAAACGACTTACCTATTGTATCACAGCAGCGTCCGTTTGCTAGAAGAACTTTTCTTGAAATCATATCCTTTAGCTGCACAGGTTATGCAGGCGCTGAAGGCCTGGAGAGCCAGTGCTCCGGTCCTGGTTGACGGGCATGCCGACATAACACTATAATTTGTAGTGTAAAGGGAGTGCGCTGTATGAAGATGAACAAGTTCAATTATCAAGGACGGGGATTGGAGCGATTCTTCGGCCCGCTTGAAGCCAAGGTCATGGACGTGATCTGGAGCCGCCTGGAGGCGGTGACCATCAAGGAAGTGAACGCCAAGATCAGCGAAGACAAGCCCATGAGCTTCAACACGATCATGACGGTCATGAACCGGCTTGTTGACAAGGGAATTCTGCAGAAGAAGCTTCAGGGGAAATCTTACGTGTACAGCCCCGTTCTGACGAAGGAGCAGTTTCTGGAGGAACAATCGAAAGAGCTGTCCTACGATCTGGTTAAGGAGTTCGGTTCCCGGGCCGTCGCCCATATGATCGATGCGATGGAACAAGTGGACCCCGACCTGCTCGACCAGCTGGAGAAGCAAATCAAACAATGGAAAAAGGATCGGTAAGCCATGTGGGAAAAGCGATCGAAAGGGATGCTCGCCTTTGTCATGCTGACGGCCGGCTTGGTCTACGTGCAGATGACGCTGTTTGTGGTTCAGTTTATTTTCCATGTCCGTATGCCGGCGAACCTCTTTAATGTCTGCATTGAATTTTTGCGGTTCATCGGGTTCCCGGTCCGGATCAATGTCATGCTGTTTTTGCTGCTTACCTCGCTCCTGCTGTCGCTTGCCGTCTGGCTCCGGGAAGGCATCGCTTCGTTCCGCTGGAGGAAGCTTCTGCACCGCTGCCTGGATCCCGACTTATCGCAGGCGATCGGCGAAGAGCACGGTCTTGGTCCCCAAGCTTTAACTGTGATCGATCATCCGGATCAGGTAGCCATGACGGTGGGACTGCTGCGGCCCCGCATCGTCCTGTCGACAGGCCTCATATGCGAGCTGAGCGAGAGCGAACTCGCGGCCGTCATGGCTCACGAGAAGTACCATTTGAGCGAGAGGCATCCGCTTAAAATTTTTCTGCTGACGCTGGTCGGCACCACGTTCTGGTACATACCGATCTACCGCTGGCTGATCGGCAAATACAAAATGCTGATCGAGCTGATGGCCGACCGGCAGGCCGTTCGCGCCACCGGGAGCGTCGCCGATCTTGGCAGTGCCCTGCTCGTGATGTTGAAGCGGGGGACATCCGCCACGCTGGTACCGAGCAGCGCGTCGTTTGCCGACAATGCGATCAATCTGCGCTTGAAGCTGCTGGTGGATCCGCACTTTAAGCCGCCGCTGCGTCCGCCGCTTATCCCCTGCATCGTCTCGCTGATCGCATTCGTATTCGTCGTATTTGGCATTGGATAATGCGGTAAAACAACGCCTTGCCGTTTCATATCAGGCAGCGGCGTTTTTTCGGAGACTTAAAACTACGTTATGTAGTGTTAATTGAAATGGAGGAGGAATGGTGATGAATTATTTATGGGATAACAAGCATTTTATCATTACTCATTTTCCGATCGTGCTCCTGCTGTTCAGCTTGCTGTTTGATCTGGCTGCACTGATCTGGAAAAAACGGGAGTGGCATTCCGCAGCCCTCATCTGCCTCATCATCGGCACGGTCAGCACGGTCGCTGCGGTACTGACCGGACCGAAAATGATGCGCAATCCGAACGTAGAAACTCATGCAATGTACGGCGTCTATACGATGTATTTGGCGATCGCGCTGTGCATCGTCCGCGGAGCGATTGGGCTCTGGAAAAAGCGGGATATCGGCAGAAACCCGCTGTACCTCGTGGTGACCCTCGCAGCCGTCGTCCTGGTGATGTATACCGCTCACCTCGGAGGAGAGATGGTGCACCGTCCGTTCGAGTCCGGGCAGTTCCCTCAAGGGCAGATGGGCGGCGGTCAAGGCCAAGGAGCCTCAGCCGGGATGCCGGGCGGGCAGGGTGTGCCCGGGGACCAGGGCGGCCAGCCGCCGGCAGAAGGAAGCTCCGGCGCTTCCGGATCGGATTCGGCGGAGTAAGTTCCTATTTCCGCCAGGCTGCACTCCCCTTAACGGCAAAACAGCGGTCCCCGGTGCATCCGGTTGGGGCCGCTGTTTTTTGGTATGACGATCCATGCCGTTGAATAATCCGCTCACCGTGCCGGATGATCCGCTGCAGGCTGCTTGATGCGCTCTTTGCTTCCGTCCTTCCCCGCTTTTCCGTTTGGACTCGGCTTGGCACGGGGGCCGGCTGGCCCATCATTGCCCGCCTGTTTTTCAACCGGCTTTGCTCCCGGCCCGGTTTCCGCTTTAGGCGGCGCTTTGGCCCCCGCGGGCTCCTGCTTCGACTGGGATTCCAGCTTGACGCCGGGCCTGGCGGGCAGACGCTTCACGTACCGGTCTGACAGCCCCATCCGCTTTTGAATAAATTCAAAGTCCGGTCGATACCGCCCGACGTTCTGCACCGGCAGCAGCGTTCGGAGATCGTATGCTTTTCCGTCCTCAAATCCGTTTTTTCCAGCGACAAACACGATGTCGTCATTAAAAAAGGAGCCGGCCGGCATGTAATACCGCGATCCGACAATATTATGATCGACGTTGGCCAAATCGTGGCCGAATGCGGTAAACTTCTCCTGTTTCAAATCAATGCCCATCACATTGGCCACTGTGGGCAAAATATCGATTTGCCCACCGGTCCGCTCGATCCTCTTGCCTTCGTGCTGGCCGGGCAGGTGGATGATCAGCGGCACGTTGTACGTGCTGATGTGCTTATGGTACGGAATGCCGAGCGCTTTGCTGACGGTGGCGGGGCGATGATACCTTTTATGAAGGCCGAAATGGTCTCCATAGATCACGACTACGCTGGTATCCCAGAGACCCGATTTTTTCAGCATGTCGATAAAAGTCCCCAAGGCATAATCGGTATAGTTAACGGCCGTCAAGTAGTCCCCGAGGCGCCGATCGGCGAAGTCGTCGGGAAGATGAAGACGCTTGTCGGCTTCTTTAATTTTATAGGGAGAATGGCTCGTCACGGTGACGAATTGGGCGTAGAACCGCTTGTCCAGCTTTCGCATCGTTTTCATTTTACGGATACCGACCCGGAACAATTCCTCATCTGACGCCCCGAACCGGCTGAATTTGACCTTGCTGAAATAGGGCTTGTCATAATACGCGTGAAACCCCAGCGCCGGATACATTTGGTCCCGGTTCCAGAAGGTCACGTCATTGACATGAAACGTCGCCGTTACGTAATTATTCCTGCCCATCAGCTTGGCAAGGCTCGGCAGCTTTCGGTCGGCATACGTAGTAGACATGGCCGAAAACCCGATGGGGTAGATCGACGTGCTGGCGGCAAACTCCGCGTCGGACGTATTGCCTACTCCGATTTGCTGGAATATGTATGGAAAATACAAGCTTTCTTTGGACAGCTTTTTCATAACTGGCGCTACCTGCTGCCCCTGAACCGATGCATTCAGCACAAAATTTTGAAAGGATTCCAGCTGAACGACAATGAGATTTTTGCCCTTTCCGGCCCCCCAGTAAGATCTGGCACTGCCCTCAGGAGGCTCCCCAAATGGATAAGTCCGGTCGAGCTCCTCTAGTTTTTCGGGAATCGTTTTTTCACGCTGAGGCTTAACCACTTTTTGTGTCATCGAATGCGGTTTGGTTTCGGGCTGCAGCTGGCCCGGAAGGTTCCGGTAGAGCAGGACCGCGCCTGCAATCAATGCAGTCGACAGGACAGCGGCAATATAACGGGCATAACGAGACTTGAATCGGTTCATCAGCTCTTTAACCACTCCAAGAAGCATAATATGGCGGTCAATCCTGGACCTGTTATAGGGTGTCCCATCCTGCCCGAATGATTCCCGGTTCTGCGAAAAAAAACAAAAAAACCCTTGGCATTCAAGGGTTCGGATTTCCATATCGCGACGGGTCTAAGGTTAACATTTACAGCGTTTCGGCAGCCTTGCTGAGCCAAACCGACAGCTGGCCGGCATCAAACGAGTCCCCTTTGCGCAGCCTCATCGTTTTTCTTTCCGCCGGTCCCTCAAACATGCCTTCCGGAAGGTCCAGCCCGTCCGCATTAAAGATCGTAAAGCTGACCGCATCCTTCGAGACGGAGATGACAGCAGCGTATTTTCCATTTTTCAAAAAATGGGGTTTCTTGTACTGGATGCGCTCGCTCACGCCCGGCAAGGCCTGTTGGACCACTTCACGCAGACGGGTGGACAGCTCATTTTGCCACGGTTCTTTCAACGCCTCAATATAATCGACGACTTCCTGACTCATTTATAATTCGCTCCTTTGTCAACGATGAATGGGTTGCTTATAAAAATTTCTGCATCTGATTCAGCATACGGACCTGCTCCTGCAGGTCGGCTTCCAGGGCCAACACCCTAGGATTCCGGTCTTCCTGCACCCACTCCCTGAGCTCGCGGACATCTACTTCGCTGCCCTCACAGCCTGCGGGTACCGGCATCTTCATCGCCCATGCCACCGCCTCGTCCGCCGTTTCCGCCTCGATGACTACGTATCCCGCGATGAGCCGATGATCCAGCGGGAATGGACCGGGGTTGACCTCCGGACTAGCGTCCCGGCCGGTGAGCCGGATTCGGACCCCGCTTGAACTGGGCTGGAGCTCCTCGGCGGCGAGGAGCTTGCCTGCCTGCGCCAACGCCTTGCGATATTCAGCCATTCCTTCTTCGAACCAGCGCGTGTGTAAAATACCTGCTTCGGACAACCCGTTTGCCCTGACGATCAACATAAATCTCATGAACGTTTCCCTCCTTGTTGGAGGAAGAACGAAGGCCGCGATTTCCTGCCCTTCTTATTCTTCCACCTGCTATGACGACGAATGGGAACGTCCTTCATCGACATGCGGCAGCAAAATAATTAATTTGGTGAACCGCCGCACTCCGCGGCCCGCTTCAAGAGCAGCTGCTGCTCACGGCTGTTGCGAGTCATGGCGGCCGCCCGTTCGAATTCGGAGCGGGCTTCGCCCATCCTTCCGAGCTTGGCCAAAAGGTCGCCGCGGACGCTCGGCAGCAGGTGATACTCTGTCAGGGCGGGCTCGTGCATCAGTTCATCGACGAGCTGCAGTCCGAATGCCGGACCGAAGGCCATCGAAATGGCCACCGCCCGGTTCAGCTCGACGATCGGGGATGGCGCCACCCTGGAGAGCGCCTCGTAGAGGGCAGCGATGCGGGCCCAATCCGTGTCCGCTGCAGCGGGCGCCTGCGCATGACAGGCGGATATCGCCGCCTGAAGTGCGTAAGGTCCGAGCGGGCGGCCCAGCTTCCGGCACCGCTCCAGCGCCGCCAGCCCGCGGCGGATAAGCAGCCTGTCCCACTGCGCCCGATTCTGGTCCATCAGCAGCACCGGCTCGCCGGAAGCGCTGACCCGGGTCTTGAAACGGGAGGACTGGATTTCCATCAAAGCCACCAATCCGTGAACCTCCGGTTCCTCCGGGGCAATCTCGGCCAGAACGCGTCCAAGCCGCAGCGCTTCCTGGCAGAGCAGCGGGCGGAGCCAATGGTCTCCGGTCGTCGCCGAATATCCTTCATTAAACATCAGGTAGATGACTTCAAGCACGGCGCTCAAGCGCTTCTGCAGCTCCTCTCCTGCCGGAACCTCAAAAGGAACCTTGCGGCTGCTTAAGGTCCGTTTGGCGCGGACGATCCGCTGGGCGATGGTCGATTCTGCCGTCAAAAAGGAACGGGCGATTTCATCCGTGGTCAGGCCGCATAACAGGCGAAGCGTCAGCGCAACTCTGGCATCCTGCGACAGTACCGGATGGCAGGTCATAAAAATCAGACGGAGGAGATCGTCGCCGATCTCCCCGTCCATATTCCGCTCCAGGTCATCTTCGGTATACAATTCCGTTGTCTGTGCCATCTCCGCGTATTTCTCGTCCCGAAGCTTGTTTCTGCGGAGAAGATCGATGGCCCGCCGTTTGGCCGCCGTCATCAGCCAGGCGCCGGGATTGTCGGGAATGCCGCTTTCCGGCCACCGCTGAAGGGCGATCACCAGGGCGTCCTGGGCCAAATCCTCGGCCAGGCCCACATCCCGGACCATTCGTGTCAGGCCGGCGATCAGCTTCGGGGATTCAATCCGCCAGATGGCGTCAATGGTCCGGTGCGTTTGGGATGAAGTCACGCTTTTCTTTGCTCCTCCAGCTGCTGTCTCAGCGCGTTCTCCTTGGCGATCGCTTCCGGATTATCCGTCAGGTCCTCCACCTCAAACACCTGTCTCAGCTCAATTTGACCCTGGCCAAATCCGTGGGGATCCGGCATCCGCAGCGCCCACTCGATCGCTTCCTCTCTCGATTTGACTTCGATCAGGGTGTATCCCGCGATCATCTCCTTGGCTTCGGTGAACGGCCCGTCAACCACTTTCGGTTTGCCGCCGGGCTCCGGATAAGAAATGCGGATTGCACTGGAGCTCGGATGCAGGCCATCGCCTCCCAGCAGGACACCGGCTCTGGCCAGCTCCTCGTTGTAGCGGTGCATGGCTTCGATTAACTCCGGACTTGGCAGAACTCCCGCCTCAGAATCCGTTGTAGCTTTGACGATCATCATAAATCTCATGTTTTATTCCTCCTTGGATTGGATGAAGCCGCCCGCCGTGCTCTTCACAGCTTCCCTAATTCAGCTTCTATCATTTCGACGAACGGGAGAGACTGATATCGACATCAGCGCTTCATTTTTTTAAAAATTCATTATTTCTTTTGGTCTGGATCGTTCAAACAATGCCTCTACATGCCGGATGCTTTCGCCTTGTCTGCAAAAAATGCGGACAGCTCCGCCGCAATTTTCGTAGCGTCCAGCTTTTTCGTATGGCCGAGCCCCTTCTTACTCAGCAGGATGGCGTTAGGCAGTCCTTGGGCCAGCGCACCGGCGGCATGGCGGAGGGAGACCGGACTGTCCGGCCCTTCCAGAACAAGCGTCGGCATCGTCACGCGGCCCCACTGTTCAATCGGCAACGGTTTGCCGTCCCAGTAGCCGTCAAGCAGCGCGGCATCATAGGGCAGCGTGTGGGCCACCGCCATCAGGTTCGCCCACACCTTCGGCATCATTCGCATCATGCTGACAACGAACCCGGGGGCTCCCATCCCTTTGGTCATAAAATACTTGATCGCCTCAGCGCGCCGCCCGCTGCGGATCAGCTCCGTCACCTGCGGTATAAAGTCCTGCGGCGGCTTCCGGTCCGAGGCATCGACCACAAACGGCGGTTCGTGGAGGGCAAGCTTCGTGATGGCCGCCCCTCCGGCGGCTGCCTCAAGCGCCAATACGGCTCCCGAGGACAGCCCCCAGACATACGCGGAGCCTCCGGCCGCTTCGATGACCGCTTCCAAATCCTCGATCTCGCGTTCCACGGCGTAAGGCTGGGAATCCCCGCTTTCTCCCCGCCCGCGGCGGTCGTAGTTATATACGGTAAACTGACTGGACAGTAGCTGAGCCAGCTGGACCTGTGCCGGAAATTTGCGGTAGCTGAAAGCTCCCGCCACCAGGATGAGCGCAGGCCCCCTCCCGGTCCGGTCGTAAGCGATCTTGGTTCCGTCTTTTGAAAGGACAATGTGCATGAGAATAATCTCCTTTTTCATGGTTTCTATATAGACGACGAATGGACGAAACCCAGATCGACATATTTCAAAAAAAAGTTTTCAACACAAGCTGTTCAGTCCTTCCTTCCCTTTCCGGATGTAATCACCCTTCGGTTGGATCTTGGACGCCTAATTGTTTTCGGCAGCGTATGCCTGATTTCCTCCCCTGTTCACGGAGTGCTCTTTTTGCAGCTAAAGCAGCCGCCGGGAAAATCCCTTGAGCCGCTTTTCTGACCCATATTTCCCAAAACGATCTGGCGCGCTTTCGTTCCTTAGACAACAAGGAGTATGAAAATACGATGTCGAAGAACAAAATCATAGAAACTGAATGAGGGGGATGTCAATATGGCAGAAGACAATACCCGGTACGAACAGGTGAAAGTGATTTGCGGAGAAGATTGCGGAAACGCACCCAAAAAAGAGTTCCTCAGAGCGTTTAATGCTGCCTTTGTTTGCAACGATATTGACTTTATTAATGAGAAGACGATAGAAGATATCCAATGGAATATTATCGGCCGTAATACATTGCAAGGTAAGGATCAGGTTTTCGAAATGCTCAAAAAGCTGATGGACAAAACACCGACGGAGTTAATCATTAGCAATATCATCACGCACGGATATTCCGGCTCTTTAAATGGCATACTCAACCTTGAAAATAATATGAGCTACGCTTTCTGTAATATTTATCGTTTCAACAGCAGTTTAAACAAAACAAAAATTAAGGAGATTACTTCTTATATCATTGACATTTCAAAATAACAAACGATAAATAAGCCGCCTATAATCCTCAGGCGGCTTTTGTTCATTTAACAATGAACCTTCAAACCATCAGCGGCAGAGCCAGCGGTTCTAAGGCATGGGTCTCATGGATAAAGACGAACGCATCATAACGCATCGGCATACGCGAGGGAACGTAATTCCCCAGCTCATACCCGGGGTCATAGACGACGCCGATCGCCCGGTGACCGAATACCTCCCGCAGCTCCGGCTGGGCATCGGCGTCGAACAGCAATAGCATGTTCTCGCCTCCGCCTGCACGGGCCAGCAGGTCTTCCCAGCTGCCCCGGATGGCGGGCGGAACTTCCATGACCTCCACGGGGGCTCCCCAGGCCGAGCCTGCCAGCACATGCCCGTGATGGGTACCGAAGCCGACGCTGAACGTCTGGGCCGGACGGTAATATTCACGTACGAGCTGACCGACGTTGACCATGCCGTCAGCCGCCATGTCCGTTGCGCGGGCGTCCCCGATATGGGTATTATGCTCCCACAGCACAGCCTGGCCATCCGGCCCGTGATAATCGAGCAGCTGCCGGAGCGCCCGAACCATATGACGGTCCCGGACGTTCCAGGAATCGGGTCCTCCGCGGACCATGGTCCGGTAATAGTGCTCCGCGTCGGCGGCCGCCATCGTGTTCATCATGGCGTTCAGCTCCGCTTCGCTTTGCGGATGGCCGAGCCTGGTGCGCTGCATTTCATGCAGCAGCGCCACGATCTCCTCCTCACAGCCTTCCCCGATCAGTCCGGCGGAAATGCCATAGGACTGCGAGTCGTCCCCATAAGGCTCAAAGCAGCCGAACGCCTGCAGCGCCGTATCCAGGAGAGGCGACTCCGTTTGCTTCAAATAATCGACGATATGCTGCATGGATTCCCACAGGCTGTATACGTCGAGGCCGTAAAAGCCGATCCGTTCCCCGGCGGGCCGCTCCAAGTTATAGCTTCTGAGCCATTCGATGAACGCTTCCATTTCCCGGTTGGCCCACATCCAGGACGGCCATCTGTGAAATGCCCGCAGCGCCTCTGCCGCGTTCCTGGCTTCATTATCCTCAAAATCCTTGACGTACTTGTTGACTTCATAGCAGGAAGGCCAGTCGCCCTCCACAGCTATAAACCGGATCGCCTTGCTTGCGATCAGCTGTTTTGTTATCTCGGCGCGGGTCGTATAAAATTCGGACGTCCCATGCGAAGCCTCGCCGAGCAATACTAACCTCGCATCCTTGGCAGCTTCGACCACCCGGTTTAAATCTTCCGGGCTGTGGTAAGGCATGGCCTCGCGGTGGATTCGCCGGGCTGAAGATTCCGATTGCAGCAGTTGTTCCACATTTCATCCCCCTTTAGGACAGATATGGATAGGGTATCCACCTCCGCAGCGGGATTATGTGAATTTCCCAATGAAATCTTCGCCTAGGCCGGCTTCCGCTTCTTTTTGCCAATCAGCATCGCAATGACCAGTATCCCGGGAATCACCAGCTGCGTAATCGGCATCAGCTGCTCTACGGTCAGCTTGAGACCTGTCCTGAAATATTCCGTAAACGTGGGTGATAAATACGTGAGGGCAAATACCGTCAATGCCAGCGGGATGATCCACAGCTTGTAGCGGATTCCGGTGATGCGCTGAAGGCCGATGCCTGCCCCGATCAGTAAGAAATTAGCCTTCATGCCGATGCCCATGAACAAGAGCAGGACAAACAGCGCGTCGGCTCTCTCAATCACGTTGGCCACCTCCATCATCTGTACGACCATAAACAGCGGATACGTGCCGATGGTGGCAATCTTAGGACCGAGAACGAGAATAACCAGCTGGTTTAGAACGGTCAAAAAAACAGCGGTAGCCAGATAGGATACGATGGTGAGCCTGCCGAGATGTTTGCCCTTCTGAGCATATTTAAAATAAACCAAAAACAGGACCGTCTGCCCGAACGGAAACGATACGATGTTAGGCATGGCCGCCCGCCACACTGGAGCGAATCCGTTCTCCAGGACAGGAAACATAAATTTAGTGTGCAGCAGCCCCGTCAAAGGGACCATGACTAAAATCAATACATATCCGAACGCCATGATATAGGCATAAATCACGCTCAGTCTGAAAGCCGCCCGTGGCCCAAGATAGGTGATGTACGACCCGATAAGCACCGAAATGAAAATAATGATCGACATCGGTGTCCGGTTCAGCATCGTTTGAATGGCCAATTCGCCGATATCGCGAAAATTTCGGGAGGCTTCATAAGCAAAATAAGCGGTAAGTGCAAACGCAGCAATCCAGCCGAATATGCTGCCCAAGTAATGCCGGCACATCTCGAACAGATCCCTTTCCGGATCCAGGCGGTACATCAGCAAATATACCAGAAGCAGCAGCAGCCCTGCCCCGGCGCCCAGCAGCATAGCGAGCCAGGCGTCCTGCTTCGCCTCTCCCCCTATCAGGAACAGGGTAGTGCTTCCTACTTCATACAAAGATAACGATATGGCAATTTCAGAAGCACGGGTCGTTCGAATCATAGGATACTCCTTCTACATACCCAGTTTCTCTAGGGCTGCCTACGGCAAACGTTATTTCATCTGTTGTATCGTCTTCTGGATCAAGCCCGGCCGGCGGATGGTTGCCTTGACCTGAACCTGAATGTCCATGCGCTTGAATTGTTCAGGCCATGTGGTCTGCATCTTCCTCCACTCCTTAGGAAAACTGCGGTGGATAATGTCGGCGTAACCGGTCACGTCGACCCCCATCTGCCGCACGGCATCCCAACCGGTAAACATCTGGTCGCGGACTTCCGCTTCGATGCTCCTCTCCATTTCACGGATGATCTCCGGTTTGGACAAGTCCTTGTTGCACGTGGATTCCATCAAATTCCCGTTCAGCTTGACGCTGACCAGCATCGTATAATGCGTGCCAGTATGGACGGGTCTTAGCTTTGTTTTCGAAGAGGTGATGATGATCGAATTATGCTTGTTTTTCGCTTGGGGACAAGGAAAGGATAGCTCGGTCCCCTTCACTTGATCGGTAAGCCACGACAGTCCCATGCTTTCTCTGCCGCTCAGATACCCCGCCAACCGGTCCCCGCTGAATACACCAAGGCGGGTCAGCCTCAAGGAAAGCGGAGGGGAGGTATCCTTGAGGACATCGAGCGAATGCAGTTTTGCCTTGTTCTCCTCCGTATCCTCACCCACAAAAGTAGCTACCGGTATGCCGATGCTTTTGGCATCCGAATGCAGGCTGAATGCCAAATCAAAGATCGTTTTTTTCGGAAAAATCGATATGAATTTTGATTCTTTTCCCATAATATCGCTGTAGCTCGCACCCGGCAGCTTTTCGGGAGGAACCATTTTCTTCAGCAGATCCTTCGCCGTACCGTCGGTGATCAGCAGCTCTACGCTTTCACGCGATTCCGAATTTCGCAGGAACAAATCAACCAGCTCGCCAAGCCCCCGCTCTGCCGCTTCCCTGCCGACCACAATCACTTTGGCGTGAGCGACATACAGCTTTCGGGAGGCTTCCAAATTACTCTTCATTCGGGCGCCGAAAATGGTATCGGAAACCATGGAAAACACATAAATGGCCGGCTGTGAGCCCATCCCTGCCGAGCCGCCCGTACCCGAGGCCATGGAGGACGGGATGATCGTCTGATAGCTGATTTCCCATTTGTCCCCTACTCGGTCGATGCCGCCAGCTACCGTAATTCTCAGATCGTTCAGCTCAGCCCGGTTCCAGCAGCCTGTCGTAAGCAGCAGGCAAGCCAACAGCACCAAGCAGGCAATCCCTCTCTTCATCTCCATCCCCCTTCCTAGGCCAATGGATCCCTTGGACGCCCGACCTCACGTTCTGCGAACGACTTCTTGTCTTTGGGCTGGCGCATCCGGTTCTGGTCCCCGATGCCTACTGGACGCGTGCGCAGCTTCCACCAGGGCGCCCGAATCATCTGGTCCTTTTGGTTCGTTTTGTTAAAAGGCGATGACGGCATGAGATAAGGTACGCCAAACGATTCGAGTGAGGCCAGATGCGCCATCAGCGGAATCAATACCCCAAGCACACCGACCAGCCCGAAGCTTCCGGAAAATATCATCAGTACAAATCGGAGAAGGCGGACGGACGAAGCAAAGTTAATCGCCGGAAGTGCAAAATTGGAAATCGCTGTAAAGGAGACGACAATCACGACGGCTGCCGATACCAGTCCCGCCTGGACCGCGGCCTGACCGAGCACTAATGCGCCGACGATAGAAATGGCCGGGCCGATCGCTCTCGGCATCCGGACGCCTGCTTCACGAATGACTTCAAAGGTCAGCTCCATCAGCAGCGCTTCGACCAGCGTCGGCAGCGGCGTAATTTCCCGCTGTGCGGCCAATGAAATCAAAAGCGGCATGGGAAGCAGTTCCTGATGGAAGGTGGTTAAGGAAATAAAAATCGATGGGAGAAGCAGGGCGGTGAAAAACGAAATCATCCGGACAATGCGAAGAAAGGAAGAAATATCGAATCGTTGATAATAATCTTCGCTGGAGGTCAGGAAACGGTAAAAAGTGACAGGAGCCACTAAAACAAAAGGCGTGCCGTCCACAAAGACGGCGACCAGTCCCTCCAGCAGCCCGCCGGCGACCGTGTCGGGCCGCTCGGTATTATATATGGTTGGGAAGGGCGACTGAACGCCGTCCTGTATCATTTCCTCAATGTACCCGCTCTCCAGAATCCCGTCGATTTCAATACTCTGGATCCGCGATGTCATTTCCTTGACGACCTCCGGGTTTGCGATCCCATCGATATAGGCGATGGATACGTTGGTGCGCGTATAGGTTCCGATGACATGCGATTCAATGGTCAAGTGCGGGGATTTGATTTTTCGCCGGAGCAGGGCGATATTGGTCGTGATATCTTCCGTAAACCCTTCTTTCGGGCCTCGGATCACCGTCTGGGAGGAAGGCTCCTCTACGGATCGCCGGGAACCTCCATCGATATAGACGGCGAAGGCTTCCCGCATGCCTTGAACGACAATGACGGCCCTCCCGTCCAGGACCGAATGGATTAAATCTTCCTGCGTGCAGATGACCCGAACATTCCCCATGGCCAGCTGATTTTTGAGCCAATCGGCAGATGCCTTGTCCGCCCGAAGCAAATTATCTAACTTCAAGCGATTCAGGTTTTCCAGCAATTTGGAAAGGAGCAGCGAATCTACCAGGCCGTCGATATAGCTGACGATGACTTTATAGTCCGATTCTTGATCGGCTGCAAGATGATGGATGACAAAATCCGTATTTTTGCCCATGGATTGTTGGAGCAGCTCTAGACTGTCGGATAGTTCTTTGCTAAGGGGCTTCCCCTTAGGAGAATCCTGATGTTCTTGCTCCCGCTCAGGCCGGGGATAGGTATACAGAAACTTTTTCAGCCGCTGAATAAACAATGGGAAAACTCCTTCGAGAAATGATTACCATTATTTTGCTGTTTCCCCTGTTTTTTATGCATCAGGTTCCCTTGCCCGGTAACACCTCCGATATCCGAAAACGCAAAACCGCCCCCTAACGGGAGCGGCCACGGTCATTGTGTGCATTTTTACCTCGATGATTTGGGCCGACCCGATGACGAATCATGCCCTTCGTTGTTAAATCTTAGAATCACGCTTCAGTTCTGTCGGTATGTAAGCAAAGATCCAGATCCAGTCAGAGCCAAAGAACGATTTCTGCTTAAAAAGCGGCTGTTGGCCCTGGAGGAACCGGCGGATTGTACAGCTGGTAAGTCGTCTTGCTGGAGTAGCCCCAAACCATCCACAAAATCACATACACCGGAGCCAGGAAAACGCCGAAAAGGACATAGGCTCCGTTTTTGCCGAACGCGTTCAGCAGCCTCACCTGCCAGATGATGCCGAACACGATATTGGCAATCGGCACCAGCGTGATCAGGATCCACCATGCACTCTCCTTGATCAGCTTCAGCTGGAGAATATAATTCAAGATCGGGACAAACGCAAACCACGCGATGTCGTCTCTTCCCGCCTTTTTGGCAAGCTGGAAAAACGCTCCGCAAATGGCGATATAAATAGCCAGGTATAGCAAACTCAATACAACGATCATTAAACATCCTCCTGAAAATTGGGTATTGAGGTAAAAATGCACTTCTCTTTATTCGATGCGTTTCCTCAAATCCCTTCTTTAATTGTACTTTTTTCGACATAAAACTACGTCCCGGGACCGATGCATTTTCGGAGCACTCCGATTTCAGCCGGGCCTTTTATAACTTATTGCCGGCCTGCGGATTTATGACATCCAGCTATTCGCCGAAATCAATAAATTTCCGTCTACTTGTCCGGCGGGATACAGGACACGAGCTGGAACGCATTGGAAAGATTCGTTACAATAAGGAATGGAGAACAGTACAGCGATAGGAGAAGAGGAACATGACAAGTGAGGTAGCTCAGGAAGAACAAAGCTTTGGCTTCTCGCGGGTATATGCGGTCGAACTGAAATATCGGCACAAGCCGGAAATCGACCGAAACCGTTTGTATGCAAGCATGGAGCGTTACACCGGCTCCACCCAGCAAGCCGGAGAACGCGAACATGCCGGCCTTGCGGTGTGGGAGCCGGATGAGTCCGGTCCGGATGATCTGCTGCACTTTTTTCACCTGGACTATAAGGTTGCCTATTCGGAAGGCGAGATGCCGGCGCAAACCAGCCTGATGCCGGTCCACAACCGCCCGGTAGACGACTACGCCACAGCCGTTCAGCAGTCCTGGCACTGGAGAGAAGCGGGAGAAGTCGTCAGCGGATGCGGTTATACGCTGCTGCTCACCGACCTGATGGCTTCCGGCCTTATGCCCCAAGACAGATTGCAGCTGATGACCGGCGCCCTGCGGGCCGTGCTGGAGGCGGCTCCATGCGACGCCGTCTATTTCCGGGCCAGCGACAAGCTTGTCGAGCCGCAGGCGTACCTGGCTGCGGTGGAACAAGGCGAGCTGCTCTACGGCGCGATGAACATCCGATTTTATAACGTGGAAGGGACCGGGAGCGGGCGCAATGAAGGGCTGATGGATTCACTTGGGCTGGCGGCGCTCGGGATTCCCGACGTCCAATGCCACTGCTTTGATCTCGACCCTTCCGAGCTGGCCGGCCAGCTGATGGATGTGGCGTACTATTTATTCAGGCAGGGAGACGTGATCGAAGACGGCGAAACGATCGGCTTCACCGAAGAGATGCGCTGGCGCTGCGAGCATCAATATGCGCTGGCCGAGCCGCAGCGCGTCGTGATCGACATCGATCCAGGCGCCCCCTACTACGCCGGACGGCAGGAGAACAGCCGCTAAATGGCCCGAACCCCGCGAATATGAACTCTTGATAACATCCGAATAACGCTTGATCATGCTTAACAGGCGGAGCGCAGAAGCACTCCGCCTGTCCTATTAGCGTGAAGAAGGAATTTGTTTAATGCGGGTTTTCCCGCCTTCCTGCACCACGATCATTCTCCCTCCGCCCTTTCTGCGAGTAGCGGCGATCCGGTTCAATAGCAGGATAAGCACCGTCACGCCGGTCACTGCATAGAGCACAATCACGGGAGCCTGCCGGCTATCCGTTCCCAGCATGATTCCGTGGACCAGCGCCATCAAATAGGTGGGCATCGCCAGAAAATGAATCAAACGCCAAGCCTTTTTGCCGAGCTTCTTCATCAGATCCGAGCTGATGATCAGCAGCAGCATCAAGTACAGCGACAAAATCCCCAGCCCCATCCACAACCGGTCGCCGCTCGCCTTAAAGGGGATCAAAAGATCCGCCAAGGAATACCCGACATACCGGTCGAACAGGAGTACGAGCCCGTGAGCCATACCGAATAACAGACCGAACCAGCCGCACCATTGATGCACCATGTTCAGCTTCGCTTTCACCGGCCCTTTGGCCCACGCACTGCCCTGCAGCAGCCCTGCCGCGATGGAAGCGAACAGGAGCATATAAGAGGTCAGCCCCGCCGCCCTCGTCGTGACCCACACCGATAAAATTTGACTGATGCTGCTGCCGAAATGATGAAAGACCGCCATCATCCCGCCTCCTTTCCATTCTCCTGTCGATATGCTTCGATGAATCCCGCCGTACAGACGGAGCCGTCTTCGCAGACGAATACAGCCGCCGCGGCGGGATGTTTGCTTTCAAGCCATGCCGTCCCGGCCTGCAGGCCGAGGATCAGCAGGCATTTGGCATAGACCTCGGCCGCCGTCAGCGACGGATGGATGACTGTCGCCTGCACCACATCCGTCAGGCTCGGTATCATCGTGCGGGGATCGAGGATGTGATGCCGCTCTTGTCCCTCCCCGTCCAGCCATTTCCGCTTTAACCGGCTGCTTGTGGCAACGCCCGCGTTCCTGCGGATGACGAACGAATCAATGTCGCGGTCCAAAGCGAATGGATCCGCTATGTTAACCTGCTGCGGGCGATCCTCTCCGCCCCACAGCATCATGTCCCCGCCGGCGCTGACCGCCCCGTGCGCAATGCCCTTTCTGCGCATCATGCCCGCGAACTTCTCGGCGCTCCAGCCCTTGGCGATGCCGCCGAGATCCACCGACCATGCCGGAGACAGCTCGATGCTGCGATGCAGCGGGTTCAGCTTGGCCCCGATCTCCGGGCCAAAAGACCCCAGCAGCCTTGCAATAGCCTCCGTTCGGTCGGGTGCCAGTGAAGAAAACCCCTTTTCCTCGGCTGTCTCTCCGAAACTTCGGCCGTAGCCCAGATCAGACAGGAGCTGTCCGAGAAAAGGGTTAAACAACCCGTCGGCCCTATGGTAATAATCCACCGCCACGCTGACGGCTTCGAACAAGATCGGCGTCGCCAAAAACGGACTGCCTGCCGAACGGTTCAGCCGGGACAGCTCGCTACCCGGATCGAAACGGGTCAAATGCTTTTCCACAAAAGCAAACCAGGACTCGGCTTCCCTCTGCTCCGCCTCAGGCAGTCCCTGCGTGACGAATTCTGTGTTCATCGCTCTGAATGTATGCATCTTCAATCACCTCCGTCCAGCGCCTGCCGCTAGGAAGCGTGGGTGCGCATGGAGCCTTCCCCGCTGCTGCTTTGCCCGGAACCGAAGTCCATGCCCGACCGGGAGCGGCCGCCCATAAATCCGCGTTCCTGCCCGGAGAACCCTGCGTCCCCGCCGGAAGCTTCGTCCCGCCATTGGTTCTCGACGTCGCCGCTTGAGTCGTCTTGTCCCGCTCCGAAGATCGGGGATGCGCTCGCCACATTCCCTTTAGCAGTGTCAGCCGGATTAAATTTGGAGATATATCCTACGAAACCTGTAAACATGACCACACCCGCCATGCCTGCCGTCCATTTGATCCATTTGGAATTTGCCATATACAGACCACCTTGTTTCAAGTATGTTCATTTCCGTTATGCTGTCATTGTAAGGGGCGATGGTGAAAAGATGGTGAAAAGCCAAAGTCTCACAATAAAATCTAGCGTTCAGGCAGAAGATTGCTAAAAAAAAGATGACCCCTGTCCTTGCAGGAATCATCGATGGCCGGCGATACTACACCGCCCTATATCCAAATACTGATTGTCTCACGATATCGCACACCGCCTGTTTCGCGGTCAATTCCAAACTTTCTCGGTCGTAACCGGCTCTAACCGAGCCTCAATGTCACCGCGCTGCGGTTCAAACCATTCCGGCAGCATTAGCTTGCGTCCCAGTTCATCCGGCGCTTCGTCCCGGGCGAATCCTGGAGGATCCGTCGCAATCTCGAACAGGATTCCGCCGTGTTCCCTGAAATAGATGGCTTTAAAATACTGGCGGTCCTTAATCGGGGTGACGTCAAAGCCATTGACCGACACGCGTTCCCTCCACGCTTCATGCTCCGCGTTATCGCTTGCCCGCCAGGCGATGTGATGTACGGTTCCGGCAGTGCCATGTCCCGCTTCCATGTTCTCCATACGGACATCGATCAGGTTGCCGAGTTCAGCCGTCGCTTGAAAACGGGCGTATCCATTGTCTTCCCCGATTTTGGCCAGTCCGAGAAGGTTCTCCAGCACGTCGATCGTGTCGGCATAAGCCTCGCTGAACAGAACCGCACCGCCTAATCCCTTGATGGCCTGGTCATCCGGAATGCTTTCAAGCGGGCTTGCGCCCCCGACTCCGTCTTCCCGCTCCACCAGTTCCAGGCGCAGTCCGTCCGGATCCGAGAACTGCAGATAGTTCTCGCCAAACCGCTTGCTGCTTGCTGTATCCCGTCCGAACCAAGCCAGCCGTTCCTGCCAAAAATCGATGGACCCGGGCGGAATGACAAAGGTCACGATGCCCACCTGACCGCCCCCTATCTGACCTTGCCGGGCCCGAGGATAGGGGAAAAAGGTCAGGATCGTTCCCGGAGATCCCGCCGGGTCGCCGAAATACAGGTGATACACTGTAGGATCATCGAAGTTGACCGTCTTCTTCACCAAGCTGAGTCCGAGGATGCCGCTGTAGAAATCAATCGTTTCCTGGGGATTTCTTGAAAATGCCGTAATGTGATGAATACCTGCCGTGCGTGTGATCATCTGTATCGCTCCTTTAGGATTATTAAATCCGGGCTTTTATTTCGAATTTATTTATCTTAAATTAAAGATAAATGATGTTCTGCTCATTGTCAATCCATTTTTTCGGAGCGAATCCGATCCGTCCCTTTCTCAAGCAAATTAGGGCCACCGGTACTCACCGGCAGCCCCTGTCCTCTGTAACTGCAACCCTATTTCATCCTATTTCCCTGCCAAATAAGCAGCAACTTCCGCCAATCTGGAGGCATAACCCCATTCGTTATCGTACCAGGTGGCGACAGACAGCATTTCACCCTGCACCTGGGTTAACGGCAGGTCGATAATCGAGGAATGCGGATCGGCAACGATGCGTGACGATGCCCATTCCCCTTCCAAAACGTCAAGCACACCCTTCAGATCGCCTTCGCTTGCGGCCTGCCGGAACATATCATTGATCTCCTGAACGGTGCAGGGCTTCTCCGTGATCAGGTTCAGTTCGGCAATGCTGCCTGTACGCGTCGGAATGCGGTACGCTTTGCCGGTAATCTGCAGATCGTTCCAGATGAACTTGAGCGCTTTGGCGGCGCCGGAAGACGATGGAATGATGTTTTCTGCTGCAGCCCAAGAGTCCCGGCGGTCCTTCATCGGCTGATCGGTTAACGATTGCGTGTTCGTATACGAGTGTACCGTGGAGAATAAGCCGTATTTGATCCCGTAGTTTTCCCGGACCAATTTGACGACCGGAGCCAGCGCATTCGTCGTGCAGCTCGCCATACTGATGATTTTATGCTTTTCCGGATCGAAGCTGTCGAGGTTGATTCCTTTCAGCAGAACGGCGTCGCAGTCATCAAGCGTTTTGCTTGGTCCGCTGACCAGCACCCGTTTGGCTCCCCGCTCCAGGTGCTGTTCGGCCACAGGCCGCGTCACGGCCCGCCCGGTGCAGTCGACGACCAGGTCGACGCCGAGCTCACCCCAATGAGGCACTTCCTTGGCCGAATTCAAATACCGGATATCCCGGCCGCCGATCACGATCGCGCCTTCGCCGCCCGATACGCTCTCATGCCAGCGCTTGTAATTCGTGTCCACTTCAAACAGCGCAGCCAGCGTCGCTTCGTCTTTAATATCGGAGATGGAGTAAGGAACAAACAAATTTTGTTCCAACGCTGCCCGAAGCAACTGTCTTCCGATCCGACCGAATCCATAAATTGCAATGTTACCCATAATAGCCTCAGCTCCTGATTAAAATGGTTATTGCCCGTTCATCTGCTGTACCTGATCGACCCACTGGATGAACGACCGCACATAACGCTGTACATACCTGCGGGTCGTTTCATCGGTCAGCTTACCACTCTCCGGATCAACCTTCTCCATCGCCTGCGATATATACATTTTTTGAAACGGCATCACATAAGACTGAACGGCGTCCAAGGTTTGCCGGATTTGCTGCTGCGACAAAATCGTCCCTTTAACGCCTGGCGTCGCACCGATGACCCCGGCCGGTTTATGAATGAGGACCGCGGTTTTGGTCGGGGTTGAGGCCCAGTCCAGCGCATTTTTCAGCACACCCGGGATGCCCGAGTTATATTCCGGGCTCACGATGATGATTCCGTCCGCCTGTTGAACCGCTTCGCGGTAGCGTTTGACCGACTCCGGGCTTTCCTCCCGGTCCAAATCCGCGTTGTATAAGGGCAGATCCGCAATCGAGATGAATTCATATTGTGCGGAATCCACAAGCTCCGGGATCGTATCCGCAATCATCCGGTTATACGAATGCTCCCTTAAACTCCCCACCATAATGCCTATGTTTGTCGCCATTTGCTATTTTCACCGCCCCTGCTATTCTTTGAGCCAAGCGTTCGCCAGCGCGATCGCGCCTCTAGCCGCCGCTGTATCCGCAAGGGCATTCAGCATGACAAAGTCATGAATGGCCCCCTGGAACCGGGCAGCGGTCACCCGGACGCCGGCTTCGCGCAGTTTGTTGGCGTAAGCTTCGCCTTCATCGCGAAGAACGTCCGCTTCTGCTGTAATGACCAGTGCAGGAGGCAAGCCTTCGAGCTGCTCGCGCGTTGCCCGCAGCGGGGAAGCATAGATCTCCTCTTTATCGCTCGGCTTCGTAATATACTGCTCCCAGAACCAGGCCATGGCGTCCCGGCGCAGGAAATAACCTTCCGCAAACTGATGATAGGACTCCGTGTCGTTGCCTGAATCCGTCACCGGGTAGAACAGCAACTGTTTATGAATGGCGGGACCCTTGCGCTCTTTCGCCATCAGCGTAATCGCAGCTGTCATATTTCCCCCAACGCTGTCCCCAGCCACGGTAAGGCGATCCGTATCCAGGCCGTACGCCTCCCCATGTTCCGCAATCCAGGTCAGAACCGTGTAGATTTCTTCGATCGCCGTCGGATACTTTGCTTCCGGAGACAGGCTGTAATTCGGGAATACGACGCAGGCCTCGGCACCGACCGCAAGCTCCCGGATCAGGCGATCATGGGTATGCGCATTTCCGAACACCCAGCCGGCGCCATGGATATAAAGAATGACCGGCAGCTTATTTGTAACGTTTTCGGGACGAAGCAGTCTGACCGAAACCTGTCCGCTTGGCCCTCCCTCAACGGTGATATCCTGAATTTCAACCGGCAGCTTCGGGACGTCGCCCGATTGAACCTCGTCTACGGCTTCGCGCCCTTTTTCCGGTCCAAGATCAAACAAATACGGCGGATTGGCGGTATCTTGTGCAAATTTCAAAGCAGCGGGTTCCAAAACAACCTTCTTTGTCATATGTATTCCCTCCTATAATTTATACTACAATGCGTAGTTTCAAAAAGCATGAAATCACCCGGTAAGGACCACGGCATCCCATGATGCCCGTCCATCAGGCTAAGGACCGTCCAATGTTGATCCGGTGCTCCGTGCAGCCAGAAGCGTAGTGGCAATCGATAAACGATACTTGACGCATAACATCTCTTTGGCAACGTTAGAATAGCACATATTATTTTTCGTGTATATAAAATTATATTAACTGAGTTTTTCTCTCTAATGTACAAAAAATCAGTAAAAAAGGCCATTGTATTTACCCCTGCTTAACAATCCGGGACTTCGGTTACAGCCTGCAGTCCTATTTCCGAAAATGTAGTAGACCGGGATTTGAAAATTGATATAATAAATTGATTCTTCGGATGAGCGGCGGATTCGCTTTTGACTCATTTGACTGCATTCATCACATCAAGGAGGGGATCATAAGGCTATGATTGAAAAAAAGGTGACCTGGCTGGAGCTGTTTTACGATCTTCTCTTAGTCGCAGCCGTGTCCAAAGCAACGCATGTCCTGCTGCATGCGGAACACGGAACCATTCCCTTGGAGTACCTGAGCAAATTCGTGTTGATTTTTATCCCTATCTGGTGGGGTTGGGTAGGACAAACGCTCTTTGTGAACCGGTTCGGCCAGGATATTTTAATTCACAGGGTCTTCATGATCCTTCAGCTGTTGTTCGTTCTCGTCATGACGGCGAGTTTGTCCCCAGATTTTGACCAATACTATGTTCCCTTCTTTGTAGGATACATAGGCTCAAGGGTGCTTACGGCCCTGCAGTATCTTTTCGTCCATCGGGCCAAAGCGGCGCATCAGCAAGTGACCGCCTCCTATTTGGGCACCCACTTTTTGATCGGCATTCTGATCTCGGCCTGCTCGCTGTTCTTCGACTCCTGGATCCGGTATGCCGTCTTGTACGCGGGGATCGCCGTAGATATTTTGCTTCCCTTAATGGGGCGCCGGCACTTGGTCAGAACGCCGATCAATACGCACCACTTGTTCGAACGCTTCGCCCTGTTTACCTTGATTCTTCTAGGCGAATCGGTCGTCAGTATTCTGGCTGTGCTGCAGTTTAATCACTGGGATCTGCCATCCGTCTTGTTCGTCGCCTTTACCAGCCTGCTGGTCATTGCCATGTGGTGGCAGTACTTTGATAACATCGACAAAAAGGTAAGCCGGGAAATCCACACGGCCGGCCAAATGATTATTTACGGCCATTTATTCGTGTATTTGTCGATGAGTATGATCGCGGCAGCCATTCAGCTGTTATACAAAGACCAGATGGATTACTCCTTCTTGCTGGCATTCGTGTTTGGGTCCGTGCTCCTGTATTTCTTATCGACCTCTGTGGTGTTTCACCGGTACAGACACAAACATTTGCGGCTGAAGCCCTATCATCTGGCTATTATGCTGGGGATTCTCGCTTGCTGCTTCGTGATTGACCTGATCTTTCCCGTCCCCAATTACGCCATCGTCGGAGAGGTCATGATTTTCTTTATCGTCTACGCGAAGTTAACTACATAACCCGTCATATTATCAAAAAGCGCATCTCTCCGTTGTATAACGGGGGTATGCCGCCTTCGTCATCAGCCCCAAACCTTCAAGAGCTCCAAAGCCTTGGGTTTTGGGGTTTTTGCGATATGCAGAGTCTTCAAAATCGTGCTTAGCCCCCAAACCATGGCTTGCACCCAAGCTGGAAGGGAAGGTTGAAGCACCCGCCAGCCCCCGATTCTTGACTCGGTTTGTCCGCCGGAAGTATGCTCTTATTAAACTTTAACTCCGGCACGATTTCAGGAGCTAGATCGAATGAACTAAAGAAAAAAATGTCCATCTATATAGATACGGGAAAGGATCGAATATGGATGAAAATATTGCTGGCAGAAGACGATATGCGGCTGGGAGAGCTGGTCGTGCACATGCTGAAGAAAAAAGGCGGCCATACCGCGGATTGGGTCACTACCGGCAGGGAAGCCTGCGAGTATGCCGAGGCCACCAATTACGACGTCCTGATTCTCGACTGGATGATGCCGGAGGGCGACGGTGTCTGGGCTTGCCGGCAGCTGCGGAAGGAAGGATACATGGGCGCCATCCTGATGCTGACCGCCAAGGACGGACTGCAGGACCGAATCAATGGACTGGACGCGGGCGCCGACGACTATTTGGTCAAGCCGTTTGAAATCGAGGAGCTGCTCGCCCGGCTCCGCGCCCTGTCGCGGCGGAATTTTGCGCCCATTCAAGGTGAGGAAGTTCAAGTCCCCGGCCTTATCCTGAACCGGACCAACCAGACGGCAAGCATCGCGGGAGAGCTCGTCCAGCTGACGCCGCGGGAGTTTCAGCTGCTGGACCTGCTGATCCAGAACAAGGGCATCACCTTGACCCGGGAAGTCATTTTGGACCGGATTTGGGGACTCGACGCCGATGTCGGCCCCAAAGCGATCGACGCCATGATCAAGCTGCTCCGTAAGAAGCTCAGCGGACTGGATCAAGAGCTGATTCAGAGCATCCGGGGGGTCGGCTATAAAATTGAAGCCTAAATGGAAATGGAAATTCCCCTTCGCCTGGCCCCGGCAGGGGAGTGACCTGTTCAAAAGAACCCAGAACCGATTGACGCTGCAGTATACCGCGGTGCTTATCGCTTTCCTCGCCCTGTTCATCGGAACGGTGTACGGGCTGCTGTATTTTCTGCTGATCAACGACCAGAAAAATCAGCTGAACGACTGGATTCAGGATATGTCCTATGCGTTTCATGAATCGATGGAGCATACCGGCTCCTATAATATAGAAGGTAATCTCGGCAGCAGCTATCCATCGTTGGCGAACCAGACGGTGGGCTGCTTCAAAGACCCTCATGGGAATTTTCTGTACGAAGCACAGCAGCGGATGGGACTGAGCGCAGCGGTCGGCAGCGCGGTGGCGGAGTGGACGCCCGAAGGCGATCAGACGGAGTACAAGACCGTTACGATCAAGGAAACCGGCCGGGATGCAGGGCCGCCAAGACATGGGAACGATCCCCTCAAGACGGCTCCCGGAAATGTCCGCATGCTTCTGGCCGGCAAGGCGGTTTACGATAACGGGGTCTTTATAGGCACGCTGTACGTGGCCAAGGAGGTAGGCAGCCAGTACCGGCTGTTCGGCTGGCTCCTGCTCGTGCTGATCGGGCTCGCGCTTCTGTTCTGCGTCCTGGCCGTGTTTCTCAGCCGGAACATGTCGGTCAAGGCGATGGTTCCGATCGCCCGCTCGTATACGAGGCAGCGCGAGTTCGTCGCGGACGCCTCGCATGAGCTGCGCACGCCGCTCAGCGTCATCCTGTCCTCCATTGAGGTGCTTGAAATGGAAAACAGCCTGAAGGACGATCCGTTCAGCCGGAGGGTGCTGGACAATATGCGGGAAGAAGCCAAGCGGATGACCGACCTCTCCAGCCACCTCCTGACGCTGGCACGCTCCGACTCGGATGAGGTTCAGCTGAGCATAACCGACTTTGATCTGGCAGCCGAAGCCTCTCGGACGGTGGCATCCCTGCTTCCTTTGGCGCAGGCCAAGCAAATTACACTGAAGCTACATGCGGAAGACGGCATGACCGTTCATGGCGATGTCCAGCGCCTGCAGCAGCTGATGGTCATCCTGCTGGACAATGCCATCAAGTATACGCCGGAGGGCGGCACCGTCTCCCTTGCCCTGGAGATCCGGGAGGACAAACGGAGAATGCTGCATATGACCGTCAGTGACAACGGAATCGGTATACCGCCGGAGGAGCAGCCGCACATCTTCGAACGCTTTTACCGCGTGGACAAATCCCGCGCCCGGGAGCTGGGCGGCCACGGCCTCGGGCTGTCCATCGGCAGATGGATTGCCGAAGCCCACGGCGGCACATTGAGCGTGCAGAGCACGCCCGGCCAAGGCAGTACCTTCACCGCTGTCATTCCTTGTTAAGTCTTCCGGCACATAAAGTAAAAGGACATGCTCAACCTGTCGATGACAGGAAGCATGTCCTTTTTTCACATCAAGCTCTGCATATTCAGGTTACAGCTCTCGGGTCATAAAAGTGCTGTAAGGATCGAGCGTATAATCCGCAAATGGGCCGCACTCCTCAAATCCAAAGGCTGCGTACAGCCGTCGTGCCGGCTCGAACGACGCCATTGAGCCCGTCTCCAGGCTCAGCCGCCGGTATCCCCGCCGCCGGGCCTCCTCAATGATGTGCGCCAGGATGGATCGGGCCACTCCTTTACGCAAGTGGGCGGATGAAGTCCGCATCGATTTGATCTCGCCGTGGCTGGGATCAAGCTCCTTTAGCGCCCCGCAGCCAAGCAGCTCTCCCTGTTCCCATGCGCTCCAGAACGTCACATCCGGCCGCCGCAGCCCGTCCAGATCTAGGGCGTGTATGCTCTCCGGCGGCGACTCCTCCGCCATGCCTTGAAGATGCTCGCGGATCAACGCGGCTATTTCCGGCCCGCTTAAATCGTCCAGCATAATTTCCATACCGTTCACCTTCACTCCGTTGGTAAGTTTCATCTCATGCGCTGTGATCATTGTACAGCCGGACGAGCTTCAGAAAAAGGCAATCTTTCCGGGAAACCTTTCCCCTTTCGCCAGATGTCATGTTTTCCCGTACCGCAATCGCGACTGATCAGCCGCCGTTAACCTTCCCCTTTAAACCAGATGTCCTTAAAATCTACCCACCCGGCGGCATTCAACCGTACGCCCTGCTGGGACGGGTGGGACAGCACCCGGGCTTCGTTGTAGGTCAAATAGACGGCCGTGCTGCGCTCAATCAGCCAGGATTCCAGCCGCTGAAACGCCTCGTCCCGGGCTTCCGGTTCCGCCTCTTGAAGCAGCTGCCCCACAAGCCGGTTTACTTCCGCCTGCATTCCGGGATCCAGCATGCTGCGAATGAAGCTGAACCGGGACAGCAAATATTCGATCTGCCGGAGCAGCCCCTCGCTCAGCAGCGCCTCGAACAGGATCAGGTCCGCCTCCCGGGTTCGCTCTTCCTTCATTAATTCCTCCCAGGGCACAATATGCACGTCCAGCTGGATTCCTGCCTGACCATATTGCTGTTGAAGCCAGTAAGCGGCCTGCTCATGGCGACGGTACGCATACAGCTTCAGCGCCTCCCCGCCGTACCCGGACCGCTCCAATTCCCTGGATGCCTCTTCCGGATCATACAGCGGATCAGCAGCAGCCGGCTGCGGCTCAAGGTGAAAACCGAGGCAAGGGGAAGCATGCGGGTACCCCAGCTCCCGGACCATACGACTCCGATCAACCGCAAGTGCAAGCGCCCTGCGGAAGGAACCGGTTTGCAAAATCCCCGGTTTCGCAAGATTTATCGTCAGCATGCTGCATCCGGTGACGAGACGACTGCGCCGCCATGTCTTCAGCTCTTGGCTGCGCGCTTCTCCCGTCTCGACGACCAGTACGCCCGGATTGGTCTCCACCGTCCATTCTCCGCCGGTGTCCGGGATGATCATCACTTCGATTCGATCGATCAGGCCCCGGGCCGCATAATAATCCGGGAAAACCTCCAGCACGCACATCCCCGGCGTAAGCTTAGCGATCCGGTAAGGCCCGGCCCCGACGGGCAGGCTGCCGGGAACCGTTCCGGCCCCGGACTCCCCGCTGGCACGGGAAAGGATAGCTGCCGCCGTATGCGACATAAATACCGCAAACAGGACGTTGGGCTGACGCAGCTGCATGCGGATGGTGTAACGCGATTCCGCATAGATCTCAACGATGTCCCTGCACAGCCAGGAATGATTGTTGGATTCCCGCTGCACGCGCAGCAGGCTGTATTTGACGTCATCGGCCGTAAGCTCCGTGCCGCCGTGAAATGTCACGCCTTTTCGCAAATAGAACGTCCAACAACAGGCATCAGCACTAGATTCCCAATGATGTGCGGCGCCCGGAATAACCTTGCCGGTGTCCATTTCCAGCTCGACCAGAGTCGCATGGATTTGGCGGATCAGATGGGTATCGAAAGCATACATCGCGTCCGCCGGGTCCAGCGTCACGATCGGCCGGTATAGCGGCAGGCGGAGCGTCTCCACCATACGGCCCTCCCCCGTCGTTTCCGTCCGGTATCCGAAATAGCCGGTGAGCCAGTCCACAAACCGCTGCATCACTTCGGGTTCGCCCGCCTGCTCTTTTACCCAGATCAGCGCGCCCTGCACGTCCCCCTGCTTCACGTATTGCTGCGCTTCCCGGATCACGAGCTCCCGCTTGTCCGCCAGAAACGTCAGCTCCGATCGATGGCCCCTGCCCTGCCCGGCTGCATACCGGATCAGGCCGGCGTCGGCCATTTTGCGCAGGATCAGCCTGGCGTTACGGGGCGTGCAGTACAGGGCCTCAGCCAGCCCGTCGATCGTCACCCGGAACGGCTCCCCTTCCTTTTCACCGGAATAAGCGCTTCGCAGCCGAAGGTAATCTTCTGCCAATTTCACCGGACATAGCCCCTTTTGTTCAGTTGAAAAAATAGTATGCATCCAACATACAAATTTTGCTGGCTCATTTCAATCCCACCGGCCGGGCTTTTCTGAGGGAACAAAAAGGCAGCCTTCGGGCCCCTCAGCCTTCAGACTGCCTGTCTGTATATTTTGTGGTTGTGCGCCGTTGTACGCTAGTTACTTCAGCAGTTCCACCGCCTGCGTATCGGGACTCGGCATCCATATCTGCTTCACCTTAATGGTCAGCGGCTGCGGATAGTTTACCGCATCCTTGCCGAAGTTGTAATCGTAATCGTCTCCCATCGTGTCCTTCTTGTTGGACCAGCTATGTCCACCTTGGGAATATCCTTCAGGAGACTGCCTTTTGTGGACGTTGCCGTCGGCATCGGTGAAGCTGTCATCCAGCGACAGCGACAGGCTCTCGCCGGCATAGGCGTTTTCGAGCTCACGGTGAATCAGCACCTCGCCGGGGCCAGCCGTCCGGGTGTATGAAATCAAGGTAAACCGATCGTCCGGCGCCTCCACAATCTGTTTCTTCTTCAGGTCGATCACGATTTGCAGCTGGTCCTTGTCCACCGCAGCGGTGCCCTCCGTCTTGAGCCTAATGGAATCATACTCGGCGTATTTCTGGCCGCTGCCGTACATCAGCATCGCATCTGTACCCTCCGTGAGGGCCTCCGAATTGTCCCGAGAGTACCACTTCGGATAATACAGCTTTTCGACTTCGTCCCCGACTTTCCCGATGAGCACCGGACTGAGCAGCCGGAATACTTGTTTCCCATTCGCCTGATCATAGTCCAGGTCGACGTACGTGTGCAGCGGCGTATAGATGACCTGAGTCACACGAACCTGCTGGCCGTCTACTGTCAGGGTCCGGTCTGGGTGCAGCACGCGCTCTTTGTCCTTGAACATTTCGGGATCGAGCTCAAACGAAATGTCGAACGCCGTGCGGTATTTATTGGAGCTGGACATCAGCGCTTCGTTTGACGTCTCCGTTAAGGTCACATGAAACTTGGCATCCTTGGTATATTGAACGGACGGGTTCAGGGGCACGGTGTAAATAAAATGATTGGCTCCATTCGCCGGAATTCTGTTGCTGTTGCTTCCCGCCAATTCCACCGACGCTCCTTTGGACGGGGCTTCCACGCCGCCAAGTTCAAGGGCTACGTCCGCGTTGATGACCTCTTTATCCGTTTGGTTGCGGACACCGAACAGCACATAAGCCATCCGGCCATCCGTGACGGCACCGTCCACCTCTACAAGATACCCTTTTTGTTCGACGCTTTCGGCAATCGGCTTGACGAGCCCCCGGTCCATTGCGCTCGCCAGACCCTCCAGATAGGTAGAGCGGTACGGATCTAAGGCGGACTGACTTGGTATCCCCGCCGTCTGCTTCGGCGCCGGCTCCGCCCGATGGGCCAAGCTGCCGATCGAGTAATTGATAATTAGCAGGGCCGCCGCGAGCGCCATAACCGTCCCCGTACTCCAAAAATAGAAACGCCGCTTTTCACGCATTTTTCCTCTCTCCATTCCTTTACGCATAGCCAGAGTCAATTTCATCTCAGGCAACGCTTCCGCATGCTTGTTTACTTCATAGGCATCCTGCAGCAGGATGCGCTGTTCTTTTTCGGGCATAACCTGTCCCTCCCTTCTGCTCAGCCACTACATATATTTCCGGAGCTGCTTCAGGCCTTCCCGCAGCCATGTCTTGATCGTTCCTTCCGGCTTTCCCAGCACCTTCGCGATTTCTACGGACGTCATGTCCTGGTAATATTTCAGCATGACGACATGCCGGTACTTCGGCTTCATCCGCTCCAGCGCGCGCTGCAGGTCGATCCGCTCGCTGCTTTTCATCTCCTGCACGGCCCCTTCCTGCGGCTCCTCCACCGGAAACACCCGTTTCTTCCGCCGCAGCTCGTCCATGCAGCAGTTGATCGTGATGCGGATGAGCCACGGGGTGAAGGACTGCGGGTCCTTCAGCTTCTTCCGCTTCACCCACGCCCGGTATGACGCCTCCTGCACGGCTTCCAGCGCATCGGCTTCACTGCGCAAATAACTGTAGGCGATGGAATACAATTTTCGCTGCTCGGCGGTCAGACGCTCAAAAAACGCTTCTGCTTCCGTCAGCGTGGTTCTATTCATATGGATCTCGCTCCATGTACTATCTGCATTCAGCGTCCCCACTCCCCCCTCTTTATCTCTACAACCCGTTCACCGACGGGCCTCTTGGCGGCCGCTCTATAATATAGACGCGCGAGATTGAAAAATCGATTGATTTTTTTAAAAAGACGTCGGATTTAGCTCAATTAGCAAAGAAATGGCCTTGAGGACAAGTCCTCAAGACCGATAAAATTCCAGGAAGGGATGCTTTATATTTCGATGAGCATTAATCCATCCGAATATGATTCTAATTAACTCGTACTCGTTTTGTGAGTTTTAATTCGCCTATTATTTTTCTCTAAACAAATTATCAATCATTCGTAACCTCGTTACCCCTCTTCATCCATTCCACCATCTCCAAATAGTGCCGATTATACATAATCCCCAGCACGTTACCGAAAGGGTCCGTCACCGAAGCCGTAACGAATCCCTCGCCACGCGGTGTAATTGGTTCGTATTTCTTTGCTCCCATCTCAAGCAATTTCGTATATGTGGCTTCCACATCATCAACATGCCAGTACATGGTGGCACCGCCTGGACCCGGCACCGCTTGCGAAGGAGCATAACGGCGGCTGATCAGACCCAGCTCATGCTGGTAGTCCCCAACCCGGAACTCGGCATAAGCAAGCTCGCCAGACGGTCCGGTGCGTTTGAAGTACGGGGAGATGCCGAGCACCTCCGAATACCACGACACCGCTGCCTCCATATCGTCTGCCCAATAATTAATCGTCGCCATGCCTCTTAACGTTTGTTTTTCGCTCATGTTCATTTTCCTCCTTCGTTTGTTCCCTCATCTTCTAAGGCCATTATAGGAGGCAAAAGCTGACAACTATACGTCATAGTTTTAATAAAGCAAAAAACACCTCCAAGTGATGTCCATATCTCTCGACATGGCTGTCATCACATGAAGGTGTTACGCTCCGCCTCGGGGATTCTCATAAAAACCCGGTCAGCTTTTCATAGATTTTCAGCAGCTGCTGCCTTTCTTCCTCGGTCAATTTTTCAAAAAGATTTCTGCGCAAAATTTGCCCGTCCTGATTCGCCTTTTGAACGATGTCGAGACCCTTGTCCGTAATCCCCAAATAGATGATACGGCGATCCTTCTCATCGACGATTCGAACGGCTAACTGCTTCTGCACGAGTTTTTCCGATAGATGGGTCAGCGTCGGCGGGGTCAGCCCCAGAGCCTTGGCGATATCCGAAGGCCGGCTGTTCCCGTGGTGCTGCAGGTGAGCCAGAACGAGAATATGGGAAATTCCAAGGTCCTCGTTGAACAATTTGCCCCATTGGATGATGAGGTTGTTCGTCACTTTATCCATATTGTGAATGATTTCAAAAATCGTCTGTTCTTCCATCAGGTAAATCCCCGCTTTCTGCAAGTCAAAGCCTCTAATCTGCATTAGAGGCCATCATTATCATACATGCTTTTCAGCCGGGAATCCACCGCTCCTGGCAGCCCGTGAAGCCTGCGGCGTAGGACGATCCCGATTTTAACGCAATTTAATGGAGCCCCCGTCCACCATAAAGGTTTGACCTGTGATATAGTCAGCGTCGCTGCTGGCAAGAAACACCGCAACACGGCCGATGTCCTGCTCGGGATCGCCGAGCCGGTGCAGAGGAATTTTATTCAGCATCGCTTCGTATAGCTCCGGAGCACTTTCGCGCCACTGTTCCACGCCCGGCGTCAGTGCGATCGGAGAGATCAGATTGACGTTAATTCCTTCCGGACCCCATTCATTGGCCGCAACGCGCGATACGCCCCGGATCGCTTCTTTGGCGGCAGCATACGACGTCTGCGTGACCTGCCCGTCAATGCCCGCACCGGACGCAAAGTTGATGACCTTGCCTTTCGTTTTCTTCAGTTCCGGATACGCCGCCTGCATGAAATGAACGGTAGGATAAAAACCTGTTCCGAAGGATAAATCAAAAAGCTCCTTCGTTGTTTCCATAAAAGGGGCCTGTCTCGATACATGCGCATTGTTCACCAGAATATCCAGCCTGCCGAAGCGCTTGACCACGTCGGCCACGATTTCATGCGCGCTCTCCTGCTTGGAAATATCCTTGATGAACAGCATTCCCTCTGTATATTGGTTAATCTCGGCGAGGGTATCTTTCCCTTTCTCTTCGTTCACATCGACGATCGCGATATGCGCGCCTTCCTTAGCCATAGCCAGCGCCATGCCTTTGCCGATGCCTGATGCACTGCCGGTAATGATACCGACTTTCCCTTGTAATTTCATGCTGCTTCCTCTTTTCGTTATATATTTAGTTATCTAATAGTTTCATATCTAAATAATAACAAACCTCAATTTGACGTGCAAGTTGGTAGAAACTGCATCGCTCATAAAATAGTCTATCAACGTAATGTTATAAAAGGCTGACCGCCTTTTATCAGGAGTTATTCTCGCGCGGATATAGAATGTTCCCTCTGCTGAAAATCTATTAATCTAGAGAACAAAGCAACCGCACCCCGTACATCGGGTTGCGGTTGCTTGATGGAACATCAGCTCAGCGTTGCCCCTATTTTCGCTGTCTGTTCTGCGTGGGCAGTCGATAAGCCCTTTTGCTGCTGCATTTTATTTTTCCGGATGAAGATCGGCATCCGGCAGAACCTTCCAGCGCTGCCGCAGCTCGCTGGCGGCCGGTTCACCAAGCTGCAGCTTTGTCCCATCGGCCGATACCTCCAGCGCCTGGCCGTTATGCACGGAGTATATCGTGACGACAGCGTCTTCCTGGACCTCCACTCGCCAGCGCTGGTTGTTGTAGCCGAGGTAGTCGTACAGCTGCAGGCGGCCCTGCCCCGTGTCGAGGTCCAGTGCTTTGCCCGCTTGGGTCCGGATGGACCATGTCCCGTCCCCGTTCGGAACGAAAACCCATACCTGCGGGGAAGCCCCTTCAGGGCCGTCCACGGTTACCGGTTCGCCGTTTTGCGATTCCGCAGCAAACAGTGCCAGGCCGGAGGCCGCGTTCACCAGCGTCGTTTCGGCCAGCTTGGCATCAGCCATCCCGCTCACCGTCACCTGCTGGTAAAACGCCTGCCCGCCGAACACGTTCACGCCGAAGTGCCCCTCAGCAAACGTGCCGTCCTTTACGTCAAAGACTTGCACCCCGTCCACTTCCGCCCGGATCTCTGGCCCCTTCGCCTCAATGCGGATATGGTACGTTTTTCCTGGCTGGATGAACTTGGGGACCTTGGCCAGCACCTGCCTGTCCTCAAACCGCCCGTCTACTTTATAGAAGAGTCGAATGGCCTTCAGGTTCGGATCGAGATTGAAATAATACCCGCTGCGGCCATCTGCGCTCGCCCGGAACAGGATCGAGCCGGCGCCTCCTGTCTCCCCCAGCGTCATGTCGGCTTCCAGGGTAAAATCCCCGGCCTGCTCCTGCGCCATGTAGTTCGTATCGCTTGTATAGCTGCCCCGGATACCGCGTTCGGTCACAACCCACCGCGATGCCGACAGATCCGGCTTCCAGCCTGTCAGGTTCGTCGTAAACGTCCCGTCGGTGACGTTTACGACGCAGCGAGCCGAAGCCTTCCCGTTCGGCGACACGGCCGTAATGACGGCCGTTCCCGCCTTATTCGCTCGAAGCACCGCTTTTCCCGGAGATTCCCCCTGATTGGAGGAAGTCACCTGCACGACGCCGGGATTGCTGGACTTCCATACCAGCGGCGGATGGCTTGCTCCAGAGGATTCCAAGTAAGATGCATACAATTCCTCCTCATCCCCCTTAGACAAGTCCAGCTCTTTCCGGTCCAGGATGATCGAGGAGCCCGTCTTCTGCCCTTCACGCCATACATTGTCCAGCGCATGCACCTGCAAGGACGCGAGCTTCACTTTACCTCCCTTGGTATAGAAGCTCATGCCCCGCCGGGCCGGATCTGGAAAAACCAGGTCGGAAAAGACGACCCTGCCGTCATTGCCGAACACTTCCACCGAGGATTCATCCACAAGGATCCGCAGGCGGATGCGGCTGCCTTCCAGCTGGAGCGCGGCCTCATGCCTCGTCTGCAGCAGGCTCGAATAATCGGTAACGCCGGATGACGAGCGGTCCACAAATAGCTTCTGTTCGGTAGTCTTGTACCCGATCATCGTCTTCTGCCCGCCGCCTTCGCGGACCGTAAATCCGAATTCAGCTGCGGCTCCGCTTTGCGGCAGCTCGATGTCGGCTTCGATTTCATAGGCGCCTGCTGAAATTCCTCCAAGCACGTTCGCTGCCGATTCGCTAACCTCACGGTTTTTCACGCTGAACAAGGTGCTGCGCAGCCCGGCAAGCTCCCGGATTGGCGACTGGAACAACCGGATGCCGTTGTCCGTCGTATGCAGCGTGACCTCCCTCGGTACGGTCATTTGCCCCTTCCAGCCTTCCGTCGGAAAGCTGAACGGGTAATCCCAGTTCGTCATCCAGGCCAGCAGAATCCGCCGCCCGTCCGGCGTGCCGTAGAAAGACATTGAGGCATAAAATTCTTTGCCCCAATCCGTCTTCAGCACGGTTCCCGCCGGATTGTCGTTCACGAATTTCCCTTCCGGTGTCAGCTCCCCGATAAAATACTCCGCGTCCGAGCCCTGCGTTTTCGGATTCGCACCGGTGCTGATCATCAGCACCCATTTGCGCCGGTCCGTGCCGTCTACCGGAAGCTGAAACAGGTCCGGGCACTCCCACACCCCGCCGCGTACGTACTCCCCGTATCCGAAATTGTCGGTCAGCGTCCAGTCGATCAAATTGCGGGAGGTAAAAAAACGGATGTGATCGCCGCCGGAGACGACCATCACCCAGCGGCCGTTCGCCTCATCCCGGGCGACCTTCGGATCGCGGAAGTCCCAGCCGCCCGGGTCGGCACCGTTTTTGCCGGGATTATCGATCACGACCGGGTGCTCCGCCGAGTACTGCCAGGTCCGTCCCTGATCGGTGCTGTAGGCCAGCCCGATCTTTTGGTTGCCGTTCGGCAGATCCGGCGAATAGGAAGTATAGTACGCGATCAGCCCCTTGCCGCCTGAGCTTCCGAACAATCCGGAAGCGTTCGTCGTGTCGGCCACGGCCGAGCCTGACCAGACATGCCCCAGATCGTTCCAGGGCAGGGCGATCGGCAGCTGCTTCCAGTGCAGCAGGTCACGGCTGACGGCATGCGCCCACTGTCCTCCATCCTGATGGAACAGATGGTATTCTCCTTCAAAATAAACGAGACCGTTCGGGTCGCTTGCCGACCCCCGGATCGGGCTGTAATGGTACTCCGGCCGGTATGTTTCCGTATAGTATTCGGATTCAACCGTGACATAGGCATCCTGGACGTATGCCGTACCTTCTCTTACAACCAGACCGGTATATCCGGCCGAATAACTGTCGTCTGCCACGTCTACGGCGGCGGGAGCATATCCGTCCACAAACACCTGAATCCTCGGCCCGACGGCCTGAATCTCCAGATGATGCTTGGCGTTTGGCGAATCGGGGTAAACGCTAGTCGAGGCGCTGATGAGAGATCCGTCCATTTTCCGCAGCAGTACTTGTACCCCGCTTCCTTGATGCCGCAGCGCAGCCTCATATCCGGCGGTTCCCTCCGCATTTGTCCGAATCAGCAGTCCCGCGGATGAGGTTTCACTCAGTGTGACATTGCCTTCATAGACGGCGTCCGCAGCAATGTTCCGGTATACCCGTAACGCTGGTTTTCCGGTCGTTCCCGTTCCTTTAAGCCCTTTGAGATCGGGCTGCCAGCTTCCGGTTGAAGCGAGCACGCCGTCCAGATTGCCGGCAAGGCTTCCGACCCTCACATTCTGAAATACGGCGGAACCGTTCCACACATGAAGCCCAAGATATCCGGATGCATAGGCGGTATCAATCGCACGGATGACCGGCTGATATTGGCTGCCCCAATACACCTGCAGGCTCGTTCCCTCAGCCTTCACTTTCAGGTGATAGATTTCGCCGACCTTCAGCGGCACCTGACGTTCTTCCTTGAGCCCTCCTCCGGCTGCGTTTTTCAAGCGGATGATGCCCGACGACGGCACGATTTGCAGCATGTATGAAGACCAGCCGTCGCTGCTAGAGCGGATAAGCAGCGAAGCATCAGCCTCGGCATTTTGGATCATGACATCGGCTTCGTAGATAAAATCGTCCGCCTTCGTGCTGGAGACCGCCATCACGTTCTCCTGCGGATCGGAAGCCAGCTCCAGCCCCTCCGCTGTCTGCTCAAGCTTGCCCTTGCCCTGGACCTGCCAGCCTTCCAGGTTCGTATTGACGCCCGCTGCCATCGTGTCCGCCTCCTTTGTTAATGCAGCTGCCGCGCCGTTAACTTCAACTTCGGAATCTGCAGGCATCGCCCATCCCCGGCCTTCGTCAAACTCATACAGCAGGATGGACGAACATGCCAAAATTCCGGCCAGGCACGCGGACAGCATCTTTCTTGCTGATCTCATCAACACTCCTCCTTATCATCAGAACAATGTGTAGAAATGACATATAAACGAAGACAAGCTTATACATGAAACAAATCTTTGCATGAAAACAAATCTGCTCATGCAAATAAACCTGTGCATGAAGACAAGCCTAATGCATGGAAATAACATTATTGTAACCGCTTACATTATGCGGAGTTAAACTGGCGTTTTCCTTATAAACAAACAGTGCAATGCACTCAAATCGGACATGAACGATGTCTGAACTGAGCTAGACTGGACTTAGGTTAGAGAGAAATCGAACAGGATATGCCGAGTATATTCAAGGTTAGTCCTTGGCTTGTTCTTGGCTTGTCCTTGGCTTTTTCTTGCCCCTGTCTCTCCAAAACCTGTCCAGCATCATCTCAGTTGTTCCTCCCAGCCTAATTCGGCTCAGCACGATATGTATACCGTTTGTACCGTCGCCCGCTTTCGGGCAGCCGGCCTGTACTGCGGCTGGCTGCCCCCAAGCGAAGGCCGGATTGAACCAAAGTTTTGCTGCAGGCTCCTACTCCTTCTGACCTGATGCCTCCAGCGCCTGAAGCCCAAGCGCAAGTGCACCGTATAATCCGGCTTGGCCGCCGAGTCCGGGCGGAACGATGTAACCATCGATATCATCCGTGAGCTCCAAGGCGTCCACGTAGCCGTTCAGGCTCCGCTGAACCTCTTGTCGGATCAGCGGGAAGAGCTGCGGCTGCTGCATGACGCCCCCGCCCAGGATGACCTTCTCCGGCGAGAGCATCAGGACCGCCGTTGTGACCGCCTGGGCGACATAATACGCCTCGAAGGTCCAGGCCGCGTGATCCGCGGCCAGCTGCGCCCCCTTCACTCCCCACCGCGCTTCCAGCGCCGGCCCGGCGGCCATCCCCTCCAGGCAGTCCCCGTGATACGGGCATGCCCCTGGGAAGCCGTCCTCCGGATGACGGCGGACCGGAATATGCCCGCCTTCCGGATGGACGAGCCCGTGAACGGGCCGGCCGCCGGCGTACACGCCGACACCGACGCCGGTGCCGATCGTGAAGTACGCGCAGCTGTCCAGCCCGCGGGCCGCTCCCCACAGCGCCTCGCCGCAGGCGGCGGCATTCACATCCGTGTCCCAGCCATAGGGGACGTCGAAGTGCCGCTTCAGCTCCGCGAGCAAGGGATAGTGCGCCCATCCCGGCTTAGGGGTGGTCGTTATGCTTCCATACCCCGGGCTGCCGGGGTGAAGGTCGATCGGGCCAAACGATCCGATCCCGATCGCTTCCGGCCGGCGATCCTTGAAATAAGCGATGACCCGGGGCATCGTTTCCTCAGGCCGTCCCGTCGGAAAGCTAATGCTCTCGCTGATTTGCCCGTGTTCGTTTCCGATGCCGCAGACGAATTTCGTTCCGCCCGCTTCAATGGCTCCGATGCGCATGATGATGTGCCTCTCTTTTCAAATTTTTATCGGTCGATGGATTAGGGTTCTCCATTGGATCAAGGTTCGTATTTAAAAGTACTTATTTATAAGGTTGTTATTTAAATAGAAAGATCGTAAATGTCGAGCGATTCGACGAGCGCCTCCTCATCGTCCACCTTGAGGGACAATCCGGTGGATGCCTGATCCGGATAGATCAGGTCGGTAAGAACCGCACGGCCGCCGCCCGCGAACACTTCCACCGAAGACCGGTCGATCAGGATTCGCAGTTCCACCGTTCCGTCTGCCGCATCGAGAGCTGCCGCATGCCTGCCGGCAAACAACGGATGAAAGTCCGCCACGCCCGCCCGGGTCCGGTCAATATAGACTTCACCGGCCGCTCCGCTGTAACCGATCACCGTCTCCTGGCCGCGGCCAGCCCGCACCTTCAGCTCCAGCGATTGGCCGGATCCTAGGCGGATCCGAATCTCTCCGCTCTCCAGCTGTAAATCGGCCAGCTGCGCGGAGGCCTGAGCAGCCGTTACTCGCTTCAGGGACAGAAGCTCCTTGCGGTATCCCTCCAATTCCCGGGCGGGCTGCTGGATCAGCTCGGCCGAACCTTGGCGCAGCTCCAGCTTGAGTTCCCGCGGCACGGTCATCGCGCCCCGCCACACGCCGGTCGGCGTCTGATTGGCATATTTCCAGTTGCTCATCCAGCCGACGAACAGGCGCCTGCCGTCCTCGGCCGGCACATCCGACCAGCTGACGCCGGCGTAGTTGTCCCGGCCGTAATCGATCCATCTCACGCGGGTCTGCGATACGGCATCCGGCCTAAAGAGTTCCCCGTCGAAGTCTCCGGTAAAATATTGCGTGCGCGACCCTTCCGCCAACTCCGGATGATCGCCGATGCTGACGAGCATCACCCACTTCGTCTGGTCCGGGTCCCCGTCCACCGGCAGCGGAAACAGGTCGGGACACTCCCACACGCCGTCATGGCTGCCGATGCCTTCCCCGAATTCGCTGGACAGCGTCCAATCGATCAGATTCGGCGAACGGTACAGGCAGACGGTCTGGCCGCAGGCTACAATCATCACCCACTGCGAGGAAGCCTCATGCCAGAATACTTTCGGATCGCGGAAGTCCACGAAGGTATCATGCGACAGCACCGGGTTGCCGGCATACTTCGTCCAGGTCCGTCCCGCATCCGTGCTGTATGCCAGGCTCTGGCGCTGCACAGGCGCTCCGCCCTCCGGTCCTTCGGCATGCTGCGTAAAAATGGCGACAAGCCCCGGCTCCCCGCCGAAAAAGCCGGTCGTGTTATTCCAGTCGACCACGGCGCTGCCGGAAAAAATCGTGCCAAACTCGTCCGGCGCCAAGGCGATCGGGAGTTCTTCCCAGACGACCAGGTCCCGGCTGACCGCGTGTCCCCAATGCATCGGTCCCCAGGTGTTCCCGAAGGGATGATGCTGGTAAAACAGGTGGTATTCTCCCTGGAAATAGACCATTCCGTTGGGGTCGTTCATCCAGTGCTCTTTCGGGGAAAAGTGATACGCCCCGCGGTAGTTGTGCGATATGAATGTGGACATCAGCTGTGCTCCTTTGAATTACAAGTTTTATTTGCAGCGGACCCGGCCGCATTTTTGCCCAAAGGCATCTGGCGGCCGCATCCGGATTCTGCACTGCTAACGTTTATGCGCCAAGCAAGTGCGGATATGTGGTTTTTGATTTTTTATTCAACCTTTATTGCGCGCTGCGGTCATACCCCGCCTGCTTGATCTTCAGCCAATCCTGCAGCCCCAGCCGGTTCAGCTCTTTGAGGTAGGCATCCCACTCCTGATCGACTTTGCCGTTCTGGTACCACTCGGTGCGCTTCCGCTCGAGGTAGGCGAACATGTCGGTCTGGATGGTGGACAGCCGGTCCAGCTCATCGATGGAGAAGAAGACGTTCGGATACGTATTTTTCGCCTTCATGTGCGGCACCATCACCTCCTTCAGCAATTTAAGACGCCATGCCGCGTCGTCCGGCATCGTCGTATATTTGCCGTAGTACTCGTCGAGAATGGCCAGCGGACCGGCGATGCTCGTCTTTTGCCGGAGCTCCACAGGGGCTGTGCCTTCCAGCGGCAGATGCTTCAGCATGCCCTTGGCTTCGTCGAATTCGAAAATGTTCTGCTGCGTCTGATCCCCGTACGTCCCCCAGTTATCCTGGACGGACTGCAGCGGATCGTAAAGCTGATCGACCCATTTGGCCGTCTCCTCCAAATGTTTGTTGCTGCTTGTGATGACCATGCGACCGCGGTCCAGCCCGATGCCGTTCGTGCGGGTCACGTTGACTTCGCCGCTTGGTCCTGCCAGCGGAGGCATCACGTCATACGTATCGTTCATGCCGGTGATGTTGGCCTTATCCCATGTAAAATACAGTCCGTACCGGTTATCCTTGCCTTTCGCCAAATAGGTGTTCCAGTCCTGCTGGAAGGACTCGATATCGATCAGCCCCTCCTGGTACAGCTCGTGAATGTACTTGATCGCTTCCTTATAACCTTCTTCCGCTGCGGTGAAGACAACCTTGCCGTCATCGGTCACGACGGTGTGGTCCCAGTTCTCCCCGAGCCCGAAAGAACCGAACAGGAAGGCCAGGTCTTCCCCGCCCGGCTTGTTGATAAAGGAGAGCGGAATTTCGTCCGCCTTGCCGTTGCCGTTCGGGTCCTGCGTTTTGAAGGCGATCAGCACCTTCTTCAGCTCCTCGGTCGTCTTCGGCATAGACAGCCCCAGCTTTTTCAGCCACTCCACGTTGATCCACGGCAAGTCGTCCACGGACTGAATCCGTTCCTTGCCGGAGCCCAGCTCTTCAATCCAAGGGAAAGAATAGATGTGGCCGTCAGGCGCGGTAATCATCTTTTTATATTCCGGCGCCTGCTCCAGCACCTTTTTGAAGTTCGGCATATGCTGTTCGATCAGATCGTCAAGGGGAATGATCACCCCGTCCTTGGCCAGCTTCAGCAGGTCATAATCACCATACCCGGCGTCAAAGATCGCATCCGGCAGATCGCCGCTCGCCACGGCCAGGTTTCTTTTCTCCGCAAAAACGTCGTTCGTGTAATTTTTCCAATTGATATGAATGCCGGTCTTCTCCTCCAGCCGCTTATTGATGAGCTTGTCATTCGGGTCCGCGGGTGCCAGCGGCGAGCTCTGCGTCAGAAAATTGAGGGTGACTTTCCCGTCAGGCGACTCCTTGGCGTCTCCGCCGCTTCCTCCGCAGCCGGACAAGAGCAGCAGCGCCGCGAGCGCTGAAACGGATGCCGTCATGGCAGCAGCCTTGCGATTTCTCTTTTTGTTCATCGTTATGACCTCCAAAGGATTAGAATGGATCAGTGCCATGTATGTTCAGGCCGTCCCTATTTCAGGGAACCGACCATCACACCTTTTTCGAAATACTTTTGGAAAAATGGATACATGACGAGCAGCGGCAGACTGGAAATGACGATCGCCGAGTATTTGATCATTTCCGAGAGGCGCTTGAGCTCGTTCATCGCCAGCTGGTCGCTGATCATGCCCGGCGCCGCCTGGTTCTGGATCAGGATCGAGCGCAGCACGAGCTGCAGCGGATGAAGCTTCGCATCCTCCAGGTAAATCATGGCGTCGAAATAGGAATTCCACTGCCCGACAAAAGCATAGAGAGCCAGCACAAAAATAATCGGTTTGGAGAGCGGCAGCACGATCCGGAAGAAAATGCCCGCCTCCGTCGCGCCGTCGACGTTGGCCGCCTCCCTCAGCTCATTCGGCACGCCTTTGAAAAAGGTCCGGGACAGGATGATGTTCCAGACATTGACCGCACCCGGAATGATGATGGCCCACACCGTATCCAACATGCCAAGCTGCTTGACCAGCAGATATGTAGGAATCAGGCCCCCGCCGAAAAACATCGTGATCACAAACAGCGTCATAAAAATTTTCCGGCCCGCCAACCGCGAATCAGACAAGGCATAGCCTGCGCATACCGATACAGTCACGGTAACGAGGGCAAATGCAGCGGAGTAAAATACGGAATTGCCGAAGCCCCGCAGCATAGCCGGGTTGGACAATATTTTCCGGTAGCCCTCCAGGCTCCAGTCCGAGATGCGAAACGACAGGCCCTGATTCAGCAGCACGGTCGGATCCATAAATGACGCCACCACGACGTAAACGAGCGGCACGACGATCAGCAGCACCGCCACCGTCAGGAACAGGCCGTTCAGAATCAGCAGAAACCGGTCGAACGGCGAATGTTTAACAGCCATAGTTGATAAGCTCCTTCCTAATAAAGTCCTTCGCCCTCATTAAGCTTCTTGACGATAAAGTTGACCGTGAGCAGCAGTACGACGTTGATCACCGAGTTGAACAGGCCGACCGCCGCGGAATACGCATAGTCGCCGGACTGCAAACCGACCTTGTACACATAGGTGGCAATGATCTCCGAAGCCGGGAGGTTCATCGAGGTCTGCATCAGGTACGCTTTTTCAAACCCGATCGACATGATGCCTCCCGCTGCCAAAATGAACACGATAGCCATGATCGGCCGGATCGTCGGCAGGTCGATGTGGCGGACGCGCTGGAGCAGGTTCGCCCCGTCCAGGCTTGCCGCATTGTGCAGCTCCGGGTCGACGTTCGCCAGAGCAGCCACGTAAATGATCGATGCCCAGCCGGCGCCCTGCCAGATGTCGGAGAGGATATAGATCCAGCGGAAATATTTCGGCTCGGACATAAACATCAGCGGCTCTCCCGTGATCCATGTCAGCAGATGGTTGATCGGTCCTGTCGGGGACAAAAAGATGAACAGCATACCCACGATGACAACCGCCGAAATGAAGTTCGGCGCGTACAGAAACAGCTGAACGTTCTTCTTCACGCCCGCCCTCCGGACCTGATTGAGCATGAGCGCCAGCAGGATCGGCACGGGAAAGCTGAAAATCAGGCCGAAGAAGCTGAGTTTAAGCGTATTCATAAATATGACGTCGAAATTGGGCGAGGAGAGAAACTTGTCAAAATGCTTCAGGCCGACCCATTCGCTGCCCATGATGCCCTTGATCGGGCTGAAATCCTTAAAGGCGATAATCGCCCCGTACATCGGGACATATTTGAAAATCAGGGTCAGAATAAGCGCCGGAGCCAACAGCACGTACAGAAAATAATGCTTTCTGACCGTCTGCAGCACCCGCCCCGCAGAGCTCTTCCTCCTCACTGCCGCCGCCCTTGGATCCACTTCTACCGTATTTTCCAAAACCGTGACCTCCGTTCTTTGCACAAAAAGTTTACATGCAGCATACCGTAAGGGCTTACATTCGCACCTGCACCGTATCGCTGCTTTTACAATTTAGCAGACGATGTAATCTTCGTCAATAACTTTTGTAAATATTTATTTGTGCAATTGACCAATACAATTTGTTCATAGAAGTCCATTCTTTTGTTGAAATGTCACTTTTTCCGTCAATTCAGGGACCAGCGCTTTCTTTCCCAAGCGTGGTCTGTCGGTTCCGATGCTGATTTGAGTATAAAGATTGCTTATGTAAAGTCGCCCACGGCGGTTACGTGTCATTTTGCACAGTGAAAGTATTATATATTTGTGCATTTGTAAAGTTGACATTGCTATTTGAAGCAATCTGGTATACATTGGTCATAGGATACCTGAGATCGAATGCATGCAGGTTTATGAGAGGAACTTGCTTCCGTACAAATAATCGTTAGAGGTGAACATCGAATACATGGGGAAAGAGAAAGTCACCATTCAGGATATCGCCGATGCGCTGGGCATTTCCCGGAACACGGCATCCAAAGCGCTGAACGGCAGTGACAGCATACCGGACGAGACGCGCAACCGGGTCATCAAGAAAGCGATCGAGCTGAAGTACAAGCAGTTTGCTTACATGGAAACCGAAAGCCTGATGCCGAAAAACCCGGGCAATATCGCCCTGCTGACGCAAAACATGCCCAGCATGTCGCACTTCGGGGCCAAGTTGATCAGCGGACTGGAGCAACGCATCAGCGGCGAAGGCTACAATTTATCCATCCATATCGTAAGGGACATCGAGCGAAGCTCCCTCCAGCTTCCGAACAATTTTGAAGCGTCCAAGGTGGACGGCATCATCTGCATTGAACTGTTCGACATGGCATACAGCAAGCTCATCACGAGCTTGGGGCTCCCGACCATATTCATCGACTGCGCGGCGGACATGTCTTATCCCGACCTTGAAGCCGACCTGCTTCTGATGGAAAACGAACACAGCACCTATTTCATGACCAAACGGCTTATCGAGGACGGCTGCGGCTCGCTCGGTTTTATCGGCGACTACAACCACTGCAAAAGCTTCAACGAGCGCTGGGCCGGCTTTAACCGGGCCCTTGTAGAAGCGGGAATTCCGCTGGACCGCAGCCAGTGCGTTCTGGAACCGGACCGCGAATTTTTCTCGGAGTCCGACTGGATGGAGCAGCGGCTGGACAAGATGCAAGGCACGCCCTCGGGCTTTGTATGCGCGAATGACTTTATCGCGGTCAACGTGATGAAGGCTTTGAAGAACCGCCAGATCGCCATTCCGGAGGACATCGTCGTGGCCGGATTCGACGACGCGCCCGAGTCGCGCATTGTCGAGCCTCGTTTGACGACCGTGCACATCTATAGTGACGAGATGGGCATCACCGCCGCCAATATGCTGCTCTCCCGGATCAAGGAGCCGGAGCAGCCTTACCAGGTCACGCATATCCAGACCAAGCCGCTGTTCCGGGAGTCGACGCAAGCCGCCCGATAATCCAGGCTCCATGCAGCATGGCATAAGAACGAGCCAAGAGAGCAGTCTGTTTCTCCTGAATACGCAATCGAAGAACCAATCCGGTTACATCATACGAATATCCGCAGTCCGGCGCTTTGCAGTACAGCAGTCGGGCTTTTTTTTCGGTGAAAGCCATTTATTTGATCCTATCGGCTGCTGGGCTATCCAAAGACCGCACAAAAGAACAGGCCGAACGGACTCGATTGAGATAACGTAACAGGTGAAGGATTTTTAAAAAACATGATTCATGAAAAGGAGACTCAGAGATGGTAAATGAAACGAAACCGTTTTGGTTTAAGCGGCTGCCGGTCCTTGCATCGCATCCTGCGGTATGGGCTTCCCATATCGCCCAGCACTGGAATTTGGATGCATTCCGTCCCCAGAACCCCATGGATCCCGAGAAAGTACGGCTTGCTCTTCGTCATTTCATGCCCGAACTGCTCCCCGAGTACGAGGCCTTGCTGTCCGTTTCACCAGACCGTCCCGGCGAAGCACAACTACTAGCCATGTATAACCTCCCTCCCTTCTTCTCCGGCTGCAGCAACTCGATCTCCCACCGATTAGGCCATCATACTTTAATCCGAAATTACGACTTCAGCTTGGACGGGTTCAGCGGCGTATTCCGTTACGAGCCATTGCCTGATGGAGGGTGGATCATTGGTTCCGCCGAAGGCGGCTGGGGCTATCTCGATGGCTTGAACCATCACGGTCTCGCAGCGGCCATCACGTTTGGCGGGGACTTCTCGGTAGGCAACGGGTTCAGCATTCCGCTCATTGTCCGCTACCTCTTGGCCACTTCGGCAACGGTTTCTGAGGCAGTGAAACGTCTGAACTCAATCCCCCACCGGCTTGTTCAAAACATCTCGCTTTTGGATCGAGAAGGCCGTTTCAGCGTCGTCTACACCTCGCCGGAAGGCGTGAGCGAAGCCGACGGTCTCATTTGCTGCACGAATCATCAGAGACTAGTTCAAGATTCCGCGCACGACGAACACCGGACCGTGGAGCGGTTCGACCATCTCCTTAGAATGGGCGGTGCCGTATCGCCTCAGGATTTTCTTAAAGAGCCGTTGTATCATCGCAAGTTTTCGAATCATTTCGGCACACTTTATACCGTCGAAATCGATCCTGTAACGGAAACGGTTCATTATCATTGGCCTGAAGGACAGCAGCTTCTCGCCACGCCGGCGTCGCCAGAGGCTGAGATTAACATTCCATTGTCCGAGAAATAGGCGGATGGGATAGGGCATTTCTCTCAGGGACGTATTAAAGCGAAACTAAATAACCAGTCGCCGATTCATTATCGACGACTGGCTGCTTAAACGTGCAAGGTGTTTTGATCCCTGTCTTATATACGGGGTCAGTCCCCTTGTACGGTTGCTTTTTCGAGAAATTCAGCAGCGATCTTCCGGATGATACCAATCTTGTTATCTCGCTTCTCTTTTCTCCGTTAAGAAGTAGAGCAAAGCCAGCACCGGAAAAAGAACGCCAAGCCATATGGCCGCTTCCCATCCGCCTTGTGCATACGCCCATCCGCCTACTGCGGAACCAATAGCCCCACCGGCGAAAAAGATAGCCATGAACAAGCCGTTCAGCCGGCTGCGAAGCTCTGCACCCAGAGCGAAAATGGAGCGCTGCCCGAGCACCAGATTGGCGGAAACAGCCATATCCAATACAATGGCGGCCACGACCAGGCTGATGATCGATAGCAGGGAACCGCCATGGATCACAATAGGCAGGAGCATGGAAACGGCCGCGAGTCCAAGGGCGATCCCTGTACCGGGACGGATCCACCCTTTATCGGCAAGGCGGCCGGCAACCGGCGCAGCCGCCGCTCCGGCTACCCCTACCAAGGCGAACAGGGCGACCCCTGTCTGGGAAAAATGAAATGCCGGGCTGACCAGCAGCATAGGAACCGTTGTCCAAAACAGGCTGAAGGAAGCAAACAGAAACGCGTGGTAAAGAGCTCTGCGCCGCAAAATCGGCGTCGTCTTCAGCAGCTTCAGCATCGACGACAGGATCTCCGGGTAGCTGATGGATGTTTGCGGACGTCTTGCCGGAAGCGCCTTGGCCAGTACCAGCGCAAGCACCAGAATCAGAACGGCGGACAGAATAAAGATGGCGTGCCATCCAAGGAAGTCTTCCACTAAGCTGGCAGCCGGACGGGCGAGCATGATGCCAAGGAGCAGGCCGCTCATGACATTCCCCACATTGCGCCCCCGCGTTTCCTCAGGAGACAGATGAGCTGCGTACGGGACCAGGATCTGGGCGGCAACGGACCCTACGCCGATAAACAGCGATGCCGCAAGAAACAAAGCCGCGTTACGGACTTCAGCAGCGATGAGAAGCACGACCACGTTAAAGATCAGCAGGGTGACTACAAGCTTGCGGTTTTCGAGCAAATCTCCTAAGGGCACGATCAATAACAGGCCGATTCCGTAACCGATCTGAGTTAAGGTGACGATCAATCCCGCCGCCCCGGAGGATAATCCCAGGGCTGAGCTGATCGATCCTACGAGAGGCTGGGCATAATACAGGTTGGCAGCGATGATGCCGCAAGCGACGGCGAGGATCAGGTTGATCCAGGATGAAACGGCAGCGGCGTGAGGCTTTTCTTTCGCGATGGTACTCATAACATTTCTCCTTTGTTTGTAAGGCATTCCTTTTTCGGAACAATCGTTCCAGTTTAGGAACAGTCCGCCTCATGTTTTTTAAGCATAAAATAGATTTTTCCAGAAAAGAATTTATCGGAACATTCGTTCCAGAATAGTTAAAAAAATGTCTATCGACGTATCCTCGCAGAAGACGGACCGCTAGCGGAAGTATTTGTTGCGAGATCAGGAAGCGGAGGCTTTGTTACAGCATGCCCAGCACCATTTCGATCATCTCCCGCGCCTTCGTGCTGTCCTGCTGAATTTTCGCCACCACGTTAACGCTGTGGTTGAGATTGAGCAGCATGAACGATAAGAGACGAATGTCTTTGTCGGGAGAAATTTCTCCGGTCTCCTGCCCTCTCTTTAATTTTTCGTAAAACAGCCGTTCCAGTTCATCAAAGCTATTCTTGACCATGTTCTGCAGCGGTTCGTCCATGGCGTCGAAACTCAGGGCTGCGTTCGTAATCATGCACCCATTGGGAAGGACTTCGTCCTGCGCGGCAAAAGCACTCGTGATATGAATCTCGAAATACTGCCGGATGCCCTCAATGGCGGTAGGAGCGGCGATTAACACATCTCGCTTTCTTTGCGACAACTTTTTGTAGTGCTGGATCGCCTCGTAATACAGGGACTGCTTATCCTGAAACGTTTCATACAAACTGGAACGGCTAAGACCCATCGCTTCCAGCAAATCCGGTATGCTTGTCGCTTCGTAACCTTTCTTCCAGAACACCGTCATAGCTTTGCGGAGCACTTGATCCCGGTCAAATTCTTTGGTGCGTCCCATCGGCGCCACCTCCCTTTGAGCACAAGTATATACGAACTGGAACGAATAGTCCAGTATTTTTTAGCATCGTATACAACATGCAGGCCGCCGGTGCTTCGGCGGCCTGCTGCATTCAACAGATCATTTTTCCAGGGATCTGGGATTCAGACCCCTGGATGATGTATAGTTTTACTGCTGTTTAACCGCCTCCCCAGCCCACTCTTCCCCGCCTGCTTTTCTTGCCTTCACCGGATGATCCAGCGAGGCTTCGGCGATATCCTTATACGCCCAATATTCAGCAGGCACATCGCTCCAAGGCAGCGCGGCCGTTCCATAGAGCGGCCCGCGCCCGAGCGCGCGGTTCAGTGCCGTTACCGCCTCCGCGCGCGTCAGCGCCTTGGACGGGCGGAAGGTGCCGTCCGGGTAGCCGTTCAGAATGCCGGCTCCCTGCACCTTCACGATAGCGCTCTCCGCCCAGTGGCCCGCGGTATCGCGGAAGCCACTGCCCGCCGCGGAAGCACCCGGCTTCAGCCGGCTGGCCAGCGTGGCCATTTCGGCGCGCGTGATGGCCTGATCCGGCTTGAAGGTGCCGTCTTCATAGCCCTTCATCAGGCCCGCCGCCGTTACGGCCGCGATAGCCTTCCCGGCCCAGAAGCCGGACTTCATGTCGCGAAACGCGCTGGCTGCCGTGCCGGCCGTGTCGCCTGCTGCCTGCGGAACCGCTTTGGACAGAATGACCGCCATCTCGGCGCGCGTAACCGGCTGATCCGGCCGGAATGTGCCGTCCGGATATCCCTGAATATATGCGGTATGCCGCTCATTCTTAGTATCGTCCTGAGCCCCGGGTTCAGGTGTGGACGGAGGCGCTGCCGCTCCTGACGAAGATCCCCCCGAGCTTGATCCCGGGCCAGGTGCTGTTGGACCGGACGGCCCTGTTGGCGGGTTCGGCGTGCCGGGATCTACCGGGCCTGTGCCCGCCGCAGGCACGGTGAATTTCAGCTGGTCCACGAGCATCAGATCGCCCGATTTCTTCACCGCTTTCAGTGTATGGGTTCCGTCAGTCAAACCGGAAATACGGTATAAAGGCTGTGATACCAGGCGCTGATCGCTGTAGGCGCTGACGGTCTTCTTCAGCACGCCATCCACGTACACGTCGATGTCTCCCAGAGCCGGTCCAACGGGACCCAGCAGCTCCACTCCCGTCCCTTTAAACGTATAGGCGAGTTCATCACCGTTTGCTGCCGTATAATGGACGTCGTTCTGATAATCCCCATCAAACGCGAACGCCAGCTGCAGCGTTCCAGCCGGCTGGGCGGCCAGATAAGCTTTGCTTAGAATCACCCGGCTGCCTTCAACCGTATAATCGGTTCCTTCGACGAGCCGGTTCTTCCCGTTCGCTATGCCGCTGAACAATTGCGGCTGCTGCAGCAAGGTGACCGCCACATCCTTCTGGTTCGCGGCGGACTTGTCGAACACGGCCGATACCGGGCTGATCAAGTCGGGGATTTCGACCTTGAGCATATCCACCAGCATGAAGCGGCCGGATTTCTTCACAACTTTCAGCGTATGAAACCCTTCCTTCAGCCCGCTCACGCTGTACAACTTCTGCTGCGGCTGGCGCTGCTCGCTGTATGAGCTGACGGTTTCCTGAAACTCGCCGTCCAGGTAAATATCCATGTCTCCCTGCGACGGGTCGATCTCGGTAAAAAACTGGATGCCCGTTCCCCGGAACGTATGCTCAAAGGAATCGCCGTTGGCTTCCGTATAGTGCACATCGTCTTTGTAGTCACCGAAATCCCTTCCGGTGCTGCGGTTCCAGGCACCATGATAGACGATACCCGGATCGTCATCATTCAGAGTCGTATAGCGCACCGTCTCTGCCCCGGTCATATGGACGGTCAGCGTCTGGGGATCGCCAGCGCTGAACATAAATTTAAGCGTGATGTCGTCACCTGGAAGACCCGCCAAAAATTCTTTTTTGATCGTCACCGTGTCCTGATCGACGGCATATTCATTCTCCGTCAAAGCCTGCCCCTCGTATTCCACGGCGGTCAAGGTGTTGCCGTTCAGATCCAGCTTCACGGACAAGTCCTGCTGCTGGCCGTCGCTTTTGTCGAAGCTGGCCTCCTTCGGGTCGATTGAGCTGTTCTGCGCCGCTTTGCCGCGGATGTCCACGCTCAGCACCTCGCTGTCCCCGCCTTCAAACCTAAAGCTCAGTGCTGCCGGACCCTCCGGCAGCTTGGCAAGATAAGCTTTACTGATGGTTACCGTGCCGCCGCTTACCGTATAATCACTGCCGTTCTTCAGCGCGTCGGCGCCGTTCTGAATGGCCGTAAGCGAACCGCTTCCCAGCGTCAGATTCACGGTAAGGTCGGACGGATTAGCGGCCTCCCTGTCATAGCTGGCGGATACCGGGTCGATCAGATGGCTTGCCGTCACCTTCAGCGCGTCCAGCAGCATATATGTGCCCGTTTTTTTGACCACCTTGATCGTATGCGGACCTTCCGTAAGTCCCGTTACGGTGTACACAACCTGCTGCGCCTGCTTGCTGCCTTCCGTATACGTGCTGACCGTTTCCGGATCAGCCGCTCCGTCCAAGTAGACGTCCACCTCCCCTTGCTCCGGATCCTTCTCTGTAATCAGGTCAATGCCGCTGCCGTTAAAGGCATACTCGAAGAAGTCGCCGTCCGTTTCGGTAAAATGAACATCCCCTTTATAATCCCCCGCCGGCCGGTCTCCTTGTGATGACCAGCTGCCGCTGTATGTAATTCCAGGATCATTATCGTTGATATACACCGAATGAGTGACCGTAGCTTCTGCAGATGCAGTGACATCGGCTGCGCTCTTGTCCGAGGAGCCGGAAATCGCCTCGCCGGAGTCAGAAGTCTGGCTGCCCGCGGCTGCATCAGACTGCTCGGCGGCGGATTGGCCGGCGTCATCCGGTTGAACATCACTCGCTGCATCCAACTGAACACCGCCTGCGTATTCCGGCTGACCGTCACCCGCTTCCACCGGCTGAACGGCCTCTGCTCCTTCCGGTTGAGCTCCACCCACAGCCTCCGGCTGAACGCCGCCTGTGTCTTGCTCGGGGTCTACCCCCTGTACGGATGCGGAGTCTTTAATCGTCACAGCCAGATTTTGCACGGCAGGCGTCTGCTCGTAACCGCCGTTCCGCTGCCAGTCCCCGGTATATCGGATGCCCGTGTCGTCGTCATTGACCGCCGACGTTCCTTGGACAGCCGTTACTTTGAACATTCGGGAGGCATGCGGCTCCAATACGGCTGCGTATCCGTCATCAAAGGTTCCAAGCTCCATATGGCTCCACAAGTCCCTCACCTTGGCCGAGCCGGTCAGACCGATGTCCTTCCAGCTAACCTTGACTTCGGTACTGCGGCTGCCCAGATTGAACAAGGCGACGCTGTAAGTGCCGTCCCCGTTGTTGGCGTACCACACCTGCTGCTGGGTGTCCATCGACACCGGGTGAGCCGGGCGTCCCGCCTGATTGACGGCGATCACCTCGTCGTTGGTCAGCAGCTTGAGCCCGTAGTCATCAAGCCGGGTCATATCGTTGCCGATATAGAGCGGCGCCGCCGATATCGCCCAGAAGGTCATGGCCGTCTGGCGCTCGTCTTTGGTCAAGCCGTCCATCGAGCCGTTGCCGACGTTCAGGGAATCAAAGTCGTTCCAGCCGGTGGCCGGCCCGGCGTCCCTCCACCATACCGCCGCATCCGGGAACAGGCGGGCGATATTGGCCCACTGCGTCAGCCCGACATTGCTGTCATAGGCTTCCACATCCCATTGAATGCGCCAGCCGTTGGCATACTTTTTCCAAAAGTCCGCGTAGTTGTGGTCCAGCGCCCACGAGATCTCGAACCAGATGTCATGGCGCGCCAGCGCCTCGGACCAGGCCTTCACGTCCCCGCGGGAGTCAAGGTTCAGGTTGTTGTTGCCCGATCCCGGCGTGACGCTGTCGAATTTGACGAAATCGATCCCCCAATCCCCGAGCATGTCGGCAATGGAGTCCACATACTTTTGCGCACACGGGTTGCTGAAGTCGATTTTGTACGTGTATGAGTTCCAGGCATCGACGATCTTGAGCGGCTGTGCCGCAATGTCGCGGACCCGGCAGGCACCGCCCGTCCCATAAACTTCGAGATCCTTCTTATAGGCATCAATCGACAGGCCGGGAATCAGATAAATACCGATTTTCTGCCCGTTATGGTGCACGTAATCGATAACTTCCTGAAATCCGTTCGGATACAGTTTCGTGCTCGGAATCGGCCTGCCGTACTCGTCCATGTCTCCGTTCCAGCCCGCATCAATATTGATGTAGTTGTATCCGTGGGCCTGCAGCTTGTCACGCATCGCGTCGGACTGCTTCTTGATGCTCTCCGCCGACGTCCAGTTGCCCGCAGAATCATACACCTGCATACTGTAGCTGCTCCAGCCCATATACGGCTTTTGGGCCAGCTCCTTGTTGGCCGCTTCGGCTACGTTCAGCTTTTGTCCAGCCCATCCGGTCTGCACCAGTACCAGCATCACCAGCAGGATAAGCCCCATCTTCCTTCCCAACCGCTTCATCATCATTCCATCATCTCCTCCCAGCATGAAAAACTTAAAGGCGCCTTCGCGTTTTACGGATGACCTTATTTCGGGCCGCTTGACGGATGCTGGCTTCCAGGACGCTGACGCCACAGTCGACCGGTCACCGAACGCTAAATGACAGCGCTTTCTATACTGCTGATGATAGGGACTTCCTCATTTTCTGAACAGGTACATCTGGGTGTTCCGGCGTACACTTTTCCCAAAAAACGGGTGTTTTGTCCGGCCAGCAAGGGATTTTTTCATTTATGGGTATTCAAAAAAAAGCAGCCTTTTCCCAATTCTTCATGGGGTACCGGCTGCCTCGAACCAAAAAAACGGGAAGTATGTCCAGCGTCGACGTGGATCTTCGTTCCCCTGTTTGAGCATCTGCTGAAGCTCATTCTTCATGCACAAGGCTGTGTCCGTCAAATCTACTGAGATCAACCGGTCCCCGTAAGACTCGTCAAAATCGGCGGCCGGGCTTGTCATCCGCTCTTAAGTTAATTCTATTATGAAATAAAGTTGAGCAGTCCACTTGGTTTAAATCCTTTTTTTGGATAATAGCTTTGATTGGATATTCTTCTATACGACATGCGAAAAACCCACTAAATTTCTCGACATTACAATGGCCTAGCAAACATTCCACAGTCGAGATCCCAATCCCCGGTTACTACCTGCTTCCCTTCCCTTTCGATATCTTCTAGCCTATTTTCAAATAAGTTAATTTCATTTTGGATAAAAGATGTTATAATACAGACAGAATTTAACTCGAGGTGACGTGTTGTGCATACCGACAAGACATCGAAAGCGTACCTGCTTTTTCAATTATTTTGGATTTTTTTCAAAATCGGTCCGGCGACGTTTGGCGGCGGATACGCCATGATGCCGATGATCGAGAAGGAATTCGTCGATAAACGCAAATGGATGGACCGCCAGGAAATGAGCGATTTAATGTCGCTCGCGGGCTCGGCTCCCGGCGGCGTCGGGGTGAACGCTTCGGCTTTTCTGGGATACCGGCTGGGCAAAATTCCCGGCGCCCTGGCGGCCACGATGGGCATAACGCTCCCTACGTTCATCATCGTTTTTCTGCTGAGCGTGTTCTACTCAATGTTCCGCGAGGAGCCCAAAGTCCAAGCCGCCTTCAAAGGCATTCACGGCGCTGTCATCGGACTGATCGCAGTGGCCGCGTTCAAAATGGGCAAAAATGCGCTGTTTGACCGGACGACCGTCATCACCGCCGCCGGCTCCCTGGCCCTGCTTCTGCTGACCGGACTGAACCCCATGGTTCTGATTGCGGTCGGGCTGGTGCTCGGCATCACCGTCATCCGGCTGAAGAAGCGGCTGGGGCTTCCGGTTCACACCGAGAGGGCACGCGAGGAGAACGAGTCCGTCATCGAATATTACATCTAGGAGGGGTCCCATGCTGTTCTGGCAGTTATTTGTCTCATTTTTAAAAATCGGGTTTCTCTCCTTTGGCGGCGGTTATGCGGTTATCCCGATGATCCAGTACGAAGTACAGCAGCACGGATGGCTGAGCACCGGGGAATTTCAGCGGACAGTATCGATCGCGGGCATGTCGCCCGGACCGATCGCCACCAACAGCGCGACGCTGATCGGTTACCAGACCGCGGGCCTGGCTGGAGCCGTTACCGCCACCGCCGGCATCGTTCTGCCTTCCCTGCTCATTGTGATCCTGATTGCGGCTTTCTTTTATCGAATGAATGCTAACCCCTGGGTCAAATCCTCCTTTTACGGCCTCCGGCCGATCATTACCGGACTTATCGTCTATGCGGCCATCCACTTCGGTTTCCCCAATCCGTCGGAAGCCATCTATCACTGGACGACCTTCGCCACGTTGCTGATCGGCGTGCTGGCATTTGTTGCGATCACCAGATACAAACTGCATCCGGTGACCGTCATCGTATGTTCGGGCGTTGCGGGAATCGTGCTGTTTTAATTGGGTGAAATTAAATTTTCTATGCCTTTACGGGGACGTTAAATTATAATAGAATGAACTTTCAAAAATAAACTGGGGGAACTTCTATGACTACACCACCTAAAAACCCAGCGGCATCAGGAAAAAAAGACCAGTTTTCATCCGCAGGCTTTATCCTGGCCGCCATCGGGAGCTCTGTGGGTCTCGGGAATATGTGGAAATTTCCGTACATCACCGGACAAAACGGCGGCGCAGCCTTCTTTCTGCTCTTTATTGTGTGCTTGATCGTCATTGGTTTACCTGTTTTGCTCGCTGAGCTTGCCATCGGACGCGCGGGCAGAGGCAGTGCGGCCACTTCGTTTGTGAAAGCGGGCGGCAGCAAAGTGTTCGGCCGTCTCGGCCTGCTGCAGGTTATCGCGCCTTTTCTGATTCTGACCTTCTACGTCATCGTCGCGGGTTGGACGCTGCATTACGCCGTGCAGTCTTTCAGCGGACACCTGTACAGCAATCCGGATTTCAAAGGACAGTTCAATTCGTTTATCGGCGGCTATATGCCGATCGTATGGCAAGCTGTCGCCATCCTGATTACCGGCTTTGTCGTGGTCAAAGGGATTTCCGGCGGCATCGAAAAGTTTAACAAAGTGCTGATCCCGGGATTGATCATCCTGCTCATCGTCCTGATGATCCGTGCCGTATCCCTGCCTGGCGCGGGTGAAGGCGTATCGTTTTTCTTGAATCCAGACTTCTCCAAGCTGACCCCGGAATCGGCACTAGTCGCTTTGGGACATGCCTTTTTCTCCCTTTCGTTGGGAATGGGCATCCTGCTTACGTATGGTGCTTATGTGGACAAGCGCCAGTCTCTGGGGTCCGCCACAATCGCCATCGGCGTTGGTGACCTGATCTATGCGTTCGTTGCCGGGCTGATCATTTTCCCGACGACCGCTTCGTTCGGTATCGAGCCCGACTCCGGGCCAAGTCTGGTGTTCATCGCCCTGCCGGCCGCGTTCTCGGCCATGCCGTTTGGTGCGTTCTTCGGGGGTCTGTTCTTCGTCCTGCTGGCAATCGCCGCTTTGACGTCGGCGGTATCGCTGCTGGAAGTGCCGGTAACGTACCTGATGGACCGCTGGAAATGGGGCCGTACGAAATCGGTGGTCATCATCAGCGTGCTCGTGCTGCTGATCGGTCTTCCGTCCGCGCTGTCCTTCGGCATCGTGCCGGGTCTGTCGGAAATGGGCAGCAAAAATTTCTTTGACTGGCTCGACTTCATTACGTCCAACATCTTGCTGCCGGTCGGCGGGCTGATCACCACCATTTTCGCCGGGTACTTCTGGAAAGGCGCTGCCGAAGCGGCCGGCCTCAAATCGGGATGGTTCCGGGTATGGCTGTTCATGCTCCGCTATGTGGCGCCGATTCTGGTGCTGCTCGTACTGCTCGACACAACGGGCATTCTGAAGCTGAAATAACGACGAAACTATAACAAAAGCAATCTCCGGGGCTGTTCACAACAGCGCTGTGGAGATTGCTTTTTTATGTTATTCCAACGCGAACCACGGCTGCCGGGACGGCCCGTCATACATCAGCCTGACCTGCCCGGGGTGCCTGCCTTCCTCATCGAACAGAAGCAGCTCGTTTTCTTCCCGCAGCCAATCCGTTGGAACTTTGTAATCCTCCTGGGGACCGATCTGCCAGAAGCGTCCCAGATCATGCCCGTTTAGTACAATAAGCCCCTTGCTCATGCCCGTTAACCGCAGCTTCAAGCGAATGCTGTATCCGCTTGGCCACAATGGCCGGCGGAATCGCCACCGGTACCAAACCGGCCCTCCTGCCGTCCCCGTTTCCGCGGCTGCATCGACCGCCTTCCAGGCACCCGGTCCAAGCAAGCCGGCGCCGGCCATGGACCAGTCCTCCAAGCGTTCCGCATTCCGGAACATGATCAGTTCCAAACGGTTTAGTGGAGAAGACACATAAGGCATCTCGATCACATTGACTTCCCCCGGCTTTAAATACCTGGAGATGTCGACGGTACAAAACGCGAACCAGTCATGGTAACCTTCCAGCTCAACCGGAGTACCATTGATGCGCAGCCCTTGGCTGACCGCGCCGGCGATGATGGCCCGATCCATGGCGCCGGGCTCGAATTCCTTCCGCACCAGGGGGGCGCCGGACGGATGGCTCACTTCGTCCAGGTGGACAGCTGCCCCGTCTTTGCCGCGCCAATCCCGGCGAAGGTCCAATACGCGGCCGCCCCGATACACCGGGCCGGTGAGCCCTTTGGTTTCGCCAAGATAAGGCGAGAAGTTTAACCGTCCCATGTGCTGCACCAGAATCTGCAGCCGGTTGGACCCTTGGACCGTCTTCAACGGGACGGCCGCAGCCCCGACCTGGCGAACGAGCGCCTGCTCCTCCCCGTTGTTGTACACCCGCGCCGTGTCCTGAAGGTCCGGCAGGATCAGGCAGTCTTCGCCCGCCTGTTCACTGTCAAAATCGCAGGCATACAACAGGTAGCCGTAGTCCTGCCCAAACCGTCCAAAATCCAGCGGATCCCCCGTAAGGACAGCGCCCTCCTCTGCCACCACCGTCTGCAGCTCAATCGGCGAACTCTCCCATACAGCAGCAGGGAGCTGGGGCAGACCGGACCCGGACGGCTCCCGCATCTGGAGCTCACCGGCGGTGACACAGCGCTCGCCACCGGCCCAATGCCCCAGCAGCAGCACGCTGCTTTCCGGATCGGCTGCGGTGCCTTGAACCCGGCCGTCCTTGCCAACATCGATATCGTCAAGGCCGACGGCATAACGAACACCTTCGCCGGAACGCCCCTCGATCCGCCACGTCCGGTCGAGAACATCGCCGGTCAGCACAACAAAGCGGATGCTTTGTTCCCCCGCCGAGATGCGGATGATGCCAGGCTCTTCGAAATGGCACATATCGAGCCGCAGCCCTCTGCCGTCGGCAGTGCTTTCGCTCAGGGCGTTAGCACCGTTATCCGTGATGGCGACGGGTTCGGCCGCCTCAATCACGACACAGGAGCGCTGGCCCCGGTCCGCCGCAACGAACAAGGTCAGCTCCTTCCCTACGATTTCGTTTCCTATGATGAGAGAACCCGACGTGAGATGAATCGCCTCGCCAATCGGGATCCGGTCCAGCACTGGGGCGATTTCTCCAGGATGGACAGAAACCGGGACAGTGACGCCTCCTTCCAGCGTCATATGTACCGTTTCCCGCTCTTCCTGATGGCTTTCCACAAACCACATGTTCCCCTTGCTGGAACCCCGTCCCCGGACCAAATACCCGCCGGGATGCCGCGGAAACGTAACCTCCTGCTCCGTCAATGCTTCGGCCTGCAGCAGAAATGCGCGGAAGGCGTGCAAAAAGTAAGATAGCTTTTTGACCGAGGCATACTTCTCCGTGATTCTGCCGTACTCATTCAGCGGGGCATCATAGTCGTACGAAGTAACCATATAAATATCGCTGGCACCTACCGTTCTTCCGCCATATCCGCCGAAGTTGGTTCCGCCGAAAAACATGTAATGGCTGATTCCCGTAAAGCCGGCGCGGACAATTTCCATTATCCGCTTTTCGAGCAGCGGAGCGGTTTTCTGCGTGGCCGACGGCCCGCCCCAATGCTCGAACCAGCCTGTCCAGAACTCCGTCACCAGCTTCGGTGTATCGGGCTGCTTTGCCCGCAGTTCCGCATAATGCCGGTCCGCTCCCGACCAGAAATTGGCTCCCTCGACCGTGCCTTCCGTCCCGCCCACGCAGGTGATCAGCGGCACGTCTATGCCCCGTTTGAGCAGGCCATTTCGCAAATACTGCATGTGTGCCCTGCCCTGCTCATCGTCCGCCAAGTAGCCGTATTCATTCTCCACCTGCACCAGAATTACCGTTCCGCTGCGGCTGATCTGACGGTCCCGGATGACCGGTACGATGCGGTCGAAGTACAGGTCGGTGTAGTGCAAATAGGTTTCGTTAACCTGGCGGAACCTTATCCCTTCCTTCGTGCCGAGCCACCACGGATATCCGCCGAAGTCCCATTCGGCGCAAATAAAAGGACCCGGCCGTGCAATGACCCACAGTCCAAGCTCGGCGCACAGGTCCAAAAATGCCCCGCAGTCGCGGTCGCCCGCAAAATCCCATACCCCTTCCTGCGGCTCATGCACATTCCAGGCGAAATACGTATCGATACAGTTCATGCCGGCGAGCTTTGCCTTCATCAGCACCTCCCGCCATTCGCTGCGGGGCATGCGGAAATAATGCACGGACGCGCTGTTTACAAATATCCTCTCCCCGTTCAGCATAAAGCTGCGCCGGTCATACACCAGCTCCGGCGCAGCCGCTTTGCGCCGCGGATCGGTCAACCATGCGGTCGATTGTTCTGCCACCATAAACCCCTTCTTTCTTCTAGCTTCTCTTCTATAGATGCTGTCACTGTTCTGACGCTAGCCGGGTTTCTTTTCGCATGATGAAGTCCCCCGGCATCCTCCGCGGCAATTCGTTCGGGCCGGAAATATCCGTTACGGGTTCAGCTTGGGTGAAACGCCGTCAATCACGACGGTGGTAACGGAGTTATCCGCTGCGGTGATTTCCAGACCGGCGGCTGATGTCTTCAGGTCATCAAGCCGCTCCAAATTGCTGTCCGCCGAGGTTTGGTATACTTCCGCCACCGCTGATGCCGGATAGGAGTATCCGCTCAAGTCAAATACTACTTTCTTCTCCGAAAGCTCGTTGCGGATGACAAGCACCAGCCTGCCGTGCTCAGCGTCGTAGGCGGCCAGCGTCCGGCCGTCGTCCGTCGGAATGACCGCTGCTCCCGGCCGGATAAACTTACTGAATTGGGCCATGCCATAATACTGTTTGGTCATCGCATACTGCTCTTTGCCGGTGAAGCCTGCATGGATAAATCCCCAGTTATTGCCCGCCCCTTCGTCCTCGACCGCCTGCCAGTACACCCAGGCTGCAGGCTTCATTACTTTCAAGTCGAACATGATGCGCTCCGCCAGCTCCTGCACCGAAGACATATCCTCATGGCTGTGCGGCTCGCTGCCCCCGGTCCCGTATTCGGACATCCATAGCGGTTTGCCCAGCTTGCCGGCAAGCTCCCGCAGCTCCTCCATCCGGCTCCCGTTATAGGAGTGGGTGTTGATCTGCGAGATGGCATCCAGCGTCTCCGGATCATAGGCCAGCAGATTTTCTACCGTTTCGTCGATGCTGTTGTCGTCGGCGGCGCTGACGCCGGTCCCGGTCAGCCCTTTGCTTGCCAGGGACGCCGCGACTTTGCGGATAAGCAGCGCCTGCTTGTCGGTTGTGAAATGGGCACCTTCCTGAATGTTCCCTTTTTTCCACCAGTTCGAAGATGGCTCGTTCAGCGGGTCGAGCGTCCGGAACGTAATGCCCCACTCGTCGCGGTACCTTTTCACCACTTCGGTCAAATAGTCCGCAAAGGCGTCGTACTGATCATCCTTCAGATTGTTGCCCCCGTCGACGGCTCCGGTCACCGATCCGCTGACCGTCATCCAGTAAGGCGGCGAATTGGAGAACGCCTCGGCGATCGTCACCCCGCGCTTCAGCGCTCCCTGCAGCACCGACCGCTGGTTGGCGTCGGCCTCCCAGTCCCACTGCCCCTTTTCCGGCTGAAAACCAGGCACGTCGCCCCCTGGGCGAAGCTCCTTCAATTCCGGATTCTCTCCGCCGCCGATGTTATAACGAACGATTGTGAGGCCAAGCCCCCGATCCGGATCGAAGAGCAGGTCCATCACCTCGTTTTCCTTCTGTTTGTCCTTCCAGCCGCCGAGCACGTTGGCCCACCAGGCCAGCGACGTTCCCCAGCCTTCAAAACCTTCGTATGCTTCCTCCGGCTTCAGATGCACCGGCTCGCTTTCAAACGCTGCCGGCTGCGTGCCGCCGATTTCCTTTGCCGACTTCATCAGCATGCCTCCTCCCGCGATGACCGCCAGCACCAGGCCGGCGGCTGCCAATCCTATCATTCGTTTTCTTTTCCAGCCGGGCTGTGGCACACGCCTTCCCCCTTACTTGATGCCGCTGCTGCCGCCGCTGATGTTAGCCTCGTACACGAACCGCTGGCCGAACAAGTACACCAGCACCATCGGAATCGTCAGAAACAGCGAGGCGACCATGACCAGGTTCCACGGCGGCATCTGCCCGCCGCCAACCGTCGTCAGCAGCTGCACGCCCAGCGCGAGCGGCATTTTTTCCGGATCGTTGATATAAATGAGCGGGCCCATGAAATTCCCCCAGTTCCAGGAGAACGAGAAAATGGCGATGGCCGCCAGGATCGGGTAGGTCAGCGGCATAATGATTTTCCAGTAGATGCCCGGATGGCCCATACCGTCGATCATCGCCGCTTCGTCCAGCGATTTGGGAATGCCCATCACGAACTGCCGGATCAGGAACACATTAAACGCCCCGGCGAAAAAGCTCGGTACGATCAGCGGATAGAACGTGTTAACCCAGCCCAGGTTGCGGAAAATGATAAACTGCGGGACCATCGTCACTTCGCCCGGAATCATCATCGTGCTCAGCAGCACCACGAACAGGAGTTTGCTGCCCTTCGCCTTGATCCGCGCAAAGCCGTAAGACACGACCGAGGCGGACAAGACCGAGCCGATGATCGTAATCACCGTAATGATAAGGGAGTTTTTCAGATACAGGCCCAGATTGTTATTGGAAAAGATCGTCACGAAGTTCGACCATTCGAACTCGGCCGGGACGAACGTAAAAGCCGATTTGACCGTCGTCTCGTCGCTCGCCAGCGCAATCGAGATCATGTACAGAAACGGAGAGGCCAGCAGCACGCCCACAACGATCAGAAAAACGTAGGCTATCGCTTTTTCTATATGGGATATCTTACTCATTGGCTTTCCCCTCCTCGTAATGCACCCACAGCGCCGATGAGCGGAAAACGAGCAGCGTCAGCGCCATGATCATAATGAACAGCACCCAGGCGATGGACGAAGCGTAGCCCATTTTGTAGAACTGAAAGGCGTTCTGGAACAGGTACGGCACCACCATCTGGCTTGAGTTGTCCGGTCCCCCGGCGGTCGTGATGAACACCTGGGCAAAGGTCTGCAGCGCCCCGATGATCCCGGTCACCAGGTTGAAGAAAATCACCGGCGTCAGCATGGGGAACGTAATGTGGAAAAAGGACTGCGTGCTGCGCGCCCCGTCGATCGCGGCCGCCTCGTACAGCTCCTGGGGCACTCCTTTCATGCCAGCCAGCAGCAGCACCACGCCGCCGCCCACGCCCCACAGCGACATCACGATCAGCGCGGGCTTGACCCAATGCGGGTCCAGCAGCCAGGCCGGACCGTGGATGCCGAAGATCGCCAGCCCCTTGTTGATCAACCCTTCGGTCGGCGCAAGCAGATGGATGAAGAGCAGCGAGCTCGCTACCACTGGCACGACGGACGGGAGATAGAACAAGATGCGGAAGAACGTAATGCCTTTCAGCTTTTTGTTGAGGTAATAAGCAATCCACAGCGAGATGGCCATCCCGACCGGTATCGAGATCAGCGCATAGAAGAAGGTGTTCCCTACCGATTTCCAGAACAGCGGATCGTCGGTCAGCAGCGTCTTGTAGTTGCCGAAACCGATAAAATGCGGCGACTGGAACAGGTCCCAATCCGTGAAGCTCATGTAAATGGAAAATAAAATCGGGCCCAGGGTAAGTCCGATGAACCCGATCAGCCATGGCGAAATGAACAGGTAAAACCATTTTCCTTCCCGTTTTCCCACGTCAAGCCCTCCTGTGATGAAGGGAGAAGGCTGCCCCGGCGGCTGCCGGAACTTGCCTGCTCCCCAGCTGTCTTTCTACTTGTAAATTTTCTCAAGGCCGCTCTGAATCGAGGTCACTGTGTCGTCCAGCGAAGCTTTGTTGTTAAAGTACACGCCAAGCTTGTCGTTAATGACCTTCATCATTTCGTTCCACTGCGGATTGAGAGGCTCCGCGTAAATTTTGGATTCGCTGAAGGCCGCCATGTTGATCTTCTTGCCGCCGTATTCGGCGTTCAGGAATTTGTCGCTGGACAGCCCAGCCTTCGTAGCCGGAGCATCCTGGCCTTTTTCGATCATCGGCATTTGCGCATCGAGCGTGGTCAGCGCCTCGATCACTTTGAAGGCTTCTTCCTTATGCTTGGATGCGTTCGTGATCGTAAAGCCGTTGAAGAAGGCGTTGGTCTCACCCCAGATCGGCGCGATATCCCAGTTGTTGCCCTGCACCTTGGCAAGCGAGCCGATGTTCCAGAAGCCGGTCGTTTCCATGGCGATTTTGCCTTGGGCGAACAGCGGATCTGCACCGATATTGCCCATGTCGGCGATCTCGGTCGGCGTCGGGCCGGCGCCATACTTGAAGGTCAGGTCATTCAGGAATTGCAGCGCCTTGCGTACCGGTTCGCTGTCAAAGGTCGGCTTGTTGTCGGCATCCAGCAGCGAGCCTCCATTCTGGTAAATCAGCTGCATCCACTGCGGCCACCAGGAACCTGGGTAGTAACCCCACTGCACGGTTTTGCCGTTTTCCTTGATGGTCAGCTTCTGGGCGGCGTTCAGGAGGTCTTCCTGCTTCCAATCCTTCGTTGGATAGGAGACACCGGCTTTATCGAACATGTCTTTGTTGTAAAAGAGAACCATGGCTCCTGCCCGGTCCGGCATGCCGTACTGCTTGCCGTCGTATTTCATCAGGTTCGCAATATCGTCTGTGTACCGCTCGGACATATTGACGTTGTTTTTCTGAATCAGCTCATCCAGCGGAATGATTTGATTCTTGGAGGCATAGGCCTGGTAGTTCTCCGCGATCATCATGATGTCCGGTGCGGTTCCGCCCGCAATCATCGTCTGGACCTTCTGGTCGTAATCCCCGGCCACGAGATTCAGTTTGACGTTAATGTCGGGATAGGTTTTCTTCACGATATCGAGGCGTTCCTGATAAATCTTCTTCTCATCCTCGGAGCCCCAGATCGTCATGGACAAATCGACCTTCTTGCCGCTTGTCCCAGCCCCGCCCTCCGCCGAAGTCCCGCTGTCCTTGCTTCCGCACGCGGTCAGACCGATCAGCATCGACAACACCAATAAAGAAATGATTCCAAAGCTTCTTCTTTTCACCCGTTACTCCCCCTCAAATAAAGTTCAACGACAACAGACGGAACAAATGACCACATTGAAACCCATTTCATGAAATGGGTTTCATAAAGCCTGAATAGAAAACCCGATCCAATTTAATGAAAGGGGTTTCATTCCTCGATCATTATATTCCAGCATTTCCCCGGATGTCAACGCTTTCTTTTTGAGGGCCATTCGCGAGCGTTACCGGCGGGCCGGCCCGGTGCTTTGTCTGATGATCAATTCCGGCTGAAGCGCTGTCTGCTTTTTGGTCTTACCTCCGCCTATGAGGTCATGAAGCAGATCGACCGCCAGCTTACCCAGCTGATACGTGTTTTGAGAGACGGTTGTCAGCTCCGGTATGACTGCGCTCGCCAGCGGCGTGTCGTCATATCCGACGATGGATATGTCGCCCGGGATGGACAGCCCGTGCTCAATCGTCGCCTTGATTGCTCCGATGGCTGTATAGTCGTTGACGCAAATGACCGCCGTCGGCGGATTTTGCTGTTCCAGCAGCCTGGCCATTTGCTCTTTTCCCGAATCGATGGAAAAGTCGCCAAGCAGCAGCCGCTCTTTCGGGATTTCCAGCCCGTGCTCCTTCAGCTTTTTCTGGATGGCCTTCACTTTGACCATGGTGGTAGCCATTTCCTTCAGCCCGCCTACAAAGGCGATTTCCCGGTGCCCGAGGTCAAGCAGATGCTGGGTAGCCAGGACGGCTCCAGCCGCTTCGTCGGTGTATATACGGTGCAAGCCGCTCTTGGCAATGTTTCCGTTCACGAGCACAATCGGCAGATGCTTGCCGGCTTCAATCAATTCCTGCGCCATCTCTTCAGGACAGTGCTGCAAATTGATCCTGCCGCCGAGAAAGATGATGCCGTCGACCCGCTTTTCCCGGAGAATCGTCAAATACTCGGATTCCCTGCTGTGATCCCCGCCGGTATTGCACAGGAAGAACGTATACCCTTTGTCCCGCGCCTCGTTCTCCGCTCCCCAGAACACTTCCGGAAAAAACGGGTTCGTGATGTCCGGCAGAATGATCGCAATCGTTCCGGTCTCTTTCTTGATCAAGCTGCGGGCAAGCGCGTTCGGCTGAAACTGATGCTTCTCGATGATCGCCATCACCTTTTCCCGTGTGCTGGCACGCACCGGCGCGGTATCGTTTAGCACCCGGGATACGGTGGATACCGATACGTTGGCTTCTTTAGCGATATCGTAAATGGTGATTGGTGTCATATGCGAAACCTTCCTCTTTCTGAAATAGTCAATGCGATATGGAATGAACTAAAGAAATGAATGATATTGCCCGTATTGGTCCGTTATAAAAGGGAAGCTCAATGCTTAACTTTAGTTCAACCTATGTAATCATAACAGATCCCTCACACCGATGAAACGGATTTCATCAACATCCCTGATCTCAGCCGCCAGGGCTCCCTGCAATGCAAAAAAGGCCGAATTTCCGAACATATCGGAAAAATCGGCCTTGATTTTAATCTTGAATGTCGTTATTGGTCCTTCTTGGACCCTTTATTCGCGGCAAGCCCAAAGCAGATTTACTTAGACCAGTTCGAGCACAGTCACCGACTTGGAAGGCAGCTCGACGACCAGGTGCGTCCCATCCGTCTTGAACGCATCGAACGGCTTCGGCGCGATCCGGTCGGGCTGTTCAAACGTGTTATGCGCATCCAGCTCCTCCGAGGTCAGCGTCGTTCCGGTCACCGTCAGCGATGCCGCCGAAATGCCGCGCAGGTCGATCGTTACGGTCGAAGCGCTCTCGTCGTTCAAATTGCACAGGCTGATATGGATTTTTCCTTCGGCGTCCCGCGAGGCGGTTCCCGTCACTTCCGGAATGGACCGGCCGAAGGCGCTGTATGTACCGCTCTCCAGATTCAGATCCAGCAGCTCCGCATCCTGATGCACTTTATACATATCGAACACATGGTACGTCGGGGTCAGGGCGATTTTTTCGCCTTCGGTCAAAATGACCGCCTGCAGCACGTTGATCGTCTGGGCGATGTTGGCCATCCGCACCCGGTTGCAGTGCTTGTGGAAAATGTTCAGTGTTAGTCCAGCCACGAGCGCGTCCCGCAGCGAGTTTTGCTGATACAGGAATCCCGGATTGGTTCCCGGTTCCACGTCATACCAGGTTCCCCATTCGTCGACGATCAGTCCGATCCGTTGATCAGGGTCATATTTGTCCATAATCGTGCTGTGCTTGGTAATGAGCTCATCCATAAACAGCGCCTTTTCCAGCGTGGTGAACCATTCTTCGCGGCTGAATCCGGTAGCCGGCCCCTTGTTCCCCCATGTTCCCGGGACGGTATAATAGTGCAGCGTAATGGAATCCATATACCGTGCAGCCTCGCGCATCAGCACGTCCATCCAGTTGTAATCGTCCGAGTTCGGGCCGCAGGCGATGCGGTGGATGCGGTTGTCCCCGTAGTTGCGGACATACGTCTGGTACTGGCGGTACAAATCCGCATAGTATTCCGGCCGCATGTTGCCGCCGCAGCCCCAGTTTTCATTGCCTACGCCAAAATAGGTGACCGACCAAGGCTGTTCGCGCCCGTTCTCTTCGCGCAGCTCTGCCATCGGCGATACGCCTCCGAAGGTCAGGTACTCCACCCATTCCGACATTTCCTGCACGGTACCGCTTCCAACATTGCCGTTAATATAAGGCTCACAGCCGATTTGGGCACATAATTCCATGAATTCATGCGTACCGAAGTGATTGTTCTCCACCACACCGCCCCAGTGGGTATTAATCATCCGTTTGCGGTTTTCCCGCGGTCCGATGCCGTCCTTCCAATGGTACTCGTCCGCAAAACAGCCGCCCGGCCAGCGCAGCACCGGTACCCGGATTTGCTTCAGCGCATCCACGACGTCATTGCGGATGCCGTTCGTGTTCGGAATCGGCGAATCCTCCCCGACCCAGATGCCTTCGTAAATGCACCGCCCCAAATGCTCCGAGAAGTGTCCGTAAATGTTTTTATTGATTTTGCCTTTAATCGTGTCCGCGTTTAATACGCTGCTCATCCAATAGCCTCCTCTTTCCCGGTTTTCTCCCACACAGTATAGTAGCTTGTACGTTCTGCCACAATGATTTATACTGGCCAAAAACTGACCTATCGTGCTTTTTATGGAGGAGGCATATATGATTCAATTAGTCAGCTGCGGGCACAACTTCGTTCACTCGGACGGGATCCGGATCGACCGCAGCAGCGGAGCCGGAAATTACGCTTTTGTCCTTTTTCGGAGCAAGGCGGAAGTGGTGATTGACGGCACGGCTTATACCGTGGATAACAATGCCTACATCTTGATGCAGCCCAGCACGCCTTACATGTACCGGGACTTGGAGAAGCCCTTCGTCAACGACTGGTTCCACTGCGAAGGAACGGAGCTAGGCGCATATCTGCAGCAGCTTCAGCTTCCGCTTGACCGTCCGGCCGAAGCGGCTTACCCGGCGTCCGTGTCCCGGGGCATCATGGAGCTTCAAAACGTGAACTGGCTGGGCGGGCCCCACCGTTTGGAAATTATCGACCTGGACCTGCGCAGCCTGCTGATGAAGCTCGCCAATTGGCGGCATCTGCCCCCTGCCCAGGGAAATGCCGGCCGGTATTTGCACCAGCTGTCGGAAATCCGCAGCGAGCTGTACCGTTCACCGCAGACGTCCTACTCCTTGGACGAGCTCGCAGCAAGCGTCAACCTGAGCAAATCTTATTTTCAGCATCTGTACAAGGATTTGTTCGGATGCTCCGTCTCGTCCGACATGATCAACAGCAGGCTGGAGTATGCGAAGTATTTGCTGGATAACAGCTCCCTCTCCATTGGCGGCATCGCCAAAATGTGCGGATACGAGAACGAAACCCACTTCATGCGGCAGTTCAAAAAATTCGTATCAGCCACTCCGAGCGGCTATCGGAAAAGAAAGTAGCGCACCTGCCTTGCGAGTTTACTCCCCTGATTCCATGGGAACAATAGCAGGAACAATAAGGAAAATGGGGCTGCACAACGAATGAGTAACAATCTATGGAATACGATCAAAAACAGTGGTGTCGTCTGGAAAATGCCGCTGGCTGCGGCGCTGTCATGGGAGGCTGCAAAGTGGGCGGGCTCTTCACATCCTTATCTCGCCCCGCTGACCGCGATTTTGTCCGTACAGGCCACGGTCAGCCAATCGATGCAGTTCGCCTGGCAGCGAGTTCTGGGAACGGTTGCCGGCGTCCTGCTGACGCTCTGCGTAACGCCCTGGCTCCCCCTGAACGGATGGAGCATCGGGGCGTGCCTGTTTGTCGCAGCCTTTGCCATCCAGCGCCTGAAGCTGGACCATACCATGGTCACACAGGTGGCCCTCAGCATTCTGCTCGTGCTGTTCTTTCAGCACAAAATGCCCAGCTATTCGCTCGACCGGATCCGGGATACGATCATCGGCGCCGTGTTAGCGGTACTGGTCCAGGCGCTGCTGTTCCCGCCGGATTCCATCCCATCCGCCAAGCAAAAAATGACCCGCTTCGCGGACCATTTGGCAAGTCATTTTATCAAAGCCGGGCAATGGGTGGAGAAGGGATGTCCTCCAAGTGAAGCGCAAACGCTGAAATGGACTTGGCAGGCGCTGTTTCAGGAGCTGCACCAAGCGACCACCGAGCTGGACAAGGCGGCCCAGAGCTTGCGGTACCACCCTTTTGCCGCCAAGAAGCGCGATCTGCTGAACCGCCTGACCCGGCAGATGGAGCAGCTGCGTTCGGGCTACGCCAATCTGTCGGATATGATCCGGGTGCTGGGGCAGTGGTCGCGGACCGGCCATTTTACCCGGGAGCAGCAGCAGCAATGGGCCGCTCACCTGCAAGAACTCGCCCAGGTGATCAAGCGGTGGCATACAGGCCCCGGCATCTCCACAGACGGCAGCGCCGGCAAGGTCAGCTTGAGCCTTCAGGCCCCGGCGCATTGGGAGCAGGAGCAGTACCCTCTCGCCCTGTATATGAATGCCGGGCAGCTGCTTCAGGATTTTGGCGGGGAATCCGCGTTCTCCTTGTCCCGCAGCAGTCCGTAGTCCTCCGGCGTGTCCACGTCGAGGAACAGATCCGGCGATCCGAAAGGGACAGAGATCCCCGGCCTTCTGTGACGGATCAGCTGCCGGGCTCCCTGGTCCCCTTGCAGCCGGAGCAGCTCCGGAAACATCCGCCGGTGGCAAATGACCGGCGGTCTCGCCAGACCGCCGAACTCCGCGGCGGCGAAATGAATCTCTTCCTGTTCCGATGCCTGATCGTAGCGGCAGAGCAGTTCGTTGATCATTGCAGCCGTGACGAAGGGCTGATCTGCGAGCAAGATCATAACCGCTTCGGCCCCCGTGGTCATCACCGCCTTCACCCCGCACCGGATCGAATGCGCCTGTCCTGAATGCGCATCCGGACAGCGGACAAGCGTCCATTTCGCTCGAAAGCAGTCATTGCCAAGGGCTGCGTCCAACCAATCCGCCTTCCCTTCGGCGGTCACGATCCATACATGCGCCAAACCGGCCTGCAGGGCGGCAAGCAGAGCGTGATTGCCAAGCGCAATCCCCCTCAGCGGCAGACCAAGCTTATTCGTTCCCATCCGGCTGCTTTGTCCCGCCGCCAAATATATGCCGTGGATGCTATGTCGCTTCATAAGATAAGCGCCTCTTTCGGGAAGTCCGGTACACCTGAATTAATTCGGCCACAATGCTGAAGGCGATCTCTTCCGGACCTTCTGCCCCGATCGGCAAACCTACTGGGGCGTGCCAATGCTCCGGCAGGGAGCCGCCTTCGAGAAGCCGCTCCGTTCTGCGTTTCGAGCCCAGGAGACCGACATAAGCCAGGTTTTGGCCAGAGAGGATCCGGATGAGCTCCCGGTCCCTCTGGAAGTGATGCGTCATAATGACCACGTAATCGTTTGGCGTCCACCGCATCCGCCCGGCCGTTTCCTCCGGGAAGCCGTCAAGCAGCGTGTGGGCATCCGGAAAAAAGCTTCGGTCGCACAGGGCTGCCCTCCAATCGGCGACGGCGACCGCGAATCCGGCGGCGGCCGCAAAGGAGGCCAATGGCCTGGCATCCGGCCCGGCACCGAACAGGGTCAGCCGGGGTTTGGGGAAATACGTGTGGACGAATACTTCCTCCGCCTCTCCCGGCACGATCTGCATCCCGCTCCGCCGCCCCATCCGGGCAGCAGCCCAATCCAACAGAGCCTCGGAAAACGCCCCCGGCCATTCGCCAAACCGGAGCCCGGAGCTGGTGACAAAGCTGTATCCGGCAGCCAGGGGGTCCGCGCTATTTTTTAGAATCAGCATGACTTCGGTCTGATCGTCCAAATAATCCTTCAGCATCAGCAGATGCCTCCGCAGCGAGTCGCCGACGGCCACAGCTGTAACCTGGATCACGCCTCCGCAGCCCGGCCCTTCCCCCCAGGACAGCGGATCGGCAGCGTCCAGGTCGAAAGTATAGGTGTGCGGGACCCCGGCTGCCAGAAGCTCTGGGACGCGGGCAGCGATATCCGCTTCCATGCAGCCGGCGCTCAGCACGCCGACCTGTGTTCCGTTCTCGAACAGCAGCATGGATGCGCCCTCTTTACGGTAGGCGCTGCCCTCCACCCGGGTAATGGTCGCCAGCACGCTGCGCTCTCTGCACTGCTGAAGTGCTTCCAGAATCCGATGAATGTCTTCCAAGCGCGTTCCTCCTTTTAGCTGCTGCCGGCTGCCGGGCCGCCTTCCTTGTTCGCTGCCAGCGCCGCCATGATCGCCCCGTGAATTTCTTCATACGAGGTGCAGCGGCATATGTTCGATTCCAGCCACAGCCGGATAGTCTCCGGATCCGCGTCCGGATGGGCGCTCAGCAGCCCGTGACCGTTCATGATAAATCCCGACGTGCAGTAGCCGCATTGAAACGCCTGCTTCAGGACAAATTGTTCCTGGACCGGCGAATGCTTCAGACCTTCGATCGTGGTGATGCGCTGTCCGTCCGCCTCTACGGCGAGCATCAGGCAGGACTTCATCGGCAGCCCGTTCAGGATGACGGTACAGGCGCCGCAGTCCCCATTCTCGCAGCCTGGCTTGCACCCGGTTAAGCCAAGGTGGTCCCGGAGGGTATGCAGCAGCGTCTCCGCCGCACGGACCCAGAGCCACCTGCGCTCCCCGTTGATCTCCAGCTCCAGCGGGTAGATCGCATTCGAGTTCGAGCTTGCGCTTTCCAGGACGTTCACCTTCCTTCCAAAGCATGAATGGCGTCTTTGACGGTTTGCTTAAATAAAAAGAGCCGGTAATCGGCCGTGCCTTCCGTATTGGTCAGCGGCGGGGCCGGGAGCTGTCCCGCTGCCTGGCGTGCCCGCTCTTCTGCAGAAAGCCCGGGGGTGTTCAGCACCTGCTCGATGGCGGCTGAACGGAACGGGAACCCGCAGACCCCGCTGAATGCCGCGCGGATGCGGCTTCCCTTTCTCACGGCGACCAAGGTCACCAAGGGGTAACCGACATTACCGATCTGCCGCTTCTTCACATGAACGGACGTCAGAGATACGAATTGACGGTCCGTCACGGTCTGCAGCAGAAACTCTCCGGGCTCCAGACGGATCTGCCCGCGGAAGACTTCATGGATCGCAGCCTCCCTGACGCCGCCTTTCCCAGCGATGACCAAACGGCTGTCGGCCACAAGCAGCGGGAGTACCGCTTCCCTGTAATAGATCCGGCCGCACAGGTTGCCGCCGAGCGTAATTTTGTTGCGGGACGTCTGGTCGGCGACGCCCTGGGCCGCCCTGCCGAGCAGCGGGAAGAGGTTCGCGCCAGTAACGGCGGACAACGTGACACAGCCGCCGATGATCAGGTCATTTTCGCGGAACTCCATCACATTGCATTCAGGGATCGCTTTTAAATCGACGACCGCACCCGGGCAATCCTTGTTCAGCCTGGCCATCGTAATGATTTCCGTCCCTCCGGACCAATACATCGGATGCTTGCCCTGGGCTTGCAGCGCCTGAAAGGCGTTGACCGCCTCTTTCACCGAAGACGGCCGGTAATAATCAAAGTCAAAGGATATCATGGGCCGTCCTCCAGATCCGCTCCGGGGTAAGCGGAAGCCGATTTAGCGCGATGCCCGTTGCTGCCGACAAAGCGTTTGCCAGAGCAGCAGGCATGCCGATCACGCCATGCTCGCCGATGCCCCGCAGGCCGAAGGGCGCCTCCGCGTTCGGCGTTTCGACGAAATCGACGAAATACGCTGGCTGCTCTCCGTATCGCAACATGTGATAAGTCCGGAACTGCGGATTCAGCACCCGGGCCTCTTCATTGAACGCAAAGGCCTCCCTGCTGGCAAGGCCCAGCCCCATGCTCATGCCTCCGGTGATTTGGCCGCGGGCGAAAACCGGATTGATCACCCTGCCGGCATCAATAACGGTTGCCGCCTGCAGGATTCGGTAGCTAAAATCCCTCGTATCCAGCTCCACCTCCACCATCTGTGCGCCGACAGTCCATTCCGGGCCCGGTTTTCCTTTGCCGGTCATCGGATCCAGCTCCTTAATATCCCGCATCGCATAGCTACCGCGGCCGATGACCTGGCTTCCAATCGTTCCCCCTTCCGGAAGTTTGTATCCAAGGGCAATCTTGGTGATCTCTATGCCGATCCCCGGATCCCGCTTGCTGTAAACCCTTCCGCCTCCGATTTCCAGCTCGGCCGGCGGGAGCTGAAGTACCCGAGCGGCCGTGTTCTTCAGCTGTACGATGGCATCGTGCGCCGCCGCCCGAATCGCGTTGCCGACCAGAAAAGTGCTGCGGCTTGCGACGGTTTTCCACAGCTGCGGCTCGGTCTCTGTATTGACGTCAGTGCTGATCGATACTTTGTGCACATCCATTCGGAGCAGCTCGGCTACCATTTGAGTGAGGGACGTCCGCGTGCCCTGCCCGATCTCCACAGCGCCGCAGAGCAAATTCACGCTGCCGTCGGCATTGAAAATGATGACCGCCCCCGCACCGGCATCGGCTGGGGTATTGGAATTTTTCCACATACAGCATACGCCTCTGGCTTTGACAAAGTGGCCTTTTGCTTCAATCAAGGGCTGCTCATCCCATCGGATCATATCTTTCAGCTTGGCGATACACATCGGGAGATTGCCTACCGTACTCCGGTCCAGCAGCGTTTGCGTCGGCGTCGTGTCACCGGGCCCGATAGCATTCAGAAAGCGGAACTCCAGCGGATCCATGCTGAGGCGTGCGGCCATGACATCCATTGCCCGCTCTATGGCAAACGTCAGCTCGGGATGTCCAAACCCGCGAAATGAAGTGGAATACGGATGATTCGTATACATGCAGAGCGAATCGCACTGCAGATTGTCGATTCGGTACGGACCCGAGCAGTCGCTGGCTCCCGCCTTGCTCATGATCGGTCCCCGGTCCGAGTAGGCTCCCCCGTCATACCAGTGCGTAATTTCCGCGGCGGCGATTTTTCCATCGGCGGTACAGCCGAGCTTGACTCTCGACTCCAGCCCGATATGCACCGGGGAAGAGACCATGTCCCGCTCCCTTGAATTGACCAGCTTGACCGCTTTTCCCCCTACGGCCCTGGAAGCCAGAAAAGCGAGAAATTCCAGCTGAACGGCCGCCTTCCCGCCAAACCCACCGCCAACGAGCGGGGTGTGAACGATGATTTGCTGCAGCGGGATATGAAAGTATCTGTTGATTTGGCTGCGGATGATGTAGGGGGACTGCGACGCGGAATGGATGACGGCTTTGCCGTCCGGCAGCAGCTCCGCCGTACTGCAGCGCGGTTCCATCGCGGCATGGTCGGATTGCGGCATGCTCACCCGGACCTCGATCGTGTGGACGCTGCGGCTCCATCCTTCCTCCATGTTTCCTTTGCGGATCCGGTTGCGGCTTGCAACGTTGGTGCCTGGATCCGGATACACCTCCTCATAGTGCTTATACTCGGCCAGACGTTCATGAATGAGCGGGGCGCCCGGCTTATAGGCCTCCAGCGGGGACTGAACAAGCGGCAGCGTCTCGTATTCCACGCGGACCTGCAGCGCCGCCATTTCCGCGATATATTCCGCATCCGCCACCACCACGGCGACCGGCTCGCCAAAATATCTCACCTTTTCTAAGGCCAGCGGCGGCCGGTCTTCCAGCGGAGAACCGGTGAGCACCGGGAAATCCTCTCCTGTGATGACCGCACGGACGCCCGGAATACTCCGGGCCGCGGAGGTATCGATCGACAGCATCCGGGCATGGGCATGCGGGCTGACAGCCAAGGCGGCGTGAAGCAGACCCGGCTTCGAGGTATCTCCCGTGTAACGGGCCGCCCCGGTCACTTTCTGCCCGGATTCCTTTCTCAGAACTCCTTTTCCGATGGACGAGGCGATTTCGGCTCCCTCCTTTCATCCCCATAGTTGTGATAGATGCACATCCTCTACTGCCTATTTATATGGGAAATGCATTGTCCCTAGTATTCGGGTTTATCGCACACCCTCAGTAAAAAAGGTCTATCGATGCACATTCAATGAAGACAGACCGCGTATAGCGGCAGTTTTCCTTGCGAAATTAGGAAGCTCAGCCGCTGAAGCTTATACGTCTTATACCTAAAAAAACTGCCCGACGGACATGCATTGTCCGTCGGGCAGCGGCGGGTTCATTCCCATCCCTGTGTATCGTGATTTGCTTTCGGGCTCAGAGCTCTACCCTCGGAGCGTCCCCATCTGCTCCAATGCTTTCTTCTGTCCCATCTGGATTCGGCGGATCGCCGGACTGATCATGCGGCACCGTGACGGTGACCGTACGATCTGTTTGATTGCCCGCTAGATCGGTCGCCGTATACGTGATGGTATACGTGCGCGACTTTTCGGCGCCAGGCGGAATAACGTGGCTGCCGAACCGATTTCGGCTTCGATAAGCTCAACGCCCGAGCGAGGACTGCACCGTGCCGTGCAGCCGCAGCTCCGCCATATTGCCAAACCAGGTGCCGGCGTTGTACATCCGGATGTAGCGGTAGGCTTCCTTTCCGTTGACCGGCAGCACCTGCCAATCTGCGGTAGATTGCGCCGGCGACGTCAACGCCGTCCACTCCGTCAGGTCGTTCGATCCTTGGACGACCGTCCCTTTGATGCGGGAAAAGTAACTGTCCTGTCTTGCCATCAGCTCCACGCCGGTAAGCTGTGCTTGATAGCCCTCTTTCAAGTCAAAAACGATATATCCACCGGCCCCGCCCCCGTTCAGGCGGAAGTCGGAAATAGTGCCGGCATCGGCATCGAACAGATTCGCGACATTTTTCAGGGTGTCTGTCACCGCCCGCCCGGTAGAATCGATGAAATCGGCAGCTTGCTGGACATCGATGACGTCATCGTCCCGGCTGACGAACAGCTTGGAGTTATCCGTCGTCAAAACCTGCGGTGTTCCCGGCGTTCCGTCTGCCTTGGTATAGGTAATGTTAAACTTGACGTTCCCCATGGGTGCGTCATCCGATAACACGGTGTTCGCCGTCCAATGGCGCTGATCATCCGTACGGACTTCGGCCTCCTTACCCTGGATACTGACCTTAACTTGGCTGATTGTCTCCTTGGAAGTAAAGGATAGTTGAACCGGGTCGCCGGGAACGACCCGCTGCTTCAGGGCATGCTCCGATGCAATCGACACCGAGTCCAGATCGTTGTGGATTTCGTGGCGCTGTCCCTCGATCCGGAATTCGCTCACTTCAAGCATGGTGCTCTGCGGTGCGATCATCTGCATTTTCAAAAAGCGGAACGGCTCTTGACGGTAGGCCTCGTCTACCTCCAGCCTCTGCATATCCTCTGTGAGCCCGGTCATTGCGGACGTTAAGCGGGTCCAGGTTTCGCCGTCGTTGGAGCCGAACACCGCGATGCCCGCAATCCGCTCCGGAAAGCTTCGCCGTCCCCGGATCTGGAAGGCGTCTGCGGACACTTTGAAGCTGCTGCCGAAATCGATCGTGTGGAACAGATCGGCAGCCAGTCCATAGGCCGCAAAAGTATTATCGTCCCCATCCGTGAGACTGCTCAGGTAATCACCGAAGGAGGAAGCCACCACGATCCCCGCTGTATAATCCAGGCTTCCGTCGGGAAGATGCGGGGTTAACGGCTTCAGTTCCATCGCCGCCTGCAGAACGTCGGACAGCTTGCGGTCAAAAAGCTCATCGCTTGCGCTGCCGATGGAAGCCAAGGCATCAGCATAGGTCTGCTTAAAGTGCTCCAGGGACGAAGACACGTAGCCCGTGTTGGAGTCATAAAGCGCTGCCGCGGCATCCACGGCGGATTTCCGGTCTTCCTCCACCTCGAAGCGGACGTTCCGTGTCGCGACGGTCGTTCCGTCGGTGGCCGTGACGGTGAAGGCGTAAGTGCCAGCCTGCTCAGGCTTATAACGGAACGCGCCGGTATCTGGATCCAGCTCGGCGCCTGCCGGCAGCCCCTCCGCCTCATAGGTCACGCGATCACTTGGACCCGGGTCGGTGGCCGAAAAATCATAAGACGTTGCGGCACCCACATAAGCGACCCGCTCCAGATCGCCGCTACCCGCCTTAAATACCGGCGGCGTCAGCTGCTCTCCTGCCTTGACGTTCAGACAATCGATGCCTATCTTTGTTCCGGGACCGGTCACCTTCCAGTACACGATGCTGTGGTTGGGGTCGACCTGACTGTAAGTCACATGATCGATGCCCATATCATAAATGATGTACCTCCACTCGCCCTTGGTATCCGGCAGCGTCAGCGTATGATAAGGCGTGGAGCCCATCGCCCTGCTCATCGCAAGCTGCGCCGGGCCGTTCGTCCGGAACCTCAAGCCGACCAGGAGCGGCTTCGAGCGGTCGCCGTAAGCCACGTTCAGCGGTGCCAGCCAGCTGCCGTTCTCCGTTGCTTTGACCTCAATGTACGAAACGTCCTCGTCCTTTCGTGTCGCTGCATTTTTGTCAAATGCCGTATAGCGCTCTTCGACGTCGATCCGCGCGCTGTCCTGTTGCGTTTTGGGAACAAGCTTATCCCCTTCGGCGCCGGCCTTTTTCGGAATGTACAGCCAGAAGTCTCCGCCTCCGTCGACATTGTCCCACGCCTGTTCCAGGTTGCCTTTGTAATAATAGTTGGATGGCGGGCGCTTCTCGAACATTTCGGTCAGATAAGGAGCTTCCTTCTTCAGGTTCATGCCTTCGGTGTACTTGTAATAGAAGTAAATGTCCCAAAAATTCGTCGTGACCATTCTCCCACGGTACATTTCGGACAGCTGCTTGTAGATGATGAGCGGCTTACCGTCCGGATCCATGCTCGCGGCCACCGGGTTCCATGGGGTATCGTAGCCCAGCATGTAACGGCTGAAATAATCGGCAGCGCTCAAGATCCGGTTATTTAAAAATTGATAGGAGGTCACGGCGTTGTTGGCGGTCGAAACCGTGCCTTTGACAGGGTCCACCTTCGTTCCCTGTGCCAGCAGCAGCCGCGACAGAATGGCCGCATTGTTCAGGTCGCCGCCGCCATGGGCTTGGTCCCTTCCCATTTCGACATGCTGCACGCGCGGGGTTGTGAGCTTCTCACCGGTCACGGCATCGGTATCCACCAAGCGAAAAAGCGCTTGGATGGAGCCGTTGATGCCCTGGTCGACAGCGGTTTTATTGACGGTGAACCATTCGACGCCCTCGTTGTACCGCTCGCGGTTGTCGGTAAAAATATAGCCCGCCATCGCCCCGAGCAGCGGATACGTATGCTGATTCATGAAATGGTTGTTGTCATGCTGGAAGGTCTCAATCACCGGTGTGATCAGATGGTTCGTGAAATCGGCCGTATCCTGCTCCGTCCACTTCAGGCTCTCCGTGCGGTAACTGGTGTATCTCAGGATCTCCGCCGCGGTCACCATCCGGTTCAGCGGAATTCCCGTGTGGATGTGGGCATCCTGAAAATACTTGTATTTAGCCGGATCCATCTGGGACCAGATCCGGATGATGTGCAGCGCATTTCCACGGTATGTCTCGTCTCCAGTAATATAGTACAGCAGCGCCTGCGTGTAAGCTTTCAACCCGTCGGCAATAAATCTGGAGTTGATCCCCTGGCTGTCGAATGCGTCGCTGCCCGGCTTGGATGGATCGGCCGCGCTCTGATTGCTGGAGGTGACATCCTTCGCTGCGGACGAGGAGACAAGCATCGCCTGGTAATAGGAATACCAGGGATCCTTTTTTTCCAGGACCTGAGTCCGCACGTTTTCCAGGATCTCTTTCGTCAATCCGACGCCGGGGTGCTTGAATCCGCTGCTGACGGTTTCATGAATATCCACCCGGTAGTCTGTAATTGCAGCATTCCCATTACCGGATACAGTCTCTGCCGCCGCCCGGTTTGAAGGGAACAGCGGGATCAGCAGGGAGATCGTCAACAGCACGATGCCCGCACGCCTCCAAACCTGACTGAACGGAGCCTTATGCTTCACTTCCATGATCATCTTCCTTTCCTTCTGAAATGTACTGCCGTTTAAGTCGAATTTGCTCTGTCAACTACCCTCCTCAGCTCCAGCGCTTCGGGCTGGTATGCTTCTTCGCATTCCTCCTTTGGATATGGAAATCGATGAATCCGCTTACAAATTTGTTCTGATATAGATGACCGGCCTTCTCTTCTTATCTTAAAAAATGGCCGCCATCCCTGGAATGCAGTTTCTTTAGGCCGATGTGCCGCTTTTTTTGGCAGTTGAACAAAGACCCCGCCAACGGGTCGACAGGGTCTTTCGGTTTCTTTATTTAGAGATCGGCATTCGGATTTAATTCGCCTCTCCCGTTCACCAGATCAGGAAGTCCATTCCTTTCAGGCGGAGCACCGCCTCGATCAGAAAGTAGTCTCCGTAGATGATCGGCACGGAGTAATCCCCGTTGCGCCCGTGATACGAACCGGTTCCGCCGCCCACGATGGCGTCTTCGTCCGGGTTCCAATTGCAGAAGCGCTTATCCGTGGCCTGCAGGATGCGCAGCGCGGCATTTACGTACAGCGGCTTCTCCAGTGCCGGCAGGGCCTCGGCGATTTCCAGCAGGCCGCAGGCCGCGCACATGCCGGCGGTCGTGTCCCAGGCCACCGGCTCGGCCGGAGCCCGGAAGTCGACCAGCGGGACATAGCCCGTCGCAGCCACGTTCGCGATGAAATAGTGCGCGACCCGCTTGGCCGCCTCGAGGTACCGGGCTTCACCCGTATGACGGTGGCTCAGCGCGAAGCCGTACAGCGCCCACGCCTGCCCGCGGGACCAGGCGGAGCCGGTCCCGTAGCCCTGGCCTCCCGGCGCTTCCACAAACGAACCGTCCTCCGGGCTGAGGATGACGATGTGGTTGCACGAGCCGTCCGGGCGGACGACGTTAGCCAGCGTTGTGTCGGCATGCTGCCGTGCGATAACATCGAAGCGCGGATCGCCCGTCTCGCGGCTTGCCCAATACAGCAGCGGGATGTTCATCATGCAGTCGACGATGATCCACCCGGTGCAGTCGTCGTTCCAGGCGCGGATGAACCGGCCCGCCGGGTTGTAGCGTCCGGCGAGCAAATTCGCCGCGTGCATGCCGCGCGTTTTGGCGCGGGCGCTGCCGGTCAGGCGGTAATTGGCGACCGCCGAATGCAGCCACATAAAGCCGACGTCATGATGAAGGCCGTCGTAGCCTTCCAGCGCGGCGTCCAGCTTGCGCTCGACGCTTTCGGCCGCCGCCCGGTACTTCGTTTCCCCTGTGGCGTGATACATCTGCCAGAGCATCCCCGGCCAGAATCCGTTGGTCCACCAGTAAATATCCGTCTCAGCCTTATCTTCGCGATATGCGCCATTCTCCGGAATATACGGGATCCGGTCGCCGATCCGGTCCACTTCAGCCAACATTTTCACCTGCAGCTTATCCCATACGTCATCCAGCCACTGCCGCTCCTCCGTCGTCAATCCGGCGTGCGGCGCCGGCTTTTCCACGTTATTCTTGACCATCTATGACTCACCCCTTGATTGCGCCGGACGCGAGGCCCTTCACAAAGTACTTTTGCAGGAAAATAAACACGATCAGCACCGGCACGATCGACATCGTCGTCCCGGCAAAAATCATATCCCAGCGCGACGAAAACTCGCCGACATAATAGAAAATTTCCACGATCATCGTTTTGGGCTGCCCGGAAGGCAGTACCAGCATCGGCATCAGGAAGTCGTTCCAGATCCCCAACCCCTGCAGTACAACCATGCTTGCGGTACACGGACCGAGCAGCGGGAAGACGATGCGCCAAAAGATGCCGTATCGTGAACACCCGTCGATGGCGGCCGACTCCTCAATTTCGCGCGGAACCCCTTTGAGGAAGCTGGTGTACAGCAGACAGCCGAAGCCCACCGAGCCGGACACATAAATGGCGATCGGCCCGATCAGATTGCCGTACATGCCGAGCATTTTCAGTTCCTTAAAGAGCGGAATCATGTACGCCTGGAACGGAATCATCATCCCGGCAAGGTAGAAGACGAACACGAAACCCGTCCAGCGCTTGTTATGGCGCTCGATCGCATACCCTGCCATCGGGATGATCAGCACCATGAACAGGATCGAGAGCACGGTCAGCAGAACGCTGTTGATCATCGCTTTCGGGTAGTCCGTTTCAGTCAGCAGGTACTTAAAGCTCTCCAAATAGAACGACTTGGGGAAGGCGATGGCGTCCCGCATAATTTCCGGATTGCTCTTGAATGCGGACATGAGGTTAAAGAAAATCGGAAAGAAAAAGATGACGGCCAGAATCAAGGTCACGATAAACATGAGCACGTCGTTCCATTTGCGCCGTTGTTCCATCATTACAACTGCACCTCCCTTTTCCGCAAAAACTTCACCTGGATGACCGTAATGACCAGGATCAGCAGGAACAGCACCATCGCCATCGCGGTTCCGAATCCTTGCCGCATTTCGCCGAAACCGACTTTATAAATGATGTAGGTCAGCGTTTCCGTGGCAAATCCGGGCCCGCCGTCGGTCATCACCGCGATTTGGTCGAAAATTTTCAGCGAGCTGATCATGGACAGCACCGAGCATACGGTCATCGAACCGGCGAGCAGCGGAAACGTCACGTGCCGGAACTGCTGCCACCGGTTCGCCCCGTCTATGGAGGCGGCCTCCGTCAGATCGGCGGAAATGCTCTGCAGGCCGGCGAGGTAAATGATCATATAATAACCGGCCGATTTCCAGACCGCGGACAAAATGATCGATACCATCGCGTATTTCGGACTGCCCAGCCAATCGACCATAAGCGAGGACAGCCCAATTTTATCCAATATTTGATTGAAGACGCCGAAATTGTAATTCAGTATGATCGTCCAGATAAACCCCATGACCACCCCGCTCATCAGGACGGGAAAATAAAAGATGCTGCGGAACAGATTGCGGAACCAGCGCACCTGATCCACCATCACCGCCAGCAGCAGGGCGGCCACGTTCTCGAGGACGACGAGCGACACCGTCAGAATCAGCGTGTTCTTCAGCGCATTGTGCACCCGATCGCTGTGCCAGATCTCCACGAAGTTGGCAAATCCGATGTAGTGAACGTCGCTGCTCACGCCATCCCAGGAGGTAAAGCTGAGATAGACGCTGCTTGCCGTCGGCACGATCACGAAGAGCGTATACAAGATGAGCGACGGCAGAATGAACAGCAGGGCATAGAGCTGCACCTTTCGCTTTTTCTTCGGAATCGGCATGGTCTGAATCTGGTTATGGCTGTCGGGATAAGGCATTGCCATGCTGGGATCCTCCTTTGCTTGAGATGCGCCTTACTGCTTGTTGGCTGCGACTTCCGTATCGTACTCGGCGTCCGCCTTCTTCATATATTCCGCGACGTCGCCATTCTTCAGAACCATTTCCTGCATGAGCTTGTAATACCAGTTGCGGAATTGCGGCGGGATCTGATTCTCTCCCCACCAGTTGTTGATCGCCAGCGATTTGGTCACCGATTCGTCCTTCATCAGGTCAAGAACGGTTTGCATCTGCTCGGTTGCCTGGTATTCCACAGGTTCCTTGGTGGATGGAATGCCGTTAACCGTAGACAGATACTTCGCGTACTGCTCTTTGGAAAAGAAAAACCGGATAAACGATTTCATGGCGTCCACTTTTGCCTGATCTTTGGCCGCATCGGCGGACAAGGTCCAGCCGGCCGGCGACGGCAGACCGATAACATTGCGTTTGCCTTCCCGGTCAGGCAGCGCGTAGAAGCCGAATGCAAAGTTCGGATCCGCCTGCTGGATTTGCGTGAACATCCATGGACCGGAGAACAGCTGCGCGGCTTTGCCTGCCACCAGGATGGACGCCGTCTGGTTGTCGGCGGTGCTCAGCCAGCCCTTGTCCACATATTTGGAGAACAGCTCCTTATAGTCTGTCATCGCCTGAACCACGTTGGCGTCAGTAAAGCTCACCTGTTTGGCCGTGCGCTTGGAGTTCCAGTCCGGATCTTTGGCATACACATCATCGATCAGAAACTTGTTCAGCCAGAAGCCCATATGGAAAATATCCTTGCCGCCGACGACGATCGGGGTGATGCCGCTCGCCTTCAGCTTCTCCTGGTCGGCCAAAAACTCGTCGTACGTCTTCGGTTCTTCGGTAATGCCGGCCTTCTCGTAAGCCTGCTTGCTGTAAATAATGCCCTGCGGGGCGTTCAGCGTCAGCGGAGCGTTATACACCTTGCCGCCGACTTCCGGCAGCGTGCTGAACAGATCGTGCAGGTCGGACGGGAGCTCCACGATTTTGCCGGCCTTCAGAAAGACCTCGGTATCGCGCATTTCCACCAGATCGGGAAATTCGCCGACCGCGTCCTTCGTCTTCAGCCAGTCGAGATAAGAAGAAGTCGTCCCTTCGCTGACGTCCTTGATTTCGACGTTCGGATTGGCTTCAGTAAACGCCTTAATTGCGTCGGATATCGCTTGCTTGGATGCCGGGTCGCCGGTGGCATAGCCGATCGTAAACGAGGTTTTCGCCGCCTGGCCTCCTCCGTCTGAAGCGCCATCTCCGCTTGTTCCGGATGCGCCTGATTCCGTGCCGCCATTGCCGCATGCGGACAGAACGAGCACGAGCGCCAGCAGCAGGCTGAGCATGTGAAATTTGGATTTGTGAGCCATCTGATGTGTTGCCTCCCTTTTTGTGAATGGTACGGTTCGAATCGTGCGGATCGACGGGTTCCATGCCGCCTGGATAACTGCGCCGCGCGCGTCCGGCCCGATCCTTGGTCTTAGGTTATCAAAATGCGGAAGCCGCTAGAATGAACTTTTTCGAGTTTGAGGTGAGGCTTTTTCGAGTACTTCCTGAAGAAACATCCCCACAAAGTGGAGCCTATACCTCGGTGCATATTCCAAATACTTTGCGGGGACCCCAAAAAATTATAAATTCTATAATGCAGAAAAAAAACGCCTGACGGCGTTTTAAACCGGCGGGCCGGAGGGTGGTCCGCATCCTATGGCAAGGTGTGATGGATGACTTGGGCAGCTTGAGGTCAAGCTTTTCTTTTCTTGTCCTGGCGGTAATCGTTCGGGAGGCTTCCGTACGTTTTGCGGAAAATGTCGCTGAAATGGCGGGCGTTGTTATACCCCACCGCCTCGGCAATTTCATACACCATCAGATCGGTATGAAGGAGCAGCCGCACCGCGTGTTTCATCCGGATGCCGGTCACGTACTGCTTGAAATTGATGCCGGTCTGCTTTTTGAAAAAAAAGCTGAAGTAGCTTGGATTCATGAACGTAATGCCGGCGGCCGACTCCAGCGTGATTTCCTCCGGATAGTTCTCCTCAATATACTGCTTCACCTTGGCAAGCAGCGCTTTGTCCTTATTGACGGATTCCGCCCCGGCCATCCGGAACATCCTCTCGACCGTATCCGTTATGTCGCGCCGGAGATCGGCGTACGAGCCGCACTGCTCCAGCTTCCGCTGAACATCATGCGCATCCAGGCTGGCTTCAGGCAGAGATAGGCCGGATTTCCCCAGTTCCTGCGCCAGCAAAAGGACGGACGAAAACGCCGTCGACACCGCCAGCGACCGGCTCCCGTAGGCGCTGACGCAGATGTAGGAGAGCAAGCGGTCCAACCCTTCTGCAACCGCTTCCCAATCGTCGTCCGTAAAGCCGTTCACCACCGCCAGCTGACGCCGGTACAGCTCATCCTGCTTCGGCTTGTTGTCCATGGCCCGGTAGGTATAAATCCGGTTCGGTCCGTCAAAATACTTCAGGCCAAGCGCCTGCTCCGCCTGCCGGCAAGCCTCCGGAAGGCTGCCGAAATCGGCCGCCGCCGGACTGGTCCCGATCGTCACACTCAGCTTCAGATAGGTGCGGATGCTGCGCTTCACGTCCTGTGCCAGTTCTAATGCTCCCTCGGGACCCTCATGGCAGGCGACGTAACAAAACCGGCCGGACCGGACAAACACATGGCCTGATCCTGACCAGCGCACGACTTCCTGCAAAATGTTGCCGACGGCAAACTCCACGAGCTGCGTCTCCCTGTTATTCCACTTATCGCTGTCGCCGGGAAGCTGCTCGGCCAAGACCACCCCGGTGCTGTACAACGGGCCCGGCAGCTCGCCCGCAAGGTGTCGGTAAGGCGCGGAACCGGGCTGAAGCGTTCCCTCCATCAGCTGCGCCAGCCACGACTCCAGCTCGCCCTGACGGATCTTGTGCTCAAGCTGCTGCAGCTTTCCTTTGCGGATCGCTTCCTCCTGGTGCTCATTGATGAGGGATGCCGCCTTGCAGAGCACCGATTCGAGCTGCTGTTTGATGATCGGCTTCACCAAGTAATCGAGCGCCCCGTAAGCCACCGCATCCCGCGCGTAGGTAAATTCCTGGAAGGCGCTGATAAAGATCACCTTTATTGACAGCCTTTCTTCATGGATGCGGCGGATCATATCTATTCCGGTAAAGTGCGGCATGCTGATATCGCTGATGATCACGTCGGGCTTCAGGGCTTCCATCAGCTCCATTAACTCCCGGCCGTCGCAGGCATTTCCGATAATGTCAAAGCCAAGCGCATTCCAGTCGATCAATTTCCGTAATCCCTTGAGGATCATCGGCTCATCGTCCGCGAGCAGAACCCGAATCATCGTCATGCACCTCCTTGATAGGCAGTTCGATCGTTACGGATGTGCCGATATGGGGCCGGCTGGTCACCGACAGCCCAAATTCCTGACCGCACAGCGACCGAATCCGCTCCTGGACGTTTTTCATCCCGACGTGTCCGGACGGCGCACCTTCCTCAGCAAGCCTGGCCGTGATCCGCTCGACCTCCTCTTTTTCCATTCCGACCCCGTCATCAACAATGACGATGGCCAAGCGGTCCTCCTGTTTGCGAATGGAAATGCCGACCGTCCCTTTGCCCTGCGGCCGCAGGCCGTGCTGCACGGCATTTTCCACAAGCGGCTGCAGGAAGAGCTTCGGCACGCTCCACGACAGGCGTACATCGTCCGCAATGTGCGTCCGCAGCTCGTAACGGTTCTCAAACCGGACTTCGATAATGTAAAAATAGTCCCGGAGATGATCGAGCTCCTGCTGCAGCGGTACCCATTCCTCACCGTAATCGATGACGTACTTAAGCTGGTTGGACAGCGACAGAATCATGTCGCCGACCTCCGGCACGTCGCTGTGCACGGCATTCATCCGGATCACCTCCAGCGTGTTATATAAATAGTGCGGGCGGATCTGGCTTTTGAGCGCATTCAGTTCGGTCTGCTTCTGCTTGATCTCGGCGACATAGGCTTCGTCGATAAAAGCCTGCAGCCGCTCGATCATCCGGTTAAAGCCATGGCCCAAACGGCCGATTTCATCCTGGCTCCGGACTTCAACATGCGTGTCCAGATTTCCCGATTCCACGGTGACCATCTTCTGGATCACCTGGCGGATCGGCGCCGCCAGCCGCCGCGAGAACCAGACGCCCATGACGATCAATACCACCGCGCAAATCACGATCGCGATATACACCGCCGTGCGGGTCGTCGCTAGCTGACGGTACAGCTCCTCTTTGGACAGACGGGTCACGATGCGGCCCTGCAGAGCCGGAATCGGTTCACTAAGAGCCAGCATCTGACCATCGTCTTGATCCGATACCGTGACGGTCTTCCCCGCGTTATTCCGATGACCGAAATAGAAGCGCCCCTGTTCGTCCAGCACATACAGCTCGTCCTTCCCGTTTAATTTCATTTCGGAAAAAAATTGGTTGAACATGTCCGTGCTTACGTCAAAAAACAGCGTTCCGACCACATGCGGCTCCTTCTCAAGCGGCAGTGAGATATCGATCAGGTTTCGCCCGATCGTGACGACTTGTTTGTCCGAACGGGCAAAATAGGTCTCGTCATGCGCAGCGAAATAGGCGATGTTCCGTGGCCGTTCCTTCATGGCGCTGAGCCAGTCTTGTAATGGCAGCGCTTCCGGAATCAGCACCGCATTGGTTCGGAGCTGGTAATACAGCTTCATGTCCGAGGACCTGACAAAATACACGTTGCGGATAAAGGGATCGCTGTACAAAATCGTTTTGAGAAAGCTTTCAATCGGGACCGAATTGATCTGCTCCAGTTCGTTGACCTTGCGGGTCTGGTTTTCGTCCGATCCTTCGACGTAACCGTCATACCGGCCGGTGTACATCAGCTTGGAAATGTCGTCGTATTTGGTCAGCGCCGAGTTGACGTTATAGCTCATGTACAGCACCATCTGCCGAAGGTTATTGGTCGTATAGCGCTCCACATGCGACGTGAACGACTGCACGGCATAGTAGCTGAGCAGGGATAACGGCACAAGTCCCACGAGGATAAAGGAGGCCGAAAATTTAAAGAAAAGGCTTTGCGTTAGCTGTTTCCATCTGAGCATGAATGTCAGGTCCCTCCTCTTCCCCCTATATTAGCACAGACCGCAGGCACGTCAGGTGTACATTTTTCGAGCCGAAGGTGGGAGGTTTTCGAGGATATTGCTGATGATGAGTTTAAGCCTGGAAGTCATGCACGAATTCGGTATAAAATGGTTGATGTGTGCTTTTTGCACACTGTTACTGGTTGTTTTTTTACATGTGGGAGGAGAATCGTTGTGAAGAATTGTGCGCTGTACAGCTCAACCTTCGATCTGGATCAGATCGTGGACCTGATAAAGGCGATCGACCCGAATGGAAAAATGAGCGTCAATGAGAGCAAAACCCGGATTGAGATCGTCAGCAAGGGCTGGCTTCGCCGAAAGGCTACCGCTTTTAACATCATGACCAGCAAAACGCATCCGGATGAGTTTGCAAGCATGCGAAGCGGCATGGAGCAATTTTTTGCCCAGATCCCGGCGGAGAACGAGCCGCTGCAGCAAAAGCTGCTGATCAAGATCAGCACGCTCAATATGGTCATCGGCGTCGAAACGGAGGATGACATTTCGGAGTCCTTGTTCACCCGGCTGCTGTCGATTATCCAGCCGCTGGACGGGCTGATGTTCTGGGGCGGCGGGCAGCTGCTGAACCCGGAAGGACGGCTCCTGCTGGGTACGGACGGCCGCTCGGAAGTGGAAGATTATACTGTCACCGCCCATACGAGCTTCCTCCATGGCGAGGAGCCGGAGACAGCTTCCGGTACGGAGCGCAAAGCGCGATCCGAAGCGATTCTGTCGGCGAAAGGCTTTCAGAAGATGCCGCCGATGCCCGGACGGCTCGGCGATGAAGCCGCGGGACGAATCCGGACGCTCGCGGAAACCGCGCAGCGCGCCGTCGCCCTCTGCATTACCGCCGTCAAGGGCGAATGCATCGGTGCGGGCGAAAGCCCCGAAGATACCCGGGAGCTGATCTCGAGAATTACGGCCCAATACAGGGCGGACGGCTTCTTTTCTCCCGAGGAGAAGGCGTTTATCCAAAACGGCCATGCGGATGAATCCGAAGCGGTCCCGTTTTCCTGGCGGTATGAAGGCTTTTGGGTGCTGCTGTGGGCCTTGGGCCATGTGGACGCCTTGGGGAGCCCGACGGATATTTGCGATGTCCCCGAAGCCGTCTCCAAGCTGCAGCAGTTTGATTCGTTTGATGCCTTTTTAGCGGGCTCACGGCTGCGGAGCAGTATGGAAATTCTCGACGCCGCCGATTTGATCTACCGCTACGACTGGCTCTGCGTCGACAGCCGGATTCAAGGACAGCCGGCTCCCGGCGGCCTGAACGCAGGCGTCGTGTATGAGCGTCACCGTGCCTTGAACTGGCTGACCGGATACATGGGCCAGGAATGGGACGATGTGCGGACGGATACGTAGGGTGAAAGGAATATGGGTTACTACTTTCCGAGAGGGTAGGCAGTGGGGTCCGAACAACGGCATATTTGCCGAGCGTTAAGCAGAGGGGATCGAACAAAGACCTACTCGAGGAGGGTTTGTGAAGAAGCGGCAAAGATGCTTCGTGTACATATATGATGATATATGGATGATCTTCTTTTTTTCAGATGGACGCAGGTGTGACCTGAGCATGGGCACTTAAAGGAGGATGCAAGTATGAGTAACGAACGGATCGTAGAGCTTCAAAGCGCCTTGCAGCGCACGGTGACCCTTTTTCAAACAGGTGGAAGCAGGCCTAGCCCCTCGGTGGAGCAGTGCTGGATCGGACAAGTCAACCTGGCATTGCCCCATGAGGAACTGCCCGTCGATGTGGACGGAGAGGCGATGGCTCCCATCCTTCAGCTATATCTGCCCGCGCTGCCCTATGTTCCGGACGAACTGAAGGAAACCGAACTGCTGACCGTATTTTTGTCACCTAACGTCCTGGATCACGATGATATGAGCGGATATATGTGCATCCGAGAGTACAGCGATACCGGGAAATTGGTCTTGAAAGACTTCGGGCCTGCCTTTATGTCGATCAAACCTTTCCCGCTGTTCCCAGAGCTTTGTCAAGATGACTCCCCGCAATGGGACAGCGATGATATACCCGAAGCGTACAGACAAGAGATTCTCCGACTGGAAGAGCTGGAAGGGCTGAATTATTTCGAGGATATTGCTGGGGAAATATATCGTGTCCACAAGCTTGGCGGATATGCCGCCTTCACCCAGCCTGGCGTTGACTTTGGAGATGGATACGCTTTTGTCCTCCAAATCGCCTCAGACGCCAAAGCCGGGCTCAACATCGTGGATGACGGCAATTTTTATTTTGCCAAGCATAAAAAGGACGGCACCTGGCGCGGCTACTTCGATTTTTATTAAAGAAACTATGGGGAGTGAAACTTGATGGACGTGATGGACCAAGCGATGGCATCTTTTCTAAAATGGCAGGATCAATATAACGAGGCATATGGACTTTTTAAAGAGCAGGACATCCGCCCGTTGGCGGAGTTCTGTGACCCCGGCGTGGATATACGTATTCCGCTTTCGCCGGAACTGCAGCATTTTTACACCAGGTATGAAATAAGAAGTGGTGCTGATCATAAAACATCGCTCGGAATGAAAAGCGCCGCCGTGGAAATCGGAGATGCGGCCGTTCTTTTCTTTCCGAAGCCGGAGCATTTGTTTCGCCAGCAGCTGGGATACCGTTGGCTGGGAACGGGGGAGCCGTATCAAGCATCCCCTTCCTGGCCTCCGGAGCATGTGGTCATTGCCAATTACAACGACGACCCGCTGATCGTCGACACCGCCTCGCCGGCGTCCCCGGTGTACGGGCGGATCGATGGATCTGAAGCATTCCTCCTTGCAGACTCGCTGGCCGACTTTTTTTCGGCCCTGGCCCTCTTGATCGAAGCCGCTTTCGCAATGGAGGGGAATGTAACCAACGAAGAAACGTTTGAAATCGAGGCTGCCTTTGTGGAGGAAGTCAGGCCGAAGCTGATGCAGCTGCTGGGCGAGGAGAAGGCGGAAAATGTGATGAAGTATTTGTCGTTTTACTAGAGAACATCTCGGATTCATCCGCTGAAAACAGTCATTGACGGATAATCCTTCAAGAGATCAGTCTCGCAATGAAAAATGCGATTCCGGCGGCCGCTCCGCCTACAATGGTTGTTTGCCAGGCACTACGGAACGGACGGGTACCGGTGAACCTTCCTTTAACGTAGCCAAACACGAATAAGGCAATCATCGTGACGATCACCGAAACGGATAAAGCTGTGCCCGACTGCCTGATCAGCATGTAAGGGGACAGCGGAATCACACCCCCTATAATGTAGGATAGTCCGATCGTAAGCGAGCTGTTGCGCGCCCTCTTAGGCTCGGGCTCTTCGAGCCCGAGCTCATATTTCATCATAAATTGAACCCATCGGTCCGAGTCCTGGCAGATGGCATCCACCGCCGATTCCACAATTTCTTCGGGAAAATGCCACTCTCTCAGGATATCGGCCACTTCCTCCCTTTCCTGATCCGGTATTTCCCTGAATTTCCTCCTGCTCCCGCACGAGTTCGGATGCATAATGCTCCTGGTCCGTCCGGGCGGCAAGATATCCGCCGAGCCCCATCGCGATAGCACCCGCAGCGATTTCAGCCATCCCCGCCACAACGACCAGGCTCGTATTTGGTACGGTCCCGGACAAGCCGGCGGCAAGGGCAAACGGAACCGTTAAACCGTCCGACATTCCGATCACAATATCCCTGATCAAATCCGGTGCGTTAAAATGCTTTTCCTCATGCCTTTCCACAGTCATCATTCCCCCACCCTGCGAGCAGCTTCTGCGCTTGATTCCCTTAATATAGGTGGTTTCCGTTAAAATATACCTGAATGAGCCTGCACGGCCTGTGCTCCATTCGGGGGATATCAGCAAAAACTCCCGGCGTCATAGAACCGTCCGGGAGTTTTTGCTGCAGTGATGTGTTCATTGTGATTCTCTGAAATCTGTAATCTGGGAGCAGCTTACAGAACGCATCGATTTGAATGCGATGCCCGGGCAAAGCCTTGCCTCGTTATGTCCAATAACGACGGGAAACGCAGTGCTCGTCAGCAAGCTTATATCCTTTCAGTGGAATCAGCTCCACAGAGCTGGCCGAATCCGGCGAATGGATCATGTGCCCGTCCCCGGCGTAGATGCCGACATGATGGACGCGTCCCTTGCCCTGCTCATAGGCAAAGAACAGCAGATCCCCCGGCTGAAGCTCCTCCGGCGGGACGCTGACTCCGTGCAGCGCCTGGACAGAGGCGTCCCTTGGGATGACGATGCCGCAGGCGAGATGCATGGAGTGGGCAAACCCGGAGCAGTCGTAGCCCCAGGCTGACATGCCCCCCCACAAGTAAGGCAGTCCCAGAAAGCGCTTGGCCTGCGCCACGATGGCCTGGCCCTTATTCTGCCCATCCGGAAGAACCGCCGGGTATTCCCCTGGCTCAGCCGCCACCTGTACGTCTGCCCGTCTGATCCGGGCAAGACCGTGCGGGGTCTGTACGACGACAAAGGAATCCCCACGAGAATTCACCCCTGCCCCAACACCATCTATCGGAATACTCCCTGCTTGGGGAAATGCTCCAGCATCGGGTCCTGCTACCGATTCGGCTTGAAAACCCGTTTCGGCTTGAGCTTCATCGCTGGGTTCTACCTCAAGCACCGTACCCCGCTCTTCCTCGGTTGCCAGCGGCAGCCTTGTCAGGAAGCTGATACGCATTTTCGCCGATGAGGACAACAGCTCCAAGTCCGTCGTAGGTGCCGTAACGATCGCAGAAGCTGGAGCATCAGCGGCGCCGGGAACGCTTCCGCTGCTGTCCAGCAGCCGACGTACTTCCTCCTCACTCAATGGCAGCAGCTGCTCCGTCGGAATCCAGCCGGGATATCCATTCTCATCCTTGGGCGAGAGCTGGCCCGGAATGGCGACCCGGCTCCAGCCGTCCTGCTCTTCGTAGGCAAGGACGGGCGTGCCGTACAGCGCCTGGGTCTGCACGCGGTTGGCCGCGCACAGATCGAGCTTATCCGGTACCGTCATGGCGGCGAGCCATGCCTCGATACCGCTCCCCCGTGCAATCCCCGGATCGCTTTCCATCTCCAACGGATTCCCCGAATCAGATTGGCCCTTGGCCTCCCGTTTGGCACTCCCAGGTTCACTAGGGGCGAACCCAGCCAGTGCCGGTTCGTCCAGCGCCCGCGGCGAGGACGGGCTGGTCCAGACGGTAGCTACCGGAACGCTGACCACCCGCCATGCCGGGGATACGGCCTGATCGTCTCGATCCGCCATCACCATACCCCCACTTCGTCCGTCGTGCGCACATCGGTTATGCCCAGACCCGGCGCATCCGAGAAGGTCATCACCCGGCCGTCATACATGACGCCGCCGACGACATCATCCTGATGCAGCATCAGCGGCGCGTCGAAGTCGTAGCGGGTGACGTTCTTTTTGCTGGCGGCGAAATGGGCAGCGGCGGTCACTGCCAATCGGGATTCGATCATGCTGCCCACCATGCACTCGACGCCGTATTCTTCAGCCAGCTGGTTAATCAGCTGCGCCTTGTAAATGCCGCCTGCCTTCATCAGCTTGATGTTGATCAGGTCTGCCGCGTGCCGCTGCAGCACCTCCAGCGCCTGCACTGGAGAAAAGACGCTTTCGTCGGCCATAATCAGAGTGTCCACCGCCGCGGTCACCTGCTGCAGCCCATAAATATCCCCGGCCCGGACCGGCTGCTCCACCAGTTCGATGTTCAGTCCCATGTCCTCCATCTTCCGGATGGAGCGGATCGCCTCCTTGGCCTGCCAGCCCTGATTGGCGTCCAGCCGGATCTTGACGTCGCTGCCGATGCGCTGCCGGATTTCCCGGATGCGGCGGATATCATGCTCGATGTCATCCTTGCCGACCTTGATCTTCAGCACGGTAAATCCCGCCTGAACGTATTGGGCCGCGTCTTCTCCCATTTCCTCGGGCGAGTTGACGCTGACCGTAAAGTCCGTTTCGATCCGGTCGCGGTACCCGCCGAGAAACTGGTACAGCGGAATACGCCCGTGCTGGGCCACCAAGTCATATACGGCCATGTCGATGGCCGCTTTGGCACTGGTACAACCGACCATGGCCTGGTGGACCGACTGCAGGATCTGCTCGTAAGCGAGCAGGCTTTGGCCGATCAGGAGCGGCTTGAATGTATGCACAATGGCGGACTGGATCGCCTCGAGGCTGTCGCCTGTGATGACGACGGTGGCCGGCGCCTCGCCCCAGCCCACTTTTCCGTCGTCGGCCGTCATTTTCACCACAATCGATTCGGCTTGATGAACCGTGCGCAGCGCCGTCTTGAACGGTTTGGTCAGCGGCGTGTACTTGCGCAGCACTTCGATATCATGTATTCGCATTTGCCGGTTGCCTCCTCTATATAATGGCTGACTCCAGCGCTTCCACCTTTTTGTCAGCCGTGTTCAGCTCGGCTTCCATCCCGTGCGGAACCGCGACGTTGGGCGAGCCGTGCCCGATCCCGAAGCCCATCAGGGAAGGTCTGCCCGCTTCGGTCACATAATGCCGGATGACCTCCTCTAAGGTAAAGGAGACCGGGCGCTTGACCGGCTCGCAATCGCGGAAGTCGCCCACCAGGATACCGGCCGCCTGCTCCAGCTTGCCCGCCATCCGCAGCTGATTCAGCATACGGTCGATCCGGTACGGCTCCTCCCCGATATCCTCGATAAACAGGAGGCAGCCCCGGGTATCGATCTCAAACGGCGTACCGAGCGTACTCGTCAGCAAAGTCAGGTTGCCTCCGACGAGCGGGCCCTTGGCTTTGCCTTCCACCAAGGTATGCAGCGGGGTGATGTCCTCGGTGTAGCGGAACGGCTTGGGCCGGACGAGCTGGGCGAAGCTCTGCCGGGTCAACGGGTGCACATCCTTGTCTCCCAGGCAAATCATCATCGGCCCATGCACCGTGATCAATCCGGTCATCTTCCAGATGGCGGCATGCAGGAAGGTGATGTCGCTGTACCCCCACAATATTTTGGGATGCTGGCGGATCTGATCGTAATCGAGCTTCTCCGCAATCCTGGCGGTGCCATAGCCTCCCCGGGCGCAAACGATGGCCTGAATGCCGGGATCCGCAAACATGTCGTTCAGCTCGGCGGCCCGCTCGGCGTCGGTTCCGGCGAGGTAGCCGTGGCCGCGGTTCAGCGAATCGCCGAACCGGACCTTCAGGCCAAGCTCTTCAAACACTTCGGCCGAACGGCGGATCGCCTCCGCGTCCCCGCGGCTCGCCGGGGCGGTGATGCCCACCGTGTCCCCCGGCTTCAATCGGGCCGGCCGGATCGGCCTTCTCCCGGCACCGGCCTGCGCCCCTTCTATGCCCGAATCGGCAGCATGAATGAACGGTCTCAGCCTTCTCATTTCAAATCAGCCCACTTAAAGTCCATGTAGCCGTATGGATGGCGTACCACGTCGACGAGCTTGTCGCTTTGCAGATATGCGGAATCATAGAAATACATCGGCATGATCGGCGCCTCGTCCATCAGGATTTTTTCGGCCTGGTGCATCAGGTCATAGCGCTTCACCTCGTCCGTCTCTTGGTAAGCGGCCTGGATCAGCTTGTCGTATTCGGCATTGCTCCAGCCCGTACGGTTGTTCGGACTTTTGCTTTGGAAGATGTCCAGAAAGTTGATCGGATCGGCGAAATCCGGCAGCCAGGACGACCGGGAAAACTGCAGCTGAAGCTGCTTCTGCTCCGCGGTGAGGACTTTGCCTTCTTTGCCCGCGAGCTTGACGTCGACACCCAGGTTTTCCTTGAACATGGCCTGCAGCGTTTCGGCGATTTTCTGATGCAAATCGTTTGTATTGTAAGTCAGCGTCACTTCGGGCAGCGTGCTGTATCCTGCTTCCTTCATGCCTTCCGCAAGCAGGCTCTTGGCCTGCGCCGCGTCAAACGTAATCAGGTCGCCGCCCACCTCGCGGAAATCACGTCCGTCCGGCTCCTTGAGTCCGTAGGATACGAACCCCCCGGCCGGCTTTTGCTTCTGCTTGACCACCAGGTCCACGATTTTCTGACGGTCCACCGCGAGCGTAAAGGCTTTGCGGATTTTGGCGTTGTCGAACGGCTTCATGGTCGTATTGAAGCGGTAAAAATACGTACCTGCCGAATCCTGAACGTTCACCTTGCCTTCCGAGAACAGCTGGTCGCTCATATCGGCGGGAACGCCGGCAATGTGCAGCTCGCCGCTTTGGTACAGCTGGTATTCCGTGTTGGAATCGTTGATCATTTTGAACGTGACGCCGTCCAGCTTCACGTTCGCTGCATCCCAATATTTATCGTTCTTCACCATTTTCAGCTCGGAATCGTGATTCCACTGGGAGATGCGGAACGGGCCGTTGCTGACGAACGTATCCGCCTCTGCCGTCCAGTTCGGATTGGACTCCACGGTCTTCTGCGGCACCGGGAAGAAGGCCGGATTCGCCAGCATGCTCAGCAGCCAGGGCGCCGGCTGGGCCAGCGTCACTTCCAGCGTCTTGTCGTCAGCAGCCTTGACCTGCACGTCGTCCGCCGTCCCTTTGCCGGAGTTAAAAGCCTCCGCTCCTTTGAACACATAGGCCAGCGTCGCGGCCGAAGACGCCGTTTTCGGATCGAGCATTCTTTTCCAGGCAAACTCGAAGTCGCTCGCCTTTACCGGCTCGCCATTGCTCCACTGTACGCCGTCGCGCAGCGTGAACGTGTATTTGAGTCCGTCTTCGGATACCTTCCACTCGGACGCCATGGCCGGCTCCGGAGACTGGTCCTTGCCGAGACGCGTCATGCCCTCCATCGCATTGTTCAAAATGTCATAGGAAACCTGGTCGAAGCCGATCGGCGGATCGAGCGAAGTGGGCTCGCGAACGTTGTTGTACAGGAGGATTTTACTTCCGGTATCTCCTCCACCCCCGCTTGCTTCTTCGGTTCCGCCGCCGCATGCGGCCAGCAGCAGGCTGAGCAGCATACACGTCAGCAGCGCCAGTATTAACCTTCTTTTCACAGCCTTGTTCACGACAGCCTTTTCCATGAGACCCTCTCCCTTAATCCCGAATTGGTTGGTTGCTGCAAATACAAGCTATTCCGTTATTCATGAGCTTGCGCTATTCAAGACGCTGATCTATGGTCAAGTCCCAAGGCTTGCAGAGCAAACCTGAAGCAGGATCCTGTTCCCGCAAAATGATAAAACTATGCTCTCCATGCCTTATCCCTGGCTGGCCGATGCGGTTTCAACCTGCGCCGGCCCTCTCGGCGGCATCGTTCTGGCCCGGGCGTCCTGCAGCCAGCAAGCTACGGCGTGCTCTCCGTCCAGCTTCACGCTGTCCGGCGGGAACAGGCCGCATACCTCCATCGCGTGAGGACACCGGGCGGCAAACGCACATCCCTTCGGAGGTGCGAACAGGTCCGGCGGCGTGCCCGGGATCGCGTCCAGCTTCGCCCCTCTTGGCCGGTCCAGGCGCGGGATGGAATCGAGCAGCCCCCGCGTATACGGATGCTGCGGATTCCGGAACAGCTCCTTGACCGGTGCGGATTCCACAACTTGCCCCGCATACATGACATTGACGCGGTCGGCGATGCTGGCGACGACGCCGAGGTCGTGCGTAATCATGATCAGCGAAGCCTGGGTCGTGCGCTGCAGCATGCGGAAAAGATCCAGGATTTGCGCCTGGATCGTGACGTCCAGCGCGGTGGTCGGTTCGTCCGCGATCAGGACGGCGGGACTGCAGATCGCCGCCATCGCGATCATGATCCGCTGCCTCATGCCCCCGCTGAACTGATGCAGATGCTGCTTCAGCCGGAGCTCCGGGTCGCGGATGCCCACGAACTGCAGCATCTCGACCGCCCGCTTCCTCGCCTCCGTCCGGGACAGCCGCTGGTGGCGGATGACGCCCTCCATCAGCTGCTCCCCGATCGTCATCGTCGGATTCAGCGCGGTCATCGCGTCCTGAAAGATGATCGCGATGTCCGAGCCGCGCACGTCGCGCATCTGCTTTTCGCTCAAACGCGTCAGCTCGCGTCCGTTAAAACGGATGCTGCCCTCCGTAATTTTCGAGTTGTTCTTGGGCAGGAGCCGCATGATGCTGCGGGCGGTGACGCTTTTGCCGCAGCCGGATTCGCCGACGATCGCCAGCGTCTCTCCCCGGTGCAGGCGGAGGCTGACGCCCCTGACGGCCTTCACCTCCCCGCCGTAGGTGGAGAACGAAACATGCAAATTGTCCACTTCGAGCAGCGCGTCGTTGTTCATCTTCCGTTACCTCCTTTGCTTCGGATTAAAGGCGTTCAAGAGTCCATCTCCCAACAGGTTGAAGGCGAGCATCGTCACCGAAATGAAAAAGGCCGGGAAGAACAGCCGCCACCAGTTGCCGGACAGAATGGTCGGCAAGGCATCGTTGGCCATCGTTCCCCAGCTCGCCAGCGGCGGCTGGATGCCGAGACCGAGGAAGCTGAGGAACGCTTCGGCGAAAATGGCCGATGGCACAGAAAACGTCACCTGCACGATAATGACCCCGACGGCGTTGGGAAGCATATGCCTGCGGATGATGTACCACGACCCGGCTCCCAAGGTCCGGGCGGCCAGGACGTACTCCGACGATTTCAGCTGAAGCACCTGTCCGCGGACGATCCGCGCCATCCCGATCCACCCCGTTGCCGTCAAAGCCAATATAATGGTCAGTAACCCGGGGCCCATTACGACCATGAGCAGAATGACCACGAGCAGATAAGGTATGCCGTACAGCATATCGACGAAACGCATCATCGCGTTATCAACACGCCCGCCGAAATATCCGGCGATGCCGCCGTAAATGATACCGATGAAAAAATCGATCAAGGCCGCGGCCAAACCAACCGTAAGCGAGATGCGCGAACCGTACAAAATCCGGGCGAAGACGTCCCGCCCAAGGTCATCCGTTCCGAACCAATGCGCGCCGGACGGAGGCTGGTTCGCGCTCAGCAAGTTCTGGCCGGAGTAGCTCTGATCCGTCAGAAGCGGGCCGAACACAGCCAGCAGTGCCAGCAGCACGATCAGGAAGAGTCCGCAGCAGGCAAGCTTGTTGCGGAGCAAACTGCGGACGGCCTGCTGCCATAACGACTGGCGCGGCCTGACGATCCGCTCCTGTTCTCCGGCCGTTCTGTACATCGGGGTAAACAAATGGTCCGGTACCTGCATGCGTCAGGCCCCCTTTCTATGCAGCTTGATACGGGGATCGATGAACCCGTACACGATATCCACAATAAACATCATGAAGATGAGGAGTGCGCTGTAAAAGACTGTCGTGCCCATGATGACGGCGTAATCCCGGTTGTTGATGCCGTCCACGAAGTATTTCCCCATGCCGGGGATCGCGAAGATTTTCTCGATGACGAAGCTCCCCGTCAGCACGTTGGCCAGTAGCGCGCCGAGCAGCGTCACCACGGGCAGCACCGCATTGCGCAGCGCATGCTTGACGATCATCCTCGCCGGTGACAGCCCTTTGGAGCGAGCCGTCTCCATATAGTCCTGGGTCAACACCTCAATCAGATTGGCCCGGGTCAGGCGCGCGATCGTGGCGATGGGCCCAACCGAGAGAGCGAAGGCCGGAAGCACGACATGCTTCCACGTTCCCCACGAAGCGACCGGCAGCAGCCCCCATTTGACGGCGACATATTTGATCAGGAGCGGAGCAATCACGAAGCTCGGCACCGCGATGCCGATGACGGCCAGCACCATAGCGATATAGTCGATGATGCCGTTCTGCTTCAGGGCAGCCACCGTACCCAGTGCTATTCCGGCTGCAATCGCCAGCAGAATGGCCGCCGCGCCGAGCTGGAAGGATACCGGGAAGCCGCGGTCGATCATCGTATTCACCGTTGTCGGGTAATGGGATATCGATGGCCCGAGATCGAAGGTCAGCAGCGATTTGAGATACAGCAAATACTGGACGCCCAGCGGCTTGTCCAGATGGTAGAACGTCATCATGTTCTGCACGACCGCTGCGCTTGCTTCCTTCCCGTCGCGGTCAAACGGAGAGCCGGGAATCGAGTGCATCAGGAAAAAGGTGACCGTGACGATCAGCCACAGCGTGACCAGCATGGATAAGAAACGCTTCAAAATGTATTGCGCCATGAATCTCACCCTCTCTTTACTCGGCATATGGTGAATTCTTTCGGGCCCATCTACCTCGGATAAACCTGACAGCGTATTTTGGGAAAACAGGCGGCCTTCGTCAGCAGAAGGACGTCCGCATGGCCAGCTCGGTCATGACCAGCATAGCCTGGTACGCTTCAAGAATATCTTTGGCCTGGAACGAGACGACAGGGGATCCCTGTTCGATCGTGGTGCCTGGCATCAGATGGGCCCATTCCGCCTGCCCGTAATTCGCGAATTCGATCGTCAGCTGCGGGCGTTCCGGAGGAACGAGCGGCTTGACGCGGTCGCGCCCGGCAATCGCTTCAGCCATCTTCTGGCGGAGCAGCCGTCCGCTCTTCTCCGGTGACAGGCACAGCGCCGACGTGCGGGAAATACGCTCCTTGACGATCGCCGTCGTCACGCCGGGAAGCAGACTTTCGGCCTCGATAGCCGTCTCGTCGTCACCGGCCACCATCAGTACCGGCACGCCGTAATGTCCCGCCACGTAGGCGTTAAATCCCAATTCGCCTACGGAGACGTCGTTGATATACATGTTCCGGACGCCGAAAATCATCGTATGGCTGAGGACGCCTTTTCTGGCAGCCATCGCGTGATAGCCGAGAAAGACGGCTCCCGCATAACTTCCGTCAAGCCCCTGCATCATCGAAAACGGTTTGACGTCGCCGGAAATCAATTTGCTGTCCGGGTGGAGATTTTCGATGATCAGGTTGTTCATTTTCGAGTGGCTGTCGTTGACGATCACCTCGCTGAACCCTTCCTCAAAAGCGGTTTCGATGACGTGATTCGCCTCGGCCGTCATGATATGCTGGCCCCGGGTGTAGTTGTAGCGGCTGGAATCGACGAATGTCGCGTCCACCAGACCGGTTATGCCCTCCATATCAATGGATATGTACAATTTCATCTTCAAGTCCCTCCGATTGTCGTATTTGGGGTATTAGAAAAACATCTATCGACGTACCTTCACAGAAGACAGACCGCGTTTAAAGGTAATTTTTCTTGCAATATCAGGAAGCTATGGCTCTGGAGTTTATACTTTCTGATATTATAAGAAAAACGTCGATCGACTTACCTTCACAGAAGACAGACCGCGTTTAAAGGAAGTTTTTCTTGCAATATCAGGAAGCTATAGCTCTGGAGTTTATACTTTCTGATATTATGAAAAAAACCCGGCAAACGTCATATGCCTGCGCTGCCCGGGCGTGCATATGTCATTTGCTGGGTTTTATTTACGCGTATGTCGCCATACTGATAAACAAAGCAGCGGTATACAATTGATGGATCACGGAAAAACACGGTAATGAATCGTTCTGAATAGCTCTGCTCATGAATCCGGCGAAGTTTCCCTCGACGAAAGCGCCAATTTGTACTTCTTCTGCGCATCCTTGAACGCCACGATGATCGCCTTCTGCGAAGAGCCGTAATACCTTGTCCGGATCTCTTCCGCTACCGGCTCAAGGGAAAGCATGCTCTTCCCGAGAAAGATGGAGCGTACAAACTGCGACGTGAGTGGTATCGTGGAGGAACAGGCGGCATCCACGATTTTGTGGCTGACGGTGTCCACGACCAGTCCGATAAAAAAGGCGCTGTACTGCTGGGTTATTGGATTATTCACCGAGGTCTGTGCATCGCCGACGATGTAGATCGTGTCTTTATCGTACAATTGACGCATCCCCCGTCTCCTCGCTCTCCTTCTGAACCCATAGGGATGTTCGATGGGCGGCATCGGACGACCTATAAGCCGCAAGGACAAGCTGATTTGTTATTTATTCTAACAAGGGACCCGCGTTTTTGTAAATACAAAGTTCATGCAAGCGCTTAATATTTTTTATTACGTCAGAAAACATAACATGTACTAGACTTTCATATCTTCGGACCCTGACGCACTTGCCTTCCCGGCTCGGTTCGTACCCAGCAGCCAAGGCCAGGAACGTCTAGCCAAATGGACCGACAATCCGAACAGCAGCAGCGCATCCACCGCATGAAGCGCACGCAGCGAACCTGTCACATTTTGAATGGTGATGTGCTGCAGCGCAGTCAAGGCGAACAGCGCGAGCGGCCACCATCTTGGACCACCCCGGATATCCCCCAAGAAGGACAGGACAAACATTACAATAGGAACGAACTCAAAAACGTTCGCAAAGACACGATGCAGCTGCAAATCGCCGGGATCCACCAAAATGCCGAGGCCGGCGAAAAACACCTGCACAACAACACAGGCGAGGTAACCCGCCGCCAACAATCCGTAAATCCACCTTACGGTTCGGATCCGGACCGGCTTCGTTGCAGCTCCTGCATCACCGGAGTTGAACTGCCACCCAGGCTCCGATTTAGTGCCGAATCCTCCTTTTGCTTCATTTTTTCCCTGCTTTTCGTTCCTGCCACTCATTCCTTACCGCTCCCTTTCATTTTTTAACATGGAGTCTTGCTTTGTCCCGCCTTGCTCCCCACGGTTTGAATACCGAAATGATAAATAACCCTGCCAGCGAAACGATCTGCAGAATGATCCCGGTCCACAGCTGTACGTTGTTCACCGTAAATTCCGGGCTGAGGATACCCTGCATTCCCGGCTCGGAGACATATTGTACAGCTTGCAGCGTCCAGAAATACATGCCGACGGGCCCGAGAATGACCAGAAGCAGCGTCAGGATTTCCTTGACGATGATCCAGTAATATTTGAACAATCCCCACGGCGTCCAGACCGACAGCATGATGCCGGTGACGAGCGTTGCGATCGTGGACACGCGCACCGTCTTTTCGGACAGCATATGCATGATGCTGTAGCATGCGCGAAATACGCCCTCATCCTCTGTGACGGCTGCCGTAATGCTCAAGAACAAGAAAATAACAGCCGTGCCCAGCATGACGGCCGAAAACAGCAAGTGCAGGGTCAGCAGCCATTTCCGCTGCTTCACCGTCATTTTTTTCATCCGATTCACCTCCTTCTTCAGCATAGATCCCGTTTCTAAACCGGCTCTAAACCGAATCTAAAAAAAGTATAAAAACGCGCTCGGGCCTCCAAGCTTCGAAAACGCAAAAAGGCCTTTACCGACAGTAAAGGCCTTCCCAAAACGCGTTATTCGGGTCCATTGCGCATCTTCATCTATACATTAAAGCGGTAACCTACGCCCCAAATCGTCTCGATATATTGCGGCTTGGAGGGGTTCGCTTCGATTTTCTCCCTTAATTTGCTGATATACACCGTGACGGTGGCGTTATCCCCCATAGCATCCAGTCCCCAAATTCGTTCGAACAGGTCGTCCTTGCTGAAAACCCGGTTCGGGTGGTTGCACAGGAACAGCAGAAGATCATACTCTTTGGAGGTCAGCAGCACCTCCTGTTCGTTCACGAACACCTTGCGGGACAGCTGGTCGATCCGGATTCCCCGCAGCCGCAGCTCGCTCTTCGGCTCTCGCCGGTGCTCCGAAGTCAGCCGGTCGTAGCGGGACAGATGCGCTTTGACGCGTGCCACAAGCTCGCCGACGCTGAAGGGCTTCGTAATATAATCGTCCGCACCGAGGCCGAGTCCCCGGATTTTATCGATATCCTCCTTGCGGGCGGTCACCATCAGGATCGGAATGTTCCTCGCCTCGCGGACCTGGCGGCAGATTTCGTATCCGTCCACCTTCGGCAGCATCAAATCGAGGATGATCAAATCGTACTCCTCTTCCAGCGCCTTCTTCAGGCCGGTATCCCCGCTTGCCGCGACGTCGACGGCATATCCGCCCGCCTCCAAATAATCCTTTTCCACTTCCGCAATGACCAGCTCATCCTCAATGATCAAAATGCGCTTCACGCCCGCTCACCGCCATCTCTTGTCATCTTTGGCAACGCAAAATAAATGCTCGTTCCTTCATCAGTCTGGCTCTCCGCCCAGACTCTGCCTCCCATGCCCTCGATCATTTGCTTAACGATCGCAAGCCCGAGGCCGCTCCCGCCGGTATCCGTATTTCGCGACGGCTCGGCGCGGTAGAAACGGTCGAAAATATGCGGCAGCGCCGCTTCATCAATCCCGGAGCCGTTATCCTTGATCCGGATCACAGCCTCATCCGGCCCGTCACTCAGGTTTACGGACAGCTCCTTGTCCGCCTTATCCAAATACTTCAGGCTGTTGTCGATAATATTCAGGATTACTCTCCGCAGCTTCTCCCGGTCCGCCATCACCTGAACGTGCTCCCTATCAGGCAGCTCACACTCGATCTTCACGCCGGACATCCGGGGATCGAGCCGCAGCTCCTGAACACAGTCCGTAACATATCCCTTCAGATCGGTCGGCTCCATATGAAAAGGCAGCTTCTTCAGATCCAGCTTCGAGAACAGCAGCAGTTCTTCAATCAGCCGGTCCATATCCTCCGTCTTTTTCGCGATCATCCCCATGTACTTATTCCGCATCGCGTCGGTATCGGCAATCCCGTCCTGAAGGCCCTCCACGCAAGCTTTGATGCCAGTAATCGGCGTCTTGAGATCATGGGAAATGCTCGCGATCAGCTCCTTGCGGTTATCCTCGTACTGCAGCTGCAGGCGGATCGATTCGCTCAGACGGCTTCGCATTTCTTCAAACGCCTCCCCCAGCTCCCCGATCTCATCCTTGCGCTTCAGCGCGATTTCGTGGCTCAGATCCCCATCCTTGATCTGCTCTGCGGCATGCTTTAATGCATACAGCGGCTTGATCAGGCTCCGGGAGACCGAGTAGGTCAGAATCCCGTTGGTCAATCCGATGACCAGAAGCAAGGTTAGCATCATCAGCGGGAATAACTTTTTGGCTTCCGCAAAAAATGTGCTCATATCCGTCAAGACGTAGACCGCTCCCGTATGCTGGCCGCTGAACGCGACATCGAATTTCTCCACGGAGAACCGGCCGCTTCCTTTCGCTCCCCAGCGGTGCCAGGACATTGCCGGCTGCCACTTCTGAATTTCCTTCTCCACATCGACGCCGCGGAGCAGATCCGAGGCATACGTGATCCGGCCGTCTTCCGTTACGACGATCCCCGCATCCAATCGGGTCAGCTGTTCGTCCGCTTTGGCCACGAAGGAGGGATCGGCGAACCGCTCGGGTTCGGTCTGGATCATAAACTTGAGGCCGGCGGCCATTTCGCCGCGGAGGCTTGCCTTTTCCCAAATGGCAGGGGTGCCGCGGCCTTCTCCGATGTTTTTGAACAATACAGTATACAGCCCTCCGGCAATCACAGCAAACAGAACGACCGGGATGAAGGTCATCGCAATATAAGAAAGCAAAAGTCTTGTTTTGATGGACATGGGCCAATCTCCTTAGAGCTGTTTTCTCGCGAACATCATGAGTCCTGCCGCATAAGCCATTATAATATAAGACAGCAGCAGGAGAAACGTATTGAGCAGTGTACCCGCCGGCGCCCCGCTGCCGGTCCACAGCACATCCCAGCGTGTGTAGGAAAAGACAGACCAGGCAGACAGCTGCGGCAGCAGCAAAGGCAGCGCTTTGGCCGCGGCGTAGATCAGCACGAAGGTCATTAAGGCGCTGGTTCCGGACGAAAACAGCTGCGCAATAAATACGCACACCAGGCCGATGGCCATCATCGGCACAAAGGAAGCGGCGTACGCCTTCAGGCTGTCCGCCATGCCGCCTGCCGTTCCCCCGACCGCCCACGCCGATACGGTTGAGGCGATCCAGAGCACGCCAAGGCATAGAGCGGCAAACACCGCGATGGCGATCACTTTAGACGCGTACGCCCGGGCACGCGTAACGGGCCGCAGCAGAACCAGCTTCATCGTGCGGGCCGCCACCTCCCCGGCAAACGAGTGGGCCGCCGCAGCCGCCATGTAGAGCGGAATGATCGCAAAGGTGAACAAGTGAAGCATGGCCACCGGGAGGCTTCCCTCCAGTCCAAACAGCATGCCTGCCCTTATCTTCAGAAGGCTGGACAGCAGCACCGTAACGACCGGAAGGATCAAAGCCAACAGCAGGAAACCCTTCGTCCGGCGCTGCCGCCAGAGCTTCTCCGTTTCATTCAGCAGATTGGCGTATAAGCTGTGCATCGCGCTCCCCCTCCTTGGACTCCAGCAATTTAAAGGTGACGTATTGTTCCAGCGACAGGCCTGCCCCGTTCCACTCGTCTTCCCTTCCCAGGCTGATCAGATGACCCTCACGCATCACGCCGACACGGTCCGCGATCAAGCTCAGATCGTGGATCAGGTGGCTGGAAATGAGGAAGGTGGTTCCTTGGTCTGCCAGCTGCCGGACCGTGCTGCGAAAATCGGCCATCCCTTCGATATCAAGACCGTTCGTCGGTTCGTCGAGCAGCACCAGCCGCGGAGCGGACAGCAGCGCCGAAGCCAGCCCCAGCCGCTGCTTCATTCCCAGCGAAAAGCCGCGCACCCGTTCATGGCGGTATGGCTTGAGACCGACCTTCTCCAATACTTCGTCAATCCGGCTTGCCGGCAGATCCCTATAAAACCGTGCCGACAGCTTCAAATTATCGCGGGCGCTCATGTATTCATAAGCTTCCGGGGTCTCAATGATACACCCGGTATGGCTGACGGCCTGTTCAAAACGCTCCGCGATATCATGCCCCATGATCCGGACGTTTCCCCGATCCGGTTGGATTAAGCCCGTGATGATTTTGAGCACCGTCGTCTTACCCGCGCCGTTGGGCCCGATGAATCCGAATACTTCGCCCTCCGAGGCGGTAAATGACACATCCTTGACCCCGCGGTGGTTACGGAAAAGCTTGGTGATTCCCTCCACTTCAAGTACGCTGTTCATGCGTTCAATCCCTCCTTCTAAAAAAGGGCGGCCGGACCTTCTCCTGTCCGGCCGCCTTCCTGCTTAGTGACGATGCCAGCCGTTTCGTTCCCATCGGTTATCGACCTTCTCGGTCTGTTTACCCGCTAGATCGACCCGATCGGGCGTCGTTGCGTCATACCCCGAGAAGCCTGCGTTCAGCTGGAAGGTGAGCACATGCGCTGCTCCTGCCGCATCTTTCCCCGTAGCCCGGATTTCCGCCGATTGGTTTTCCAAGACGTCGTTTTTGCCGATTTTGGCATCCAAATCGACCTGCTCCACCTTGATCTCATCCGTCAGCTTCGGCAGATTCACCTTCCATTCCGAATTTCCGGCCGGCAGATGACCCTGAACCGCCGCACCGTGATTCCAGCCATCCGCGCTGCCGGCCTTGGAAGCGATGAGTGAGCCTACGGCATTCACCACGGCCGGAATCTGGCTGCCCGATAAATGGAGCTCCGCCTCCTTCGTACCGTCGATGCCCGTCTCCACTGTCGCCAAATCCTTGATGTTCCCCATCAGCGCTTCCATTACCTGCTCCGCGGCTTGCGGCATTTGGGCCGCTTTACCGTCATGCTGCCACTCTGGCGCTTGGTCCATCACCCGATATACTTCCGAATCGCTGCTCTTTAGAATCATCTTGCCGTCCTGTCTGTAAGTCTGCATCGTATGTGTCCGTGTACCGTCGTCTACCACCGCCGTCATGCTCATCGCCTGCTTGGCGTGATTGACCTTCATGTCCGCCGTACCGGACAGCACCTTCGTACCGTTATCGCTCAAACTCCATACGACATGGGAAGCCATGCTGTCAGCGCCCTTCGTATGCGTAAACGCTGATTTGTAAGCTTCATATCCGGATGTGTTCGCCATGACGGAATACCCGCTTGCGAACAGCATAACCGCGCCCAGCCCGACAACCGCTCCAGCCGACAACCATTTTTTTCTCATCATATCCTCCATTGTTTCAAGAATTAGAAAGCCCGGGTCCCGGGATGGCAGCTGCCGTCCGCCTTCGGAGCGGACTCGCCCTGGCCCTCTAATCACCATCTTATCCCCCGTCTCTAAAACGCCTCTAAACCAAATCTAAAAAAAGTATAAAAATGCTCCCGGTCACCGCTGTCCCGGCGCGATGCAGGAAAACCTTCCCAGCCGGGCGTCCGTACGTTTCCAAACGCCTGCGTACCGCATTAAGCTGTATCATCGGTTATTTATGGCCAGATTCTATGAACGATGGAGGGAGTGCGCTGCGATGAACCGGCAAGTCATTATCAATGCGGACGATTTTGGCCTGTCACCTGCCGTGAACCGCGGCATTATTGAGGCATACCGGGCCGGTGGAATCACCAGCACCTCGATGATGGTCAATATGCCCGGTTTGGCGGACGCTGTGCATGCAGCACGCTCGCTGCCCGGTCTCGGCGTCGGGCTGCATTTTAACCTGACATATGGACGGCCCTTGTCGGACCCGGCTGCTGTCCCTTCGCTGGTGAGAGAGAATGGGGTATTTCTTGACGGTAAAATCAGACGCAGCCGGAATGCCGCCGATGTTGCCGCCGAGCTGGATGCTCAGTGGAACCGGTTCCTGGGAACGTCCCTGTTCCCCACACACCTGGATTCACATCAGCTGCTGCACCAGGACGACCCTGTGATCTACCGAGTGATGGCTGAGCTGGCGTGCAGGCACCGGATCCCGCTCCGGAGATCGCAGATTGAACATCCTCATCTATCCCCGCCTGCTCTGAAAATGACAGACCGGGTCCTTCTGGACACCTATGGCGACAGCGAAGGCCTGCAGCGGGTGCTGCGCTATATCCGCTCTGCTCCGGATGGGATTACCGAGATTATGTGCCATCCCGGTTACGTGGATAACGTGCTGCGAGGCTTGTCCGAATGGACAGAGATCCGGGAGCGCGAGCTTCGGGTATTTACCAATCCCGAAATTGCTTGGACGATGCAAGCATGTTCCATTGAACCGGTGAACTTTAACGCCGTGAGGGAGCGCCCCGTTTTATCCGATGACGGAGTTTCATACGCAGCCCCGCTTAAGCAAACCGCCGTCCCGCGAAGCTCTTTTGCGAAAAGGAGATCGCGCTCGTCGATCACGCAAACCGGCAGGCACGCAAACCATAAGCGCCGGCGCAGGCGTTCCGGAACCCCCTCCGGGAAGCCTACCCTGCCGTAACATGCCGAAAGCCCTCCATGTGGAGGGCTTTCCATCGCATGATAAACTTCAGGGAATGTGCAAAAGGATTCAGCAGTTCATTCCTGCATTCTCTTGGAACGAATCACTGCTGCGAGTGGACGTCCACCGTCACAAACGCATCGTTGCCTGCGCTGAAGGTCAGCCGGAGCGGCTGCGGCCCGTCGGAAAGCTGCGACAGATAAGCCTTTTGCAGCACAAGGACAGATCCTTCAAGTGTGTAATCCGTCTCTTTACGTAACTTCCCGGATTCATCCTGGACCGATACCAGCCGGTTGCCGTTCAAGCTCATCTGAAATTCAGCCTGGTCTCCGCCCCGGACGTAAGCCGCGGTCGCTGCCGATACAGCCGACTGCGCCGGAGGCAGGCCGGATGCCTGAAGCCCCATTTCGCCAAATGGAATTCCTTTAAGCTCCGGAATCCGGCTGAGCGTCTCGGCATTCCGCTTCAGCTGCAGGCCGCCTGCCGTTCCGTCCACCGGAACCAGTTCGGTCAGCTTGCCGACTGAGATGTTGTTCTCAAATGTCCCCAGTGCCATGTTCTGCTCGACCTCTCCCGTGATTGGCCCGCTGCCCACAAAAACATTATTCCGCACCACGTTCCGCTTCGGAAGGAGCGGCTCGTCGTTCAAAATGTCCGGGAGCGTCGGGTAGCGTTTGCTCCAGATCTCGCCTTGATAAGGGACCTGATCGAACTTGCCCATCAGCGAGTCGTAATTCTTTTCTCCCGGCTTATAGTTCCGCGCCATAAATGCAATCGCATTTCCGGCATGGATGACAAGGTTGTTTTCGACGACGTTTTCCCGCCCATTGGCCAGCTTGAACGCCTGCTTGCCGATATCGGCGATGACGTTGCCGCGCATTTCCACGCCGCTCATATAGTCGTCCAGATAAATGGCCGCGGTGGAGACCCGCAGATTGCTGGCCTTGATGTCGTGGATGTAATTATAATTGATGGCATTGCCGCGCCATACGAAGCTTCTGCCCGAGTAGATGGCTGAGGCGTCGGCCGTTTCCTTGACCACGTCGTAAATCTCATTGTACGCGATCGTATGGTCGTTCCCCCGGAACTGAATGGCAAAATGGGGAGCATTATGCATCTTGTTATGCGTCACGCGGTTGCCGACCCCGTTGATTTCAACGGCCGAGGCGTACGTCAATTTGATCCGCGCATAGTTGCTGATGTCGTTGTTGTCCGCGTAATTCCCCGCGGCCGTCAACGTGGCGGCGTCTCCCCCGTTCAGGATTACGCCCCCGTTCCCCATGCTGTAAATGCTGCAGCCGGATACGCCGTTGTTTTGTCCGCCGTCGATTTTGACCGCATAGCCGCCCATTTTGCTGATCTCCATATGAGAGATGAGGTTGTTACCGCCGCCGGTCATCGTGATCGCGTTGCCCCGGCTTACTTCCAGGGCCATCCCTCTTAACGTCACGTTCGATACGTGATCCATCCGGATCATATCCTGCGTGAAAGCGGACAGCTGGATTTTGATGCTATTCAGCGGGGCCGGCGGATACAGGTACAGCATGCCGTTCTCCCGGTTCAAATACCATTCGCCAGGCCGGTCGAGCTCTTCGAGGACGTTGTAGAAATAGAAACGCTGTCCGGCTTTCATCGCATAGCTGCTGCCCTTGAACGTTTCGATCCGCTTCTGCACCTGGTCGATCGATTTGATCTGCAGGTCATTGGCGAACCAGTCATTCCCCCAATACCCAAGCATCCAGGCATCCCGGAACGACTGCCAGGCATGCGGCATCTCATCCTTGAACGTAAAGGTGTAGCCCTTGCCGGCCGCTTCGTCCGCTTTGTCGACGACCTGATCGACTGTTGTGAAACCCGTGTTCGGCCACCGCGCCAGCGTCATGGCATTGCCGTTCACCCATAATTCCGGGGCGACGGCAAGGTTGTTCCCCAGCTCACCGTAATCCGTAATGTCAAGGGACTTCAGGTCCAGCTGGACGATTTTGCCCCGGCCCTCCTGCGGAATTCTGCCCAGCACCTCAGGATCGGTTACCGGGCGAAACTCCGACGGATTCAGCGTATCCCCGCCGACGAGGCTCACCTTCTCACCATTGTAGGCCTGGTACGTAATCGGCCCATCCGTCGTGCCCGAATCCTGCTCGTTCAGCTCAAACGTCCGGCTGAGACGGTACTCGCCGCCGCGGATCAGGACAGAAGCCCCTCCAACGGGGAGCGTGTGATTCCGGATCATTCCGCGGATGACATCCCTGGCTTTTTCCAATGTCGCAAAAGGCTTCTGTTTCGATCCGTCATTGGCATCGCTGCCATTTTTGGCCACATACAGCATGGCCTGATGCTTCGCAGGAGCAGGGGCAGCTGCTGTATGTACCGAAGGAACAGACAAGCCACTGCCGAACATTACGCCAATCGCCATCAATATTTTCAAGCCGGCGACCATTCTCATGAACTCCACCTCACATTTGCCCGGATTCCGCCGGTTGCCGGCGGTACTCCTCATCATACAGCGCTTACAAGAGGAACCGAAAGGGATCAGCCTAACCTGAATTGTTCTCAAACAAACAACTTGGTTCGGGCACGTCAGACTGTGCTTCAGGCATGAGGTCGGCATGGCCGTTCATCAGCAGATTCCGGTATTCGGTAGGGGAAGCGCCGTACTTTTTTTTGAAGGCCGCGGAGAAGTGGGACAAGTCTTTAAAGCCGCTCTGGCCGGCGATTTCGGTAATCGCCAAATCGTGCGTCTCCAGCAGCTGCTGCGCATGCTCCAGCCTTCGCTCCTGAATATAACGCATTGGCGTCATGCCGAGGTGCCTTTTAAACATCCGGATAAAGTAGTTGGGGTGGAAATGCGCCTGGCGGGACAGCTCGTCGATCGTAAGCTCCCCCGACAGATGCTGGTCGATAAAATGGAGCGTCTCCATCAGTTCCCTTGGCGAGACGGAAGCGTATTTCGCCCGCGGAAACCGCAGGGCCCGTTCCATGTAGAAGGCGATGATCGACAGCAGCGCGGATTGAATCCGGAGAGGACCGGCGGGCCCCGGATTCGACCGGTGCTCTACCAGCTCTTGAAAGCTGCTGCTCAGATCGGCGGAATCCCCTGCCCAAACGGCATGCGGAAGGCCGTACAAATGGAACAACCGCCTCAAAGGGACATTGGACCGAAAATGGCACCAATACTTCGTATACGGCGGTCCGGCGGTCACGGAATACGATTGTTCCAATCCGCCCGGGATCAGCACCAGCTCCCCCGGCTTGGGCCGAAGCTGCTTGCGGCCGACCTGAAGCCATCCTTCCCCGTCGCATATGTAATACAGCTTGTCGTACGTTGGGGTAAACCGGAGCCGCTGCCAACCGGCATGGCAGACGGACCTCTTGGCAAGGAGCAGCTGAACGCGCAGCTGGGCCAGCTGCCGGCTCATGAATTGCTGGTGAATCGGATCCATGCTCATCCCCCTTCATCCGCAGGTTTAAGGTTCGTTTAATAGCATAAACCCGCTTCAGGGGACGATACAGGTGTTTTGTTATGGATTTGGAAGGAACGGCAAAAAAGGAGAAGAAAGCATCTTCTTCTCCTTAGTTCACGGCGGTCAACCGAACGAATCGGCAGTAGATATGCTGCAATGAAGCGACTGCGAACGTTCGAAGGTACTTTCCGTACACAGATGCAGTGCCAAGCATGCCGGTGCAATGACGACTAAGCTTCGTGGACTGCCTTAGCCAGGTTTTGAGCCGCGTACCGGTTGGCCGGGACCGGCAGCCCGAGATTCCCGCGCAGCGTATCGCTTTCGTACTCCGTCCGGTACAGGCCCCTCGCTTGAAGGATCGGCACCACGTGATCGACGAAATCGGCCAGACCATTCGGCACCACAGTCCGGACATTGAAGCCGTCGGCCGCCCCTTCTTCAAACCATGCCTGAATCAGGTCGGCGACCCGATCCGGCGTACCGATAAATGAGGTGCGCGGGGTCGAAGCCCGCAGCGCCACTTCGCGGAGCGTGAGCCCCTGCTCCCTGGCTTCCTGCTTGATTTTGTCCGTCGTGCTCCGGAAGCTGTTGCTGCCCAAATCGCCGATGTCCGGGAACGGCTCGTCCAAGGGGAATTGCGAAAAGTCGAAATGGTCGAAATAACGTCCCAAGTAATTCAGCGCCTGATCGATCGAAACGAGCTCTGCAATCTCGCGGTATTTCCGCTCCGCCTCCTCCTCAGTGCGGCCGACGATCGGCCCGATGCCCGGGAAGATCAACAGCTCCTCCGGCTTGCGGCCATACGATGCGGCTCGTGCTTTGACGTCTTGGTAGAAGGCGCGTGCCTCCTCCAGCGTCTCGTGCGCGGTATAAATCGCATCCGCTGTGCGGGCCGCCAAATCCTTGCCGGACTCGGAGGATCCGGCTTGAAAGATGACCGGATGCCCCTGCTTTGACCGTGCGATGTTGAGCGGCCCCTGCACGGAAAAGTGCTTGCCTTGATGGTGCAGCGTATGCAGCTTGGACGGGTCGAAAAATACCCCTGCCGCCTTATCCCCGACAAACGCGTCATCCTCCCAGGAATCCCACAGCCCTTTGACGACCTCCACATGTTCCTCGGCGATTTCGTACCGCAGGGAATGCTGGGGGTGCTCTCCCTTGCCGAAATTGAGCGCAGAGCCCTCCAGCGGCGAGGTGACCACATTCCAACCCGCTCTACCCCCGCTTAATTTATCGATGGAAGCGAACTGCCGGGCTACGGTAAACGGCTCGCTGTAGGACGTGGACAGGGTGGCTACGAGGCCGATATTCGTCGTCACGGCCGACAGGGCGGACAACAGGGTCAGCGGCTCGAACCGGTTCAAAAAATGAGGATTGGATTTCTCGTTAATGTACAAACCGTCTGCGATGAACAGCAAATCGAATTTCCCCTCTTCCGCCTTCAGCGCCTGCTGCTTGTAAAACTCCAGGCTTACGCTCGCATCGGTGGGGATAGAGGGATGCCTCCAGAAAGAAATGCTGTTGCCGACACCATTGAGATTTGCACCCAGCTTTAATTGCCTTTTGGTCATCGTACAGCCTCCTCCGGCCGGCTGAGGACCAGCTCGCCTTCGATCGCCTGGGGATCGCGGAGCAAATTGAAAATCGGGCAGACCCGTTCGACAGCCTCGTGCAGCGCCTGCAGCGTCTCCTCGCTTTCGTCCGATTCAATGATCAGCCGGTAGCGGATGTCATGCGGGTAGATAGGAATATGCTCGTATCCGGGTCTTCCCGCCAGCGGATGCATCTGCGCCTCCACTTCAACTTCCAGGCTGTGCAGGGACACCTCGCGTTCCGCGGCTTGAATGAGCGTAATATGCGTCAGGCAGCTGCCGAGCACGCCGAGCTGAAGCTCAGGTGACGAAGGCCCCAGGTCATAGCCGGCGAAGTCAGGCGGACTGTCGCTGATCACCCGGTAATCCCGGATCCGGATTTCGCGCACCCCGCTTCTTCCCTTGGCCGACACTTTGGCACGCAGCGTGTTGACGGCCTGCGCCGGCTCCGCTTCGGCCTTTGCTCGCCGGAGCAGCAGCGCATTCCTCTTTTGCTTCAAATACTCATTCAGATCAGCCATATTGGACTTCGCCTCCCACTGATTTTTTCCGCCATGCCACCAACGGAATTTTCTATAAATCCTATAAGAAAAGTAGTAATTATAAATATAGGGGAACTCCAGCGGCTTGTGTAATAGAAAAATCCAATTCGCGCATGCAAAATTTAAATCCAAACAAAAAAGGCCGCCGAAAACGACGACCCAATGATCTAGCCTATTTGGGATAAACCTTAATTTTAGAGCAATAGCTTTCTCAGGGTGTTCACCCGCCATGCTCGGCCTAAAGTGCGTATTCCTTCAAAAGCTTTTCCGTCGTTTCGGCATCCGGCTTCTCTTCAACACCCGTATGCTGCGCCTTCCAGCAGGCCAGGCATTGCTCTTCGGTCGTGCACTCGTAAGCTTTCGGACAAGTATAGCAGCAGTGGATCATAAACGTCGTCAGGTCGCGGAGTCGATTGATCTCGGTCATCACCGTTCACCTCTTCTCGTGATAGGACTGCTCATCCAGGTCATGATGCGAAAGACTGCCAGAGTTGTGAAACACTTCACATCATCGGGCGGAAGAGGCCGGGCCTCCAAAGTTACAATGCTTGAAAGTCCGGCATACCATGCTCTTTTCGGCTTCCCCCTGCAGTTTCATTATATATCCGAACATGAGCTGAAACTGTGACCTATTTTACACTTGCGGCGATCAAACGCTATTTTTCGAAAAATAACCGGATTTCCCTGCGCGCGTGCTCCGGCGAATCGGATCCGTGGATGACATTCTCTTCAACGGCCAGCCCGAAGTCGCCGCGGATCGTGCCGGGAGGCGCCTCAGCCGGATTGGTGGGACCGATGAGGGAACGCGCGTTAGCCACCGCTTCCTTCCCTTCCACGATCATGGCAAAAACCGGTCCGGACGTAATGTAATCGACCAGTTCTTCAAAGAACGGCTTGTCCTGAAGATGGCCGTAATGCACGCGCGCCGTTTCCTGGGAAATCTCCATAATCTCGCCGCGCAGCAGACGGAGTCCCTTCTTCTCAAAGCGGCTGACGATTTCGCCGACCAGCCCCCGCCGGACGCCGTCGGGTTTAATCATGACGAATGCTTTTTCGCTCATCGTTGTCATCTCCTTCTTGCCCCCATCTTACGGGTTAGGCCGAAAAAAAGAAGTGAGCTTTCTCACAGTTTCGCCGTTGATTTCGGCAGCGTCAACGTTACCGTTGTCCCGCTTCCCGGCGCGGAGTCGATCCGGAGACGGCCGCCGGCAATCCGGGCCCGCTCCGCCATACTGAAACGTCCCACCCCTTGGGTTGGCAGAGACGGCTCGAAACCGGCCCCCTGGTCGCTGATGCGCACGGCAACCTCCTCTTCTTGCTCCCTGATCTCCACCTCAGCCTCGGAAACGTCGGCATATTTGGCGATATTGGTCAGCGCCTCCTGAATGACCCGGTAGATCACGGTTTCCTTCTGGATATCCAGACGCTTCCGCAAATTGCATTCAAACGCAACCTTGATCCCATAATGGGATGCATAGTTTTCGATATAAGTACGGATCGCAGGGACGATGCCGAGGTCATCCAAAACGGACGGCCGCAGTTCCCAGGCGAGCCCCCGGACTTCCTCGATCACCCCCGCGACATGCTCGCGGATCCCGCGAAGGTCTTCTTTCTCAGGCTCAGGGGAGGCAATGGCCCGGTCCAGCTGGATCAGCAGGGAAAACAAGCTCTGCCCGATGCCGTCATGGAGCTCGCGCGAAAATTTGCGCCGCTCTTCTTCCTGAATGGTCATAACCTTGGCAAGCGTCTCCTGCAGCTCTTCCTCCACCTTCTTCAGGCGGGTGACTTCGTTGCGGATGGCCAAATATTGATAAGGCTTCCCGTCCTCGCCTATGAACGGGACGATCGTCGTATTCACCCAATAATAAGTCCCGTCTTTGGCCCGGTTCCGGATATCTCCGGTCCAGACCCGCCCGGAGGAGATGGTGCTCCACAAGTCGCGCATAAACGCTTTGGAATGCGTTCCTGAGTTGATGATCTGGTGGTCTTGGCCCAAGAGCTCCGAGCGGTCGTATTTCGAGATTTCGCAAAATTTATCGTTGACGTATTGGATCTTCCCCCGGCGATCGGTTACCGCCACGATCGACGACTCGTCCAGGGCGAATTTGACATCCGCCAGCTGTTTCAGTGATTCCCGCAAGTCCGTGCGGAACCGGGATTCCGGGAGCTGCTCATCGAGCTGGGACAGAAGCGACTCCACATGCTCGGCGATGATCTTCCTTCCGGGTTCCGGTTGTTTATTCAAATTGCAGCAGCCCCTTCTTCATGGCGTATTTAATCAGCTCCGGCCGGGTTTTCAGCCCCAGCTTTTCCATCAGATTGCTCTTATGCGTCTCGACGGTTTTGACGCTGATCACGAGCTGCTCGGCGATTTCTTTGTTGGCATAGCCCATGGCCGTCAGCGACAAGACCTCCTTCTCGCGTTCCGAGAGGCCGTCGAACAAATCGGTGCTCTCGCCCCTCCGCATCTGCTCCACATACTCGTTCATCAGCCGCTTCGTCGCCGTCGGGTACAAATAAGCGTCGCCCCCGGCGACCGTGCGGATCGCGGTAAGCAGCTCTTCATGGGGCGCGCTCTTGAGCACATAGCCCGCGGCGCCGGCATGAATCGCCCGGAACAAGTATTCGTCATCGTCATGCATGGTCAGAATGAGAACCGCCACGTCCGGCAGCTGCTGCTTGAGCTCGGTCGCCGCCGTTAAACCGTCCTTCCCGTGAGGCATGCTTAAGTCCATCAGGACAACGTTCGGCTGATGCTCAAGGGCCATGCGGATGCCTTCGTCCCCTTCGGATGCTTCAGCCGCCACCTCAATGTCGGGCGCCGCGCTCAGCAGCATGCGAAGCCCGGACCGGACCATGGCATGGTCGTCCACAATGATAATGTTGATCATGGCGTCCTCCTTTTGCTTTTATGATCTAATCATATCATTTCTTGCCGGGTTCACAGGTGCTTCTTCCGGATAACGCGGACTTGATCCACGCCGTCTCCGTCTTGGCATATGCCCTGCCATCCCGTCTCCCTAGCAATAGAATACCGCTGCTGGCAGTGGAATGGCCAGTGGTTACCGGAAATGCCATACCGGATAGCAGCTTTTCGGCGAGCATGACCGGACATTCTTCACGCATGAACGGGTTCTCCCCTTCGTGAGCCGTATATACCGTGCCATGGCGCATCACCATGCCGCCCAAACCAACGCCGGGCTTGATCGTCATCTGCCGCACCCGGACATTGCTGCCGCCCAGGATGCGGTCCCATCCCATCCTGCGGGAGCTGCCGGCCGGCTGCGCATAAGCGATGAAATCGCTTCCGCTTTTCAAGCGAATCCATTCCAGCCGGCGGTCAAATTCGTCGTCTGTCCCTGCCCTTTCCATGCATATCCCCCTCTATCGAGTCGTGCGCTTCATGAACATCGTTATTCCTATTTTCCCAATAGTTCTATTGTAAAAAGAAACGTCTATCGACGTACATTCTATGAAGCCAGACTGCGTTTAGTTGATGTTCTTTTTGCGAGATCAGGATGTTAACCTCGGAAGTTTATACTTTCTGATCTCTAAAAAAAAGCCCGCCTGTTTGTATGTAAGGGGATCCCCCGATTCCCCGCTCAGGGAGCTGCCACCTATATATGCAAAACGGCCAGCTTGGTTTGTAATTGGGGCTCACTCCTTACGGAATGCCTGCTGCGCAGCAAAAGGAAGACCAGGCAGCAGCTGCCCGGTCTTCCCCACTCCGGTCCGGATTACATACGGCATATTTCTTTCGGACAGTTCTCACACCGGCAAATATCCCGCAGATAGTGAAGATCCTTGATGATGATATGGCCGTCCACCGTTTCGATCACGTCTTCCTTTTTCAGATCGCTCAGCATCCGGTTCACGCTTTCGCGCGTGGCCCCGATCATATCGGCCATTTCGGAATTGTTTATTTTCAAATCGATATAGACGCCTTCTTCCCGCTCCGTTCCATACGAATTCCCAAGGCGAATCAACAGTGAACAGAGCGCTCCCGTCTTGCCGAACATCATGAGATCGCGGAATTTGGTTTGCGTCAAACGATGCATCAGACCCATCCATTTCATGAACTCGACGGCCAGATCGCCGTGCTGCCAGAGCAGAACCTCCAAGTCTTTGCGCTGAATGACCCCGACCTTGGCATCCTCCATGACCTCGGCGCTGAAGCTGTGCACCGAATCCTGAAACGGATCCATCTGTCCGACCAGATCCCCTTCATGATGCAGGTACAATGTCAAAGCCCGCCCGCTGTCCGAGGTCTTCGTCGTTCTGACCCGGCCCTCGATAATGAAATACAGCTTGTCGGCCGGATCGCCTTCCCAGAACAGGCAGCTGCCCTTTTCCGCGCTGCGCTTATACATGATGCTCTCCAGCTTCTCGAAGCTTTCTTGCGACAGCAGCGGCCCCAAGCCCTCCCGGCGATGCTTCGTCTGTGTCCCCGTCACGGTCTGCCCCATCGTTCATTTCCCCTTCCGCACATCTTTGCCTTTATCATAACCCGTCAGGATGGATTAACCTATCGGGGGATGCACTGATTTTTCATAGGGGTGACCCCCTGATCCTATGAGAAAAATCACACCTACCGTGGTAAATCCCTTAGGTCAGTCCCTTAAACGGAACGAAGCAGTGCTCAGGAAATACCCGGATGGATTCGGATGGGACCGAGGGGCAGTGAGGATTCCGGCGAACGATTCGGAAATAGGGCCGGGGCTAAGGGCTGCCGCATCCTGTTCCCGACACGCTTCTCGCTATTATGGCCGGGATGCCGTAACCCTCCGCGCCGCCTCGATCAGCTCTCTTGCGCGCTCCACCTCGCGGTCCGTTGGCGTAGGCACGCCTTCCAGCGCGTACTTGCGGCCTAACTGCTGCCATTTGTATACGCCCATCCGGTGATAGGGTAGCAGCTCGACTTTCTCCACATTGCGCAGGTGTCCGATAAATTCCCCCAGCAGCGTCAGATCTCCTGCCTGATCGGTGATCCCGGGAATCAGCACGTGCCTGATCCATACCGGTTTTCCGATGGCGGACAGCCATGCCGCAAATTTCAGGATCCGGTCATTCGGCTGGGAGGTCAGCCGCTCATGCTTCTCGTTGTTCAGCTGCTTCAGATCGAGCAGGACCAGATCCGTATACTGCATCAGCTCGCCTGCATGAGACGGTTCGCAGAAACCCGAGCTGTCGAGCGCCGTATGCAGGCCGAACCGCTCCTTGCAAGCCTTGAACAGCTGCGCCACAAAAGGCGCCTGAAGCGTCGGTTCGCCCCCCGTCACCGTGATGCCGCCACCCGAGCTTTTATAGTAAGGCACGTAGGGTTCGATTTCCCGGAGAACCTCCTCGACGGTAACTTGGCGTCCTCCCTTCGTATCCCATGTATCGGGGTTATGGCAAAATTGGCACTGCAGCGCGCAGCCCTGCATGAACAGGACGAAGCGGATGCCCGGTCCGTCCACCGTACCGAAGGTGTCCATGGAATGTATTCTGCCTTTCATGCGGGCCACGCTCCTCTCTTGATGACAACTTTTGATTTTCATTGCATTGCGAATCGTAACGGTAACGCTTAGATCTCCCCGTGGAACGTGCGGCTGATGACATCCAGCTGCTGCTCCCGCGTCAGCTTGATGAAGTTGACCGCATACCCGGATACCCGGATGGTCAGCTGCGGATAGTTCTCCGGATGCTCCATTGCATCCAGCAGCTGCTCGCGGTTAAAGACGTTGACGTTCAGATGATGTCCGCCGCTTGCGGTATAGCCGTCCAGCAGCGCCGCCAGATTACTGTGTCTGGCCGCGTCCTCTTTGCCGAGCGCCTTCGGAATGATCGAGAAAGTATTGGAAATGCCGTCCAGGCTGTGCTCGTAAGGGATTTTGGCGACCGAAGCCAGCGAAGCGAGCGCGCCTTTGCGGTCGCGTCCGTGCATCGGGTTCGCGCCCGGTGCAAATGGCTGCCCTGCCTTGCGGCCGTCCGGCGTGCTGCCCGTCTTCTTGCCGTATACGACGTTTGACGTAATCGTCAGAACCGACATGGTCGGAATCGCGCCGCGGTACGTCTTATGCTTGCGCAGCCGGTTCATGAAGCCTTCCGCCAGCTCCACGGCGAGCTGGTCGACCCGGTCGTCGTTGTTGCCGTACTGCGGATACTCGCCTTCGATTTCAAAATCGACCGCGATCCCTTTTTCGTTGCGGACCGGGCGAACCTTCGCGTAACGAATGGCGCTCAGGCTGTCGGCCACGACCGACAGGCCGGCGATGCCGCAGGCCATCGTCCGGACGATATCCCGGTCATGGAGGGCCATTTCGATGCGCTCGTAGCAGTATTTGTCATGCATGTAATGGATCACGTTCAGCGTGTTGATGTACAATTTCGCCAGCCAATCCTGGATGACATCGAACTTCGCTTTCACTTCCTCATAGTCCAGCACCTCGGACGTGATCGGCGCGATGGCCGGTCCGACCTGGGCGCCGCTCTTCTCGTCGACGCCGCCGTTGACGGCGTACAAGAGCGCCTTGGCCAGATTGGCCCGGGCTCCGAAGAACTGCATCTGTTTGCCGATCCGCATCGCGGATACGCAGCAGGCGATGCCGTAATCGTCGCCGAAGTGCGGACGCATTAAGTCGTCGTTCTCGTACTGGATCGAGCTGGTCTCGGCCGACACTTTGGCGCAGAACTTCTTGAAGTTCTCCGGCAGCTGCGTCGACCACAGCACCGTCAGATTCGGCTCGGGCGCAGGTCCCAGGTTGTAGAGGGTATGCAGGAAGCGGAAGGAGTTCCGCGTCACGCGCGTCTTGCCGTCAAGCCCCATGCCGCCGACCGACTCGGTCACCCATGTCGGATCACCGCTGAACAGCTCGTTGTAGTCCGGCGTGCGCAGAAATTTGACGATCCGCAGCTTCATGACAAAATGGTCGACGATCTCCTGCGCCAGGCTCTCCGTCAGCGTGCCTTCCGCGAGGTCGCGCTCGATGTAAATGTCCAGGAAGCTGGATACCCGGCCAAGACTCATCGCCGCTCCGTTCTGCTCCTTAATAGCTGCCAGATAAGCGAAGTAGAGCCACTGCACCGCCTCTTTGGCATTCATCGCGGGTCTCGAGATATCATGTCCGTAAGATGCGGCCATCGCCTTCAGCTCGCCGAGGCTTCGGATCTGTTCGGACAGCTCTTCGCGCAGCCGGATGACGTCTTCGCTCATCGCGTCGACTTCGAGCTGGAGCAGCTCCTCTTTCTTGCCCTGGATAAGGCGGTCGACGCCGTACAGCGCCACGCGGCGGTAGTCGCCGATAATCCGGCCCCGTCCGTAGGCATCCGGAAGGCCCGTGATAATGCCGGCCTTACGGGCTGCGCGCATCTCGGTCGTATAGGCGTCGAACACGCCTTGGTTATGCGTCTTGCGCAGATCGGTAAAAATGCGCTCCAGCTCCGGGTTCAATTGATAGCCATACGCATTACAGGCATCGACGACCATCCGGATGCCGCCGAATGGCTGAACGGCCCGCTTAAGCGGTGCGTCGGTCTGCAATCCGACGATGGTTTCCTTGTCCTGGTCGATGTATCCCGGTGCATGCGAGGTTATGGTGGAGACCGTGTTCACGTCCACGTCGTGAACGCCGCCCCGCTCCCGCTCTTCCTTTAACAGTTGGCTGACCTGCTTCCACAGCTCCAGCGTGTTTTCCGTTGGCGGCGCAAGGAACTGCTCATCGCCCTCATACGGTGTGAGGTTGCGCCCGATAAATGAATTGACGTCAATATTCTTCTGCCAGCTGCCTCCCGCAAAACCGCGCCATGCCTCCTCGAATCCAGCCCGGTTCTTTACTTCGCTTTCTTTCATCGCCATGATCAAGCACCTCCGTTTTCTATGCTTTCATGTTACTTTTTTCACAGGTTAAAGACAGTGATTTTTCTCACTCTTTTCACTTTTCTCACCAACTTCGCTGCCGCATATTTTTATTTGAACGATGTTGATCCTTTCCCTTCGTCAGCCAAAAATTCGGTCAGCGCATCTCCCCAAGCATCTTCGAGTGTGCGAACAAAGCCGCCGTCCATGCCTTGATATCCGAAATCCGTTTCCGCAACCGTCAGATAACGAAGCTGGCGAACCAGACCATCAGCTTCCGTATGGCCGCTCTCCAGAAACTGCCCAAAATACACGGCGCAGGAGCGTTCATAAATACCGTGAAGCGGATGGAGCCTGCCGCCGATCATCGGCAGGACGGCGTCGAGCCCGTCCTCCAGCCTCAGCGCCATCAGCTCAGCGGCGTCGGCCGAGGGATACGGCATGTGGCACCCGATGATCCACACGGCCCGGTGTTTAGACAGGGAGAGGCCCGCGTGCATGCCGCCAAGCATTCCTTTTCCGACATAATAATCCGTGATGATCCGGATATCCCGGTCCACCTGGCGAAGCAGCGGCCGGGGATCGTCCGTCACGATCGTAATCTCGCCGCAGCACTTCCGCATTTCACGGATCTGCCGCTGCAGCAGCGTTTCTCCTTGAATCATCCGGAATAGGGTAGGTGCGCCTTTCGTAGAACCATGATTGCCGCCTGCCAAAATAACGCCGGACAGCATATGAATCACTCCTTTCCACTGCTATCAACGCACATCACAATCCTGAGACAAGAAGGCTGCCGACGAATTCGGTCGGCAGCCGGCTGGGTCATGCGGTGCAGCTCCTAGAATTTGCCGTAGAAGGCGTTCCGGTAAACGTCCGCCAGTTCGCTGACCAGCGGCATCCGCGGGTTGGCCGTCGTGCACTGGTCTTCGAACGCACGGTCGGCCAAATAATCCACTTTGGCCTCGAAATCGGCCGGATCAAAGCCGAGATCCTGGAATTTCTCCGGAATGCCCAGCGACTGGTTCAGCTTACGCACCGCCTCGATCAGGCTGTTGACGCCTTCCTCTGTATTCCGGGACGGCAGGCCGAGCATCCGGGCGATTTCCGCATAGCGCAGGTCGGCCACGAAATGGTTGTATTTTGGGAACGACGCAAACTTCGTCGGTTTCTGCGCATTGTACCGGATGACATGCGGCATTAGGATCGCATTCGTCCGCCCGTGGGCCGTATGGTACTGGCCGCCCCACTTGTGGGCCAGGCTGTGGTTGATGCCGAGGAAGGCGTTGGCAAACGCCATGCCGGCAATCGTCGACGCATTATGCATCTTCTCCCTGGCCAGCGGATCCGCCGTGTGGAAGGACTTTTCCAGATTTTCAAACACCAGCCGGATCGCATGAAGCGCAAGCCCGTCGGTGTAATCGCTCGCCATGACGGAAACGTACGCCTCGATGGCATGCGTGAGGACGTCCATGCCGGTGTCGGCCACCGCCGTTTTTGGCAGGCTGTACACGAATTCCGGGTCGATGATCGCCACGTCCGGCGTCAGCTCGTAATCGGCGAGCGGATACTTCGTATTCCCTTCCTTCTTGTCCGTGATGACCGCAAAAGAGGTTACTTCCGAGCCGGTACCCGAAGTGGTCGGGATCGCGACAAACTGGGCCTTTTCGCCAAGGCGCGGGTATTTATAGACCCGCTTGCGGATATCCATGAACTTCTGCTTCAGCGAATGGAAGCTGGTGTCCGGATATTCGTAGAAGAGCCACATCGCCTTGGCCGCATCCATCGGGGAGCCGCCGCCGAGTGCGATAATGCAGTCGGGCTTAAAGCTCTCCATCAGCCTCGTGCCGCGCTCTACCGTCTCGACGGACGGATCCGGCTCCACGTCGGAAAACACTTCGAACGCTACCGGGTTGACGCGTTTGCGCAGGTAGTACTCCACCTTTTCGACGTATCCCAGCTTGACCATCATCTCGTCGGTGACGACCAGCACACGGGAAATGTTCGGCATTTTCTCAAGGTACTGCGTCGCACCCTTCTCAAAATAGACCTTCGGCGGAACCTTGAACCACTGCATGTTGACCGTCCGGTAAGCCACGCGTTTCACGTTAATCAGGTTCACCGACGTGACGTTGGACGTCGTCGAGTTGTGTCCGTACGAACCGCAGCCGAGCGTCAACGACGGCAGGTTCGTGTTGTAGATGTCGCCGATCGCCCCATGCGTCGAAGGCGAGTTGACGATCACGCGCCCGGTCTGCAGGCGGTTGGCGAACGCCTGGATGACGGCGTCATCGTTCGAATGGATGACAGACGAGTGTCCCATGCCGCCGAATTGGACCACTTCGGCCGCGCGCTCGATGCCCTGCGCCGCCGTCTTGACCTTATAGCAGGCCAGCACCGGGCTCAGCTTCTCAGCGGACAGCGGGTAGGCCGGACCGACGCCCGCCAGCTCGGCCACGAGGATTTTGGTGTCCTGCGGCACCTGAATGCCGGACATTTCGGCGATTTTTACCGCCGGCTGGCCGACGATGACCCCGTTTACCGCGCACTTCTCGCTATTGATGACCAGCTTGGACACGGCCTCGGTTTCGGCCTTGTTCAGGAAGTAGCAGCCGCTGTCCTTCATCAGCTTCCGGACCTGGTCGTACACCGGCTCCTCGATAATGACCGCCTGCTCGGAAGCGCAGATCATGCCGTTGTCGAACGTCTTCGAGAGAATCAAGTCGGTCACGGCCTGCTTCAAATCCGCAGACTGCTCAATGAAGCAGGGAACGTTGCCCGGTCCGACGCCAAGCGCGGGTTTGCCCGTGCTGTAGGCGGATTTCACCATCGCCGAGCCTCCGGTTGCCAGCACGAGCGCCACGTCGGGGTGGTTCATCAGCAGCTGCGTCGCTTCCAGGGACGGCGTTTCAATCCACTGCACGCAGTGCTCCGGCGCACCGGCCGCCATTCCGGCGTCACGCAGCGTGCGGGCTGCTTCTGCGCTGCACTTTTGGGCGGAAGGGTGGAAGGCAAAGATGATCGGATTGCGCGTCTTCGTTGCGATCAACGTCTTGAACATGGTCGTGGACGTCGGGTTCGTCACCGGTGTAACACCGGCGATGATGCCGACCGGCTCGGCGACCTTCTTGTAGCTCTCAAACGCGTTCTCCTCGATAACGCCGACCGTCTTGTCATGCTTGATGCTGTGATAGATGTATTCCGTCGCGAATATATTCTTGGTGATTTTGTCCTCGTAGACGCCCCGGCCGGTCTCCTCGACCGCCATCTTTGCGAGCGGCATGTGCCGGTCCAAACCGGCCAGCGCCATCGCCTGTACGATTTCGTCAATTTCCTCTTGATTCATGTTCAGGTACGCTTCCTGCGCCTTCCTGGCGCGGGCGACCAATCGGTTCACTTCTTCATGGGCGGAGTTCTTTGTTTCCAGCTTGCTTTCTTTAACAGCCATCGTTTTCTCCTCCTTGGAGACCTTTACCGGTCCCTCATCTCCTTGATGAGTTCATCCTACTGGAACCCCAGGGGGGCTAACTATGACATTACTCACATCGATCTAAAAAATTTTAAAGGTCCGAAAAATGCGGTGCCTAGGCGCTTATTGCGAAATTCTATCGTCTAAACAAAAAAAATACCGAATGGAGCTATGGCTCTCCATTCGGCGCAAAGGAATAGCAGTTAGGAGTCATCAAGACTTGAAGACAACAAACCTGGCTTAATCAGCAAAGAGGTGCCCGTAAGTGCCGTCCGCCCTGCGGTAAACGACTTCCTCACGGTTGGTATCCCGGTTCAAGAACAGATGGAAGCTGTGGTCCAGCAAATTCATCTGCAGCACGGCTTCCTGCAGATCCACCGGCTTCATCACGAGCCGCTTTTCTTTTGCAATGACAAAGGCTTCCTCCGGCGCTTCGGGTTCCGGCTGTCCGCCGTCCTGAATGCCGGTGCCGACCGAGCGTCCGTGGCTGCGCAACTTGCGGCGCGCCCGCTCCTTGTACTTGCGGAGCTTGCGGTCCAGCTTATCCGCGGCCTGGTCAATGGCGGCATACATGTCCGCATCCTTCACTTCGACCCGAAAGACCATGCCGTGATAGGGAATGGTAGCCTCAACGACATGCTCCTGTTTCCGGGCCTGCAGCAGCAGGGTGACATGGATGGTCACCGTCTCGTCAAACCAGGATTGGGCCGAACCGATCTTCTGCTCGGCATACGCCTGGAGTGCCGGTGTCACTTCAAAATGTTTGCCATGAATGTGTGTAGCCATGGGATCTGCCTCCTTCAACGGGAAAGGACTCTTGCATGACCTTATTGTAAAACGGCTGGGCACCCTGTGCTGTGAAAAATATCACACCAACTCGGAAACGTCCCGCATCCCTGCGCATGACTGATCCTTAACGCAAGTCGACCATTTACACATGCTTGGTCTGTTTTCGCGGCAGCCGGTGCATATGCTGGATTTTTTGCACTTTCTCCTTCACTTTCAGCAGCGCAAACGAGCCGGCAAACCAGCCTATAAGTCCCAGCATCAAGCTGGGCCACCAGACGCCGGTTATTTTCAGGGCATACCAGACCGTCACGACGCAGACAGCGCAGCCGGTCATCCCGTATACCGAACCTCTGGCAACCGCGGCCGCCTTTTCCGAGCCCTGACTGAGGCCGACCATCAGCACGGCGACGACCATCACGGCGGGAAACGCCGCAAAAATACCGCCAAGCGCCTTCCACGGCAGCAGGACCGACGCCATATAGCTCAATACGACCGCCAGGCCGCCCAACACGAACCGAAGCAGCAGCTCCCGTAATTTCATTTCCTGTTTCCCCCTTTACAAGCTGAACAGCACATAGGATATCGTGAACGAAACGAGCAGCCAGCCGCCTACGGACAAGGTCAGCCCCTTCTTCCATCCTCTGCTGGTGCACAAGTAACCTGCCGCCGCGGCGCACGCTACATTAATCGCCATACCGATCAAAGCGCCTTGGGACAAATCAATCGAATGGGCGACCAGTTCTCGATCCCCGTAATCGAACCTCATCGTCAGCAGAGCCGCCAGAAAAACGGCGGGAAACGCGGCAAAAATGCCACCGACGGCTCCTCCCGCGCGTTTGGCAATAAGCGATGCCGCCACCACGGCTGCGCCTCCCAGAAGGAACCGCAGCAAAATGCCTATCAGCGATAGATGAGCCAGAGCCATGTCAATCTCCCCTGTCCATTTTGTGAAAACAATCACTAACTTAACCGAACCCATCATAGCACAGGGCTGGATCAGCTTCTGTAATCTGCATCACAGCCAATACGGAAAGATCTACAGTCATTTGCCGTTTGATCGCGCTTATTGATTAGACCGCATTTTTAAGTTCTGTTTCCGCTATCCTTTCCGTATATTTACAGGGAATGGCAGGCCGGCCGCCTTCATGATGGCTTACCCAAAAGTTAAAACGCTTTAATTTTTAGTTCCGAAAGGAGAGTTACATGGCTGCAATTTTAGGCAAGACGAAATTTCTCTCATGGATTTGGCCGCTGTTCTTTATCGTGCTGATGTTTCCTTTTTATGGGACGGTCCGGGCAGAGCAACCCGCTCACGACTCCGTCGTTCTGTCGGAATGGATTTTTGATGATTCAGGAGATAGCGGCGTATTTCCGGCTACGGGCGGCCTATTTCAGACCGTTTCCAGCTTCCGGAACGTCGGCGGCTACTTCGAAGATTATGACAGCGGGCAGCATTCCTTGAGCTATCAGGGCTGGGACAGCGGCAGCGAAAAAAAATATTGGCACGCTGTCTTGTCAACGAAAGGATACAAACACATTGCGCTGTCATCGGAGCAGACCTCCACCGGCACGGGACCGCGTGATTTCAAGGTTCAACTCAGCAGCGACAATCAGCACTGGGAGGATGTTCCGGGAGCTGAGCTTAAAATGGCTTTAAACCGTTTCAACTGCCCTGCAGATGCATGCAAACTGACGGATGCTCCCCTTCCCGAGGCAGCGAATGATCAGGATGTCCTGTATATCCGCTGGATCGTCAATTCCAACACAAATACCAAGGGAACTCAAGGAATCGGCAGCACAGGCTCGAGCTTGATCAAGGATATTCGGATCACGGGGTCCCCCATGGACGGCGGCGGCCCGGCCGAAACGCCCACAGAAATGCGGTCCGTTTCCCCTCAGCCGGGTGCCGTCGGGGTGGACCCTTCGGCTTCAATCAGCGTAACGTTCAACAAGCCCGTCTTGATCAACCCGGACCTTTCCGTCATTTTGACGGATCCTCAGGGAACGCTGGTCGGATCCGTCGCGGCGGAAGTCCTAGACCCCGTCACGCTGAGCATTAAGCATCCGGCTTTGTCAGGCGGCAAGACCTATACGGTACGCGTGCCCAAAGAGCTCATAACGGGCAGGGACGATCGGGTCCCGCTGGAACAGGACATCTCCTGGAGCTTTACCGTCCGGAATCCCCAAGACCCCCCTACCGTTCCGAAGCTGATCAATATGACCTTGACGGGCGATACCAAAACTACCCGGTCGTTTGGATGGTATACGGATGCTCCGTCCCCGTCCGTCGTGCAGATTGCTGAAGGCTCCAGAGGATCGGGAGGTCCTTTTCCGGTAAGCGGGACGATGACCTTCCAGGGCACGACGGAAGAAATCCAAACTTATGTCACCAAAGGGGACCGGAAAGCAAACAAGAAAAAGAAATTTTACAGCCATAAAGTGACAGCAACCGGACTGCTTCCGGGAACATCCTATCAATATCGGGTCGGCAGCGGCTCAGCGGACAGCTGGAGTTCTGTTGGAAGTTTCACGACGGATGCAGGGAATCAGCCGTTCCATTTTATCGCCGGATCGGATTCCCAGGCCTCCAGCAAGAGGGATTTTGAACCTTGGGCGGATACTTTCAAAAAAGCTGTTCAGACGATCGGCGATCCGAAGTTTCTGATCAATGCCGGGGATCTTGTGGATAACGGCGACCTCGAAGAGCAGTGGCAATGGATGCTCGGACTTGCGCAGGATCAACTGCTCCATGTTCCGATCGTGCCTGTCGTCGGCGGACATGAGGTTCAGGATTATGATGGCGACGAGACGACGCCGAACTCCAACTTCTATTATCATTTCCATCTGCCGAAACAGGTGGTCGCCAATACGCATGACGGGTCGGTGTACTCTTTTGAGTACGGAAATGCCCTTTTCCTCATCTTCAACTCCCAGTACGCCGGGGAACTCACAAACAGCGGCAGCATTAAGGAGCAGGATCAGCAGTTTGCCGAACAGGTGGAATGGATGAAATACGTTGTGGCCCAAAGCGATGCCAAGTGGAAATTCGTCGCTTTCCATAAAGGCCCCTATTCCGCCGGGGACAATGCGGGGGAATGGGAGGACGACCGGGTCCAATTTTACAAAAAGGTCCTCGTCCCCGCCTTCGATCAAATGGGAATCGACATGGTTTTCGAAGCGCATGACCACATGTACATGAGGTCCTACCAAATGCTGAACGACAAAGTCGTCCCAGCAAGCCAGATCACCTATGATGAGCAAGGGAACGCGGTCAATCCCAAAGGAACGGTCTACCTGATGTCCAACGCTTTCGGGGATAAGTTCTATACGAAATATCCGGGGTACAACGACTATTTTGCGGCAAAAAATACCCAGCCGAACAAAAAAATGTTTACCGATGTGTCGGTCTCGTCCGATGTTCTTCACATCAAGGCTTATACCGCCGCCAAAAAAGACGAAGCCTCCGGGAGCAGCGGCGTCAAGCTCTACGACCAATACAGCATCAAGCGCACGGACACCAAGCCTTTGAGGGTCGAAGACGCGAGCGTTCAGGCCAGCGGCGGCAAAGCGGTTATCCGCTGGAACATGCCGGCTGCAAGCGGCGAGGCCGTCAAAGGTTTTTGGATCTATGAGAAGAACGGCAAAATCAAGCCATACTGGAACGCTTATGTAACCGCCCAGCCCGGTAAGACAGAGTACAGCCTGACAGTCAGCAATATCAAGGCATCCGGCAATTACGAATTTGTCATCCGTTCCGCCGGCAATCGCATGAATGCGGATCCGGTAGAAGTCAGCTTCCCGTAAAATGCAAGAGCCCGGGGAATTGGAGTTTCCCCGGGCTTTTCGACAGAGTTGTCATTTTTAGATCGTATATCATGTATGTCCAAATCACACCCAACCCAGGAACAAAATGCATATCCATGCCAGCAGCTCTTGAATACGGAGGCTGGCGCCGAAATCGCCGATGCTCTGCCGTATCTCTGTTTCGGGCTGCTCGAGGCCGTAGGCCTCCCTTAGCCGCTTCGCTTCCTCATCTGAAAGCTTGGGGGATACAGCCGGGCTTGTGACGATGGATATGGGAGCGTGTTTTGTAAGGATCGGCCCTTCCCATGACGATAACCCCGAAGCTTGAACCGCCTCCAAGTTTGCCGGAAGCCAAAGGGCGCAAATCAGCATCAAGGTAAAGATTTTTTGCATCATGACAACTCTCCATTTACGAAAGGTTAACGTCAGTGACGGCTGCAAGCCGTCATCTTGAAACTATTATAATCGTAGACGAGCTCTGTGGCACACGTATTCTATGAAAAAAATTGATCCTATCAGCTTTGCCCCCGAACGGCCGCCGTATTGTCGGCATAAGCACTAAAAAGATCCTTGGCATGATCGCCAGGATCTTTTTATCCACTGCTCCCTCAGGGTTTCACAGGTTCATCAGATTTTTGCTTGTTAAAGGCTTATCGAACTAGAGACAATTCTAGTTTAATTGTGGTAACATTTAACAAAAATAGAATCGGAGGAACTCACTAATCTATGCTAAAGTACATCGCTTTACCTATCATCTTTGCCGTTTGTTTTGTTCTTATCCAAACCGGCATTCAGACAGGCCTCGGCATGTATATGACCCAAAAACATACGGCGAACATGATGGCCGCCTATGATCCAAACGGTGCGGAACCCCTGCCGTCCACGGTTGAATTCGGGTCCGACCGGCCGCGGATTACACCGCAAAAAATAACGGTATGGTTGATCTCTCTCGTGATTTCGGCCGCCGCTGCGTTCCTGTTTCACCGGCTTGTGTTCAAAACCTGATGGCGGCCGCGGCTGCGCTGACGATCAGGATCGCGCAATAGAATCGGCAAGCCGATCCTTCATCAAACGCAGCTCTTCATCGTCCGGATCCATTGCTAACGCCAGATTAACGATGGCCGCGGCTCCGTCCGGTTCCCCGCCTCGAAGCAGTCTGCCGGCAATGCCCTGAAAGCCGAAGTCGAACTCGTACGGTACATAACCGAGCTTGGAGCGCTGCTCGCTGCCCGCCTTGTATACACTCAGGGCCGAGTCTATTCCTTCCGTGGCCAATATGCCGGCTGCATGCATCGTCAGCGAACGCGGAATCACTTCGACCTGCTCCCCAAGCAGCACATCCAAGATGGCGTTGTTGACCTGATGGAGTCCAAGGTAATCGGTATTGAACATGAGAGTTACCGCGATACCCGGTTCGGGCAAGACGACCAGATTGGAACGAAATCCCGTGTCCGATCCGCCATGCGCTTTCGCTTCCAGCCCCTTATACGGTCCCATGAACCAGCCCAGGCCAATGTTCCGGTAATAACCAAAATCGTCAGCCGGTGCATGGCTTTGCCACAGCTCCTCAATGCTGGACGGCTGCAGAACAGGTGCAGTGCCCCATTTTCCCCCGTTTAAGTAAGCCGCCGCGTAGCTGCACGATTCCGCCGCACTCGTCAGCAAGGTGGAGCTTGGCCCATGCGCCCGGTTATACGGATAGATGCGACTGACCTTCGCTCCAAAGGAAGAGCCCATCCCCATTATGTGCGGGGCGGCAAGCAGGCCCTGATCTGCATCCGGCATCGTATAGGTGCTCGTTTCCATGCCAAGCACATCCAAAATATGCTCATGCATGTACTGTTCAAAGGAAACCCCCGAGACCTTCGCGATGACATCACCGAGAATCTCAAAGGCTATGTTGCTGTAAGCATATGTTCCCTTAACGGGTTCCCATAACAGCTCTCGGTTCGATACGCTGCGAACGTAACGCTCCAGCGCTCCTGCATCCAACTGAGGCCGATCCCATTCATAATCATCCTCATCCGGCATGCCGGAGGTATGGGTGAGCAAGTGCCTGATCGTGATATCCCGATAACGCGTGTCCTCCAGCCTGAAGTAAGGCAGGTACGCCGTCACTTTCTCATCCAGCATGATTTGTCCGCGTTCCACGAGCTGCATAACCGCCGTAGCCACATAGGTTTTGGAAATCGAGGCCATGTGAAACAGCGTGCTCTCATCCACCGGGTCTCCGGTCTCCTTACTTTTCACACCAAATCCTTTGGCGTAGACAGGCTCGCGATTGTACACGATGCCTACAGCCATGCCCGCCGCCGCGCCATCCTGCGCGATATAATCATTCAGCAGCTGGTCCAGCCGCTTCGTTATTTGCTCTATGTTTGGCATCCTAAAGCCTCCATGGATCGAATATTTGTATTCTGTTGTCAGCAACCTCATACTCTTACCAATGGAAGCACCGCCTTCCTGGATTTAACATCTTCAGCGTATCACCTCGGGAAGGGGGCGGCAATGTACAGCATCGCTATAATTAATTTTTATTATCGATGGCCACTAACCGCTTATTGGCCAAATCCAACCGGTATAACACGTCGCGGGTGTCTTCTTCGGGAGTCCCGGCTACGATCGGGGGATGGACCACCAAGCGGTCGTTTTCGATGTGCGGAGAAGGCTCTATTTCCGAATACACGAGTTTGCCGCCAGCATGCCCCTTTTGCATGACTTTTAAAGCTGTGGCCTCGCCGCTGCTGCGGTCGATCGCAAACACGTACGCCTCCATTCCATGACCCGACTTATACTGAGGCGCAAGAAAGTAAACATCCGCGTCTTGGAAACGTACCTTCTCGAAAGGAACCTTCTCGTCATTGGGTCTTACAAATAAAAAGGCAGGCAAGTCCAATAACAGAGTATCTTCCTTCCCGGCTTGCCTGTAAACGATGGAATAGTCAGCCTGAAACGTCAGGTCCCCTTCCCGTCCGTAATTGCTCGGAACCGCTAAATGCCCCCGTTCCTCCCTTCCTTGGGAAATCATGAGAAGAGTCCCTTGCCGGGTCACGATTTCTGCACGAACCACTCGCGTATCCGAAGACGAGTCAAGCACAACCGATCCCGAAATGAACGATTTCGGAAACCGGCTGACCCGTTCAACCGAAGCGCCCGGAGAAGAAGAGGATGGCTGCTGCATACCTTCGCCAGGGTTGTCATCCGTCGATGAAATCTCAGTGGATACAGCGTTATCCGATAGATCGTCGCTCTGATTACAGGCGAGCAGGAAACCGAATAACAACATCGATGCCATCGTTAATGGAACTTTCCTCATGTCGCACTTTCCTGCTGACGCCCGGCCGATTCCGAATCCGCCAATCCGTCATGTTCAACCGTAGATAACAGCTCTTCATTTCGGACCTCTAATAGATACTCCTTATACACGCGGTCCCTTCCGCCATGCTGGTCGTACCAGTTCTGTATCCGCTGTACGTGTTCCTTGTCGCTTCTTATCTTAGCCTCAATCTCCTCGTACTGGCCGCGGCTGTCATATTCCCAAATCGCAAAAATTTCGGTTGTGGATTCATCACGAGGCACCATCCATCTTCCGATCAGGCGGGTGCCGTGCTTCATTTGATTCGGTAAATTGGTTTCATTAAAATGGCGGTTGAAAACGTCCACGAATTCATTTTTCACAATGTAAAATTTTCTGCGGTAAAACATCCGTTCACTTCCTTCCAGATTATTCAACCCATAACGCAGCCCAGATAAACAAGGAATACAGCGTTACCATTACGGAAATGACACTGACCGGAATCACCCAGATCGTGTGCGTTCTAAAAGGCTGCAGCATGTCAAACAGCTTCTCTTTCCTTGATAACAGCTTGTACTGTACTTCGTTTAAAAGGTCCTCTACTTTTCGATCCTCCATATGCTGAAATTCGATCCAAAGTCGATCGTACTGCTCTTTTAGCTCTTCTCGCTGCGAACTGTCTCGTAATAAGGCCATTCTCCCGCCTCCTTCGACTCGTCTATTACTATAAACGCCTACCGGAGTCCAAACGTTATGTTTTTATTGCTGGGGCATGCCTTTTATTTATGGTAAAATAAAACATTATCGTTCAAGAAACGGAGGGCCATGACTTATGGAAAAGCGGCTGGATAAGTTATAACGTGCCTCAGGCCGAGAGCGCTGTTTCCTTCGGATTCGCGGACCGCCTTCCTTCAAGGATGACATTGCAGACCTAGAAAATAGGGGAGGTTGAGGGCACAATGCGAAGTGAGCAAGAAATGATGAGGCTGCTTTTGGATTATGCAAAACACGATGAACGGATTCGATTGGTGACCCTGGAAGGATCGCGCACCAACACAAATATCCCTCCGGATGCATTCCAGGATTATGACATTTCTTATTTTGTAACCGAAATGGATTCGTTCAAGGAGCATGACGGGTGGCTAGATTTTTTGGGAAACCGTATCATGATGCAAAAACCTGAGGATATGGAGCTGTTTCCGCCGGAACTGGGCAATTGGTTTTCCTATCTAATTCACCTGGAAGACGGCAATAAAGTCGACTTGACCCTGATTCCATTCAATGAGGTGGAGAACTATTTCTCCCAAAGCGACGGTTTGGTCGAGGTGTTGCTGGATAAGGATGCTCTCATTATAAATGAGGTGATCGCGGATGACCGCCAGTATTGGATTAAGAAACCTACAGCCAGGGAATTCGACGATTGCTGCAATGAGTTCTGGATGGTATCAACTTACGTAGTCAAGGGATTGGCGCGTAAAGAAATTCTGTTTGCCATCGACCACTTGAACGAGATCGCCCGGCCCAATCTGCTAAGGATGATGGCTTGGCAAATTGGCTCTGAGCACGGGTTTACTTTTAGCGTAGGAAAAAATTATAAATTTATCGACCGTTACCTTCCCGTTGAAGATTGGGAGACTCTGCTGTCAACCTACGCGGAGAATGGATACGAGCACATGTGGAAGTCTTTATTCACTTGTTACGAGCTGTTCAGAAAATACTCCAAAGCGGTGTCTAGCCGTCTCGGATATCCGTATCCCGATTACGACGAAGCCATTTCAAAGTATACGGAAAATGTTTATTCTACAATAAAGTAAACGTACCGTCACTAATTCATTACACCCCGAAATTTAATGTTGGACCCCCTTAGGATTGACTGTCTGATCCTAGGGGGTGTTTTTTATGTTTGGCGGGCAAATGACATGCACACCGTGACAAAAGCGTAAGGTTAGCCATGCGCTTTGTAACCCGCGATTCATGTTCGGTTTTGTAGAATGGAATAGGCAAGACTTATTCCATAAGTGGAGGTTCTATACGTATGCTTATCAAAAGCAAAACCCGAAGAGACTGCCCGGCGCAAAGAGGGAGGCTTGTCCGGCGCCTCACCCTAGGTATCCTCCTGGCTGGTGGATTGACGTCCTTGATCCCAACATCGTATGCCGAATCGGCGGTTCCCGCTTCCTCCCCGCCTCAAACAGCCCGGATCGTATTCAGCTTACCGGAACCGACCGGAGCATATTCGGTGGGCACCACGGAGATGCATCTGATCGACAGGGGCAGACCCGATCCTTGGGTGACCGGAAAAACGCGGGAACTTATGATCAGCATCTGGTATCCAGCCCGGCAAAAGTCCGCCAGTCCCGCTCTCGCTCCTTATATGCAGCCCGGGGCGGCCGCCCATTACGAAAAATCCACCCTGATCCCTGCCGGTGTAAGTCCTGGAGCCATCCGGTGGGAACAAGTCAGGACCCATGGTATGCTCGCTGCCCCGGTGGCAAATGCCCATGGCCAATACCCCGTTGTGTTATACTCCCCGGGAAGCGGCGTCCCCCGGACAGCCGGCACGATCGGAGCCGAGGAGCTCGCCAGTCAAGGGTACGTCGTCGTCACGATCGACCACACGTACGACGCATCCGAGGTGGAATTTCCAGGCGGGAGGGTGGAAGTGCAGGCATTGCCGAAGCTAAGCGAAGACACCATCATGAAGCTTATGGCCGTACGGGAACTGGACATCCGGTTTGTCCTTGATCAGCTGGCGGTCCTTCGGACAGGCGGGAATCCCGACGCAGCACAGCGCCCGCTCCCTAACGGGCTAGGTAAGGCAATGGATCTGTCGCATATCGGCATTTTCGGCCATTCCGCCGGAGGAGCCGCCGCCTTGCAGACGATGTATGATGACCGTCGCATCGACGCAGGCATCCTGATGGACGGAGCGCTCGGCTACTTGCCGGATGCCCTGCTCCCTGTCGCGGAGGAAGGCCTGGATCGCCCATTGATGCTGATGGGGGCCGGTTATTATCAAGAACAAGGGCCCGATTCGCATGTAACCAGACCGGATTGGAAGTCGTTGTGGACGCATTCAACCGGCTGGAAGCTGGACGTCAGCGCCCCGAAAGGCATGCATTTTACATTCACGGATTACCCGGCGATACTGCCTCAGCTCCAAGAGAAACTAGGCTTGCCAAGCGCAGTTGTGCAGGAGGCCATCGGCACGATGGAGCCGGCGCAGGCTGTATCAGCCCAACGAGCGTACGTTACGGCTTTCTTCAACCTGCATTTGCGGCATATGTCATCCGAGCTGCTTGAAAACTCCTTATCGAAGTATCCGGATATACACATAATTCAAGATTAAATTTAGAAAAAGACCAAGAGTCCGCAAAAACTGCGGACTCTTGGTCTTCAAGTGCCTTACATTTCAATGGAAAATGATCTGTTGTCAAAGTAAAACGATCACTTCAGAAAAGTCACTTTCTTCTTATTATATATATCGAAGGCTACGGCCGCCAAAAGGACAAGACCCTTAATCCCCTGCTGCCAGTCGACCCCAAGACCGATGAGCGACATCCCGTTGTTGAGCACGCCCATGACGAGGCCGCCGATAATGGCGCCGAAGACCGTTCCGATACCGCCCGTCGCCGATGCCCCGCCGATGAAGCTTGCGGCGATCGCGTCCAGCTCAAAGTTGGTGCCGGCTCTAGGCGTGGCCGCGTTCAGACGAGCCGCAAAGATGAGGCCCGAGATGGCGGCAAGCACGCCCATGTTGACGAAGACCCAGAACGTCACCTTTTTCGTCTTCACGCCGGACAGGTCCGCCGCTTTTTCGTTGCCGCCGAGAGCGTAAATATGGCGTCCCATCACGGTTTTGTTCATGACGAACGAGTAGATGATAATGAGCACCAGCAGCAGAATCAGAATGTTCGGCAGCCCGGCGTAGATCGCAAGCATAAAGGTAAATGCGTTGATGATGGCCGCAATAACGACAAGCTTCAGGATGAACAGTCCGCCCGAAACCACTTCAAAGTTATATTTCTTTTGTGCTCTGCGGTCACGAAGCTCATTGACGATATAGATGACGGTGAAAAGAATTCCCGCTAGCACCGCCACGATGTTCGTTCCGGCACTGCCGAAATCCGGAATGAAGCCGGAGCTGATCTTCTGAAATCCGTTCGGAAACGGCGCGATGGACTGCCCTTTCAGCACGATCATCGTCAGACCGCGGAACAGCAGCATGCCGGCCAGCGTGACGATAAACGCCGGGATTTTTACATAAGCGACCCAAAAACCCTGCCATGCGCCGATCAGCGCACCGACAACCAGGGAGGCGATCACGGCGACAACCGGATGCCAGTGCAGGTCAACCATCATAATGGCGGCCACCGCACCGACGAACGCGGCGATCGAGCCGACCGACAGGTCGATATGCCCGGTAATAATGACCAGCACCATCCCGATCGCCAGGACGAGAATGTAGCTGTTTTGCAAAATCAGATTGGTAATGTTAATCGGCTTGAGCAGCAGGCCGCCCGTTATAATTTCAAACAAAATCATGATGACGACAAGGGCGATGATCATCCCGTACTGCCGGATATTATTTTTAAACAGTTTAACCAACGTTTCCATGCTTGGCCCCTCCAGTCTTGGTCATATATCTCATCAGCGTCTCCTGCGAAGCTTCTTCACAGCTCACTTCGCCCGTGATCCGGCCAGCGTTCATCACATAAATGCGGTCGCAGATCCCTAGAATTTCCGGGAGCTCGGAAGAAATAACGAGGACGCCTTTGCCCTCATCGGCCAGCTGATTGATAATCGTATAAATTTCGTATTTGGCTCCCACATCGATTCCGCGTGTCGGTTCGTCGAGAATGAGGATATCCGGCTCGGAAAAAATCCATTTGCTCAGCACGACCTTCTGCTGATTGCCTCCGCTGAGATTCCCCGTTTTCTGCAAAATGTTCGGCGTCTTGATCTTCAGCTTCTTCCGCATTTCCTCCGCCACCAGAACCTCCTGCTTATCGTCGATCACCGTGCCCTTGGCCAGCTTGGGCAGCCCCGTCAGCGAAATGTTGCGCTTGATATCGTCGATCAGGATCAGGCCGTAATGCTTGCGGTCCTCTGTCACGTACGCAAAGCCATTGTCGATCGCCTGTGTGATCGTGTTGTTCTGGATCGGCTTTCCGTCCTTGATCAGCGTACCGGAAATGTTGCGCCCATAAGCTTTGCCGAATATGCTCATCGCCAGCTCCGTCCGCCCGGCCCCCATCAGCCCGGCAATGCCGACGATCTCCCCGCGCCGGATATGAAGATTGACCTGGTCCAGCATTTTGCGGTCGCTCCGCTGTTCGTCGTACACGGTCCAGTCCTTGACCTCCAGAATCGTATCGCCGATCTTCGGCGTGCGCTCCGGATACCGGTTCGTCAGGTCCCGTCCGACCATGCCGCGGATAATCCGGTCCTCGTTCACGTCCCCGCCCTTCATGTCAAGCGTCTCGATCGTTTGGCCGTCGCGCAAAATCGTGATCGAGTCGGATACTTTCGACACCTCGTTCAGCTTGTGGGAAATGAGAATACAGGAGATGCCCTGCCGTTTGAATTCCAGCATCAGCTGGAGCAGGTTTTCGCTGTCGTCCTCGTTCAGGGCCGCGGTCGGCTCATCCAGGATCAGCAGCTTCACCTTTTTGGAGAGCGCTTTCGCAATTTCGACCAGCTGCTGCTTGCCGACCCCGATATTGCCCACGGGCGTGTTCGGGTTTTCCTTCAGTCCGACTTTGTCCAGCAGCTCTTTCGCTCCCGTGATCGTTTCATTCCAGTTCATGATGCCGCGGCTCGACCGTTCATTGCCGAGGAATATATTTTCTGCAATCGACAGATACGGGATCAGTGCGAGCTCCTGGTGGATAATAACGATGCCGAGCTCCTCGCTGTGCTTGATATTTTTAAATTCGCAGGTTTTCCCTTTGAATAAAATCTCTCCGTCATAGGTACCGTGCGGATAGACCCCGCTCAGCACCTTCATCAGCGTCGATTTGCCCGCCCCGTTCTCCCCGCACAGGGAATGAATTTCGCCTTCCCGGATTTTAAGGTTCACGTTGCTCAGCGCCTTGACGCCGGGAAACTCCTTCGTAATGTTCCGCATTTCCAAAATGTATTCCGACATGTGAGCTTCACCTTCCCCTCGCTTCGCTTATGTTGATTCCGAACTTCGGACTACTTCAGGCCGATTTCCGCCTTAGTGTAATAACCGGATTCCACCATCTCTTTCTCGACGTTCGTCGCATCGACCGATACCGGCGGCAGCAGATAAGCCGGCACGACCTTGATGCCGTTATCGTAAGACTTCGTATCGTTGACTTCCGCCTCCTGGCCCTTCAGGATGCTCTCAGCCATCTTAACCGCCTGCTCCGCCAGCTTGCGGGTGTCTTTGAACACCGTCTGCGTCTGCTCCCCGGCGACGATGGACTTGATGGAAGCAAGCTCCCCGTCCTGGCCGGTGATGATCGGCATCGGCTTTTTGGCCGTGCCGTAGCCGACGCCCTTCAGCGAAGAAATGATCCCAATGCTGATGCCGTCGTACGGCGACAGCACCGCGTCCAGGTTCGCGTTCGAGTAGTTCGCACTGAGCAGGTTATCCATCCGGGATTGCGCCAAGGCGCCGTCCCAGCGGAGGGTGGCGATCTGCGCCATCGTCGTCTGCTTGCTGCGGACGACCAGCTTGCCGGAGTCGATATACGGCTTCAAAATGGACATCGCGCCGTCGTAGAAGAAATAGGAGTTGTTGTCGTCCGGCGATCCGCCGAACAGCTCAATATTGAAGGGACCTTTGCCTTCCTTAAGACCTAGCTTCTGCTCAATATAGGAAGCCTGCAGCACGCCGACTTTGAAATTGTCGAACGTCGCGTAGTAGGACAAATACGGCGTGTTCCGGATCAGCCGGTCATAGGAGATGACTTTAATCCCCTGATCATGCGCCTTCTTGATGACGTCGGTCAGCGTGTTTCCGTCAATCGAGGCGACGACAATGACGTCAACCCCCTTGGTAATCATGTTCTCGATTTGCGAAATCTGGTTCTCGACCACATCCTCCGCAAACTGCAAATCGGTCTTGTAGCCTTTTTCCTGGAACAGCCGCTCCATGTTTTTGCCGTCGTTCACCCAGCGCTCGGACGATTTGGTCGGCATCGCCAGCCCGACATAGCCCTTGCTTTTATCACCGGCTCCGCTCTCGGCCAGATTGCAGGCCGTCAGGGCCATCAGCATCGCGACCATCAGGAGCGCTAACATTGCTTTCTTCATCGGTACGTTCTCCTTTCCGGTATGCCCAAGGTCGAGAGCGCTTACATCCAATGGATCGTAAAGCCTCTCTGTACTTCAAAGGATACATGCTGACCCGCGCCGGGGTCTTTCCACGGATCGAACCTTTTTTATAAATTTCAAACCTTTGTTGGGATCGTTGCCGGAGGGTCATGCCAGGGCAAGACGTGGGGGATGGCTATAAGGGCAAATAAAAAACGACCGAAAAATTTCGGTCGTCGGTCGTTAGGTTTATAATGATGCTACCTGCTCCTCCCGGGCCCTACACTTCCTGATACGCGTCGCCGCGCCGGTACCGGTTGGGAGAGACGCCCATTACCTTCTTGAACGCTGTGCTGAAGTAATGCTGGCTGTCGTAGCCGACCTGCTCGGCAATTTCGTAGATGGTCAGGTTCGTCGCGTTCAGCAGCTGGATCGCTTTGCGGATCCTCGTCTGTGTCAGGAAGCCGACGAAGGAAGTCCCCAGCTCCTTTTTCAGCATCCGGCTCAAATAAACCGGCGATACCTGCAGGCTCTCCGCAAACGACTCCAGCGTAAGTTCGGGCCGGTCGTAATTGTCGTGGATGAGCTGCCGGGCCCGCCGCACCAGCGGGGACAGCTGCGCGTCCCGGAACACCGCCTCCCGGCAGGCATCGTACGCAGCCGCCATAGCACCCGGGCCTTCCGGCACCGCCCCGATCTGGCAGTGGACGGTGATTTTCAAATATTGCTGCACCGCCGATTCAATATTCGCGGCCATTTCCAGCGGCGCGTTATTCCACAAGCAGATGCCGATCAATTCCGTATGCTCCCGGAATACCTGATGGGGCGTATGCTGCAGCAGCTCCGAGACGATGTTCTCGATCGCGAACAAATACAGCTGTCTCTCGCTCTCTTTCATCAGCGTCTGGTTTGAGGCTGTCTCCGGCCATCTGACGATCCCCAGCTCTACCGGGAAACCGGAAGGCAGGCCGAGAAATTCCAGCTGCTCAAGCGCATTACCGTCATCCACCAGACCTTGAATCCACTCCTGGCAGAAGCGCTGCCGCAGGAGCGGGATGTTCCGCTCAATCTGCTCCGAGGCCTGCTTCAAATAGTGGCTCTGCACCTGCTGCTCATCGAGCTCCTGCTTGACGCTCTGCAGCACCTCTTGCAAATGGCCGCTGTTGACCGGCTTCAAAATATAATCCTTGACGCCGAGGCGGATCGCTTCCTGCGCGTAGGCAAATTCGTCATGCCCGGTAATGATGACAAACCGGCACGCCGGGCGTTCAGCCTTCAGCCGCTTCATCAGGGTCAAGCCGTCCATGATCGGCATGTTCATGTCGACCAGAACGATGTCGACCGCTTCGCGCAGGGCGAACTCAAGCGCTTCCTCCCCGTCCTCCGCTTCGCCGGCGACCTCCATGCCAAGCGCCTCCCAATCCACCGAATCCATGATGCCTTCCCGGATAATCGGTTCATCGTCCGCAATCAGTACCTGATATCGCTTCTTCATTAACGATCTCTCCCATCTTGTACACGTTGCGCCGGGACCGTATGCAGCAGCGGATGCTCGATCATCACGCTCGTGCCCGTGCCTTCCGTACTCTCGATGCTAATTCCGTATTTTTCCCCAAAAGTCAGCGCAAGCCGCGCCTGGACGTTCAGCATGCCGTAGCTGCGGCTGGCCGGTCCGCCTTCTTCCGGTGGATGATCCATGGCCGCCAAAGGATCTTGAAGCTGGCGGCGGAGCGCATCTAGCCGCTCCTGGGACATCCCCGCCCCGTTGTCCTTAACAATGAGTCGCAGGACGCCGCCCTCCACCACAGCGGATACCCGTATGATGCCCGGGCCTCGGCGTGCCTTAATGCCGTGATAGATGGCGTTTTCAACGATTGGCTGAAGTACAAGCTTTAGAACGTACAGCCCTTCCGCTTCTTTGGGCAGATCCAGCTCATAGGTGAGCCGGTCCCGGTAGCGCGTCTTCTGAATCTGCAAATAGCTGGAGATATGCGTCCATTCGTCGGTCATCGGAATGATGTCATCCCCTTTGCTGAGCCCGATCCGGAACAGCCTGGACAGCGACTCTACCATATCGGACACATCGTCGGCCCCTTTTTTCTTAGCCATCCAATGAATCGTATCCAGGGTATTGTATAAAAAATGCGGCTTGATATGCGCCTGCAGGCTGCGCAGCTCGGCTTCGCGCTTCTGCCGTTCCCGAAGCTCGCTCAGCTTCAGCAGCTTGCGGATTTCGGCAAGCATCCGGTTAAAGCTGCGTCCCAGCATACCAACCTCGTCCTGCCTTCCGCCCCAATACCGGATCGTCAAATCCCCGGATTCGGCCTTCTGCATAAAGGCCATCAGCTGGCGGATCGGCCGGGACACGGACTGCGACAGCGTATACGAGGCCGTCAGGCCGAACATGCAGACGACAAACAGGAAGCAGATCACGTAGAAGCGGATCTCCCGCACTTCGCGGACCGCTTCGCCGCTGTCGAATACGCCGATGGTCCGCCAGCCTGTAAAAGACGAGGTGCCGTAAATAAACTGCAGCCACCTGCCATTGACCTCATGCCTGAACATGCCGCTGTCTTCCCGGGGAATCCAGGATGAAGGAATGTCCCGAACCAACGGTTCATCCGGGGTGTAAATGGCCGAGCCGCCGGCATCGGTTACCATCAAATACCCGTTTTTACCGAGGGTGACGTTCCGGACTGTGCTGGCCACCGCCCGCAGCTTCAAGTCGATCAGCACGGCTCCGGTGACTTTACGCGTATCCGGATCGACAAAGGACCGCACGACCGAGATCAGCTCATCGTTGGCATAATGCACATGCGTTGTGACGTTTCGCTCAGAAGGATGCCCCAGCACTGTAAAAATCCCTTCGTGTCCCGCAGCCTCCTCATACCACGAATCCCGGGTCAGATTGGCCGGCGTCCGGGCATACATTTCGTTGCTGATGTAATCGCCGTTGTGGTTCACGACCAGGATGGCAGCAATTTCCGGATACAGCGTCGTGAAGCCCTGCAGATACTTCTTCAAGGCGTACACTTCCCCGTTTTTGTCATTAATCTGCGGGCGCTGCGCTTGTCCGGCAACTCCTCCGGCGACACTCGACCCTTCAGCGGCGATCTGCCCATTCAGGAACCGGTTGATGGCCGGGTCAAAGCCGATCAAATACGTAATGTTCTGCAAGTTTTCGATATCGTTATCAAGCGTCTGATTGACTTTGCCGATGAGCTGCACCGTGTTCGCCGTGACCTGCCCGTCGACGATTCGGTTGACCGTCCAGTTGACCAATGCGCCGAGCGCAATCGACGGAAGGATGCCTACCATCAGAAAAAGGATAATCAGCTTGTACCGCAGAGGCAGATCGCCGAACCGGGTCCACTGCAGCAGACGCTGCCGCCAATTGTTACGCAGTTTATTTCGCATAATAATCCTTCACATTCTCGCGGGTAACGATCGTAATGCCGGTATCCACCCGCGGCGGCAGCGGGGATACGTCGTTGCCCAGCGTCGGTGCGGGAACGGTCAGCCCGTGATGAAGATGGAATAAATACTGCAGCGACCAGTAGCCCATGTTCCACGTCCCCTGCGCGATCGTCGCTGAAATCGTGCCGTCGGATATCCGGTCCAGCGTCTCTTTATTGGTATCAAACCCGATGATCTTCACCTTCCCGGTCCGATTCGCAGCGATCACCGCATCCGCAGCTCCTGTGCCGCCGCTGGCTTCCGTCACGAAAATGCCTTTAAGGTCCGGATGCTTGCCCAGCATGTCCGCGGCCGCGGCTTTGGCAATCATAGCGTCGCCTTTTCCTTCCTTCACCTCAACCACCGACATGGCCGGATACCGGCTCGCGATCGTTTCCTTGAACCCTGATGTGCGGTCGCTGTGGTTTTGCTGGCCGGACTGCGTGATGACGCCGACCTTGCCCTGCCGTCCGACGATTTGCGCCATTTTATCGGCGGCCGCCACACCCGCATCGTAGTTATTGGTCGCAAGAAAAGAGTACGCCTTGCTGTCCGGGGCATCCGAGTCGAACAGGACGACAGGAATGCCTGCATCTACCGCCTTGTTGATCGTCGCGGTCAAAGCGTCGGAATCGATGGCCGACAGCGCGATGCCAGCAGGCTTTTTGGCAATGACCTGCTCAAGCACGGTGATCTGCTCCTGCACGTCGTACTGGGTGGCTCCGTGGTATTCGACGGACACGCCGAGGGCGTCGCCTCCATCCTCGAAGCCTTTCACAATATTTTTCCAATATTCCATTCCGGATTGGAAGGTCACCATCACATAGTTCTCCCCGATGCTGCCGTGCAGCCCGCCGTCAGGCCATGCAGAAGAACGCTTGTCATCCATCCGGTACATAAATACATAGACGCCAAACGCAATGATTAGTACCAGGTAAACCATCATCATCTTCTTCATCTGCGTTTCCCCTTGTCACAGTCTGTTGAACTCTATGGAATCGGTTACATTATAGCACAAGGCAAACTTTTGGGAAGCGCAAGAACTTGCCAATATCCGATTCACTCTCCTGCAGCACCACCTTTTACTGTCCATCGGCAAACCCTTGATGCTTCCCTGATTTCACCGGAATGGCCAATAAATATTGGGGGAAGCTCATGAGCTTTCCGTTGTTTTTTATCTCTAAAGTGAAACCGATCCGGGAAGCAACACGTAAAATCTTTAGGTACGGTTATAGAATCTTTAAGGTTTTCCTCAGGTTTGCTGTCTATAATGACTTTAGGCTGAAGATCTCACTTACCCCATACATGTTCACACAAATGACCCGTAACAAAATACATGAAAAGAGGATTTTTAACCATGAACATAAAGCGAGTGATGATTGTCGGAACGATGGTCGTGATCATGTCCTTTGGAAGCACCGCGTTAAGCGCCTCCATCACAAGCGCAAGCCCGGCCGCCAAATGGGCCGCTACCGGCGTAAAGGATAAAGACGAACTGCTGGAAGCTCTCCATCAGGACTCCGACGAGGAACTGTATGAGGCGTTGTATGAGGGCAAGTCCCTGCATGACATCGCCGCTGATCAAGGAGCCGACATCGAGAGAATCATCGACCTGCAAGTATCGCAGCTGACCCGTCAGCTGGATGAGCGCCTGCGCAAAGGGAGCATCAGCGCAGATCAATATGCGGCGCACAAGGCTGAACTAAGGGAAATCGTCGAACAGAGCGTCCATACTTCATTCGGGTAACTGGAAGTACATACGACCGTCCAACGTTTTGATCGGTCATCCAGGCGCTCCGATACGGATCCGGCGTTCGCACATGGAGGATAACATGATTCTCCACGGCCAACGGAAACAGAATGCTCGAACGAAATGGAAACTGATAACGAAATTTGTAAACCAGCCTGGACACGTTGTCCAGGCTGGTTTTTTAATAAGAAAAACGTTAAAGACCCCGCCGGCGCCCGGCAGGGTCTTTCGTCTGTTTCCTCTTCCCTCAATGCATATGGAACCTCGAAAGCAGGGATCCTACTAAAAAATCGCATGCGGGGCGGTGCCCACTCTCCAAAATTGCCCGACTTTCTCAAACTTGACCGTCACGTATGCCGGACCCTGAAGATGCTCCGGGTAAGGAACGCTCAGCTTATACACGCGCTGCGTATCCGTCATGCTGAGCAGTTTGGCCGTCGCCTTGTCGAACTCCAGAATGTTGCCGCCGTCGGCGTTCAGCTGGGCCAAACGACCATCATGAGAAATGAAATATTTGTCCACAAAATAGGCAGCTGCCTTTTCCGTATATACGGAATTCAAATAGTTCATCAGCTTCTCCCGGGTTCCGATATCATCGGATAAGTACCGGTACTGCCGGCCACCGACCTCGAATGTGTCCCCTAATCCCTTGCCGCCGCCCAGGGCATAAAAATACCGTTTTTCGGCTTCTATGATTAATGGCGTCACGCTGGTATGGTTCAGCTTGCTGATCTTGGTCGCGTCGGTCACGACAACCTTCTCTACCGTTTGTGCCGGCACCTGCGCCGGAGCAGTCACGCTCCCCGCCGGAGCCGCTCCGGCCGCAGCGGCCAGCAGGCTTGCTCCCATCAAACCGGTTGCTAATGTAAATCCAATTTTTCGATTAAGTTTCATCTTGTATTATCGCCTCCACCCTGTTAAACGAAATTAGGATGGAAAAAGTTTCATCCAGGAAACGATAAGCTATGATCTGAAATGTTTAAACTGCGGCAAATATTCGCGATTGGCTTCAAACATCTCATCAACCATCGATTTGATCTCAGCCAGGCTGAGGACCGCGGAAGTCAGCGGATCGAAGCATACCGCATGGAATACTTTCCGCGGATCGCCCGTAAGCGCGCCTTCCACAGCCATCTCTTCGCAGCGGGCGCTTATATTGGTCAGGGCCGCCAGCTGATCCGGCAGGGCTCCCACATGAATCGGCTCCAGCCCTTTTTTCGAAGCCAATACCGGGACCTCAACGCAGCAGCCGTCCGGCAAATTATCGATCAGGCCATGATTACGGACGTTGCCGTTAAATTTAAACAGGGTACCGTCCCCGATCGTAGCGTTAAAGATATACGCGGCGTACTCTTCGCCCCGGATTAAATCGACAGGCTCTTCCATCCAGCGCCGCATCTGTTCCTTCCAGCTGCCCTGCCTCTGTTCGTAGCCTTTGATAATATACGCGTATTCACCGGGATTCCAGCCCGTGCCGTTCGTGCAGTACTTTTCAATCAAATCCGGCCGCTTTCGGAACCAGGCATTGTATTCAGAGTTATGGCCGCTGGATTCCGTGACGTAATAATCCAGATGAAGGAACATTTCATTTCGGACCTGCTCCTCGTTGTAAATATCCGGATGATTCATCGCCTCCCGGATGAGCGGATACGCGTCTTGGCCGTTCCAGCGAAAATCCAGGTAGAACGCCTGATGATTGATGCCTGCGCAGAGATACGTGATCTCCTCATTAGGCGCCCCGATCCACCTGGCCAGCATCGATGCCGTTCCCTGCACGCTGTGGCACAGACCTGTCACGGTCACGTTTGTTTCGCTCTGCATCGCCCTGCACAGCATCGCCATCGGGTTCGTATAATTCAGAAATACCGCCTGCGGACAGTACCGCTCGATATCGCGGCATATGTCCAGCATCACCGGAATCGTGCGGAGCGCCCTGAATATGCCGGATGGCCCGCGCGTATCTCCGACATTAATATCTACGCCGTATTGTTTCGGAATCTCGATGTCTTTCCGCCATACGTCCAGGCTTCCAGCCAAGATCGTGCAGACGACCCCGTCCGCCCCGTCGAGCGCTCTGATCCTGTCGGTATGCGCCTGGACTTTCGCCGGATAGCCTCCGGCCGAAATGATTTTCTCCACCGTCTTCTTCGCAAATCCGAGGCGCTCCTCGTCAATGTCAACCAAAGCGATGATGCTGTCAGCGAGTGCAGGGAATGTAAGCAGGTCGCGAACGAGGTTTTTCGTGAACACGAGACTGCCTGCCCCGATAAATACGATCTTCTTCACTGCCGAATTCCTCCCTTTGATCAAGCTGCGTGCGGCCAGAACCCCGGCCAGTCAGCTGTCAGCCTTTGATGCCTGTCGTCGAAATCCCCTGAATAAAGGTCTTTTGGGCAAAAAAGAACAAAATGATTATAGGCAGCGTCGCAACGGTGGAAGCCGCCATCAGCATCCCCCAGCGCGTCCCGTACTGACCGATAAACTGCTGCAACCCAAGCGATACGGTGTACATTTTCTCGTCGCTCAAATAAATTAACGGTCCCATGAAGTCATTCCAGTTGTTCATGAACGTAAATAACGCCACCGTGGCGAATGCCGGACGGGCGAGCGGGAGGATGATCTGCCAGAAGGTCCGGAATTCCGAACAGCCGTCGATCTTGGCCGCCTCGGATAATTCCTGCGGAATCGTCAGAAAAAACTGCCTCAGCAGAAAAATAAAAAACGCACCGCCTAAAAATGCCGGGATAATGAGCGGTTTGTAGCTTCCCACCCAGCCGATCTTTTTGAAAATGACGAAAATCGGAATCATCGTGACCTGGGAAGGCAGCATCATTGTGCTGAGCATAATCATGAACAGTACGTTCCGTCCCGGCCATTGAATTTTGGCAAACCCGTAAGCCACGAGGGCGGAGGAAACGCAGGTGCCGACCATTGCCCAGATGCAAATCGTTAACGTATTGAGGACGTAAGTACCGAACGGGACAAACGTCAGCGCCTCCGGAAAGTTCGACCATAGGAACTGATCCGGAATCCACTCCGGCGGCCATTTGAAAATTTGCGCCTCCGGTTTGAGCGCGGTGGACAGCATCCAGACAAAAGGAAAAAGAAAGGTGATGCCCAGCAAGATCAAGCAAACATGGGCGATCAGCTGTTGAAACACGTCTTTCTTTGTTCTGCTTAATTTCGTCGTAGACTGAGTCTTGATTTCAAGCATCTTGGGCCTCTCCTTTCACGGTTATGAAGGCAGGAGGAAGGGGTAACCGATTTGGATTCCTTTCCTCCCTGCCCTTATCCGTTATTTGCCTCCGGCTTTGGCGATCTCTTCTTCGACTTCTTTCTGCAAGTTTTCTAAGGCCTGCTTCGGATCCTTGTTTCCCGTCATGACGGACTCTTCGGCTTTTGCCGCCCGGTCCCAATAATACTGCTGCACCGGAATGACAGGTGTGATCTTCGCATTGGGGCTGCCGAGCAGATCGACGAACGTTTTTCTGGCCGGAATTTCATTCATGAAGTCCTGGTAAGCCTGCTTCTCTGTAATCTTTGGCGATGGCGGGATCCATCCGCCCTTGGTCAGCATTTGCGCCGCCCAATCTTCGTTATGGTAGCCGGTCAGCCACAGGATGAATTCCCACGCCTCTTTCGGATGCTTGGCTTTTTCCGGAATGATGTTAAAGTTTCCATTGACCCAGGTCGCGTCCGGTTTTCCGGTTCCTTTCGGGTAGGGCAGCGTCATGACGCCGTACTGAAGGTCCGGTGCATAATTTTTCAGGTCCTCCAGCCTCCACATGCCGTCCATCGCGAACACCTGCTTGCCGCTGAGGAAAGACCACGCCGAGTTCACGTTGGATGACATGCTTTTGTTAAAAGCGGCGACTTTGGTCGGATCGTATTTTTTCGCGTAAGACTGAAACCATTCCAATGTGGCCAGGTTGTTCGGATCGGTTGCCGTCGGCTTGCCGTCCTCATCCGCCCATTTTCCGCCGAAAGCGGTGCTCCACTGGGTAAGCCCGCTCGGCATATAGCCGACCCGCTGGATGAATCCGCGTTTATCCAGTTTCCACAATTTGTCCTGCATTGCATCCAGCTCCTGGATCGTGGTGGGCGGTTTTTCCGGATCGAACCCTTCCTCTTTCAAAATATCCTTGTTGTAATACATCGCCAGCGTATTCATCGAAAATGGGATCGCATACATTTTTCCCTTGTAAGTTCCGATTTCCTTTACCGTAGGGTACATCCACTCGCCCAAATCCGGCGCGTCGGCCTGGATGTACGGGTCCAGTGAAGCGATGGCTCCCTTTTCCGCCCACGAGGGAATGATCTGGTTCCATTGCGTCATGACATCGGGCGGATCCCCGCCGGCCTGTGCCGTCAAAAATTTGGCGTTGGCATCGCCGGTAATGGAGAGCGCGGTCACGTGAATGCCGGGATGCGTCTGATTGAACTCATCGACCAGGCTGTCGATCAGCTTCTTCCAGTCACTCGTCCACATATGCCAATATGTAACTTCTACGGCTTTTCCGTCGCCTTTCTTCCCGGAATCGGAAGACGGGGCGGACGTATCTTCCTTCTTGCCATCCTGCCCGGCCGCCGGAGTACCCGGTGAGGAACATGCTATTAGGCCGGCAAGCATCAGCATGATCAGCACCATCGATAAGAACGGTTTGAGCGTTGACTTCATTCCATGCACCTCCGATATCGTTTTACCTTTCCCCGCCGTAGAAAACCCAGCGTGCCGAGCTCTTAAATACCAGCAGCGTGACGGCCATAATCAGCAGGAACAAAATCCATGCCATAGCCGAGGCATACCCCATATGGAAGTAAGAAAAGGCGTTCTTGTACAGATACAGCGAATAGAACAGCGTAGAATCGTTGGGTCCGCCGGACGTAATAATGTAGGCCTGCGTAAAATACTGAAAGGAACCGATCAGGCCCATAATTAAATTGAAGAAAATGACCGGACTCAGCATCGGCAGTGTAATATAGACGATTTTTTGCCACCATACCGCCCCGTCGATCTGCGCCGACTCGTACATTTCCTGCGGAATATCCTGCAGCCCTGCGAGATAGATGATCATCGCGCCGCCGACGCCCCACAGCCCCATCACGATCAGGGCAGGTTTCGACCATGCCGGGTCGACCAGCCACCCGGGACCTGCGATGCCGATGGCATCCAGCAGACCGTTGATCAGTCCGAACTGCGGGTCGAAAAGCCAAAGCCACAGTACGGAAGACGCCACAACCGGAACGATGCTGGGCAGGTAAAAAATCGTCCGGTACAAAGCCATTCCCTTAACCTTCATGTTCAGCAGCAGCGCCAGAGCCACGCCGAAGACGATGCCGAGCGGAACCGAAAATAACGTATAGTACATCGTGTTGGTAATCGATTTCCAGAATAACGGGTCTTTGAATAACTGCACAAAATTATCCAACCCTACCCATACGGGCGAACTGACCACATCGTAGGTCGTAAAGCTGTAGTACAGGGATAGCAGGAACGGCAGCAGCGAAAAGGCGGCAAACCCTGCCAGCCAGGGTGAAACGAACAGCAGACCGTTCCGAAGATTCACTTTTGCGATTTTGCTCATGGTTCCCTTGGACGAACGGACCTGAACAGACGGCCGAACCTCTGCACTTGAACGGGACAAGCAGACACCTCCTAGCCGATTTTTGCGGATTTAGCAGATTCCCCCTCCTTTGACAGCGTTTTCTTAAACGTGCAAGCCTATTTTATAAAGGGACGCCTTCGCTGTATTTATAAAAAACATCACAAGTTTTACGATTATCGCTGAACATTTTCCGAAGACAGCCTTCGACTTCTCACCCGCCCCTTCTTCGCTGCTCTTTCCTCCAGGCGGTGGGAGACATCCCCGTCTGTTTTTGAAACCAGGCGGAGAAGGCATGAATATTGGGGAATCCGACCCCGCTCGCGATTTGCTGAACCGTCTTGTCGGAGAAGGTAAGCAGCATTTTGGCCTCGGACATCCGGTACTGCTGCAGATATTGCTTGGGTGAGAGACCGTAAGTCTTTTTAAAACAGGAGCGCAGCCCGCTCTCCGACATGCGGATCATCCGCGCCAGATCGGTCACCCTCATTTCTTTGTCCAGATTGGTGCGGATATACTCGGCAATGGCGTCCAAGGTAATTCTGGAATCCTGTTGTTCGATGCGGTCCAATAAAAACAGCATAAATAACTCGACCCATGTTTTTAACAACCGGTTAAACAGCTGATTCGGGCGGACGGAGGTCATGTGGAGCCACACGCTGAACAACTTCTCAAAGCGCTCCAATGCATAATGGGCCAGGGGAAACAGGTGCAGCGATTCTTCATTCGTCATTTGAAAAAATAACCGTTCGAGCTCATGCGACAAATGGTCAACCTGCAGGACGGCGAAGCGGATCGGTGTAACGGAGCTGTAGTCGTGGGGTACGCCGGGGGTGATCAGGATGACGTCCCCCTCCTGAATCGAAAAGACCTGGTCTTCAGCATAGAACACACCTCGTCCGAAAGTGACCACGCAGATTTCGAAATGGGGATGCACATGCGTGCCCATTTTCCATCCGGAAGGGTACGTTACGAGATCGGTGTACAGTGAAGATCTATCCAATACGAATATCCCACCTTCCATAATTTGAAATTGTTGGTTCGAAGTTCATTAACATTATACTGAGGCGGGAATGTCGGATAACCGCAAAAAAACTCCCCGATGGACAGACCCTATACGGGCCCGCCTCAGCGAGGAGTTTAATAAGTGTGCATAGTATACGATTGAAAAGAAGCTATAATTGTTCCGCTCTATGGCTGCAGATAGATCCGAATGGAGGAAATCTGCGGACACCACCGGGACTCCTGGATTTGTAGCCGGATATAACGGCTCTTGACGGCGGGAAAACGGCAGATCCGCTTGTGGCCGATCACCGTACCCGTGTAAGCTGTTTTCCACGTGTCCCCATCCAGATATTCGACCTCAAAGCGCTCGACCCGCTGGCTGTACCGGTATTCTTGCAGCACGACGTGGTCAAAGGCGGTCTCCCTCTGCAGATCCAGCGTGAGTGAAGCCTGCTCCGTGCCTTCGGGCGGCGCCCAGTATGTGTCCGGTTGTCCGTCTAGGACTTGGTTCGCCTGATGGCCTTCTGCCTGGACGGATGCCTCCACCGCGGCACCTTCAGCCAAGTCGGTACCAAACGTGCTGCGGATCCGGTCCCCCAGCTCCTGCAGGCGCTGGACGTCCCGCTCATGAATGAGGCCGCGCCGGTCCGGCGGAAGGTTAAGAAGGAACGTCGCGTTGCCGCCGACCGATCCATAATATACGTTCATCAGCTCATCCAGCGATTTGACCTTGTCATCTTCGGAGGCGTGGTAGAACCAGCCCGGACGGATCGACGTGTTGACCTCCGCCGGGTACCAGACCAAATCCTGCTCGTGCTCGATGACCGCCCGGCTGCCCAGGTCCTCGTCCTCCGACCGGTAGCTCCGGGCAAACGCCGGATCGTCCTCCTGCTGCGATTTCGCCTGGATCTTCTCGTTATCCCGCAGCGACGCAGGCACGACGCTCCACTCCGATTCCCGGCAGTGGCCGGCTTCGTTGCCGCACCAGCGGATATCCGGACCGCAGACCGAAATCGCCGCCTCCGGCTGCAGCTCGCGAATCAGCGCGTAGTAAGCGTCCCAGTCGTACACCTGGCGCTTGCCGTTCGGCCCTTCGCCGCAGGCGCCGTCGAACCAGACGCAAAACACGTCGCCGTAATTGGTCAGCAGCTCTCTCAGCTGATTGGTAAAATATTCGTTATACGCCGGCGAATCGCCGTATGTAGGCTCATGCCGGTCCCAGGGGGACAGGTAAATGCCGAAGCGGATCCCTTCCCTCCGGCACGCCTCCGACACTTCCCGGACCACATCGCCCTGCCCGTCCTTCCACGGGCTGTTCTTGACCGAGTGCTCCGTATACCGGCTCGGCCAGAGGCAGAAACCATCGTGGTGCTTGCAGGTCAGAATCAGCCCTTTCATCCCGGCTGACTTGATTGCCGCCACCCATTGGCCGGCATCCAGCTCCGCCGGATTAAAGATAGCCGGATCCTCCTTCCCGTCCCCCCACTCCCGGTCCGTAAACGTATTGACCGTAAAATGAATGAACGCGTAGAACTCCATCTCCTGCACGGCCAGCTGCCGTTCGGTGGGCTGAACCTGTGCGGCGTAGCGGATCCTTTCGGTCGTTACCATCATGAAATGCCCTCCATCCTGGTTTTGATTACAGGTATGCCTACCTTGTTCTCCTTGTAAAAGCCGGATACCTGCTTTACACCTCAGATATCCGGCTGCCGTCCTTTATTTCTTTAACGCTTTTTGGTAGATTGCCAAGTATTGATCCAGCTGCAATCCTTTGAAGCCGGCGATGTAGCTGTCCCAGTCCTTGTCGATGTCTTTGTTGCCCGTCACGAACTGCGCCAGGCTCGACTTCACATAATCGGTCAGCGACTTCTGCATTTGCGCAACCGTCATGGCGTCCGCCGGGTCAATGAATGTATCCGCAGGATAGACGACTTCCGGCTTGGCGAAAGGCTCGTATTTTTTGGCGGCCAGCCATAAGCGGTATTCATAGGCACCGTTGCCCAGCGGATCGCTTGGAGCGGCAAAGGATTCGCGGATGGAGTTGAGCATCTGCATCGTGCCAAGCTGCCACCAGAAATTGTCCAGCGTCGTTTCCCCGTTCGCGGACGGAGCCTTCGGAACCACATCATACTTCGCCGGTTTGCCGTTGTAATCCAGCTTGCCGCTGTCGGCTTTTTTCCAGCCTTCCCCTTCAAAGCCCCAGGAGGTCATGACCGTTCCTTCTTCGGACCAGAGGTAGTCCGCCAGTTTGATGGCAGCGACCTGCTCCTCTTTCGTCGCCTTGTTCGTGATCACAAACGATCCGTCGCCCGCGCCAATGCTGTAGCCTGTCAGCTGGACTCCGTTTGGTCCTTTCAGCGGCGGAACGACGTCGTAATCTTTATGTCTCGGGTTCGAGTCGTCCACGCTGAAGGCACTGCTAAGCAGCGCGTAACCTACAGTGCCCACGGCGGCGTCCGGCTTGTTGGCCAGCTGCTTCACCGCATCATTGTTCTGCGTAAAAACGGCTTTATCCATCAAGCCTTCGGCAAACAGCTTCCTCAAATACTTCAGGCCTTCCTTCCATTCGGGCTGCGCCGGTGAATAGATGACCTGGCCGTCTTTGATGCTTAAGTAATCCGAGGTGTTGTCATAGATAAAAGCGTTCATCAGGAACGAATCCACACCGCCTCCCCATACGCCGTCGGACGAGGTCGTGAACGGAATTTCGTCGGCTTTGCCGTTGCCGTTTGGGTCTTTCTCCTTAAAGGCTTTCAGCACGTTGTAAAACTCATCGGTCGTCGTCGGCATCGACAGGCCCAGCTTCTCCAGCCAGGAAGTATTGATCCACATCCGCTGCCCATAGGTACAGTGCAGACATTCGTTCAGCTTCGGCAGCGCGTAAATTTTGCCGTCCGGGGCGACCATGCCCTGCTTCAGGTAAGACACGTCCTCCATCGCCTTTTTAATGTTGGGGGCGTACTGGTCGATCAGATCGTTCAGCGGGATGAAGGCTCCCTGCTGGCCGTATTTGATTTGGTCCGCTTTGGATATGCCCGCGTTCATAATGACAGCCGGGTAGTCGCCGCTCGCCAGAAGCAGCAGCTTTTTGTCGCTGAAGCCGGCGTCCGGCACCGTGCTCCAATTAAACTTGATGCCGAGCTTGTCCTCGATGTACTTGGAGAACTTGTTAACGTCCATGTTTTCGATCCCCGCCTGCTGCGGCGCGAATACCGACAGCTCCACCGGTTTACTGGGATCCGAGGCGGCAGCCCCTGCGTCATTCTGCTCCTGCTTGGAGCCTCCGCATGCCGACAGCAGAAGGGATAATACCAACAATACGCTTAAGCCGATAAATGCCCGTTTTTTCAAAGAAATTCCTCCTTTGCTTGAATGGCTCATATCCATGCCCCCTTACAAATGACCACTTCAAAACATCCTGCAGCGTTAACCCGGTCACACCCCCCTTGCGTAATTCCGTCCACCGCCATCATCCCTTCAGCGATCCGATCATGACTCCTTTAACAAAATGCTTCTGGACAAACGGATAAATGATCAGCACCGGCGCGCTGGAGACGACGATGAGCGAATATTTCAGCAAATCCTTCAGCCCCTGCTGCACGAGCAGGCTGTTCACATTGGTCATCATGTCGGAATTTTCCGAGTTCAGGATGAGAATGTTCCGCAGGAAGATTTGCAGAGGGAACATGCTGTTGTCTTTCAGGTAAATGAGTGCATTAAAGTAAGCGTTCCAATGCCCGATGGCATACATCAGGAACAATACCGCAAGGATGGGCTTGGATAACGGCAGTACGACCTGCAGAAAAAATCTCATGTCACTGCACCCGTCCATTTCAGCGGCCTCGGCCAGCTCGTCGGGAAGCGACTGGAAGAACGTCCTGGCGATAATGACCTGAAATACGGCCAGCGCGCCGGGGATGATCATAGCCCATCTCGTATTGACCATACCCAGGGATTTGACGAGCAGATAGTTCGGAATCAGCCCGCCGTCGAAAAACATCGTAAACACGATCACCACCATAATCAGCCCGCGGCCGTAAAACGTTTTGCGTGCCAGCGGATAGGCCAGCATCACCGTGAACGAAACGTTAATGAGCGTACCCACGACCGAATAAAAAAGCGAATTGCCGAATCCGATCAAAATATCGGAATTTTGGAACACCGCCTTGTAGCCGACCAGGCTGAAATTCACGGGCCAGAGCCACACCTTCCCGGACGTCACCGCCGCCGGCGAGCTGAAAGATGCGCTCAGCACATGCAGCAATGGAAATAAAATGACGATCAGCACCAGCGATAAAAACAGATAGACGAGGCCCAGAAACAGCCGGTCCGCTACCGCTTCGCGTATTTTCGTTGATTGCACGCTTTTCGCACCTCCTACCATAAACTGTTGGACGAGATCTTTTTGGCGATGAAATTGACAAGGATCAGCAGCACAAAGTTAATGACCGAGTTGAACAGCCCGATCGCGGCCGAGAAGCTGAAATTGGCGCCCAGCAGGCCGATCTTGTAGACGTAAGTCGAAATGACCTCCGACGTGTTCAGGTTCAGCGGATTTTGCATTAAGTAGATCTTCTCGAAGCCCAGTCCCATGATCTGTCCCAGGTTCAGAATGAGCATAATGACGATGACCGGAACGAGGCTGGGAAGGTCGATATGGACAATTTTCTGAAACCGGGAAGCTCCGTCCACCTTGGCAGCCTCGTATAAATCGGGATTGACCCCGGACAGCGCCGCGATATAAATGATGGCCCCGTAGCCGGTGAACTGCCACACATCCGAGAGGACGTAAATCGTTTTGAAGTACCCCGCCTTGCCCATAAAATCGATCGGCTCCATCCCGAGCGACCTGAAGATGTTGCTGAGGAGCCCGACGTTTGGCGACAAGTTGACGATCAGAATCGAGACGATCACGACCGTTGATATGAAGTAAGGGGCATAGGTAATCATTTGGACCGATTTCTTGAACAGGCCGTTGCGAATTTCGTTCAGCGCCAGCGCCAGAATGATCGGCGCCGGAAATCCGATCGCCATGCCGTACAGCGAAATTTCGAGCGTGTTCTTAAAGTACTGCCAGAAGAACGGGGTATCGAACAGCTGCTTGAAGTACTTCAGCCCGGCCCACGGGCTGCCGAGAATGCCCTGTACGACGTTGTACTCTTTAAATGCGATGATGACGCCGAACATCGGCACGTACTTGAAAATGACGATATAAAGCAGAGGGAGAAAGACGAGCAAATAAAACTGCCAGTGCTTCCTGATTTTCCGGCCGGCCTGTGACCCCGCCCTCTTTCGGCGGGCGGCCAATCCGGGGGGATGCGGCGAAGCCGCCTTGCTGCTAGTTGCTTCCATACCTGCCGACTCTCCTTTGCGCTTGGGTTGCCTTCATGTTATCGGCACGGCACGGATGCGTTCAATATACAACTTTCGCCCGGTCAACTTATTTCCGCAATGCTAATGAATCGGTGTTCCCATAGGAAAAATCTGAAGGGCTAAACCTTTTTCTCCGTGCAACTTTTTTCTTTCCGGCCTGGTCCATACCCACAAAAAATCCCGCAGGGATCTGTCCCGGCGGGATACGGCACCTTGAGGAACCGGCGCAAACGGCCTGTCAGAGAGCGGCTGAATCCCGCTCTGTCCGGGTGATGTGTTCACGGTATTCCCCCGGGGACAGGCCCACGATTTTTTTAAACATCCGACCAAACGAAATGACGTTCACATACCCGACCTCTTCGGCGATTTCCTGGACGGCATGGTCCGTATTCTCCAGCAGCGTCCGCGCGCGGCCGACCCGAAGCTCGATCAGATAGTCCACGAACTTCTGCCCGGTTTCCTCCTTGAACAATTTGCTGAGCGTTTTGGAGGGAAGATCGAACCGTTCACTGAGAAAATCAAGCGACAAATCCGGATTGGCGAATTCCCGCTCCATCGTTTCGCGGACCTTGCGGATCGTATCCGAATGATTCCGGGTGACCTGAATTTGCAGCAGCTGTTCATAACACCGTTCCAGCGTCTTCATGAAGCTCTCTTCCACCTGCTCGAAGGTATCGGACGCGTGCAGCGCCTGCTGCAGGGGGCGGTGCCCGGTCTCCTCCCACAGCTCCTGGTATTCCTTCGTCATTTTGCCCATTTCCCGCCCAATGGAATAGATCAAATAATCCGCCAGGCTGACGATATGGTCGCGGCTCAGCAGATGCTGCCCGATACCTTGAATCAATTGGCCATACTTGTCCTTCCAGTCCGGCTTGCCGAGCCGGAACGATTGGGCGATCGAGTGGACCAGCTGAAAATAGTCGAACATGGCTCCCTGATCCTCTTTGGCCAGCGAATCGTAGAAAATGATCCGGTTGCTGCCGAGAACCATTTTATATTTCAGAGCCTGCTGGGCTTGGGCGTAAGATTCCGGAATTTCCGCCGGGCACCGGGCTGCCGCCCCCGCACCGACCGTAACGGTAAGCTTCAAATGCTCCTGCACCCATCTCCTTGCATGGTCCAGCATATCCGTGACCCGGCCGCGGGGATCGTCCGTCTCCTCGATCTGCACCAGCACTCCGAGCCCGTCGCCGGAAATCCATTCCGTCCACACGATTCCCCCGTGCTCCTGGGCGGTTTCCTGGATGACGCTCTTCAGGGCGAACTTCATCAAGTACTGGTCCTCCTGGGTGAACTGGCTGCAGAACGAAGCAAACTTGTCGATTTCCACGACGCACACGACCTGCGGCATGTCGAGGTCGTTGAGCTGCATCGTGTCCCGCAGGGCTTCCCATTCTTCGGATTTCGGAAGATGCTGCCCTTCGACCAGCTGCTGGAACAAATACGCCTTCTTGACGTGCAGATCCTCGCGGAACTGGCGCTGATAGGTGTTGGACTGCTCCAGCATCTGGTTAATGGCGGACTGCAAAAAGGTAAACTCGTCCTGGCCGCTGCCCTGCATCAGAGCCGCCGCCTTCGTCTGGGATAATTTCTGAACCTGGGTGACGATCCTTTCGATCGGCTTGTAATTTTTCCGTGCGGCATAGACGATCCATAAGCTGCCTGCGGCGATCATAACGATACCAAGGATGAACCAGACGTTATAGAGCTGGCTGGCCACGTCCACCCATTTTCCGTTAATCAGTCCGCTTTGGTAATCCCAGCCGGTCACGGGCGAAATCGCGCTCGACACGATGCTGCGCTCCTGCTCCGATTTACCGTTCGGAAGCACGTCTGCCCCCGATTTGTCGATGATATGGATGTAGCTGACATCCCGGCTGTACATACTTTCGATCAACTGGCTCAGCCCATCCGCCGTTACGTTCACGACCAGGAATCCCTGCCCGGTCTTCAGGAAAGGCGCCTTGAGCGCAAGGCTCACGACCCGCTTCGGCCCTTTGATGCTGAACTCCTCGAAAGGGCGGACACCACTCCAGCCCTCATCCTTCTTCACCTGCTCGATATACGGCTTGATAAAAGGCGCATCCGGATAGTCTTCCAGGCTGGAGCTTGTCGCATTGCTCAGGACAAATCCGTCGCTGGACCGGACGAGATAAATGGAATCCACCAAGGGATAGGCATTTCTGAAGTTATTCATAAACTTGACGATGCGGATGTTCAGGTAATAGTCGTTTTCGGTTCCGCTCTTGTAAAAAGTCGACAAATCCGGATTATTCAGCAGTTCCGTCATCAGCATCTGCTCGATCGTTTTCAGGGAAGAGTCAATGGAGCTCATCGCCTGCAGCATCAGCGTCTCATTGGCTTTTACGGCTTCCTTGCGGCTCTGATCCCCCAGCATTTGAAAGAAAACGAAAAAAATAAACGAAATGACGATTAAAAAAGCCGGCATATATGAAAAAAGCTGGCGGTAAAACCAATTCCGTTTCCCCATCCGTTCTTGCACTCCTTATGTAAGGCTCCTAAAGCTCCTGTCTCCTACTCTAGTAAAACGCTTTCAATTTTGTTCAATTATAGCATCCCGCGGCCCCGAATTCATTAGTTCCAAATGCATAACGTGTAAAAAAACGACCCCACACTATCATTTTAATCCCGCCGATTTTCCAAAATTTCGCTTAGAGCCGCAAGGTTTTACCACATATTTTCCAGTTTATGGCTTTGCCTTGTCCGTCCTCCTCCCGTTATAATGCCTCGTGAAGGAGATGATTTCGATGACAACCAAAAAATGGGCAGTTACCTCGATCCTCGTCGTCCTCTTAGTCATTCAAAGCTTCGCGTGGAAGACTGATCATGCCGAAGCGGCTCCCGTCCTTAAATTAGGGAGCGAGGATCCCAAAGTTTCTGATTTACAGTACCGGCTGCAGGTGCTCGGTCTCTATGACGGTGCGCTTGACGGAAAATACGGCCCCGGCACGGAAGCCAGCGTCAAGGAATTCCAGAGGGAGTACGGCGCCGCTGCGGATGGCACGGTCGGTCCAGCTACATGGAGACAGCTCCGGAAGTACACCTTAAGCAAAAACGATATGGAGATTATGGCGAAAATCATTTACGCTGAAGCCCGCGGCGAGTCCTATAAAGGACAGGTAGCCGTCGGTGCCGTCATCATGAACCGGATTCAGTCGGACGAGTTCCCGGACACGATTCAAGGCGTCGTTTTTCAGAAGAACGCATTCACCGCCGTCAGCGACGGCCAGTACGGCATGAAGCCGAACCGGACCGCCTACCGTGCCGCCATCGACGCCGTGCGCGGATGGGACCCGACCCATAACTCGCTCTACTACTATAACCCGAAAACGGCAACGAACAAGTGGATTTGGACGCGAGCCCGTACCGTAAATATCGGACGTCATGTATTTGCCATTTGATTTCAACGTACATAGGCCCAAGGGATCATGCCCCTGGGCCTTTTTTATTACGGCAGTAACATCGGGAATGCCACCTGCCTTGAATGTCACATCCCGCTCCCCTTAAGCTGCGCTTAACCCGCGGTGCCGGTCTTCATTTCCTCCAGCAGTTGGCCGAACCGGTCGAAATTTTCCTCATTGCCGTTGATGCACATTTGTTTGATCTGCTCAAACTGCTTTTCCTTTTTGAACGTCTGGCGAAAAACAACTTTAGTCCGACCCTTTTCTTCTTCAAACGTCGCGGTAACGCGGAACTGGGGCTCGGAGAGATGTTCCAGAACGACCCGCTCCATAGGGACAATTTCTACAAAAACGCTCTCGTTTGGATAATCCCGGCCATCCGGTCCGTGCATGGTGAATTTCCAGGCTCCGCCCGGCGTGATGTCGATTTCATGGAACGTATTCGTGAACCCGTGAGGCCCCCACCAGCGGGCCAATAAATCCGGGGTCGTCCAGGCCTGATACACAAGGTGCTGCGGTGCGTCGAACGCCCGTGTGGAAATAATTTCGTTCTTACCGATCGTCATGCCGATGTCCTCCTACAGGCTCAATTTTTTAGGCGCCTATTTTTTACCGGTAGGCCCATTATAAAAGGTGACGCCGCGTAAGGTGCAAGCCACTTTTTTAAGCAAACAAAAAACCCGCTCTTGGAGCGGGCTTGAACGAAATACCGAACTAAAATGCTTCGACTTCCTTCATCACCTGTTTTAACACGTCCATCGACGCAAAAAGATCGGTTTCGTATTCCAGGCCGTGATTCACGCCGGGGATCAAGCGCAGCAGCAGATTCGGATTTGCCCGAAGCTGCTGAAATCTCTCCTCGATATAGCAGCTGTCGTTGTCGCCGATGAAGCATAGGCTTCTCTGCTTACTGTGCATCATCGCGTTCCAGACAAAATCTCTGCCCAGCAGGGGAGTAAACCAGATGACCTTGGCCTTTCGGAACAGATCACGCTGCACCTCAAACCCAAGCGCAATCGTTCCAATGGACTTGCCGATCAGAATGTAGTCGTCGTAGGATGCGTTCTGCAGTGCATGGTCGATTACGGCGCCGACATCGGTGCGGATCGCTTCGGCCATCTCATCAAAGCCGAACTCCCGGTAGAACGGATCATTATACTGATAGTTCACCTGCAGCACGTCGTAGTTTTGGTTCAGATAAATCCCCATGGAGTAGTACAAAAGAGGTGCCTGTGCGGTGTACCCCTGTCCCGGAAAAATGATCGCCAAGCCGCTGGAGTTGGATTCTGCTTTAGACAATAAGGTATAAGATATTTTCCTGTCTTTATAGCCCTGCACGCAGTCTGCCATGATCTTCATCCAAAAAACCTCCCTTTTCAGACATATCTAATGAGAGTTCCCTTTTTTCCTGGATCAGCGATTTTCCTTAGATGCAGGTTCGCCTGCCAACCGTCCGACTGCCCTCATGATCGCTTCCCGCAGCTCATCGGTTTTGCCGCTACTAGCCGGATCGATCGATGGACCAAACGGGTTGGTCGGCATCCAGGCCGTGGCAAGAACCATGATGCTGGTCAGAAGAAACGCCGGGGAAAAATCCGTTCCGATGTGCCCGGCCTCCTGTGCTTTCGCCAGCTCCGCAATCTTGCGGTTATGGGCTTCCTTCCTCTGATCCAGCTGCTCCGTCTTCTGCTCCAGCGTAAACCATGTCATCAGCCGCATCAGGTCGGGATTGGCCATCATAAAATCAAAAACCCGCGCGGCATACCCGGGAAGATCTTCCGGTGTAAAGGCAAACTCCTCGTACACTCTCGTCAAATGCATTTCCAGCACGGTCGAGAAGAGCTGCTCTTTATTTTCAAAATAAATATAGATCATGTTCTTGTTGCACTTCGCCATCTTGGCGATCCGGTCCACCCGGGCGCCGGCAATTCCGTAGGCGGAGAACTCGGCCATGGCCGCCTCCAGTATTTTCTCTTTCGTAGCTTCGGCGTTACGCATAGTGGTTCCTCCCGTGTTTTTGCATAGGATTTACTATATCACGATTTTCAAGCCATTGACAAACCGGTTAGTTAGTTATATATTATGAACTAACCAGTTAGTTAGTAAACCTGATCACTGGAAAAATCAATGGAAAGAAGGTCCTTTGAATGACTGTACAAATCTCTGATCGAAAAATCGCACTCGTGACCGGCGGAAGCCGCGGTCTGGGCCGCAATACGATTCTTCAGCTTGCCAAGCGCGGCGTTGATTCGATCTTTACCTATCACACCAATGAAGCCGAAGCGCAGCAAGTCGTCCAGTCCGTCCGGAATCTGGGGCGGGAAGCTGTCGCCCTGCAGCTGAACACGGCAGACACCTCTTCCTTTGACGGTTTCGTCCAGAACGTCCGGCAAGTTTTAGCAGAGCTTGGGGCGAAGCGGTTCGATTACCTGGTTAACAATGCCGGAACCTCGCATCACAACTCCATCGAGCAGACAACCGAAGAAGAACTGGACCAGCTGTACAACGTCCACTTTAAGGGCGTCTTTTTCCTGACGCAAAAGCTGCTTCCCCTCATCAATGATGGCGGGCGCATCGTCAACATCTCCTCGGGGCTGACACGCATGACCATCCCGGGAAGCGCCGCTTATGCCTCGATGAAGGGCGCGGTTGAGGTGCTTACCCGGTACCTGGCCAAGGAGCTGGGCGAACGCCGTATCGCCGTCAATACGGTCGCACCCGGAGCGATCGCGACCGACTTCAGCGGCGGCATGGTGCGTGACAACGCCGAGCTGAATCAGCAGATCGCCGGCATGACGGCGCTTGGACGCGCCGGACTTCCGGATGACATCGGGCCGATGATTGCTTCCCTCCTCTCCGAAGACAACCGCTGGGTGAACGCGCAGCGGATCGAGGTTTCCGGAGGCATGTTAATCTGACGTCCCTGCCCGAAACGAAGAACTGCCTGTCCACATCACGGGGAACAGGCAGTTCTCTTCATATATATAGATGATTACAATGCGACCGCATTGCCGGTTTCCGACGATTTGTAGATGGCCTCGAGAATCTGCGTCACCACAAGCGCCTGCTCCGGCTTAACCAGCGGCTCCCGATCCTCCAGAATGGCATCGATCCACTGCTTCGCCTCCAGTTCGCCGGCGTTCAGCGATTCTCCTTCATAAAAGGCGATGCCGCCCCCTACAGAAGTGCTCGTTTCGACCAGCTGCCCATACCGGGTATGGTTAAACGTCACCGTGCCCTTGTTATCCCAGGCGTCGCCGAACATTTCGGCCCCTCCCTCGGTACCGCACAGGGTGACCTGCGCTTCTTTCGCGTTGATCATGTTCAGCGCCCACGAAGCTTCCAGCGTAATCGTCGCTCCATTTTCCATCTTAATGAAGCCAAAGGCCGAATCCTCCACCTTGAACTCCTCCGGATTCCACGGACCGAACATGTTGCCGTCCATCTTATCCTTCAGCTTATGGAACGCGGACCCGACGACGAGCTTCGGCTTATAATTGTCCATGGTCCACAGGGCCAGATCCAAGGCATGCGTGCCGATGTCGATCAACGGGCCGCCGCCCTGCTTTTCGATATCCATAAACACGCCCCATGTCGGAACGCCGCGTCTGCGGATGGCATGCGCCTTCGCAAAATAAACCTCGCCAAGATCCCCTTGTTCACATGCCGCATACAGCGCACTCGAATCCGAACGGAACCGGTTCTGGTAGCCGATCGTCAGTTTTTTGCCCGTGCGTTTTGCCGCATCCAGCATTTGCTGCGCCTCGGCGGTATTCATCGCCATCGGTTTTTCGCACATGACATGCTTGCCGGCTTCCAGCGCGGCGACTGTAATGACGGCATGCGTGCTGTTCGGGGTAAGCACATGCACCACGTCGATCGACGGGTCCTTGAGCAGCTCCTTGTAATCCGTATATACCTTGGCTTCTTCCGTTCCATACTCCTTGGCCGCAAGCTCCGCGCGATCCAGCTCGATGTCGCAAAATGCCGTCATTTCCGCCTTGTGCCGCTGCTTGGCCAGCGCGGGCAAATGCTTGCCCTTGGCGATCCCGCCGCATCCGATAATGCCGATTTTCAAAGTAGTCATCTGGTTCCCTCCCGGTTGGTTGTCTATCCGAAGTTCTGCCTTACTGTGCCAGCAGCCGCTGGATGTTGTCGAAGCTTTCCTTAACGCTGGCCAGCTCGCCTTTTACGGTCTGATCCTGCTCCACGATAATGTATTGAACCGTTCCGAGCTCTTCCGCTTTTTTCAGAATTGACGGAATGTCCATGACGCCTGCGCCGATCTCGGTGAAATCCTCCTGGTTCGCGGCTGTGAACACCACTTCATCCGTTAAATGCCCAGAAACCTTCTCCAGCAGATTCACCGGATTGGCCGACGGGGCAAGGTCCTTCTGGTGAAGAAGCCCGATCCGGCTGCCGTACTTGTCCATAAAAGCGATCGGATCCACGCCGCCGCGCAGCGCCCAGAACGTGTCGAATTCAATCTGAACCAGCTCCGGATCGGTATGCTCCAGCAGAATGTCCATAATGGTCCGGCCGTCAAACTGCTGGAACTCATGAAAATGGTTATGGAAGTAGAACTGGATACCTGCTTCTTTGGACTTGCGTCCGGACGCATTGAGCCATTTGGCCAATTCCACCGCATCCTCCCGGTCACGGAAAAAGGCGCATGGCATAACGATGCCCTTGCTTCCGATCTCCGCGTTATAGCGGATGACCGCATCCAGATCCAGATTCGGATGATAGGCCACGTGGCTCGTGACCACCTGCAGGCCCAGCTTGTCCATCATGGCCTTCAGCTCCGCCGCCGTGTAGTCGACCTCGAATGTGCCGTCTTCCCGGATGTTATGAAACGCGAACTCGATGTTTTTGTATCCGATATCCGCTATGCTTTGCAGCGTCCCGGCGAAATCTTTAGCCAGCGCTTCCCGTACCGAAAACAGCTGCAGACCGACTGGAATTTGAATCATGTGAAATCACTCCTCTATAAAATTTAGGCTTTGACCGACGATGTGCGCAGGTCCAAATCTTGAACAATCTGCTTATGCTCCTTGTCCAGCTTATACAGCACCAGACAACCGATTTGCAGAATGGTGAGCAGGATCGGTCCCAGGTAGAACAGGACGCGGATCATATCGGTCGCCTGCGGCGTAACCGCATCGGGATCATATCCGGCGAAACCAAGTGCATAAGCGACAACGGAGCCGCCGACGGCAATGCCGAACTTGGTGGCGAAGCTGTAAGCCGAATACAGCATGCCTTCGGACCGGTGGCCGAACTTCCATTCATGGTAATCCACCGTATCGGCGAGCATGGAGAAGTTGGCCGGACTGTTAATGCCGATGCCTATGTTGGCAATAAAGAAAATGACGAGATACAGAAATGGCGGACTGCTCTCCAGGAAAAACAGCAATCCGTACAGCAGCACGGCGCCGGTCAAGGCCAAGATGCTGCCGTTACGCTTACCAAGCTTTCTGAGTACAAACGGGGCGAGTGCGCCTCCGGCAAAGTTGGCGACATTCGCGAGTGTCAGGTACAGCGGGATCATTTCGGGCTGGCCCAGAACGTACTGAACGAAATACACCAGCACGCCGAACACGACGCCGATCCGCAGAAACATGAAGAGGGAGTTCAGGGCGATCATCACCCAAGGCTGATTGCCAAACATATGCTTGGCCGATGTGAGCGTGTTAAACTCTTTGGTTTTCTCGGCGCTCTCCGAGAACCGTTCTTTACATTTGAGAAACACCACATAAAACATCACGACGGCGACGACTGTGAAAATGCCCATCGTAACCGGGAACCCCAAGCGGTCATTCCCGCCGCCGATCCATTTCACCAGCGGGTTGGTGAGCGCCGATACCGCGATAGCCCCAATGGCCATCCCCATGATCCGGAAGCTGCTGAGCTGGTTTTTCTCCTCCGGATCCTTGGTCATCATCGGCATCAGTGCGCCGTAAGGAAGGTTGACACCGGAATACAGGATCCCAAGAATCAGGTAGGTCAAATAGGCGTAGATCAGCTTCCCGCCTTCCGACCAATCCGGCGTAATGAACGTTAAGACGCTGAAGATCGCGAACGGGATCGTCAAAAAGAGAATGAACGGCCGCGCCTTGCCGAACCGGCTGCTGGTCTTGTCGATCATGACCCCGATCACCGGGTCGATCACCGCGTCAAGAATTCTTGTAATCAGAAACAAGGTGCCGATGGCCGTGGCGGCCAGGCCGTACACATTCGTGTAAAAGTAGAGCAGATAGCTTGTCGTCATCCCCCAGACGAAGTTGGACGCCAAATCTCCAAAGCCGTAACTGATTTTTTCGCTTAAGGACAGCTTTCCCGCCGCTTGAGCCATGTCTCATCACCACTTTTTGTGTTTTACAATGCGGTTTCTCGGTTTCCTATCCTGATGAACATGCTTGCTTTTCTTCCCCCGGGTGAATCCGGAAAGTCACCCTTCCTCCGGCAAAATGTAATGCGTTACATTTTAAGGTATGAAAAAGAGATATTGCCCTTGCTGGTTGGTTTTACTAAACGGTACCTTTGATTCGCGCGAATCCGGATCCAGAAATGTAACGCATTACATTTCAGCGGTTTTAAAAAAACGGCTGCTTGGTAACCGTTTCTTTAAGCGATATTGTAAGCGATTTCTTTGAAGAGCGCAACCCCTATTTTTCACCTGTCAGCGGGATCGCTTTGCCGTCGACTCCCGAATGACGATTTCATGGGGCAGCAGGATCGTCTTGTTCTTGCCCGCTTCTCCGCGCAAGCTTTGCAGGAGCGCCTCCATCGCGGCACGGCCGAGATCATACTTGGGCTGGCGTATCGTCGTGATAGGCGGCCGGCTCATCAGCGATTCCACCGTATCGTCGAATCCGACGACAGCGACGTCATCCGGCACCGATTTGCCCAGCGATATCGCCCCGTTGACGCAGCCGATGGCTGTAGCGTCGCTGGAGCAGAAAATGGCGGTCGGATGCTCCGCAGCTTGAAGCCATTCGACGGCAAGGTCGTACCCGTTCTGGTACTCGTAGTCGCTCTCCCTGATCCACTCCTGGCGCACCTCGATCCCCGCCGATTCCAGCGCTCGCCGGTACCCCTGCTCCCGGGCGGCGGAAGAACTCTTCGCGTTTCCCCCTTTAACCATGGCAATTCGCCGGTGACCCAAAGACAGGAGGTGGGACACCGCATCAAAGGCTGCCTGTTCATTATCGACCGAAACGCTGTAAGCGTGCTGCACCTGCTCATATTCCGAGCACTGCACGATGCTGTAATCTTTCGCCAGCTGATCCAGCTCCTCCGCGCTCAAGGTGGAGGCCACGATGATGACGCCGTCGACGATTTTTTTCTTGAGCATCTGCAGCAGCTCTTCTTCCTTATCATGGTCGTCCTCGGAGGCGCAGACCAGCACCTGATATCCGTTCTTCTGAGCTACATCCTGTATGCCCTTATACACGTCCGCCATAATTGGAAAGACGAGGCTCGGAGTCAGCACCATAATGCGGCGCGTCTCCGCTCTTCTTAATTCCCTGCCGAGGGAATTGGGCTCATACTCCAGCGCTTTGATCGTTTCCATCACTTTCTTGCGCGTCGATTCCTTGACGAGGGGACTGTTGTTCAGTACCCGGGACACGGTCGCAACGGACACGCCGGCCGTCTTGGCCACGAACTGTATGGGTCTCATATAATAGGCCGCTCCTTTACACCGTACAATTGGGTTTATCTTTCATTTTATCATAGATTTCAAGGCCAATTCCAATTACATGGTTGGCTGAAGCTCCATATTTTCATAGAGAACGCTGTCCGCGGTATGCCCTTGATCAGCAGACCTGATGCCGAAATCAAACAGCTCGCCTGTGCCCAACTGGCAGATTCAGCCTTTTTCAATACTGCCATGCCATGTATAATGTATGAATACGAAAACATAAGGACGGACTGCTTATGCTGCAATCACTGAATGCCCGACTCAACCGAATCATGCCTTTGATTACGCCGGCCAGCATCGTCATCGGCGTCTTATGCGGAGGTTTGCTGTCTTCGTATACGTTCATGTCTCCCTGGCTGTTTGCTTTTATGACATTTGCCGGAAGCATCAGCTTAAGCTTCAAGGATTTTCTCAGTGTCATGAAAAGGCCGCTTCCGCTCTTTGCCTGCCTGCTGGTTTTGCATGTGATCATGCCGCTGATCGCCCTCGGCACGGGCAAGGTTCTATTCCCGCTCGACGCTTATACGATCACCGGGCTTGTGCTTGCCGCCGTCATCCCAACGGGGGTCAGCAGCTTCGTATGGGTAAGCCTGTACAAGGGCCATATCGCGCTGACATTGTCCATCATCCTGGTCGACACGCTGATCGCGCCTTTCGCCGTTCCCGGCATCCTGTCGCTGCTGATTGGAACGAGCGTTCATATGGACATCCTGCCGATGATCAGCAGCCTGTTCGGCATGATCGTGGTCCCTTCCCTGCTCGGCATGGCCTTGAACGAATGGAGCAAAGGCGCCATCGTTCCGGTCTGGGGACCGCGCCTCAACCCGTTCTCCAAACTGGCCATGGCGCTGGTCATCATGATCAACGGCTCCGTGGTCGCTCCCTATCTGTCCGACATCAGCCCCCGGCTGGTCGGCATCGCTGCGGTTATCGTCTTTTTGGCCGCTGCCGGGTACCTGCTGAGCTTCGCGATCTCCGCCCTGATGGGCTGGAGTGAGCCGGAGCAGGTCGCCCTCGTCTTCAACGGCGGGATGCGCAACATCAGCGCGGGCGCCGTCCTGGCCGTCGCCTATTTTCCCGCACCGGTCGCCGTTCCCGTCGTTCTGGGCATGGTCTTCCAGCAGATGATGGCGTCTCTGGTCGGACTCCTGCTCGGCCGCCGCACGCAGCTGCGCATCCGGCGGGAAGAATCGGGGAAAACGCAAACTCGCGCACTGTAAGCATCCTGTAGGAGAAGCACAACGATCCTGTGCAGTCATTCGACTGTACGGGATTTTTTTCGTTTTGGCAGCGTTACCGCAACTCGGGACAACGAGCGGTATTTCGAACGATTTGCTAAAAGACGCCCACTTCATCCAAGTGAGCGTCCCGCTGTCCTATATCTACATTGGCTAGTCACCAAGTGATATTCCTAGGAACATCTTCTTCTTTCACCTTCGTATAACTCTCTGTGTAAGCGCCTTTGGCCGATACCTTTAAATAAGTTCCCTCCGGAAGCTGTGTGCTTGATGTAAAAATAACCTTTTTCTTCTTACCCTCCGAATTGTAGCCGGTGAGCTCGTACTTATATCGGCCATTATCGTTCTCTGCCGGCTTATCGATCCGGACAAAGACGTCTTCCTGAGGGACCAGCGGATTGAACCGGTCCACGACGTCTCTGGCGGACATGACAAGAAACACCGCCAATATGATGATGATCAGCGCAGCTACCGCCCCGCCTTTTTTCATATCGATCGCTCCTTTACGTTGTTGTTGGACCCTATCAAATGGTTTCAATGCATAGCTGACTTGACCAGCTTTCTGTAATAGCCAATCGTCAATGCACCAAAAGAGAAGTAAATCAAGGCGTACGCCCCCATGGCGATAGCCGATGGCAGCGCAATGCTTGAGAGCACCAGGACGGAAGCAGCCTTCACGGCAAAAATGGAATGCATAAGCCCGATGACAAGAGGAATTGCAAAGACGAACAGCTGCTTCCGGGCCACGCCTCTCATGATATCCTTCACATCAAACCCAAGCTGCCTTAGCGTCACGAAGCTTCTCTTCTCTTCTTCCGCTTCCGCGATTTGTTTGAAGTACAGGATGCTGCCGGTGGAGACCAGAAAGACCAGCCCAAGGAAGCCCGAGATGAAAATGTACAATCCGAACGACTGAAGCGCAGCCCGATACTCCGAATAAAAGTCGGGCTTAAAGTCATCCTTCGCCACGTATTTCGCGTACAGTGCCGAAGCTTTGGCCCGCTGGGCATGGTCCGGGAACCTGTACGTATCGAACGTAACCGTCTCGCCCTTGGTTAATGAGCCCTTCTTCTCCTTAAGCGCATTGACGGTCGAGGCCGAAGTAACGATTTGAGCGCCGTAGACGTTGTAATTCATGGCGAACTTGTCCACGCTTTCCGTCAATCGGAAGACTTGGCTCTTTCCATTGGTCTCCAGCACGATTTGCTTTGGTTCGTTCGGGTCGTCTTGGCTTCCGAGCGCGTTCAGCCGGGCCCGTCCGTCGAACAGCCAGGCTTCGCCTGCTTCGGGAACCGCGATATCCGCACCGGCTGCCTTCAGCTGCTCCGCTGGCAGAAAGAGGAGTCCCTGTGCACGGGATTTCGCCGGATGCGCCGGGTCCCGGATTTCGCCGATTACCCGCAAGGCTTCCACCGGCGTACGAACAAAGGAGATTCCAGCTTTCTGCAAATCTCCACGGAACGAAGCCGATGCCTGTTCATCATTTTCAAACACGACATCGTACGGCAGTGAGATCCGCGTATCGCTCCCGGCCGAATAATAAAGCGAGTAGGTCAAGGCGACCATCGTCAGCGTCATGGCGGACAGCACAGTGATCAGGGTCAGCGAATTGGCGTTTCCCTTCATCCGGTGCATCAGCGGCGCCAGCGACAGACTGTTCGTCAGGCCAAGGTGGCCGCTGCGGCCTTTCCGATACCGGTAAAATAACCAGCCGATCGTGATTCTGAACAGCAGATAGGTCCCCACAATCGTAGCCAGCAGCACCAGCAGCATGTTCAAGAACAGCATTTGGTTGACCATGCGTCCTGACAGAACGTAGCCATAAACAATGAGGGCAATCCCTAGCACGGCTAAAAGGCCCGTCCGAAAGCCGCTCGGCTTCCGGGGATGCTCCGCTTGATTCCGGGCGTGAAACAGCTCGAGCAAGGTGCTGCGGTACACGCTGCGCACCATCTGGATCGAGGTGAGCAGCACGAGTGCGGCAAATACGACGATGGTCTGCACGACCGCAGTCATGGAGAACTTCAGTGCAACCATGCCGTCAAACCCCAGAATTTTCAGCAGGATCAGCAGGAAAATCCGGGATAAGGCGGCTCCGCAGAGGATGCCGAGCAGCAGCGCACCGACGCCAAGCAGCACGTTCTCAGTTATGAGGAAGCGCACCACTCCCTTACGGGTTAAACCGATCAATTGGTACAACCCGATCTCTTTACTGCGGCGTTTCAAGAAAATGCTGTTGGCATAGACCGTAAAGACCGCGACGATGGCGAGCAGCAGAATCCCGGCAACCTTGAAGGCCGTGGCAAAATGAACATCCGTTCCCGACATTCCCGCAATGGACGGGTCATGCTGCAGCGTCGCAAACACGAAATACAAGCTTGTGCTGAAAATGAGCGCAAAGAAATACAGATAATCCTGCTTAACATTTTTACGCATGCTGCGAATGACCAGCTCAAACAACGTCAACCGTGTCACCCCCGAGAACCGCCTGCACATCCATGATATCCTTAAAAAAAGCCTGTCTTGATTTATCTCCGCGGTACAGCTCGGAGTAAATCCGGCCGTCCTTGAGGAACACGACGCGGCTGCAATAGCTTGAAGCTACCGGATCGTGGGTAACCATGACGATCGTGACCTGACGGTCCCGGTTGAGATCCGCAATGGTTTCAAGCAGCGCAGAAGCAGACTTCGAGTCGAGCGCTCCGGTCGGTTCATCGGCAAAGACCATCGCAGGGCGGTGGATCAAAGCGCGGGCGGCCGATGTCCGCTGCTTCTGCCCGCCGGAGATCTCATGCGGGTACTTACCGGCCAGGTCCCGGATGCCGAGAATGCCGGCGATGGCCTGATATTCAGCTTCCGCGTCCTTGAACTTCCGTTTGCCGAGGGAAACCGGCAGCAGGATGTTCTCCTTCACGGTCAGCGTATCGAGCAGGTTGTAATCCTGGAAGATGAACCCCAGCTTGTTGCGGCGAAAAGAAGACAATTCGGCGTCTTTCATGCCGGACACGTCGGCGTCCTCGATGCGTACCGTTCCTTCGGTGGGACGGTCGATGGTCGCCAGAACGTTAAGCAGGGTCGTTTTCCCCGATCCGGACGGCCCCATGATGCCGACGAATTCGCCCTCGCACACGCGTAGGTCGATTCCTTTCAACACTTGCTGAGCACTGCCCTTGCTCCCGTATGACTTGCGCAAATCCTGGGCGTGCAGCATCGTTTTTGGCGAAAAAGTTGTATTCATATTGAACCTCCACTTCAGCTATGGCCTTATTGTACCCGTCCCTTGACCGGGTTGTCGCACGTTTTAGGTGACAAGGAGCGCCCCCAGCATGACAATTTCGTCACATTGAAGCCCCTTCGTTACTTTGCGGCATTGCTTATGCATATCCATTTACGAACAAAAAGGCCGGGTTTATCCCCGGCCGGCCTCCAAACTATTTACCTGTACCTTTCTTTCTGGACCTTCTCATACGCATTAGCTGCCGTAAAAATCAGGCGCATCGCTGTTCCTTTTCCGGGAGCGGATTCCGCCTCAAGGGTCAATCCGATCCGGTCGCCAACGACCCGCGCCAGATATAATCCAAGGCCCGTTGCGGCGTTGTGGAGCCTGCCATTGCCTCCGGTAAAGCCTTTGTCAAAAATCCGGGGCAGATCGTGTGCCGGAATGCCGGGTCCCTCGTCCTTTATGACCAGCACGACGTTGCCGGCTGGCATTCTCTCCGAAGCAATCCAAATGGTGCCCCCCTCCGGGCTGTATTTCACGGCGTTAATCAGGATTTGGCGGATCATAAACCTGCACCACTTGCTGTCGGTGGTTACCTGCGCTTCGTCCCCCTCGAACTCGACAGCCAGGTTTTTGGCCATGCACCACGAGGCCAGTTCACGTACCTCCTTAGCCGCCAGCCGCTGAATCACCGTTTCTTCCGGAACGTAGTCCGATTCCAACGAAGGCAGGCGCGTAATATACAGCTGCCGGTCAACAAGGAGGTGCAGGCGCAGCCATTCAGCTTCAACGGTACGCATGGCCGGATCCCGGGGATGCGCATCGATGGCCAGCTTCATGGCCGTCAGGGGTGCTTTCACTTCATGGATCCATGAAGCCGTCATATCGTTTTGGACGAGCCATGTTTTTTTTAGATCGGAGATTTTTCGTTTATAATGCAGATCCGCCGCACGCAGCACTTCGTCGACGGTCTCGTCCCGGACATATTCAGGCCTGGGCAGCGCCTCCAGCCAATCATCCTGCATATCGCGGGCAAGCGCGTCAAGCTGCGAGGTATATTTCGTTTCTCTCAAGTAGCGCCAAATGAAGAACCCGATAAATGCCAGCAGGAACAGCAGGTTCAAATACACGAACGAGCTTCCCTGTATGGAAATTCCCCGATCCAGGAATATCAGCAGGTCGGTCACTCCCAGCAGCATCACAATGAAAAAAATCCAGCTGAGCATGCTCCGGACATAACGGATAAACACGCCTAAGTCCCGCCTCCTTCCAGCGTTACCGCCATATACCCGATTCCCTTTTTCGTGACGATCGCTCCATCCAGTTCAAGGAGGGCCAGCTTCTGGCGCAGCCGGGTAATATTGGCCGTCAGTGTATTGTCGTTAACGAAATGCTCGTCCTCCCAGAGCTTCCGGATCAGGTCTTGGCGGGTAACGATTTCATCTTTGGCATCGACAAGGACCGTTAGGATGTAAAATTCGTTCTTTGTCAGCTCCGCCTCCCGGCCGTCCCTGCGGATCACCCCGCGTTTCAAATCGAGGAGCGCCCCATTCCACTCGATGACATCCATCGTCTCTTCTCCGTAGGCATAAGTACGGCGCAGAACGGCCTGGATTTTGGCCAGCAGCACGTCCATATGAAACGGCTTCTGGACATAATCGTCCGCTCCCATGTTCATAGCCATCACCATATCCATCGGATGATCCCTGGAAGAAAGAAACAGGATCGGCACCTTGGAGACCGCCCGAATCTCTCTGCACCAGTAAAAGCCGTCATAACGGGGAAGCTGAATGTCAAGAATGACCAGGTGGGGCTGCTGCTTCAAAAAGTCTCCCATGACGTCCTCGAAATCACGGGGACCGGTGACCCGCAGCGACCATTTCTCCAGCCTTTGCCTTAATGCTTCAAATATGGAGGCGTCGTCCTCCACAATAAAAATGTTCATTTCCATACGATCAACACTTCGCATCACAAACCCTTCAGAATTACGTGTAGACCCTACCTTATCATTTCGATCATTGGTGTGTCTTAATATAAACATACAGCCTCTTTTTTGCAACCAGCCGTTTATCAGTCCTTGCCGCATCAAGGAATCAAGGAAGAAGGACAGCAATTTGGCGGGGGTATTTCCTGCGAGAGCAAGAAGACCGCGTCTTTATATCAAAAAAAGAAGCTCACCCTTGACGCGAAGGGTAAGCTTCTTCATGTTACTTGAATTTGATTTTGGTTTTGATTTTGCTCCCGCAGCCGCAAATGATCGTATGCTTCAAATTTTTGATCGGCTGGTGGCACATGGGGCATACACTTGGCTGAAGCATCATGCCGGATCACCCTCCCTTTCATTTGTTCGCACGCCTCGATCCATGCGGCTGCCGCCCTTAAGGGGCAAAAACCGCTGCTGCCGCTTTACGCTTGGACGGTTAAGCCCAAACCTTCGGCAACACGGGTTCCGTAATCCGGATCCGCTTTGTAAAAATGGGAGATCTGGCGCAGCTTAATTTCCTCCAGCTCCACCGGCTTCATCGCTTCCACGATGGTCCGGATGAGGCGGGCCTTCTCTTCTTCGCTCATCAAGCGGTACAGGTCCCCGGCTTGCGTATAGTGATCATCGTGATCGTACGCCGTTTGTGCAGCATAGCCGTCAACCTCGAACGGAGTGATCCGGGCATGCGGATCTTCCTTCGGTCCGTTGAAGCTGTTCGGTTCGTAATAGACCGATCCGCCGCCGTTCGTACCCGAATTCATGTATCCGTCGCGCTGATAGTTGTTGACCGGTACCTTCGGACGGTTGATCGGCAGCTGGTTGTGGTTCGCTCCTACACGGTAACGGTGCGCATCCGCATAGGCGAACAGGCGGCCCTGCAGCATTTTGTCCGGGGACGGTTCAACGCCCGGAACGAGGTTGCCCGGAGAGAACGTGGCCTGCTCCACTTCGGCAAAATAGTTTTCCGGATTCCGGTCGAGCACCATTTTCCCAACCTCGATTAACGGATAATCCTTCTGGGACCACGTCTTCGTCACGTCAAACGGATCGAACCGGTACGTGTTTGCGTCCTCCAGCGGCATGATCTGAACATACAGCGTCCAGGACGGATAGTCCCCTGCTTCGATCGCCTGCTGCAGGTCCTGAATATGGTAGTCGGGATTTTCACCTGCCAGCTTTGCCGCCAGATCCGGATCCAGGTTCTTCACACCTTGGTCTGTTTTAAAATGGTACTTGATCCACACGGCTTCACCCTGCTCGTTGACCCATTTGAATGTATGGCTGCCGAAACCGTGCATATGACGCAGCGTCGCCGGAATGCCGCGGTCGCCCATCAGGTAAGTAACCTGGTGCAGCGATTCAGGAGATAAGGACCAGAAATCCCATACGGCGTTCGGATTTTTCAGGTGCGTTCTCGGATCGCGCTTTTGAGTATGGATAAAGTCCGGGAATTTGATCGCGTCGCGGATGAAAAAGATCGGCGTGTTGTTGCCTACGATATCGTAGTTGCCTTCTTCAGTGTAGAACTTTACAGCAAATCCGCGCGGGTCGCGGACGGTGTCTGCGGAGCCCAGTTCTCCCGCAACGGTCGAAAACCGGATAAAAAGGTCGGTTCGCTTGCCCTTGTCATGAAACAGCTTCGCTTTGGTATATTTAGACATGTCGTTAGTCACTTCGAAATAACCGTGCGCTCCGGCACCTTTCGCATGAACGACACGCTCAGGAACTCTCTCGCGATTAAAGTGGGCTAATTTCTCCAGCAGGTGAACATCTTGAATCAGGGTAGGACCGCGATGTCCGGCCGTAATGGAATTTTGGTTGTCCCCAACCGGGGCTCCCCAGCTCGTTGTCAGTTTATTGGAATCGGAATGATTTGTACTCATTAGCTCTCCACCTTTTTCGTAAAATGATCATCAAAAAACCTCATAAACAAATGATAACACTTATCAATTTAAAGTCAATATTTATTTAGAATAATTATAAATAAGATTTTTAAAACCGTTTGAAGTGTTGGTCCGTCTGTACCACAGAGACAAAGAAAGGAGGGCTGCCCGCTTGGGCTCTCACGCAGAAATGAAAAAGGTTAGCATGGGACAAGCCGGATTAGAAACCGATGTTTATGACGCCATCATGGAGCATCGGGAAACGCTGCTGAACATCGCTTACAGCTATTTGCGCAATCGTCATGATGCCCTGGAGGCGCTGCAGGAAATGACGTGCAGGGCATGGGTCAAACGCTCGACGCTGAAAGACGGCAGAGCGCTGAAGGCTTGGCTCATCCGCATTCTCATTTATGTATGCATCGATGAGCAGCGGCGCAGGAAGCGGGCCGTTCCTACCGTGGATGAGCAGCTTGAGGAGATTAGCCAACCTCATGATGCATTCAAAGCATTCAACCACGATAAGGTCGCCATGGGGCCCCTGCTGGAAAAGGTGAAGCCGAAATACCGCCATGTGCTGATCCTGAAATACTACAACGACCTGACGCTCACGGAAATCGCCGCGGTTCTCGGCAAACCGGAAGGCACAGTCAAAACGTGGCAGCATAAGGGGCTTGGCCAGCTCCGCAAATGGATGAAGAATCGGAGGGATTGGGAATGAACACGAACCCTGAAGAACAAGCCCTGCTTGCCGACGCGGCGCAGCTCCGGCGGGAAAGGATGCAAATCGGCGACCCGGAAGCTACCGAGGCGATCCGGCGCGGGTTCGCGCATAGTCCGGCTTCGCGGAAGCGGCGTTTTCTACCCTATGCCGTCGCTGCAGTGGTGATGGCCGTGCTGCTGGGTGCCGGATGGTGGCAGGGCGGCCCGATCGGCATTCCTGCACCGCATACGGCGAAGGATATGAGTTGGGGCGCATTGGAAAGGTACAGGGCCCTATCCACCAAAGACGTGGACCATGTGACACTCGAATCCGCAGTACGCAACAATTACATCCAAATCGTCAACAAGTCGGTTTCCTCCGGTCCTTACCGAATTACCCTGGACGCCGTCACGGCTGATGAAAACAAGATCATGCTGTTGTACACCGCCACAGCAGAGTCCGGTCAGGAGATCTACAAGGTAAACAGCGCAAAAGTGACCGACTCAAATTCCGGCAAGCTCCTGAATTCCAAATTTCAGATCGGCAACGGCGACGGTCGCAGCTGGTCCGGTCAAAGCACGGTGATGCTTGACCGCAGCCAGCCTTTTCCGAGCCGCATCGAGGTCGACTTTCAGGTGGCCTCCGTAAATCCCGGAAAACTGGGCGACCCGAAAACCGGGACGGTCGCTGCGGATTTCCGTTATTCCGACCGTATGAAAATTGACGTTGATTTAGAACCAAAATTTGAAAAGACGCCGACCTTTGTTATGCAGCCCGATCGTTCTATCAGCATCGATGGCCATAAGATTGTTCTCTCCAAGGTGGAAATGTCTCCGTTGTTGACGCGCGCCACCTTCGCAATCGATAACGGCAGCGAATTGGATTTCAAAACCAAGCAATCCATCTGGGATAAACTCCGTTACATGACCATCGTCTCCACTAACAGAAATGGAAGGGCTGTGCAGCTGAATCCGGTTGCCGGAAACGGGACCGACGAGGGCTTCGAGCAAATATTCAGCAGCAGCATGCTCGACAAGCCCCGCTCGCTTGTGCTGAAGATGTACATCGATTCGGACACAGGTGCCCCCAAACCGCTAAAGGATCTGCCCGTCGTTGAACTGAAAATCAAATGATGGTTGTAATGAAAAGCTAAAAAACCGCGAATATATCGCGGTTTTTAGTCTGCTGCCTTATGATCCGGGCTCGGCCATCGGGATCTTCATCTACTCATCACCTGACCAAACTTGGCGTGAAGAAACGACGGTTTCTCCGGACTGAATCGCCTGCTGGATGAGCATACCCAAATAATGATCCTGCGAAGCATCAGAGAGACTGTAGAAACTGGGCCCGCCCGCAGCGTAGACAGCCATTTGCTGCAGGCAGCAGGCAATCGCGATTTCGTCGTCGTACAGCCTTGCAGGGGCAAACGGATTGTTATACACCCACCGTTCTCCCGCCATAATCCCCTCCAGAAAGTACCCTTCCTGATTCTCGAGCTCACCCTTATTGATTCGCTTGAAGTTTAAATAAAGCGGCGTACGGAAGTCCTTCAGGACCGTCAGCCGGTCATCGAATATTTCGCCCCGCTCCCCCCGAACCGACAGGTGGTTCGAGCGGATCCAGGAACGATGCTGGTCCGCGGTGAAATCGTAAATCCCGAGCTTGCCGCCAAAATCCAGCCAGGCCAAATCCCGCCGGGACGTCACGATCTGTTCTTCCGGCGGCGGTCCGCTCCGGGTAGGTCCTGCCACCCAGTCGGACTCAAACCGCATTGCCCGAACGCGGACGTCTTCAAATCCAATACCGAGCATCTTCCGAAGCAGGGCGGCTCCGTGGTAAAAGTGTGAAATCGATACGGTTGCCTGGGTTACGTTCCCGAGCAGCCCTTCCCGAATGATGGCCATTCTAGCTTGGTTCATCGGATGGAACGGATACTGCTCGGCGACCTGCACCCGCGCACCGCGGCGTGTCAGCTGGTCATGCAGCCGGATCAGCCCGTCCAAATCAGGTGCAGGAGGCGTTTCCGCCAATGCGGGAATGCCTTGGTCCGCCAGCTGAATCAAATACTCCGCGCAAGCCGATGCGCTGACCGATACGATCATGAAATCCGGCTTCGGGCCGGTTAACAGCTGTTCAAGCGTCCTGTATGCGGCCACCTGCCACTGGCGCTCCATCGCCTGGCCTTTGGCTGCGTCCCGGACCACCATTCCCGTGACCTGGAATTTCTCTGGAAGCGCTTGCGCAATTCTTAAAAAATATTGGGCCCGAAATCCACCGCCGCCAATGATGCCGAAAGTTGCAGGCCTTCCCATAACTACACCTCCTTTTTATTGTGAGCAGCCCGAAGGCGGCAGTACCATGAGCGACAGCCATGAACGAATCGCGGATATCGCCAGCTTCTCCTTTGGATCATAACTACCATAGCACCGGCCCTGATCATTGACAATCCGCCGATAGTCAGAAGAAAGAACCGGCCATTGACCGGTTCTTCCCCGATGAAGATGAAACTATTTTACTGTGTACCTGACATCTTTGTTCCCGGAAGAATCCCAAGCTTTGTATGATTGATTTATTCCGCCTGATACCGATCATAAGCCGCCTGATACACGGACATGTACTGGTCCAGTCCCATTTTCTTCAAGTTATTGACGTACCCGTCCCATTGATCGAAAGACGCGGAGCCGTTAATGAATTTTGCTTCCATTTCCGCGGTGTAATCCTCAATGTCCTTGCCGATGGAAGACATGACCTCCGTCTCCTCCGGCGTATAGTTAAAGTTATACAGGATGTTCTTCACCGCGTAAGGCTTGGCTTTTTCGGCCGCGGCCATGGAATTCGGGAGCGTCTCCGACCCTTTGAAATACTTCTCCGTCACGAAGCCAGGATAGCTTCCACCCAGCCAGGTGAAGTATTTGGCCAATGCCTGGTCCTGCGTCAGCCCGTCCGGATTGTTCGTGATTTCGTCCACGTATTTCAAATTGCCGCTCGCGTCACTGGTATACGTCTCACCTTCCTTGCCCATGAAATACAGCTTGGCGCCTTCATCGCTGTAGAAGTAATCCATCCAGCGGATCGTGGCTTCCGGATACGGATCTTTATTGGTAATGGCAAAAGCGCCGACATGCACCATCGGAACTTTGACATGGGCATACAGCTGGTCGCCATGCGGCCCTTTCAAGGCCCCGAGTCCCGTAAATTCCTTGCGCCCCATCACGGTTTCAGGGTTCGGCACGACTGTTGAACCGAGCAGACCGGCTTGACCCTTGGCATTCAAGGCGCTGCCCTCGATCGTAAATATTTCGGGATCGATCAGCCCCTCCTTATAGAGCTTGCTTATAAACTGCAGCACCTCTTTGTACTGCGGCATTGTTTTAATAAAGCGAAGCTTGCCTGTCCCAGGGTCCACATCCACCAGCTTATGCCCGAGGCCGCTGGTGCCAAGCCCCCACGCCCCTTTCATGTGGTCGATCAGTGACGTGACGCCGCCGGCGCTGTACGGAATCTCGTCATGCTTTCCGTTCCCGTTCAGGTCCGTCGCCTTGACCGCCTGCAGGTACTTGTAAAATTCCTCGGTCGTCTGCGGTTCCTCCATCCCCAGCTTCTTCAGCCAATCCTGGTTGATCCACAGCGGCGTGCCGATCAGCATGGAGAGAAGATCCGGGTCATAGAAGGACGGAAGCGAATAAATGTTGCCGTCCGGCATCGTCAGCCCTTTGCGGATGTCCGGATATTTCTCCATCAGCTTTTTGAAATTGGGCGCATATTTATCGATCAGGTTGTTTAACGGGATGAAGACGCCCTGCTGCCCATACCGTGCGAGCTCAGCCGATCCGACGCGCGCCGAATAAAAGACGTCCGGATAATCGCCTCCCGCCAGCGCCAGGTTCCTTTTCTCGGTCAGCGTTTCAAACGGCACCAGATTGAACTTCACCTGGACATTCGACATTTGGCTGTACGTTTTCCAAATCAGCGTATCTTCAAATTTGCTGCCGTTAGTCGGCGACTTGCCTGTGAAAAAGGTCAGCTCAATCGGTTCCTTCACGATCGGCATGCCCGTTTCGTTCAGATTCGCCAGCTTGTCGGTCTTGTTCTCCGCTTCGCCTTCCGACGCACTGCCGCTGCATCCGCTCAGCAAACCCGCAGCCAGAACGAGCGACAGCGTGAGCGGTCCCCATTTGCCCCTCATCTTATGAAGCCGTTTTTGTTTTCCCATACTCCATCTCCTCCGTTAACATTTAAGATTTGAACCTGATCAGCCCTTAATCGCACCAACCATGACACCTTTGACGAAATACTTTTGCAGAAAAGGGTAAAGAATGAGCATCGGCAGATTCGTGACAATGACCGCCGCATATTTGATCGCCTCGGCATCCATCAGACTGCGGGCCAGCGTATCATCGCTGATGTCAACCATCTCCTGCATCTGGTTCTGTACCAGAATCTCGCGCAGAAACAGCTGCATCGGGTACAAATCCCGGTCCGACAAATAGAGCAGCGCGCTGAAGTAAGCATTCCAATGTCCGACCGCGTAGAACAGCACCATGACCGCGAGTACCGGTCCCGACAGGGGCAGTACGACTTTGAGCAAAATTTTAATATTGGAGCATCCATCCATGAAAGCCGCTTCTTGAACTTCCTTGGGGATGGAGGATTGAAAAAACGTGCGCATGATCAGAATGTTCCATACCGAGACGGCGGACGGAATAATCATGGCCCAGAACGTATTGAGCAGCCCGAGGCTTTTGATCAGCAGGTATGTCGGAATCATGCCGCCGCCAAAAAACATCGTAAACACGATCAAGAACGTAAAGAAGTGCCTGCCTTTAAAGTCCGCGCGGGACAGCGGATACGCCCCGGCCACGGTCATCACCACATTGAGCGCGGTTCCGACAACCGTATACATGACCGTGTTCATAAAGCCACGAAGCAGCTCCTTGTTCCCAAACAGGCGTTCATAACCAACGAGCGAGAACCCTTTGGGCCACAGCCATACTTCTCCCCGTATCACCGACCCGGGATTGCTGACCGATGCGATCAGCACGAAGAACAGTGGATACAGAACGATCAGGGTGACACCCCCTAACAGAACATAGATGCCTATTCCCGTGATCCGCTCGGACCTGGTCTCCAGCATGGATGACCCTCCTTCCGTTGTCTAGTCAAGATTACCATAGGCTGCTTCCGCCCATTTTACCCGCGATCCGGTTTACGGTCAGGAGCAGCACGAAATTGACGACGGCATTAAACAGCCCCACGGCCGCGGAATAGCTGTACTGCGCCCCCAAAATGCCGCTGCGGTATACGTTGGTGGCAATGACGTCCGACGCTTCCATATTGAGCGAATTTTGCATCAGGAACACCTTTTCAAAACCGACGCCCAAGATCGATCCGATGTTCAAAATGAGCAGAACGACGATCGTCGGCGCGATGCCCGGCAAATTGATGTGCCACATCCGTTTGAGCCGGCCGGCACCATCCACCTTGGCCGCTTCATGAAGCTGAGGGTCAATCCCGGACAAGGCGGCCAAATAAATGATCGAGCTCCAGCCCATGCTCTGCCACACGCCTGACCAGACATAGATGCTCTTGAACCATGACGGCTCGGTCAGAAAAGCAACCGGCTGTCCGCCAAGCCATACGATAACCGCATTGACGAGCCCGCTGACCGGAGACAGAAACATCATCAGCATGCCGACCACAACCACAGTCGATAAAAAATGCGGGGCATAAGTCACCGTCTGGACGAATCGCCGGAACTTGGATGAACGCACCTCATGCAGCAGGAGCGCCAGCACGATCGGAACCGGAAAACCCGCAATCAACTCATACACCCCGATGCCGAGCGTGTTCCACAGAATGCGCGCAAAATAAAAGCTGTCAAAAAAGCGTTCGATATGCTTGAGCCCGACCCAAGGACTCCCCGTGATGCCTTTCGAGGCGATGTAATCCTTGAATGCGATCTGCACGCCGTACATGGGAATATAGTGGAAGACGATAAAGTAACCCAGAACCGGGGCAATCAACAGATACAGCTGCCAATTCCGGAGCCATGCCGCCGCCCGGCTGCTCCCTCGTCCGTTTTTCTTATACATGTTGCCGCCCTTGCCGGCCATCTTGTTCACCGCCGTTTGGCTGTCCACAACGAATTTCCCTCCCCCTTGATCTTCTGTGCAAGATTCATGCCCCATGCTGGACGCTATCTGACACGAATGCATCATGACACAGCTTTGCCACGCGCCGCTATGGACAATTTTCAAGATGCTTACCTATCTCTCAACTCTTCTAACTTGCAGTCCGGAAATCATGAATAATCAAACTAAATCATAAAATTTGCATATACAATTTTTACGTTCTCTTAACATCCGCGTCCAATCGGCTTAATAGTGAGCCGTTACATTAATGGGATAGGTATCCATGCCAAAATGGTTTGAAGGGAGCTTAAGCGGTGATGATTAGCTGGATCAAAGAACGCAGGCGCTCGCTGTTCGTCCAGATTTTTGTTAGTTTTCTTGCGCTGATCCTGCTGTTTGGCGGGGTTTATACGGCCATTTACCATATGTTTAAAGGAACGCTTCAGGAAGAAATCATCCAGTCAAACCAAAGTGATCTGCACGATGCGGCAGGCCGCTTCACCAATCAGCTCCAGCGTCTGCAGGTGCTGCTGTACGATCTGTACAACCAGGAGGACTTGATCGGCTTTAACAGCCAGCTTCACAGCGCCGAGAGCCAAAACATCGATTATCTCAAAGCCCGAAGCGTGATTCTTCAAATGAGAAGGGATGTATACAACCCCCTCTTTTACCTGGAAGACGTCATTATTTATTTTGACGAAAAAGATTTTGCCCTCAGCAAATCCGGAAGCAGCAGCGCTTCCTACCTGTTCAGCCATCTGTATGCCAGCTCCGCATACCCGCAGCATTTCTGGCAGGCCGCCTCCGATCCGTCTGATCCGCAGACGTTCCGGCTGCTGCCGGCGTCGCCGTTTCACGTCAATGTCACGGTGCCGGATGCCAAGCAGCTGCTGCCTTACGTCTACCAGCCGCCTGGCGGGCGGTATCAGGTGATCGCATTGATCGATATTGAGAAAGCGGCCAGTTCATTTTTCGGCAACACCCAGAACCGGACGGTTGGAATCATGGACCCGGAGGGAAACCTGCTGTATCAGCATGGGAAAATCAGCATGGATACGCTGCCTGAATTCAAGCCGGGACAGCTGCAGATGCTCATTGACGATACCTATTACTTCAAAACATCGTCGGACCAAGGGCTGACCTATATTACGGCGGTACCCTACAAGCATGTCTCCTCGCAGTTCAGCCGGGTGACAGGGACCGTCCTGATCATCTTCATGCTGACGTTAGCCGTTTCTGTAGGCGTTTCCATCCTCCTCAGCCGCAAGCTGCATACGCCCGTCAAGCGCATGCTGTCCGCCATGCTGGACAATAAACCCTTTGATGCAGCCCCTGCACCCTTGCGGAAGGGCGCGGTGGAATATGATCTGATCGCGGAGAGGATCCACGAGCTGCAGCGGGACAAAAACGAGATCCGGGCCAAGCTCCAACAGCAGCGGTCTGTACTGACCAGCTATTCCTATATCAGCCGCCTTAAAAACATCAACACGGATATCAACGAATGGAAGGACTTCCTGACGGCGGACGAACGCTATGTCGTGGTGCTGTATCACATCCGGTTCCGCTTGTCGCATACGTCAGATTTGCCTGTGCACGCCGATACAGCCGTCAGGCATCTGCTGGACCATATTCATATCCTGACGACCGGGCAGTTCGAGGGCTCCCATACGTTCCAGCTGGAGAAAAATGAAATTATATCTATTATTAAGGGAGCATCCTCAAGCTCGACTTATGCCTTTCTGGAAGAGATCCGCAGCATGCTGGAGGCGGAGAAGGACCAGATTCTGGTCAGCATTGCCGTCAGCGGCGATATCCACCAGGTATCGGAGTTCAGCCGGGCTTACCATGAGCTGCGGTCGTGGACGGCCCAGGCCAAATTGGTCGAGGAGGCCCAGCTGATTACCGGCAGCCGCTCCCTTCCCGCTTCCGTATCCCTAAGCCCGGCTCAGGAGCGCGAATTCACCGCTTCCCTGCAATCGGGCCAGGATGCCCGCTGCCTGCAGCTGATCGACCAGGCGCTGGACTTCATGCGGCGCAAGGAAGCCGGCATCGGCCAATTCCGCTTCTTCGCCGATTCCATCGCTTCGCGGGTAATCTACTTCGTGGAAGCCGCCCAGGTGGAACCAACGAAGATTCAGTCGCTGAAGCAGTGGACCCGCGGGCTGCAGGACTGCCAGTGCGTCACCGATTACCGACAAGTCTTCCGGCAGCTGCTCGAAGCGTCCTGCTCCCTGCTGCGTTCCAAGTGGGATGCGCGGGAAGAGCCGCTGATCTCCAAGCTGCTGAAGGTCATGCAGACCCAGTACGCAGAGGATTTGTCCCTGGATTACCTGTCGGCCAAATTCAATCTGACGAGCACCTATTTATCCGCCTATATCAAAGACAAGACCGGCTTGAATTTCAGCGACCATATGCAGGGCATCCGGATGGAAAAGGCGCGCGAGCTGCTCGCCTGCACCAGCCTGACCGTCAATGAAATCAGCCAGCAGGTCGGGTACCTCAATATCACCTCTTTCAACCGGACCTTTAAAAAGGTGACCGGCATCACGCCGGGTGCCTACCGCAAAAGGCATTGGCTTCAGAGCACCAGCCAAAGCGGTTAGCGGAACCTGGATGCGGCGCTCCGCTCTTTTCGCATGTTGACCCAACACAAAAACAGCCAATTGCCGGTTATATACAGGCGAATGGCTGTTTTTTCTTGATTTTTACATATCGCAAACAATAAAAATCTGCTCTAATCCATATGCTGTGTACACTGATGTTTCTGCGACTAAATGCTAGACCCCGATATCCTGAACGACCAGCAGGCCCGGCAGCAAGTTAAGCACAGTTGCGCTGATAAACAATACAAAATCCGCCTTAGGTTCATTTTGCTAATTATATCCTAAAGAAAAGCAGGGAAAGTGTCACGTGGCGGGGTATTTTTCGCGGATGAAGTCAAGAAAAGTTTCCGATACCGGGGTAAGCGGCCTGTCTTTTTTCCATACTACGCCAATCGGAAGCTTGCATGCCGGGTCATCGACCTTCACCCAGTGCAATTGATGATTTTGAACACCTATCGTCTTCGGCAGCAAGGCAACTCCAAAACCCGCAGAAACGAGCCCGGCCACCGTATCCAATTCGTCCGCTTCAAATACGGTGTTCGGGCGAATCTGTTTTTTTTCGAACAATTGGTTGATGGTGAAATTTAACCCGCAGGACGTCTTTAAACCGACAAAAGGCTCATCCTGCAACTCCTCCAAACTGATTTGGCTTTTGCTGCTCCACCGATGATGCTGCGGAAGGGCCAGAAATAATTCGGGCATGCCGAGCAAATGCCAGTTGAACTTGTCATCCAGCAGCTCGGGCGTGGAAAGGCCGAAATCGCATTCGTGATTGGAGATGAGCGTAAGCAATTGTTGGTTGGAGCTCTCATGAAGCTCAAAACGGATGTCGGTATAACGCTCCCGAAAGGAACCGAGCAGGCTCGGGATCAGCTGAGCTCCGAGCGTATGCAGGAAGCTAAGGGAAATCACACCTGCCTCCGGATTAATTTGATTTGCGATCTCCTGTTTGGCTTGCTCAATTTCACGAAAAGCGAGTTCGGCCCGTTCCAGAAAAAGGCGCCCGAACCGGTTCAGGACCAAATTACGTCCGCTCCGTTCGAACAAAGCCACGCCCAGCTCCTTCTCCAAGCCTGCGATGGAACGGCTCAAGGCAGGCTGGGACAGGGATAACTGCTGTGCCGCCTTCGTCATATGCTGCAGCTTCGCCACCGCAATAAAATACTCAATCTGCTGCCACTCGATTTTCATCCCCTCCTCATCCATTACATTTATGCATGATTTATATACGAATTATAAATTAGACGAAATGAATGAACAAGGATACGATTCTAACTATAAGGAGGGATCGCAGATGACGTTCGATAAGCAGATGCTAAACCACTTACGGCAGCCTGTGTCTTTTAAGGTAACTGGGGGCGGCGGCGTTAAGCTCCATGTCGAGGAATCGGGCAATGTCCATGGCCGCCCGATGCTGTTCCTGCACGGCGGATCGCAGTGCAGCTTGTGTTGGAAGAAGCAGATTCATTCGGAGCTTGCCCTGGATTACCACCTGGTAACGATGGATTTTCGCGGTCACGGGCAATCGGATAAACCGGCGCAAGGGTATGCCGACGGACGGCTGTGGGCGGAGGATATTCATTCAGTCATCCGAGAGATGGGATTGATTCAACCGGTATTGGTCGGGTGGTCATTCGCGGGAATCCCCCTTCTCGACTATATCCGGGAATACGGAGAGAACGAAATTGGAGGTATCCTGTTTGCGGGTGCCTTAACCCGGCTGGGCAGGGAAGCCTTAATAGCCGATATGGGAAGCGACACGCTGAACATGTCGGCGAGCCTCTTCTCTGACGAACCGATGGTTCGGATCAACACGCTGGACCAGTGGCTGGAGCAAAGCGTGTTTTATCACACTTTGACCCGCGAGGAACACTATCTCTTTCTCGGATCCAATGTGGTCGTTCCGGCATTCGTACATCAAGGAATCTTTAACAGGCAGATCACGAACGACGATGTATTGTCATCGATGACGAAGCCCGTTCGGATCACACACGGAGCCGAGGATTGTACCGTGAAGCTTGAAGCCAGCCGGCGAACCGCTGAAATCATCCCCCATTCCAAGGTATCCCTGTATGAAGAAGCAGGGCATGCGGTCTTTTGGGATCAGCCCGAGCGCTTTAATCTGGAACTCAAACAGTTTGTTGATTCGATCGGACCGAGCTGAATCCGAAACGCTGCATCCATGCTCAGTGCTTAATTTTCTGCAAATCATCCATCATTATTTAAGAGAGGCGGCATCAAAAATGAACACTTATCAAGCATTAACGGTAGATTGGAAAGGGGAACAGCTGAAGCCGGAAGTACGGGGCTATTCGCTGGACGAACTGCCGGAAGGGGACGTAACGATCCGCATTGCATACTCAGGCGTGAACTATAAAGACGGGCTGGCCAGCATCCCTGGAGGTAATATCGTAAGCAGTTACCCGCATATCCCGGGAATCGACTTGTCCGGAACCGTCGTCGCTTCGTCTGACCCGGCATTCCGTGAGGGAGACGAAGTCCTCGTTACGGGATACGGATTGGGGGTATCCCATCCGGGAGGCTTCAGCCAAATAACGCGGGTGCCCGCTGCTTGGGTCGTCCCCCTGCCGCCGGGTATGTCGGCGAAGGCAGCGATGGCGGTCGGCACCGCCGGGTTCACCGCTGCCTTATCCATTCACCGGATGGAGGAGAACGGACTGGCTCCCGGCCAAGGCCCTGTGCTTGTGACCGGCGCCACCGGCGGCGTGGGGAGCTGGACCGTCGCCATGCTGGCGCGGTCGGGTTATGACGTGACGGCCAGCTCCCGCAAAAGCGCTGAAGCCGAGTATTTGAAAAAACTAGGCGCAGCCGAATGCATTTCGCCCCAGGAGCTGGAATTGCCTGAAGGACGCTCTCTTCATCAGGAGCGGTGGGCCGGTGCGGTCGATCCGGTAGGCGGGGCTCTTCTGCCTCATGTCCTAAGATCGGTCCGTTACGGAGGCTCTGTCGCTGTCAGCGGTTTTACCGGGGGAATGGACTTCGCCTCATCGGTGCTTCCGTTTATTTTACGCGGCGTTAATCTGCTCGGCATTGACTCGGTGCAGTGCCCTATGGAGCTCCGGCGCAAAGTATGGGGACGGGTCGCGGCCGAGTGGCTGCCGGAAGAAGAAATGCTCGATTCCGTCGTTCACGAGATTGCGCTGTCCGATCTGCCGGATGCGTTGACTCAAATTCTTCAAGGCCGCATGCGGGGCCGGGCTATCGTGAACCTGACTTGAGCAGCATGTCATCGTAAAGCGTGAGACGTGTACTGGAACGCTGGTCGCTGTTAACGACCCATCCGGTCACGTCTTTTCAATTGTTAGGAGTTAAATCACTTATCATATAATTGAGCAGTTCTGCGTACTCGATCGGCAATCTCTGCTCTTATGTGTTCAGGTTCCAATACGAGGACATTCGGCCCAAAACTTAGAATCGTATCATATAGCCAACTATCCTCCAGAAATTCCCCTTTAACTTGAAGTGAGCCGTCAGGTAAAGGGGTGATCGATTCCGCTTTGAAGTAGTCCTGTACTCTCGTTCTTACCTGCGGCTGAAAATGTAACTCCAAATGAGTAACCGGACCGCGATCGTACCATAAAGCCTCTAAATCCTCGATCGTTTTATTTCGGCGAACAAAGCTCTCTAAGGTAATCCGCAGGTTGTTTATTCGGGATAATCGAAAGATTCGATAATTTTTCCGAGTCGTACAATACCCGTACACATACCAAATATAACCTTTTAATGCTATCGTCATCGGTTCTATTTTACGAGCATGATATTCGCCAAGCATGTCTGGGTAATCAAATTCAACCATCAGGTTGTCCTTAATGGCTCCGCGCAATCGTTCTATAATGTCTTGTTCCGATCGTCCGTGCCCCCACGGATTAAAGTCTACGATCATTTTCTGCTTATGCTCCTGCATTTGATCACGTTCCGCTTTTACGATAAGAGCTTGTACTTTATCCATTAACAGTTGGATCTTCTGATCATCCAGCGAGGAAAGCATCCCGTTCAGGGCCGTCTCAATCACAAACAGTTCTTCAAAAGTCAGCAGCTGACGGTCTAGTTTATAATGATCGATCAGTCCGTAACCCCCAGCGATCCCCGTATAGGATACGATAGGGATACCCGCCTTATTAATTGCATCGATATCTCGGCAGATCGTTCGGACCGATACCTCAAAACGTTCGGCGAGTTCCTTGCCGCTTATTCTATCGCGCCCCAACAGCAGCGTCACGATAGCAAGAAGCCTGTCGATTTTCAAGGCTCTTGTCCTCCATTTCCGCTTCACACTATAGTTCAATACACACTCATTAAAACACAAAACGTTGGCCTAAAAAACCCGAACAGTTAATGACATAATGATGTCGTAAACGGTATAGTACAATGTCACTGCACCTTAAACGAAAGGAGAGGCAAACCTTGATGAATCTAATGATTACAGACAACAAGTATTATCACGCTCCGGATCACCCCGAACTGATTGAGCTTGAAAGCAACCTTTATCTTACAATTTCCGATCAGGGTGCCCCTGGCGGATCTGCCCACCTGGCTGCTGTACAAGCACTTCACACCTCTGCATACGGAGTCAAATTACTGATGATGAAGGAAGGCAAAGATTTTATCGTGCCGGTTCTGGAGGGGCTCTGGTGGGTGGACGGCAATAAGCCTGTTCGGGAAGTGCCAATGGAGCAATGGTATTGGAAACTGCTCATACGAGTTCCCGACTACGTGACAGAGAGCCATTGGGAGAGGACCAAAATAAATGCGATCATGGACAATCCGCTCATTCAATCTGTCGTCCTAGAAACGATCAATGAGGGTAAATGCGTGCAAATGATGCATAACGGCCCCTATGATCGGGAGCAGGAAACCGTGGATTTGATTGAGGCATTTATGAAGGACCATAACCTGGTACAAAACGGGCTTCATCATGAAATTTATATTTCCGATATCATGAGCATCCCTCCGGAGAAGGCAAGGACCATTTTACGACACCCGGTAAGAAAGGGCACAACATAAACCAGAAGGTGAGCCTTGAGGTCGGATCACTTCGCTTGCCCGTAATTTGCCAAAGGAGGCGGCAATCGACGGGAAGTCAAAAATGGCGGTGCAGGGATAACCCCCTGCACCGCCATTTTGTCAATTTCATCCAAGCAAACTTACTGCGGGCGCTCAATCGTGAAAATGTCCCCGATCCGCGCGTAATGGTTGCCGGCCAGCCGGCTAACCGCAGCCAGACGACGGGCGTCGATCCTACCGTTCTCGTACAAATCCTCCTGGATATGAAACTGAACGATTCGGCCGATGATAAAGTCGCATCCGTCTGAATCCTTTCCGCCCAGTTCAAGCGCTTGTTCGAGCACACACTCCATCCGGATCTTGGCTTCGGCGACGCCCGGAACAGAGACTTTGGTGCTTTCGACTGGCGTCAATCCGGCTATTTCGATTTCGCTGTGGTCCGGAGGCAGCTTGGCTGCCGTCTCATTCACTTGCCGAACATTCTGCTCATCCACGATATGAACGACAAACTCCTGAAGGTCGCGAATGTTTCTGGCCGTATCCTTAAGCCCGCCGTCTGACCGCTGAATGGACAGGGAAATCATCGGCGGGTTACTGGACACGATGTTAAAGTAGCTGAACGGCGCTCCGTTCAATACGCCATCCTGTGATTTCGTCGTCACAAACGCGATCGGCCTGGGAATGATGCTGCCAATCAGCAGCTTGTAGTTATCCCTTTCGCTCTGGGCCCCAGGATCGATGGATATCATGCGGGCTGCCCCTCCCTTCAATTAGTCCAGTGTTCTGACTTCAAACGGAAGCAGAACCCGTTCAAGTTCAGCGCGATGAGGTTCGTATTGCGCCGGCAGCATCAGCTGCTGTCCCATCGTTTCCAAAGACTCGTCATGGGCAAATCCTGGAGGATCGGTGGCAATTTCAAACAAGATTTCGCCATGCTCTTTAAAATAGACGGCATTGAAGTAGTTGCGGTCGCGCACATGCGTCACGTGATAGCCGTTGTCAGCAACATAGCTCTGCCAGTCCAGCTGATCCTGATCGTCTTTGGCCCGCCAGGCAATATGGTGAACCGTTCCGACCCCCATCTGGCCGCGGCCTGCCGAGGCCAGCTTCAGATCGATGACGTTGCCGATATCCGCAGTAGAGCGATACCGGGCCAAATCCCCTTCTTTGCCGATGAGTTCCAGACCCATCACGTTCTCCAGCAAATCCGCCGTCTGCTCCGGATGCGCGGAATACAGGGTCGCGCCTCCGAATCCTTTGATCGCAACGTCCGCAGTTACGCCGCCAAAGCTCCAGGCATTAGGCTCGCCTTCCTCCCGCTCAACGATTTCCAAATGGAGTCCGTGCGGATCGTCAAACGTCAAGTACGTTTCGCCAAAGCGCTGCGTTGTTGTAAAAGGAACCTGAAACTGCTCCAGCCGTTTTTCCCAGAAGGACATCGCACCGGCAGGCACAACATAAGACGTTACTCCAACCTGGCCGTCGCCGATTTTGCCCTGATACGCGTTTGCCCAAGGGAAGAATGTAATGATCGTCCCCGGTTTGCCGCCTTCATTGCCAAAGTACAAATGATAGGTACCCGGATCGTCGAAGTTGACCGTTTTCTTGACCAGGCGAAGCCCCAATACGCCGGCATAAAAATCGACGTTTTCCTGCGGATGACCCACAATGGCTGTAATATGGTGAATTCCCATCGTTTTTTTACTCATTTTAAATTCCTCCCGTGATCTTCATTATTTTAGATCGAATGATTAAACCTGCACATGAAGCTGATGCTTGATTTTTCCGAGCAGCTGTACGAAGGTTCCCGACTCCTCTTCAGACAGTGATCCGAACAGCTGCTCCACCCGCTCCTGATGTCTTGGCATGATGGACTGCATGAACGCTTCCCCTTCGCGGGTAAGAACCAGATGGATCACCCGGCGGTCGTCAGGACACGGTACCCGTTTGAGCATGTTCTTGCGCTCCAGCTTATCGATCACATACGTCATGGATCCGCTTGACACCAAAATGCGCTGCGCCACTTCGTGGATCGTCTGCTTACCATGGAAGTAGAGAACTTCCAATACTGAAAATTCCGTAACGTGAAGGTCGGTTTTCGCCAGCTCGGCTCTAATGCATTCCTGGATTTCTTTAGAGGTCTGCATTAACGCCAGGTACGCTTTATTTTTGCATGTTGATTGCATCCGATTCCCACCCTTCAAAAACCTTAAATTCATTTGTCTTTAATTTGAGATATTTGATTATGAGACAATTCTATGCTTAAATGCGGTTGGTGTCAACCCCCTTTTTTTCGTCTTTCTGAATAACCCCTTCCCTGCCTCAGTTAGCCGCTTCTAGAGGGTTTGTCCAGAGTTAACGATGTTTAAATCAACCTTGCATTTCACGGTAAGATGAGCATACTCTTCATACCAGTCAAGTTTCTTCCAGGAAGCATAACTCATACTGTTGCGCACATAAGCACCAATTCCGATGCTGTCCACCTTGTTATCCTGCATAAACTTGATCATCTCTTCGGCTCTGCTCTCCAGATGCCTTGCTGCCTGCTGCAATAATGTATTTCGGTCCGCATCACTGTGCAGCTTCAATTTTCCGATATACTCGAGCACCGATCCGGACGCCTTGATATGAATCATCACCACGGGTTTGCCGCTCTTGTCGCGAAGAACATCGATCTTCCGGTCACTCTTCAAATAGTTGAAGGTGATCAGCTCTTTGTGCTGTCCTTCCGAAGCCAGATGGATCGTCATATCCGCATGCCGCAGATTATGTCGTAACAAAGCCAATATGTGCAAATCATCCGGTTTGATCCTGGTAATATATCTGTCCCCTCTAAACAGTCCTACGCCGGAGACCGTAATCGTATCTCCCGCGTCTTTGATGATGGGAGCGATCGGATCAATTCCGTCATCGTAATAATCCCGTATGAATTCGTACAGGGTAGCCTCAGGCACCGTTTGATACGCCGCTTCCTTTTCCAGCAAAGTATAAATGTACCGGTCGGTTCGGGGGTGCTCCTTGTAATTTTTTTTAAGCAAATCATAGGCATCGCCATCAGCCAGAGTAATCTTGACTTTAGGCGGAATCGATGGATCTCGGCTCAGCGTATCCATTTGGTCCAAGAGACCGCCCTCGGCTAAAGGCAGGCTGAAGAGAAGGTTCCGCAGCTGTCCGTTAACCAGCAGCAGACTGGTTTGTCTGACCAATTTCGGTTGTGAGTCCTTACTGCTGTGGGCGATAGCTTGCAGCACCTCCCGGTCCGTCTTGGAGTTCGGATCTGCCTTGGGTACGCTCAGTCCGATTTTAAAATTATGGTCCGGCAAAAGATCGTAGCTGATCGTGTGGCAAAATCCGGTTCTCTCCAATATGTGCTGATCGTCGCATCCTGTAAGCATTGCAAGGGTCAACAATAATCCGGGCCATCTTTTGTTCATGATTGGAATTCACCTCTGCTCCGTTGAATAAGCAACAACAAGATCAAAGCAATCGGGAAGCCGAAAGCAAGACCGATTTCGATGTAAGCCGCGTAATGCAGCCACCTTTGAGCCTCCATCAGCACTTCCGGGATAAAGGAGATCACATAACCGAACAATATTATCAAAAAGCTTAATACGGCAGTTTTTAATTTGGGGAACATCCTTTTCCCGACCTCAACGGCAGCCCAGCTGTTCATCACCGTCGTGATCATGGTCGTAAACAAGAGAAAACCGTAAAGCAGATTCTCAATGCGTTCAATGAGCGGAAGGTGAACATAAGCAAACAAGACCAGAATCGGGTATTGCAGCACCTTCAGATAGCCCAAACCGAAAAAGCCAAAAGAGACGAAGGCAATGAACGCATACACGATGGTCGCCAGCCCGCTGCTTATAAATGCCGACCGCATGAGATGCGTTTTTTTGTCCGCATATGGAAAAAGCAGTAGGGTCAGCTCGTATCCGAGAAAAGCTGGATACACATCGAAAAACCCTTTGATTTTGTCTGGATTTCCACCTTGAAAAATGAAAGGCGTAAGCCGGGTCCACTTAAAGTCATGATAGTAAAAAAAGAACAAAAAAAGGATCCACACCGTGATGATATAAAAAACGGTCGAAACTTTGGCAATATTGTAAATCCCCTTATTAATCAATAAATAGGCGAGCATACAAAAAATAAACATAAAGATCATCGGATGGGTCGAAGGAAAAGCGATAATTTGAAAGATAAATATGTACTCCTTCGCGGCCAAACAGCCGATCGTTACCCAGAAACAGCATAAACAAAGGTAAATCGGGAACAGAACGATTTTGGGAATCGACCTTTCTAGCGTTTCAAAGACGGATTTCCCTTTGGACAGCCGATAAACAACAGCAATGATCGCGGTGTTCAGAAATACAAAGGCCGCCAAAATGAATATCGCAAGCCAACCGTTCGTTCCAAAATGCTGGGCAAGCATTCGGGGAAGGCTGAAGCTGAATACGCCGACTTGGGTCATATAGATTAATATGGTGGCGTGAAACGCAGATAACTTCTCCTTCATGAGCCGTCACCTACCTTCTGGGCTTTTGTCTTATCCGGTTTGGAGTCTTGGTTTGCGTAGGTCTTTCATCCAGGATAAAAAATGGAGCCCGGATAAACGTATCTTTCCAATCCCTAAACTTAAACGGGGCAACGGGAGTTAAATATGACGTACCGAGGCTGAGCACTCCCCCAAGATGAATAATGATCGCGGTGAAACCGATCGCAATCCCGAAGTTCCCCCAAATTCCTGCCAATATTATGATTCCGAAACGGATGATTCGAATCGAGCCGCTCATGGCATAACTGGGAATAACAAAGGAGGAGATCGCAGAGATCGCCACGGCGATAATTAAAATATTACTTGTCAGACCGGCCTGAACGGCTGCCTGCCCGATGACAATACCCCCGACGATACCGATGGTTTGCCCGATTTTAGTAGGCAGCCGGGCGCCGGCTTCCCTTAGCAGCTCGATCGTGGTTTCCATCAGCAGAGCTTCATATAAAGGCGGAAAGGGAACCCTGCTTCTGGATTCCGTTAACGGGATCAGCAGATTTTCAGGAATCATCTCATAATGATATGTCGTGACGGACACGTAAAGGGCCGTGAAGGCGACCGTAATGATAAAGGCAACGAATCTAAGCAGGCGGATCCCTGTACCGACCATCCATCGTTGGTAGTAATCGTCCGAGGAAGAGAAAAATTCGAACACGGATGTAGGGGCGCTAAATGCTGAAGGACTCCCGTCACAGAGCCCGACCACCCGCCCGGATACCAGCTTGGATGCAATCGCGTCCGGACGTTCCGACGTAATGAATTGGGGAAACACGGATTTCGGGCTGTCCTCTATGCATTGGATGAGCATCGAGGTGTCATACACGGCGTCCATTTCAATAGCTTTAATTCTGTTTATCGCCTCATGGACATAATCCATGTTTGCAATTCCTTCTATATAAAGGATAAACACATCCGTTTTGGTGACTTCCCCCACAGACAACCGGATCACTTTCAGATGTGAGCTTCGAATTCGGCTGCGAATGAGCGCCAGATTCGTTCCCGCACGTTCTGTAAAAGCATCATGGGGGCCCGTAATGACCGTCTCCGTTTCGGATTGGGTAACGGCGCGCGATTCGGGGCCGAAAACATCCACTAAATAGGCGGATTGCCCGTAAAAGATGGCTGCCTGTCCGGAAAGAATCCCTTTAACGATTTGCTTACTGTCCTCATTTTTGGAAAATTGGCTTTGCTCCAACACGTCGGATACTTCATCTTCACCAGCTTGCAGCAGCGGGGTTAATACGTCGCGAGTCAGCTTGTCCATATCCATCATGGGACTAAAGTACACGATATCCACTTGAAGTTTGGGGTAAGTTCGATGCACCAGATCGGCGCAATTGTCAAATTGCTCGAGCGTATGTTGAAGAGAGGGCCTTTCGTTGTTTTCAGGATATGCCTCGACAATGGCTTCCTGCGATGTAGATTCATCCTTGAGCATGGCCTTCCATAGTTGTTTGAAAAATGACATTTGTCGGTCCCCTTGCAGCACGGTTTGTGAATCTTTTCATCATTCTCGCCATTTGGCGGAGGCCATATACTTGAGAATCGTTGTGCATCGTATGCGACTGAGGATTGCCAAATACGAAAACTCCTCTTCGGGACGGCTGCACAGACGCTGTGCAGCCGCGGGAAGAGGAGCAGATTCTGCCGTTATTTTAAGTCAGTTTCAATCAAAGTTATGTCCCGGCTCAAACTCGAACCGCTGTGCCGCTTCGTCAAGCTGGCCGCCAAGCGGGAAACGTCATCCGCTATCCCTTAACAGACCAGCCTGCAGCGAAGAGTTGCCTTTCATATGGTGGTTCGACAACTTGCCGTCACGAACTCAGGTCTTCCTGCCAAAGAAAATCTCAATAATGCGGCACCTTCATCAGCTGTACCGGGCCAATCAACCCGGACGGGAAGGACTTGCCGTCGTAGCGGTTGGCCAGGCTGTTCGTGATGGACACACGCAGGCGGTTCGTTCCGGGAAGCACCGCCGATTCGGCAAGGTCAAAAACGTAAGGCTTCCACATCCGGACCCCCGCCTCCCTGCCGTTCACCTTAAGCTGAACGAATTCATGAGCATCGCCGAGATCAAGCAGGAGTTCCGACCACGCGGATGGGTCTGCGAGTTCAAGGCTCCGCTCGTAAACTACCGTTCCCGAGAAGTGGTCCATCCCTTCCCAATGAATCCATGACGACAGTGAAGGGAGCTCCCCGGTCCATGGACCATCCACCACCTGCCAGCCCTCCGACAAGTCCTCCACCGATACGTCCCTATCCCTTTTACTCTTCGCCTGCTCCGATCTGAAGCTCGCCCCCTGTTCATCCGAGGCCGGATCCACGGCAAGAATGATGCATTCCCTGCGCTCTATATGTAAGTCAACGACCTGTCCATCGTCTGTTCGAAGCGTCCTCGCCGCTTCGCATTCCCCCGTCCAAGGCCGCCAATATTCCGCCGTACCGGTGTGGTTGATCCGCAAGGCACCTTCGTATCCTTCTTCGCCCTCATTGACGATGACATAGAAACAGATACCGTCCTTTATCACCCGGCTGATCCGAATCGCTTCCGCGGCGGGTTCGAGCTTATGCTTCCAGCCCAGCCTGCGCTCCAGCGCTTCCGGAACCTCTTCAGCACGGCTTACCGCGACCTGGCCGATGTTTGCGCTATCCTTGCCTTCAGGACTCCATTCGATGATCACCCCGCCCTGATCGACAAACGCCCTTAGGAACTGCAGGCTGGACGGTGCAAGCCTTAGGGAGTTCTCGATCAGGACCGCTTTATACCGGTAACCGGCAATCGCAATCGTCCCGTCCTCTAACTCGCAGGAGGTATTCAGCAGCGATTCCTCCAAGTAATTGAACTCGATCTGCTGCTCATACAGCGGCTTGACGATTTGCCAAGGCAGGTGCTTGGCCCCTGCCAATACGGCGACCTCCGCTCCGTTGACACCGCCCGTCATCATCCAGCTCATCCGCTTGATGTACCTTGCGAACCGGCCGTATTCCGTCCACCAAATGTTATGAGGTCCGACATCCGGCGGACGCTCGTCCCTGCGCTCCCCGCGGATGGAGTAATAAAAGGCATGCGGGCTGATCAGATTGACACCCCGGACGAACAGCCAGTCCAGGTACCATTTCATATTGTCGGCGCTCAGCGACCAGCCGCCTTCGATTCCGCAGACGCCGAAGCATTCGTTCAGGTTTCTTCGTCTCCCCCGGTGGCGGGCGGCATCCGATGAGCACTTGCCCATGGTGCTGTGCACGCCGGTGAGCGACTTGCCGTCTTCGGGGGCGATGTACCTCCAGACGACATCCTGCCCGGGAATATGAAAATGCTCCAGCAGCCCGATGTCGTCGCTTCCCGCCGGATGACCGGTAAGGCTGATGCCGTGCGCTTCGCACCAATCGGCGATTTGCTTATAATACGTGCGGCCCAGCCGGTTCCGAACCGCCGTTTCGTAAGCTTCGCGGACCGAAGGAGCCGAGTCTCCCGTCTCGAACCACAGCGCCGGCAAATCCTGCTCATGAAAGCCGCCTTCGATAAGCTCATTCAGGAAGTCGTTCGTCCATGGCTTCAGCCCCTTGATATGGCCGCGGCCGAGCAAATCCGGTTCGTCGGTGAAAAAGGCGAATACGGTCGTTCCAAAATAGCGATGCAGCCTTTGGTAGTATCTTTCATGCGTTATCGTAATAAAGCATTTCACCGCATCCGGATTCAGCAAATCGGCCGCTAATGGAGCGTCCGGCTCGCCATCGTCCTGTCCGGGATGAACGCCGCGGATGGTTCCCCGTGATGGAGTCTCGATGAACAATAAGACCGACCAGTTTCCTTCGGCCGGCGGCGTGAACGACACGCTGTCGTTCTCATATTCGAGCACGATTGCCGTTTCAACTTGGGCCTCACCTGCAGACGGCTTGATGACGGCTTGGGCCGACACCAGCGTCTCCCCTGAGGACAGCGCGATGGGGACCCTCACGGGGCCTGATCCTTTATCGCATGGGATCTCCTGAAGCCGCAACCCCCGGCTGGCAAACCCGGGATTCTGCTGCACGACGAGTCCGCAGGCGGAGCCCGAAGGATACATCCCTTCATCATACAGAATGACCCGCATCCCCAGATCGGCGGCTTCCGATACGGCGGTTTCGATCAAGTCCATGTACTTCTCCGACAAATAAGGGATCTCTCTGGGCATGCCCATCCGCGGGTGAATGACGAAGCCTGCCACCTCTTTGGCATAAAAATCATGGATTTGGCGGATGATTTCCTCCTCGGTCAGGGCATCGTTCCAGAACCAAAAAGGAATAGGGCTGAATTCAGCAGGCGGATCGGCAAACTGTTGTTTAAGATTTTCGATTTCCGTCATGAACTGCACCTCATTTTCACGTTGATCAGCAATCCATACCTGTAGAAATACGCATATGGAATTCTTTTTAGGAAGCGGTTTCAATTCAAACTACAACGATCTTACCGTCATGCAGTGGAAAGGACAATATTAAAATAGTGCGAAATCATATAATAATATGGACTTCAGGGCTGCGCCTCCCCAGAATATCACCTGCTGCCGGACGTGAAAATAATCAAATTTTATGATTATCCGCTGTCATGAGTATCCCCGTGCATCCTATTCCCCAGTAAAACATAAAGCCGCCGCACCGGGCAGCATGTGCTCCAGTACGGCGGCACCCTTGCCAATACCGTATTACTTGATGACCATATCCCCTGGTCCCCAGTATGCCTTCATCGAAGCGATGCTGCCTTGTTCGTCGAAGGTCATCACTTCAATGACCGGTATGGAAATGGTTTTCCCTTCAGCTGAGGTCGTAATTTGCAGCGCCATAGCGCCCGAATTGCTGTGAGAACCCCGTATGGGTCCCTCAAGCCGGATTCGGGTATTTCCATTAACCACCTTTTTGTAAAATTCAGCGATTGCGGATTTCCCTTCTACAGCCGGTGAACCGACCGGATCTTCCACGGTGGCTTCTTCCCCGAAAAGGGAAAGCACGCCTTCCACATCATCCTGATTGAAGCGGTCAATGTACTGTTTCATCACGGTTTTGATCACATCTTCCTGCGGCATGGTCCCCCTCCTATGAACAGATTTTCATGGGTTATTTGCGATGCTCGCCCAAATGGTATTGTATACCTCCCGTCGTCCGTATGCCAATGGAGTGCACCTTATTCCATGAAAAACAGAGATCGACTTCCTGTTAACAGGCGCTCACTTTCCATCGTTTTTTTATTTTCGGACTATTTAGTCAAAATATTATTGACCATTTGGTCCGGAATCGTTATATTAGGTCTATACCTTTAGCGAATTGCTAAACAGGTCCAATCCACCGCAGAAAGCGAGGCATCTGAAATGGGCACGATTTCTTCCGCACAGGCAGAAACGATCATGCAATTGTTCACAGATCGTATTAAGAACAAAGATTATGAAGGTTTTCTCGATTTATTTGATGAGGATGTCGTATTCGAATTCCCTTACGCGCCTGAAGCGCTACCTCAACTTTTGAAGGGTAAAAGGGCTCTGAAGCAGCACCTGGATATGCTCGACACCCTGATTGAGATTCGCTCCTTTACCAAACCGGTGATCCATGTTTCGGCGGAATCCCCGATATTTATTGCCCAGTACGAAGGCAACGGGACCGTCTTCGCGGATGGCAAACCATATGAGCAGAAGTATATTTCAGTCGTAGAGGTCAAGGACGGCAGCATCGTCCGCTTTCAGGACTATTGGAACCCGTTAGCACTTTGATCATCACCCAAACGATAAAAAAAGGAGCTGTTCTTATGCATACCGATTCATCCAATCGCATTCTAATCACGGGAGGACAAGGAAAAACTTCCTCTCGTCTCGCCCAGCTATTGATCAACCAAGGCTACTCCATCCGGACTGCCGGACGAAGCCCGTCCAACATGGAGAATGCGCTGGCCGACCATGTACGTTTTGACTGGTACGACGATTCCACCCACGACGCAGCCCTGCAAGGTATTGGTGCGGTTTATCTCGTCGCCCCGACGGGCATGCACCCGGATAAAGTCATGATCCCTTTGATCCGCAAAGCATTGGGCGCCTCTGTCCGCCGCTTTGTCCTGCTGTCCAGCGCATCGGTAACGGAGTATGGGCCGGTCTTCGGCCCCGTCCATCAGTACCTGAAAGAGCACGCGCCCGAGTGGGCCGTGCTGCGGCCATCCTATTTCATGCAGAACTTTACGGAAGCAGGACATGGCCATACGATTCGCCAGCAGGGAGAAATCATCACCGCAGCCGGAGACGGCAAAATCGGCTTCGTTGATGCCGATGACATATCGGCCGTCGCCTTCCATGCGCTGACGGATAAGGAACCGCACAATACGGAGCATATCATTACGGGACCCGAATCGCTCAGCTATGATGAAGCCGCAGCGGTAATCAGCCGGGTTACCGGCCTGGCCGTCAAGCACAGCCGCATTACGGAAGAGCAGCTGGCGCAGTCGCTTACAGCTGCCGGTGTTCCGAATGATTACGCTGAACTGCTGGCTGATCTGGATCGCCGTATTCGGACAGAAGGCGTGGAAGATCAGGTTACGGACACGGTACTGCGAGTAACCGGGCGGGATCCGCGTTCCCTTGAAGATTTTATCCGGAGCCACCGGAGCTGGTTTGAACAAGGCTTAACGGCCGGAGAAATGGTCTAAGACAATAACAGCATAAAAAAGAGGCTGCCCCACGGTCATGATAGATGACACGGGACAGCCCTTTTTTTACCAGTCTGTGTTATTCATTACTGCTTTCATTTGACTTGAGGACAGACAGCACCATCCGCATAATACCGTAAAGGTTCTGTTCGTCCATCCCCATCTTTGCCGCAACGACCAAGGATATCCGTTCATGTGCTAGAAACCGGGCCAGCTCGCGGATATTGGTTTCAGGATCGATCTCGCCCCGCTCCTTCCCGCGCTCCAGCATGCTATAGAAAGCCTGCTCCACCTGTTCGGTGTTGGAGCGGATATAGGCGGCCAGCTCCTCGTCATGAGGCGCTTGCTCAATCGCGCTGCTGATGATAAAACACTCCCGGCGCAGCTCCGGGTCCGCCAGAGCGCTGATCATCGCCGTGAAAGCCAGCTTCACTTTATCAATAACCGCACCCGGCTGGTCCATCAGTTCCAGCAAATCGTGATTTTTTCGATCCATATAATATTTGACTGCCGTCACGAACAGGTCACGCTTCGTACCGTACGTGTCATACAAACTCTGGCGGGCGATGCCCAGCCCGGTTAACAGGTCCGGCAGCGTAGTGCCTTCATAGCCCTGGCTCCCGAAAACCTTCATCGCTTTATGCAGAACTTCATTCGTATCAAATGCTTTGGTTCTAGCCACGTTCAGCTCCCCTTTTCTCTCTCATCATAGGCCAAATTACGGGGAGCTGCAACGTCAGCGGCGGTTTTGCTCAACCAAACGTTCCCGTGGATTCAGCATCGTTCGGTTTGGATGGAGCCATCCTGAAGATCGTGAGCTTACAGGATAGCCTGAAGCTCGGAAGGCGCAAGTTCAACCTGCGGATCAAAGTCTTCGGATCGTACATATTCGATCAGGCTGTGCAGGAACTGCTTGCCCTCCGGCGTACCAATCACCGCTTCCGTATTCAGCGGACAGACGAGGAGCCTGCCGGCGCCGACCCGGCACTCGAACAAGAGGCCCAGCTTATGGTTGCGCTCAAAATTGTCAATCGTCTGAACGATCGGCGACAAAGCTTGGGACAGGTTGTCCAAAATGATCGGACGCGAGTGGGTCGCGATGCTCCACCAAGGATACGTCGAATGCGATGCGCTTGGAAAATGCCGCAGTGCCGGATGCAAGTGATCGATCAGCAGTCCCATCGTACCGACAGGCACGGGCTTGTTCATGCTCTCCGATATCGACCGGAACATCGGGTAACACCAGAAATCCGTACAGTATGTGCCGTCTACAGCGGATTCCAGCCGGGCCGGGTCCGGCGTAAGCAGCAGAGACTCCCCCTTCGCAAGACGCGCCAGGACACTAGGGTCCAGTGCGGTTACCCATTGCTGTGCAGTTTCATCGACAATCACTCCAGACGGGTAGAGCCAGAGCGGGTAGGTTTTACGGATATCCGTCCCGGTGATGGCGAGTGACAAGGTGACCTGTGTCATACCTGCAGGTTCCGGAACTACAAAGGAGATATCCCCGAAATCGACGTAGTTATCGTCTTTGGATGCTTCTGCAGCCAGCGTTCCTTCCGCCAGAATCGTCCCGCCTTCTGCAACGTTCCAGACCACTTCAGCCGCGTTTAGCGGTATGCCGCGGAAATAAGCCAGCTCGACGTGCGCGTCGAAACGCTCGCCGGCTGTAAAATGATATTTGTCAAAACGCGCCAGCAGCACGGCGTCGGAGCAGAACGTCCGCCACTCCTCCGGAGTCACCGAGCCCTTGCTGTCCATAAAAGCATCTAGCACACCCACAAGCGCCGTCCCTTGGCCGCTGAAATCCTGGAGATCCAATAGCTGGAACCCTGCCAGCCGTCGGGACCGGAAAGCAGCTTCCAGTTCCTCCTTATAGCAGTCTACCGCCAGCTGCCCGGAGTTCCAAAAGTAAGCTTCCGCCAAATGGCCAAGCCCCTTGTCCTCGAGCCGTTTCCGGAACGTTTCAAAATTGCGGGCTTTGAGGGGACCCGTGTATTTCTCGATCTCGGCAAAATTCGGGAAGGTGGCATACTGACCGATCTCGTGCGAAACAACCGGAATGCGGGGGATTAATTGTTCTTCTACGGCCGACGCCTGCACGGTCTTCGTACCTGTGCCGTACTGGATCTGGATGCTGTTCCCCGATCCTTCCTCTGGTCCTTTACCGAAGACGGACGGCTGGATCTGCTCGTCATAATCTTTGCGGGTGCTTGGCATGTCCGTCTGCACGTGGCCCTGCGGCGCGTCACACATAGCGTAGGAGCCGCGGAAGAGACGATCCCGCGAGAAGCGGACGCCACAGAAAAAATCCTCCTCCGGCAGAATGTCCGGCACGAACTGGAAGTTGTTCGAGCCTTGCGTATACAATGGGCGGTCATCGAACGCTTTGTAAGCGGCAAGGATCTCACTGAGGCGCGACTTGCTCCCCCACAGCTCGTTCCCGAGCGACATCATGACAAAAGACGGATGATTGCCGAAGCTCTCCAGCATGGAGAACCCTTCCTGGATCAGGTATTCCTGTTCGGCGGCGTTATGATTCGGATCGGATTCGTCGGTGACGGTTCCCCAGAACGGCAGCTCCGGCTCCATATAGATCCCCAGCAGATCGGCCGCGGTAAAAGCGGCCTCCGGCGGGCAGCAGGTATGGAAGCGATAATGGTTGATGCCGTACGATTTGGCAATGGTAAGCACCCGCAGCCATTCGTCAACAGTTGTCGGCGCATAGCCTGTCAACGGGAAAATGAGGCCGTCATGCTTCCCGCGCAGAAAAGTCCGGACCCCGTTAATCGTAAACTTATCGCCGTCAGCCTGGAATGCCCGCAGTCCGAATACGATTTCGGTCACGTCCAGCAGCGTTCCTTCCTCGTCCTCCAGACGAAGGTTCAGCTTGTACAGGTAGGGATCGAACTCGCTCCACAGTCTGGCGTCTTCACCGAGCGGGTATGTGATAACGACCTCGTGATCATCGGAAAGGCTGAACGTTTGCGCCTCCGGCCGGTGCTCGGAATCGCCGTTGAATCCGGATGCTGACACGACCAGCTTGTCTGCGGAGATGCCTACGCGGCGGGCCTTGACGGTGACCGAGCGGCTTGCTGCATCCGGATAGACCTGGACATTTTGCAGGTAACGCTGGCCCGTAAATTGCAGCTCGATCCGTCCGGTGATGCCGTTCCAGTTCGTCTGCGTATCCGGGGATGTGAGATGGCCGCCTTTGGTGGGGTAGTTCGTGTTGTCGACACGAATAAGGATCGTATGCGTCCCTGCCGCCAGTCCTCCGGAGATCTCGTACACATGGGGGGTGCTCAGACTGTTACGGCTGCCCAATTCCTCACCGTCGATCCAAACGGTTGTCACACGCGTACGCTCCAGGTAAAGGAAGCAGGGTAACCCCGCGAGTGATGCGTCCACTTCAAACGTCCGTGAAAACCAGGCATAGCCTTCAAAACGATACTCATCCGTCAGCGAGCCGATCTCTGCGGCTTCGTTCCGCTCCCCTTTTCGCGCATGGGATGTCGTGCCCGGGAGCTCCATCGTATCGGTGAACGGTGTTTGCAATCCGGACTTCTCCCCATCCAGTTGGAGTTCCCAAATTCCGGCTAGATTTAATGTAGTAAGCAAATGATAACCTCCTTGAGATCGTTACGCTGCATGCAGCGTTATATGTAAGAAAAACTCTCGTTTTCCTGCTCTTGCCGAGCTACGAAAACGTATTCTGAAAAATTGAATAAAGTATACCCCTAGACCTTGACGAAGGTCAATCGGCTTCTCAGATACAGTACAAAAAAGCCTGAACTCCCAATGGAGTCAGGCTTCGGCATTGCGGGTCATGAATTCCGCACTTTGGCTGCTTAGAACGTTTCAATCAGGCTGGTAAAGCTGTTCCCGGCATATCCTTGGTCCATTCCCCGCCTGAAAATCTGGAGAACGGCAGCCGGTAAAGCAGCATCAATCCCCGCATCTTCGGCTGTATGCACGACATGCTGGACGCTCGCCACACCCATGGCCAGTCTGTCCACATCGCCGGGATGCAGCCCTTCGTCAAGGCGAGGCGTATAGAACGCGATAAAGCCCGGCAGCGACGACAGGGTCGCTGAAGCATACGGCAGAAGCTGTTCCGCCGAAATGCCGTTTGCTTCAGCCAGCGCAAGCGCATGTAAGTAGCTGAGCATGGATGTCCAAAACATGTCCATTTGGATCTGGTAATACACCATGGAAAGTCCGGGATCCTCTCCCCTGTAATCGGTGCCGGTCAGCACCTCCAGCGTCTCCTTATAAGCCTCAAACGCCTCCCTTGGCCCGCTGTAATACGTGTAGGATCCGGATTGGCCGATCCCTGAAGGAGGAACCTGCACGCCGCCTGTGACGAGACGGGCGCCGCGGTCCGCTAGCCACTCCGCCGCCTTACGGGCGTTCGTCGGCGTGTCCGAGCTCAGGTTGACGATCGTTTTGCCTGCCAATTGCTCTGAGGCCGGTTCGAAAATAGTGTACATGACGTCGTAATCGGTGAGGCTGAGTATTGTAAGCTCATTCGCATCCAAAGCGCCGCCCACCGTCTCGGCCCGGACGGCACCTTGCTGGACAAGCTCTTCCACCTTGGCGGGGGTCCGGTTCCACAAGGTCACGGCATAGCCGCGGTCAAGCAGTATGCGCGCCATCGCCTGTCCCATCGGGCCGAGTCCGATGAGGGTGACTGATTTGGAGTTGCCTGCCGCATACGAATCGCCAGCATGACGGTTGTCTTTTGGAAAGCCTGTATTCATAGGTAAAACTCCCTTCATCACGAGATTAAGCCCATCATAAAGGTTTACACTAGTGTCAATGTCAACATAAAAAAAACCGGAGCTTGCTCCCTGCGCTCCAGTTTCTGTCAATGCTATACGATGTTCTTTTTCCCGTTGGTGAAGGCGATTTGCCTTTCCAGTAATGTTTTCAGCCCGTGCAAGGCTTCGATCTGCTCATTTACCTGCTGCAGCTTTCCCTCATACGTGGCCAGCATCTCCTCGCAATATTCATAACCGTCAGGATCGGCCACTTCCGTTCTGAATAACGCTTTGATCTCTTCAACCGTCAATCCCAGCTTCAAGTACAGCTGGATCGCCTTGACCCGCCCGACGGCCGATTCAGGGAAATCCCGGTAATCGTTATCCAGTCTGTCGGCGATTAGAAGACCTTGATTTTCGTAATGACGGATCGAGCGGGCACTGACATGGGTTAATTGCGACAATTCGCTGATTTTCACTCCGGGTCACCCCTTTCCTAGTCATCTTCTCTCCATTATACAGTCAGGGTGGCTACAGCCACAATCCATTGTCCCCGCCCGGTTACTCTATGTTCCGGCCGCTTTACGCTCTTGGCGTTATTTATCTGTGCAGGAATACTTTGGATAACCTTGGTTCACAATAAGATGCGACTTTACGCTGAGAACGGAGGCTTCTTATGGATAACGTTATGCTGGCACGGTCACTGTTCGGATCGTCCATGGCGTTTCATATCATCTTTGCGACACTCGGGGTAGGCATCCCCTTCATGATCGTCATCGCGGAAATTTTGTACCAGGTGAAAAAGGACAAGGACTACGCCACGCTCGCCAAACGCTGGACCAAAGGCCTCGCCATTCTCCTTGGTGTCGCCATTCCGTCGGGAACCCTGGTCGGCGTGATGCTGTCCCTCTTGTGGCCCGGCTTTATGGAAATCGTCGGCCAAGTGATCGCGCTTCCCTTCCAGATTGAGATCTGGGCATTTTTCCTCGAGGCGCTGTTCATGTCCATCTATGTCTACGCGGCGGATCGGCTTCCGCCAACCCTGCGGATTCTGAGCGTCATCTTTGTTGCGATCGGATCCAGCATGTCCGCTGTTCTCATTACCGACGCCCACGCCTGGATGAATACGCCCAGCGGCTTCCGGATGGAAAACGGCCGGGTGTTTGACGTCCATCCATGGGCGGCCGTGTTCAACCCGAGCCTGCCGACGACGGCCATGCATGTCCTGCTCTCGGCCTATATGACCGGTGCGTTTGCGGTCGCTTCGGTAGCCGCCTATAAGCTGCTTAAGCGCGGATCGTCGGAACGCGAGCGGTCCTATCACCAGAAGAGCCTGTTCCTGGGACTGCTCATCGGCGGGATCATTTCGCTGATGACGGCGCTTAGCGGCCATGAAACCGCGCAAATGCTGCATGAGCATCAGCCCGAGAAGCTGGCGGCCGCCGAGGGACTCTTTGAGACTCAGGCCTATGCGCCGCTCGCGATCGGCGGTGTCAGCGATAAAGAAACCCGCAGTATTAAAGGTGCCATCGAAATTCCGTGGGCGCTCAGCTTTCTGGCGGGCAACCGGTTCGACACGGTGGTGAAGGGTCTGAACGATTTTCCGGAGGATCAGTGGCCCCCGCTGATCATTCATACGCTGTTCAACGTCATGGTCGGCATCGGCACACTGCTGATCCTCGCATCGGCCTTTACGATCGGTCTGCGGCTGCTGACCAAGCGTCCCTATCCGAGGTGGCTGCTGGCCGGCCCGCTGTCCATGATCGGCATTGAAACGGGCTGGGTGTTCAGCTGTACGGGGCGTCAGCCGTGGACGATCTACCATATGCAGACGACGGCGTCGGCCGCGACGAAGGCGCAGCATCTCGGTTCGCTGTTTGTCCTTTTCCTTGGCCTGTATGTTTTTCTGCTCATCGTCACGGCCGTGGTGATGTACTACTATTTCAAACGGCATCCGGTCACCTTCGACGGGGTAGAGGGCGTCAACGGAGAGGGGAGAAGCCTATGAGCGACACGCAGCTTGCGATCACGATTCTCTGGTGCTTTATTTTCATCTATTCCATCGCCGGTTCCATCGACTTCGGCGCAGGCTTCTGGTCCATGGTGTTCAGCAGACGGAATCCGCATGCGGCCGACATCGCGAATCGCTTCCTGTCCCCTTCCTGGGAAGTCACCAACGTCTTCCTCGTCCTGCTCGTAGTCGCGCTGGTCGGCTTTTTTCCCCGGGCCGCTTATGTCCTGGGCACGCTCCTGCTCGTGCCGGTGAGCCTGGTGCTCGTCCTGCTGCTGTTTCGGAGCGCGTTCATCGTCTATTCGTACTCTGTCCAGAAGCATGAACTGGCGCTTCGGATCGTGTCCGGCGTCACCGGACTGCTGATCCCCGGTCTGCTCGTCAGCGTGCTGCCGATTTCGCTCGGCGGATTTATTCACATGAGCCAGGGTTTTCCCCAGCTGGAGTTCGGGAAGCTGCTGACCAGCGCCACGCTGTACGCCCACGTCGGCTTCGGCATTCTGACCGAGCTGTTCCTGTCCGCCTTGTTCCTGTCCGACTACGGCCGGGAAGCCGGCGACGAACAGGTCTCGCAGCACTACCGCTCCATCGCGGTCGTTCTGGGGCCGCTGGCGCTGGCGATGGCCGTCCTGGCGACGTTTACGATGGTTCCGGAAGCGTTATGGATCGTCGCCCGAATGCAGGAGCAGTCGCTGTGGTTCTTGCTGTCGGTCGTCGCTTTTGCCATCGGGTACGATGCACTGTGGATCCGCCGGAAAAACGGCAGAAAAGGCTGGCTGCGCCTGTCCGTTGTCGCCGTGATTCTGCAGTTTGCCCTGGCGAGCTACGCCTACGGGAGAGCGCATATGCCCTACATCGTCCACCCCGACCTGACCGTGGAGGCCGGTTTTACGAACCACTCGATGTTCGTGTCGCTGCTCTGGGGCTACGGCTTCGGCACCGTCATTCTGCTGCCGGCGTTTATTTTGTTCTGGTGGTTATTCCTAAAGGACAAGCGGTATTTGCGGACAAAATAATACGACCTGCAGAAGCTGACCGGTGCCCATTGCCGGTCGGCTTCTTTGGCATGGCATACTGCCGAAATATTGCGGCGTTGGAGCATAGGGAAATTGATGACAACTGTCATATCAAAGTCATGACAACCGTGAATACCGGGGGGTTCGGTCCTTTTGATATGATGAATCCAGTGAAGATCATATCCATTCGGAGGAGTTAACATTATGAAAAAACCATCTGGCACCATCCATAGTTCCGCCATACGCGGAACGGCAAGCGGCGTTTTTTTTATGGCCTTATTCGGTACACTGTGGGCGTATACCGGCATCATGGGATTGCAGGAGTTGGCAGCTCCTTTGTGGTTAGCCGCAGCTGTCGCCATTGGACTTGTGCTGTTCATCGGAGGTGCCTCGCTGATCCGCGGGTCGCGGAAGATCAAGGATCAAAGCGCAGTAGCTGATGTAAGGACCGGCAAACGGATCGCCATCCGTTTCAATATCGTCTTTGCGGCAGAGGGCGCCGCAATCGCCATTGCGGTTGCCGTCTGCAATGCCGCCGGCCGCACGGCGTTGATCCCCATCGTCACCGCTCTGATTGTCGGAATTCACTTTTTTCCACTGGCCTCTTTGTTCCGGGTCAAGTTTTATCATCTAACCGGGGCGTTACTGTGTCTGCTCGCGCTCGCAACACTGTTGTTCCTTCCTGTGGAGGCCAGCTTTGGCGCCACTCACATCAATGCTTATATGTCCGTAGTCGGCCTTGGGTCCGCCCTGATTCTGTGGGGCACTGGCACTGTCATATGGCTCATGGGAAAAAGATTGCTGATGATAAGCAAGCTGTAACATCTGTCTTTCATTCCGCCACTCGCCGCATTAGAAAACGTCGATCAACGAATCTTCAAGGAAACCAGGCTGCACTTAACGGAAGCTTTCCTTGCGATATCGGAAACCCAAGTCTCAGATACACAGACTTATCCTTAATCCAGGAACCGGCTAAATGCCGGTTCTTTTGTGTTACCGTCCTGCTTGAAACGTAGAAAGTAAATATCGGGCGCAATATGGGCATACATAGAATGTAATCCAAAATAGAAACCGCTGCGAGGTTAATGATATGCCGGAAATTCATTTAGGGCCCGTAACCCTCAAACTAATCGTCGGATTTTTTTTATTGTTCGTGATCGTGAGATTTGCCGGAAGAAAAATCATAAAACAAATTACGCCCTTCACCTTCATCGCCTCCATCGTGTTTGGAGAACTGCTCGGAAACGCCTTATATGAACCGAAAGTCGGGCTGTCTTATATCATCTATTCCATCTGCCTGTGGGGAGTGCTGCTTGTCATTATCGAATACCTGGGGCAAAAATCGCTGTTTTTCCGGGGGATATTTGAGGGCAAGCCTTCTGCATTGATCAAAAACGGCGTCCTGGATCTTCAGGCGCTGAAGAAAAACCGGATGAACATAAACCAGCTGCAAAGCTTGCTCCGCCAGAGCGAAACCTTCTCGATTCGGGAGGTCGCCTTCTGCTATTTGGAGGCCGACGGCTCCCTCAGCATTTTAAAAAAATCCAAGTATCAGAAAACGACCGGGGAGGACTTGAATCTGCCGGACAAGCCGGTGTACGTTCCCGTAACGATCATCCGCGACGGAAAAGTATTGTGGGACGAAATCAAGGATCTCGGATTTGACGAATCCTGGTTGAGAGCACAGCTGGAACCGTATCACATAACCGATTATAAAGACGTTCTGATCGCCGAATGGCAGGAAGGGGACGGTATTTACGTCCAGACTTATGACAAAGACGCTAGCGGCAGGTAGGACCTGGGTTCCATCATTCGATTTGCCAACCTTCGGATCCTGTAGAGGATAGCAGAACGAGGAACTTCATAAAAAGAGCCAGTCGTTGGATATTCTCCAACCACTGGCTCTGCATATCTGCCAAAGTTTGTTGTTCGCTGACAGCTACATTCATTTGTTAATCTAGCTTCGACTTTACGGATAACAACATTCGCTTCGGTCGTCTTACTTCAATAGACCGTATAAGTTTGTCCGGTCTGGGCACCTTCCACACTTTTCCGGAACGCTAAGGCAGCTCTTCTAGCAGGTACAGGCTCAAAGCCTGGGAAATAAGGTCCATAGGTAACCATGGACTCCTCCAGTACGTTCGGGCTGACATTGTTGATCCGGATTCCTCTTGGCATTTCAATGGCTGCCGACTGTACGAAGGCTTTGATGGCACCGCCCGCCATCGCTGATGAGATTCCGCCCACAATGGGACTGTCCATAATAATACCGGTAGTCAGGGTGAAGCTTCCTTGATCATTTACATGATCCAACCCCAGCAGCACAAGGTTGATTTGTCCTTTCAGCTTCCCTAAGACCGCGATTTCATTACGTTCCGGTGTTAATTCCTGCAGCGGACCGAAGTAAGCTTGTCCGGCGGTGCAGATCACCGCATCGACCTTGCCGACAGCATCATACATGGCGATGATGCTTTCAGGTACTGACATATCGACGGTGATGTCAGCCCCTTTGCGTCCGGCCGTAATGATCTCATGGCTCTGCTCCAATTCACGGCGAACCGCCGTTCCAAGCGTACCCGTTGCGCCGACGATCAATATTTTCATGTTCGAACCCTCCTGTGCCAGCTATTATTCGGCAATCTGATTGAACAAACACAAGAAATTTTAACACAATAGCAGAATTTCCATCAATGTGGGCTGCACTGATTTGGCTTGGCGTCCCATTAAAAAATCATCTCACGGATGCCTGTACGATTCGGAACGTCATTTCCTTCGGCCTCGTAATGGCACCGCCTACGACGGCGGCGTATGCGCCAAGCTCGAGACAGCGGCTGAACATGTCCGGCGTGATGACATTGCTCTCGTTACCCAATCACATTCACGGGCGAGCCTTTCAGGTACGCATCGATCGCCTCGACGATGCCGCGGAAGTAGGCGCGGTAGGTCGCTTCGGTCACGTAACCGATATGCGGCGTGGCCAGCACGTTCGGCATCGTCCGGAGCGGGTCGTCTATAGGCAGCGGCTCCTGCTCGAATACGTCCAGGCCGGCACCCGCGATCTTGCCGCTGCGCAAGGCTTCGATCAAAGCCTCGCGGTCAACAATCGGTGCCCGGGAGGTGTTGATGAGGTAGGCGGACGGACGCATGAGTCGAAGCTCCCGCGCACCAATCAACCCTCTCGTGCGGTCACTGAGCACGACATGGATGGAGACGAAGTCGCTGCTTTCAAGCAGCTCGTCCTTCGACGATGCGAGCTTCACTCCCGCGGCGGCGGCTTTGTCGGCGGTCAAGTTCTGGCTCCAGGCCATAACCTCCATGCCGAACGCCTGCCCGATGCGGGCGACGTTGCTTCCGATATGGCCGAGGCCGAGCAGCCCTAACCGCTTGCCGATCAGGTCTACTCCGATCGTGCTTTGCCAGGCTCCGCCGCTGCGCAGCGCTTCGTTCTCCTGTACCAGCCTTCTTGCGAGCCCGAGAATGAGCGCCCAGGTCAGCTCCGTCGTCCCCTCGCCGCCTCCTCGCGTCCCGCATACAACGACGCCTCGTTCCGCAGCCGCGGCCAGATCGACCGAGGCGTTGCGCATGCCTGTCGTGACCAGCAGCTTCAGGCGCGGCAGACGCCGGAACAGCGATTCCCGGAACGGCGTCCGCTCCCTCATAATGACGACGATCTCGCAATCTTCGATCGCAGCAGCCAGCTCCTCCTCGTCATCGAAATGATGATCGAATACGCGGAGCTCGACGTGCTCCGCAACGGCCGACCAGTCCGTCATCGATAAGGCAACCCGTTGATAATCGTCCAGAATTGCGCATTTCATATCCGTTATTTCCCCTTTCCGATTTTGGTTAGTCCAAGCTCTGCCTACTCCACCCGGACAGCCTGAATATAGACGGATTCTCCGGAAAAGCTGGAAAGCCTGCCGTTTTCATCTGAAAATATCGAGAAAAACCGACGCACATCTTCTGCAGACTGAAGCATCTTGTTCTCTAGAGTCTCTCTCTCCGCTTGCGGGAGCCCTGCCCGCTCGCACCAATCCTGAAACCGGAACGGTTTCGGGAAGCAGACGGCCATCTCGATGCGGAAGCCGGTGCTTTCGAGCAAATGAATCCACTCCGATTTCTTCCATGCCCGGACATGGCTCGGGTCCCGTAACTTTTCGATATCATTATAAAATTGATCCAAAGGGTCCTGCTCGGGAGCTACGTTGTCTATGAAGAGCAGTTTCCCTCCAGGTTTGGCAACCCGCAGAGACTCGGCGGCAAACGCCGGAACATCTGTGAAATGATGCGCAGCGATCCGGCAGGTCACCAGATCGAAGGATTCATCTTCAAAAGGCAGCTGCTCCGCGTCTCCCGTTATGTAGCTTACGTTCGTGTGTCCATTTCCGCCGATAAAGCGTTCTGCTGCCGCCAGCATTTCACGGGTTAAATCGCAGGCTGTTACATGCCGAACCAGCGGGGCAAGCGCATTGGCAACATGCCCTCCCCCTGTTGCGATATCAAGCACATTCATATTCGCATTGGCTTTGGCGCATGACACGAGCCAGGCCAGATCTTCGCCTTTGGCATGGATTGCGCTCGTCACGTACTTATCCGCATTCCGGGAAAACTGCTGCTTAACCTGGTTTTTCCTCGACTCATCCATCATAGACTCTCCCCCTTAAATCGTGATCAGCATCCAGATCAATTTGTATACAATAGCCACTAATATGTTTCATAGAATGAAACTAAATATCACTTGTTGATACAAGATTAAATTTAACACAGTACTTCTGCATTGTAAATGAACCAAGAGTCGTGTTTGAGCAGCGGTCACAAATGCCAGCCTTACCTCGTTATATGTGTAAACCCACGAAAGAAGGTTGATCCATATGATCGCAGCGGAAAGTAAAAAAGAAGAAATTTTAAAGGCTTTTCAATTCAGACATGCTTGCCATGTATTTGATACCAGCCAGAAAATCCCGGATGAAGACTTTCGTTTTATTTTGGAGGCAGGGAGATTGTCTCCGAGTTCGGTTGGCCTTGAGCCTTGGAAGTTCGTCGTGATTCAGGATACGGCGCTCCGCGAAAAGTTAAAACCTGTCACGGGCGGTGCCCTGGGACAACTGCCTACGGCGAGCCATTTTGTTGTGATTTTGGCCAGACAAGGCTTAAGGCATGATTCGGCTCATGTCATTAAAATGCTGAAAGACATCCAGCATATGCCTGATGAAGTGGTACAGCGGGTTTCCGGGTTCTATAAAACCTTCATTGAAACGGAGCTCGAAAATAATGACCGTCTCCTGTTTGAATGGGCATGCAAACAAACGTATATCGCACTGGCGAACATGATGACAGCCGCGGCTCAAATCGGCATTGATTCCAGTCCCATCGAAGGTTTTGATAAAAAGCAGGTGACCTCTATTTTACAAAACGAGGGTATTATCGGTGACGGCGATTTCGGCGTGTCCTGTATGGTTGCTTTCGGATACCGGCAAGAGGACCCCAAACGTCCAAAAGCAAGGCAGCGTCTCGATGAGATCGTCGAGTGGCGGTAAAGATTGTATAAAAGCCCTGATTCCTTTAAGGTGAAAATAGAAAATCAGCTGCGGAAGGAGCAAATCGGATGCAGGATCTTTACAAGCAGTACAAGAAGCTGTTATTCAAGCTTGCTTATCAATTGACAGGTTCGGTTTCCGATGCGGAAGACGCCGTGCAGGATGTTTTTGTGAAGGTACATGATGTCCCACGGGAACGTTTAACGCAGCCCAAGGCTTTTTTGTGCAAAATGGTCACGAACCACTGTAAAGATATGATGAAATCGGCACGAAAACAAAGGGAGGAATATTATGGGGAATGGCTTCCCGAGCCCTTTCTCATGTTAAACGACGATTCAACCGAAGCATTGGAAAGGGATGATCTCCTCTCTTATGGAATGCTTGTTCTGCTGGAAAACCTGACGACCTCCGAGCGTGCCGTGTTCATCCTGCGCGAAGCGCTGGGATTCAATTACAACGAGATCGCCGAGCTTATGGAAAAAAGCGAAGTGAGCTGCCGGAAACTGTTCAGCCGTGCGAGTGCAAAAATGGGACGGGTAACCGACGAGCCCGTTCAGATTCACCCTGAAAGCCAGCAGTGGGTTCATGGATTTATGGGAGCGCTCAAGAAAGGGAACATGGATCAGCTTTTATCGCTGCTGGACCAGGATGTCGTGCTGGTTGCCGACGGTGGCGGCAAAGTGGTTGCAACGGTCCATCCGGTTGTCTCCCGTGAACGGGTCGGGCGTTACCTTCTCGGCGGTATGCGCAAAGCAGCCATGTTTGGAGAAGGAACGACGGTCGAAATGGGGCAAGTCAATGGAGAAGCTGCCATACTGCTCCGTTCGGAAGACAGCGCAGTCAATGGAGTGTTGCTCTTTCACTTCGAAGATGGGAAGATCCACAACATCTATATTGTTCGAAACCCCGACAAGCTGGTGCATATCTTCTAGCGTACGAACTGGAGCACCGGTCATCCAAAAAAGTCATAGCCACGATCTGTGGTTATGACTTTTTCGCTTGAGTGAGAACGGGGTATTACTGTCCCTGGAGGCGCACAAATGTAATATAATCCACGTTGACCGGCTCCATGCCGGCGGAGCGCAGCTTCATGTTGATTTGCCCCCTGTGATACTGGCCATGGAGCGCAAGATGAGTCAAAATGTCTTGAACGGATGTCTGATACGACCTCCCGTACTGGTTGGTGTAGGTAATTACATCGTCCAGACGTTCGTCGGTTAGCTCAGCGAGATATGCGCTGAAGGCTTCCCGCATCTCTTGCGCAAGACGTTTACAGTCATCAAGACTGTCGTTTGGCCAAAGCGGCAGGTGGTTGCTGTCCTGTCCCTGCAGCCGGGTGAACCATACCTGTTCCGCACGCAGAGTATGACTTAGCAGCCGGAGCGCTTCGGCTTCAGATTCCCCATCCCCGCCAGCTTCCAGCGCATCCAGTATGCGCTTATCGGCCCAATACAGCTGTTCGAACATGCTGCGAATCGTTTTCATTTCCTTAAACGCCCCCTCACACCATAATTTTCCTTATCTAAATTCAGGTTATCTGAGGAATTCGCCAGCCTGGACCCATTTCCTTCTATGCTCAGTTCGCATGACATAGCGATGATTATCTTAATACATCCGCATAATTTGGCGGAAAGTGATCTTTGTCAGGACCTTTTAAATGCTGGGTCCCTATGACCTTCACCTTTTTTAACGGATATTTCAAAGGTAAAGCGATCTTTGCCTACAGGGATGTGCGGACCAACAGTAGGGACAACCTCTATCGTGCATATGAAAGAGTATCCTCGGAAACCATTTGAGCGTCTTACCTCAACCACTTCCGCCATATAAGGATATAACATTGGAGTTACCGTCAATAAAGGCTCGTAAATATTCGGCAGCCGTTCTTCTATGTATGGTAATAGAAACAGCATCAGCATGTCTTGATACTGTAGCTCTCTAGAGTCCTCATCAGGATGACCGGCCACCACAATGCAACTTGTTCGTAAACTAATGGCCAGCATAAGAAGCAACATCCATACAACCAAAAATTTCCTCCCCATACCTTCTCTCCCTCTTATGTTACTTTAGCGATTATTCTCCATAGCTAAATAGCCGTTTATTCATTCGGGCAGCACACAAGTTAACACCACATCAAAAAACTCCAGGCACGAGGGCTTGGAGTTCCTATACTTAAAATACTATTGGCGAGGCACACAGATCGTTAATCTTCCTGATGTTGTTCCTGAAGAAAGGACAATGTTGACACAACGTCTCCCGTCTTGAGCTGTAAAGAACGAGATGGAAGACGGTCTGGGGAGTCCGAGAATATTGCGGACGGCTTGTGCATTTCGCGTACGTACAGCCGCTCTGAATGCGTCTGTATTTAATGAAATGTTTTGTGAGTACAACGCATAGGCATCGGCAACGATCATCAAGTCGTCCCCTTGCTTCACGCGTGGTTTTTTCGGCATGGATCTCACCTCCTCGAAATCTATGATGTATTCTATTCGCGAGAATGATAGATTTCTTGGATGCGAGCATATCCCAATCAAAATACACCGACATACAAAAAGACGATGAAATCCCCTTCCCTCCAGTGTTATGAAAATATTGCGAACGCATCAAAAAATGTTGCTTGCCTTGCCTATAAGACCCCATTTACCATCAATCTTGCGGAAGGGTGTCACCATGGCTTACACCTATCAGATCGAATCGCAGTGAGGGGGTGACGGACAGTTTGATTCGAAGAAAATGCTGAACAAAATTTGAAAGCGGTTTCCTAACTCGAGAATGGAAAAGGAGCTGAACTTGATGAGTTGGTATAAAAGATGGGCTTCGGTCGCAATGGCTGCGGTCATGATGGTGTCGCTGGTTCCGGCTGCCCAAGCGGGCGAGCTGTTTCCGACGGTGCAGGCAAAAGGGGTTTCCCCGGCGGGAGACCCCACGATGCCACCAGATGAGGTGCAGCCGGAGTTCCGTAATCTTGCCCTTGGACTCCCTTATGAATGGTCTGAAGCCCCGGATCCGTCGCATCCTGATGCCGGGAATAAGCTCACAGATGGGAAATATGGACAATTGGATATGAATGACCCGGCCTGGGTAGGACATGTTCGCGGCAAAGCGCGCGAAGTCGTGTTCGATTTGGGTGAGGAAAAGTCGATCGGAAAAATCACCGCCCATTTTTTTCAGGATTACCCTGCCAACTCGATCCTCGTACCTTTGACGGTATCAATGTATGTCTCGGACGATAAGGAGAATTGGGGCCTTCTCTCCCATAACGCCACCCAACTGCTCTGGGGAGAAGGACCGCCAAGGCAGGAAATGTTTGCGTGGGACGGCAGCCGGGACGGAATCGAAGGCGGGAGTGCGGACGGCAAGCTGGCTTATGCCCGCTATGTAAAAGTCATTTTCACGATGCATCCTACCCTTTGGGAATACATTGACGAAATTGAAATTATGGGCACGGACGGAAAGATGGACGGAGCGGTAAAGGTTCCCGCTGAGCAGCCTCATTTTTTAGAGCCGGGCGAAGCTACGGGCGGAATCCGGAATCTGAATCTGCTGTATAACGGACAGTATGCGGATGGTTTGGGGGACTGGACCAAGGAACGGATCATCCCGAACATCAGTTACGTGGATCAGAACGGGGAACCTGCCGACTGGCTTTTTGACGGTATTTTATATCTCGGGCTTGCTTCCCCTGCCGGCCGGGATTTCGGTCTTGGACAAACGAATCTGGGGGACTGGACCTGGTATTTGGACAAAACCTTTGCAGCTGCGGGAGATATGCAGCAGTTGAATGAGGCGACCAAGGAAGTCGGGGCCAAGCTGAACCAGCCTGATTATAAAGAGAAGGTTGTGCTCATGATTCCGAATCCCGGGGAGTCTTTAAATGATTTTGGCGATGTAGATGGCTCTGGAGAATCGTTAAGCTTCAATGACTCTGTCGTGGGGCAAGAGAAAGCCCTCGAAAACAGGGAAAAAGCGGTTCAGTGGTGGCTGGATCAGGTACGGCAAAGATGGCAGGCCGCGAATTATTCCAATCTGGAGCTCGTCGGCATGTACTGGCTGGAAGAACAAATCAGTACAAGCGAAACGGGACCCGGCCTGATTAAAGCCGTTAGCGGCAAGGTCCATGACATGAATCTGAAATTTTTCTGGATCCCCCACTCTTTAGCTTATAAAAGCTATATGTGGAAAGATGTAGGATTTGATGCCGCGGCGCTTCAACCGAACTATTTCTTTGGCGGTATGGATCAAGACCGGTTGAAGGATGCCGCAGATACTGCAAAGCGGTACGGAATGTCGAATGAAGTCGAATTTGACGATCGGATGCTGCAAGACGGCGTATTCCGTGAGCGTTATATCGATTACTTGAACAGCGGCGCCGCAACCGGCTTGATGCAAAAGGGATTCAGAGCTTATTACCAGGGAAATAATGCGGTTTATAATTTGGCGGTGAGCAAAGATCCCGGCCTGCGTCTCATGTATGACTGGCTGTATCAATACTTGAACGGAACATACGAAATTCATAACAGTACACCACCTGAAGCAGACGTATTTATCAACGGACAAAAGTTAAATGGCGATGTGGTTGTACCCAATACTGAAACGATAGCATTCACATGGGAAGTCCAAGACGATGACAGCGGTTTGACGAGGGTTACGACCACTTTCGACGGCAAACCCTACGCCCCTGGAACGCCGATTGATCTGAAGGGAATGCCGGGTAAGCATCAACTGGCCATTACCGTGGCGGCTGCCAAATCCAAGACGACTGCTTACACCATCCGGGCGGCATCTACCGCTGACACGATGAAAGCTCATGTGAGCCTCTTCGCCGAGCAAAAGCAGTTCACGACACCCGGGGCTCCCCGCTCGTTGCACGCGCAGCTGGACCAGATGAAGCGTTTTGAAGGAAAGAATGCTGCGCAGTTTGATCAATTACTCAAAGGTTTCAATGCAAAGCTGGATCAACTGTACGCAGATCGTATCGTATCCGAGACGGCTTATGCCTCGCTGAAAGAAGAGGTGTATGATCTTGCCGGTAACCTGGCGGAAAATAAAACCGTAACCGCCTCTTCTGTCGAAGGCTCTGTTTCTACCTTGGCGCCGAAATATGCCGTCGATGGGTTTTCATCGACAAGATGGGCGAGCAACTACGTGAATGACAGCTGGTTTCAGGTCGACCTAGGTGAAGCCAAAGCATTCGATACGGTCCGGATCGAGTGGGAATTCGCCCGGGCCAAAACCTACAAAATCCTTGTCTCCGACGACCAGCAGAACTGGAGCAGCGTGATCCAGGACAATGATGGCATCATTACGGCCCATGATGGCAAAGAAACGGTCCATTTTGCCCCCGTTACAGCCAGGTACGTTAAATTTCAGGGGATTGAAAGAGCCACGGATTATGGATATTCCTTTTATGAGTTTGGGATCTATAACCTCTCGGGGTCAAGGGAGTAAGAACTTTGGTATAAGATAAAAGATAAATCTCCTCTTTTCATCCATATAGTCCTTGTGAGAAGAAGACTGCCGTTTAACCGGTAGTCTTCTTTCTTGCTTGCTTCGCATCGGTGTAATCCCACCCTTTTCCATATATCTGGACTTGGCTTTCAAGCGAAGATTCTATTCATTTCATTTACATATGAACAAATGATCATGTATTATATAATAAATATTAATTTCTTGGGGGAATTTCTATGCTGGATGTCTTGATTATTGGTACCGGACAGGCTGGTCTTGCAACTGCCTACTTCTTAAAGCAAAAAGGAATACCATTTATGTTAATCGATAAAGCCAAAGCCTTAGGCGATTCCTGGCGCAACAGATACGATTCCTTACAATTATTCACACCCAGGAATTACAGCCGTTTACCTGGTCTTGATCTGCCTGGGGATCCGAATGGTCTTCCAACAAAAGATGAGGTTGCCGCATACTTATCGGAATACGCTATAACCTTTGATTTTCCGATTCAATTGGATACGGAAGTCAAGTCGTTAACCTCCATCCCAAGGGGATTTGAGGTGGAGACAAGCCGAGGAACAATTCAATCCAAAAATGTAATTGTGGCTACAGGGCCTTTTCATAAACCGTATGTTCCAGCCATCAGCCAGTCCATTTCCCATGATACGACTCAGCTTCATTCTTCCGCATACCGGAATCCCGGCCAGCTTACACCAGGAACCGTGTTGGTCGTAGGAGCAGGAAATTCAGGTGCACAAATCGCTGTAGAACTGTCTAATGACTTTGATGTCTATTTATCCGCATCAAACCAGCTCCATTTTAAACCTCTGTACATATTGGGAAAGAGCATTTTTTGGTATTACGACAAATTGGGTTTTTTACTGGCCGGAAATCACACCAAACGCGGGGAATGGTTACGCCAACAACCTGAACAAATCTATGGATTCCATTTAAAACAACGATTAAAAGAAGGGAAAATCAAGTTATTCCCGAGGGCAGTCAGCGCGGAGTCACGTACTCTGTTTTTTGCGGACGACCAACATGTTGAGGCTGACAATATCATTTGGGCAACCGGGTTCCGACCGGATTTCTCCTGGATCCATATCAATCATCTGTTTAATGAACAGCAAGAAATTACCCAGTTCAATGGTATTTCTAATATCCCTGGCCTATATTTCATCGGTCTTCCGTGGCTGTCCTGCAGAGGGTCTGCTCTTTTGGGGTGGGTACAGCATGATGCCAGACGTATCGCCGAATACATAAATAATGATTTAAAGACAATGTAATTCTCGCCGGGACTTATCTAGGTTAAGCTTCTCTTTTTTTCGCTCGCAAACAAAAGTCTGAAACCAGCTTCCCGTGTACCGGCCACTCTCGACGTATCAACCTTACCTAGAAGTATGCGTAATTATTTCTCAGGAAACTATTTATGATATACTAAAAAAAATGAGTCGAGGAGCCAGCATGAACCATGGACACTGCAGATAAAAGCAAAGCCGTAATTCATGATTTTTTTATTCAGTTTCTTCAGCAAAAAGAAGAATACGAATCCCGAATATCCGCAACCTATCTCGAAGATATCCGGAAGCATATCGGTGCCGAATTCAGTTTGAACATGACAGAACTCCACACCATTGCGTGCATCGGGGAGCAGGAGCCGATCAATGTCACTTCCATCGCGGAAAAGATGAATTTGAGCAAAGGGAACACCTCCAAGATCGCGAACAAATTACTTAAAGCCGGTTGGGTGCGGAAAGCCCAGCTCAACGATAACAAAAAGGAAGTATACTTTCGGTTAACTCCTGCCGGCAAAAAGCTGTTTGCTGCGCATGATGAGCTCCATATGATGGAAAAGCAGAGAATGTACGAGTTTTTGGGAAGATACAGCGATGCCGAGCTTGAATTGATCAAGCGCCTGTTTGCAGATATGGTTGACTTCTATCGCTGACATGTACCACCGGCCAAAGAATCCAAAATCAAAAGCAACCGGTAGCCGCCGGCTGCTTTTTTGTTACTCGATGAAGTGAGCACAGCGCCGAGAGCGCTACATTGATCAAACGATTCTTCTCACACGCTACATTTTCAAAGCCCCCTGCGTCATGCCCTGAATGTAATATTTCATGCCGAAAGAGAAAATCAAAATTAACGGAATCGAGGAAATGGCGTATGCTGAAAACTGAGTTCCCATATCGGTGATGCCGAACTGCTTTGTAAAGACGGTAAGGCCAACGGCAACCACCTGAAGACTGCTGTCCCTGATCGTAAGCAGCGGCCAAATATAATCATTGTACACGCCAACGGCCTGCATAATGAACAAGGTGGCAAGGATCGGCAGCGACAGCGGGATGACGATTTGAAAAAATACACGAAGCTCCGATGCTCCATCGATCCGGGCCGCTTCAAACAGCTCGCTGGGGATGCCGGACATAAAACTTCTGCACAAGAAGGTTCCGAAGATTTGCCCGCCGGCTGCACCGGAAATAATGATCACCCAAGGTGTATTCGTTAGTCCCAGGTTATTATACAGGACGTACGACGGAATCAGCGTCAGCACACCCGGAATCATCATCATGGCCAGCATCATCATAAACAGCAGTTCTTTGCCGGGAAAGCTTTTTTTGGCGAATATATATCCTGAAATGGAAGAGAGCAGAATGACACAAGCACTGGCCGCGACCGCATACAAGATGGAATTCACCATATATCGCCAAATACTGGTGAACGCAGCGCCGTAATTATTCCATTTGGCCGGAGAAGGCAGCCCCCAGAAATTGCCGAGAATTTGCGCATTGCTTTTTAAGGAGCTGACGATCATGAACAGAATGGGCACCAGCATCAGGATGACCAGCACGCACAGCAGCACGATGATGGTGATCTGGGGGAAACTGAGATACTTGATGAGCCCGCCTTCGCTTTTTCTGAGCTTTCTCACGGGGCTGACGCTTTCATCGGTTGTATCCGTTTCGGTATACATCGATCCCTCTCCTCCTTCCTTAATCTTCTGTTTTAATAAGCTTCATGTTCACAACCGTAATGGCAAGGATCACCAGGAACATGCTTACACCGAGCGCCGAGGCATACCCGAGATCGTTGAACTTGGTAGCGGCATAATACATCTGCAGTGCGGGTACATAAGTCGAGTCCATGGGACCGCCGCCCGTAACGATCATGATGCCGTTAAAATCCTGAATAATGCCAATGAGGGTTAAAATGATCAGAAACTTGAATTGACCGCCCAGCAGCGGCAAATGAATGGAACGGATGATCCGCCAAAGATTGGCCCCATCGATTTTTGCGGACTCGATCAGCTCGTTCGGAATGGACAGCAGACCTGCATAAAACACCAGCAGCTGCAGGATGCCTATAAACGGAAACCCGATAAAAATAATAGCCCATAAGGCGGTATTAGGGTCACCAAGCCAACCATGCGCCCAGGAACCAAGCCCGATCAGTTCTAATACGTTATTGATCAGACCCACGTTAGGATCATACAGGTTTTGCCAAATCAACAGCAGGGCCACACCCGGAATCACCATCGATGCGGTAAATGCGGTCCGAAAGCCGTATTGCAGACGTTTACTGCGTAGATGGAATATGAGTTCAGCGGTAATGAGTGCAGGGATAATCGCTTTGATCAAACCGGTGATGATCAGAATGACCAGGTTGCCCATCCCCTTAATGACATAAGGATCATGAATCATTCGTTCAAAATTGGCCAAGCCGACAAAGGTGGTCCTGCCCCCTGGCTGCCAGTCATATAAGGAATGGAATAAGCCCGAAAAAGCCGGGTAATAGAGAAAGACGAACACCAGAATAAAGGTCGGTGCCAAGCCCAGGTAAATATATTTGCTTTTCCATATCTGGCGGAAAATAACCAGCCGATTGCGCTTCTTCAAATAATTCAAGTACAGCAGAATAAGGACGACCGCCAAGACACCGGCTGCAGCCCATAGCATAGCATTTAAGCGTGCCTTGCTTGCCGCTTTATCGATGACACTGCCTACATCGTACTTAAAAATCCTTCCGTCATTGGTGCCCGAATACAGCGTCTTGCCCTCCCGGTCAAATTGAACGCCCCGGCCTTCCCCAGTGATCTTTGACTCCCACAGCTGCTTTCCGCGCCCGTCGAAAATATAGTAGTTACCGGATAAATCCGAGACGCCGATCCGTTCCCCATCGCTTGAGAAGGCGACATCGGTCACGATGTCCCGCGTGTTAATCGAGCCGGTAACGCTCCCTTTCTGATCAAACAATTCCACCTTATTGGAAGCCGTACCCACAGCAGCCAGGCCATTCTCTGAAACGGCCACCGCCTGGATTTGATTATCCGCGCTGAATTTATACAGCAGGCTGCCATCCTTGTCCAGGAGATAGGCGAATTGGTCGCTTGTTGCGGCAACGATCCACTGTCCGCTGCCCGATACGCTCACTTCCTTCAATAGGGAACCGATGGGGATGCTGCCTGTCTGTTCTCCGTTATTTTGATCCACAACGATGAGATCTTTGCTGCGCTGGGTAACGAGAACGATGGTGGACCCGTCCTGCGATGCGGCCAAGCTCTTGACCTGCCGCTTCAGATCCGAATCCCACAGTTGACCTCCTGTCTCGTCATATGCATACAGATGCCTGTCATCCGATGAAACCAGAAAGGTGCCGTTACTCAGAAGCGCTACCCCTGTAACGACATTTCCGGCCTCAACCTCATAGATGGGATTGCCTTCGGAATCGTAGAGAAATGCCTTCGCATTATGACCCCCAACGGCTACACGGCTCCCATCCGCTGATACGGAGAGGGAGGTGATATTCCCCGCTCTTTCAATGGACCAATGGTCTTTGGCAAGTGCTGCGACCGGGACAAGCCCTAGAAGCAGGATCAGTGCAAGAAATATCCAAGGGGCTTTCCTCATGATGAACCTCCCTTTTTATCCGTCATCCTTACGAATTGCCTGTTTTCCTCGGGTAATCATACGTGGTCTGCACATGCAAATGCATGTGCAGACCTGTGTGAAAAAGTGATTAACGCTGCGGCGGACGCCGCTCGGGGTGATCCAAGTCGGAGAGTTCTTTCTTGGCTTCTTTCATAGCAGGTTCCATATATTTATCGATATTCGCCTGCAGCTGCTCCAAATATTGATCCGTCGTCAGCTTTCCGCTGAAGTACCGCTGTACGAGCCCTACCCAATCCTGCACGGACGGCTGGTAATCCCACATTCCGCGAGCCAGGTTGTTGGCGGCGCTGGTGTAGCCCTCGGTATTTCCAATCGGCTTGAAGTCGGCGAATGCCGCCGCCATCTCATCCGGGAGTGTAATGCCTTTAATGGCCGGTGCGCCTGAGAGGGAGGCGTCGTCACTCTTCTGGATCGCATCCAAATACACGGCATAACCTTCCGGACTCGTCAGGAACATCATGAAATCCACATTAAGTTCATTTTGCTTCGCATCTTTATTGACGAAACCGTAGAATCCGATCGGAATCTGGATCGTACGGGCCGGTGCCATCACCTCGGGTCCTTCCATGGAAGGCATGTTGAAGAATCCGTATTCGAAAGGCTTCACCCCGCCAGTAGCACCCGTTTTTTCCTCATCCGCGAAATCTTTAGGAAGCTGCCAGTAGGAGGCCGGCGTACCTAACATCGTCGCCGCCTTCCCCGTCAGGAACAGATTGTAAGCCTGGTCCTCTTTCACTCCGAAAAATCCGTCCGGCACATAATCGAACAGTTTTTTCAGATTTTCCGAGTAAGCCTTCCACTGGGAATTGCCGGCAATTTTGAAGGGACCTTCTTTGTCTTTAACGGCTTTCCACAGCCGCATTTCGTTTTTGGTCACTTTACTGTTGGAATCGTTATACGGATCCGTCAGATCGTATTTCCACTGCTCGTCGAGCTCAGGGACGTAAGTATAGTCCTGCTCCTGGGACCGGATGATGTTAATGTAATCGCGCATGTACTGATCGGCATAGATCCGCACCAGCCATCCCGCCTGACCGCTCCACATCGATTTGGAGTCTCCGCCGAGCGCCAGCGGCGTATATCCGGCTTTTTTTATTTTATTGAAAGCGTCGATCATTTCGTTAAACGTTTTGGGAGCTTCAGTAATGCCGACTTTCTGGAAAATCTCCTTGTTGTACACCCATACGATCTGCACGGATTCAAAGTTCAGGTTGTACAAATGGTCTTCGGCTCCAATGCCTTCGAGATTAATGCCCATCGCTTTCAGATCCAGGGTGTCCTGCCAAGGCTGGTTCGTATAAGGATTGACCTTATCGAAATAAGGGTAAAAGTCCATAAATTTTTTACTGTTAACTAGGCCACCGACTTCGTTATTCGTAACCAGGTCAACGTCCGGCACACCTGCTGCAAATTGAGCTGTCAGCCATTCCTTGTAGCCTTCCGCCGGCTTGTTGTCGACTTTGACCTTCACTCCCGGATTTTTCTTCATATACGCTTCGGCAACCGCATTCCACACTGACGCCGATGCATTCGGCAAGGAAATGTTAATATTTCCTGTCAGCTGCGACGCGGCCGGATCCTTCCCGGCGTTTTCCTTACCCTGATCCTCACCCGTTGGATTGGATTCTGCGGTGCCTGGATTTTCTGGTGCTGTGGGGGCTGCTTTGGTGCATGCCGACAATAAAGCCAAAAGCATCACAATACTCAAGAGAACGATGAATCCCTTCCTTTTGTTCACATTGATCTCCCCTATTTTCGAATGGTCATGATCTAAAGCGCTTTCAATTGCAATAAACTTGAACGAGTACGCTTCAGCTGTAAGTATACGTTTTAAATTTTGTATACTTTAATAAACAAAGTATACTGTAGGTGTTTGCCTATTGCAATAGTTTTTATTGCGAAACACGTTGAGGAAAGCCGAAGTTTTGCTGGCGGGATCAGGATGATATATGACCGGGGAACATGTTCTTCTTTCTTAAGAAAAACGTCTATCGACGTACATTCAAAGAAGACAGACCGCGTTTAAAGGTAATTTTTCTTGCAATATCAGGAAGCCATGGCTTTGGAGTTTATACTTTCTGATATTATTAAAAAAAGCTCCCGTTAACCGGGAGCCCTTCAAATTAGTTATTCTTGATGCGCTGCTTCGTCGATAAGGGAGCGGTGCTGTCGCGCAAGATCAGCGTCGGAACGATCTCGTCTTTTACCAGGGACGAATGATCCTCCTCCAGTTCAAACAGCAAAATCTCCGCCGCCCTCTGACCCATCTTGCGTGTATTCTGATTCACCGTGGTGAGCCTCGGATAGGAATACTCGCCGAGTTTCACATCATCGTAACCGATAATGCTTATATCTTCGGGGATGTTCATCCCGGATTCTCTCGCCGCGTTCATCGCACCGAAAGCCTTATAGTCGCTTGTGGCGAATATCGCCGTTGGCGGCTCCGGCAGCTTCATCAGCCTTTTGAACCCTTCCTCCCCCATCTCCGCCCGTTCGTCTTCTCCGTCGACGACGGTGATCAGATCCGGATGGAAAGGAATATTATGCTGGGTCAGCGCCAGCTTATAACCTTGGAGGCGAAGGGAGAAATCCTGGTTTAATTCCAAAAGCGAACTGCCTGTCAGTATAATCCCTATTCGCTGATGCCCCTGAGAGATCAGATGCTGGGTGGCCAGATATCCTCCTGTCAGATTATCCGCGATGACATAGGGAATGCCCAAATGCGGATAATAGAAATGCACCGTGACAATGCGCCGATTCTCTTCCTGCCAAGCCGTTAAACGCGAAAAGTCAAAATGCCCTTTAACCGTCAGGAGGATGATGCCGGCGCCAGGATCCTCAGGCAGCTCATAGTTTTCCCCGATATCCCAAATGTGGAACGCGACGCCGTTTTCATCACATACCTCTTTAATGCCTTCAAACATATCCGTAAAAAACGGGTGGTTCAGGATGCTCACTTCATGATTCTGATGGGCAAAATACAAGGTGCGCAGCCCTTTGGAATCGGCTTGAGCCGGATTCTCATGGACGAAGCTCCCCTTCCCCCGGATCCTATACACGAATCCTTCCTGAACCAGATCCGACAGTGCCCGCCTGGACGTAATTTCACTGGTGTTATACTCTTTTGCCAGCTCAATCTGAGTGGGGAGCGGGTCATGCGGCTTGAGTTCTCCGGAGGCGATCTTTCGTTTAATATCGTTCATTATATATTGATACATCGGAGTCTTGTCCGATTTTTCCATATCCATGAAGCCATCACTCCTTACCAAATTGAGTTAAGTATACTTTAAACACGGTCACTCCTGCAAGCAAAAAGGCAGTCTCTGATCCTGACGGAAGAGAGACTGCCTTTACATTTCAAATCCTTCAACCTAAGGTTACCCGCTGCAATCGACCAATGGTGTCCGCTTTGGTGCGGCCTCATGAACCGGAACCGTTCCTCGAACGTGAACATGATCCTGATCCATAGACACGGATATGTCGCGCAATCCTGGCGCCTTCCATATCATTTGCGCGGGCAGGCGAGCCTCAAAGCGGTACACTCCGTCCTTATCTCTTTTCCACTGGGCGCTGATTTTTCCGTAACGGGTGACCACCGAACCTTCCGCCCACTCAACTTCCGTCACTGGGCTAGGACGGAGCGTAACTTGCCCGTGCCCCGCCTTAGAAATATCAATCCCAAGCAGCTCCCTGTTCAATAAATACGTTGGTGATGCTCCCCAGCCATGGCATAAACTTACCGGAACAGCGTCCTCCAAATAGGTTGGCGTATGCCCAAGATAGGGGCTTGGCGTAGTCGAAAAGGGTAGGTTCGGATCAAAGGTTTCCCACCAGGTTGTCGCGCCCCGATCCAGCATCTCGCCCCAATAATTTCGGATGATGCGTACGGCATCCGCAGCATAACCGTAACGGAAAACGGTCTCGAGCACGATATGATAGAAGAACGCTCCGCGAATTTGCGGAAGCCGTCCTCTCAGGTAATACTCCTGCAAGAACACGGATATTTCCTCATCATCCATGATCCCTGACCAGGCAGCCGCAAAATTGGTCTGGGCCGTGATACTGGAGGAAAGACCATCTCCGTTCAAACAGTCAGCATAAATGGCCGTATTCGGTACCCGGAGCAGGTTCCGGACGGACTTGCGAAGCTCTGATGCTTGATGCGTAAAGGAATTCCCGCGCTCCTCTTCGCCCAGCTCATACGCCAACGCGGCGGCCGTTTTCAAAAATCGATAGTAGAAGCAAGAGATGGCGGTTACGCGGTCCTCCCGGTGGATTTCATCCGACCAGTCAATAAAGCACCACATACCGTCCCGATCCGCGTCGGCAAACAATCCGGCGTCATCTTCCTGCTCCGTAAACCACGCGGCAAGCTTCACGATATGCGGCCATAATTCCTCTAAAAAAGCCCGATCCTTCGTATAATCGTAATATTCGGCTACACCAAACAGCCAATGCGCGCAAAAATCGGGCAACAAATAGGCGTTCCGCTGCGGTCCGGTGCCGGGTATGGAACCGTCGGCGTTTTGTATTTTCGCCGCCTGCAGCAATGACTTCCGGACGAGCCGGGGATCGTTGAACGTTTGATAGACCACTTTGGCCATGACAACCGAGTCGGCCACCCACAGCGCACCTTCACGATAAGGGCAATCCTCAAAATGGTTCTGGCTGTTGACCATGGTCGTATACCGGCCGACCTCCCAAATCCGGTTCAGCTTATCATCGCTGCTGTGGAAATGTCCCCCGTCCTTGTACGGATAATGAACAAAACGGACCCGAAGGTCACAAATACGCAAGGGAACGGGCGTCGCCATGACCCCAACCTTAAGATAGCGAAATGCACGCCTTCCGAACGGAGTGATCTTGTTTACGCCTTTGCAGAGGAGGTACGTATCCCTCAAATCCAATTCCAGCGACTCCCCATAAAACAGCTGCAGAACCCCGCCTTCCTCAGCAATGACTTCAAGCTCCGGATAGCCGACGATCTCAGCTCCGAAGTCATAGGTAATCTGGGGAAAAGAGCCGGGAATCGAAGCGTCCATGACCACCGGTCCCCTTCCTTCCGCCGTGTCAGCAGCTAATTGCGCTTCCGGGGCTTGGATGGACCCAAGTAACGATTCAGCCGATACCACTCTTACCGGGGATACCAAGTCTTCCTGCAGATACGGAATATCGCGCGCGACCAAGCGTGGCCAGGGGGAATCCTCCTTCTCTGCTGCTGCAATCACTTCGGCGGGCGGCCAGGATGAATCGTCATAATCTTCGCATTCCCAGCCGTCTTCCCGGGACATATCCATCAGCTCCCGGTATCCACCCCACATATGAAGGCGGCTTACTCCCGTTTTCCACCGGGGGGACCGCCTGCATTTCCATTCGGAGCTGCTGGCAACCGTCAGCAGGCCTGCCCCTTGGTCGTCAGCGCCGTATACGTCGAGCTGGCATATCAATCCGCCGGGCCCCTGCAGCTGCTCGGTGACGATTCTGTCCTTACCAAAATTGTGTGCTGCCACCGCAATGCAGTTCCGGCCGTTCCGGAGCAGTGCGGCAACGTCGTGCGTATCGAAAGACATCCATAACAAGTCGGATGGCGCGGGGCCTCTGCCCGCCTCGATGCCGTTAATGTACAGCTTATAGGATTGGTTGGCGGAAATCCGTACAAACGCTTTTGTAAAGGGTATCGTCAGTTCAAAAGATTGGCGGGCTTCCACATATACGTTATTTTCATTCCCCGTTCCCTCGGCCCAAATCCATTCCGCTTCCCAGCTTGGTCTATTCATCGCTTTACCTCCAGCTTGTGCTGATCTCGAGTATCCAGAAAATGAGTGCTTATGAATTATGATTCGTCGACCGATCTGTACACAAAGTTCAATCGTCCTTCCGGCGCCGTGTCGCCGTGCAGATAAAAGTCTGCGATATCCCCTTCGTTCTGCATATTGTCTATCCACTTGAACTCGATCCATATTCCTTTCGCCCGGTCCTCCGGATCTTCATCGCCCCTTAGCAGTGCGAGCGGGATTTCAACATACATTTCATTCCCCGAAACGAAATAACAGATCTCTGCCGACGCTTTCCAGTTCCACTCCCCTATGCTGTGTTCCAACAGCGTCTTGGAACGATCTATGACTGTCCTGTTCACAATGTAATGGTACCCCTCCCATCCCGGGCTATGTAGTCTCCGGTTACGGATGAGGAGCATCATCCAGTGATGGTCCGTATGGGGTGTGATGGGATCTTTCGTTTTTGCGTAAAAGTATAGACAGTGATCCGTATGAGCGGCTTTCAGGGTAACCAAATCATTTCTGCCCGTGTCTTGAAAATAATGAAAACTCCCATATCCGGCATGATCCCGGCGCATCGTATCCCCTTCAAAGTCCCTGTACAGCTCCGGTACAGACGGCCATGTCGTAAAGTCCGGCTCTGCGGCGAGGAAGGTTCCGCTGTGCACCGGTTCGGACATGCCCTTGTAGCGGCGGATATCACCAATTAGCTGCATATAATAATGGTCTTGATACCCGCCCTTCATCGGCTCGATATCCCGGCTGAATGCAAGCGTAGCTTGATCAACGAACAAAACCGGCCGATCCGGTGTTCCTTGCAAGCGCATGGCGATCCACTCGTTCCAGCCGGTAACGAAAATGATCTGCGGGTCCTCTGCAATAGCAAACTCCCATTGTTCGGCGATATTCATGCCCCGATGAATGGATTCGGGCAGATCAGTTTCCGGTTTCTCCATCCCTTCGTGATAATCTCTCCCCCAATTGTTCCCGTACCCGTAAAAGGGCGTATCGCTCATCGCTACACTGGGATGCTGCGCAACGGAAACGCTGATCACTTCCTTCTCCCCTTCATCATTAAAATACACCCGCTGCGGCCGTTGAAATTCGATCCATGGAAATCCGTTTACCTTCGCTTCTTCATTTGGCCATTGATTCCGGCGAAAGGTGAAAAAGGCCCGCTGTTTCTCCGTGCATTCCGCCGGATCTCCAATGATCAAAGGTTTGCCTTTCCAGTGAAACCATAGATGCTTATAGCGCCCCGGTCTGTATATATCTTCGTACAATTCCGCAATCGTTGTTCCTGAATCCGTATTCGTGTAAAAGGCAAACTGCGGTACGGTAAAGCCTTGTCCCCATACCTCGTCCAGCACGCGAAACAATACGTCGTATACCTTCTTGTACGTAACGGCATTAGTCGTGTCAAACACGATAAAATCCACGCCCGCACTCGTCAGAAGCTGCACGTGTCTGCGAAGCACCCAGGCATCGTCATTCAAATAATAGCCATACAAAGGCTCGCCCCAGAAGTGAAATGCATTTTCCCGCCCCCAGGCCGGGTGGGCTGGATCCCTCACCGCTTCGGGATATTGGCCGAGAATTTCGCTGTTATCAAAAGGGCCTGACGTTCCGTGCTGCCCCAGCCACAGAAAGTAAAATAAACCTACGTACCTGCCTTCGCGCCTCGGCCCCGTTTCTGCCCGCGTTGGAAGCTCCCTTCCCAACCCGTCAATGCCTCCCCATTGATCGGCGTGCGTTCGACTCACATGATTCCGCATCCTTTCTGCTCCTCCCAACGGATCCGTGTCACACATAGGCGGCTCGACCTCCATTAACGAATATCGAAAGCACTTATTTCTCTCATTAAGTATTCTTATTAATTATATAATATACTTTGTATAGGATGTTTACAACTAAATATATACATTGACTGGACCGTTCCCCAAGGTTCAGATTAAAGGACAACTGCTCGATATCAAAAAAAAGACTGCGGCACTCTACCGAGCACCACAGTCATTTCTTTATAAGTCGAGAAGCTTGAATGGATGATGGACGCAAGTACGTAAAATGTTCCTATGATCGCTCTTGTTTTCGAATTTCTTGATTGGATTGAAGGAATCATGCTGCTCCCTTGCTTGCATCATTCCAAAGGAAAGGTGAATTTACGGGAATCATAGTCCAACGTCAAAGTCAGATCCTTTTCATTCATCGGAGCAAATTGGGTAATCTGTAAGGTGATGTTCTTGCTCATCCCTGTTCCAACGTCGCCAAGATCCATACTTCCCGGGGATGCTTGAATTCCTTGGGGGAGCTCCACCCTCAGCTTCTTGTTCAGCTTCTGGGATCCGAGATTGGTGACCGTGACGGTAAGCTTCGCCCCAACCTCAAACTTGGGCGTCAGCTGCTGTACCGAAATCTTCAGGTTGGACGAATGAGGATCATATTTCACTTTTTCGGCAAAACGGGCTTCATCCACACGGAGTTCTCCCTTCAACGGGGCTCCTCCCTCGGAGCGCACCCAGATTTTCACCCGGTCAACGGACTTTGCTCCCTTCCATCCCCCAAGCGGAAGCGAGACCAGCTGCCATCCCTTCTCCGCATCCAGCTTGGCAGTTCCTTCGATCCGGTCGAATCCGCTGTACACAATAATTTTCGCCTCATATGCCTTTTCCGGATTCACATCGGCCAGCCGAAGCGCGGCTGTGAAATATGGTGTTTTTCTGGCATCGACCGGCTCCGTGAACTGTTTCTGCACGCCGGCCCAATTTTTCGCGTACGGGCTGTTGAATCTGGCTGCGAGGTAGCCCGTTCCGTTGAAGGCATCGCCGGAAGCTTTGCTCACTTCCTGCACCTCATCCGATGCGGCATAGCCGTCGGTCCCGGATTCAAAACCGCTTCCTTCCCTTGGCTTCTGCACGTCACGAATATAATCGAGGCCACCGATCGAAGGAATCGTCCGGTCCTGAAGCTGGCCGGGATTAAAATTCGGAATCACTTCCCGCCAATCCGAAATCCCGATGATCGGCTTGGCAAACTCGGTTACTTCCAGCGAGCGGGCCGTATCGATATATTTAAAGACATCATAAATATATTTCGGTTGATCCGGCGTCACGACGCTGTCCGGAGTATGGGTCCACAAGCCGAGATTCAGCCCGCCCTCTTGTCCATGGTCAACATGACGGTGGAGGATGAAGGCATCAATGCCATCCAAAAACTTCACTTTATAATAAGCATAGGCATAAGCAGCGGCCTGAAGCTTCTGATGCTCTTCCGAATTGGTCAAGCTGTGGAAGCCCTGCTCCGACAGAATGATTCGCCGCATCTGCCCGTTATGGAGAAGCTCCGGCTGCTTCATATAATCCACAAGAACGCCCAGGTTTTTAAACGTAATGCGCTGGGTGTCAAACGAATCCGTTGCCGTGGCATCATTCCAGAAACGCGGGTTGAACAAATCCTCCGGGTAAGGATGCGCGGCGATGTTCCAAGCGAAATCGCCTTCTTTACGCGATAATTCCGCCATTTTATCGACAATGACCTTGTTGTCGTATTTCCAAAGGGAAGCATCGTCCAGCTTTTCATTCCAGAAATGGTCCAAAGATACATACGTTCTGGCGTTGGCGTATTCGCCTTTGACGATCGTGTCGATCAGCCGGAAGGTCTGGACATACTCCCGGACGTAGGCATCCACCTTTTTGGGCCCCATATTGTTCCAAACTTTATTCTGGCCGACTTCATTGCCGACGATATAATTGACGGCTCTCCCGAATTGTTCGCTTGGCATGGAATAACGCTGTGCCATGAACTTGGTTGCCGCCTTCACGTATTTTACGCCCATTTCATTACTCGTATTGAGCGCATATACGGTTCCTCCAGGCTCGGAATCCGGATGGATCAGGAACTCATTGGGTGAATCGGGATCCTTGATATCATACATGATTAGGATCAGGGAGACGATAATGCCGTTGTCGGACAAGCTTTTGATGGCGTTATCCATACGTTCGATCCGGTCTTTGCGGAAATAGAAGGTTTCCCCTTCAAGGTCATAAGATATCGTGTTCTCCGGATGGTTAGCGGATTTGTACATCAGTTCGTTGTAGCTTACATTCAGTGCGGCATGGCTGATCCCAAGCTCCTGGGCGTCACCCGTCATTTGTACCTGAAGCCCCTTAATGCTTTGCGCCTCCGGATAGGGCTCAGTGTTACGAGAGGTGGCTTCCGGATTCGTGATATACTGCGGAGCGTCCATTGGGGTATATGTGGCGTCTTCCGCACGGAACGCAACGGCGAATTTGGAGTAGAGTCGGCTCCGCTGCCCGTCATTTACAGCCGTTTCGAACCGGAACGACTCGCCTATAGCGGTCTGTGCAAGAGGCGTCTTGGCTGAAAGCACATCCTTCGCATCCTCGTAGGTCGCCAATTCAAACAGCTCCAGCTGTCCTTCGGGATGAGCAGACACAAAGTCTGGATTAACTGTTCCTTCCACGATGATCCTGCCGTCCTGATCTATTCTGGCTTCCGCTTTGCCTGCATACGGCTGCTCCATTTCCGGCATCTGCCTGAAGCGAATCTGGTCCAGCTTGATCGTGCCGGCTGCTGCTTCCGGAATGATGCGGAATCCGGTGACGATGCCCTGCCATCCGGGATGATCCGAGAAGTTGAAATCTTGCGAGAAGGTGCCGCTAGCCGGAACGGTGAACGATTTCACCTGATCGTCAGACCATTCTCCCCCCTCGGTCCGCCACTGGATTTTCAGTTCCTGAGCGCCCGTCTCGTTCGTCATGTCGATCGTCATGCCGTTCCTCTGCGTCGTATCGATCTTGATTTCCGGTGATTCGATGTATCCCCCTTCAGCCTCCATGCGGTATGCCAATGCCCCGTCCTGTGCCTGAATTGAGCCGTTCATGGCGGTGAAGCCCTCGGTTTCCCCTTCCTGATTAAATCCAAGATCAATCACGTTCGTCGCGCAGATATAATCGATCTGAAACCGTCCATCCCAGGAATCGTATCCCGGCTGGCCCGGCTGCACATTTTCCAGATCAAAATTTTGCATAAAGGATATTTCCATCTTGGTGACGGCATGTTTGCCTTCCCAATCCCCCAGCCGGATGAAGATCCGCTTCCATTGATCCGGGCGGATATGGGCAATGCTCTCAAATTCGTCGTCTCCACTGAACAATTTCACCTTCATCACATAGTCTGCAGATGACTGCCACCCATAGCTGTCTGCCGCAAACGCCAGGAAACGGTATGCAGACAGGTCCTTCGGCTGCTCGTATTCCGTATAAATCGTGCGCCATTCATACACTTTGACCGGGTCCGGGACCTGTTCCAGAGCACCGCTTCCTTCATACGGCGAGTTCGGGCCGTTTAGCATACTTGTCACATACTTGACCTCTTTGGTGTTGGTTCCCGCTTTCCATGACGCTACATCTTCAGGTGTGTTGAAATCGTGGAGGACGAGGGCTGGGATCAAATCCTGGCCCGTGAGGACATGACCGGATTGCGGAAGATCCGGTACATACGGACCTGCGTGCACCTTGAATACCGGAACGAGCTGAATGAGCATGACCACGGACAAAATACCTGATAACAGTCGCAGACGCACTTTGTGAACCTCCTTTATCATTATATTCGGTATGTATTTTATATTCTAAGTATTCTTAATTCAATTATTATTTTTCAATGTATACTTAAATAATTCTCCAGGCCTATTCGTTCCGTTCCTCGATGGCAAAATTCCCTTGAATCAAGCAATTCTCTGCGATTTTTGCGAAAGTTTGCGATGTGAGATAATCAAGGTAAATGCCTCCCCGGGTCCTAGCCGGATTCTCGTTCTCTGTTATCAAGGAAGCTACTTTAATGAGCTTTCAATGTTTTGCTGCGGACTTGGATGAGCCCAACCGGCTATCTCTTCTAGACTTCAATGCTAGCTCAATCATAAAAAAGCAACGAATCATGTTTGATTCGTTGCTCTCTTGAGTGGTAATCCAACGCTCTCTATCACGATCTGTTACAAGAACATCATTCTATTCATCTCACAAAGCATCCACCGACTTGTGATCCACTCTCGCTTCATTTTTCTTGAGCTCCTCAATCACCGAGGTCAGAAACGCGAGCGCCAGTCCTTGCCCCCAGCCCTGGGCCCATTTCCTGTCGATGCCGAGGTATCCGGAGATGTCGTTCATGACAGCGGTGCCGCCCGATACGTTCAGCACGCGGCCGTTGCCGGCAATGTTCGCCAGCAGGCCGTCAAGCGCCTTCTGCACATATTTTGCGTGCAAAGGATTGCCTTGGGTTACCATGGCCGCCCCGATACCCGCCGTGGCCGATACCTCGCCGTAAGCTTCCGGATAATCCAGAACCGTTCCCCACAGGCCGTCTTCCTTTTGAAGCTTCTTAATCGCGGCTAGCTGATCGCGCAATGAGCTCCAAATATGCATCATTGGGGGATACAGATACCCTTCCGGCAGAATACGTGCCGCGCGGGCCATCGTATAGGCAGCCCAAGCGTTCGCACGCGCCCAGTAAATACCTGACATATGGTCCTGTTTAATATGGTTGTAGCCGTGATACCAAAGGGCGTCGTTGTCGTCCTGCAAGTAGTTGATATGCCAGAAAAATTGATGCAGAGCGTCGTTAATGAGGTGTTTTTTATCGAACAGAATGCCTGCACGCAGCATGAAATATGCCGCCATGAACAGCGTATCCGCCCAACATTGCTCCGGAAAATCGTTCCCCGACGATACCGTATGCTGAAGCACCCGATCGCCGAAACGCAGCGCATCATTCTCCAGGTAATCGAGTTTGCTGTGAATGATCTCCGCATACTTCTCGTCTTTTGTCTGCTCGTAAAGCGTGAGCAGCATGTGACCCATGGCGCATGTATTCACCGTCCAGTCCGGCAGACCGGCTTCGATATATTCATCCACCCATTCCTTCATCCGTTCAAGGTAGGCCTGCTCGCCCGTTACTTCAAATGCTCTGCTGACGCCATAGTAAGCGACGCCTCCCGGCCAATCCCACGTCAGGTCCATGTCGAACGTGTACGACGCCACTCGTCCGACGATTTGCTCCAAGTCGCTTAGGTTTGCGTTTATTTTCATCTCAGTTCATCCCCTATTCTCGTAATAGAGCCATGCGGTAACCAGGAACCTTAAGTTGTAACTCTGCCAACCTGATGAGCTTGCTTCCTGAGACGTTATGCTACCGATCGAGCTTGACAATCCATACATCATGTCCCATCAGTTCCGCCCTTCCGCCTTTTAGCGTACGGCCGGTCAACAGGTCGATGCCGGCCCGATCCCCCAGTTCGACGGTTTCAGCATCTGCATTATGATTGAGCACAAATAGGTAGTCTTGGCCTTCCTTGGATCGAAGCGTCGTTTCCACGCCTTCCGGCGCGGAGGGAATGTGGGGCTTAATCCCACGGGAGGCGCACAATTGCGACAGCCAGTCTTGAAGGAATGACGCCTCCGGGCTTGTCGCCACATACCAGGCTTCACCTGAGCCAAACTTGTTCACGGTTAGCGCCGGCATGCCGCGGTAGAAATCTTCGCCGTATACCGCCTTGACCTCGGCGCCTTCCGAATGAATCAAGTCACAGAGCAGGCCGCATTCGTATTCCGGCTTCATACCGGGGGTGCCGGCAGATACGACAATGCGGTTGCGCTGGTCCGGAAGCAGGGCATCGATTTCTTCCGCCCATATCCCGAGAAGCTTGCGCAGCTCGCCGGGATATCCGCCCGTCCGGACAAGATCGTTTTCATCGACAATCCCACTGAAGAAAGTCGTAACAAACGTGCCGCCCGCTTGTACGTATTTCTCCAGCTTGTCCGCTACGCCCTGCTTCACCATATACATCACTGGCGCAATGACCAGACTGTAGCTGCTAAGGTCCGCCTCTACGCTGACGACGTCCGCCGCAATCCCCGAACGATACAGCGCGTCATAGAACTTATGGACTTCGTCTACATAACGCAGAGCGATTGACGGACCGCTCGACATTTCGACCGCCCACCAGTTCTCCCAATCGAACAAAATGGCCGTTTTGGCCTGAACACGTGCGTCAAGCAGCGTATCCCCGAGCTGTGCAAGTTCCTTGCCCAGCTGGGCACATTCGCGAAACACGCGTGTATGCTCGTGACCGACATGCTCGATCACGGCTCCGTGATATTTCTCGCAGGCGCCGATTGATCGGCGGAGCTGGAAGAACAAGATCGTATCCGCCCCTCTGGCCGCTGCCTGGTAGCTCCACAGCCGCATGACGCCAGGCCGCTTAAGCGAGTTGTAAGGCTGCCAGTTTTGCTGGCTCGGCGTCTGTTCCATGAGCATAAACGGCTGCCCCGCTTTTAAACCGCGCATCAGATCATGCATCATGCCTGTGTAACTGTGGGGCGTATCAAAACGGGGATAGTTGTCCCATGACACGACGTCCATGTGCTGAGCCCATTTGTGGTAGTCGAGCTTTTTGAAGGCGCCCATCAGGTTCGTCGTTACAGGAACGTCCGGTGTGTGCTTTTTGACGGCTTCATACTCAAGCTTGTAGCACTCCAGCAGGCTGTCGGAATGGAAACGGATGTAGTCGAGCGAAATGCCCTGGAAGTTCGTCTCCGTCCGCCCGTTTGCCCCGGTCCATTCCTCGCTGAGTCCGCTCGGCAGGACGATATCTTCCCAATCGTAGAACGTATGGCCCCAGAATCCGGTGTTCCAGGCCCGATTCACCTCATCAAGCGTGCCGTAACGCGCTTTGAGCCATTCCCGGAAAGCCGCTTCGCAGTTGTCGCAGTAGCAGTTCCCCGCACCGCCGTATTCGTTGTTAATATGCCAAATAAGCAATGCCGGGTGGTCTTTGTAACGCTCCGCCAGCTTCTCGGCCATACGTGCTGCAAACTTGCGGTAAGTCGGGCTGTTCGGGCAGGAATTGTGGCGTCCGCCGAACTTCCGTTTACGGCCATGAAAATCGACTTGAAGCACGTCAGGGTACTTGCGCGCCATCCATGCAGGATGGGCTGCTGTACTTGTGGCGAGGCAGACGCCGATTCCATCCGTGTGAAGCTTGTCCATCATCTCGTCGAGCCAATCGAAATGGTACGTGTCTTCGTCGGGCTGGTTTTTCGCCCAGGCAAACACATTGAGCGTCACGACGTCTATACCCGCCAACTTGAACATACGTAAATCTTCGTCCCAGACCGGTTTCTCCCATTGATCCGGGTTGTAATCTCCGCCATACCAAATTTTCGCCTTTTTCGTATTGATCAACTTGTCACACCTCAATGTATATGATAAAACTGCAATGGATAACCCTATCTTAATGGCTTATGATATCTGTAAAAAATATAAAATTCGGGATTTTATATATAAGAATATGGAGGTTTTTATAAGATGCGCCGAGTCGTTCCCGCCTTCCCTTCGGAGCTGCTGCCCCTGCAGCTGGAGACGATTGGGATCAAACCCGACCAGGAGACCATAGCAAGGCCCTCGGGCTATCCCTATTTCCATTGGCTTCAGACATTACATGGAGAGGGAGAACTATCAATTAACGGGTACACGTGGAAAATGACGGAACGATCGGGCGTTCTTCTCGCCCCGGGTACGCCTCATCGATATGAGCCCAAAGGCGGCGGCTGGCAGACCGGTTATATCACTTTTCATGGAAGTATCGCCGCCAGTTTCGTCCGTTCCCTCGGCTGGAGTGCCGCTGAATGGTTTCAATGGGAAGCCGGCCATGATCCGATAACCGACCAGCTAAAAGGCATGCTGGCGTTCGCCGAATCGGGCGGCGATCCGTCGGGATGGCGGTATTCCGCGGATTTATACCGATTTCTTACGCTGCTTCGCACCGACGCCCGCACGGACAAGCGGCCCTCCATCTCGAAGCGGCTGGACCGGGTTCAAGGCCTGCTGAACTGGCTGGAACACGAATTCGCCAACCCGGAAATCGGCTTGGCGGAGATGGCTGCACAGCTCGGCATTAGTGAACGGCAGCTGAACGAAAGATTTCGTGACCTGTTCGGAATGACGGCTTATGCCTATCTCATTCAGCTAAGGCTCCGCAAGGCGAAGGAATGGCTCCCTTACCGGCCCGATTGGACCGTGCGCCGCATCGGAGAAGCGGTCGGGTTTCGCGACGCGAGTCACTTCGTGGCTACGTTTCGGCAGAAGGAAGGCATGACGCCGGAGACCTACCGAAAGCTGTACGGCACGGGGTCTGACCCGGAACGTCGACTGGACAACTAGCCGTAGGCTGATCAAAGGTAGATAAAGCCAAAAAGAGCTCAGCTGAACGCTGAGCTCTTAGCCCTTCCCTCTACTGCAGATTCTAGTTGGAAACCCTCTGCTCCCGGCGGTACCACCGGAAGTCTGGACAGAGGCGAATGAAGAAGTTCGAGTTTCCTTATGTTGCAATCTATTACCATGAATAGCAAAAGCCGCGGAGCAAATTCTCTCCGAGGCTTTCAGATGACCCTGGGTATTGGCTTTATTGTTGGCTAGCCAGGTAGTTTGTAAGTTGCTCAAAGGTACCTTCGAATCCTTGTGCAACCATTGGCGCCATCGAGTCGAATGCTTCCTGCTCCTCCTTAGAGGCATTGAGCGGTCCACCTTGCAGCGTCAGCACCGTCTTCCCCTCATTTTCCTCAAGCGTCAGAATATTCAGAATTTCCAGCGGCCAGTTCGGATTGAACGGAGCGCGAACGGTGTTACCTTCTTCATCGGAAAAGGACTGAACCCATACCAGCTTCTCCGGTGCCTGCACTTCCTGGTAAACGAATTTGCCCCACATCGCCTGCTGTCCATCCGGCGACTTCTGGCAGCCGAGAAACATCCCGCCTGGCCGAACGTCCATCTTAGCCACTTCAAGCGAAAACCCTTTTGGTCCCCACCAGTTGCCAAAGTGCGCCGGATTGGTCCAGACCTCAAATACCAGCTCCCGGGGGGCGTCAAACTCACGTTTCAATAAAAGTCCTTGAGTATTCATTAGATCTCCTCCTTGGAATTTAGGGATAATCTGATTTTTTTAATTGATTAAGATAATCCGATAAACGGTCAAAACGGTCTTCCCACATACTGCGAAACGTATGGAGCCATGCATCCATTTCCATGAATGGCTCGGGGCGAAGCCGGTAGATTCGCCGGTTGGCGTCCGCCCGAACTTCGACAAGGTCGGCTTCACTCAAAACTTTTAGATGTTTGGACGCTTGAGGTTGCCGAAGGTGCAGCCGATCCGCAATTTCCCCGACCGTAAGTGGACCTTCTCGCAACAGTTCAATGATCTGCAATCGGTTGGGTTCCGCAAGCGCGTTCAAAGTTGTCGTTTTCATTGTCCCCCCCGATTTCCTGTTACAACGTGCTGGAAGCTTGCTTCAGTAGACCTGACAGCAGAGCCAGATCTGGAGTGTCGCCTTCCCGCAATTTGATCCATTTCCGTTCAGCAGGCCCGTCGAATCCCTTTGGAAACTCGATGCTGTCTGCGTTCATGATCATGAACGCAATGGCGTCCTTTGCTGGCGAGATCACCGCTGCATAATGGCCGTTTTTCAAAAAATGCGGTTTCTTGTACTGAATGCGTTCTTCGACTTCCGAAATCGTCTCATGAACCATATTCCGCAGGGTTGAACTCATCTCTCCCTGCCATTTCGGCAGATTTTCGATGTAGGCTGTAACTTCCTGATTCATCCCGTTTTTCCCTCCCATTTGAATAGTGCTAAGCTTATGAGAAAAATATACCACCACAGGAATATTCCCGTCAAGGAATATTTGTTTTTTTTATTATCAATAAATTAAAGCGTTCTACCTTAATGACTGATGTTCATTACATTATGAAACGTCATTCTTAAGCCAGCGTAAAAGTATGTATCTTTAATACTATTGTAGAGATGAGACTGAACGCAGGATGCCTTTATTCGCGCATCAAGCAGGGGAGTTTTATACAAAATGGAGGGGAATCATTTGTTCACCACAAACAAAGCATTGCGCTTTGGCACGCTTATAGTATTACTGTTTTTGATAATTTTCTTAGGTTCCAAAGTAAGTTTCGTATTTCGTCCGATCATTGCATTAATCGAGGTAGTGTCCATCCCGCTGCTTCTATCCGTATTTTTTTACTATTTGCTCAGGCCGCTGGTGAAGTTAATGGAAAAATATAAAGTTAACCGGACCTTGGCCATTTTGATTATTTACGTCATTTTCGCGCTTGCCATCGTTTGGTTCATTACTAGCAAATGGCCTGTGCTCTACGGACAGTTTATCAGCTTTCTAGATAATGTCCCAAGTCTCTTGAGTTCCGTAGGGGAACAGATCAATGAGCTTGAGAAGAACGGATTCCTCGCTTCCTTATTTCCGGCCAATGAAAGCAATGGACTCTCTTCAATCACCAATTACTTAAACAAAGGCTTTTCCTTCATGTCGAATTATTTAGGCGGTTTGTTTTCGTTTGTGTCTAATTTTACGATTATCCTGTTCACCTTCCCTATCCTCCTGTTTTTCATGCTAAAAGAAGGAGAGAAGTTCGGAAATTTACTTGTGCGCGCAACGCCAACTCGTTATCAAAACGATTCCCGTGAGATTGTCACAGGAATCGACCATATGTTAAGCGGATTTATCGTCGGAAGAGTGATTGTCAACCTTTCGTTGGGTGTCTTAATGTATATCGGCTTCCTGATTATTGGCTTACCCTATGCTTTTTTGCTTACGGTCATATCCGTCATTGCAAACTTTATCCCGTTTGTCGGTGCCATCCTGTCTGCGATTCCGATTGTCATCGTAGGGCTGACGCAATCGCCGGCGACGGCTATATGGTCGCTTGTCATCATACTGGTTGCTCAACAAGTTCAGGACAACTTGATCGCTCCCTATGTATTCGGTAAAAAGCTGGATATTCACCCTCTTACAACCGTAATCCTTGTCCTGGCTGCCGGCAATATCGGGGGAATCATCGCGATGATTGTTATCATTCCCGTTTATATGATGCTGAAAATCATTGCGGTTCGCGTCTTCTCTCTATTTTTCAAAGAGAAATGGATGAAGCTGTAACATCAACCCAGTGCTCTCATTGGGGCTTCTTTTTTGTTTGCCATAATCACCCAGAATCTAACAGAAAATAAATTGAAAAAAACTTGGAGCGCCGTCATAATGAAAATAGAACCGGTAAATTTCAGCTACATATCATTCAAGTAAATTTATTGCATTTTTCTTGGTAAAGTAGGGGGATTGATTTGACGAAGTTATCCTTAATCTCGGAGTCTAAAATGAGATGTGAAAAGCTAGGTATTGATCCACAGGGGATTCCCTCCTTTACTAACTTTTTATCAGAAAGCGATTTGAATCTAAAACGGGCAGAATACGAGGAAATACTGTCCGTCATTGATTTCTTTGTTCATAAGTTGTTGGAGCTCATGAAAGGACTCCCGCTGCTCATCCTGATTACCGATGAGAACGGCTGCATACTGGAAATGGCCGGGGATGAAGCGATCAAGACTGTGATTCAGCAATCGGGCATTAAAGTTGGCCTCGTGTTCAATGAACACGAAGCGGGAACCAACAGCATTAATTTGGTTTTGGATCATCGTGAGCCGATTCAACTTGTCGGGGACGAGCATTATTATGAATTTTTATGGTCCTCGGCCTGTTATACCGTACCCTTTCAATATACAGATATCTCCAATTTGCTCGGAACCATTACGATCATGACGACGATCGACCAGCATAACCCCTTTTTACTGGCGATGCTATGCACGGTTGTCGATTCGATCGAAAGAGAACTGCTATTGAAAAAGCAAAACAGACGATTGCACATACTGAATCAGGTGGTCATCGAAACGACAAGAAACGGCATTATTATTACGGATCGGGATGGAAACATTACGGAGTTCAACAAGTTTGCTGAAATTTTAACCGGTGCCAAAAAGCAGGATGTCATCAATAAACCTATTCCGAATGCCAAAACAAACGACTTCATTAAAGAGGTCCTTCAAACGGGGAAAGAGTATGAAGATATGGAATTCATGCTGCGTCCTAAGATGGGACAAGACGAGCGGGTCTGCCTGTTTGACGCCTTCCCTATTCGTGATGAGAATATGCAGATCATGGGCGCATTCGCACAGTTTCGGGACATCACGGAGCGTTATCATACGCAAAAGCAAATCAATTATTTAGCCTATCATGACGATTTAACCGGTTTGCCGAATCGAAGGTTTTTCACCGGCCATATTGGTGAATTGCTGAGACAAGGGGTGAACGAAAACCGTATCTTTGCCGTCATGTTTCTCGATCTGGACAGTTTCAAGAAGATTAACGATACGCTGGGTCATAACAACGGCGACGTGCTGTTGCAGATGGTTGCCGAGCGTCTGAAAGCTTGCTGCCATGCTTCGGACCAACTGGTTTCCAGAATGGGCGGGGATGAATTCACGATCCTCTTGGAAGAGATTACGGATCAGACGGAAGCCATTCAGGTTGCGGAAGAGATTATTAGAGCATTTGAGAAACCATTTGCAGTGGACGGCTATGAGTTATATATAACAGCCAGCATCGGTATTGCCTTCTATCCTCAAGATGGCAGGGATGTCGAAATGCTGATGAAGAACGCCGACATTGCCCTTTACCAGATGAAAGACGATGGAAAGAACAACTATAACATTTTCAAATCTATCCCGAGCGGCGGCGGTATTGAACGGCTTACGCTGGAGAATTCGATCCGTAAAGCGCTGCAGCTAGAAGAATTCGTGTTATATTACCAGCCCCAGATCGATTCAAAGACAGGGGAAATCATCGGTACCGAGGCGCTTGTTCGCTGGAATCACCCGACTCTTGGCTTGATCCCCCCGGCTAAGTTCATCCCGATCGCCGAAGAAACAGGACTTATTGTCCCCCTCGGAAAATGGGTGCTCAAAACGGCCTGCCTTCAGCATCAAAAGTGGAAGGAAAAAGGGTTTACCCCGATGCGCGTGTCAGTGAATCTCTCTTCTCGCCAATTTTCAAAGCATGATTTGGTAGAGACCATCAAAGAGATTTTACTTGAAACCCACATCGATCCCTCCTATCTGGAGCTCGAAATCACAGAGTCGATGACGATGAATGTTGAAGTTGCAATCGAGATACTCGGAAAGCTGAAGGAACTAGGTATACTGATCTGCATCGACGACTTTGGGACAGGTTACAGCAATCTCTCCTATCTGAAACAGTTCGCGATTGACCGGCTGAAGATTGATCAATCCTTTGTCAGGGATATCATGACGGATTCGAATGACGCAGACATTGTGGCTACGGTAATCGCGATGGCCCATAAGCTCGGAATCGATGTGATCGCAGAAGGTGTAGAAACGAAGGATCAGCTGAATTTCCTGCGCAGTCAGAACTGCCATGAAGTACAAGGCTTTTATTATTACCCACCTATACCAGCAGAACAAATCGAACAGTTGTTGATGCAAACGACGACCATAAAAACCAATTTGCAGGGGTGATAAGATGAAACAAAGAGTGTATACAATATTAGTCGAGCATTTTAAAAAATGGGGAATTACCCACGTGTTCGGCATTCCCGGAAAGTCCATCTCTCCGCTGATGCTGGAACTCGAAAACTATGATATTCAATATGTGCTGGGTCGTCACGAAGCTGGCTGTGGGTTTGAAGCGTCCGGTTATGCCCTGGCAGCAAAAACGATGGGGATCGCGATCGGTACTTCCGGGCCGGGAGGAACAAACCTGATTACAGCCGCAGCGCAGGCCAAAGAATTCCAGCTGCCTGTATTGTTCATTACCGGACAGCCTTCGATGCAAGAGACTGGTCGCGCTTTAAGCCAGGATTCAAGCCAGTTCGGGGCAGATTTGGTTAAAATGTTCGAACCTGTCACCTTGTTCAGTGCTCGCATCGAACGGGGGGACACTCTCTATCTCTACCTTAAACATGCCTTGGAAAAAGCCTACACCGGTGAAAAGGGACCTGTTCATCTGTGCATCCCATTTGATGTGCTAATGGAGGAAGTGGAGACCTTCTACCTGCCATTGCCGGACCATATTTCACCCGTTGTATCTCCCGATATTGATAAGGCCATATCGTTGCTGGACGAGGCCAAGAAACCTGTCCTCTTCGTGGGCAAAGGGGCCGTCATGTCGGATACCTATGACCAATTGCAGACAATTGCAGAACATTGGGGAATTCCTGTAATGACCACCCCTGGCGGGAAAGGGGCCTTTCCTACCAATCATCCCTTATACTTGGGCGGATATGGCCTCGGGGGTTCCAAGTATGCAACTGATTATTTGAAATCCGGCGTTGACCTGATGATCGTCGTCGGCAGCAAATTGTGCGACATGTCTTTGTCCGGATTTACGGCCGATATGGAGCCGGACAAGGTTCTGCAATTTGAGTATGACCTTACGTTCGCAGGCAAAACCATTCAGGCGCCGACGCAATTGATCCTTGGCGATATTCGCTCCAACTTGACTCAACTTATTTTGCGGAGCGGAGCAACGTCCAAAGAGCATGAGATGCTGACACCGCGGGCACAAGCGGCTGCTGCGTCCTCCCAGATGGAATCCACCATGTTGTCAGCGGGGGCGGCGTTCAGGAGCTTGCGGGCCGTGCTTCCGAAAGAGGCGGTACTCTTCGGAGACGCAGGAAGTCACTCCTTTCATGCCGTACAGCATTTCGAAATCATCGAGCCCGGGACATTCTTTTTCGATGAAGTGTTCATCGCGATGGGGGCGGCGATCGGCTATTCGATCGGAGCGAAACTAGCTATGCAGGATCGCCCTGTCGTCTGTGTGACCGGCGACGGCTGCATCATGATGCACGGCACCGAGATATCGACAGCAGTGAACCACGGAATTCCGGTTATCTTCTTTGTGCTGAATAACGGTCGCTTAGATATGGTGGAAAAGGGAATGTCCTATAACACGGGACGCTCCGTCGGTGCTGTCTATGAGCGGCCACTGGATATTAGCTTATTTGCCCAATCCATGGGCGCAACGGCATTTCGCTGTGAGAATGAAACCGACATCAAGCAGGCGGTTCAAACAGCTTTGCAGTCGAATACGGCAACGGTCATCGAGGTCATGGTGGACCCGCAAGAAATCCCGCCGATCCTTACCAGACTGCTTAGCTTAGATTAAAACTTACGGAGGACGTATATGGAATCGAATCGGTATGATAAAGGAATAGATGTGTTACAACGGATGGTCAGTGAAGAAACGCTGAACGCGACGGTTAAAAAAATGGAGAAATTCAGTCCTGACATGGCCAAGCTGATTGTCGAGTTCCCTTATGGCTCGCTGTATTCCCGTCCAGGTCTGGATTTAAAGCAGCGGAGCCTGCTTACGATAGGGGCTATGATTGCTTCAGGAGCCGCCGCTCAACTCGATTTCCATATTCAAGGGGCTCTGAATGCCGGGCTTACGCCCAATGAGATTGTAGAGGCCGTCATGCACTGTGTATCTTATGCGGGCTTTCCCAAGACGCTGGATGCCATGTTTGTCGTCATGAAAGTGTTTGATGAACGGGGAATTACATACGAAGAAGCATGACACTTAACTGTCATGCTTTTTTTCTGCGTCTCTCCCCCCTGTGTGTTGTCAGAATTGGTGAGAAAAACCAACGGGGGAAAGCGCGCTGACAACTACTGTATTGTCTGGGGTCGGCATTGATTATCATCCACCGAACCCAGGTTTCATGGTCTATCAAGCCATCGTGAGCGTACCGGCAGTTGTCTCCATATTTCCGACATATACGGGTCCGGAAAGCTTCAATGCCGAGGCGTACTCGAACCCACCTACGATGTAATAATTAACTAAACCGGAATGCATGCAGCTTTCCGGTTTTACTAATCTTAAAACAAATATGAATAAGAACCTGTTGAAAAAATAATCGAGTCTGTGATAATATCCTCATAATATCATTTGAAAAGCGATGAAGAGGAAAAAGTACCAAGGGCTCTTATGTCCAGAGAGCAAAGGAAATGCTGAAACCTTTGCCTTAACCCCTTGTATAATAGTCACCTCGGAGCTGTTGATCGAAAACCGGATCCGATTGTTGATTTGGTGAGTAGTTCCAAACGGATGGGCACACGTTATCGTGCTGAAGTAAGGGATTCCTTACTTCATGAGGCCGGAATCGTGAGATTTCAGCAAACCAGGGTGGTACCGCGAAAATAACCCCTTTTCGTCCCTATCGTTCGGCAGATCGCTGCCGAGCTTGGGAGGAGAGGGGTTTTTATGTATATAACAAACAAGCGATGAAGAGAAAAAAGTGTCAAGGGCTCTTATGTCCAGAGAGCGAAGGAAATGCTGAAACCTTTGCCTTAACCCCTTGCATGACGTCATCTCCGAGCTGTTGATCGAAAACCGGATCAAGCGCTTGATTCAGTGAGTAGTCTCAACCGGATGGCACACGTTACCGTGCCGGAAGTAAGGAAACACTTTACTTCGTGAGGCCCAAAATCGTGAGATTTTAGGCAAACCAGGGTGGTACCGCGAAAATCAACCCCTTTCGCCCCTTTAGTACGGCAGTATGCTGCCGGCTTTTGGGATGAGAGGGGATTTTTTTATTGGAGGGATATCACATGGAAACGAAGAGAGACAAAGCTGAACTCATCACAGGATCCGAATGCCTTTTGCGCTGTTTATTGCTCGAGGGGGTTGAACATGTTTTTGGTTATCCCGGAGGCAACGCGCTGTACATTTATGACGCTATGGTCGACAATCCGGAGTTCAAACATATTCTGGCCCGGCACGAGCAGGGAGCGATACACGCAGCAGACGGTTATGCCCGGTCGACAGGGAAAGTCGGCGTCTGCATCGCCACATCCGGACCGGGAGCGACAAATCTGATTACGGGGATTGCGACGGCCTATATGGATTCCACACCTCTCGTCATCATTACGGGCAACGTGTCGACTACGGTCATGGGCACGGATGCTTTTCAGGAAGCAGATATCGTCAGCATGACCATGTCCATAACGAAACACAGTTACTCCGTTCGTCATGTGCAAGACCTGCCGCGTATCGTGCACGAAGCCTTCCACATTGCGAATACGGGCAGGAAAGGTCCTGTATTAATCGACATTCCTAAGGATGTATCCAATCACAAGCTGTATTACCAACCCGCGGAGGCGATTCATCTTCGAGGATACGATTCCGATCCGAAATTGGATACAGACCCGATCGATACCTTGATTCAAGCGATTACCGAATCCGAAAGACCGGTCATGATCGCCGGAGGAGGAGTGGTTTATTCAGGCGCAACCAATGAGTTGCTGGAGTTCGTGAATAAAACCAACATTCCGGTGGCGACCTCATTGCTTGGCTTGGGAGGCTTTCCAAGTGCTCACGACCTGTGGCTGGGCATGGCGGGCCATCATGGTGCATATGCAGCAAATATGGCCATCCAGCATGCCGATCTGATTATTTCGATGGGGTCGCGGTTTGATGACCGGGTGACCATGAGGGTGGATGGCTTCGCCCCACATGCCAAACGGATTGCCCATGTCGATATTGATCCGGCTGAAATTGGCAAAAACATCAAAGCAGATATTGCATGCATCGGTGATATCAAGGCTGTACTGGATTATGCGAATACGAAAGCTGCCGCCTCCCCATCCGATCGTTGGATCCAAGAAATTCAGGAATACAAACGAAAATTTCCGTTTCGGTACAAAGATTCGGATACGGAGCTTAAGCCCCAATATGTCATTGAAATGATCCATGAAACCACACAAGGCGAGGCGATCATAACTACGGATGTAGGCCAGCACCAAATGTGGGCAGCTCAATTTTACAAGTTTAACCACCCCCGCTCGCTGATCACCTCAGGAGGTCTTGGAACGATGGGGTTCGGGTTACCGGCCGCCATTGGCGCTCAGATCGGGAATCCGAAACGTCTTGTGGTTTCCGTAAATGGTGACGGGGGCATGCAAATGTGCGCGCAGGAGATGGCTATTTGTTTCATTCATCGGATTCCTGTCAAAATTGTCGTGATTAACAACCAAGTGTTGGGAATGGTTAAGCAGCAGCAGGAACTCAGTTACGCCAAGCGTTACAGCCAAATCGACCTTGCCGGCAGCCCCGATTTCGTAAAGCTGGCTGAAGCCTACGGAATCAAAGGGTTGAGAGCGAGTAATAAAGCAGAGGCTATCCGCGTTTGGCAAGAGGCTCTAAATACACCTGGTCCCGTACTTGTGGAGTTTGTCGTACCGAAAGAAGAGAATGTATATCCTATGGTCCTTGCAGGAACGGCGTTACATGAAATGATTCTGGGGGATATCGAATGATTTGTACGTTCCAACCCCGTGAGTAGGCTACTGCGTCGGACCGGTAGTCTGCAGCCGGCCGTTGGAAGGCAACACTGCATTTTACCGGATATCCGCCGCGATTTCGCATTTCATGTCCAGGCATCCCTAAATCTCGTCATATTCTATATAGTGAATATGACGAGTACCCATTTCACATATCCAAGCGGCTGATTACAGAAAAAGAACCTTGGTATCAAAGTCCAAAGATCTCTAAACAAACGAGTGACAGATTATTATCATTCCAGTTTATATGATGCTGAAGATCATTGACGTTCACGTCTTCTCTCTTTTTTTCCTAAAAGAAACGGATGAAGTTGTAAAGTTGATTTTTTCATAGGTTTACATAGATGCAGAAAGAAGTCCTGCGGTTTCTTTTTTTTAGAAGCTCGACATGTTTGGTCAAGGAGAATAATGAACCAAAGTGAAAACATAACATCGTGTGCAACTTTATTCCCCGCTACCAATACTACCAATGCCCCGTTAAAGACTGACCGTTCATGGTACAATCCCAAGCGGATTCATGATAGGGCTCATCGAGGGGAACCTGCAACGTAGCGATGCCGTCATGTCCCCAATCAATCTCTTGAATCGACTGCAACCCGGATACGGTCTGCATGAATAGTATTTTGCAGTTGCCCGGAGTCAACGAGGATACGACAGCATGAAGCTTGACGGCTTCCGCTTCCCCGATTTCTCCCCACCTGATGAACAGAACAGAACGACTGTGATCGAGCACATGTAAAAACCTTTGAATTCGACGAATAAGTCTCTCACTGTACACGCCGTAGGTGGCCGTCCAATCCTGGTAGGGGATAACGGGGAAATCATGGACGGAGATAACATTATAGCGTGTATCTAGAATATAATGAGCGTTATGATATGTCCCGGCTCCTTGCGGTACTGCGATTCCGTCTTCTAAATAGGCAGAAGTGCCTTCAATCTTCCGGAGCTGCCCAAGATCCATAAAACCTTCGAACCGATTCTCTAACAACCGGGTCACGTCCGTGACCGAATTCGAGATCATCCAGTCTAACGGAAAGGAGAAACGTCGCAGCTGACGTCGCCACAAAAAGATGGATGGCCCGCACCAGCTTCCCAAGCCGATTATAATGTCATAAGCACCTTTCACGTTCTCTATCTTCATACTCGTCACCACTTTCTAGATGCTAGATTTGATATATTCTATGCGCTCTAATGACAAGCCGTATAGACGTATGGACGCGCAGGGCGTCTGCTGATAAGTTTTTTCGGTAAGGTGCTATTTTGTCCTACCTATAGTTTGGTTTACGTCGTCTAAAATCTAATTTTAATTGCATCAATCCAATAGAAATGTTCCATCCACTTGTTCACTTACGGGCTAGTTACATTGCATGTATGGAATTATAATGATATATAAATAGATAAGGGGGGTATACTATCCTGAAGGGAAGGTGAGTATGTAGTATGTCTCAATGGAAAAGATCATGGTATGCGAGTCAAACCCAATTTGACGATCGGTTTTTTGGTCATGCCTTCTCCCATGCTTCATTCGAGAACCAGACTGTACGCATGGTGATACATCCTCATAATTACGGATCGATGTGGCGTATTCAATTCTCTAATCGTTACGGAGTTTATCCTTTAACACTTGACAATGTCACGCTAGCAAGCCACCGCAAGAATGCAAATATTGATGATCAAAATATTGGCAATGTTACATTTAAAGGGTCATCCAAGGTTGTCATACCGGTTGGGAAAGCATTGTATAGTGACCCTATCTCGTATCATGCTGATCTAAGCGCTGATTTAACCATTAGTCTCTATTTGCCCGTTTATACCAAGGTTTCAACTTGGCACTTTTCCCCTGCTCGTTCCACGTACATCGCGCAAGGAAACCAAACTAAGGTGAACGATGGCAAAATATTTGATACTACAACACATTCGTACTATTGGTTAACCGCTTTAGATGTAGAAGTGATGTCTTCAGAAGTTGATCCTGGGGTCTTTGTTGTGATGGGAGACTCCATTACAGAAGGCTATGCTTCCAGTCTAAATGCTAACCAACGTTGGCCAGACTTATTACTGAATCGAATTCGTCAAGTGAGTCATGATCAGCCGTTCCCCTCGATTCTAAACGCGGGACTAACCGGCAACATGATTTTAAGAGATGCAAGAGATGTTGAAGAAGGGGCAGCTCTTGGTTTAGCAAATGCCGGTGAACGAATGCTTGATCGTTTAGAGCGAGAAGGTTTTTCCCAGCCAGGTCTAAAGGGAATCATATTTAATTGCGGCATCAATGATATTTTCGGTGATGCTACCTCGGAACAACTGATAAGAGGGTTGAATGAAATGATCGACCGAACAAAGAAACAACATCTCAAGGTAGCAATATGTACCGTGACACCCTTTGGGAAATCGCATTTTTTTACTGATGAGCGGGAAAAAGTACGTCAAGAAGTGAATCAATGGATCCGTTCTAACGCTCAAACGGATCTAATCATCGACCTGGATCGGACATTGGCGGATCCACAAGAGCCGACTCAAATGCTCCATATTTATGATTCAGGCGACAAAGCTCACCCCAATGACGATGGGAACAAAGCCATAGCGGATGCAATACCATTATCATTTTTTTACGAGTCAAGCCAAAATTAGTAACCCATTTGGTCTAATATCCGCTGTACATTTTAGCAGGTGTTCATCCCGCCTCTTGGCTGGCTCGAACTTGTTCAAGAAATACCAACCTCCAGCAGGTTGCAACGTAAAAGGGCTCTAACTTGGAATTCTACAAGTTAGAGCCCTTTGAACCCTCCAAATCCTATTCATGCCAGTAATGCACTTATTTCCTTGAAGTTTTCTGCAAACCCAATGAACACTTTATCGTCAATAAGGATGGTCGGAACAATTTGTTTACCCGTAAGATTTTTAACTTCTACTGCATATTCAGGGTTTTCTTCGCAGTTATATTCTATATAAGGAACGTTCTGCTCTTTGAAGTATCGCTTCGCATGATTGCAATCACTGCAGGTGGGAATCGTGTAGATTTTTACTGACATGCCCTCACTCCTTTTCCCAATATTAATTAGCGACCTCATACCCTTTACTCCGGATAACATCCTTAATGTCTCCAAGGGTAAATTTTGATTCGTCGTACTTGACCTCAACGGTGCCTTGATCAAAATGAACCTTTCCCTCCACACCGATGGAATTCAATGTTCCTTCAATTTTACGAATGCATGAACGGCAGCTCATTCCATGTACTTTGACGTTTGCATCTTGCATCCTATTCACCTCCTTTCGCTTGCTGTTGGCTATCTTATCCTTTCTGCTGCAATCGTTAGCTGCGTACTTTTACACGCTGCAGCCGAAGTGCGTTCAGTACAACGGATACGGAGCTCAGAGCCATCGCTGCTCCTGCTACCCAAGGTGCCAGCAGGCCGATGGCAGCGATCGGAATGCCAAGGGTGTTATAACCTAGCGCCCAGAATAAATTCTGGCGGATATTACTCATCGTTTTACGGCTCATATAGATGGCGTCCGGGATACTCGTCAGATCGCCACGCATCAAGGTCACGTCCGCCGCCTCCATGGCAACATCCGTTCCTGTCCCAATAGCCATTCCTATATCGGCTGTGGCTAATGCCGGAGCATCGTTAATGCCATCACCCACCATGGCTACGGTTTTTCCTTGGGCCTGCAGGGCTTTAACTTCTTCTGCTTTCCCCTCGGGCAACACTTCTGCACGTACATGATCAATGCCAACCTGGGCAGCGATCGCTTTGGCTGTACGCTCATTATCACCGGTGATCATGATCACCTGAATGCCCATTCCTTTTAAGCGTTGGACAGCTTCTTTAGAAGTCTCTTTAATGGTATCCGCCACCGCAACCATGCCGGCATATTGCTTATCGATCGCTACGAGCATAGCTGTTTTTCCCGTTTCTTCGAGTCTGGACATCGTTTCGTAGGCATGCATAGCATCTACATCGTACTTTTCCATCAATCTTCTAGTACCGATCAGCAGTTCTTTTCCTTCGACGACAGCCTGGATTCCGTAGCCTGGAATAGCTTCAAAAGCTTCTGTTCCAGGAAGGGAAATATTGCGCTCCTGAATGCCGGTCACAATCGCTTCGGCCAAAGGGTGTTCCGAATTTTTCTCCGCAGCACCGACGAATCTAAGGAAATCCTCTTCGTCCAGTTCTGTGAGCACATCCGTAAGTTCAGGTTTACCTTTCGTTACCGTTCCTGTTTTATCCAGGATTATGGCGTCAATCTTATGAGTCTGTTCAAGGTGTTCTCCGCCTTTGAACAAGATCCCGAGCTCTGCAGCACGACCCGACCCGGCCATAATCGATGTTGGAGTTGCCAACCCCAGCGCACATGGGCAGGCAATAACTAGGATGGCGATTGCTTTTTCCAAGGCCTCTGCAAACTCGCCAGGTGTGACTAAGAAATACCAGACCAGGAAAGCGACCACCGCAATACCTACCACAATGGGAACAAAGATACCGGAGATCACGTCTGCCACCCGCTGAATCGGGGCTTTGGAGCCCTGGGCTTCTTCAACCACTTTAATAATCTGCGCCAGCGCAGTTTCCTTGCCGACTTTGGTTGCTTTAATACGGAGCATGCCATTTTTGTTGATGGTCGCTCCAATGACGGCATCTCCGGCGTTCTTTTCGACGGGTAAACTTTCACCGGTTAACATGGATTCGTCTACGGAGGATGTTCCTTCCAGCACCACACCATCAACCGGAACTTTGTCTCCGGGCCGTACAAGAACCATGTCCCCGACAATCACTTCATCGACCGGAATCGTAATTTCCTGACCATCGCGTACAACCAGTGCCGTCTTCGCCTGAAGTCCCATCAGAGATTTAATGGCTTCAGAAGTCCGGCCCTTGGCCAGCGATTCGAACAGCTTACCCATGATGACTAAAGTGATCAGGATCGCACTTGTTTCATAGTACAGTGATGGACCGTGGTGGGCGTTCGCTCCGTCAGTGAACCAGTCAATCGTCAGGTACAGACTGTAGAAATAAGCAGCTGAAGTCCCTAGCGATACCAACACGTCCATATTGGCGCTTCCGTTTCGGAGTGCCTTATAGGCCCCCACATAAAACTGTTTTCCGACATAAAATTGGACCGGTGTTGCTAAAATGAGCTGAAACCACGGGTTCATCAAAATTTCTGGCAGGTAGATCCACGAGGTGAACGAAAAGTGAGCCACCATACTCCACAGCAACGGAATGGACAAGATTGCCGATAAGAGCAGCAATCGTTTCTGATGCTTAATTTCTTGTTTCCGGTGGTCGACCGTTTTCTTGTTCTCCTGCTTCGTTACCGCTTTATAACCGAGCTGCTTAACTTTATTCTGCATATCCGAAATGGAGATGTCAGCTGGCGAATACTCGACTCTTGCCGTTTCCATCGCAAAGTTGACGGATGCGTTGGTAACCCCGGGAAGTTTGCTCAAGCCTTTTTCAATACGGTTAGCACACGCAGCACAGGTCATTCCTTCGAGGTTAAAATCAACGACTTCTTTCGCCGTATCATACCCGAGTTTTTTTATCGTTTCCTCCAACTTATCGACGCCTACCTTACCTGGATCATACGTTACACTTGCTTTTTCCAAGGCAAAGTTCACGTTGGCTGAAGAAACACCTTCCAGTTTATTCAGTCCTTTTTCAATACGATTGGCGCATGCAGCACAAGTCATTCCTGTAATTTGCAGCGTCGTCTGTTTGCTCTCTTTTCCAGCTACGGCTTCCATGTTCATCACTCCTAGAGGATAATGGCAAAGGCATTCTCACAGTTTTAAAACTTGCATGATATTACTTTTTTCATGGGTTGTTATATTAAAGCGTTTATTTTGCTTTCCAACAGCTTCTTTGTATTTAGTATACCCCCCTACCCTATAAACAGTCAACACTTTTCTAGATTCTTTTTGTGTACCCCAGTACCCTATATGATGATCCAAAATAAAAAAGCAGCGTGATCGCTGCCTCTAAAGGTCTTTATTTCATTAACTTATTCATGGTTTTCAATAGCTCATCTAAAACCTCAGTGTCACCTTCTTGGATCCGATCGATAACACAGCTCTTCATGTGATGCTCAAGTAAAAGCTTACCGACCCCATTTAAAGCCGATTGCACCGAGGCAATCTGGTTTAACACATCATCGCAGTAAGTGTCTTTTTCGATCAATCCTTTGATCCCTCGAATCTGACCCTCTATACGGTTCAATCTGGATATCATATTGTTTTTTTCTTTTTCGGAATGATGGCTCTTTCGCCCCAGTTCCTCACTTGAGCAGCACCCTGAATTTTCTGCTAAAGAACTTTCTACCGTCTCCAGTTCAACACTCATTGTCCCTGCCTCCATTCCTGTATAAAGATCCTTACAAACGTATTGGTTTACTTCATATATCACAGCATGATTAATCTCTTGCACTCAATATATACCCCCTACCCCTATAAAGTCAAGTTGATAACACCCATTCATGTCTCTGCCGCCAAATCACCTAAAATTAGCCGGAGTCAAAAAACTTCAGCCACAAGGTGACTGAAGTTAAAAAGATTACATCGATTTAGAGATGTCGGAGCCAGCCTTTTTTGGTGAACGAATGAAAATCAATGCCAATACAGCGCCAATAAATGCAACGATACCCGACCACAAGAATGCAGCTTGAAATCCACTGTTCAGAGCTGCCATTGGATCGCCACCTGCTTGTGCCGAAGTCGTTGTTGCTGCAATGGCAACCATGATCGCCAAGCTGATTGCTGAACCAATCTGGTAGCTTGTATTGGCAAGCCCTGATGCAAGCCCTGCTTCCTCAGGCTTAGCTCCGTTCATGGCAGACATCATGGAAGGAATATAAGCCAGAGACATCCCGAGCGCACCTAAAAGTGAAGCCGGCAGCACATTCGCTAAGAAGGTTCCGTCTACGGGCGTATTCGTGGAGAACAGAATCATCGAACCTCCTAAGGCAGTCAAACCTATCACGATATTCGCTTTTACGCCAATTTTGGCGATGAGCTTGCCCGTTATCGCAATCATGAAAATGGCGATGACAATGGTCATCGGCAGCAATGCGACACCGCCGGTAAAAGCTGAAAATTTCAAAACCTGCTGCATGTAGAGATTGAGGAAGTACCAAAGTGGAATCCATCCCCCTGATAACATTAACAGTGCGATATTACCTGCTGCTAGATTAGGTGCCTTAAAAATTCGAAGCGGTACAAGCGGTTCCTTTTTGACCGCCTGAACAATGAGGAAAAGAATAAATAGTGCTATACCTAAAATCAGGGTCCATATCGTCGTAGGTGCTCCCCATCCGTTATGTTCTGCGGTGACAATCCCATACACCATTAAAACTAATGCCGCCGTAACAAATACGGATCCTACGATATCAATGCTGCCTTTTCTGCGTGTTCCTTTTGCTAAAAGCCCGGGAGACAATATCAGGGCAAGAATTCCGACAGGGACGTTGATCAGAAATGTCCATTCCCAGCTTAACCATTCGGTGATGACACCGCCAAGAAACACTCCCGCCGAACCTCCTGCAGCAGCGGATGCCCCCCAGAATCCCAAAGCCTTTCCTAATTCCTTGGGATTTCCGCTAAACAACATCATAACGATCGTTAGCGCCGATGGTGCAATGAGTGCAGACCCAAAGCCTTGGAGCGCTCGGCCGATGTTGAGTACAGTATCGTTCCATGCTAGCCCTGCAAGTAACGAGGCTGCAGTTAGAATAAGAAACCCCCACATGAACATGCGTTTTTGTCCAAACAGATCAGACAACCGGCCCCCCAACAATAGAAAGCCGCCAAAGAAAATAACATATGCGTTAAACACCCACTGTAAGCTTTCTTGGGAATACCCCAGCGCTTCTTTAATAGCGGGCAAAGCTACCCCGATAATCGATGTATCCATAATCACCATAAAATTCGCAAGGCATAACAATGCGAGTGCCATCCAGCGCCTCGGATCAGCCTGGGCAAGACCTTGAGACTGAGTTGTCATTTCTATAATCCTCCTTTAGAGAGATAAAACCGGTCCTTCATCCCTTTCACGCTCGTGACGGCCGTCAGTGAACGAGGTGATCAATGCCATAAATTCCCGGTTTCGATGTGAATATAGTATAGCCCCCTACCCTATATTGTCAAGCGGTTTATTTTTTTCTTTAACCAATGAATATTGGAACAGCAAAAAACGCCCCGGTAGGAGCGTCATGAATTGCAGTCATTATAAGCCTCACCTTTGTATCGGTAACTGTACGTAAAATTGTGCACCATTTTCACTTTCAGCCCATATCTGCCCACTGTGACGCTCTACCAACGTTTTGGTAATGGCTAATCCAAGCCCACCGCCACCCATTTTACGGCTGCGTGATTTATCTACCCGATAAAAACGCTCAAAGATATGCGGAAGATCCGCTGATGGAATTCCTATGCCATTATCTGAGACGGTAATTTGGACCAGATCTAACCGGACGGTGCCCTTGACTTCAACGGTACCGCCTTCAGGTGTATATTTCAATGCATTAGATAACAGGTTTGTCCAGATTTGAATAAGCCGGCTTTCATCGGCAATCACGCAAACATCGGGTATATCTTTTTTCTCCAGGTTAACTCCCTTTTGTTGAAATGAAGGACGCATGAGGTCCATGACTTGATCCATAGACTTCTTTAAGGAGACTTGCTCAAGCATGAATTGAAAATCGATGGAATTAACGATTTGAAGCTCTTCCAAATCATGAACCAGCTGAATCAAACGGTGAATTTCTTCACGGCTGGACTGGATCCGTTCCGGAGTAGGCTCCCATATTCCGTCTTGAATAGCAGCGAGGTAACTATTCAATGTGGTTAAGGGTGTCCGCAACTCATGGGCAATATTTTCGGTCATAGCGATTCTCAATTTTTCTTGCTGCTCCAGTTGTTCAGCTAAGTGATTGATGGACGCGGCCAGCTCCTCCAGCTCATCTTTGGGCAAACTCTTCAACGGGAGACGGACATCCCGTTTTCCTCGGGCCATGATTAATGTAATATTTTTCATGCTGATTAATGGCGACGAAATCCGTTTGGCGATATACACACTTAACACAAATGAGACGATTAAAGCTCCCCCAATCGTTAAGCCAATGGATTGTATAATCGCTTGCTCCAAGTGAGAATTCAGTGAATCCGCTGAATGCTGCGCTTCGGACATTTCGCGTCCATACATTTGAAAATGGTAGTGGGTTGCATTGATCATAGCAATCGAAGCGATCACCAAAATAAAACCGGTATATAAAATCAGAACTGTGCTTAAGCGAAAGGATAATGTACGTTTCATAAACTTCCCCCATTAAAGCGGTACCCTGCTCCAAAAACAGTCCGGATGAATAATGGGTTCTTCGGGTCCTCCTCCATTTTTTGACGCAAATTTTTGACATGCTGATCAATAATACGCGAGTCTCCATCAAATTCAAACCCCATAACGAGTTCAATCAATTCTTCCCTGGAAAACGTACGCTCCGAGTTTCTCGCCATAACTAAAAGCAATTTATATTCGGATGGGGTTAAACTGATGGGTTTATGTTGCACGAAGACCTGTTTGGCATGGCTATCAATCATCAGACGTCCTTCGCCATATTCTAATCGATCGGCCAGAAGTTCTTGCTGATTGGTTCGCCGCAGTACAGTGCGAATTCTGGCTATGAGTTCTTGAGGATCGAAAGGCTTCACCATATAATCGTCTGCCCCAACCGACAATCCATGAATACGATGTGAAATGGACGATTTAGCTGTCAGCATAATAACTGGTGTGGGATAAGCTGTTCGGATTTTCTGGCATAAATCCTCTCCGTTCATGTCGGGAAGCATAAGATCCAATAAAACCAAATCAAAAGGTTGATTGGCTAATTCATTCCATGCACTCTCCCCTGTAGCCGCTTCGTGCCCTTCAAACCCTTCCTTTTTTAAATAAGCGATGATGACTTCTCTGATTTTCTCCTCGTCTTCAACAACTAAAATTCTACGCATGAATTCCCTCCAAACGTATAGACTGATTCTTTTTTCTACGCCTCAACTTCCGTTCTCTGCAAGACTATAATCAAACAGATCATTTCTCACAACGAAATGACCTGTTATGTTTCTTCCCGATTTTCTTCATTTTGACGACATCAATGCCTTTTATTAAGGATTCACTTGTTCCGAGCATAGTTAGAGGCGCCAAGGCTTTCTTGGCACCTCTATATATCACTTCAAGGTTACTTAACTTATTACTTAGACAACATCATAACCCTGGTCTTCGATGGTCTCTTTAATTTTGCTTTCCGTAAGTTTGGTCTCATCGAATTGAACTTCAACAGAGGCGTTGGACAAGTTAACCTTCCCCCCAGCCCCTATTTGCTTAAGAGCTCCTTCAATGGAATTCACACAGTGTTGACAGCTCATTCCGTTTACGTTTAAAGTAATGGTTTTCAATTTCGACTCCTCCTTTCGATTTATCATTAGTATACCCCCCTATAGTATAATATTCAAGCCTAAAGTTATACTACCCCAGCCATCTTCATCATTTCTATACATGTTTACTTTATGATGAATGAGGTTTACATCAAAAGAATTAGAAAGGGGTTCTTCAAATGAAAGCAGCGATATTAAGAACAATAATCCTCGCCAGCTCGGTGGCCGTTTTTGCTGCTGGCTGCTCGAAAGTAAGCAATATGAACGGTATGGATCATTCAAAAATGAGCATGGGTTCAAACTCCACTTCCAACTCCAGTGAATCCGCTACATCCGCTAAACTGACAACAGCAACACCTGTTGTGGATGGTAAAGAATTCACCATAACCGCACAGGAGAGTAATCTCGAAGTGGAAAAGGGAAAAACCATTCCTGTTTGGACATTTAACAACTCGGTTCCCGGTCCACAAGTCCGGGTAAAGGTTGGGGATACGGTCAAAATAAACTTGAAAAATAACCTCAAGCAGCCTGTCTCCATCCATTGGCACGGCTATCCGGTTCCCAACAACATGGACGGAATTCCAGGAGTCACACAAGATGCTGTCGAACCCGGAAAGACCTTCACCTATGAATTTAAAGCTACCGTACCGGGTACTTATTGGTACCATTCACATCAAGACAGTGTGAATCAAGTGGACAAAGGCTTGTATGGTTCTCTTGTAGTCGAAGACCCCCAAGATACAGCTGACCGCGATTACACCCTTGTGCTCGATGAATGGATGAGTTCTGAAGATATGAACATGGATAACGGTGGGATGAATATGGCAGGACATGATATGAGTATGTATGACCTTTATACGATCAACGGAAAAACAGGTGATGCGATCGATAAGCTTACCGTTAAAGAGGGTGAAAAAGTAAAACTTCGGTTGATTAACGCCGGCTACATCACGCACCGGATGCATTTACACGGTCATTCCTTTAAGGTTGTTGCATCCGACGGGCAGCCCGTGAATGACCCGGCTGTGATCAAGGATCAATTCGTCTCGATTGCTCCCGGTGAACGGTATGACATTGAATTTACCGCAGATCATCCCGGAACCTGGTTACTTGAAGAACACGCGAAGGATAATCGAGCACAAAATATGAGAGCCATGATTCAATACGAAGGTTCCAATGCGAAGCCCGACCCTTCCGATGCCTCCGAAGAACTTCCCGATTTTGATCTGGAGGAGTACGGAAGCCTGTCTGCGTCCGCATTTTCTTTGGATCAAACTTTTGATGAAGTCGTGACAATGAATCTAAATACCGAGATGAGAAATGGAGAGATGGTTTACACGATCAATGGAAAGGTTTTTCCGGACACGGATACAATCAAAGTAAAAAGAGGAGATAAGGTAAAGGTGACCTTTGTAAATCAATCCAAAATGGACGATCACCCGATGCACCTGCACGGCCATTTCTTCCAGGTCTTGAGCAAGAATGGCAAGCCCGTTCAAGGATCTCCGATCATGAAGGACACGCAGAACGTCAAACCTGGCGAAACGTATGAAGTTGCCTTTGAAGCTGACAACCCCGGTGAATGGATGTTCCATTGCCACGATTTACACCACGCGTCCGCTGGAATGGTAACTGATGTGATGTATGATGATTATCAAAATAATTATACGCCTGATCCCAATGTGAACAACGTCCCTGAATAAACAACAAAACGCACCGGCTGACTTCAGCCGGTGCTTTCATTTTTGAATTAGTTGGCTTATCCCGACTAGATCAAATTTCGCTGATCATTTTCAGGTAACTTTGTTGACTCACGACGCGGCGTGCTGTAACATACCGATTTTTATAATATGAATCGGATAATTTGCTAATGGTAACGCCTTTACTGCTTGAAGAGTGTGCAAACTCATTATTGCCGATATAAATACCCGCGTGAGATATTCCCGTACCGTCCGTATTAAAGAATACCAGGTCTCCTGCTCTAAGGTTTTCACGATCTACTGGGGTTCCGACTTGAGCCTGTGTTTTAGATGTGCGGGGTAAATCTAAATTGAATTTATCAAATATGTATAAAATAAAACCGGAACAGTCAAAACCAGCCACTGTTGTGCCACCCCACTGATAAGGAGTGCCTACGACCTTATCCACCTCACTTTCGAGTTTAACGGAACTGGCAAAGGAACTGGTTGCACTTGCTGAAAAAACAATGGCCGCACCTATCAATGACAACATTACTTTCTTCACTATGTAGTTCTCCTTCCGATGCCTACGGAGTTAGCTAAGGGTTCGGTAGAAGGTTCCCTCTATTCTTCAATGAGAATATTTCACCCCAAAATGGTTCCCCCGTTTTCAATTTCAAGAAATTCGGCAATAATTATTAAAAAAATGTAACCCTACATAATGTAGTATATAATCAGATTTTTTGTCAATGCCTAATTTAGAAGATTGTCATTAACCGTACCTTTCCCTACTGGTATTTGTTGAATTTTATTGAAGTTGCAGCGAAAATACATAGAGTTTGTCGATTTCTGTATCCCGAAATCAAGTTACTTATCTGAGTAACGGAACATGTTACACAAGAAAAAACAACAATTTTGTAAAGAATTGATTCCGAGCAAGAAAAAAACCAAGGCAAATATTCATATAGGCGCCAAACAAAAAAACCGATCTGGCATTGCCAGATCGGTTAAAGGTATTTATCTATCAAGACACAGTCGAACCATGATCTTCATGCCAAATCTCATGAATGACATCAGCCAAGATGGAGATCGTACGATAATTCTCTCGCAGCATATTCTCCACTCCTCCTATTTCTATCAAGGCACTGGATTCGACAAGGGATTGATTATATTTACCATTACCACTCGAATGATCCTTTTGATAAATGCCTTTGGAGATTCCTGGTATCCTTTTGTTTAGTTTATTTTGAATCCTAGTGGCAAATTGCATTGTTTTTTCCCAGTTTGAGTTATCCCTTCCGACCACAAAATATAATTGAGCATAATCAACATTGTTGAATTGGATCGTTGTACGATTTTTAGACTCTGAATCTCGATGGATATCAAACACATATTCGATAGATTTATGGTTAGACAGTTCCTGAGTGAGTGTAGCCTTGGAATATACATATGATTTTGCGTAATTAAAGTTATGGATTTCACTGGCGTAATCTTCGGTGGATTGAATGACACTCATGCCTTTTGCCGTTAACTTAGAAGCCAAATCTTTTCCTAATAAAGTAACATTGATTTTTGCGTCAAACGCCTGACTTGGATTCTTCTTCCCCTCGAGTTCTGGCAGCCAAGATTCCCGGTTGTGCGTATGGTAAATAAGGACCTGAGGTGGACCTGAATGAACCGGATTACTCTTTTGGGGCAACTTCTTCGTAACTGGAGTAGTAATTTGATTCTTTGTAGCTAACCTTGTATTGGCCTGATTCGTATCAGATGGCAGATTGCTTTTATCTTGTTTCAACGCTTGGGGCGTTGTCACACTTTTAGATGAAGGGGTTGTCTTTAATGAAGACGTAACCGCTATAGTTTTTTGGCGGCCCGTTTCGATGAGCGGATCATTTATTTTCACCTGATGCTCAGGTACCTCTTTCATGGGTAAAGGGGGGGCATCCATATACAACGGGATGATTTTTAAGGAGATAATGAAAGATGCTAGGAATGTAAATACCCCTAGTCCTTTAAATGCAGTTGGTTTTGGCATGTAGTTCTCCCTTTCTTTATTGTTGTGTGTAGTCTATTTTTATTCCGTATTTTCATAGAATAGAACAGACGACACATTCCAAAGTAAAGAAGGGAAACCATCCGAAAGGAAGGATATCCTTCCTTTCGGGAAGATCTTTATTTGGTTCCATGAACCAGAAGGGACTCTCCAGGAATTTCTATTCCTCGCTTTCCTTCATAGGGTTCGAAAGCCTCCTTGATTTTCAATATCAACCGAGATCGTATTTCATCATTAATACTTACCAACCCCTTACCCATCATGCCGGATGCCATCTCTTTTTGGTGTAGAAGCAGCTCCTTGATCGATGAAATCCGCTGAAGGTGCCGAACGGAGCGGATGTCGACATTTTTAAAACCAGCTCTTTTAAATATATCACTCAAATTTTCTGGATTTGATAGCGAAAAAACCTTAATTGTTTCCTCCCTGGGTAATGCCAACCCTGTTACCTCTTGCAATATTTGCATAGGAAGGCTAAGTGCCGGGTTATTTTCAGCATTAGACCATACGAGCGCAGCAAAGGCCGCCCCAATATTCTAATAAGAACCCATTGGTATAACGTCTACCTGAGGATGTATTGTTGAAAAAGAAAGCTCCACCTAAAGGTGGAGCTTTCTCCTATTCGGTAACATCCAAGATCATCATCAGACTGCCACCGTCTTGTGCACGTCTTCAAATGGTCCACCGTGAATATGCATTGGTTGGATATGATGCCACATGGACATCACTCTTTTGCTTCAAAACTTTTCTATTTAGAAAGTTCACTTTCGACTACCCATTGATGATTCTTAACGGGGTTTCCTCCTGTACTTGGCGTGTAGTCAACCATATACACCGTTGTTTTTTCAGCAGAGTCAATGGTGCCCTCTGCGCCTTTCATACCTTCCATGTGATCAGCCTCAATGGTCACCTTAGTTCCTGGTTGCAAGGGCTCACTACCCGCATCCTTTATTTCCTCCTGGATAATCCACTTGTGATTGGGAACGGGTTCACCTCCAGTGGTTGGAGTATACGTTACAGCATAAGCCACTGTGTCGTAGGCACCGACCACTGTAGCCTTGGCTCCATCCATGCCTTCCATATGCTTGGCATGGATCACAACCTCATCTCCAACTTTATATGTGGGATTTTGAGCTTCTTTTAACCCTGCAGGAACCTCACCAGAACCCGAATGATTCATGCTGCCCATATCCCCCATATTTGAATGGTCGCCGCCCATGTCCATGTTCGTATTATTGTTTGCATTATCCTTGTTTCCACACGCACTTAGCACCAGGATTGCTGCAAGGCTAATAAAAATGAATACTTTTTTCACAGTTTGTCACACACCTTTGCATATTTTTATTTGGATTGAATCCTCAGCTTCCAAACATTCTACCCAAAACTTATGAAGAACTTGTGAAGGCTGCCCGGACCACTCTCAAAAACTCTGCCCGGGGCAGAGTTTAGAGGACAACCTTATTCATTCAATGTTTGCTTTCGTACAAAAATCTGAATATACCCTAGACAAACAAAAAAGAGAAATCATCTCACCATGGATCCAGTGCAATGACATCTCTTTTTGACTATTAAAAGCCGGCTATGGGGCGTATGCCTGTTGCCGTAAATTGTGAGAAAAACCAACGGAAAAATGTTGATGCATCAAGGCGTGTTTTCATATTTAATGAGAGGAGACCTTATAATTCGTCCTTCACCAATTTATCGATCAAGGTGGGCAAATCAATTCCCAGGAAGATTATTTCTTCTGGCTCACGAACAACTTCAATAGTTGGCTTATTAAACATCGGGAAGTTTTCCTCCTGTAGATGGTAGCTATCAAACTGCCTCTGGTACTTGGGTTTGCATTGCTTTCTAAGTCCCTCTGTAAAGAGTATCTTGGCTCTTAGGGCCTCAAAAGAGTATCCCCTTCTTAACCGATTAATGACTCGAATAAGGCGAATTAGAGATTCCGTATAAGCATCTGGAATGCGATGGTCGAAATAAGCGAATATTTCTTCTTCCCAGTTCTTCATAGCCCTTGTCAGTGGTTCAAAAGCGGACTGCAGTTCCGTTGGTACTTTAGCTTTCCATTCGTTGTATTTAAGAAATGCCGTTTGTCTGCTATCACATTCCCAAATATCCAAATATGATTCCTTTAAGTCATAAGCAGTGACGAGAGAAGGAAGATTCTTTGTCCAAAGGTCTAGCGTAATCCTATCCTTCTCTGTAAGCTCTATATCCCGTTTTAAGAGGATAAAACGGCCTGGCATCAGCCCGCGGCGTTCTTTTGGCGATAATCCTTCAAGGATCTGCTTACGAATGGTTTCTAACGCTTGGTTTGCCATACGGACAACGTGAAATTTATCTACGATGATAAGCGCTTTTGGCAATACAGCCCTTACGGCGTCTTTATACGGTTGCCACATATCCATAGTGACGTATCGAATTTGTCCTATATTTGGAAGGCGTAAGAGGTAATCTACAACGGTTTCCTTGTTACGATTGGGCAAAACATCCAACAAAGTACATTCCTCAATGTTGGTTACAACGCATCTTGGTTTAATGATGTGAATTTCGTCAATCCCAAGCCAATTGGGAGTTTCATATCGATGCGTTTCTCTAAGACGGTTGATGTAATCACGAAAGATGTTGCGTATTGTTTTTTCATGCAATCCAACATCCTCGGATATGCTAACAAACGTACGTTTAATGCTTTGCGTCTCTATATAAGACAATAATCGTTTGGTGCAGTTTCGCTTTTTGTCTATGGTGTGGTCTAAGTGTTCCCAAAAGGTTCGATTGCAGCCTCTACAGCAATATCTCTGACGCTTTATGAGAAGGCCTACACGCTTGCCGTGAAGAGGCAAGTCCATACAAATCTGTTCCCTGCTATCATGTTTGTAGAGGTTGGCTATACATCCACAATGAGGGCAAGCCAAAGGTGGAGAGTTCGTCACCATTTGAATTAGGAATTCAAATTCATTCTCACAAATACTTAGGATGTTAAATTTCGGAAGATTCAGAAAATCCATATGAGTTCCTTCTATGCATTTATGATGCAATCTCCTTCTTTGTTTTCGCTTGGCTGGTCAAAATACCGCTGAATATGAAAGATAACAATGAACCGGCAAAGCATATAGCCGCAAACATGCCAACGGCGGAAAAACCGTTAAAAGCCGCGTAAATGAGGCCAGCGATCCAAGACCCGAGCGTTGTCGCAGCATACATGATTGAATTGGCCAAGCTGGAAGTCGTGCCGCGGATGGTTGGATGTAATGAATTCAACATTCCCAATATTAGGGGAAAAGCGATCCCCATGTTAACGAATATGAAAAAGTAAACACTTTCGAAAGCCGCAACCGATGGCAAGTGAGGCAAAACAATAAAACATGCGATAGAGACAAGAAAGCCCACAACTAGCGTATTGAAACGGTTAAACGTTTTGATCACATAGGCACCGCCGAAGCTTCCGACTATATTCCCGAGACCAAGAAAAAACATCACGTACCCCGCTTGATCAATTGAAAGATGAAAGCGATCTGTCACCCATTTTCCAATGAAAGAAAAGGCAGCAAAGAATCCACACTGAAATAAGAAGTGAGCGAGGAAAGCCATTCTCGCCATTCGGCTGTTCAATAAGGGGATGTATCTACTGAAGATCGGAGTCTTGGTTATGGTTTGTTGGCCATGATTTGGTTTCATTTCGGGCAAAGCGTAGAAGATGAATACCGCCACCAATAGTGCACATGCACCGATTGTAAAGAAAGGATAATACCAATGGGTTGAGGCAAGCAGACTTCCAATAGGGATGCCGAACGCTTGGGAAGCAGCTAAGCCTGCCATGACGATTCCTGATACTTTGGCTATTTTTGGTGTTGGAAACAGAGCAGGGATCGATGCCCAGACTTGAGGCGCCGTAAATGCTGCGCTGACTCCAGCTAAAAAACGGAATACGAACATCGACCAAAAACTTGTGGCAAAGCCGCATAATATGGTTGAAACCGAGAAGCAGACCATGCCAAAAAGCATTACTTTTTTGCGATCCCATCCATCGGAAAGCGGTCCAGCGATTAATGCGAAAATGGCATAACCTAAAGCATAAGCCCCAACCATCCAACCGGAATATTCCGTTGGAATATGAAACAAGTTCTGAAGCGTGGGGATGAGCGGAGAAATTAAAAACGTATCTGTACCGATAACAAACATGATGAGGAAAAATAAAGTAGTTAATTTGATCATTCTATTCACCCTTTATAATTTAGTTCCATTGTTCAATGATTATTGAACTAATGAAGAAAAAAAGAGAATTTCTTTCTACAACGTATCCAGAAATCCGGGTAAGTAAGTTTGAAATGTTTCCAAATCGATGCTCATATACTTCGCTTGAGCTTCCTTTCGTACCTTGATCAATTTCGCCTCCTTTAAAGTACGCAAGTGATACGAAGTATTTGATTTCGTAGTATCGCGAATGTGGCCGACTTCTCCACAATTCATCTCATTCTTGCTGATGTATAGATTTCGAATAATGTCCAATCTTGTTTCATCGGCTAACGCCTTAAATATTTTGACTCTGAGCTCATCATTTATCATTTTTTGAGTAGTCATAAAACCATTGTACTAAGATACCGCTACAAATCAAGTCCTTAGATAATTACCACCATATTCTCCGATTTTTAAGTGAAATGTTGTTTTTTGAAATCCTCATCAATTATGAAAAAATGGACTAGACCCCAGCTCGACTAGAAGTGGATTTCACAATCCTTCCCCCCATAAATAAGTATGGCTCCCGACAACGTATTGTTGTCCAAATGAATTGAATTCAGCAAACCATATTAATATAAAAAGAGACAGCTCTTTGTCCGCTGTCTCCGTCAGGCTTCTCCAAGATTGAGCTCCAATCATACAACGCCGATTTCAAATTCGGGCAGCTCCGCAAGTACATTCCTCAAGCCCATGTACAAGTGCGATTCTGTGTCTCGATGGAATGTTATTCCGAAAAAATCTCCTTACTGGGAAAACGGACTCTATCTTTACGGATTCAAATCTACAGGATAAAACCCTAGCTTTTTTAATGTATTCAAATAAATTACCAATTCATCAGTATTCATAATACTTTTTATATTCATTAAAGATTTCAAACAACTTGAAATTACGGCTTTCCGCGGATTCTCAGACATTGCTTCATTCTGTACAAATTGTAACAAATCAAGGGCTTGCTGTTTATTATCGTTATTCGCAGGAAGTTTCTCAATTAATTTTTTTAAATTCCCAGTACTTAACATGAGGTCATTATAAGGGAAATCTACTTGTCCTATGCTAAGAAAAGTCTGTTCAAAATCTTCAATATTAAAAAGTCGTATACGCTTATGTTTGAGTAATGGAAGGACTTCATCTACTAGATTAAAACAATAATTGCAAATTTCAATCATGGGTTTGGGTTGGATTTGAACATTATTTATTTCGTTGGCATTGTGCAGAATCCCCGTTAAAAAAATGGTAGCATCCGCAATATAATCCCGATATTCCGGGTAAATCTGCTTCATTCTTGTGAAGAACCAATATGCCCATTGTTGCCTGATCTGTTTTAAGAAAGCAATAATTTCATTATCGTTGGAAACTAGAGCGTCCATGAGCAAGGCATCGACTTTTTTTTCTATGCGATAGTTCATCATAACTTCTAACTGACGAATAAAGATATGTTTGTTCGTTTCATCCTGTCCGATTAAAAGTTGATCCCGCTCTACATACATTTTTTCTTCGGAATACACAAGTACATCCCTAAATAGTTCTCCTTTGGTTTGAAAGTGTTTATAAAAGGTTCCTCTTGAAATATTGGTTTGGTCAAGAATGTCCTGGATCGATGTGGCATGATAACCTTGTTCAATAAAAAGACGGAGAGCCGTCATTAATATATCGGATTTTTTCACCTGCACCATTATCATCCTTTCTGTTAACATTATACACCATATACTAACTGTTCAAATATATACTCCGAATATATTTAGTGATTGATTTTTTGCTCAATCAAGTATAATATAGTCCAAGTAAACTATGAGTTCAAAAATATACTTGTAGTATAGAAAACACGAAATCCGTAGCTCATATCGCTGTATCGATAATGCTAGGCACTGTAATGGGTGTCATTTATTCCATTCGGGATAGGAGGAAACCAACATGGAGAAAGAACAGTCTCTTCCAACGTTTAAACGGACTATACTTGTGGTCGTTATGCTTGCAGGTGCATTTGTTACCATGTTAAATCAGACGCTCCTCAATACTGCTTTGCCACAAATCATGAAAGATCTATCCATTTCCGCTAATACAGCTCAGTGGTTAACGACCGGGTTCATGCTTGTCACTGGAGTGTTGATTCCGGTTTCAGCTTTTCTAATAGAAAAATTTTCAACAAGAAGACTTTTTATTACGGCCATGTGCCTGTTTGCGTCCGGGACATTGATGGCTGCTATAGCACCAAACTTTCCTATTTTAATATTCGGTAGAATTCTACAGGCGGTAAGTGATGGGCTCATGCTCCCTTTAATGCAAACGATCTTTTTAATGATTTTTCCTGTTAAACAACGCGGGTCAGCAATGGGTATGGTGGGACTGGTGATGGCTTTTGCTCCTGCGATTGGACCGACACTTTCCGGTTGGGTTGTTGAGAACTTTTCATGGCGGGCACTCTTTTATATGATTTTGCCAATTGCTGTACTTATAATCATTTTTGCTTCGTTTATGCTTGAAAATGTTACGAAAGTGACTCGTCCAAAAATTGATATCATGTCCATTATTTTGTCCTCCCTTGGATTTGGAGGATTGTTGTATGGCTTCAGCAGCGCAGGTAATCATACCTGGAACAGTTCAGAAGTGGTCATTGCTTTGAGTGTCGGTACGGTCGCTATTGGTTTGTTTATTAGGCGGCAGTTGACTGTTGAAAAACCGATGCTTGAGTTCAAGGTGTTAAAAAACTGGACCTTCTCATTGACCTTAGTCATCGGTATGGTCGTTATGGTGACGATGATCGGCGTAGAGCTTTTTCTTCCGCTTTATATACAAACGGCAAGAGGCTTTACGCCGCTTGAATCGGGTTTGCTGTTGTTACCTGGTGCGATTGTGATGGGGGTTATGTCGCCGATTACCGGGAGGATCTTTGATAAGATTGGAGCACGACCGTTGGCTGTGATTGGTTCGGTTATCTTAGTAGGTATGACATTGTTGTTCAGTAACATAACCGCTTCTACGCCATACATCTATATGATGGTAATTTACGCCATACGAATGTTCGGAATATCTCTTATGATGATGCCAGTCATGACGGCTGGATTAAACCAACTGCCTGACCATTTGATTCCACATGGAACCGCAATGAGTAACACGTTAACGCAATTGGCCGCTTCTGTTGGAGCAGCCTTGCTGGTTTCGGTTATGACAAACAATACAGCGGCTGCCGTTCAGCAACACCTTCCCAATCCAATGATTCATGGGGTCTCAGCTGCCTTTACGTTCTCCACCGTTTTGGCATTCTTTGCTTTAGTATTGTCATTCTTTATTAAACCGATGAAAATATCACAGAAAGAGAATACAAAAGACGAAAGCCGTTCTGCTGCTGAAAGCTAAAACGGGTCTGTGCGCTGCCAAGCGCATAAAAGTCCGCGAACTTCGCGGACTTTTTGGCATTTATATGAGGAGAATTTATCCTTATCACTAAGAGGTAACGCTTAATAATAGAAAGCATCCGTTCAAGAAGGGAAACATAGTCCGTAGCTGTCGGCATGGTCTGCATCAGGAGCTGTGCAGAACAAGGAAAGGGCTGTAGTTGTTTCCTGAAATTCACACCCAACCGGAATAGCTGTTCGCTCCAATCCCCATTGTCCTGAAAGGCCGACAAGATGCGTTTTACCACTTCTTCGGCCAAAACGTGAAAGATCTGCTGTTTGCTTTTAAAGTGCCGGTATAAAGAGGCAGTTATGATTTTCTCCCGCAGCTTAGATCTGCATATCCGATTAGATGCTCTCCATCATGAATGAATACACTGACGGCCCCTTAAGCCCGGTCTTATCCCTTCCCTATGACGCTCGAGCAGAGAGCATCGTGGCGTATGCTTGCCCAGCTATACACCTTATCAATAATGGGCTTGATGTGGCTCTTTTCTATAAGTTACTTTTTAATCGACTATCTATTCCATAGCCACCTGGTTATGGCTCTGTCCCATCATTTTTTCACAAATTTAGAACTAACTTATCGCCTATTATTTTTTCGATCAACAACTTTTCCACTTTTATTTTCTATACTTAGTCTCTAAAATGAAAAATTGAGGGATCTATTGCTTCTAGGAAACGTCGAGTGAAATTATGAATTTCTAAACAGTGTCAATCATTAGGAGGAATTATGTATTTTTCGACAACATATTCATCACCTTTAGGTTTAATTACTATGGCAAGTGATGGCCACATGCTCTCGGGTTTATGGTTCGAAGGACAAAAGTACTTTGGAGGCACTATACATGCTGAAATGACTGAAAATATGAACTTATCCATCTTCAACAAAACAAAAATTTGGTTGGAAAAATATTTCGATGGAAAGAAACCAGCGGTCTCTGACCTCCCACTTGCTCCAAACGGTGGGGATTTCAGAAAATTGGTTTGGAATATTCTTTGTGATATTCCTTACGGTGAATATATTAGTTATGGGCAGATTGCAAAAATTCTAGCTTCAAAAATAAATAAAGCAAGTATGTCAAGCCAAGCAATAGGTGGAGCTGTGGGTCACAACCCTATATCCATCATTATACCGTGCCATAGAGTGGTGGGTGCTTCTGGGAGTCTAACCGGTTATGCCGGTGGTCTGGATAGAAAGTATAAACTTCTTCAGCATGAAGGTGTGGATATGACCAAACTCTCTATACCCCGAAAAGGAACAGCACTCTAAAGTATTCAGGAAATAAACTACGCAACAGAAAAACACTTCAGTGTAGCCATAACCGCGTCAAACCATTATGCTGCGACCGTTTTTTGGAACAGGGAACGGTCGTTTAGCTTTATACTAATCACATTATGGTATCGAGCCAATTGGCTTATGTAAGGCTGGGAAACCCGAAATCTTTCCCACTCAACTATGGGCAATTGAAAGTACAGTTTAAATTAAACTGTACTTCCCGTTAGCTTATTTAACCTGAGAATGTATTAATGACGATGCGACCTCTGGTACGTTAATGGGTCAGTTGCAGCTTTTTTAATTGCGGATGCTTGTAAGTTAAGGATTCCAATGCATTTTCAGTTTCATCCATTAAATGCTGGTCAAAAAACGCCAACGTTACGGATTTCGTAATTTCAAGGCATTTTTCCGGATCGATCTTCCCGCCTAGTCCTAAAAGCTCGCGAAGCTGGCGGTTGCCGATAAAGAGGCCCATATCCGTGAATTCCAAGTGGCTGCTGCCTTCGATGTGATAGAAATTGCCGGACTCTATTAGAACATCTATTAGTCCTAAAATATTTTGCCGCGCATGTTCGTAATCCTCGTTATAAGCTTTCTCGTTACCTCCATAGGGCGCCAGCGCTTTTTCCCGCATCTCGTCAGGAATATGGTTTATATTTTTCATCATCAGAGGTTCCCGATTTTGAATCAATCGTGTATTTTGATCACTGGCCAGCATGAGAAAGGGGGCCATCTTCGAAGTGTCACGAGGCGTAATATAGACGTCACCGTCCAAATCAATGGCAGCTTTGATTCTGCTGTCGTTCAACGCCAAGTTGTAAGCGGCAGATCCGCCAAGGGAATGTCCTATAGCCCCGATTTCGTTCAGATTCAGCTTTCCTTTAAAGTTGGAGTCGATTTTCCCTTCGTTGAGCTCGTTCAAGCTTGTGATCACGAATTCGGAATCGTCGGCCATAATTTGGGACAGGGCCGCTGTGGCCTCGCTCGTATCAAAGGTTGCCGTAGCCTCGCGGGCTGAAACCAATCGATCAGGTAACTGCGTGACGGAAGAAATATAAGGATGATCAATCGCTGCAACGATATACCCGTGACTTGCCAGATCTTCGCACTGGGACGTCTGGACTTCGACCGAGGTTCCGGCTCCATGGGAAAACAGGATCACCGGATAGCTTGGTTCTTGATCGGAGAGCGGCAGGCCTTCTTTTCCATTCGTTGTAACCCGGCTAAGATGCTGAAACAAGAAGGTGGGAATTCCAAAGCTCCCGATAAACGACTTTACATATGCCGGAGATTGATGAAAATAAGAAGCATAAGGTGCAGTACGGTCTTTCTCGGCTGGATAGTAGACTTTCACCATCAGCTCACGCTTTTGAGAGGGTGGATCCAGAAAAGGATCCGGGCGATTGGCATCGACCCAATTGAAGTATTTCACGCCCACCTCATAGCTTCCGGTCGGTTTGGGAAGCGTAAATACCGGAAAAACGTACGTGAGGATGGCAGTCAAAAGGAGCCCTGCCGCGGATAAGATCAATAGGGCAGCTTTTAACGGAGGCGGGCTTTTAAAAGTAAAACGGCCGCTTGATTTAACCCATGCATACAACGTAAGCAGGACGACATACGCGTAGGAGAAAATCAGTTGAAAACGGAACCCTTCTACGACTCCGTGAAGGCAGAGAATCACCAGATTCACTCCTGCAATACCCAGCCAAACTTTCCTGGAACGCTTGCGAAACACCAAAAATAATGTCGATAAGTTCGCCAACAGCAATATGATTTCATAGGTTCTCATATGATAACTCCTCTTCTACAACTCTTCTACAACTCTTCTAAATTCCTATTAAACTTCGATCTTCAAGCTTTCAGAGGCATGACAAAACAAGCGTGACCTCCATAGTCCGCATCGATTTCTTCCTATGCCGATCTAAACAGGGATTTCACGAACCGCTGTGCACGTCCGCCCGCGTGTAATACACGAGAGAGAAAGCCAATGAAATCAGGAACAGAGAGATTAAGGTGATCATCGCTGCACCTGCGTACGGATTGGTACCGCCTGCATAAGCAATGTTCTGGGCGAGTTGACGGACCGGCCAATAGGGCGCAAGCCAGGGGAATAAGATCGCGCCTCGGCTGTGGCCGATCACGCCGATCACGGTGACAATCGTGGCGAAGATGCCGACGACCGTGACAGGAACGATGCTTTTGCCGGCTATGCTCAGTGCAGCCGCAACGGGTACGGTACCGAAAGACAGCAAGCAAACGAACACGTTCATCCGCACGCCCGACCATAGCAAGTCGAGGTCCACGCTGCCGCTGATGGCATGCAGTATTGTCGTTACGGTAACGGTCGCGCAAGACAGGATCGAGCTGATTGCGATCAGCGTGAATACAACTGCCAGCTTGGCGGCGAAAATCCATGCCCGGGAGACCGGATAGATGAACAGTTGGTTGATTGTGCGTTCCTGGTATTCCCGTGCGAAGATCGAACCCGTCATCAGCGCGAAGATGGACGGCCCCATCATGACAAGCATCATCCCCTGACGGTAGAACATGTCCTGTATATCCAGTCCAGCCTGTTCTCCGTTTAACATCACGCGCGGTAAAAATGCGAAGAAGGAGATCAGGTTCGATGGAAGAGCACCAATGATCACCATCCACCATATTTTGGTATTTTTTAGCTTGAGCCATTCGGCGGAAAAGACGTTAAACAAGCGGATCCCCTCCCGTAAGCTTCAGAAAATAGTCCTCCAGGCTGTCACCGGCGCGCTTGATCTCCTCAACGGCGATGCCTTCGCCTGTCAGCGTCCGGTTGACCTTGGAGGGTTCATCCAACATTTCATACAGACGAAGCACCCCAGGCGCTGCCACGAGGTAATCGGATACCCCGAGTCTCTGCTCGAGGATATAGGCGGCGCGTTTATCGTCGCCCACCCGAATCTCCAGGTAACGTCTCGATTTCCGCTGCAACACTTCGTAATCGACCTCCTCCAGCAGCCGGCCCCCATGGACGATGCCGACCCGGGTTGCCAGCTGTTCGATCTCGCCAAGCAGATGGCTGGAGATCAGGAATGTGATGCCGCGCTGCCGGGCGAGATCCAGAAACAGCTGCCGCACCTCCTTGATGCCGGCTGGATCAAGACCGTTCGTCGGCTCATCCAACACGAGAAATTCCGGATGATGAAGCAGCGACCGGGCAATGCCCAGGCGTTGCTTCATACCGAGCGAGTATTCCTTGACCCGCTGATTTCGCGCGCCCAGCAGACCGACGGATGCCAGCACCTCGTCGATGCTCTCCTTGTTGCCCATTCCCATCAGCCGCCGATGCACTTCCAGATTGTCGGCCGCGCTCAGATTGAGATAAAAGCCGGGATATTCAATGATGCCCCCGATTCGCGCCATCGTCTCGTTCCTCCCGGCGGTACTCGAACTGCCGAACCAGTCGATCTCACCGGCGGTTGGACGAATCAGTCCCATAATCATTCGCAACGTCGTCGTTTTGCCGGCCCCGTTCTGTCCGAGAAAACCGTAGATGTCTCCCTGGCGAATATTCATATTGATGTTCTCAACAGCCAATTTATTCCCATATCGCTTACTCAGGCGATGGGTTTGCAGTACATAGCTCATGGGTGTCGCTCCTTTCAAAACCTAGGATACCGCGAAATTCTAACAGACCTTTATTAAATTTCTTACAAATCTCTTAAATAAGGAGGAAAGAGCTATGCATGGGGAGCGGTTGCCGGTTGAGGCAGCGAGGGAAAGCGAGATTATTGTCCTTGTCGGACGGAAAATGAAATTACTGTTTTGATGTTGGGTGAGCTCGCGGCAGTGATCCGGCCGCCTAACTTCTCGACGAGATTTTTCGCGATCGTTAGCCCCAGGCCGGTGCCCTGCAGCGCCGTATTGCGGGAAGCCTCACCCGTATATAACCGCTCGAATATGTGAGGCAGATCGGTGGCGGGAATCCCTCTGCCGCGGTCCCATATATCGATCCATACCTCGCCGGCTTCATCCCGAACTTTAACGCCGATCTCCCCGCCTTCCGAGCCGTACCGGAGCGCGTTAGAGAGCAGGTTGTTCAATATCCGGGTCAGAAAGGAGGCGTCAGCCATTCCGTATACAGGCGTCTCGGGGATCTCGATCGTCGGAGTAATGCCGGCTTTGACGAACTGGGGATAAAACCCGGCCAATGCTTCCCGCACGCTCTCGGCCAAGTCCATACGGCGCAGATCAGGCTCCGACTCGTCCGATTCCAGCCTGGCGAGCTCGAAGAAGTCTTGCAGAAGGTCCAATAATACGCTGCCTTTTTCCGAAGCTATTCCGAGAAAGCGTTCACGCTCCTTGGCTGAAAGCGTGCCGTCGCACCGAAGTGCCTCCAAGTATCCGAGAAGAGCGGTTAGCGGCGTCCGCAGATCGTGCGAGATATTGGCAATCATTCGCTTGCGCTCCTCTTCGAGGAACCGGGTTCGTTCATACGTGCGTTGAAAATAATCTACCATCCGATTCAGCTCGCCCCCCAGATCCGACAAATCCCTGTTGGATGTGACGCCCCGGTAACGCATATTCAGATTGCCCGTTCGGATTTCCCGCGTGGCACGTATCAGCTGCCTTAACTCTAGACGTAGGCGGAAATGCCTGTGAATCAAATATATACCCGCTATGAAGTTGATGATCAAAAGAATAGCGATCGTGATCAGCATATTATCTCCTCTCGCCCAGCTTATAGCCGAATCCCCATACAGTTTGGATGAAGACGGGGTTGGAAGGATCCGGCTCGATTTTTGTGCGCAGCCTGTTAATATGGACCATAACGGTGTTGTCGTCGGATATGCTCTCCTCTTCCCAGACAGCCTGGAAGATTTGAGCCTTCGTGAATACGCGGGAAGGATGGGACAGGAACAGTTTAAGGATCGCGAACTCCTTGGCCGTCAGTGTTTTTTTCTCGCCTGCCACGGTGACTTCGCAGGTCGCAGTATCCAGCGCGAGATCGCCCCAAGCGAGCATCTCCTTCGCATTCTTCGACTCGGAGGAAGGATTGAAAATCGTGTAACGGCGCATCTGGGCCTTGACCCTGGCAACCAGCTCACCTATGGTGAAGGGCTTGGTCAAATAATCGTCAGCACCAAGGTCGAGCCCAATGATTTTATCGGATTCGCGGTCCTTAGCCGACAGAATGATGACGGGTATCGTGCTTTTGGCGCGAATTGTGCGCAGCACCTCGTGTCCTCCCGCGCGCGGGAGCATCATATCTAGGACAACAAGCTGGTACTCGGAGCTTCCATGGCCGCTGAACCGCTCAATCGCTTCTTGACCATCCGTAACGGAATCGACATCGAAGCCATCTTTGCTTAGGTAGGTGGAGACGAGTAAATTGATCTCGGCGTCGTCTTCGACGACCAGAATGCGTATTGGATTCATAATTACCCCCTTAGGTTAGTACGAATTGTTCTTTTACATCCAAATATCACCATAAACCTATTATCTATCATAACCTAACAACAGTGTAGCATAAGCATGCTCCCCCGCCGTGTTAGTTGAGTAAAGCCAGCCGGTCAAAGTGATCGGCTGGCTTCTCGTCTTTATTGAGCTATCGTTTCCCGTTACTTCAACAAACTGTATTAAGAATTGTGATTAATAGTTCCTCTGAGTACATATGGTGCTGATAATTTACCAGTTATTAGTCCCTTGAACTCACTTGGTATATGTATGTATTCTTCTGCTCTTTGAGGTTCCATCCAAGTTACTTCCTCAATTTCTTCTGGAAATGAAATATTTATTTCTCCACCAATTACTTTCCCTCTAAAGGTAAAGAAAATTGTATGATGTTCCCTATCTACAAAAAACGCTTCACTTACACTGAAAATACCATTTATTTCAACCTCTAAGCCCGTTTCTTCTTTTACCTCACGAATAGCAGCTTCTTCAAGTGTTTCTCCCCGTTCTACTGTTCCACCAGGAAGTGTATAGTAGGAAGTTTTCATACCCTTGTTTTTGACCATCAATACATTTTTTCCTTGTTCATCAAAGAGAAGCACGTAGGCAACATCTACTCTTTTCATTTAATAAATCCCCTTCTCGAAGAAATGTGAATTATCAACAATTCGTTACTTTATTTGAACTATCCTGCCCGTTAGCTTAAAAGGCGATGATGCTGAATATATTAATACCTTGTCTGTTATTAAACTTCAGTTTCTGCTTCTTGTGCTTCATGATTTCCTTATTCTTCGACTTCTCTGATACGTCGGTAAAAGGTCGTCCTCTTCATATCGATCGATGCCCGTTTCGTTTTCGGCCTGCATAAGGCAGCAGTCCAATTTTCTCATAATATCGAATTGCATCTTCCGTTAAACCTGTTAATTCTGCAGCTTGCTTTATGGAGGTTACAATCTCAGCTATTGTAAGCTAGCAAATTGAAACGTGCGAATTCGGATTCGGGATCACTATTCATTGTTAATGAACCGAGGCCACTTGATAGGTTGACAATTCTACCGCTTGGAGATTTTTTTAGTAAGGGAAGCATTGCTCTCGTCACTGCAAACATGCCGAAAAAGTAAGTCTCAAAGGTTTCTTTTAAAACAGACAACTCCAGTTGACTGGGGGAAATGCCTCTTTCCAATGATACTCCAGCGTTATTTATCAAAACGTCCAGCGACCCAAATTCTTCTTCAATCTTCCTGAATGCTTGCCGTTTCGTATCCAATACCTTTTTTAGCTCCGGTAATCAAAACGGTACTACTCGGTCAGTTACAATGGTTCCGCAAAAAATGATTTCCATCCTAATTAATTCAAGTTCAATACATATTCCCCCTAACTTTGATCCTAAAAAAAACAGCCACTCCTTAAGTGGCTGTCATAGACCGGCAAGAAAGAAACGTTCCTTCTGCCTAAATATAAAAGCCCTGAGAGTGAGTCCTACCCTCAGAACCCTAATGTAATCGTTAAAAATTACTAAAAAGCAAGATTATTTTTACAGAAACAGAATCATAACCTAAAGTTCATCAACAATAAAGGGATGCCCGTAGTAAGGCCGCAGTAAGGCCGTTTCCGTTCTTCTATTCTTGCAAATACGTCTCTACTTTTCCTTTCACAATGTTGGCCACTTCTTTCGCGGTTTTCTGTCCACTGAAGAAAGCCATCGATTCCTCTAGAACGATATTGCGGATTCTCAGATCGCCTTCGGCATAAAAAGCCGCATTTTCCAGATAAGCTTTGATCTTCTCCACGTTTTCCGGAGCAGGCGCTTGCAGCGATACGGCCTGGCCATCCACCGTAGTGCCGCCCGCTCCATCTGCGCCAAGTTGATCCAATCTTTTTTGCTCGGCATTCTTATTGACGGAAAATCCCATCAAGTCGCGGGACGACTGCACTTCCTCGGACAACAGATACAAAATAAAATCCCAAGCTGCTTCTTTATGTTCGGATTTGCTGTTGACGGCCATCTGCAAATCGGAACGGAACGAGGCGCCGCGCGTTTCATTCTCGCTGGGCAGCGTATAGTAATGCGCCTGGCCCTCATACGCCATCTGCGTGAGCATAAACAAAATTCGCTCGTCATACTGGCTGACTCCGAAGGTCTGGAAAATGCCCAAATTCGCGTCAACACGATCTCCCGTCACCAATTGATCATCGTAAAACGACTTTTCCAGGTTGAGCAGATCAATAATGGCCTGAGTATCGATCGTTTTGTTCTGCGTGTCGAACAGTTTGCCGAAGCTGCTTTCCAGCATCCGGTTGAGCAGCTTGTCGGGCGGCATATTGACGAAAGCATACTCGCCCGCCTCCGTGATCTCCTCCGCCGCTGTCTTGAAATCGTTCCAAGTCCATTTAGAGTCGTCGATGTTCGTCCCCGCGATAGCGGACGAGTTGCCCATGAGGAAGTTCAATTGCACCCGAATCGGGATCGTATACAATCCGCCGTTGTACTCCAACGCCTTGAACAGATTGGTATAATATTGGCTCGGGTCGAAGCCGTTTTGCTCATTCATATATCCGTTTAAATCTTCGAACAGCTTTTTATCGGCATATTTCTGATAGGGCAAGCTGCCGTCCATGGCGATTATATCCGCGGCGTTCCCTCCCATCAATTCCGCATTGATCGAATTGACGAACTTCTCGTCGTCTTGCGGATCGGGCTTTCCGCCGATGACCGTTTTACCGTTCATGGTAGACGCGGCCGAATATTCCTTGATCTCGATCGTTACGTTCGGATTGGCGGCTTCATACTGCTGTTTCGCCAGATCCAGCAAACGGCTGGATTGTTTGATGGACATCGTCAGCGTAACTTGCTCCCCGTTGTTTACAGGCTCGGCCGTGCTCCCGCTGCCGGTGCTCGTACCGGCTGGCCTCTCCTTTGTTCCGGAGCAAGCAGTTAATGCGAGAACCGACACAATGACAAATGCTAGCAGTAAGGGTCTAACTCTCCTGGTGAACATTCGAAACTCTCTCCTTTTTCAATTGAGAATGATGATGAGCAGACAGGAACAGCACGGCGGTTACCGCAAAATCCGTCCACCCGACGGTATAGTCCATCCCCGATAACCGGATTGCTGCGAACGAAAGCGCCGTCGCCCCCGCCATCAGCAGCGCCAAGCGTTCCAAGTTTGCCGCTGGCGGCGATGGATGAAGGGCCGCCAATCGTATGCCGATAAGGAACGACGGCAATCCGAGCAGCATTCCGGCGAGAAACAAAAGGGTCACGAAACGATCGGCCGCCGCTGCCAGTAATTCGCCGGATGACGGCACATATCCGTATTGCGCGACCCGTGCCTGCCACAGCGACTTGATCTTATCCGCGTAAAAGCGGAGATCGATGAGTTGATCCGGCAGCCAGTCGGACGGGATTTGAAAGCGAAAGCTGACGATCAACCAAACAGCGGCTATACAGGCCCCCCAACCCGCAATTGCAGCGCCGAAAACGGCGACCTTCGCTCGTTCGGTACGGATAACATCAGTCCAGTTGGCCATTTCCATTTTTTCCTTGATGAACGTTCTTGCGGCTCCGACATTCGCCATTATAAGCTTGATACACAGCAGTATGGCAATGACGCCATAGACAAACCGCATGAGCAAACTCCATTGCGACAGAGCGGCATCGATCGTCTTCATATTGGTTATCTCATACCTGTCCGCCCTGTGGCCGATCGACTGCAGGGCGCTATGAATTCCCTGCTCATCCTCGATCGCCGAATTCGGATCCATGGCGAGTTCCAGCGTTTGAATCGTCAGGTTGGGACGGACGGCCAGCAGCGCGCTGACAGGAACAATAATGTCCGGTACGCCGTCATCCGACATTTGCTCCAATACCGTTCCCGAGCCGTCATACATCCCGATTACTGTAAACGGCGTGTTCCCGATATCGATCGAACGGCCCACAACATCCCTGGAGCGAAACAGCTTTTCGGCGACATCCGCATGGATGACAGCGACCCGTCTGCCCAATTCGACCGCTGAGGAATCGAAGAACGATCCCGACCTGATCTGAAGCTGATGAAAGTCCTGGTATCCTGCGCTCACTCCCACAATATCCGCACTCGCAGCAGGAGCAAGATCTCCATCTGCAACCTCCGTCATTCGCGCGATCGCGGTTAACGGCAGCGGGCTCCATCTCTCGCCGAGCCGTCCAAACTCCGCCAATGACAAGCCGCCGTCCGCTGACTCGACATTTCGATTCACAATCCATTTGTTCGTCCCGACGGCACCATTCAATTGCTGCCAGCTGCCCTGCACCGATGATATCCATTGGCTGCATAGCAGCATAGTGAGCATTCCGATTGCCGTTAATAGCGTTGCCAATCGTGATACCAGATCGCGTCAACCCCTTTCCCATCGCTGCCGTCATCCATCCGCCTGCAGCACCCGATCCCCGTCAGCCACCGGTTTGTTGCTGGAGACAACGACCCTGTCGAGCAGCGTGACTCCGCTAGCGATCGCGACGGATTCCTCGTCCGCATCGCCGGCTTCCACATAGGCTTTTTGCAAGTAATATTCGGTCCCGAGCGTCCCTTTTTTCTCCTGCACCACCAACACGTAACTTCCGTTCTCGTCTTCTCGGACAGCGCCGGCCGGCAGCAGGGCGGCGGGAGAGGAAGACTTTTTGGAGATGATAAACTCTCCCCGCTCCCCGCCCTGCAATCGCTTGTCCCGAAGCGACAGCGAGATTTCCTTCAGACCTTCGCGACTTTCGGCTGCATCGGCTCCCGCAGCGGCGGACGAAGCATCCCTGACTTCGATGATTTTCGCTGGTATCCGTGCGTTCTCGAGTGCCGGAAAAAGCACTTCCGTTTGATCCCCCGCCTGTATATATCCGGCCATGTCTGCCTCGATTGAAGCTTTGAGCGTCAATCCCTTCGACAGATCGGCTACGGTCACCGCAGCGGTTCCGCCGGCAATCGGCGCGCCTTTCACTGCGTTCAGCTCCGTGATGACTCCGTCCACCGGCGACTTCAGTACGGCGAACTCGTCCAGTTGCCGTCTCAGATTGTCGATTTGCCTCATCTGAATTTGCAGATCCAGCTTCGCGCTTTCGATATCCCGCGACAGACTGCGCTTTGCCTCATCTTCCTCATTTTGCGAAGCTTTCACATAACGATCCTGAAGCTCCTCCTGGCTCAATTGCCTCTGCCTGTAGCGGGCTTCTTGGTCTTTCAACAGGTTTTCTGCGTCTCTCGTTTGGAAGGTGATGATTTCGTCCCCCTTTTTTACGTGATCCCCGGCTTCCACCTTCACTTGGTCAACCGGCCAGGCCATTTCCGTATACAGAGAATGCGATTCGGCCGCTTCCACGAACCCCGAACCGCGCACTTCATGGCTCAGTAAGCCCTGTTGCGGCTGCACCCATCTCACCTGGGGCAGGGACATATTCAACAGCGTATTGGAGAAGAAAGTAAGTCCCACAAGGGTGACGGTGAAGACGATAATCGCCCTCCTCACTCCCTTTTTGCTGGAGCGTCCTTCCGTTGCCACTGTCATTTCCATCTATTCCGCGTTTCCTCCTTAGCCCTTGATTCCGGACAGTTGTATTCCTTCGACCAGGTAGTGTTCGGCATACAATGCGAGCAGGATCAAAGGCATCATATATAAAGCGGAAGCCGCAAACGCAATGCCAAGCTCGCCGCTGCCGATGACGGACAAGTAAATCGATAAAGGCTGTTTGGCGGCATCATGCAAAAAAATGAGCGGTTGTTCCACCATGTTCCAGTTGTCGATAAAGACCAGGATGGACAGCGCCGCGATTCCGGGACCGCACATTGGCAGCACGATTCTGGCGAATATGTACATGTAACCCGCGCCGTCCACCCGGGCGGCTTCCGCGTAGCTTTGCGGCACGAACATCATGAACTGTCGGAGCAGGAAGACGCCGAATGCGCTGAAAATACCCGGGAAAATAATCGACAAGTAGCTATTCAACAAACCGAGTTTATCAGCGACAATATAATTGGGTACGAGAGTCACTTGAAAGGGCATCAGCATCGTCACGATATAGATGAAAAACAGCGGCTCCCTAAACCGAAAGCGAAGCTGGGAGAATGCGTAAGCCGCCAACGATGCCACTGCAATCTGCCCCGCGATAATCGGAACAACGATTTTGACCGAATTCCAGAACAGCAACAGAAACTGCGGTTTCTCGATCAGTACCGAGTAGTATTGCGATAAGGTAACGAGCTGCGGAATCCACTTCAGCGTCACATGCTCCATATTGGCCGACGGGTCTTGCTCCCCATGTATCGCCTCGTACGTAACGGAAATTTCGGATTCTGTCATGAACGAGTTGGTGATCGTCAGCATGATCGGAAAGAGGAATAAGCCAGTCAATCCGATGAGGAGTGCCATGAGCGCCCACCTGCGAATGATGCGCAACGTTTTCATCACCTCCCGTAAACCTCCATGGATTAACTTAAAGATTTGGTGATTCGGCGCTCAATCATAAAAAGCATCAGCACCAATGCGACAATTACGAATGCCATTAAGAAAGCGGCTGAAGTCAATTTCTGATAATCGAGCGACCTAAACATGTTGTTCATGTAATGCTGCAGCATGTAGATGCTGTTGTGCGGGTATTCGCCTGCAATCAGATACGTCTCCCGGAACACTTTGAAAGAGTTGATGATGGACATAATGAACACGAAAAATGTAGTCGGCGTCAAATAGATAAGTGTGATCGAAGTCCATTGCCGGAATTTGCCTGCACCGTCGATGGACGCCGCTTCGTAATAATCGGCGGGAATATTTTGCAAACCGGCGAGGAACAAAATCATGTTGTACCCGATGTTCTTCCACAGGTAGACAATGATGATAACCGTCATGGCCCAGCCGCTTTCCATCCAATCTTGCGGATGGCCGCCGGCCGCTGCGAGCCAGCCGTTGATCAACCCCAAGTCGTCGAACAGCACTTGCCAGACTAGAACGACGGACGCGACAGGCACGATGAGCGGCGACAGATAAGCGATGCGGAACCAGTTGCGCATCCTCATTTTGCGGTTAAGCAGCATGGCCAATCCAAGCGAAAAAAACATGTTGAGCGGCACGCTGATGGCCGTAAACCGGAATGTATTTTCCGCCGCTCTGCGGAATACGGTGTTGCCTAGTAAATCCTCATAATTTTCCATTCCGACGAATGAACCGCCCACCGGACTGTCCATTAACGAATAATAGAAGCCGATTACAAACGGAGCGGCGAAAAATACGACAAATCCGATTAAGCTTGGCAGCAAGAACAAACTTGCGATCATTCCTTCGCTTTTGAGCCGCCGTGTAACAATGTCGACCTCCTCCTTTCCTCCCGTTGTTGGATTTGATTATGTCAAAAAGAAATTAGAAAACGATTAAAGGAAAAAAGAGCCGTCCCATTCGTCTAATGACTTGGGACAGCTCTTTATTGATATTGGAGGTTGATGTAGGTAGCTTAACCACCCGGTTTTGAGTGCCGTGGCAATTTAACGGTTACTGCGGTCGTTTGATCGCTGCGCGCGCTAATCGTGCCGCCATGTTTTTCCGCAATCCATTTGGCGATGGACAAGCCGAGGCCTGTGCCTCCGTCATCGCGGTTTCGGGTCTGGTTGCCGCGGTAGAACCGGTCAAAAATGTGCGGCAAATCCGCTTTGGCGATGCCGATTCCCGAATCTTCCACGATCAGCTCCGCATCTTGGCCGTTCCTTCGGCAGACGACGCGGATCTCGCCGTCCTCTGGCGTATACTTCAAGCTGTTGTCCAGCAGGATGACGATTAATTGTTGAAGTCTTTCCTTGTCCCCCATCATACTTACCGGTTGTACGGACCTATCGAACCGGATCCTTTTCAACTCCATGAAGGGGTTGAACTTTTGCGAGGCATCCTCCACGATTTCATCCAAACGAATATCCGTCAGCAGAAGCTCTGTCTGATTGGAGTCGGCGCGGGCGAGCGTAAGCAGCTGCTCCACGAGCTTCTTCATCCGTTTGGATTCTTCCAGCACCATAGAGATCGGTTCGCTCATCTGAAGAATGGAACGGTCGGGGTGGCGGAATACGTACTCTGCGTTGGCGTGTATAACGGAGATCGGCAGCCTGAGTTCGTGAGAAGCGTCCGCAACGAACTGCTGCTGTTTTTCCCACGAACGGCGGATCGGACGAAGCGCTTGGTTCGCCAAATATAAGCCAACCCCCACAGTACCGGCCGCGCCAACAACGATTCCGATTCCGATGATCTGCATCAGATTTCGCAGCATGTTAACTTCGGAATCCACATTGATGACGGCTTGCGCTTGGTCGATTACCGCGGTTTTTCCTCCAGGATATATGGACGTCGGCAAAATGACCTTTTTGGACGGATCGAACTTCAGCATCTGAACGCGATAATAGTGGGATTCGATTCGAATTGTCTTTGGATCACCGGGCGTTCGATAATTTTTCAATACACCGATGACACTGTCATTGTACTCTTCCGTCTTGAGCAGTGGAAAGGCATTGCCATCCGCGTCCCACAGAACCAGAAAACTGGCGGGATCGATGATCTGCACGTTTCGCTTCAACAACTCCGCCGGTTTGACAAACTGGCTGGATCTTTCCTTCAGCGATGCATCCACTTTGTTATACAAATTTAGGCTTACGTACATGTAAATGATGATGTTAAAAATGGTCAGTATGACAAAGAATACTGCGGCGTTCAGCATCGTCAGACGGGTACGCGTGGCATGGAACATCAGTCGTTCTCCTTCAGCATATAACCGACATTCCGAACCGTTTGAATCATCGAATCGCAGCCGTAAGCTTTCAATTTTTTACGCAAATAAAAAATATACACATCGACGATATTGGCGGAGTTCTCAGCTTCGATCCCCCATATGCGTGCGGAAATTTGTTCGCGATGTAAAATCTGCTCGCGGTTGAGCAGCAGGTATTCGAACAATTCGTATTCTTTCTGGGATAACTCGAGCGGCTGGCCGTCGACATGTATCTCTCTCATTTTCGGATGAAGCGTGATTCTTTTATAGTGGACATCCCCCTCTGTGTCGACTGCTCCCTGCCTTCGAAGCAGAGCTCGCACTCGCGCCAGCAATTCGCGCAATTCGAATGGTTTGGTCAAATAATCGTCTGCTCCGGTATCCAGTCCCTTAACCAGATCGTCGACGCTGTCCTTGGCCGTCAGCAGCAGAATCGGCGTCGAGGCGCCTTTCGACCGGATTTGCCGAATAATATCCAGTCCGTTCATGCCCGGCAGCATAATATCCAGCACCAGTAGATCGTAAGCGCCGTTTTCCGCCAAATAGCAGCCGTCATCTCCTGTTTCCACGCCTTCCGCTCGATATCCCTCTTCGTTCAGAATGGTTACAATCGTTTTTAAAAGATGTTTGTCGTCTTCCACGATTAGCACTTGCATTCGCTCCACCCCCCTATAGCTGCGCGCGATGGCAGCATGCGGAAGTATTATACAGAATTCACATTAGTATAAGATTAAAATCATGGATCCTGATGTCCTGTCGAGTTATTGAATCTCGCCGAACGAATGTTCTCATCCACTGCTACAATCACAAGCGAATTCAATCTCAATAATACAATTTCACATGTGATGCAATTACAAATAGTATTAAAAGTTTATATATACCTCTTAACGTTGCGGAGATAGAGAGCATCAGGGAGTCCGCTGTTTCTTTTCGCCAGTCGCTGTCTCAGCATGCACGCCATGCTATGAATCCTTCAATGGACTCATCCTGATGCAGGGTTGGGCGAATTAATAAACTCCTCAACATAGTTCAACTCACTTTACAGAAAATGGGTCAGACCCCACTAGAGTCTGACCCATTCACACAAACGCTTACTCATACAATTTTCTCATCCATTTTAAAAATTGACTCAGTAATTCTGCAAACTTTCTCACTACTTATGACACCACTCAGTCGATGATCGCTCGCTCTGTGTGTTGTCATAATTGTTGAGAAAATCCATTTGAAAAATGTTGATACATCAAGGCGTGTTTTCATATTTAATGAGAAGGGTTCCTTTAGTAAATGCTGGATATAATGCTTATTTTCATTATTAGTGAGAATTCCCGCAAACCTGAATTTGCATATTTATTCACCTACATACATCGATTATGGAATCAAGTCTCGGCTCGCCAAAAGCGATCCTCACCTTCTTTAAAGCGCTCCGTATTCAGATCCAGATAAGGTCATCGCGGTACCAATTTTTTTGAATGCGAAGGAGTTCATCCGTGTCGGGCTTCGTAGATAAAGTATACCCGGTATCCGCTAGAGTTTCGCATGCTTCTGCCCCATCATTTTCGATTTCGATCCTCGCTTCATCCGAAAAAGGCATATACCAATAAAAATACATTTCATGTCTATTCATCCCCAAATCTCATCGTCTTCTGTATAGAGAAGACGACAAACCAAATAAGGGGGCCTCCTCGATACAAAATAGAACTCTTCCATAAATATTTTTCATTTTTTTGTAAACCATACAGGTTGAAGGAGTGATTGAAGTGAAAATCAAAATAAAGCAGATGTTCCTTCTGCCGGCATTTTTATTTGTAATGAACGTAGGCGGGATTTGTGCAGCTGCACCAGAAGAGCAGGTAGAGAATTCAGCAAAAGACATACGAACCTACACGTTATCCATCCTCTTTAGGGAAATCAATGACGCGATATCAAAAGAATTGGGCATTACTGATTGGGGATTCATTCCTAAGAAGGTTTGCGAAATAAATGGCACCAGTCTTACTTTGGAAGGGGATCTCTTTAAGAACAATAAAGTCCAGAAAAAAATTAGAGAGAGTCGATTTAGATAAGATGGACAATTCAGACTATAAGGTAACCTGTGTTTCAGAAATTCCAGAAAGCACTATTGCGGACTAAGTATCGCGGAGCTGACTGCAGTGCCCTTCCTATTTTCGGAGCCAGAAACAAAAAATAACCTGCTCCTTTGAGTTGGCTTTTTTTAATCTATTATCCGAATGGATTGGCTTATGTACGGCTGGGAAATTCGAGAATCTTTTTCCCACTCGCTTTGTGGTCTCATAAATTCAACGAATCAATGCATTGTTTAATTCGGTTGAAACTAATGGGCTTTTCAATAAAACCCGCAAACCCCTGACAACGTGTCTTTGCGCTTGGATCTGTTGCAACGGCAATAATATGGGGCGGGTTAACTAAGGACGAAACAATCTCTTCAGCCGCTGAAATCCCACCCATGAATGGCATGTAAATATCCATAAAAATCAACTGATAGGATTTCGATCTTGTCGCTGCAACGGCTTCTAACCCATTGGTCGCAGTATCTGCAGAATAACCAAGTTTCTGTAAGATTAGAACCAATACGATACGATTGACTTCATAATCATCCACCACAAGTACATTCATTGAGAACATCCTTTCATCAAGCAGAGAAGAGAACCACGCACAAGCGATTTACCATGTAAACGCTCCTAATTAAAAGCTAACATTTTAATTTACCCATTTAAATAGCATGCGAAACCAAAACTCCAACTTTATTTGAATGATACTTGGGTAAACCTGATCATGAGCCCGTGAGTAGCCAAGTGAATTTGCTGCCCGTCTTTTCCCGGTTTCTCGAAAAGGACGGATTAGAATATCGCATCGGTATCAAAAAGGGAGAATTGGCATCCCTCAGCACTTTGGAGAGCGCAGCTAATTCGCTTGAAAATCCGAACTAACAAAAAAGAGAACATCCACAGGGAAGTTCTCTTTTTTAATTTATACGGGGAGTCAAATCTTCCTGCACCTGTAGCCGGTCTGTCCCATCTTTGACAACCTATCCTATTTTTCTGTTACGAACAAAAAGAAACTTCCTCCCCTCTCATCAGGGGAGATTGAAGGTTTTTATCTGGCTGCAATCTTTCTTATTGAACTTTCGTTTCCCGTTAGTTTAGGTCATCAACCTCAAATAAGGGCTTCTAACTTATGAATTGTATATTTCTTTATTTAATTTAATAATGTCTTTTATTGAATATCCTCCTGGAGCCGCTGATATATTCTCAATCACCTTATCCCGTAGTAATGGGGCTTTTTCCTTATTTGCTTTTTTTAATGCTTCGGTAAGTTCCTCTTTTGTAAGTTCTGTGCAGTATGCAGGAGTTCCTGGCTGTTGTCTCCACGATTCACTTAAAGATCCACTATCTACTGCGTCGAAGCCCAGCTCATTTGCTACATTCATAATTATTTGTTTATGCGATTGGTTATCACCAGCAATCGCTATGGCGATGCGTCCGCTAGTTCCTTGGGGAGTTCCTTGATGTTCTAAAGTATACGCCAATAAATTGTTGAAAGCTTTAATGATCGGTCTGCCCAATTGATTGGATACCCAAACACTTTCAACCATCCCGTTCTCAATATCTTCAATTTTATTGCTTATTTGAGGGTAATAATTTGAAGTATCTACAACAACTACTTCCTCCCCAACTTTATCTACAACGCTACGAATGCTTGGCAGTGCGTAGAAGGGAATTGATATTACTAGAACATCAATATTTTTAATAACATCTTCTACACTAACGGGTGTTCCTGCAAGTTTTTTTCCTTCTAGCCGTTCGATTCCGCGAGCATCTGCGATTTTGACATCATGTCCATTCTCAACTAACTTTTTTGAAATATTTGACGCGATTGGTCCTGCACCTATAATTCCAAATCTCATTTTCATTTCTCCTATCGTTTTAAAATTCTACTTCGCTCGACAAAGTATGATCGGCTGCCGCCATGTTTATCAATGTATCGACTAAGATTATCTTAAGCATATTGTTTAGCATGCTAAATAAATTCCCAAAGACATGGAGAGCTAAAATATATTTCTCTCCATTTGTAGCATTAATTGTCTTAATATCAACCGATCTTCCGTAGAAATGGACTGAAGTAATTTATCTTGCTGCTCCCTCCATTTAATCCCAACCGGTTTCTCTAATTCTTTGCCTTTGTCTGTAAGATAAATTCGCATTACCCTTGCATCTTGCTCATCTCGTTTACGGTATATAAATCCGTTCTGTTCCAGTGATTTAACCATATTCGTTACAGTTGGGGGTTCACATTTTAAGTGTTCACATAATTGCATTTGTGTAACCCCATCGCCTAACCACAAACGATACAGTAAATTATCTTGCCCGACATAAAGGTTAAGTTCCCTTAGAGATTCCCCATAATTTCGGCGCATTTGAGAGGAGATCCGATCTAACGACTGACGAATATCGCAATCCACTGCATCTGTCATGAGGACTAACCTCCTACCACCGAATATATTTAGCATACTAAATGTATCATGGTGAAATACAGGTGTCAATTTGCAGGAGGGACCACCAAATGTCAGGAGTAATAACTTATTTTTTTGCGAATCCTTGCTTGTTCAAATAATCCATCATTTCAGGCAGAATACTTCTCTGGAGATGATCTTGGATATGATCACTCCATCCTTTTACTTTCTTCACTGTGAAAGGAGCCTTAATCGGGCGACTCTCATAATACTTCAACATGGTTTCGTCATAGATGGCTAATTTTTCATGGTCAAGTGATTGATACTGATTTTCCAGCAACACCATGGATTGAGGCAGACGCGGCTTAAGTTCAGGTTTATTTCCAGCAGGAAAACCTAAGCATAATCCCACTAAAGGTATCACATACTTCGGTAATTCTAAAAGGTTAGATAATTCATTAATATTTGCTCTGACGCCACCAATAAATACACCACCAAGTCCCATGGATTCGGCTGCTGTTAAAGCATTCTGTGCCATCAGCCCAGCATCGAAAGAACCGATCAAGAGAAACTCAATATATTCTAAGTCCACATCTGGGGCAACTTGATGATTTCGGTTGAAATCTGCACAAAAAACCCAAAATTCAGTTGCTTCTTCGATATAGGGTTGATTAACACTGAGGTGCATTACTTTTTTTCGCAGATTCGGATCTGTAATTCGAATAATCGAAACGGCTTGAAGAAGACTGAAAGATGAAGTTTGACTAGCTGCTTTAAAGATTACCTCCCGTTGTTCCTCTGTTATAGATTTATTGGTGTAAGAGCGCACGGAAGAATGGTTATGAAGTAATTTAAGCGTATCATTCATTTAGATTCCTCTCCCTTCCTTGTATAATAATATTTCGCATACCATATTGGTTGGGAACGCCCCTATTTCTCGTGCAGTGTATTTCATTCATACTCCCTGTGGAACAACCGCGAAAGGCCCAGCGCTAAATCACTTTTGTGTTACAATAATGCTTAGCCTACTAACTAAATGTTGAGTTGCTTTGCTTAGTGATATTGAAATCATAATTTCTTTTGTTGGATCTGCATAGAGGGCAATATAAATGGACATAGTACAATTTTTTGTACCTTTAGACTAGGAGTGATCTCAATGAGGGTCTGTAATGAAGGTTTCGATAAAGACTTTATAGATGAGAACAGGGATATGTATGCGATTGCGTTTACCCAAAATATTCTTTCAGGACGTTGGAAATTTTTTATATTATGGTATCTAAAAGGAGAAACACGTCGCTATACGGATATAAAAAATTACCTAGGCGGATTATCACAAGGTTCCTTAACAAAGCAGCTAAAAGAGTTGGAGACCGATGGAGTTATTGTACGTGATGTTTACCCGGAGGTCCCTCCTCGAGTAGAGTATTCGCTCACAGACAAGGGAAATAAATTACTACCTATCCTTGAGAAGATGAAAGACTTCGGTAATGAATACGGGGAAAAATCTGCATCTGATAAAGAGTAGTTATGATTACATTAGGTAAGGCCCCTCGCCTCCTGTGATTCGTAATTTGTTGCAAATTTAAATTTAATCTCAGAGTTGCTCGTTAGCTTAACACCTGCAGCCAGTCTACAACTTTATTTTCATAGAACACCTACCAAAAAGGTTTAATGGGTTTTCCGGATATCCACGCCTTCGGCCGGGCGTATAACGGTCAACGGAATTCATCCAATCTTTTTAGCGGACAACAAGATTTTAAGCGCTAAAAATAATCCTAATTTCAAAAAATCCTCCTATTTCTTTCAAGTGTATCTCTCCCGAATAATGAAGGAAAGCGCTGCAGAACGCTAATTTGAATGAACATAGGAGAGTGAACTGATGCCGCAGTCCTTCATAACCATCAGTGAAGCTTTGAAGCAACCCAGAAGCCGTTACTTTGGCATCGTCTATAAAAACGGCTGTTATACCGCAAACGACAGTATGAGTTTCTTCGGGCGCAAGCTGCCAGACTCTGAATTGACTTTTGACATCGCAAACAATACAACTCTGATTAACGTAAATATGAACGGGTCGCTCAAACATGTGAACGTGTATAACGGGCAATATGCCAGTGATAACATTCCGGGCGTATGGACATGCAAAGACTTCCGCAGAACGGGACCATATGCTTTTGAGCTGAAGATCGGCGAGAAGCGATATGACCTTGGCCGGGATGATATTCCTTACACCACCTCGCTTCTCGATAATTTATTTCCTATTACAGAATACCGACTTGACGGTGTTCAAGCTAAGCTGCTTGCTTTCGCCCCCGTTTCCGCTGATGGAACGACCCGTCTGAGGGGAGTCATCTACGGCCTTTTTTTGGAAAACCAATCCAAGCAGAATCTGGATGGCGACATAATACTCCCAAGCCCGGATACCGAAGTGGGTCGGTTATTCTCGGGAGCGGACCTCTGCGTTCGATTATTAGAGAATGATGAATGTAGTACATCCAAAAAAGCAGTATCTTTTCATCTTCACCCGGGGCAGAGCACTTGGGTTCCAGTAGTAATCTACCCTCCCGACGAGCAGACGTTCCAGCTTATCAAAGAGAAAGGCTCACTTCATTGGCTAAATGAGACCTGGACGTATTACCGTAATATGCTCGGCCGGCTCAAAATGGAAAATGACCCGTTTGCCGCAGAGTTTTATGAAAGGGCGATTCTGCAGTGTTCTGGTTCGATTGCAATGAATCGCTATGGCGCTGTCGTTGGATCGAACTGGGGAACGTATCCGGCTACAGAGTTCACTTGGAATAAGGATATGTACTATTCCTTTCTCCCTCTCCATGCGGCCGAACCTGGGCTGTTCAAACAGGGCATATTGTGGTTTTTGGAACAAGGTGTACGGCCGTTAGGCAACCGCTACTCTGGCGGTATAACCCACTCGCTCAGCAACTCACTGTCTTCTGTTGTTATGGCCGGACTTTATTACCAAAGCACTGGGGACAAAGAGTTTTTTCTAGAACATCCGGATATCGATTTGCGCTTACGCCAGCTGCTGGAGGAAACGAGTAGAACGCGTAAGCAAGGAGGACCTTGGCTTTTTCCCTCAGTCTGGTTGTCGGATGCCTACTCACTTGGCGACTACCACACAGGCTCCAACGTGGTAGCCTGGTCTGCTTTCCATTTTTACGCCCGTAGCGTTCGTGAGGTCTTTGGAGATACGCAAACCGCCGAACGTTACCAAACTATAGCAGCCAAAATCAAAGTGGATTTGCAGAGGTTCAATACAGCAGAAGGCCCTTTTGGTCTTCAATATGTGGAAGGGGTCAGTACTGCTGGAAACACTCTGCGAGATGAAGCGAGGAAGTACACTGGAGAATACGCTGATTTCGGCATGCAATTTATTGGCTTTCTGACGAAGGACGGCTTCATCGACTTGTTCCATCATGACGGTGAGGAGTCGGATACGATTCTTATGCCAGTGTACGGATACGCATCCTATGACGATCCCGTATACCGGCATTTTATGCAATTTTCATTAAGCCCCTACAATCCAACCTATAATCCAGAATCCAAAGGTATTCAATGGGGCGATCACGCAGCCTGCACCTTTCCAGGCTATATGAGTGGCCTGGGTATGATAAAAGATTTCGACTCACTTTCTGGACCAGAAGGCTATTTTACGGAGGTACGGAAGCTGACCGATGTCGACGGTTCGCTCTGGTGGTGGCCTTACCTTAACGGAGCAAGGTACGGAGATGTTATCAGACACCACAATTGTGGAAAATGCGGCTGGGCGTCCGGGGTATATTCAGCCCTGTTCGTCTCTCAAATATTAGGGATTGTTTATGATGCTCCTGCTAAACAGCTCTCTTTCCGTCCTTTGCAGGCCGCCGGTTCCTTCACTTGGGAAGGACTCAGACTTGGAAGTGGTCTTTTTGATCTCACCCTTCACCAAAAGGAAAATGTTCTGGAGGCAATTGTGACTAATTACAGCATCCAACCGGTAAACATCCTCGTCGAACTTCCCGTTGGACACAGCGCGAAAATCAGAACTTATGTTAACGGAAAATCGACGAGCTCCCGCGTTGGCAAAGGTTATTACAACGATTCAATGACAGCTATATTTAAAGATATACTGCGACACAAAGAATCAAAGTCATTCATCATTACGGCCCACCTTCATTCTGAATGAACCGAAAGCAAGCTAGCCCTCTTATACTACTGTTCCCTCTGCGTGACCCGAAAAACAGCGGCAAGTTCGGAATCTCCCGACTTGCCGCTGTTTTTTCTACTCTATTAAGTTAAATTCAGAACGTCCGGTAGAATAATTTCGCACTTTCCTTCTCCGGTATTGGCAGCCGCTGCGATACGGACAGCATCTGCGGAAACGCTTTGTGTGGCTCGCGCTGATACCAGTATGCAACAGACGAGTAGTCATTCGATTGAGCATTGGCATGCCCATGCTCAATGCTAAAGCGGATCGACTTTCTAAAGATTATGGGGTCGACGATATGAAATCGATATTGTGTCATTTTCCCAGAATAGTCGTTAAAGGAGATCGTGTTACTCTCTTTCCAGGCATCGCCGTTTTCCCGGATTGGAGCGTAAAGAGACAATCCGTGATACGGTGCATCATATTTCCCAGAAGGGTAACCCCAGGCGGCGCAGAAATAATCTTCCGTTCCCGTCCCGTGTAGACGGGGCGGCCATGGTTCACCGTCAATAAAGAACATATCGTCCCCTTCACCCGGCCAACTAAAGCCAGGCATCGGATTCAGATGATCAATGCTTAAATTACATCCTACATAATGGCCTTCACCTACTGCATCAAGGATTACATAATTGTCTTCACCCGTTAGATTTTTCAGCTCATATACTTTCTGGTCGCCATAATTAGCCTTATCTTGCTTATCGTGTTCTGCTTTCAGTGCAGATAGGTCGACCAGGCCCTTCGTTGGGTTTTCTCTCCGCCACGATGCGTGGAAGTAAAAGCTATCTTCTGGTATTTCCTTTTCAACATAATCCACATAAAAATACAGAACGATTTCGTGTTCGCACTCGTTAATGATTTCAATCCGGGCTCCACGACGGAACGGCATTTCGAAGAAACAGTTCATGGCCGCTTTGTCTTCAATAACGTTTTGAGTCGTAATCATATTGAGCGGCATGGATACGTAATGGCTGGCCACGCCGTGACCAACGCCGAAAAAGTCTCCCACTGGTGAGTCAACACTCGGTTCCTGTTCATCATCCCAAAACATTCGGATCAACACTTTGCGAAACGCATATTTATCCCTGGAAGCGATTGTCATCCAAATATGCTGGATCACACCCGCGCTAGCAATTTCAGCAATCGCCGCTGATTGTCCCGCCCCGATCACGATAAAATCCTTATTCCCTCCAGTTCGATCCCAACTCGATAACCTACGGGATGTTCCTTCCTTACGTAAGTATAACTGGTGCATAACTTATACCACTCTCCCTCAATTATTGATCAAGCTTTAATCCCAGTTAGTGTAATGCCTTCGATGAAATAACGCTGCCCTATAAAAAAAACAATAATGGCCGGAAGCAAAACTACAGTCGCTGCTGCCATCATCAGATGCCACTCAGCCGAATACATACCTTTGAACTGCTGTAGTCCTAGAGCAAGAGTATATTTGGTTTCGTCATTCAAATAAACCAGTGGACCGAGGAAATCATTCCACGATGCCAAAAACGAAAACAAACCGACGACGATCAGCGCAGGCTTGGTGAGCGGCAGGATAATCGAACGAAATATCCGCCAATGCCCAGCCCCGTCTACATAAGCCGCTTCATCCAGGTCCCGGGGAATGCTGAGATAGAATTGGCGCAGCAGGAATATGTTGAAGGCGCCGCCGCCAAACCAAGCTGGAGCGATGAGCGGAATGAAAGAGTTGGTTAAACCAACCTTACTCCATCCAATAAACGTTGGAATTAGTGTCACGGCGTATGGCAACATCATGCTTGACAGCAACAGGCCAAATATTAGGTTCCTGCCTTTCCAGTTCATTCGGGCGAAACTGTAGGCGCTGATTGAACTGGTTAAGACCACACCTAGCACCGAAAAAACGACAACGATCGCAGTATTGACGAAATACCGGCCGAAAGGCAAAATAGTCAGCGCCTCACTATAATTGGAAAATTGAAAAGGGCGCGGTATCCACACGGGCGGCAGCTCGAAGATTTGACCCATATTCATCAAAGAACTTCGGATGAGCCAGATGAGCGGCAGTAAGCTGAAGATCCCTCCAGCGGTCAGCACTAGATAAATCAATCCTTTTTCAAACCAAGCTTTGGCTCTCATCGCGTACCATCCCCCTCGTAATAGACCCATTTGTTTGAAGTCCTGAATACGACGTAGGTCAAAATCATGATGATGACAAACAACACCCAAGCAATCGCGCTGGCACTCCCCATCCGAGAGAACTGGAATGCTTCTCTGTATAAATAGAACACGTAAAAGAGGCTTGCGTTATTAGGCCCGCCGTTTGTCATGACATAAGCCTGTGAGAACACCTGAAAGCCGTTGATGATGCCCATGATGAGATTGAAGAAAATTGTGGGAGTCATCATCGGAATGGTAATATGCCGCAGTTTAGCAAACCTTGATCCGCCGTCCATTTCAATCGCTTCGTAAAGCGACCGGGGAATGTCCTGCAATCCTGCAAGAAAAATAATCATTGTCCCGCCCGTCGTCCACAAGTTCATCAACGCCAAGGAAGGAACAACCGTCTTCTCTCCGAAAATCCACTGGCTTCCCGGGAGGCCCAGCGAGCGAAGCAGCTCGTTGGCGAGGCCAAGATCAGGATTCAGCAGCCACAGCCAAATAAACGAAATCGCGATAATCGGAACGATTGACGGTAAATAAAAAATCGTACGAAAGACTGCTTTTCCTTTGACGTTTTGATTCAGGAGAATCGCTAACAGAAAGGAGTAGATAATGCCGGTAGGCACACTAAGAATCACGAAATAGAACGTAACGGCTAACGACTTGTAAAAATACTGATCCTCGCCGCTGAACATTCGCTTATAATTTTCGAGACCGACAAAAGCCGGTGAATTCGATCCGGTGTAGTCAGTAAAGCTCATAAACAAGCTGTATATCATCGGGCCTAATGTAAACATCAGCAGACCTAAAATCGCCGGCATGGCAAACAGCCAGCCGTATAGGTCCTTCCGATTGGCCAGGCGCTTTTTCTGCAACCGGTTCCCAGTAAGAGCAGTAATGGTTTCCACAAGCAAGTCCCCCTCCATTGAAACACTCCCGAAGACCGGCGCCGTTTACACAGGCACGCTGTACCGGAACCGGCACTTCGGACAAACGTTCATTATTTTAAGTAGGTACCTTGTATCAACGGCTTCACTTTCGTCTCTACTTCTTTCATTGCTGCTTCAGCCGATTTCTCACCGAGCCACACTTGATCAAGTGCTGCAGATACCGCTGTATCGATTTCAACGAAGTTTTTGACGTTATTCTCCGGCGACGGCTCCGCATGTTCATAGGTTGAGCGCATCACAGCATCCTGAAACCCAGTCGGTCTTCCAGGAAGCTCCTCGTTCGCCCACTCGTCGATCAGCTTTGGATCCTCGTACCATTTTTTGAGTTGCGGCATCCAGAGGCCTTGGTGCAATTCAAGTACGTTCTGCGGATCGGTGAGGAATTTGGTGAACTCCCACGCTTCCTTCGGATGTTTCGTGCTTTTGAAAATAATAAGAGAGCCACCGAGGAAAAACGTTTTGTAGTCCTTAATAACCGGAAGAACGCCAACACCCCAGTTAATCTTGGTTTTGCTCAAATCCAGGTGATTCCAACTGCCGTCGATAATCATCGCTACTTTTTTGGACTGCAATGCGGTAGCCGGAGCGGGAATGCTGCTGGCTTGAACCGGCGATGGCGAAACATGGTGCACATTAATCAGATCGGCTATTTTTTGAAGTGCTTCGGTTGCTTCTGGCTTGGATAAACCGAATTCCTTGCCGTCCTTGGTCAAATAATCCCCCCCATTGGAAAGAACCATTGGCATATAGGACGACCAACCGAGGCTGAATTTAACACCATATTGCTTGATGTTTTTCGGGTCGAATCCCGGATCGTCGGGATGCTTACCGTTACGATCAAGGGTCAACTTCTTAGCCGCGTCTACGAATTGATCCCATGTCCATGCTTCCTCCGCCTTGGTCGGTGGGAGATCCACTCCCGCTTCCTTAAACATATCCGCATTGTACATAAGAGAAGGAACCACGGACGCCTGATACGGCCCGGCGCTCTTATCTTTATCCCAGTTCCACCAAGCATAATCAAGGTAATCCTCTTTCTTAATGCTCGGATCATCTTTCATTAAATCGAAGAAGTTGTAGATCAATCCTTCCTCGCCCATTTTCAGCTTCCATGCGGCCGAATAACTGACGTCCGGCGCTTCGTTGCCGGCAATCATGGCATTGAGTTTCTGTAGAAAATCCGTTCCAGGAATGTGTACTGGGTTGATGTCGATATTCGGGTTTTTCTTCTCAAAGGCTTCGATTGCCGCCTCGACTGCTTTCTTTTCCTCTGGACTTCCCCAAAAGGTGAACTTCAGCTTTACTTTTTCTTGTCCATCGGAACCAGATTTCTCACCACCCTGCTGTCCCTGATTCGTCCCTGCTCCGCAAGCGGTTACAAACAGAGCGAGAATGGTTAGGCATGCAATCATCATTCTTAGTTGGCCGGACTTTGTTTTCATATGTGGATACCCCCTACTTCAAAAAGTAAGCGCTGCAGTCGCTGCCTTTATTGTAAAATTGCTGCATCTGAAAACCTATTGAATGTTTTTTCGTTTTCTGTAATTTTTTTTGATCAATTCATTTTCCCTTGTGCTTTGCGGTAAGGAATGATCAGCTTTACCCGGGTACCTAGTTCCAGTACAGATTCAATGCTGATACCGTAACGGGTGCCGTAGCGAAGTTTGATTCGCTTATCGACATTTTTAATCCCAATGTTGGAGGTAGTTTCAGCCAGCACTTCCTTGAGACGTTTCGGGGTCATGCCTCGGCCGTTGTCCTCAACGCAAAACTCAATATCTTCACCCTGCCGACGTCCGTAGATCGTGATAAGTCCTCCACTCTCCATACCCCCGAAACCGTGAATGATCGCGTTTTCCACCAGCGGTTGAAGAAACAGCTTCGGCACGTTGACTTCCATCAGCCCAGGCTCGATATCGAAGTCAACCTTGAAAGCGTGATCGTAACGGTTAGACATGATGATAAGGTAATCCTTCAACCAGCCGATATCCTCTTGAAGCGGCATCTCATCCTTCCGGTTGTCCGTCGTATAATGCAGCATACGGGACAAGCTGACCAGCATCTGACTGACATGCTCTTTCTCTCCGTGAACAGCCATCCAGTTAATGATATTCAGCGTATTGTACAGAAAATGGGGGTTAAGCTGGATATTCAGCGCCATAATCTCGGTTTCCCGTTCCCTAAGTTTGGAGACATAATTTTCTTCAATCAACTGCTGCACTTGTTCGTTCATGCTGTTGAATTTCATCAGCACATGCCCTAGCTCGTCTTTCCCTTCCACCTTGATTCTGGCATTGAAGTCGCCGCCTCCGACCCGTTTGATGGCGAGCAGCAGTTTTCTGATTGGCGAGTAAATCCGTATAGATATCAGATAGGCGAACAATAGCGAGAGTAGTAACAGCGAAGCACCTAGCGTAATGATAAAAACGGTGATTGTTTGTCCGATATCCTTGGTTAATGCGCTGGGAGGAATCAGCACGACCGAGGTCCATCCTGTGATCCCAGATACCGTGTAACAGGCGATCATCCTTTTTCCGTCCACCATAACGTAGGACGCTCCGCTGCTGCGGCTTTCAAATTTGTCGATCCAGGGTAAGGGCGGTTTGCTTCCGACCAACGCCGCATTGGTGTGGGAAATGATCGTGCCATCTTGGCTCACTACCAAAAATACTGTATTATCGATCGGGATACTGTTTCGGAAAATATCAGAGTAGACACGATCTTGAAAATTCATCACCAGAATCGGTTTTTCCATCCCTGCCCTGGTCCGTACAATAGCGTCATTACGCACACAAGAAGGGTTTAATTGCCTTACCGCAGAAAATAATTGGCGATATTCGATGTCAGCTCCCGCTAAATCTGGCAGTTGGTGCATCCGGCTGTAGTCATAGGTTGGCACCCAGGTGAGCTTTCCCTTTTTCTCAGCCGCCTGTTTGTATAGCTCGGATTCATAAAAGTGATCCGGCGGATACGTGTTTCGCGTTTTACTGCCATAAACGAAACTCCGGGTCACGAGCTCCACAGAATATAGATCCTTGGACTGCGCGAAATACTGATTTAAAATTTTCGTTACCCTCCTATTTGTGTTCAAAAGTTCGCTGCCAGTAGGGGCAGCACCATCAAAAATTTGATACAGGTCGCATTCAACCATGAGGGAGAGACTTTCGTCTTCGATGATCTTCAACCGTTCATCGATAATCTGGTTGTTTTTCTGCACGATTTCTGTCACATTATCCCTGGCCAGTTTAAGCATGACATTTTTACTCGCATAAAAGGCCCCCGTCCCCAACGTGGCAAGGGGGAGGGTAATCAGTACAATGTAGGATAAAATCAGCTTGTTTTTCAGCCTCATAACGATTCACCTACTTCAGATCATTTTTGCGGAATTCTTCCGGAGAAAGACCGGTTTCCCGCTTAAAGATCCGGGTAAAGTATCCTGCGTCTCTAAATCCAACTTTTAAGGCGATTTCCGAAATCTTAAGGGTGTCGTCCTGTAATAATTCCTTAGCGTTGTCCATTCGGAGTTGAAGTAAATACTCGGTAAAATTCATGGATGTGTGCGATTTAAAGAATGTACTGAAATAGGCCGGACTAAAAAAGAACCGTCTGGCCACCATTTCCAGTGAGAGATCCTCCATATAATGTTCTGCCAGAAAAGCCTGGCAAAGCTCGATGATCCGACGGCTTTTGTTGTTTTTTCGATCCATAATACCGTTGATGATCTGGTCCAAATATTCGCCCGCTTTTGCCTTGAGTTCTTCTAGGGTGGAGCAGGCAGGAATCCGGAATTCCATCTCGGAAACAAAATTGTCCGCCGCTTCCTTTCCCAAGGCCGGCTCATTTGCCTTGATAAGTTGGACTAACACATACAGAATGCTATGCTTTAAGTGGGCAGGGGAAGGATAATCCCCCTCCAATAGTCGCTGAATCAATTGTTCCAACGCGTCCAGTCCTTTAACCCGGTCCCCGACCGCGACCGCCGCTGTAAGCCCGGTTTCAGCAGGGACCAAGTCCAATGATGGCCTGCGTGGATTGTAAGCGATTTCATTATTAATGACAAGCTTTCCTCTCCCGCAGTAAAACGTGAAATCTAACGCATTCAAAGCTTGTTTGAATGAACGGGGCGCTTCGTGACGGAGATCGCTCACTCCGTCACCTACCCCAATGGAAACGGTTAGCTCATATTCCACCCGAACTTGCTCGATAAATTGGACCAAATGCTCCGTCTCACTCTTCAGCAGCCATTCTAAGGAGTGCCGGGGCGTCATAACCGAGACAAGCATGTGCTCGTCTCCCTCCAAATAAAAGGAAATGACCTGCCCGATCGGTTCTGCGGCTTGTCGTATCCAGTTTCTTAGGCTGGTTTTGACTTCCGCGAATTCATCCCCGGTATACAGATTATCGACCTCGGATTTGTCGATTATAGACACCCATATGAAACCAATTTGTCCTTCCGGAATCAACCGTTCAACTTCTCGTATTTCATCTTCACTTGCTTCAGACCGTACCCAGCGGCTGAGAAGGTGCTGCTCATATACGGGAATGGCTGAGCTTAGTTTCTGTCTAAGGCTCTCCCGGTCCCGTATACGCAAACGCTCTTTTTCGATGGCTCCGTCCAGCTTATGGAGCATCTCCACAATGTCTTTTGTTTCTATTGGTTTCAGGAGGTAATCAAAGGCACCGAGTTTAAGCGCTTGTCTGGCATAATCGAAGTGCCCGTACACGCTTAAGATAATGATTTTAATCGACTCGCTTTGCTTTTTTAAGTGCTCAATCATCGTAAGACCGTCCATATTAGGCATACGAATATCCGTAAATATAATATCAATTCGGTTATCTAAAGCGATGCGCAATGCTTCTTCTCCGTCCTTGGCCGTAAATATACGGCAATCAGGTCGAAGCGATTTGATCATGTCGGCAATCCCGCGACGATGCCGCGGTTCGTCATCCGCAATGAGCACGCGATACATGGCGTTTCCTCCCTTTCAGTAAGTAGATTCGATTCGTTCACCGGCTTTTAACATTCATATGCTGGCGGCATCAATGCCCAGCGCAAGGGCACCGCACAATCCGGCATTGTCACCCAAGCCGGGCCGCACGATATAACTGTCCATACCGTTTAATATCGCACGGGAGGCAACATAGCCGTTTAAGGTTTGGGCGACTTCCTTACGAATGAGCGGAATCAACCTCTTCTGTTGCATAACACCGCCGCCAAGAATCACTTTTTTCGGCGAAAGCAACAGAATTACTCCCGAAATGGCCTGTGCCAGATAATAAGCTTCCATCTCCCAAGCCGGGTGATCTTCGGGAAGATTGTTTCCTTGTACACCCCAGCGTCTCTCAATCGCAGGACCACTGGCCATGCCCTCCAGACAATCACCGTGATAAGGACACGAACCAGGGAAGCTATCTTCTGGATGCCGCCGTGTCAGTACATGCCCCCCTTCCGGATGAACCAGTCCGTGAATCAACTTGCCTTCCGCATACACGCCAACGCCTACTCCCGTTCCGATCGTGTAGTAGACACAACTCTCCATTCCTTGGGCTGCACCCCACTTCGCCTCTCCGAAAACGGCAGCATTCACATCGGTATCAAAACCGATCGGTACGGGATAAAAATTTTTCATATACTTAACAAAGTCAAACCCCGCCCATCCCGGTTTAGGTGTCGTGGTAACACATCCGTAACTAGGACTCGAGCAATCCAGATCAATCGGCCCAAAAGACCCGATCCCCATCGCCTCAATGCCCTGGCCACGAAAAAACGCAGCCGCCTGCTCCAGTGTTTTTTCCGGCGCTTCTGTAGGAAAGCTGATCCGTTCCAAAATTTCGCCTTTTTCATTTCCAATGCCGCATATGAATTTCGTGCCCCCCGCCTCAATCGCACCAATTCTCATATCTAATTCCTCCTAGACAGTAAGTGTTTACAAAGTTAGTTTACTATTTTGAAAAACGTTTTACCATATCATATTTTTCACATTCATTTGTCTTTTATTTTTCTATATTTTATAGCAATTGTAACCGTTGACAAACAAAATACCTATGTTATTATGTTTTTGTAAAACGTTTAACCAAATGGAGATGACACGATGAAAAAAGTATTTTACAAACCGAATGACGGATGGGTTGGAGACGTCATTCCGTTCTATGACAATGGAGAGTACAAGCTTTACTATCTTCATGATCAAAGAGCCGGCGGCGATTACGGGAATCATACGACGTGGAACCTAATCACCACCAAAAACGGCCTGGATTTTGAAGAACATGGCGTAGCTCTGCCAAACGGCGGTGAGAATGATCCGGATCGGAACGCTTATACCGGTTCCGTCATCAAGGACAAGAACGGCATGTACCACCTGTTTTACACCGGTCACAATCCCAACCCCGACTTTTGCGTGGACGGAAAGCCATTACAAGTCGTTTTGAAGGCTACAGGTACTGACGGCATCCACTGGACAAAGGATGTCAACTTCAAGCTTTATGGAGACGGAGTGATTTACGAGAAGTTTGATTGGCGCGACCCGTTCGTTTTTTTTAATCAGAAACAGCAAGAGTACTGGATGTTCGTTACTTCTAGGGTGATGAATTCATCTGAAAAGAAAGGCGGCTGTATCGCCCTACTTACTTCCGCTGATCTTGTGCATTGGACATATCAGGAGCCGTTTTACAGCCCGGACAAGTACATCACCATGGAGTGTCCGGATTATTTCCAAATGGGAGATTGGCATTACCTGGTCTACTCGACATTTAGCGAGAAGTTCGTAACACATTACAAAAAAAGTAGAGACATCGAAGGCGCATATACTTCTCCGATTCCGGACACTTTTGACGGGAGAGGATTTTACGCCGCGAAAACAGCCTCGGATGGACGGCAAAGATACGCGTTCGGCTGGGTTCCTTCCAAGCAAGGGGCAAGCGATTATGGAGATTGGGAGTGGGCCGGAACCTTGGTTGTGCATGAGGTTTATCAAAACGGTGACGGCGATCTTCTTGTAAGGATGCCTCAGGCGGTATATGAGCATTTTAATACCGGGACGGACAGCGTTCCTGAAGCGGAGAAAAACTGCCGCTCTGATGAAAGACAAGGCTGCTTTAAACTGGAATCTCATGACGGACTGGCTTACCGCGTCTTCAATGAACTGCCTTCCCAAGTCCTGATCGAAGCAGTGTTCACGGATTGGAATCAGACGAAAGATTTCGGCATCGCTCTACGTACCGATAAAGCGCTCGACAATGGTTATTTCATTAAATTCGATCCGTTCCATAACCGTATTGCGTTTGATATGTGGCCTCGAACTGAGCCCGGTTTCTTTCAATGGCAAATTGCTGGAGACAAGCCGCAAATGATCGAATTGGAGCGTCCATTCTGCTTCGCGGAACACGATCAAATCAACATTAAACTGATATTGGAAGACGATATAATGTGTCTTTATGTCAATGACAGAGTTGCGATGACCACTCGAATATATAACTTCAAAACCGGCCAGCTCGGCTTTTTTGCCAATGAAGGTTCTGTCACGATCGACGAGGTCAAAATAAAAATCTCGAAAACCGTCTAATTTCATTCCGTGGTTAAAAGTCTGCAGACAGATTTTTAACGATATAACAAAACATGGAGGGGCTCAGAAATGACAAGTAACAGAAAAAGAAAAATATCGAACTTCTTATCTCTTATCATCATCTCAGCAATGCTTGCAACCGCTCTCGCTGGCTGCGGTGGTTCTGCTAATAAAAAAACTGGGGAGGACGCACAAAAGCAAGGGAATTCGTCTGGCAAAACCATTACCTGGTTGACAGCTCGGCCCGAGAATGGGGCGATCATACAAACCGTCCGGGAGCTGGCGGACCGCTATGCGAAAGATCATCCTGGGTTCAAACTGGACATTCAGGTCACGGCGGACAGACCCTCCTACCTCACCAAACTCCGTACGCTTATCGCATCTGGTGATGTTCCGGAATTTATCGATACAGATGCCGATCCGTACGCTCAGGAATTGGCTGATGCCGGTATGCTGGTCGATATGAAGCAGTTCCTTCAAGAACAAGGTTTGTATGATCAGTTCTACGAGCCTGCGCTGAAATATCAAGAGTTACCCGACGGGCGTTTGTTCCTACTTCCCTTGGAATACCATCTGGAGATGACTTGGTACAACAAGAAAATTTTCGCTGAAAATAACCTTACTGTGCCAAAAACGATCGACGAAATGCTCACAGTCAGCAAGGCACTTAAAGACAAAGGGATAACCCCGATCGCGGTCGACGGGGTCGATGTTTGGCCCGTACTGCGCTATGCAGCTATGATTCCGTTCCGAGCTACTGGAAACGATTTTGCTCGCAATCTCAGCCAAGGCAAAGCTAAGATGACTGACGAAGTCGGTATGAAGGCAGCGAACTTCGTTTCTGAAATCGGTCAATACTTCCAAAAAGGATTTGCTACAACGGATTACACGACCGCAAAAAACATGTTTCTGAACGGAGAAGCCGCCATGTACACGATGGGGACCTGGGAAATTCCGTCCTTCGTGGATGAAAATCTCCCAGACAACATGAAAGGAAATGTTGACTATTTCTACCTGCCAACGATCGCTGATGCCAAAACGCCGAACAACGAGTATTTCGGGAACAGTGGGATCGGCTTGGCCGCCATGGCCAGCAAGTTCGACGGTACTGCCAAGGATTTTCTAAGTTACGTTCTGAAGAACTACAGCGACGTTTACGTGGCTAAACAGCAGATGTCTCCGCTGAAATTCACGATTAAAGACGAGTCCAAGTTCTCCAAACTGTTCCTGAAAATCAAAAAAGATATGGACAACTATGGATCAGAATTTGCCAAACCTTGGGATACGCTGCTGGATGCCAATACGAATTCCGTTATGAGCGATTTAATCATGAAATTGTCTATGGGAGCCATGACCCCTGAAGAATTCGCCAAGCAAGTTGACGATACGATCGCCCAAAACGCGAGCAACTAACCGTTACACTTCAGATTAACACTCTCCGCCCGGCCCGTTTAGGTCCGGGTGGACCTTTCAGCTTTCGCTTGTCAATCTATATCAATGGAGAGATTCAACATGAACGTACTCAAGGATAAAAAGGCATGGTTGGTGTTTATCACTCCCGCCCTGCTGTTTTATTTGGGAACTGTCTTTATCCCGATCATTCAATCGCTGAACTACGGCTTTCAAGATTGGAATGGGATCAAAGATGCCCAGTATATTGGGCTGGGTAACTACATCAAGATGTTTCATGACCCTTACTTCTGGAATTCCGTGAAAAACAATCTGGTGTACGTCGTTATCGTCGTACTCATGCAAGTATTCATCGGTTTGTTTTTCGCGTTACTGCTCTCATATGTCAAAAAGGGAGCTGGTATTTTCAGAACGTTGTATTACTTGCCGGCTGTTGTGGTCACTGTCGCCATTGCCCAGATGTTCCGGAACTTTTATTCGCTCCAGCCGCTTGGCCTACTCAACATGTTTCTGGGGTGGATCGGCCTCAGCCATTTGCAAAATGCCTGGTTATCCGACCCACACACCGCGCTTATCGCTGTATCTATCCCCGAAGGCTGGCGTTTTACGGGGATGTACATGGTTATCTTTTACGCGGCCCTGATCGCAATTCCGAAAGAAATCGAAGAGGCCGCCACCATCGATGGTGTCAACGGCTGGCAGTTGATCCGCCATATCAAATTGCCGAGCATTAAGCATGTGCTGAGCCTGGCGCTTATCATGTGCACCACCGGGGCCTTACGTGGTTTTGATATTCCCTATATCATCGGCGTACCGGGTTCAACGACTGAGCTCGTCACGACTTATATGTACAAAAAAGCTTTCTCCACCATCCAATACGGATACGGAAGTGCGATTGCCGTATTTATCGTCATCGAAAGTCTGATTGCTGTGTTGATTATCCGGGCCATATTCAACTCCAGGAAAGGAGAAGCATAATATGCGATCCAAAAAAACAGCTTTATCCTTCCTGCTATATTTTATCGTCATTGTAATTCTGATCGTGCAAATTTACCCCGTGGTCTGGCTGTTCTTATCCAGCTTCAAATCGAGTATTGAATTGACGACGAATCCATTTTCCATGCCTGAGACTTGGTCACTCTCCAACTATATCGCTGTGTTCCAGGGCAGCGACTTGCTGCTGTATATCAAAAATACGGCCATCGTCACCTTCAGCTGCCTGGTGCTGATTATTTTTCTAAGCGCAACAGCAGGCTTCGCCCTCGTCAAAATGAATTTTAAGCTGAATTCAAAGCTGCTGTTGTTCTTTACGATCGGCATCATGATCCCAATACAGGTCACGTTAATCCCATTATTTATCATGTATAAAGACTACGGTCTGCTGAACTCGTATTTGGCGCTGATTCTTCCGCAAGTCGGCTTTGCCCTACCGTTGTCCATTTTGATATTCACCAGCTTTTACAGTTATGTACCCAATGAATTGATTGAAGCTGCCGTCATTGATGGATGCAATATTTATCAGGTTTTTTATAAAATTATTTCGCCGCTGACCATCAATACGACCGTAACTGTCGCCTCAATCAACTTCATTTTTATCTGGAATGATTTTATTTTTTCTAACACGTTCACGAACGACAAACAATACAAAACGATTGCCGTTGGTCTTCAAGAATTCATCGGGGCATTTGGGGCCACCGATTGGGGGCAGACGTTTGCGGCCATTTGCGTCAGCATCATCCCGATTATCGTTACGTACTTGTTCCTAAACAAATACGTAATGGCCGGCGTATCCGATGGAGCGGTTAAAGGCTAATTTAATAAAAAGGATAAGGAGAGAACAATCATGCAACCTATGAACCAACTTTTTGGTAGAATAAAAGGAAAAAGTAGAGCAATTACTGCGGAAAATCCCCGTGGCTTGAAAGGCGAAGGCGGGCAAGCAGCAGGCCCCCTTGGCGTCGCCCGGAAAGGGAAAGCCTTTATTTCGCTGGCTCAAGGCGAAACCGCCACACTCGTCGATGTTGAGGGGCCCGGCATCATCCAACACATCTGGATGACTGTGACTGACCAGACCGAGGCCGGCTGGTTCGTATTGCGCGATTTAGTGCTGCGGATGTATTGGGATGAAGAAGAGACTCCGTCCGTAGAAGTTCCCCTCGGCGATTTCTTCTGCAATGGCTTCGGGGCCAGAGCGGTCGTCAATTCCGTACCCATTGTGGTAAATCCGGTCGGAGGTATGAATAGTTACTTTGCAATGCCATTCAATAAAGCAGCCAAAGTCACCGTAACGAATGAGCATCCTCAAGAAATCGAGGCGTTTTTCTACCAGTTCGATTATATGCTTGTCGATGAGCTTCCGGAGGATACCGAGTATTTTCATGCCCAGTTCCGTCGGGAAAATCCGACCCAGCTTAAGCAGGATTATACGATTGTAGATGGAATAAAGGGAAGAGGGAAATATATCGGCACCTATATGGCCTGGACCTCCCTGTCCCGATATTGGTATGGTGAAGGAGAAGTTAAATTCTATCTTGATGGGGACCGGGATTGGCCGACCATCTGTGGTACGGGAACGGAGGATTATTTCGGCGGAGCATGGGGGTTTGTCAAATACGATAACGGGAACCCTGTACAGGAGCAGACGTACTCTACCCCATTTATGGGTTTTCCGTACTTTTCGGTAAAAGATACGACGAGAGCTCATATTTATGATGGAGCGGCCTGTCCAATGCGAGGCTTCTATCGTTGGCATATCCTTGATCCCATTTTGTTTGAAGAGGATCTACGGATCACCGTTCAACAGATTGGACACGATGGAAAGGCGTTATTCGAACGAAACGATGATATAAGTTCTGTGTGCTACTGGTACCAGACCGAACCACATCAGGCGTTCCCCGACCTGCCCGACGTACTGGATAGACGCCCGCGCTAATTCAGATCATACAGCTATAGAAAGAAATAGAGGTTGTAATATGGCAAAAAAAAGGGTTACTTTAGTTCAAGTTGCAAAAGACGCGGGCGTATCGCCTGCGACGGTCTCCCATTACTTAAACGGCAATTTTCAGAAAATGGGTGGTGAGACGAAAGAAAAAGTCAGTCTCTCGATCAAGAAATTAGGTTACCAAGTAAACCCAGTGGCCAAAAGCCTAATTACCGGCAGAATGCATACCATTGGGCTTGTTTTATCCGACAGTACCTACGACGGTGATGGTTACTTTGAGGACTTATACTTCCTCCATTTTGCCAAGGTCATTAAGCAGCAGTTAAAAGCACTGGGATATAAAATTATCCTGCTGGACTTTGAAGAAATCTTTATGAATATCCAGATGGTCGACGGAATTATCGTCAAAGCAACGTTGGAGACGGAGAAATTCATGCCCAGATTAATGGATCTTAACGTGCCGGTCATTACGGTAGGACGCCACAACTTATCCTACGGCGCGCATGTGCTACGCGTCAACGACTATCATAGCGGCCAGATCGGAGTAAACCATTTGTTATCCCGCGGCTATGACAAGCTAGTCATTTTGACATATCCGCACGGTCACGTCCCTGGCTTTGATGATCGGCTCAACGGTGCCAGCGAGTCACTGCAGCAGAACGGGAAACTACCAACCGTCATCACCGGCGATATGACAGAAGCCTTTGGATACGATACAGTTATGAAGTTGGCCAATAGTAATCAACTGCCTCAAGCGTTGTTTTGCTTAAACGATATTTCCGCCATAGGAGCGTTGAAGGCTTGTAAGGATTTGAATGTGAGCGTTCCGGACGGGCTTGCTGTTCTGGGTGTCGACGATATGCCTACCGTCTCGGAACTGCTAAGCTTATCGACAATCCGGCATCCCATCAATGAGTTGGCTGAAGCCGCATCCAAACTGATGATCAAATCTATCGAAACTGATGGGCAGCGCCTTGAACCTGTCGAAGAAGTGTTTCCGACGGAACTGATGGTGCGGCGAACCAGCTGATATTGGTGCTGTGCTAGGGAAAGTGTAGAAAAGATCGAGCTGAGGACAAACCAATCCTCTGCTCGATCTTTTCTGCTTTAATCTCTTATCAAGATCGTTACATCGCTAAACTGTGCACTGCCCTGATTGACAAACAAGCCAAGCTTCCCTTCAGGTATATCATACATTCTGGCGCTCATGGCTATGTTCTCATCCACGTAGATTTCGCATATCGATCCATCGATAAACACTTTGATTTCGTAAGGACGATCGGGAACCAGATTGATAGGGCGCTCCAGTTCAACTTCATAAGGGAACGTCTTACCACCTTCTTCCGATTGCATGATATATCCACGAAAGGTAATGCGGTCCCGCTGTGGCTCCAAGGTGACGTAATAGGCTTCATCCAAGGTATTCTCTGTCCGCAGCATGAACCCAATCCCTTGAGTTTGCTCGGAGAAAGAAATTGTAGAGGATATTTTGCATTGATCGGGCAAATCATCCCGGGTCATGCAGCCGGCAAACCCATACGGTGACGTACAGGAAAGTGAGTCCCCCCTATGTTTCCATTCTCCTACAATTTTATAGAAAGGTACATCCAACGGCTTTGCGAATGCGCCATCCACGGTTTCCGGCACTTTTACACCAAGGGTCCCATCCTTACGCTGAACGATTTCATGTACAATCAGGTTCCCCCCCCAATCCCATGTGTCGTAATCCTTGCCGCGAGACTTCGGCGGATTCCAGCCGAATAAATCGTCGTTTTTCGTTGGGTTCCACCCGAATAAAAAGCGTTTTTCCCCATCCGAAACAGACTTGGCTGCATAAAAGGCACGGCCGTCGAAGGTATCCTCCTTTGGGGTTATCCAAGGTCCGTTTAAGGAACGGCTCATCCGGTAAAAGGTCGCAAAACGTCCGGTATAGGAAGAGTAGACTAAATACCACCAATCACCGATCCGGAACAAGTCGGGACATTCATGGGCCCCCACGTGCAAATTCGGAGCATACAAAGGCTCGCGATACTCCCAGGTTTTAAGGTCTTTAGATGACAGCAGCGCAGTGCATCCTTTTCGGTTGGTTGGCCCCTTGGTCATCGCGGCAAGCAACATCCAATATTGGCCTTCTTCTTCATTCCAGAACACGAAAGGATCGCGCCAATCGGACAGTTCATAGATGCGGTCGTCAGCGGCAAAGGTATCTTCGGGAATGGGCTCCCAGGTCTTCAAGTCGCTGCTGATTGCGTGGCAGACGAGCTGCTTTCCCGGAGGAAATATACAGTAGAACATATGATAAATCCCGTCCACTTTCAAAATATGGCCGGTGCCGCCTTCGATTTTGCAGGCTCCTTCGGCCCGATAGTTCACGAAATCCTTCGTTCCGACCAAATACCAGCCATGGTCAAGGCCATCCTGGTAGTTTTCTCGCCAACCGTGCAGATAAAACAACTTAAACTCCCCGTCTTCATAATAAGGGATAACATCCCCTACCCAGGCATTCTCTGGCCGATAGAAAAATTCTTTCATTCTATGATTTCCCCCTTTTGTAAGGAGCGCTTTAGCGCTCTCATTACCAAATGGACTGCATATCCCAAACTTCCATCGATTTGACTGTCAAACTGCCATCTCCCCAAATCTGAATCCCCAGCGCATCCCTTCGACTCGGATACACTCGGGTCGTCAAGCTTTTCAATCCATTTGCATAGGCTTCGACCATGGAACGGTCCAAATACATGTGAAGCTTTAGATTCTCTCCATGCAGCTCTAAATTGCCCCCTTGGGTTCCTCCACATTTTTCTCCTGGATGAAGCGTCGTCTTCGAACGGTCCACCAGGAGCATCGAATGATTCAAGTCGTAGTAAAGCAGCGTTTCTTCTTCTCCGTCTGGCGTACGCCGGATCTTGATTCCGAATTGCTTGGCGCTGCCCGGCTCCATCTCCAGGCGGATCTCAAGCATATCGCCCTGAACATCCTGGAGCAGGACATTCGCTTCAGACAATGATTTATCGCGGAGAGATAATTGTTTCTCGCCGCGCAGGGACTCCAGCTCTTGGATCGGTTCTATGCCCAGTCGTCCGTCTTCCCGCAAATACACGCTGAGCGGCAAGCCGCCGTTATGCGCCCAACCCGATTGATATTCCAGTTCGGACGTCCGGTCTCCTTGGGCTATCGTAAATACGATTTTTCTGCCAGTCTTCGGATCAACCATTCCACTCGGACCGGTAAAATGGAAATCACCTACATCAATTAATTGAGGTTCTTCTTGATCAGGAATGAACATTAGATTCTGCTTATCCAGTTGCCCGATCCAGTAAAACACTTCAACATCTGCTCCCTCTCCCACTGGGCTGACCAGCAGAAGATGCTTGTTCACCCCCTGTTTGTCGCTGCCAAGGGGAAGAAATACGGGGAGCTCCCAGATCGGCCCTAGATAAGGAAACTTCTCGATGTCCGCTTTAAAAAAGGGCCCTTTATACGTCCAATTCAGCATATCCTGAGAAGAAAATGCCAATGCGGCTCCGCCTTCACCTTCGATCCCGGACCCGACCAGGGCATACCAACCATCATCATCTTTCCACACGAATGGGTCCCTGAAATCCCCGAATAAGCCTATTCCCTTCTTCTGCACGATTAACGGTTCCGGATGTTTGACCCAGTGAACTAGATCGGGATCCTTATCTCGGGAATAGGTGCTTCGGGCAAGCGCTACGCTCTGATTCGGCGAAGCACTGTCATTGCCCGCTGTAAAGAACAAGACCGGCAGGCCGTCTGCATCGTAGGTCGCGCTTCCCGACCAGATTCCATCGGGTGCGAGCTCATCCTTCTCGGGCGCTAAAGCCACGGGAAGATCCCGCCAATGCACCAGATCCTCGCTAACCCAATGTCCCCAATGGATCTGATGGAAGAAAGGTCCATGAGGATTATGCTGATAGAACAAATGGTATTGCCCGTCAAAATAGATCGGCGCATGGGGTTCGTTCATCCAGTGAGCAGGGGGGCTAACGTGATATTGAGGCCGGTGCCGGTCCGCCAACAGAGGCGTCCTGTCCAGCTTAATCTCATCATACTTTAATGACGGATGGACTCCTTCACATGTGCTATCCAATACGAGTTGATAAGAAGCGGCCACCTCATCTTCACTCAGTGCCCTTGGGTAGATTTTGAGCTCTTCCATAATGCCGCTGAACATGTGCAGGCTGAACACCTTCGCCAGCTGGCTGCTGTGATTATTTTTACCGATTAGGAGATTCGTGGAGGTCGCCTCGGTCAAGCGGGAACCACGAGGCAACCCGGTCGACGCAATCTTCCTGCCGTTCAGAAACAATTTCATTTCCCCTTGGTTTCCGTCAAACACAGCATTTACGTAAGACCATTCATATTTGGGCAATTCATACCCATCAGGTGACCAAATTTCCTTCCATTCTCCTCCTTCGAGTCCAACTTGGAAGGACCATGATCCATGACGATACATACCGAGTAGGTATCCCTGCCTTTGTTCTTTGTTGTGACGGTTCACAATGGCCGACAGCTTGCCATCGTCCCCCACCTCGTACGAACGAGGGGCAACCCATACCCCGATGCTGATCGCCGACCGGTATTGGGAGGTGCCCGCAGGATCTTCTTCTTGGAATGAATGGGAAATGTAAGTCGAATAACCGTCGAACGAAAGGCCGCCACCCAGGGCGCTCTTTCTCCACAGCGGGTCGCACGGTTCGGTAAACTTTGCTTGCTTAAATACGTACTGGATCTCATCCCGGACCTGGGATACGTATTCCAGAGCACTTGCTCCGGCTCCTTCATTAAAAGGCCAATACATCATCGGTCCCCGATTGTCGGGTCTTTGGTTCATGCTTCCACCCTCCTTGACTCCCACTCCGTGGAGCCGCCTGGAATAAGTATGGGGTTTAGCGTATGGATGTGAAGCGAGTTCAGAACATCCTGCCCTGCTTTCACGCTGATTTCGATCTGATCTAACGGAGCGTCAGGGAAAATTTGATCCGTCATGGCAATCAGACCATCATTCGCGTACACTTCGATCGCATTGCGGTCCAGCCAGATATGCAGCTTGATTATCCCGTCCTCCGAAACCAATTTGGCGCCATGATTGCACGGAAAAGACGGATGAAAATCGGTCGCTCCTGATTTCGTACGGTCAATGTACAGCCATTGGCGCTCAGGGTCAAATCCGATTAACGTTTCGCTCTGCCCGGAGGATTTTATTTTCATCCGAATCTCACTCCCAGAGCGGACGTCTATTTCAGCCTCAATCTCCAACAGTTCATCCTGCATCTTTTGTATAAAAGGGGCCTCTGGCGTAATCAAAATTGCATTCCAGCTCTTCGATTCTTTTCGCAGCTGCTCCATTTCCCTAACCGGCCTTTGGGTCAGCAGGATGCCTTCGTCACGGCTGATCAATGACAATACGCGAGGAAGTGTCATTGCTCCTCTCCAGTCCCCGGTAGGTGTTTCGTTGGCATACTTCCAGTTGCTCATCCATCCAATGATCACGCGCCGTCCATCAACATCGGGTATATCCGACCAAGTAACCCCCGCATAATTGTCCCGGCCATAATCGAGCCATTGGATATGGTCTGCAGGGTTGTCATTGATGAATGTGTTCCCATCGAACTCACCGATAAAATATTGCGTGCGTGAACCTTCCGGAACATCGGGATGATCCCCAATGCTTATGATCAGAACCCATTTGGAGCGTCCGCTGCCATCAATGGGCAGTTCAAAGAGATCCGGGCATTCCCAAACGCCATCATGCGAACCTTCTCTATGGCCGAATTCGCCCGTAAGCGACCATTCCAGCAAATTCTTTGATCCATAAAACCGGACATGATCTCCCGCGACAACCGCCATCACCCAACGTTCACTTTGCGAATGCCAAAACACCTTGGGATCCCGAAAGTCTATTAGGTCAGACTCGGTGAGTACCGGATTCCCCTCATATTTATGCCAGGTTCGACCTTTATCACTGCTGTAAGCCAAGCTTTGCCGCTGGCGCGGCTGTCCGGTTTTTGGACAGGTATCTGCATGGGTAAAGATCGCAACCAATCCATGGGACCCTTCAAATAGTCCGCTGCTGTTGTTCCAGTCAACTACACAGCAACCAGAGAAAATAGCGCCATGCTCGTCTGGGAACAGGGCGATTGGTTCATGCCGCCAATGCACCATATCTTGGCTGACAGCATGCCCCCAATGCATCGGACCCCATTGGTTTCCGTAAGGGTGATGCTGGTAAAACAGGTGATATTCTCCTTCGTAATAGACCAGTCCGTTGGGATCGTTCATCCAGTGAGAAGGTGGCGAGAAATGAAACCCTGGCCTGAATGGATCATCATTTTGCTGTTTACTGAACTCAATTTTCATCATTTCCTCTTTGGTTGGCATTGACAGTAGAGCCCCCTTACGTGTTGTTACTAATGCTCCACCTGCATTTGCAAAAGTCAGCATGCTGGTGATTTGCTGTCTGGTCAGCTGATTTAATGCATGATCGGTTTGAAGGATCTGATATAACAAGCAGCCCAGGAAAGCATCCCCGGCTCCAGTCGTGTCGATAACCTTCATTTGAAATCCGGGCACATATCCGTCATGACCAGCGAGCCGGTAATAGCAGCCTTTTTCCGCTAAGGTAACCACGATCAATGCGATACCGAATTGCTGCTGCAGCTCCTGCGAGCCTTTTTCCACATCGGTTGTTCCTGTTATAAAGCCAAGCTCCTCCTCCGATATTTTCAGAATATCGGCATAGTTCATGCCCCAAAGAATATTTTGTTTTGCTTTATCGTTACTCTCCCATAATGCAACCCGGATGTTCGGGTCAAACGAGAGCAGCGCTCCTGCTTCTTTGGCCTTCACGACCGCCTCTCTTGTTGCCGAACGGGCAGGCTCATGGGTCATCGATAAAGATCCAAAATGCAGTATACGGCAGTTTTGAATACGATCGAATGGGACATCCGCTGGGCACAACAATGTGTCGGCTCCCGGCCTCCGGTAGAAGCTGAACGATCGGTCTCCGTTGCCATCCAAATGAACAAATGCCAGCGTCGTGTTAGCTTCCGTTGTAGTCGAAAGAGCAGTCACATCAATGCCGCAGCTTAACAAAGTGTGCTGAAGTAGGGATCCGAAATGATCCTCCCCTACTTTGCTAACCAGAGCCGTTTTGGCTCCTAAGCGGGATAGTGCAACCACTACATTAGCCGGTGCCCCTCCAGGATTGCATTCGAACTGCTCGTTACCTCCCTCGCTTTGTCCTGCAGGAGTAAAATCTATCAAAACTTCCCCGATAGCAATTACATCAAGCACAGTTTCTCCCCACCTATCTTTTACTTATTATTTCTTTAAATTTTCGTTATAGCGATCCAGTCCAGTTTGGTAGATCTCCATCAATTCGTTTAGGCCCATTTTATCCAAAGTCTTCACATAGCTGTCCCACTGCTCATCCACGCCGCCATCGACAATAAATTTGCCTCTTTGAGTGTTCACGTATTTAATCAATTCAGGCTCAATCCGGTTGATTGTATCCAATTCTTCTGGTTTGAAGAAAATACTTGGATAGTTTTCTTTTTCCATATAAGGATCGTAGTACTTCTCCAAATCTTTTACACGCTGCTGAGCCCGAGGCTCCAGATCAACCACTTTCCCTAAATTTTCAGCAGTAATTACTCCCGGGGCCCCTGCACCTGGAGCTACCTTCTGACGGAATTCACCAGCGGAAGTACCTTCGGGTAGCGGAAGGTTCACCAGTTTTCCGTTTTCGTCTTTTTTAAATACGACATCCAACGGACCCCAGTGAATTTGAGCCGCCATGTAAGGTTCATACTGTTGATCAATCCAGCGCATCGTAATTTCGGGGTAACGGTCTTCTTTAGTAATCACGAAAGCCCCACGTCCTGGACCCCCGCCATTGTTGCGCCCGATCAATTGGTCCCCGTTTGGACCTTTGAGCGGAGGCAGCAAAGCATAATCCTTACTCCGTTCTGCTCCGACAACCTCTTCGACTTCCCACCAGACGTAAGAGCCAAGCGTTTCGTCTGTCGTTTTGCCTTTTGCCAAATATTGAGCCGCATCCTGAGTGAACGATTCGGGATCAATCAAGCCTTGCGCATACCAGTTATCATGTATATATTTCAATGCTTCCTTATATTGAGGTTGATTCGCGGTGAAAATCACTTTACCATCGCGGACGATCCGATGTTCCAGGTTATCCGGAAGCCCGAAAGCTCCGAATATGCCCGCAATGTCACTGCACCACTGCATGTGCATAAAGCTTAGTGGAATTTCATCCGCCTTACCGTTGCCATTCGGATCCTGTGTTTTAAAGGCGATCAAGGCCTTCGTATATTCGTCCAGCGTTTGCGGCATTTTCAATCCCAATTGGTCCAGCCACTTTTTATTGATAACATGAAAGAAAGGATTGGTCCCAAGGTTGTTCTCTTCAAAAGACGGCAGCCCATAGATGTGCCCATCAGGCGCCGTGATCGCCGATCTGATGTCGGGCCGGCTTTCTAAGAGCGCTTTCAAATTAGGCGCATATTGGTCAATTAAATCCTCCAGTGGGATGAGGGTCCCGTCTTTACCGTAATTGACAAGCTCGTAATCCGTGAACCCGGCTCCATAAAATGCATCCGGCAAATCACCGCTGGCCAGCAGCAAATTTTTCTTTTCGGTGAAGTCGGTGTCCGGAATGTTATTCCACTCGATCTTTACGTTGGTTTGCTTCTCCAGTCGATTGAAAATTTCCATTTTCGAATACTCCGGCGCCAGTGCGGCTTTTGGGGATACCATTTTTAATGACACGGCATCGTTTACAATTGGAAGCCCGGTTTTGTTAAAGTTCGCATCCTGGTCCGGATTTTTCGCCTGTTGCTTTGTATCCCCGCTGCTACCCGAACAGCCGCTGATGGCAAACGCTCCGGCCAACATGAGAATCCCTGCACTTTTAAAGATCGTTTTTTTCATTGTCCATAACCTCCCTTTAGATCATTCCACATGTAAAAATCGTGCATAGTCCTTGCTAGTCTAATCTGGATAACTTGGGCATCAATACGGCTGCACATCCCCCCTTTCAAGCCCCTGCCAACGTCATCCCTTGATTGATCCGATCATCACACCTTTGACAAAGTACTTTTGCAGGAAAGGATATAAAATCAGCAGCGGAAGGCTGGATACCATGATCACGCCGTATTTGATAAGCTCTGTGACACGCATCTTCGCCGCATAGGACTCTACATCTAACATCATGTTGGAATTGACCTGATTCTGGACTAGAATGTTCCGCAGCACGAGTTGAAGCGGATATTTGCTTTCGTCGTTCAAATAGATCAATGCGTCAAAGAAACCATTCCAGAAACCTACGACATGATAAAGTACCATTACGGCGATGATAGACTTGGACAACGGAAGCACGATGCTCCAGAAGAATCGGGTGTTAGAGCAGCCGTCAATCGATGCGGCTTCCCACAATTCATCCGGTATGCTGGATTGGAAAAATGTCCTCACGATAATGACATTGAATACTCCGCCCGCACCCGGGATAACAAGGGCCCAGATGGTATTTAGCATGTGAAGATCCTTAATTAACAGATAGGTTGGGATCAACCCTCCGCTAAAGAACATGGTGACCAGCAAAAACCACATAATCACCGATTTCCCAACCAGATCTTTACGAGCTAACGGATAGGCCGCAAATACCGTCACGGCTACGCCGATCAAAGTTCCCAGGCCCGCATATATGATGGAGTTGGCATACCCGATCCAAATGGATGAATCGCTAAAAATTCGCTCGTATCCGTCCAGGGTAAATCCTTTTGGAAATAACCATACCTCTCCTGAATAGATGAGGTTGGGATCACTGAACGAAGCAATCAACACGAAATACAGCGGGAATAATACGAGCAGCATAATGATGGTCAGGATCACGTAGTTAATGACGTCGAACCATACATCTCCCTTGCTCTTTCTCTTTAATAATGAATTCAACATGAACTCCCCCTTACCAAAGGCTGGTTTCCGTCATTCTTTTGGCGATTCGGTTGACGGTGAAGATCAGGATAATGTTAATTACGGAGTTGAACAGGCCTACCGCTGTGGAAAAGCTATACTGTGCTTTCTGAATCCCCATCTCATATACATAGGTTGGAATGATATTGGAGGTCGCGTAGTTCAGATCGTTTTGCATCAGAAAAGCCTTTTCAAAACCGATGCCCATAATGTTGCCAAGCGCCAGAATCAGTAGAATGACAATGGTCGGCAATATGCTTGGGATATCGACGTACCATACCCGCTTCCATTTACTTGCACCATCCATAATGGCCGCCTCATGCAGCTCTGGATTAACCCCTGCGAGAGCGGCCAGATAAATAATCGTCGAGAAGCCGGTCTCCTGCCAAATCCCTGACAAGATGTACAAAGGTCGGAACCAACCTTCATCGGCCATGAACAACCTCGGTTCTCCACCGAACCAAGTAATGATGTGGTTCACGAGACCGCTGTTAGGCGATAGAAACACATTGAGCATACCTACAAGCACAACCGTAGAAATAAAATGTGGTGCATAGATGACGGTCTGTATAAATTTCTTGTAGTTCTTACCAAGCATCTGATTCAGCATGATCGCGATGATGATTGGAACCGGAAAACTAAAAACAAGCGACAGAAAACTGAGCGTAAGTGTATTGACCATAATCGTCCAGAAGTTATAAGAATCGAAAAACTCTATAAAGTGCTTGAAGCCAACCCATTCACTTCCCCAGATGCCGCGACTTGGTGAAAAATCTTTAAAAGCGATTTGGACTCCATACATCGGGTAGTACTTGAATACAAGATAAATAATAATAATCGGCAGCAGAAACAGATACAGCTCATAGTTGCGCTTGACTCGTGTCCATGTTCTCCGATTTTCCTTGATGAGGTGTTGCTGACCCCCGGACTCCCTTGGATTCACCTTGATACTCCCTTTCTCCCTAAATTACAATCTCATTTTGAAACGTTTCCAATTAAATTGAAACGTTTCCAATTTGGCGCAAGAAATACGTCTTTCGACGTACATTCCAGTGAATGGGTTTGTTATGCGTGCGATTTCGCCATTTTACAATGTTCTTAATTTATCAAGTAGTTTCGCCAGCCCGAAATACGACGGGAAGACGGTAAACGTCCCGATGCAAAGATTCACCTTCAATTTTTTTGTAAAGCAGCCTGATTGTCATGCGTGCCATTTCCTCTACGGGTTGCCTGATCGTTGACAAAATCGGATGAAAGTAAGGATGATCCTGAATGCCGTCATACCCGATGACCTTTACATCCTCTGGAACGCGAATACCCATCTTTCCTGCTCTCTCTATATATTTGGCGGCGAACATATCGGTAATGGCAAAAACGCCGTCCACATCATGATGCTTATCCAAAAATTCATCAAAATAGGCATCGTCGTCCTCAACTGGGTCTGACTTCTCGTAAACAGCGTAATCGATTCCCAATGCCTTCGCTTCTTGAATAAAACCTTCCCTACGATTCATCGTTTCGCTGAAGACGGAAGTAACGCTGCCCATAAAAGCAGGTTTTTTAGCTCCGGCCTTTACAAGCTCCCTCAATGCCAAACGTCCCCCTTCATAGTTATCGGACGTAACGCATGTAATATTTTTATTAAAGTGCCTGTCGATACTGATGATCGGAATGTCGTTGCTTACGCTATTTTCTATATCGTTGTACGTAATGCCGACAATGCCCGCCACTTTGTTTTGCTGAAGCATATCCAAGTAATACAGTTCCTTTTCCGGTTTGCCGCCACTGTTGCACAGCATAAGTTTAAAGCCTTCTCGATCCAACTCATCTTCAATATAATAAGCCAGCTCAGAAAAAAAGGGGTGCCAGATACTTGGAAGCAGCAGAGCTACCATTTTGGACTTCCCGATTTTAAAATTTCGGGCAACCTCATTCGGAATATAGTTCAGCTCTTGTATGGCTTCCTCTACTTTTCTGCGTGTATCGGGTTTTACAGCTCCCGAATTGTTAATGACCCGGGACACAGTTCCTACGGCTACCCCAGCTAAGGTGGCTACATCTTTAATACTTGGCATCTTACCCCCCCATTTATTTATGAAAATCATAATAGCACCAAATTGGAAACGTTTCAACTTGTTTTTATTGCTATACCAGTAGACACTGGATGATTTCTCTTTCCAAAGAACCACTGGAAGACATCGAGCTGTACCAAGCTCAGTACCAACGATTGATCAACCTCTTTACCGAGTTGGCTGAACTAGGAGAAAGGGACGGCTCAATACGAACCGAGGGGCATACACCGAATATCTTGATTACCATGATGAACGTGTTCGGCAACTTTTCTAAAAAGATGGCAATGCTTAACGGTATTCCTGCTTTTCAGACACAGGTGGATCCGACCGAGCAATTTCAAATTTTAAAAAATCTGTTTCTTGAACCCTTAAAAGCATGAACGCAAAGAATTTCCCCTTCGTGCCTTGACCACAGGTTACGCTAAACAAGCTGACGCATCTATGACAGATGCGTGCTTGTTGATCAGATCTTTGATCAAGTTTATAGCCCATCCGCCCTTTGAATCCAAGGGTGCATTCCTTGTTTATATTTTTAATATCCCCTGCTCCAAGGCTGTAGCTACAGCCTGCGAACGGGAATCCACACCAAGCTTGTTATAAATATTCGTTAAATGTGCTTTTACTGTTCGCTCAGAAATCCCCATATCATAGGCAATTTCTTTGCTCTTGAATCCCCTTGCTACGCACTGCAATATAAACGTTTCTTTGTCGCTAAGCAAGTTGTTTTTCGGTTTAGGGATGATTTGTGCTTGATTCTCCCTTGTAGCGATCACCCGCTCCATAATTTCTGCAGATAGTAATGTTTCTCCTTTGATGGCTGCCTCTATGTTTCTGAAGAGGTTCTCACGGCTCGTATCTTTGAGTAAAAAACCTTTTGCTCCTAAAGCAAGCCCTTTTATCATCAGTTCTTCTTCATTATATGTTGTCAAAATAATGACCGGAATGGGACTGTCTTTGCTCTTAAGCACTTTCATGGCTTCCAGTCCACTCATGACAGGCATATTCAAATCCATCAAAATCACATCCGGCTGTACCTCTTCAATTAAAGACAGTGCCTGCTGTCCATTTTCCGCTTCACCCAAAACTTGAAATTGCTCTCCTGTCTCGAGAATTAACTTCAGCCCCTCACGGACGACGAAATGATCGTCGACGATCAACACTTTAACTGTTCGCATTTAATCTCCCTCTATCAATGGTATTTTTACCGTAATGATTGTTCCCTTTGAGTCACTTAACACATTCATTTCTCCGCCCATGAGTCTTGCACGCTCCTGTATCCCCAATAATCCATAATGTCCGGCATCTTTGCCGATAACGTCTGGGTTGAAGCCGACACCATTGTCTCTAATCTTCATCATAAACGAGTTATCTTCGTTGGTTACGGTAATCCAAACCATGCTTGCCTGAGCATGCTTTGCGATATTCGTCAATGACTCTTTTACAATGAGCAAACTGTGTTCCATGACCAGCCTTGATAAACTTTTATTTGGGCGAAGATCAGTGGATACGTGAATACCGGTCGCATCAATGAAATGCTGCACTTCATCTAGTATAGACTCTTTAAAGTTTACTTCGGACGCGGATCCGAGCCTCAGGTTATCGATCGCCCTGCGGGCATCTGCCAGCGTGATGCGCGCTTGTTTCATGGATTGATTGACAATACTTTGAGCACGGTCCCAATTCCCCTTCGTCATGTGCACGTTGATAGCCTCAAGCTGCATAATCAAACCGGCCACCCCCTGTGCCAGCGTATCATGCAAATCCCTCGCCATACGCTGCCGTTCATTCGAAAGAGTCAACTCCTCTACTTTACGATGGGCCTCTTGTAAATCCTTGAGAAAGTTCTGAATACGAATACGTTCGTGAACTTGGTGATAGAAAAGGATACCATAAGCCAACACAATAATAAGCATTAAACTAAAAATAGGAAGGAATGTTGCCAGTTCTTTTAAATCGCCTACCGTCAGCTCGGAATACAAAAACACCACGATACTGATTAGAAACACAAAAATAATTCTGCGAAGACGCGTCGAAACACCCAGACTCTGGGCTATTAAAGCAGGAAGCAACCCAACAAGAACGGGTTGATATGCCTCAGGCATTAAGATTGCGCAGAAGTAGATGAGCACTCCCTGGATCATAAAGTACAACCAGAAATACTTGGGACCCCATCGATAGGAATTCCAATACAGGAGTACATGGATCGCAAAAATCCCACTAAATACAATGCTCGATAATATTCGAGGTTCAATTATTAATTGCATGACTACTGCAGCAACATAAGTGAACGAAACCCAAATGAAAATGGGCAGTCTGGAAGCGAGCAGTTCACGAATATGATCTACTCCCGGTTTCGTTTGATTCAAATGGATGCACTCCTTGACTCCTTCATGCTGAATTACAATTTATACTAACACAGCAGTTCTGATTATTGCTGATCATGGAAATTGTGCTTATCACAGAAAGCCATACTTTTATTTTGCCCTTTAGGAGGGGCTTTGAACATCCCTCAATCTTCAAAAAAAGTAATAAAGCCCAGGAATTCAGGCTTTATTACTTGAAATAACGATCATTGGTTACTGCTCAGGCGAAAGTTTTAAATTCTCACCGGTCGCCTCCTTCTTATTAGCTTCTACTTCATGCATCATTCGCTCACCCTCCACGTCTAGGTTAGGTAGAATACGGTCAAGCCATTTTGGTAGATACCATGCCGATTTCCCCATTAAGATCATTACAGCAGGCACAATCATCAGACGTACCACGAAGGCATCAAATAGAATACCGAAAGCAAGAGCAAACCCCATCGATTTGATAATAGGATCTTCCGCCATCATGAAGCCCGTAAATACTGCAATCATGATTAATCCGGCAGCGGTAACAACTCCCCCGCTGTGACGTAATCCAGCTAAAACCGAAGCACGAGCGTCTCCAGTATGCTTAAACTCTTCACGCATCCGGCTGACTAGGAACACTTCGTAATCCATGGCCAGTCCAAATAGAATGCCTACGACAATTATAGGTAGGAAATTTAATATCGGGCTAGGACCATGGAAGCCAAACAGGCCTCCCAGATGCCCATCTTGTATCACCAACACGGCGAATCCCAGGGTTGCAGCAAGGGATAAAACAAATCCAAGGACAGCCTTGATTGGCACGAGTAGGGATCGGAAGACAATCATTAACAACAAAAATGCCAATCCAACAATCACCATACAGAACTTAGGCAATGCATCATTGAGTTTCTGCGAAATATCAATACTTACAGCTGTACTACCAGTCACCAGCAATTCAACATTTCTCTGTTTTTGTATATCCGGTGCAATATCGCGAATGTGCTCAACGAGGATCCTTGTCTTCACATCATGAGCACCGGTTGCCGGGATTACGTTGATCATGAATACTTTTCCGGATGGGCTTGGGATGGCCGGGGTCATCGTTCCGATCTCAGGTAATTTTTTTAATTGGTCCATCGCAGCTGTAACATTCTTTTTGGATTGTTCGCTACCATCTGTTTTGGCTAATATGATCAAAGGACTGTGGTAACCAGGGCCGTAACCTTCCGAGAGTAAATCATACGCACGACGTTCTGTCTTATCAGTAGATTTCTGTGCATCATCCGGCATCCCCAGCTCCATTCGAGAAAACGGCAAAGCCAGTGCGCCCAGAAGTATTAAACCGATCATCACGATAACCCACGGACGGCGAGAGACAATGGCCTCCAAACGATTTTTCTTGTTCTTCGACATCGAACGACGGTATATCTTTTGAAAAAACCTGTTTGGGCTGCTTGGGCTAATCTTCTCACCAAGCACCGCAAGTAGAGCCGGGACCAAAACAATCGCAGTCAGAACCGCAACCAACACGCACAATGCTCCGGCAAGGCCCATGGCTGTAAGAAAAGGGATCTTTGCTACACTGAGTCCAATAAGTCCAATCATGACAGTAATCCCTGCAAACACAACTGAACTACCCGCCGTTCCATTGGCTATTGCAATTGATTCTCTAATATCATAACCCATACTTAACTGGTGCCGGTATCGTGAAACGATAAATAGCGCATAGTCGATACCTACGGCCAGCCCGAGCATGGCTGACAAGGATAGCGAGGTTGAGGACATGTCCAATAGATTAGAACCAAGCAAGACCCCCATTAATCCGATACCAAGACCAACCGCGGCCGTAACGATCGGCAACACACCAGTCAAGAACGAAGCAAACGTAAATGAGAGAATAATGAATGCTGCCAGAACTCCTATGGCTTCAGTAACGCCGCCGATTTCCATTTTGACATAGCCTGCACCGGTCAGTTCTGCTTGCCAACCAGCCTCACGCATATTTTCAGCAATTTTCTCCACTTTTTCCTTGGACTCACTGGAAACCTGATCTCCTGGTACATTATACGTAATTGTTGAGTAACCAATCGTTTTGTTAGCATTCAACGAATGGTTATCGTACGGACTCACGACACTCTTAACCTGTGGATCTTCTTTGATTTTTTTAAGGTTTATTTCCAAAAACTGTTGAACGGATGAAGACGAAAGTGTTTTCTGAACTGGTGCTTTGAGTACCATCTGAATCTGTCCGCCTTCTTCCTTAGGGGACGGAAACTCCTTATTTAGGAGCTCTAAAGCGGACTGTGATTTAAGTCCAGGTATTGGAGTATTTTCATTAAATGCTGGTCCGATAGCTAACACCAAAACCACGACAGCCAGCAAAATTGCTACCCCACCTATGATTACCTTCTTGCTATGTTTTGCCGACCACATTCCAAGCCGGTATAAGTACTTTGCCATTTTGCTAACCACTCCAATTCCAATTTTTGATTTCTATATATTCATCTTAGAATGAAAGAAAAGGCGATACATCGTACAAAGGGGCGCCAGATCGTGTACAATTGGGCAGAAAAATTGCCCGAAAGGGCATTATTAGTCCACAATATCCCTTATGACCAATTGTTAGTGTGAATTCAATTGCGCCTTAAGAAATTCGATGGTTACATCTTTTCTAAGACGATCCCCTCCACGTGAATATGAACTTGATCAATAGAAAGCCCGGTATAATGCTTAATTGATTCACGGATGTTTAATTGTAATTCGCGGCACAAGTTACGTATTTTTATTCCGTATCTTACGGATACTTTTACCTCGATGGATAGATCAGCATCAGATCGTTCAATTTGTATCCCCTTTTGATTTACCTTAAATACTCGATATCACCTCGGTAGAAATCGTACGTTTGGGCAGTCAGCGATGTACAAAAGGGCAGGCTTAAAGAAAAAAAGAGTGTTCAATTTAGAACACTCTTGCCTGAAGATTATTTGGAGTCCTCGTTCCGGGTGTATTAGCCATATAAAAAACGAGGGATGCTAATTATTATTATTTATCAACAATTATGAAAAAATTATCATTAAATATGACAACACACACACACCTATTGACCTCTCCCCAATTCACATCTATAATTAGTACCAGATACTAATACTTGATATCAAATAAATGGCCTTAGTTTTTATATTTCCTAATATACACCCATCCCTTACACCCTAAAGAACTCATATTTTACTAAAAGGAGCGATTGATCATGAACCTTACGGTTTCGACAGCCCGCATTACGGCTATTGGCAGCTATGTTCCGGAAAAAAAATTGACAAACGCGGATTTGGAGCAAATGGTGGATACGAGCGACGAGTGGATCGTTCAGCGGACCGGTATGCGGGAGCGGCGGATTGCCGGTGAGAACGAATACTCCTCCACAATGGCTTATAAGGCCGTGGAAGACTTGGTCAACCGCTACGGTCAGGACTTGACCGACGTGGACTGCATCATCGTGTCGACGACGACGCCGGATTACGCTTTTCCGAGCGTGGCCTGCCAAATTCAAGGGTACTTTCACATCCCCAGCACTGCGGCATTTGACCTGAACGCCACCTGCGCTGGCTTCACCTATGCGCTGCATATGGCCAACGGCCTGATTACATCCGGTCTGCACCGGAAGGTCCTGGTCGTCGCGGCCGAGACGCTGTCCCGCGTAACAGATTATACGGACCGGTCGACCTGCATCCTGTTCGGCGATGGAGCTGCGGCCGTTCTGGTCGAGAGGGACGAACAGCGTCCAAGCTTTATCGCGGCCCATCTGGGCACGAACGGCGAAGGCGGCATCCACGTCTATCGCACGAACCTTTCCACAACGATGAATGGTGAGGAGCTGTTAACGAGCGAGAAAATGGTCCAAAACGGACGGGAAGTCTACAAATGGGCAACGCGCACCGTGCCTCAGGGCGTAGAAACTTTGCTGGCGCAGGCGGGAATGACGGCCGGGGACGTGAATTGGTTCGTTCCGCACAGCGCCAATTTCCGCATGGTCGAATCCATCTGCGAAAAAGCCGGCATCCCTGTGGAGAAGACACTGACCAGCATGGAGTATTACGGCAACACGTCTTCGGTTTCGATTCCGCTGGCGCTTCAGCTCGGTCTGGACGAAGGCAAGCTGCAGAACGGAGACACGCTGCTGCTGTACGGATTCGGTGGCGGCTTGACCCATGCCGGACTGATCCTGAAATGGGATTTGGATGCCCGCGGCTGATCAGCGTCAAAGAGTGTGACGTAAAATGTTTAAAGGGCTTCCGACCATGTCGGAGGCCCTTTTTTCCATAAATTCTTTAATGCATGAACCTCTCACCTGCGACCTTTACGGCCAGCATTTTGCAAAGTACAATAAGAACAACTCATCGATCTGATGGATGCAACATTTCAACGCATTAAAAAAATCGATGATTAGGTCATAAACAGGTGTACAACTACAATTAATTGCAATTTGAATACAATCCAACGACAAAGGTGGGAAAAGGATGAATCTGCACGCGTTGCGCGTATTCGCGGAGGTGGCCAGTACGGGGAGCGTGACCCGGGCCGCCGGCAACCTGCTGCTCAGCCAGCCCGCAGCCACCGCCCAGCTGCGGAATCTGGAGCAGGAGCTCGGGATAAAGCTGGTTGCCTCCAAGGGGCGCTCCATCCAATTGACGCCAGCCGGCGAGCGGCTGGCCGCCCGGGCACGGCAGCTGTTTTCGCTGGAATACGAGATGGAGCGGGAGATGAACGCACTCAAAATCGGGCTCGAAGGCAGCCTCCGGATCTGCTCCACGGATCTGCCCGGCCGGACGGTGCTTCCCGCCTGGATCGTCCGCTTCAAGCAGCAGTATCCGAAGGTGCATGTCCAGTTGACCCGGGGCAGCTCCCGTATCGCAATGGAGCGGCTGCTCGACCACTCGGTGGACATCGCGCTCATCTGCGGCGAGGGTCCGAAGGATCCCGGCTTGGAGTATGTCACACTCTTGGAAGATGAGCTGATCTTCATCGCCCACCGGGACCACCCCTTAGCGGGTGCCGCCACTACGCTCCAGGAGCTGATGGCAACCGCCTTTATCCTCCGGGAAGAAGGCAGCTATACCCGCAGGAAGCTCTTCTCCCTGTGCGACGCCTACGAAGTGCCGAAACCGCGGACCGGGATCTGCATTGAAGGGATGCATGAAACGATTGAAGCCGTCAAATCGGGATACGGCGTTTCTTTTGTGCCCTCCCTTGCGGTAGCCCGGGAGCTCAAATCCGGCGAGCTTGCGGAGGTGCGCGTTCCCGGGGTGCGCGTCAAGGACCCGATACGGCTGTACACCCGGATTGGCGAAGAGCCTCTGGCGCCGGCGGCTAACTTTATGGCCATGATTGCTCCGCCGCTATCCCAGGTCGGATCGTAAATCATCAATTATTTTGATGATACCACTTGATATATATATTGGATTTATACTCAAAATCTCATTATGCTGAAAGCACAGCACGGTCATGAAACCGCTGTGGAGAAGGCATGGATGAGATTTTTGTTTTTCAGACCGATATCCCAAAGGAGGCACAACCGATGACATCAACACTGTTCACAACATATCAAAGCGCGGTCAAAACCCGCCTGGAAGAAATGAAACGCACGGCCGAAGCGGCCATCGGGCAGCTCGAGGATTCTGCCCTTGCTTGGGCCCCGGAACCCGGTTCCAACAGCATCACCGTGATCGTCAAGCACATGAGCGGGAATATGATTTCCCGATGGACCGATCCGTTTACCACCGACGGGGAGAAACCGGACCGAAACCGCGATGCGGAGTTCATTCATGAAGAGCTTGACCGAGCAGCCCTGCTGGATCGCTGGGAACATGGCTGGAGCCTGTTCCTGGGACAAATCGCCGCGCTCCGGGAAGAGCAGCTGCTGACGGAAATCAAGATCAAGGGCCGGTCCGTCACCGTCATCGAGGCCATTGAAAAAAGCCTGTTCCATAACGCATACCACATCGGCCAAATCATTTATATCGCCAAGCAGTACCGCAAGGATCAATGGGTCAGTTTGACGTAATCCGCGGGCAGTGTCTTTCAAAACAGGGGGCATGCCGGCATGCCCCCTGTTCCTTTCCATACCGCACGAATTAAAGTAACCCATTCACTAGGTGGGCATGCCCGAAACACTTACGGTTACAGCGGCACTTCCCGTGCTGTTTGGCATATTTTTATACCACCAAAGTTCATGACAATAATTGTCACTATTAACGATACAATGGCAGCAAGAACACCCTCTCTAAACCCACGAAGAAGGAAAGGAGAAGTAAATATGAAACTTACTGCGTTGTTTTTTCTGATCATGTTTATGATCGGGACAGATACCTTCCTCATCTCCCCGATGATTCCGACGCTTCAGGACCTGTACGGCGTCCCCACGGGAATGTCCGGCTGGATGATGGGCTCCTACACGCTTGGCGCCGCGGTCTTCGCCTTGATTGCCGGCCCGCTCTCGGACGGTTTGGATCGGAAAAAGGTCATGCTGCTCGGACTGCTGGGCTTTGCGGTGTCCACCGCGCTCTGCGGAATCGCCGCAGACTTCTGGATGATGTGCCTATTCCGGCTGCTCGCCGGGATCAGCGCAGCTTTTGCCGCACCGCAGGTGTGGGCGTCCATCCAAACGCTGCTGCCCGCAGAGAAAAAGGGCAAGGCGATGGGGCTTGCCTATGCGGGGCTCGCGGTATCCCAAGCGTTCGGGGTTCCGATCGGCAGCTGGCTGGCGGCAGAACGCTGGTCCCTCCCCTTTTTCGCTATCGGAGTCCTGTCCCTGCTGCTTGCCGGAACGGCCTTCTTCATCTTGCCTTCCATGAAGCCCCAACCGAATGCCGTTCCATCGCGGCAGGCCTTCTGGCACAGATACGCGCCGCTTCTCGGAAGCGGCAGGGCGAGAGGCGCCTTCCTGGCTTATTTCCTGATCCATCTGGGCAGCAATGCCGCGTTTGCGTTTTTGGGCAAATGGTCCGCGGAACGCTTTCACCTTCCCGTTGACCAGATCGGCACGATTATGATTTTCCTCGGCGTGGGCAATTTGGCCGGCAGTCTGGTCAGCGGATATGTCAACAACCTGTGGACGCCATCCAAGATCGTAGCCGCTGCGGTGCCGCTCCTGATGATCGGCTATGCCGCGCTCCCGCACCTGCCGTCTTTCATGGCCGCGTCGATCATGTATTTCGCCATCTTTTTCATCCTTGGCATTCTTTTCCCGATGATCATGGGCGTGCTGAACAGCCTGAATCCGTCGCTGCGGGGGACGATTTCAAGCACGGCTACGGCGACCATGAACGCCGCCACGACGGTCGGCGCCTCCCTTGCAGGCCTGCTGTACGCCGGATCGGGCGGGTATGCGGCCGTCGGCCTGTTCTCGGCCTGTTGCTTCGCCGCATCTCTGCTTATCTTCGGCACGAGCCGCGTGCTGGCGAGAGAGCCGGTGCCGCAGGCGTAAAAAGCTATCCACGCACATTCTAAGCAGCCGGTGCCGCAGGCGCAAAAAATCTATCGATGCACATTCTAAGCAGCCAGCCCCCTTTCAGCGGAAGTTTTTCTTGAGGCATAAGGAAGTCCTTGTCTCTGAAACTGTAATCCCCTATATCTAAAAAAAGCCCCGCCGACCCTGTCGGCGAGGCTTGCTTTCTTTTACAACGAACATCCTAACAGTGCGGGTAGGAACAGGGAGCACGGGCATAAACGAACCAATCCGGTTGTCCCAAGCTCAATGCTATAGATCACCCCATAGCACGCCTTAGCCTCACGCCCCGGACAATGCTGGGCTCGGCTGCTGGACGGTCACCCGGTATACGCCGGATCCCAGCTCCAGCTTCAGTGTGCCGTCGTCTTCCCTGGCGCTCAGCACGCCCGATGCCTGATCCGCCGGCTGCCCATTGACCTGCGTTGAAGCGATCGACGCGCCCGGCAGTTCGACCTCTGCGGTCGTGTTCGGCGGAATTTCGAACTCGTAGGACGCCAGTCGGCTGTCCCCGTCCCCGTCCACGTCCGCCAAGCTCCATTCGCTCCGGATCATGCCGTACATCGAATCCAGCGCTGCTTTGGCATAAGACAGCGCCGAATCGATCCGCGGACGAAGCCGGATCCGCTTGTACCCCGGTCCTTCAGCTTCATTCAGATCCAGCCCCGCCACGGCCCGGTACAGCCAGTCGCCGATGGCGCCGAAGGCGTAGTGGTTATACGAGTTCATGTCATCGCTCCAGAACGAGCCGTCCGGCTTGATACCGTCCCAATGCTCCCAGATCGTGGTCGCCCCCTGCTTGACCGAATACAGCCAGGACGGGTAATCCTCCTGCATCGCCAGCTTCACGGCCAGGTCGTGGTAGCCGTTCTCCGTCAGCACATGGCACAGGTACGGCGTACCGACGAATCCGGTGGTCAAATGGTGGTTCTGTTCCTTGACATACTCCGCGAGCGTAGCGGCCATCCGGCGCTGAACCTCCCCTTCGACCAGCCCGAACATCAGCGGAAGGATCATGGCGGTCTGCGTATGCGCGGCCAGCCTTCCGCCCGGCGTGACGAACTCGTTCAGGAACGCTTCGGCCACCTTTTCGTACAGCTGGCGGTAAACGGCGGCATCCTCGGTGCGCCCGAGAACTTCAGCGGTCTTTACGAATAGGGAAGTCGAATATGCATAGAAGCAGGTGGCGATCAAATCCCTTGGCGTCGCCCCGACGTAGCTGCCTTCCTTCGCGTCAAGCGCCAGCCAGTCGCCGAAATGAAACCCGGTATTCCACAAATATTCATTGTCCCCTTGGGCGCGGATATGGTCGACCCATGCCTTCATGCTGTCATATTGCTCCTCCAGAATCCGCTTGTCGCCATAACAAAGATAGATCGTCCACGGGCAAATGACGGCGGCATCTCCCCAAGCCGCGGACGAACAGGCATTATCGTCGAGAACCTGCGGTACGACATGCGGCACGCCGCCATCCTCCCGCTGGTCGGCCTTCAGGTCGTGCAGCCATTTGGAGAAAAACGGTGCCACGCCGAAATTAAACGCGGCGGTCCGGACAAACACCTGAGCGTCCCCGGTCCACCCCAGCCGCTCGTCACGCTGCGGGCAATCGGTCGGAATGTCCAGGAAGTTGCCGCGCTGGCCCCACTCGATGTTATGCTGCAGCTGGTTCAACAGCTCATGCGAGCATTCGAACCTCCCTGTCTGCGGCATATCGGTGTGCATGACACGGCCTGTAAAACTGTCCGGATTCAGCGGCTCGGCATCCGGCCAGCCCTCGACCTTTACATAACGGAAGCCCTGGAAGGAGAAATGGGGCTCATACGTTTCTTCACCGCCGCCTTTGCAGATATACGTTACGGATTGCTTTGCCTTGCGGAGATTGCCCGTGTAAAAATTCCCGCGGCTGTCCAGCACCTCTGCATGCTTCAGCGTAATCGCCGTGCCGGCCGGCAGGTTCAGGCGCATTTGCATGCGGCCCACCATGTTCTGCCCCATATCGAGTACGGTATCTCCTTCAGGCGTCCGCAGAACTGTAACCGGTTTCAATTCTTGAATGACCCGCACCGGTTCATTTTCCTGCATGACGAGGATGTCCTTGGCGTGATCCAGCTTTACCACACCTGCCCAGTCTGCATCATCAAACCCGGGCTGGCTCCAGCCGCCCTCCTCCAGCCGCGCATCATACGTTTCCCCGTGGTAAATTTCCGACATGCGCACCGGACCGGTCGACGCTTTCCATGAAGGATCGCTTCCGATGATTTCCGTGCTGCCATCCGCATATTCAAGATGCAGCTGAAGCAGCAGCGCCCGCTGATCCCCGAACAGGTTGCGATGGTTCTCCCAAGCCAGATTGCCCTTATACCATCCGTTGGCCAGCGCCGCGCCGATGGCATTGTCAGCCCGGGATCGGATCAGGTCGGTGACGTCATAGGCCTGAACCTGCAGACGGTGCCGGTAGCTGGTCCAGCCCGGTGTGAATGCCCAGTCACCCACCCGCTCGCCGTTCAGCTCCAGCTCATAGAAGCCAAGGCTCGTCGCGTATATTCGTGCCTTCCGGACGTCCTTGCTCACACGGAATGCTTTGCGAAGAATGAATTCTTCCTCCGCCTGGGGATCGATCATTCCCGGTTCGGGTGTAATCCAGTCTGCACTCCAGTCCGATATCCGCAGCAGTCCCATTTCAAAATAGGACGTGTCGCTCCATTCCGACTCCTGGCCCTGCTGATCCCACACTTTGACGCGCCAGCTGCAGTGTTGTCCGGACTGAAGCGCGGCACCCGCATATTCGACAAGCACCGATTGGTCCGAGTCCACGACGCCCGTGTCCCAAATCAGATGATCCCCGTCAAAATCCCCTTCCTCTCCCGCCACTTGAAGATGATAAGCCGACTGCAGCACATGCATCCGGCCGGATGTGAGCTGCCAGCTGAAGCGGGGACGCGTCGTGCCGAGCCCGAGCGGCTCACTGCGGTATTCGCAGGTCAATTTCGTAATGCCTAGCGTTGACATAGACTTCCCTCCCGTTTTTTTGCGTTGGATGCTAGCCAAGGTCTTTGGCCATGTGTTTCAACTACTGCTTCCATTTGTACCTTCAAAGAAGACAGACCGCGTTTAAAGGTATTTTTCCTTGCAATATCAGGAAGCTAGGCTCTGGTGTTTATTCTTTCTGATATTATAAGAAAAACGTCAATCGACGCACCTTCAAAGAAGACAGACCGCTTTTAAAGGTATTTTTTCTTGCAATATCAGGAAGCAAGGCTCTGGTGTTTATTCTTTCTGATATTATAAGAAAAACATCAATCGACGCACCTTCAAAGAAGACAGACCGCGTTTAAAGGTATTTTTTCTTGCAATATCAGGAAGCCTTGGCTCTGGTGTTTATTCTTTCTGATATTATAAAAAAGGCTGATCGGCGATACAGGCGGTGATTTGGACGAAAATATAGGCTGATCTGGACATATCGCCAACGATCACCTAGGATAGGAGCAAAGGTTGATTTTCCGAAAATCCACCATCGAGGGGGGAAGGCAAATGAGCATAAAACGAAGCCAGGCCTTGCTGCGGATGGACGCTTTTTTCGAGCCGGGGGTGCCCTTCTATGTCAACCGCGTATCCGAATCGTTCGATATGCTGGAACATTCGCACGAGTTTGTGGAGCTGACCTATGTCAGCGAAGGCTCGGGCGTCCACTATATCGGCGGAGAAGCCTGGCCGGCCGAGCAGGGCAGCCTGTTTCTCATCCCAATCGGACTCTCGCATGTATTCCGGCCAAAGACCCCGCGAAAGGACCGGCAGCTGGTCGTGTACAACTGCATCTTTCCGGCCGATTATCTCCGAGAGCTTGAAGCTGCTTTCCCGCGCGATCGGGAGGTATTCGCCGCCTTTCTGGAACCGGATATGCCGTGGCTGGAAATCAAAGATCAGAGCGGCGAGTATCACGCCTTGTTCCGTGAGCTGTACCGGGAATATGCCGGCCGAAGCCCCGGCTGGCTGCTGCTGCTGACTTCGCTGCTGGTCCGCGTGCTGACCGGCCTGTACAGGCACCGGCTGCAGCTGGATCCGCCTGCCGTCAGGCGCCAAGGCTCACTGACGATCGACGAATCGATCGCTTATATGGAGCGTCACTTCGCCTCCGATTTGCGGCTGGGCGAGCTGGCGGCGCAGGCCAGCCTCAGTCCGCGGCATTTCAGCCGGCTGTTTGTCCGCCAGACGGGAATGAGCTTCACCGCTTATTTGCAGGGCATCCGCATGGACGCCGCCTGCCGTATGCTGCTCGAAAGCGACGGCAGCGTAAGCGAAATCGCCGCCCGGGCCGGGTACAGCGATTTGAAGTTTTTTCACCGGCTGTTCAAGCAAAAGACCGGCCTCACGCCCAGGCAGTACCGGCAGCGGCGGAAGGGCTGAGCCGCCAAGCCGCCATCTTTATCGCTCGTGAATGCCGAACCGCACCCATCATTCCAAAGGAGAAACGCCTGCCATGACGATCCAATCCGTTTTCCGCCGGGCCAACCAAATCTGCAACCGCGAACTGACCCGGCTGGAGGAAGCCGGCCTGTCCATCGCCATTATGTACTGGGGGTTTATGCCCACGCACTATGACAATTCCATGCACCGCCACTCCTTCTTTGAAGCCTGTTACGTTGTGGACGGCGAAGGCGAATACATCGAACAAGGCAAAGAATACCCGCTGAAGAAAGGCACCGCTTTCCTATCCCTGCCCGGCGTCTGGCACCAGATCCAAAGCGAGACCGGTCTTACGCTCGTCTATGCCGCTTTTGAGGTGGATGAAAAGCATACCGGGAGCCCATACCTGGAGGCTTACCGGCACTTGGCCGAGCATGGGCAGCCGGTGGTGGATGGTGCGGACGAGCAGCCCGCCGGGCATTTGTGGGATGCGCTCATCTCTATGTTTCAGACTCCAAAACCGGCCCTCCAACCGGTACTCAGCCACGTCTCGATGTCGCTGATGCTGTCCATCCTCTCCCTGCACGGAACACAGCAGCAAGATACGCCGGAAGCCGGCTCGGATGTGGCAGCGGCCGAAGAGAACTCTCTCTTTCGGCAGGCCAAGCTGTTCATTGACGACAACCTGGGCGAAGAGCTGACACTCGCCATGGTTGCCGGGCACCTGCATATTTCGTCCCGCCATTTAACGAGGTTGTTTCAGGCCAACCTGAGCCAATCATTCGTCCACTATATTCAGGAACGCCGGGTGCGCCGGGCTTCCCAGCTGCTGCTTCAGAGCGACCTGCCCGTCAAGGACATCGCATCGCAGTGCGGCTTTCAGTCGGTCCATTATTTCACACGAATATTTACCCGCCGGCTCGGTGTATCCCCCGCAAAATTCAGACGTTCCCAGTTCACCGAAGGGCGTTCGGGCAAAGAACATTTCCCTCCGAACATGTCCTGATTGTACAAAAGCTGTTCTGGATCGTTTAAAGACGCTTCCTCTCCCTCGTCTTACAATGTTACACATAACGACAGACAAGAGGGAGGAAGCACCATGACTGCATCAGTACCCCCATCCTTTAATCCGTTACCCGTCAATTCCATTCCCGTTCACAGCCTCGAGGAACCTTCTCTTATTCTGGACGGCTTCTCCAAAGATTACGATTCCTTAATGGCCCGGCTGACCGCCATGTACAAAAATCACAGCGGCGAGGCTTTTGCCGTCGCGATCGATGCGGCGAACGGAGCCCAGTACGGCCGCTGGGTAAACCGGCTCCGCACTTACTGCGAGGAAGAGGACATTCCCTGGATCGAAATCGACACTGCCCGTTATATGAAGAAACCGGAAGATCTTCTGCGGCAGTTTCATCCCTATCTGACCGATAACCGCGCGTTTGGCAGAATCGCCGCCGACGTTTCGGAAGATGGCTATTTTCAGGAAGGAGCCGGGAAAAAGTGGCTCCAGGACGTTCAGCAGAAGCTGAGAATCTGCAGCGAAGCGGTCAAAGCCGGCGAAACTCCGATTCCGATGGTCGTGACCGCCGGTCCCGGGGCGCTCTTCCTCTGCCCCTCCCCGAATGTTTCCGTCTACTGCGACCTGTCCAGGGAGTATCAGCAGAAGCTCCACCGGATGGGCATGGGCAGTCTCGGCCTAGGCGAAAGCGCCGATCCGGTTGAGACATACAAACAGGCCCTGTTCCTGGAATGGCCCGTGTGGGAGAACTATCGGAATCGGCATCTGTATGATTTCGATGTGTATATCGATATGAATCAGCCGGAATCGCCGGCCTGGGCTACCCTCCCGGCGCTCAGGGAACTGCTCGCTGCCGCCGCCCGCCGCCCGTTTCGGGTCAAGCCGTTCTTCGCGCCGGGCATATGGGGCGGGCAGTATCTGAAGGAGCTGTGCGGACTGCCTGAAGATTGGCGCAACTGCGCTTGGGCATTCGAGCCGATCGCCCCCGAGAATACGCTGTTGATCGAAGCAAACGGCTGCGTCATCGAAGTGCCGTTTCCTCTCCTGCTAACCACTCACCCGGAGGAAATCATGGGAGGACGCAACGTGGAGCTGTTCGGGGATTATTTTCCGATCCGCTTCGATTACCTGGATACGATCGACGGCGACAACCTGTCGCTGCAGGTCCATCCGCAGCAGGCATATATCGAGCGGACGTTCAACGAAACGATGACGCAGCAGGAATCCTATTACATTATGGAGCAAAAACCGGGGTCCTCCCCCATCGTCGCCTTGGGCTTCCAGGAGGGAATTGGCGGGAGCGACCTGCTTCAAGCGGTGGATCAGGCCCATGAGACGCGGCAGCCGCTCGACATCGGGCAGTATGTCAACGTATGGGAATCCCGCAAAGGGGATCTTTTTCTGATCCCGCCGGGCGCCGTCCATTTTTCCGGCAGGGACAATCTCGTGCTCGAAATATCGTCCACCACCTGGTGGTTTACCTTTAAAATTTACGATCATCTCCGCCTTGACCAGGACGGCCTGCCCCGTCCGATCAACCGGGACCATGCGGAGCAGAACATGATCGATGCTTTCGACACCACGTATGTCCGGGAGCATCTGATCGCACAGCAGAAGATCAGCCGCGTGCAGGGAAACAGCACCGAGGAGCTGCTCGGCGAGCGGGACGACCTGCTGTTCCAGGTCAAGCGGCTGCGTCTGGACGGACCGTGGGAGGATCATACCGAAGGTGGTTTTGTCATGTACAACCTGGTCGAGGGGCAGCGCGTCCGTCTGATTCCGGAACGCGACGAGGAAGCCGCCGTGGAATGGGGGTATTCAGAAGCCTACATCGTTCCCGCCTCGATCGGCGGCTACCGGCTCGAGCCGGTTGGTCCCGGGCCCTGCACCTTGATCCGCGCCCAGGTTTCGCCGGGCTGGAATACGCCGCTCCTTCCGCACCACTGGAAGCCCGGTGAGCGGGCATGAGCGGAACCCCCGGCCAAACGCCGGCTGGGACGGTCGTCACATTGGCCATCGATGCCGGCGGAACCTTCATGAAAGGCGGCGTGCTGGAGAACGGGATCCTTCTGCCCGAGCCGTATCTGGAGCAGCCTTCACGCTCGGAAGCGGATGCCGAAAGCTTCACCGCCCATTTCGCCAGCCTGATCATCCGGCTTGCCGGAGCATACATGAAGGGAAGCGGCACCCCGGAGCACGATGTGACGTTTCGCATCGGGACGGCCTTCCCGGGCCCCTTCGATTATGAACGCGGCATCAGCCGCATCCGGGGGCTTGGCAAATATGAGCAGCTGTACGGCCTGCCCGTAGGTGAGCTGCTCAAGAAGGAGCTTCGCCGCCGCGCCGGGCTGCCGGGCAGCGACCCATGGATGCGGTCGCTCGCGGATGCGGACATTGCCTTCGGCAACGATGCCGCCCTGTTCGGCATGGGCGCCGCCAAGCGCTACCCCGGCGAGCGGCTGCTCTGCCTGACCTTGGGCACCGGTCTCGGCTCGGTCTTCATGGACCGGGGCCGGACGGTCAGCGGTTCGGACGGCGTGCCCGAGAGCGGCATGCTGTATGCCGAGACGTTCGAGGGCGCGCCGGTCGACGGCCAGTTCGGCAGGCGCGGCGTTATGGCCCTGGCGGACGCGCTCCAGGCCCGGCGGGAAGGCGATGATGTCATCGACCTCGCAGCCGCGGCCGCCAGGGGCGAGTCCGCCGCCCTCCGGGTCTGGCGGACCTACGGCGAGCGGCTCGGACGGATGCTGCGCCCGTATGCCGCCAGCTTTAGGCCGGACCGCCTGATCCTGGGCGGCCAGATCGCCAAAAGCCTGCCGCTCTTCGGTGCTTCCCTTACGGACGCGCTGCTGCCGGTACGGCTGCCCGTGCTGTATGAAGACGATCTGCTGCGGCTGGTCTTTTACGGAGCCGACATGCTTTTTGTTTTTGACTAATACGGAGCCTTTTTCCCTTAATCGGCTTTCGCTGGAAGGCCCATACAACTCTCCCCTTAAGGAGGATATACGATGACATTAGAACAACAGTTAAAACAGGCCGACGCGCCGCTGCCCACCCGCAAGTGGACGATTTACGCCATTCACCATTCCCACACCGATCTCGGCTATACGGATCGTCAAGAGAAGATCGAGCAGTACCATGTCGATTTCATCCGCCAGGCGCTGCGCATCGCCAATGCCGCTCATGCAGGCGCCAAACCCGAGTGGAAGGGCTTCCGCTGGACCTGCGAAACGTTCTGGGCGGTGGAACAGTTTCTGAAGGCGGCCTCGCCCGAGGAGCAAAAGTCGTTTGCCGAAGCCGTCCTCCGCGGCGACCTCGAGCTGTCCGGCACCTATCTGAACATGACGGAGCTGCCGGACGAACAGCTGCTCAGCAGCCTTCACAGCAAAGCCCAAGCCTACGCCGCCTCCATCGGCAGCCGCGTGGACAGCGCCATGACCGCAGATATCAACGGATACGGCTGGGGGTATGCCGACAGCCTGCTGAACCATGATATCGAGCATTTGTTCAGCTGTATCCATACGCATCACGGCATGTACGCCCTTGGCCGCAAGCAGGCTCCTTTCTGGTGGGAAACGCGCGACGGCCGCCGCCTTCTCGTCTGGAACGGAGAGCATTATATGATTGGCAACGAGCTGGGCCTGTGCCCCGGAGCGCTCGGCAAATACATGATCCGCGACGAGTTCAATCACCAGCTCGTGGAACCGGAAGCGATCCATGACGGCATCGCCACGGTCCGCATCCGCCGGTACTTGGCGCAGCTGGAAGCCGAGCAGTACCCGTATGCGTTCGTCCCCGTCATGCTCTCGGGACTCGGCACCGACAACGGCGCGCCGAACAGCCGGATCATCGAATGGATCCAGGCCTGGAACGAGCAGCACGGCGACCTGATTACGATCGAAATGACCAGCCTGAGCGGCTTTTTTGCCCGCCTGAAGCAGGAAAATCTGGCCGAACTGCCCGTCCACCGGGGAGACTGGCCGGACTGGTGGACGGACGGCGTCAGCTCTACACCGATGCATACCCAGGTCTTCCGGGATGCCCAGCGGACGCTCCGCAAGGCGGTCAAGCTGGACCCTGAAGCAAGCGTACTCCGCCGGGCCGAGATCGATGAGACAGAGGAAGCGCTGGCGCTGTATGCCGAGCATACGTGGGGCTACCATTCCTCCATTTATGAACCGTGGCATAAAAATGTCCAGCTGCTGGAGGTCCGCAAGCTGGCGCATGCCGCTGAGGCAAGCCGCCTGGCCTACCGCGCCTTGGACAAGGTGCTGCTGCAGCAGGGCAGCGCCACGCTGTACCCGGATCGGCCGTACCGGTTCCGGGTCAGCAATCTGGCCGGGCGCGAAGTGACGGAGCTCGTCACGCTCCAGCTGGACGGCTGGGAGCCCGGCGCCCTGCGCGAAGGCGTCGAAGTCGTGCGGGAGGGAACCGGCGAAGTGCTGCCGCAGCAGTCCGTCCATCCGCACACCATCGTCACCGAGCTCAAGCTGCAGGCACAGGAAACCTGTTTCCTGCTTCTGCGCCCGCTGGCTCAGGGACGGCAGCAGGGCACGACGACGACCAACACCCGCCTGATCGGAGCAGACCAGGTGTACGACATGGACGACATGTTCCAGGGGGCTTCCGGCTCTGCCGGCCATCCGCCGATCCGCATGACCCGGAACGGCCTGGAATCCCCGTTCGTCCGTCTGTCCTGGTCCGACAGCGGCATCCATTCCTGGTTCAACAAGGAACTGGACACCGAAATGCTGCGCAGCTGCAATCCGTATGGGGCGTTCACCCCAATCTATGAAGTTACCCGGCCGGCGGATGAGACGGATGCCTCCCAGGTATGGAGCACCCGGGCCCGGATGGGCCGCAACCGCAAGGGGCTGCACGCCGAGCGCTCCGCCGGGCGCATTACATCGGTGCGCACCGTGGAGAACGGACCGCTTTATGCCACGGTAGAAATCACGTACCAGTTGAACGGCTTGTCCTACTTCGCTTTGTTCCTGCGGGTCCATGCCAACCGGAACCGGGTCGACGTGTCGGCGCGCTTCCATAAAGACAGCGTCTGGAGCCCGGAGAACGTCTACCTCTCGCTTCCTTTTACAAGCGGGAACACCTTGCGGGATACGCTGTATGCGGATAAACCGGGAGGCTTGGTGCGTCCGTGGAAGGACCAGATTCCGGGGACCTGCCTCGATTATGCCTGCGTACAGGAAGGCATCGCCTGGCAGGATGACCGAAGCTCGCTGCTCTTGGCTTCGCCGGATACGCCGCTCATGCAATGGGGCCCGCTGGAGTACGGCACAAGACGCCTCCACACCCAGCAAGCGGAGGACGAGAAGCCGGAGTCGTACGCCTGGCTGATGACCAACTATTGGGAGACCAATTTTAAAGCGACGCTCGGCGGCTTTTACGAATTTCAATATCATGTCAGTTCGGAGCCGGCGCTGCCGGAGGATGAGCTTGCGGCAGCCCTCCGGGCGCTGCATGCGCCTTTTGTCGTGTGCCGGATGCGCCCGGAAGGCGTGTAAGCGGCCAACAAGGCGCAATATTTGAAGGACGTCCATCGACATACTTTCATCGAAGACAGACGCATATAGCGAAAGTTTTTCTTTCTATATAAGAAAGATCACTCTCCGAAGCTTATACATTCTTATATATACAAAAAGGGGCCGTCCCTCATGGGACGGCTCCTTTCTTGTTTGTTCTTCCGCTCATGCCAAAACGAACACACCGATCCGGCGGAACTGCGGCGAGCCAGCGCTGCAACTTCGCCTTCCTCTTCGCTCTTTAGGTCTGCACCATCCCCTTCTTCCCTTTCTCTATGCACTTTAGATCGTCACGAACAACCCTCCTTCTCCCCCACACCTATTACAGCAAAATAATGCTATTCCCCGCCATTTCTATTTAGCAGCATTTTCTTCTTTCTCCTCCAAACTTTAATTTGTTATTATTTTGTTATATTAATAACACTAATTTTTATTGTGATTAGTATAATAGAAGACAATAAATAACAAATGAGTACATTTAAAAAACGCATTCAAAAAGCTATAATAGCAATGCAAACGCTAACATATTCGAAATGGGGAGAGTAGAAATGAAAAAGAAATCTGTTACGTTGTTAGGATTTGTTATGATCCTGATGCTTTCCATGTCCCTGTCCGCTTGCGGATCAAGCGGCGGCAGTGATGATTCGGCCGGCAGCGGAGGAGGCACGGACACAACCGGCACTTCGTCCGGCGGATCTGCCGGAAGCGGAACCGAGCTGTCGGGCAAAATCACCTTTTTAACCAACCGCACCGACATGATCGGCAAAGAGTATGACGATTATGTAAAGCGCTTTAACGAGAAATACCCGAATATCAAAGTGGAATTCGAGGGTTCGCAAACCGATTATAACCAGCAGGCCAAAGTGAGAATGGCCGGCGATGAGCTTCCGGACGTCATGTTTATCCCGACGATTCCGAACTCCGACTTGCCGAAGTATTTTGCTCCGCTTGACGATCTCGGGCTGGATGACAAGATTACGTTTAAAGACTTCAGATCTTATGAAGGCAAAGTATACGGAATCACAACAGGCAACTCCACTTCCGGTATCGTGTACAACAAAAAAGCGTTCGCCGATGCAGGCATTACGGAAATCCCGAAAACTTGGGACGAATTCCTGGCAGCTTGTGAAAAGCTGAAGCAAAAAGGCATCGTTCCGCTGGCTTCCAACTTCAAAGATAAATGGCCGTTGAACAACTGGGTGTATGACCTGCCCCGGTTGATCGAGAACAATGCGGACTTCCCGAACGCGAAGCTGAACACGGACACGCCGTTCACGATGGACAACGGTTACGGCAAGGCGTTCAGCCTGATCCGTGAACTGAATGAAAAAGGCTACCTGGAGAAGGACATCAACTCCACCAACTGGGAGCAGTCCAAGAAGGATGTGGCCTCCGGCAAGTTCGCCATGTACTTCCTTGGCAACTGGGTCATCAATCAAGTCGTCGGAGCCGGAACGACTTCGGACAACATCGGCTTCTTCCCGCTGCCGTATGACAACTCCGGCACGCTGCGCGCCGCCCTTAGCCCTGACTTCTTCTATGCAGTATCCAAAAACAGCAAAAACGTTGATGCTGCCAAAGCTTTCGTAAAATGGATGATCGAAGATTCCGGTTACGAAGATTTCGCCGGATTCATCCCGCCGCTGAAAGACAAAGAGTCCAAGCTGGCCCAGCTTAAAGAATTCCAGGCTACCGGCGTGGAGCTTCAGGAAGGCACACCGGACGACGCGACGGTTACCGACATCCTGAATAAAGCCCAGATCGATTTGCCGGCCATGGTTCAGGAATTCGTCCTTGCCAAGGATCCGCAAAGCGTCCTGGATAAATGGAACAAGGCGTGGGCCAAAGCCAAGAAAGACCTCGGCAAATAACGCCTGCTTACAGAAATAGCCCGGCAAAGTGGATTATCCGCCTTAGGAGGTAATCCGCTTTGCTGTCGGCTTGCATCCAAAACGCCTAAAAGCTTGCAGAAAGAAGGTATAGCATGTTCGGAACGCTCTCGTACCGCAAACAGAAGACGATCATTATCGTCTCTTTTTTACTGATTCCTTTAATTCTACTAGCCACCTTCACCTACTACCCGGCGATCAAGCTTATCTATTACAGCTTTACGAACTGGGACGGCTACAGCCCGGAGAAGCCTTGGGTCGGCCTGGACAATTACCGGGAAGTGTTCTCCAATTCGGATATTTTCAAAGTGTTTGAGCACAACTTCGCTTATTTTGCGATGGGGATCGTCCAGAATATTATCGCCATTTATTTTGCTGTCGTCCTGAACAGCCGGCTGCGCGGCCGGAACGTGTTCCGGATTCTGCTGTTTCTGCCTTACATTATGAACGGCGTGGCGGTCGCTTTTATGTTCGGATACGTGTTTGACACGACCAACGGCTCGCTGAACCTGTTCCTCTCCAGCCTTGGACTGAAGCATCTTGGCGAAACGAGCTGGCTTGGCACGGAAGGGCTTGTCAACTATGCGCTGGCCTCTACCGGTCTGTGGCGCTTCATGGGCTACAACATGGTCATTTACATCGCTTCCCTTCAGGCTATTCCGAAGGATATTTACGAAGCGGCGAAAATCGACGGTGCCGGCTCTTTGCAGACCCTGTGGAAAATCACGCTGCCGAACATGAAGCCGGTCATTCAGCTGAACCTGTTCCTGACCGTGACGGGCGCGCTCGAAGTGTTCGACCTTCCGTTTGTGCTGACCAAAGGCGGACCTGCGGGAGCGAGCCAGACCTATGTGCAGCGCGTCGTGGAAACGGCCTTCGCCTACAACAACTATGGATTGGCCTCGGCGATGAGCGTCATCTTATTGTTCTTTGTGGTCATCGTACTGGCCGTTCAGCAGCTTGTGCTCAGCAGAGGAGGAAATAAATAATGCACTCGTCCAAATTCCGGATCCAGGACCTGATTAAGTACTTGACCCTGCTCATCGGGGTATTCGTCGTCCTGTTCCCTCCCTATGTCGTCATCATCAACGCATTCAAATCGAGGGATGAATTTAACAGCAGCAGCTCAATGTCGCTGCCTCATAACTTTTTGAATTTCGAAAATTTCAAGGTCGTGTTCGAGCGCGGCGGCCTGCTCAGCGGGTTCGGCAACATTCTGATCATTATCGTCGTCTCGCTCGCGCTGAACATTTTGTTCGGCACGATGGTCGCCTATGTCCTTGGCCGGTTCGATTTCAAACTGAAACCGATCGTGTTCGGGGCGTACCTTGTCGCTACCATCATCCCGAGCATCACGACACAGGTTGCCACATTCGGCATTATCAAAAGCCTAGGGCTGTACAACACGATGGGTGCCCCGATCGTCTTGTACATCGGAGCCGACGTCATCCAGATCATTCTATACCTGCAGTTCATTCGCAACATCCCTTATGACCTGGATGAAAACGCCATGGTGGAAGGCGCATCCCTGTTCAAAATTTACCGTTCGATCATTTTTCCGCTGCTGACACCAGCCACGGCGACGCTCATTATCCTGAAAACGATCAGCATTTATAACGATATGTACATTCCATATTTATACATGCCGAAGCAGAGCCTCGGCGTCGTAACCACTGTATTGATGCGGTTCCAGGGCGTCAACACGGCCGATTGGAACCTCATCTGCGCCGCGATTCTGGTCATCCTTTTGCCTACGGTCATATTGTACTTTTTCCTGCAGCGTTATATCTTTGAAGGAGTAACCAGCGGAGCGGTTAAATAAGACAAGCATCAGGGAGTGGACTATCGGTTATGAGTACTGCAATCGGCCGCATCATACGCAGGGGATGGCTCTTTCTGGCCAATCTGTCATTGGAGAAAAAGCTGATTCTCGTATTTGTCTTTCTGTTATCGCTGCCCATCACTTATGTCAGCTACCTGTCGGCAAGGTCCACGTTCAATTCCGTGCTGCAGAACGCCACCAACAACGCGGGACAGATGGCCGACAACGCCTCCGATACGATCGACCGGTACGTGGACGACCTGAAGCGCTACACGGCGCTTCCCCTGTATAACAAGGATGTGCAGTACTATCTCGGACAGGAACACACCGACTGGTACAAGAACGAGAGCATGGGCATGTTTCTCAGCTATCTGAGCCATACCAAAAAAGACGTCGTGGCCGTCTACCTCGTTGACCGGTACGATAATATTTTTTATGACAAGAACGGGAACATCAACGATCTGTCGGCCGAAAATCAGCTTCCCGGCTGGAAGAAGCTCTTAAGCGAGGCGGGCGGAGCCCGTCCGATCCTGGAAGGCCGCCACCCGATCACGGTCAACGGCAGCAGTACGATGGATGTCATCAGCGTGCTGCGGACCATTAACTCGGCCAGCTCGCTCCAATATCTCGGCATCATCGTCCTGGATATCGATATCCGCCTGTTTCAAGGCATCGTCGAGCCAATGGATCGGGTGACCCAGGGCAGCTCGCTCATTATGGATGAGCAAGGACAGCTGGTGTACGCTAGCGGCAGTGCGAATTCGGTTCAGGATCGGCTGACCGCACTGATGGCGGCGGCCAAGGGTCAAAAGGAAGGCCATTTTGAATCGACGATACACGGAACCCGTTACCTGACCGTCTACTACACGTCGGATCAGACCGGATGGACGACGTCCGTCACGATTCCGCTGTCCAAAATATTGTACAAGGTGCAGCAGAACAGCCGGGCGCTGATGGTTACGACCTTAATCCTGCTGGCGATCGCCCTGTTCGTCGCAACCTTCTTCTCTCACGCCTTGACCAAACCGCTGAAATCCATGGTTCGGCTGATGCGCAAAGTTCAGCACGGCAACCTCGACGTCTGGATATCGCCAAAATATAATGATGAGATCGGCATGCTGGGCAGCCATTTCAACCGGATGATTCTACGGGTCAAGGACCTGCTCACCGAAATCAAGCTGACCGAAAAACGCAAGCAGACCGCCGACATGAGGGCGCTGCAGAGCCAGATCAACCCTCATTTTATTTACAATACGCTCGAGTCCATCCGGATGCTGGCCGAGAGCAACGACGATCCGCGCGTCGCCAAGCTGACCTACCTGCTGGGAAACCAAATGAGATATTCCATCGTCCGCAGCGGGGACCCGGTGACCATCCGGCAGGAGCTGGAGCATGTCCGCAACTACTTCGACCTGCTGGCCATCCGCTTCCCGGACAAATTCCGGCTCATCATGGATGTGCCTGAGCCCTACCTTGGCCTGTCGGTGCTCAAGCTGGTGTTCCAGCCGATTGTGGAAAACTCGGTCTTTCATGGGCTGGAGCGCAAGCCCGGACTCGGCACGATCACCATCACCGCTTCGCGCGAACAGGACCACGTCGTCTTCGTGATCGGCGATGATGGAGTCGGCATGGATGCGGATACCGTCCAGCAGCTGAACCGCAGCCTGAAGCACGGCGACTCGGGCGGTGCATTCGGCATCGGGCTGCATAATGTGGCCGAGCGGGTACGTCTCCATTACGGCGGCTCCTGCGGTCTTGAAGTGGAGAGTGAGCCCGGGCACGGAACCCGGGTCATTGTGCGCATTAAGGAAGAACTCCCCGACGAAGACCAAGAGTAAACATCATTACAGCAAAGGCGGGAGAGAAATATGCTTCGAATTGTGATTGTGGACGATGAAGTTCTGATTCGCGAAGGCCTGTCGCGCATGATCGAAAAGGAAAGCAGCCTCTTCCGTGTGGTCGGGCAGTTTCCGGACGGCAAGGATGTACTGGACAGCCTTCCCGGCCTGGAGGTCGACGTGGTCATTACCGATATCCGGATGCCGATTGTGGACGGTCTGGACCTGATCAAGCAGCTGAAGGCTGCCCGCCCGCACGTCCGTTCCATCCTGATGAGCGGTTTCACCGAATTTAACTATGCCAGGGAAGCGATCCGCGCTTCCGCGGTCGACTACCTGCTCAAGCCGATCAACAAAGAGCAGCTGTTTGAGCTGTTGTACCAATTGGACGAGGAGCATCAGTCTTTGCTCGAGAAAGAAGCCTTGAGCCGCAAGCGGCTGCTTCATTCCTGTTTTCTGAGCGAGTCTCCCCTTCCCTATCTTTCCGAAGATACCGGGCTGCCCCTGTCCTGTTATGCCACGTTCGTTCAGAAGGGCGGATCGCTGGAAGCCGCAGCCGGGCGGATCCAACAGCATCCGGAGCTCGTCTGTGACTGGATCTCGGTCCAGGAGCGCATGCTCGCCTGGGTCTTTTATTTTCCGGAAGCTCCAGGGCAGGAACAATTGGACCGGATCGCCCGTCTGCTGGGCGGCGCGGAGGAACAAAGCGAAGAGGAAACGGCGGTTCATATCGGATTCAGCCGCATCCACAACGACGCTGCCGAACTCAGAGTCTCCTATGAGGAAGCCATGCAAGCCTGTGATCTGGGCCTATATTCAGATTCGGCCCCATATTATGCCGCCGGTTATGCCGGGGAAGCTTCCGGGGACATCGTCGATGCGGAGGATGCCGTCCGCGGCATGAACCTTGCCGAGCAGCTGCAGCTCCTCCATATTCCAGCCGTGCTGGAATGTGTCCGTCAGTGCTTTGGGCGGCTGAAAGAGCAGCGTGCAGGTACCGGGACGATCGTCCGTGTCTGCCGTCAGCTGGAGGATATGGCAAGCCGGGAAGTGCAGGAGTACAGGGAGATTCGGGGCAAAGAAGCCCGCGCCCGGCTGGAGACGCAGCTGCGAGCCTGCATGAGCTTCTCCGACATGGAAGATTGTTTTGTGGAAGCGTTCAGGTCGGCACTGGAAAAAGTGTACGGATTGCGCAGCGAGATGGGCGGTAAAGCCGTAGAGATCGTCAAGCGCTGGATCGCCGAGCATTACAGTGAGCATGCCGAGCTGAACACACTGGCGGCCATGGTGTATCTGACACCGAGCTACCTCAGCAAGCTGTTCAAGCAGGAGACCGGTCTGACGCTGACCGAGTACATCACCGACGTGCGTCTAAAAAACGCCAAACGCCTTTTGCGAACCGAGACGAACATGAAGGTGCACCAAATCGGAGCGGAAGTAGGATATGCGGATCCCGCTTACTTTAATAAGCTGTTTAAGAAAGTGGTCGGCGTCACGCCGAATGAATATAAAAAGTGGAAATAGCCGCCAATAAACAAGCGCCCTGAATGATCAGGACGCTTGTTTTTAATATGTTCATACGGAAATCAGTTGAAGTCGGTTGAAAAAGCGAGATCCTTTTGCTGTTCCAATTCCGCCAGCCGCTCGGTAAGAGCTTTGTGAATCGTCGAATATGCGTCGCTGCCCAGCACGATTCTTTTAGGTGCCGGATTCTGGTCTACACTGTTAATCATCGCAGCAGCCATTTTGGCAGGGTCCCCTAGCGAGGGTGCCTTGGCTTCTTCGATAATCCGCCGCGCATGGATGGCCGGGGAGGCCTCATAAGCATCTATCTTTGGTGCCAGCGTGGAGCTTTGATACCGGAAGTTCGTCCTTGCACTGCCCGGCTCCACAATAGTGACGCCTATATTAAAAGGGGCAACTTCAGCCATGACCGATTCGGCAAACCCCTCAATTCCCCATTTGCTCGCATGATACAAAGAACTTCCCGGGAAAGCGGTCTGGCCGCCTACGGTCGACAGCTGGAGGATCCGCCCATAGCCTTGTTTTCGCAAGTGTGGAAGAGCCGCACGCACCACCTGGATGGATCCGATCAGGTTCGTTTCAAGCTGATGGCGTATCTGCTCATCTGTCAATTCCTCTGCCGCGCCGAAAAGGCCGTACCCCGCGTTGTTGACCACGACGTCGATGCTGCCGAGATCATGAAAAGCGTTGTCCACAACCCGGTGTATGGCGGGCGTATCGGTGACATCCAGCTTGGAAACCCATAATAGGTCGCCATATTTTGCTTGCAAATCATTCACGGCCTCCATATTGCGGACCGTTCCCGCGACCCGTTCCCCGCGTTTCAAAAGCTGCTCCGTCATTTGACGTCCAAAGCCGCTGCTAATGCCGGTAATCAGCCAAGTACGATCATTCATTGTCGAATCCTCTCCCACTCTCTTAGTATGCGCCATTAGTATTTATAACTAACTGGTTAGTTATAAATTACACCTACCGAACGTTATTGTCAAATGGAAATGACTCATAGACTGATTCTGATGCTATAATGCCGTTTCTTCTACGGAAGTTATGACCCCGCCCTGTTGAACCATACCCGTTCCGGTTAAATACTATTGTAGTCATTATGATGGGACGACAGGAGGGATTGATTGTGTACAAGGATCTTGAGGGTAACACAGCCATTATTACCGGAGCTTCTTCCGGCATCGGACGAGCTATGGCGCTGAGGTTCGGTCGGGAAAAGATGAATGTGGTCATAAACTACCGCAGCGGCGAGCAGGAAGTGAATTCCATCATCCAGGAGATTGAACAAAGCGGCGGTCAAGCGATAGGCGTGTACGGCGATGTCACCCGTGAAGAGGATGTCAAAAAGCTGGTAGCCGCCGCGCATGAGCATTTTGGCTCGCTGGACGTCATGGTCAACAACGCAGGCATCGAAAACGAAGTCCCCTCGGAAGACCTGACGCTGGAGGACTGGCGGAAGGTGCTGGACGTGAATCTGACCGGGGCTTTCCTCGGCTGCCGCGAGGCGATCGATTACATGCTGGAACACCGGATCAAGGGACGGATCATCAACGTTTCGAGCGTGCACGAGATGATTCCGTGGCCCCATTTCGTGCATTATGCCGCGAGCAAGGGCGGGATCAAAATGATGACCGAGACGCTGGCGCTGGAATTTGCGCCGAAGGGAATCCGCGTCAACAGCCTCGGTCCCGGTGCGATCGATACGCCGATCAATGCCGCCAAGTTTTCCGATCCTGCCGCCAAAGCAAGCGTTGAGGCGCTGATCCCGCTCGGGTATATCGGCAAGCCGGAGGAAATCGCCGCTGCAGCCGCATGGCTTGCCTCCTCCGAGTCCAGTTATGTTACGGGCATTACCCTGTTTGCGGACGGCGGGATGACCAAATACCCCGCTTTTCAAGGGGGACACGGTTAATTCCCCATACAACCCATTTCATGCACGGACAGGAGGAATGCGCACATGAACGAAACCTGGTGGAAAGAATCCGCCGTTTGGATCCGGATCTCTATGTTTACACCCGTACGCTCGAGCAAGACACCGTCCTGGTCATCCTTAACTTTTTTGATGATACGCCGGTCATGGAATGGCCGAAAACGCTGCGGGGCATGTCGCGAGACCTGCTGATCAGCAATTACGATCTGCCGCCTGACGCGGAAGGAGACCGCATTGAGCTGCGCCCCTATGAAGCCAGAGTATACCGGTTGACCTGACCGGGGTTTGACAAGAAAAAAGGCACCCGCTGCAAGCCTTACGGCTGCAAACGGTGCCTTTTCCTTGCTTCAAGATCATTTCTCCATGTTCTTTATACCCGTTAATCGTTCAACAAGGCCAGGTCAAGCTGGCGCAGGCGCGCCGGATCGGCAATCATTTCGATTTCGGTGATTTTATCATTCTTTACCGTAAAGACGAGTACGAACAGGATTCGATCAAGCGGACCTATAACGGCGCCTACGGAACCGTTCACGAGCGCAGGCTGGGCACCTTGGGCACGGCCTGCGAATTGCTTGGCCGCAGCTTGCGAACCATGAACAACAACCGGCGCGTTTGCGGCCGGCGGAAATGCCGGATCGTTTCGTGTCACGACATTCGGATCCAGGATAGAGAGAAGTTTCTCAAAATCTCCGGCGCGCGATGCAGCAAGGAATGCATCCACCAGCTCCTGTTTGCGCCTGAGCTCTTCTGCTCTTGAAGCCGATTCATCCCCCTTCACCCGTTGACGTGCACGGCTGGCAAGCTTTCTGGCTGCCGCCTCATTTCTTTCCAAGATGGAAGCAATATCCGCGAAAGACATGCCGAAAATATCGTGCAGCACGAACGCGATTCGTTCGGCGGGACTTAATGTTCCTAAGACCACAAGCATGGCATGCCCCACAGCATCGGCCATCAGCGCTTCATACTCCGGGTCGCTTCCGTCACGGAAGTGGGTAACTGGCTCTGGTGCACGATCTATCGTCAGATCTTCATGCCTTGATTTACGGGCTCGGAGCATATCCAAACAAACCCGCGAGACGATCGTCGTCATCCATCCCCCGATATTTTCCACGCTGCTCATATCCGAACGGCTAAGACGTATCCATGACTCCTGTACGGCGTCATCCGCCTCATTCCGTGATCCCAGTATTCGGTAAGCCACAAACTGAAGGTGATTCCGATGCGATTCGAATTGTTCTGCAAGCCCGTTGTGATCGTTCACGCGCCCCAACCTTTCCTTTTCCTTATTACTAATATGTCGTAAGAAATCTAACGGATGTGACCGAAATCGTAAAAAAATCGCAAAAAAATATTTTAACTTTAACGGTCACGTTTACCTGCCGGTGAACGACATTGGTAGTGAAGGGAATCCCGCTGCGAAATAAAAGGTCCGTCGGTATCCCGGTAAAAAACATGTACAGGAGATGATTGTTGTGAGCACGAGTTTAATCCCTTTTATTGAAATGAATGGTCAAGCAAATGAGGCTATCGATTTTTACGTCAAAGCGCTGGAAGCCAAGGTCGTCTATGCGCAACGGCTTGGCGATTTACCGGAAAATCCGGAATCCCCGCTGCCGCCGGAGAAAAAAGACTGGATATCCTTTGCGGTCTTGGTCATCGGTGAATCGCAGCTCCAATTGTCCGACCTTGTTACCAGCAGCAGTTACCAAAAGGGCTCGCCAGTGACTATCGTCGTGCAAACCGATGACAAAGATCAGGCCACCCGATATTTTGACGCCTTGAAACAGGGCGGTCAAGTGAATACGCCGCTTGAAGCCAGCTTCTTCAGTCCTGCTTACGGCAATGTGACGGATCCATTCGGCATTACATTCCGGATCCTTGCCAAAGGACAACAGTAATCTACGCGCACAGCTCCCCCTTTTCATCAAGGTTAGGCTAACCGGTTTCAGAAAGTGGAATCGTATAACAAACCATAAAATAACGCATCGAATTCGCCTTCGATGCGTTATTCAGTATATCGATATTGTATCCTGGAACTTAAAGCGGGCTCAATGCCTTCTTCTAGTTCGCAGGTTTTTGTTGTGATCGGTTTGCCTTAGATAGCATGAATTCCAGCGACCACTTAACAAAACAGGCTTTAGCTATATATAGCGGGAACGAATAAATAGATTTCCAATGGTCCATATCATAAATATCAATCCAGACAAAGAAGGGCTCTGCAATGAAGGCAGCCCCTAGGGCCAGTATGACGTTGGCGACAACGAATGACTTCCAACTTCTAAAATACTGATAGATCAACATATGGATAACAGGTAATACGGAGTAATCAATCGGGCTTAGGCGAGGAATCAGCCTGAAGACTTGATGAGGGTAAGACCATAATCCCAGTTCGCTGCCAATATCATCCAGCAGGACAATAACGATGGTTATTGCAAAACCGTAAAGTAAAATATCCTTCAGTCTTGATTTATCGACCATTTTCCACCAAATGATCCATGGCACAATCAAAAGCACCAACAAAAACCACCATTGAATCGAGAACAGGTCATGGCGATAATAATACAGTTTTCTCATTTCAGTAAGTTTACGATCTACATCTTTGATTTCTTCAAAGGAAGGATATCGGTCTGACAAAAGTAATGCAGCTCCTTTTTATGCACCGTTTCATCGTCCGTTTGGATTGTCCTTAAACTTCCCCAAAGTCATCCCGCTAATTCCATGTCTTCTTTAAGCCAATCGCGTTATACCTCCCAAGGAAGAATAATCTTTCGCCAATTGACAAAAAATTCGATTAAACTGTATTTCCATTGGAGCGTTGATAAGTGAACAACTTTAGAAACAAATATAGAAACCGTTATTATCATGCCTATGTAACGACGTTCGGCACCATCCAGCTTCACCAGCGTAATCCCCTGGTCGTAGCGTTATGGTCCGTAGCGTTCCCCGGATTCGGCCACATCTTATTACACAAATTCATTTCCGGGTTCGCATTATTTTTTTGGGAATTTTATATCAATCAAAAAACCCAGCTGAATACAGCCATTATGTATTCGTTTAACGGAGATATCGCCCAGGCAAAGGCTGTATTAAATGAAAAGTACATTTATCTCTATATCCCGGTTTATTTGTTTGCCATATGGGACAGCTATCGGACCACAGTTGACCTGAATAAGGTTCACCTGTTGGCGAAAAGGGAAAATGCCAAATACCCGAATTTTTCGGTGAGCCCCTTTGAGATCAACTATCTGGACAAGAAAAAGCCGTGGATTGCATTGGTCTGGGCAATGACGATTCCAAGTCTTGGACAACTGTATATTCATCGGATCCTAGCTGCTGTTTTGACGCTTGCTATGACCGTGATGATTGTCATTCATTCCAATATGATTGAAGGCATGCACTACTTTTTGCTGGGGAACTTCCCCAAATCAAGAGAAGTGATGGGCGTTCAGTGGTTCCTTTACTTCCCCTCGATCTACTTCTTCACAATGTATGATTCTTACATCAATGCCGTAGAGCTGACGAAACTGTTTGATTGGGAACAAGCCGATTACTTGAAAGAAAACTATCAGCCGCAAAATTTTGTACTGCATAAGGGAGAAAAAGTCTAATGGGAATCCAATTTTTCTCTACATTTCAGCATTCACACTATGTTGAGCTGGCTATAAGCAAGCTTAAGGAAAACGAGGTCGTCCATATTTACGCTGTCCCCCTGGATAATCGTTCGATGGATATGAAGTTGGTTGATACGATGCACGGTACAGACGGTACCTCGTTAGTCGATATTGGGCTTATCCTAGCCATGATGGGTGGGACCATCGGGGTATCCAGAGGATTTGTTCTCCACTGGGGTCCGGTCTTTTGGGGGCTAATTGGAGCGGCTGTCGGATTTGCTGTTGGCTTTGTTTACGATTTGATAAAAAACCTTGTGAAACGAAAAAAGATGCGGACGGTCAAGACAACAGCCGGTGAAGTAATATTGATCGTCCAATGCAGAGCGGAGCAAGCCCCGTTTGTTGAGCAGACGCTGTGGGGGAACAGGGCACTCGGAGTTGCCAAAACACAAATGCAGACAGCCCCATCCGAGCCCGTTACAACAGACTTATGATTTGTCCAGGCCCAGAAGGAAGTTGCGAGTATATGCATAGGCGTCGGTCCATCCCATTTTGGCATAGAAGCGCAGTCCGTCCAGTCCTTTGAAGTAATAAGCGCCCTTTAATCTCTCATTGAAATCGGGGATGACGATTCCGGCTTGCGCTTGATGGTCCTGATAAGCCTGTACGACGTTGTGCCCGTCCATGTGCCGATCCAAAATGGCCAGATCCACAAGAAAGTCGCCGTAAGCGCAGTTGCAATCCAAAATTCCCGTAATCCGGCTGCCGTCAGACAAGATGTTCCACTGGTGAAAATCCCCATGAATAAAATACCGGTGCGGCTCGTTATAGTGTGAATAAGCCGTTAACCGGCTGTAAATCTCATCGAATACCTCTTTCTCCAAACAGGAGGTATGGAATAAGGCGTACCAATTCTCCCAGAAGCTGCCCGTTTGGTCTTCCGCATAGACGGATTCCCAATAATCCTTCCAGGTTGGGAACGCACCGTCACCACTCGCCCCGATCCAGCCGTATCCACGGGCTCCACGCAGGTCAATATGGTTCAAGCGCGTCAAAATCCGAATAAGCTCCGGAAGACGGCGGCGCTGCTCCTCAGCCGAAAAATCCGCCAGATTGCGGCCTTCTATCTTTTCCAAAATGGAATATTCGAGATTCCCTGTTTTCCCATGTCCGATACACCGGGGGAAAGGTATGCCCTGGCTGGACAGCAGATTCGATACGTAGATTTCCGACTGGTACGCCCCTTCAAGGTCGCTGAATTTGATCACGTACCCTTGACCTTCATGGTTAAAGGAAAAAACGCGGCTTAAATTCCCCCCTTGCATCGGCGTGATTTCCGCCGCTCCATCACCCAGATGCTCACTGATCGTCTCCTCGACCAAAGTGATGTCCACGATTGGTTTTTCGTATTCAGTCATGCTTTCCGCCTCTCTTTCACTTCCATATCGTTCGATCGGTTACCCGCGATTCCGGATTGAACCCATTATATCCCGGATTGTCTCATAGAAAAATGGGGCCGGACAATAAAATATCAATCCTCAAGCCAAAGGCCTGAGGATTGATCACCATGCAGCCTTACATCACCGGAGCTCCGCCTTCACCAGGCCATGTCATCTCTACAAATCCTGAAGGCGAGGCCGTCGTCGCGGTTTTGGAGCCGGATGCATACAGTCCGCCGGCAACGCCTGTCATCGTATAATCGGTATAGAGCTTATTGGACGAATAGTTCGTATAGATCATGGCACCCGATAGGTTGGAAGCGGTCACGTTCTTAAGTTCCAGGTTGCTGCCGTAGGAGACGCCGTCCGAAGCCGTCGTTTTGCTCGTCCGGAACGCCTGACCCGTCGAAGCATTGTTTTTTACCGTCGTATTGATGATCTGTACCCCGTTTGCTCTCATAAAGATTCCGTTGTTGCCTACGCTCGATTCAGGGACCGTATTCTGGAAGTCGACGGTACCGCCGACCACTTTGATATGGTGGGTTCCTTCCTTGAAGTCAAATCCGTCATTGACCGTCCGGATGGCACTGCAGTTCAAAAATGTGATATACCCGCTTTGGTCGGGATCAGGGCTGGTCGTCCAGTTTTGATCGGCATCCCCCACATAGAAGCCCTCGCCAAATTTCCCGCCCGCTCCCGTGCTTTGCGCCGTGCTGCTCGAAATCAGCCAGTATTGGCTGTTCTTGCGTATTTTAAAGCCTTCGCCCTTCGTGTTCTTGACCGTCACGTTTGTGACGTAACCATGAGAGGCCTCGATGAGCAGTCCTTTATTGGATTGGGAGTTGGAGTTGATCGTGATGTTCTCCAGCTTGTAATAGTTATGTTTAATATGGAAAGCAGCGTTGCCCGCCGAGGCCGTAAAATTGAAGGTCGCCCCGCCTCTCGTACCCCGGATCGTGATGTAGCCGCCCGCTAAGCCGCTTACCGTTGTCGCAATGGTTCCATCGGAGACGTTATAGGTCCCCGTCACCTCGATAATGTCACCGGGACTTGCGCTGGACAAATAGCTGCGCAAGGTGGCGACATCCCCGGCGGGAACGGATTTGGTCGCTGCATGCACCATCCCGCTGGGGTAACAGGCCAAGACGAGAATGAAACCACATAAAAACACCAAACTGCGTTTGAGCGATAATCTCAACATGATTCAACCTCCCATTCATCTTCGGTTAATACTGCCTTTCGTCCGTTATCCTATTTGTAACCCATGAATTCCTGCCCTGCATCCCACCTCCGTTTACAAAAACCTCTGTTGTTAAAGCGCTTTAATTATAATTCGGCCAACGTAACAAAAAGGGGCCTAAAAATATCACTTTTCCATACTCATTCGGTACCTGCGGGGCGTTAGTCCATATTTCGCCTTAAACAGGGAGATGAAGTAAGACGGGTATTTGAAGCCAGCCCTTCTGCTGACGTCTTCGACGGTAAGAGAGGGATCGGCCAGGAGCATTTTGGCTTGCTCCATCCGTTGTTCGTTAGCATAAGCGGTAATGCTGACCCCCATTTGTTCTTTAAACGTCTTGGACAAATAATTCGGAGAGAAATGCAGTTCGGCTGCCAGGTCATGCAGCGTAAACGACTGGTTCAGATGCCTGTCGATCCACTTCACGATCCGGCCGATGATCTCCGCCTGGCCGGCGTGCCCAAGCATCTGTGTTTCATGCATTGAATCCGGAACGTAGATCCGGCTGACGAAGTATTCGAAAAATTGAAATGAAAACAACGTCACTGCATCCATCCGGAGATGAGGCGGAACGATCGCCAGCGTGTGGCTTAATTGTCTGAACTGTTCTTCCAGATATGAGGCGTCCGCGGGTGCCAGATAAAAAACCTGGCTGGGCTGACGATGCTCCAGAAACAGCGCAAAAACGGAGGCAAGCTGCGGAAGCACAGTCATGAACCGTTCCATGACGGAGCCTTTAATCTTCAGTAAAGTCCGTGTATAAGACGGTGGAACCTGCACCTTGATTTCGTGCATTTGAAATGGCTTGACAAGGATCAGGGTAGACGGCTTCAGCGGATACAACTGATTGTTGATCACGTAACGCCCCACTCCCTCATGGACGAACAGAATTTCCAAGCCTTCATGTGCATGAAAATATTCAATGGGAGACGTATGTACGCTTCGAAAATGAAACAGATACAAATTATCCTGCCACGGAATCGCGTTGTGAATTTTCATGTGGCACCTCCATTGCTCATTGGTCATCTTTCAGGGCTCACGTTCCTTATTTATGTGGTTCCAAGACAAGTCATGCTTACCGCTGTCATGGACAAATGCCTGGCCATCAGGCTGTCTTTCTCAACCAAATCTTGATCTTTTCCATTTTCAAACGCCTGTTTCATTCAGATCGCCCAAACCAGCGGTTTTTTTTTTTTGACCATATACTGTTTATGTAATATACTGTTTTCAAAAGTTACTGTTTATACAATAAACAATAAAGAGAGGGATTTTAAATGAGCATTTCAACCCCCGCCGCGGCCAAATTGGCCGGCCGCAAAGAATGGATCGCGCTTTGCATCCTTTGTCTCCCGCTGATGGTCGTCTCGATGGACGTATCCGTCCTGTTCTTCGCGGCACCGGCCATTGCCGCGGATCTGCTGCCGACCGCCACCCAGCAATTATGGATTTTCGACGTTTACGGCTTCATCCTTGCCGGGCTGCTGCTGACGATGGGCGCCGTCGGCGACCGGATTGGACGACGGCGCCTGCTGATGATCGGTTCCGTCGGATTCGCCCTGAGCTCTTTGTTCGCGGCGTACGCCCAGTCGGCCGAAACGCTGATCCTGGCCCGCGGGATTCTGGGAATCGCCGGCTCCACCCTCATGCCGTCGACGCTGGCGCTCGTCCGCACGATGTTCCAGGACCCGGCACAGCGGACGAAGGCGATGGCCATTTGGAGCGCCGTCATGGCAGGCGGTGTCACCGTCGGGCCGATTATCGGCGGCCTGCTTCTCGACTCCTTCTCCTGGGGATCCGTGTTCCTCATCAATATCCCCGCCATGGTCCTGCTGCTCATCATCGCGCCGTTTTTGCTGCCGGAGTCCCGCAGCACGGCAAAAGTCAAAGTCGATGTATTCAGCTCGACGCTCGCGCTCGCCGCGATCCTTCCCGTGACTTACGGCGTGAAGACGCTGGCGGAAGACGGCTGGGCCATCCTTCCCGCCGCACTGCTTGCCGCAGGCCTGCTCATCGGCATCCTGTTCGTACGGCGCCAGCTGACCATCTCTAATCCGCTGCTCGATATCCGTGCGCTGATGGAGCGGCGGACTGGCGGTTCGATCCTCGTAAACTTTATCGCTACGTTTACGCTCATGGCCAGCTCGCTCATCAATACCCAGTTCCTCCAGTCGGTTCTTGGATACTCCCCGTTCGTCGCTTCCCTCTGGAGCGTGGCGCCTTCCGTTGTGGTCGGGGCAGCGGCACCGATTGCCGGTAAACTGTCGCAACTCTACGGAAGACCGCGCGTCATGGCCGGCGGCTTTCTCCTGTCGGCAGTCGGATTCGGCGTACTGACCCAGGTCCGCCTGGAAGGCTTCTCGCCGCTGACCGTGCTGCTCGTCGGCGCCGCCTTGGTCGCCGCGGGCATCGTATCCGTCATGACCCTCGTCACCGATTATGTCGTGGGCGTCGCTCCGGCCGACCGTGCGGGAGCCGTCGGCGGCCTCATTGAAACGTCCAACGAGCTCGGAGGCGCATTCGGCATCGCGCTCCTCGGCTGCGTCCTTGCGGCCATCTACCGCCACGCGGTCACCCCATTCCTGCCTTCGGGACTCGCGCCGGATGCGGCCCAGGCAGCAGGGCAGACCATTGCTGGCGCATCGGCCGCCGCCCTCCATTTACCGGCGGATGCTGCGGCGCAGGTCATGAGGGCTTCCCGTGAAGCGTTTATCACCGCCATGCACGCCACCTGCCTGATCTCCGGCGTCATCCTGCTCCTGGCCACCGGAGTCACGCTCGTAATGCTTCGCGAACAGAAGAAGGCCGTCCACACCGCCGCGTAAGATCAACGCAAATGAATAAAGGCTGCTTCCAGGAATCACCCCCTGGAAGCAGCCTTTTTTTGCTGCAGCTTTATTTGGTTATGCGCCGCTCATTTTCCGATTCAAATACTGTTCGATCCCGTCCAGCATCCGCTCCAGCCCGAATTCCAAATCATCGCCTACGGTGTTTTCGGCCTCTTTCTCACCCGAATATACCCCGGACATAACGATCGGGTACAGGTTCGGATATGGTTCAGGCTTCACCAGTGTCCGAAGCGCCACCGAATAATTGATTCCGCTGAACTCCTCCTCGCTCGAACCCGCCTGAACGGCCCGGTCGATGTCGCGCTGGAGCATCCCGCAATGACGGGCATAGCCGCTCAACAAAAGAACGATCGACATTTTCTCGAAATCGTCCAGAGGCATGTCCCGCAGCGGCCGGAGCGCCCAATCGACGATCCGTAAATTGTTAGGCGTGATCGGAATGCCGAGGATCGGAATATCCCCATACCATGGATGTTTCCGAAAAATAGCGACCGTTCCGAGTACATACTCGCGCATACTCTCCCGCCATTCATGCTGGGGACGCTCAGGAGTCAGCGGAATATCGCATGCCGCATCCTGCATGAGGATGAGCAGGTCGTCTTTGCTTGGAATATAACGATAAAGGGACATCGCCGTAAAACCGAGCGCCGACGCGATCCGGTTCATCGAAACGGCGGCGAGGCCGTCCTCGTCTGCGATTTCAATCGCCTTCGACACGATCTGGTCGATGCTCATCTCCCGCTTGGGCCCCCGCTGCGGAGGCTTCACCAGTCCCCAGCTCAGCGCTGCGCCGGCAGGAAGCATCTTCGCCGCTTCTTCCGGTGTCACTTCTTCATTACTCATCAGATCTCCCCCCTAGTCGTCCTAAGCCATGATGCTCACAAATAAATGTTTATACCATAAACAGTATATCACATTAGACTGCATTTTAAAAATCCACGGGAGTCATCCCCCCCATGCTCCTGTCCCCCGCCTTCTTCACTCACCGAGCCGATTCGTTCTTAGGCATCCCCTCCAGGAGGCTTCGGCGAAATTCGTTCGGAGTCATTCCGTATTCCTTTTTGAAGACGCGGTAAAACGAACGCAAGCTGTTGAAGCCGGAGTCAAACGCAATCTCGGTGACCGGATCGGCGGTGGACAGCAGCAGCATGTGGGCGTAGGCCGCCCGCTGGCCGTTAATATAATCGCGGAACGAGACGTGAAACTGCTCGGAGAAAATTCGCGAAATGAGGAACTTGCTGATCCCGAGCTCTTTGGATAGCGTGTCCAAGTTGATGGCCTCCAGAAAATGAAGGTCGATATAAGCAAGGATCTTTTGGAAGAGATCCATATCTTTCGTATAATCCACCCTTTTCAGGGACAGCAGCGGCAGCACATGCCCTAATAATACCGAAGTGTACGCCTTGAGCAATCGGCTGTCGCCAGGTTCGCGATACAGCTTGTACAAGCTGGTCAGGGTGCCTGATACGACCGGATGTTTGTGGACGACCGGGTGGTCCGGAACATAATGAAGCAAATCTCCTGTGTAATCCCCCGGAAATGAAGCGTCAAAGAAGATCAGCAGGATTTGGCTGTGGTCAATGGTTTGATAGCCGTGCGGCTGATTAGGGAAAATGATCGCCATGTCCCCTTCGGAGAGGACGTACTCTTGTTGATCGATGTGGACGCGGATGTCGCCGGACAGGACCATGGCAATTTCGACGTTTTTATGCAGATGCAGAGGATAGGTATTATTGGTGGAAATGAATAAATGAAACTGCGGGTCCCTGTGCTGGTATTTGATTTTCATTGCGATCCCCCGTTTCGGTCTGATGTGAACCCTGGCAGCCAAGCGTGGTTTGTTATGAAAAAGATAATATGGATGTCTGTATCTGCACAAGCACCGGGCGCAACTTCTGGCACAAAAAAATTCGTTTTTGGCAGGTAAAAGCAGCCTAAAAGATTTAAAGTAAGAGCAGTAAGCGGCTTCATGGAGCGGAGAACACCGCATTCCGCCGGGCTTCCTGCTCCATATCCGTTGAAGGGAGAAAGTGTGAGCGAATGACAAATCGAACAGTAAGGGGTGCATTTATGTTACACGGCAAGCGGATGAAGCAGAAGCACAAAGGAATGAAAAGCATGGCTGTTGTGTTGAGTATTATGGTAGCGTTTCCATTTGCGGGAATGCCGCATTCCGGTTCGGTTTCGGCCCAATCGGCGGATGAGCAGAAATTTGCGGGCGCATCGATTCCCGCTTTTCCGGGCGCGGAAGGCGGCGGGGCTTATACGAGCGGCGGCCGCGGGGGCGACGTCTATATCGTCACCACCCTGGAGGATTACGGCACCAACGAAAAGGCGGTCCCGGGATCGCTTCGCTACGGGATTATGTCCACGCCGAAAGAAGGCCGCACCATTGTTTTTAACGTATCCGGTACAATCGAGCTGGAAAGCTCCCTGCTGTTGAAAAACATTAAAAACCTGACCATCGCCGGGCAAACCGCGCCGGGCAACGGCATTACCCTCGCAGGTTGGGACACCAACATCAGCAACTCGGAGAACATCATCCTCCGGTATCTCTCCTTCCGGCCGGGGGCAACCAACGTGTACAACGGCAGCGATTCGATGGATGCGCTCTGGGGCAGGGACAATAACTATTTTATCATTGACCACTGCTCCTTCAGCTGGAATACCGATGAAACACTGTCGCTGTACAGGGGCGAAAACGGCACGGTCCAATGGTCCCTCATTTCGGAGAGCCTCACCCTGTCCGGGCATTCCAAAGGCAGACACGGCTACGGCGGCATCGCCGGCGGAGACAAAACGACGTTCCATCACAATCTGTATGCCAGCCATACTTCCCGGAACCCAAGGCTCGGCGGCGGGTATGCAGGCGCGGCGGATGCCGATCACGTGGCGGTCGTGCAGCTCTCCAACAATGTGATCTATAACTGGGGCTTTAACGGCACCTACGGCGGAGGATTCACCTTTACGAATTATATGAACAATATCGAAATCGCCGGTCCAGGCACAAGGGATAATGTGACCGACCGGGTCATCGATGCGGGCGAATCCAAAAAGCTAGGCGGCTTCTATATCGCCGGGAACCGGATCAACGGCAAGCTGACGGGATGGCTCGACGGATCGTCCCCATTGGTGAAAAGCTCCGGTGACGCCAGCGGAGACCAGCCGACAACCTTTGCGTCCAAACCGTATCTCTCTGCGGACAGCACAGGAGTCAATCACAGGGTGACCAATCCGGCGTTTGACGATTACGTGCAGCAGGGCGTGGAAAAAGCGAACGAGCCGCTGCTGAAGGCCATTTTGCAGAAGGCGGGTGCCACCTACCCGCGCCGCGACGCCATCGACGCCAGAATCGTCGCGGAAGTGGAGCAGGGCCTCGGCAGATACATCAACACCGAAAATGAGGTTGGCGGGTATGTCTCCCCGTTCGGCGTGATCGAGGAGCAGCGCGGCGCCGATTTTGATACGAATCGGAACGGGATCGACGACCAATGGGAAAAGAAAAACAACATCTGGGGCATTCAAGATGCCTATAAGACGATAACCGGCACGGGATACACCTGGCTTGAACTGTACCTCAACAGCCTGGCCGACATGGACCATGCGGCCGAAAATCCGGATGCCACGCTTGCGGCGCCAGCGAACAATGCGCAGTTTGCTCTGGGAGAGGACATTGAGGTCAACGTCAAAGCCTCCTCCAAATTCGGCAATAAAATCAAGAATGTGGCCGTATACAACGGATCGCAGTACCTTGGAGAAGCGGTGAAAAAAGGCCGCGCCTATGTGTATACCATCAAGGGTCTTCAGGATGCTTCCTACAATATTTCGGCCAGAGTGACGGACACGGACGGAAATGCGACCCAAACGACCGCAGCCACCATCCATGTCAACACGGCCCCGCGCTCGCTGGCTGATGCAGGCTGGGCATCGGCCGATATCGGCCGCCCGGACATGAAAGGAACCGGAAGTCTGACGGACGGCATAATCACCGTTAAAGGCAACGGCAAGCTGGGAACGAGCGAAGGAAGCACCGAGCAATCGCCGGAATACGATGCTGCGAAAGACGATTTTCATTTTGTATATAAGGAAATGACCGGAGACATGGAGTTCACCGCGAAGCTGCAAGCCATCGGAGCGGTTGACAATCATGCCTTTACCGGACTGATGATCCGGGATGATTTACAGGATAACAGCGCCGCTGCAGCCCTTGGATTATCCTGGGTGAAGCTGTCCAAAGAAACAAGCTGGTCGGCTTATCTAACGGGAAGAGATCAGCAGGGCTCAGGCTTTGATCCGTTGACCGAAACATTGGACAGCGCATCCAGCGCGCAGGAAGCCGGTATTCAGCTGGTTCCCGACATTCCGTTCAAAATCGGCGGCGTCGAGCAGGGCTACTGGCTCAAGCTCAGCCGGAACGGCGACACCTTCTACGCCTACGGATCGACGGACGGCAAGGAATGGAAGCCGATCGGTCAGAGAACCATCGCGATGAAGGATTCGGTCTATGTCGGTTTTGCCGTAGACAGCAACGATGTGGCCAATGCGATCGAGCAATTAAACTTTGCCAAATTCTCGAATGTGAAACTCGAGGATCACTTTGCTCCCATAAGCAACTAAGCTTAAATCGACGGGCTGTGTGCATGTGGGCGTCTCACTGAGATAACCCTTTTTCCGGTATGAAAAAATCGCCCGGCGGCCGTTTTCCGCACGGGCGATTCTTTTTTTATCACAACTTAGGCTTCGATCGTTTTAATGAATTTCGCCGGGTTGCCTCCCACGATCATGTTGTCCGGAATATCCTTGGTCACGACCGCTCCGGAAGCGATGACGACGTTGTTGCCGATCGTTACGCCCGGGTTGATGACCGCCCTCCCGCCGACCCATACATTGTCGCCGATCGTTACGGGTTTGCCATATTCCGGCCCCTTGTTCCTTTCATACGGGTCCACCGGGTGAGTCGCGGTATAGACATGAACCCCGGGCCCAAACAAGCAGTTGTCCCCGATCCTCACTTCGCACACATCCAGGATGGTACAGTCAAAGTTGGCGTAGAAATGCTCACCGACATGAATATTGTAGCCATAGTCAAAGCGGATGTTGGGCTCCATCGCCAGGAAGTTCCCGGTTGAACCCAGCAGCTCCTTCAGAATTTTCAGCCGCAATGCTTCATCCGTTTCGGTCGTCTGGTTGTATATGCGGGTCATTTGCCGGGCATATGCCCGCTCCCGCGTCAATTCAGGGTCGGCAGCGACGTACAATTCGCCGTCCAGCATCTTTTGTTTTTCTGTTTTCATCTTAGGAGTGAAGTCCCCTCTCATCTTGATGTAATGTTGGGTGCTGCTGCACGGGTTTGGCTGCTCTAGACAGAGAACCTGCGATCCCAATGCCGATCAGCACCGCGATCAGTGCGTGCAATAACCCGAAATGCTCTCCAAGGAAGCCCAGCGCAGGCGGGCCCACCAGAAAAGCGATGTAGCCTGTAGTCGCCACAGCTCCGACTCTTGCGGCAGCGCCATGAGGATCATCCCCCGCCGCCGACAGTCCGACCGGAAAACCAAGGGAAGCTCCAAGTCCCCACAGGACGACGCCTATGGAGGCCACAACTTCATTCGGACCCCAGATCACCAGCGATAACCCCAAAATGGCTGCCACGGCGCATCCGGATAACACCGGCACCCGGCCATAACGGTCCAGAATCCATCCGCCCGTAAACCGTCCCAGCGTCATCGCCGCAACGAACAATCCGTAAATAAATGAACCTGTCAGCGAGCTTACCCCGTAGCCATCCACCATGGTCAGCGGCAGCCAATCATTGGCGGAACCCTCGGCAAACGCCATGCCCAGAACGATGATTCCAATCAGCAAGGTGCGCCTCTCCGTCCACATCCTTAACTGCTGCTGAATCGCCGATCCTTTAGGTCCTCCAGCATTCGCCGGTTCCTTCCCCGACCCCTCAGGCAGGTAACGCCAGCCATAGAGTACAGCTGCCGCCATAATTAAGGCGAGGATCGTGAAATGGACCATCACCTGAAGATGGATGGCGACGGCGGCGGCGCCAAGTGCTGCGCCCACAAGCGTCCCCACACTGAAAAAGCCGTGAAACGCCGGTAAGAGCGTCCGGTTCAAGGCCTTTTCCGCAGCTGAGCCCTCCACATTGAGCGCAACCTCCGCCGTACCATAGCCGCCCCCGAAAATGATTAGGCCAATAATAACCACCGGTATCGAAGCCAGCGACGTGCCGATTCCCGCAACGACGAAGCCAACCACAATCAGCAAAGAGCTGATCAGGATGACAAATCGTGCGCCTTTCCGGGCTACGATCGAACCTGACGTAAGCAGACCGAACAAAGAGCCGGCGGCAATCGCAAATATAATCATCCCCATTCCGGCGGTGGAGACTTGAAGCGTGTCCCGAACGTCAGGCGTGCGGGATACCCATGACGCAAAGGATAAACCCGGCAGGGCAAACAGCAGAAACAGAATATTACGGACCGTTCCCGGATGCGGTTTACTTTTCACAGATGTCATTAGGCTGACCCTCACCTCCGCTTCTCTACCAACTGCAGGGAATAAGCCAGGCTTTCCAACGTCATGGTCGTCAGCCCGTACATGTAGTCCTCATCCGGATGCTCCAGCAGCGCCAACTGCGGCATATGCATCTCCGGGATATACTTCAGGCATTCCTGGCGGATCAGATGGATATCATCTGCCTGCACCAGACTTCCCGTCAGAGCGATCGTCTCCGGGTTCACGACCGCAATCAGGCTGGACACCGCATGCGCAGCCAGGGAATGGAAGGTCTCTCGGTCGTGCAGCTGCCGCAGCTGCTCCGCCTGCGAAATGCCATAAGGTAAAAAGGCGATCTCACCGGCAAAGCGGGTATTCCCCCGATGAATATGCCCATCGACGATTAGCCCGGCGCCTGGTAAGCTTCCTTCGAGAAACGTCGCAACCGCAATCGACTTCTCGGTGTCGTAGTCCTGCTTTCGGTAAAAGCCGTACACGGTCGAGTTCATGTCATTCTCCATAATGACTTCGATCCCGTGCTTGTCGCGAATGATCGCCTCCAGCGGGGCATGAATCAGTTCAGGAATATCGCTGACATTGATGACGCCCTGATAAACGGCACCCGGAACGCCGATCCCAACCGCCCGGATTTGCGGGTATTGGGAGATGAGCCCGTCGATCAGTTTCTCAATCGCTGCAGCATCGATCCGGCCCGCTTCCTGCTGCCCTTCCTCTACCGCTTCACCGGCCAGGTTAGCGACCCTGTACGTGAGGGAGTGCACCTTCACGCCGGCCCGGATGATCACGCAGGCGATATAAGCATAGTTCACATTATACTGATACAGTCTGGCCGGACGGCCGCCGCTCGATTCCTCCCTGTCCAGCTCGAGCAGTTCACCGGTCTCCAGCATTTCGTTCAGAATGCTGCCGCAGGTCGCCACGCTTAATCCGGTCATTTGCGCCACCATCGATTTGGTACCCTGCTTCATCGATTTGAGCGCTTGCCGCACGAGCTCCTGATTCATCTTTTTGACTCGCATCGTATTGTTCGTCACGGGATTCATTACCGCCAACCTCCCTTTCCGGACTTATTAAAATACTTTTAATAAGTAATAACATAAATGATTTTGTTGTATCTGTCTACCCATTGATCCTGATCGGGTGCCAAACTGGATGACCTTTTACCAAGATACGGGACGCTGCAAGTGTTTAACGCCATGCAAAAAAAGCCGGCCGATTTATTGAAATCAGCCGGCAAATTTATTTTTAGTTCTTCGGACGCGGGGAATCGAATAAGTACGATACGAGGTTATCCACAAAAGGATCCTCCAGTGTCGAATGCCGGTTCAGAAGCCTGTACCACATCGGTCCATAACACAAGTCCGCGATAAGCTCCAAATCTGCATCCTCTGGCAATTCGCCACGCTGCTGTCCCCGCTCCAACAACCGAATCAAGGCTGCTCTGCGCGAAAAGATAAAGTTGTCACGAAAGGCTGCGGCAAATTCAGGGTTAAATTGGGCTTCCGCCATCAAACTGCATACGATTTCATCCATTCCTTCTAACAGGGAACGGAACGTCCGGCTTAAATATTCACGCACATCGCTCTTGAGATGGCCTGAATCCGGCAGGCCGATCTCCGTGTTCACGTGTAGTTTCAGCGCCTCCATCACGATAAAAGGAACACCTGGCCACCAGCGGTATAACGTAGGTTTTCCAACACCGGCCTCTTTTGCGATTTTTTCCATCGTTAAGCTCGGGTACCCGCCCGATTTGAGAAGGTCAAGAGCCGCCTTCATCACGGCTTCATACGCTTTTTGGCTTCTTGGCCGACCTACAGCTGTCGTTTTGTCTTGCTCAGTATCCATGATAACTCCCTTAAAATAATTTATTTACAGAACGTTACGTAATATATTATAATTCAAACCAGAACTTCAATCAAGCACAGTGAGGAGTCGATCCAATGGAACAATCTTTAAAAGGTCAACGTGCCATTATTATGGGCGGAACATCGGGAATGGGGCTGGCATCAGCCCGGTTGTTGGTCGAAATGGGTGCTGACGTCGTCGTCACGGGGCGGGATCAGGCCAAGTTGGAGACCGCTCTTCAGCATCTGGGTCAGGGTGCGAAAGGAGAGCAGCTCAATGCAGCTTCGTATGATGATCTGAAATCTTTCTATGAACGTCAAGGAAGCTTTGACCACCTGGTCATTGCGGTCTCGGGGGCTAAAGGCGGCGGAAACTTCCGTGAACTCTCACTCGATGAATTGCGCAAAGGGTTCGATGCCAAGTTTTGGCCGCAAGTGATGTCTGCCCAGCTCAGCCTGAATACGTTGAGCGGCAGCGGCTCGATCACCTTCCTCACATCGATATCAGCCCGTTCCTACGCGCCCGGCAATGCCGGACTCACCGCGATTAACGCCGCCTTAGAGTCTATGGTTCCCATATTGGCACAAGAGCTTGCTCCTGTGCGCGTTAATGCCATATCTCCTGGCGTCGTAGATACGCCTTGGTGGAATTGGCTGCCGGAAGATCAAAAAAACGCTGCGCATGATTTTTACAAGGAGAAATCCCCGGTTAACAGAATCGGCCAGCCGGAGGATATCGCCAAAGCGGTCCGTTACTTAATTGATAACACGTTTGTGACCGGAACCGTGCTGGAGGTGGACGGCGGGCTGCGACTTCGGTAGCACCGACGCATCCGACAACGTCCTCATCATGGAATCATGCAGATCTTTTTAACGCTGAACAGGCTGCCGTTAATGAACGGCAGCCTGAGTCATTTCGAAGCAAAAATATGATTCGCAATGAGTGTATTTTTTGCATTCCAAGGGTGGAGTAGCCGCTCCATTCCAATATCTACTCCTTAAACTGCGATTGGGGCTTCATAAATGATTTTTGAACGTTTAAAAGAACTCATCAATCAACGACATTCCTTTCGTGATCCGCATCCGACTATCCTGCAAAAAGTCGCGGGTCCAACCGTCTGGTTCACGTAAATCCCAGCTCCGGTGCATACCGACGAATACAATGATTTCACGCAGTATAAGGAAGAGCGGCAGTTGGTCTTTCCAGCCATCAGGCATAGTACGTCCATCCTCGGTATAGCCACGCACGAAATGTCTAACGAAAAGTTCATATTGCGCTTTCCGCTCGGATTTCGAATCCTCCCCATAAACATACAGCAAATAATAAAGCTGGACGGCGATGTCTTCGACATACCAGCTGTACTGGCATTCGTCGAAGTCGAAAAGTATGATTCCTCCAGCTTCATCCACCATAAAATTCCCGACATTAATATCCCCGTGGATCAAACCGAATTGATCCTCTGAAGCTGGCAGGACAGCCAGCTGTGCTTTAAGCTCATCCAGGGCCTGAAGAATTGGTTGATGCTCTGAGGGCAGCACATTTTTGGCTTGCAAGAGGTATTCATTAGACTTCCAAGTATGTCTTCTGAGAATTGGCTTATAACGCTTCGACAGTTCGTGAAGACGGCCGGTGATGCGTCCGCATTGTTCATAAAGCATGGCATTTCCTAAACACTCCGGGTACCCGATTTTACGACCAACCGCGTGCTTGAATGACGTCACGTAGAAATCAATGGCATTTCCTTGCACCTGTTCGATGTCTTTCCCGTCCATTGAAGATACCGGTTCTGAAACAGAAAGTCCATTCGCCGAAAGATAACGAATCCATTCGATCTCAGCCGCAAGTCCTTTCCATGTGCGAAGCGTGCTCGGGGTGAAACGAAGGATATATTTTGAATCGCCCTTCATGTAGGAAAAAATAAAGTTCTGAAAGCCTCCGATGAAAGTCAGCTCCTCTGGGCTAACGCCAAACCGGGCAGCTCCTTCTGCGGCATGCTCGTTCAGGAACATTAATTTTACTTGGGGGTCCATGATTTCTCCTTGTGAATATAAAGTTTCATAAGAAATGAGGAAACACGCTAGAACTTTACCTTAAAGGTTACTACTCCTCAAACTGTAAGGAGAATACGAGCGCCCATTCCGTTTGGCTTAACGATTCCGTTGAAAGATCCGATGTACGCATGGTATTGGAGCTTGTGGCTTGCATGCCAAACACATGCACGGCCTGATCGGGCGTAAACGAACGCGGCTCCGCATCCTGGATTAATCCTCGGGCCGCCAGCTTTTTGTCCCAAGGAATCTGAAATGTGGTTAGGTCTGTTCCCGAGCGATTAACAATGCCTACCTTAATGACTGCGGACTCGTCCTTCTCCCCCATGAATACCGTGTCAATGGATATGATCACTTCTATTTCGTTATTCTTCTCCTCATCAGGACTGTAAAACACATCCCCTATCCAGCCTAGAGAATCTACTCTCCGCCCGTCCTTCCAGATGTCTATATCCAAATTAGCGTTTGGCTTGCTCCCCTCATATTTCAGTTTAAATGCACCCGACATCGGGCCTAGGAATGGCTGAAACTTGGCTGCCTCCCCCTTGAACAAATCAACGGGCACCAGCTCTATTTTGGCAGGGCTAGATTCCTTCTCAGGTGACGTCGTTTCCTTACTCTCTGCAAAACATCCCGTTAAGACGAAACAGATGATCAATATGCATGCTTTTAAGCGCATGTTACCTCCCCAAAGATGTTCTCATAATTCCAAATTGTACCATACAGTGCGTTATAAAATGAGGTTATCCGGAACGATCAGCGAAAAAAAGCAGCCGATCGTTGGGATCCGCTGCTTTGATCTGCTTCATAGTTTTTATTGTGTGGATTATCCCTCACACCGTTCCGAAGGTGATTTTCATACCCGCTGCATAGATGGCCGCTGTTGATGAGGTAAATAACTCCGACATTGCATTTTCACATTCATATTGTCGGATGGCCTCTTCCATTGACATTCCTCTCTCTAACAGGCTATCAATAAATGCTGAACGCTCCCCCGGGCTACTGAACTGCATAGCTTCATAAATATCCGCACCTATCTTCGCTGTGGGATCATAAATATTTACTTTATCGCTCATTCGGCATTGGACATTGCGTAACCCTAACCGATTGAAATATAAAGGCAGCTTGATTCCGATGTTTCCGTCCTTACCGGTACGTCTCAGGTCTCGTTCAAACAACTCCTGCAACTGCCCCAATGGGATCACCGTGGATTGATCAATGCCATCCAAGTGGAAACCTGCACTATTTCCGATCCAATGAGGTTCGAATGCAGCAACTTTTCCGTCAGGTTTGACAGAGGCCTTCATTCTTTTCAGTGTGCTAAGCGGGTCGTTCATATGCAGCAGCACCGCGTGGCATACGGCAAGATCAAATTCCTCCTCAAAGCATACCGAGTTAAAATCCGCGGCAATGAACTCCGAACGGTATGGTAGATTTCGAAAAAGCTCTCTTGCGTGCTCTATCAGCTTAACACCGGCATCGACACCGACATATTCCGAACCGGCTGGCAGCAGAGGCAGCAATCGGATCCCCAAATGCCCAAACCCACATCCAAAATCTACGATTCGAACGGGATCAACAAAGTTCCATACGCGATGAATCAGAAAATCAATATAATCATCGTTATAATACAAGGCAGTAGACCTTTTTAAATACTCGATTTGACCATCCCAATAATATGGCTCCATGTAGGATCTCCCTTAACGTATTTGCGCCGCGGTCGCTTATATAACATACAATCTATCCCAAAAAAGGAATAGACTTATTTTCAATTTTTTTATAAACTATTATGTATCTATGGTTTTTTAGCAACCCGGCGTTGCATGGAACCGGCACTCTTTGTGCCGGTTTTTCTACTTCTTCCACTCTGTTCCAACTACACATCTATTTCCCGCCTAGGGTTCATAACGTCCATGATTTTGACGCCGGTCCGTACAGATCATACATCGAAACCGGGATGCCAAGCTGCTTCATATAGGTAAACATTTGGCCGCGGTGGTGATAGATATGCGTCGTAATCTCGATCAACCATTTGATCTGAACAGACGGCTGGTGCTTGGCAAAAAAAGGGGCGGTCGATTTGTACAGCAGGTCTGCCTCATCCAAGTTGTTCATGTAGTCTTTTAACGCTGCGACTCCGCGATACATGACCTCTGACAGGGCGGCTGCGTCTTTTACATGCATAACGGACATGACCAGACTTCTAACCTGCTCCATGGGCCGTTCCTGCAAAATGGCCAGTTCTTGCTCGGGGACCAGAACAAGATGGCGGGCAAGCTCGATTAAGCTCCGCATGTTCTCGCGAGGACGATACTCCCAGTGCTCCTCCTCGATCATGGAGAGCAGCGAGGCAGTTGTCGTGAGCGCAAGCTCCATCTCTTCAAACAGCAAATCCTTGATGCGGGATACTTCCGGATTCATGTCTCTCATCCTTTCTTCGGGGCAGAGGATCATTACGAGCATGAATATAACACCTAAATAAGCCAGAACTTGGCTTATTTCATGTGATAATATGGAAGAAAAATATGTGGCGAGGGATGAGCGTGTATTGATCAAATCACAGCGCCTGATTCAATTAATGATGGTGATTAACGCCAAAAGGTCGTTTACGGTCAGGGAGCTTGCCGACGAGTTCGGCTTGTCTCCGCGGACGATTACCCGGGATTTGCAGGAACTGAGCGAGGTAGGGTTTCCGATCTATTCCGTGCAGGGGCGCGGCGGCGGTTACCGGCTGCTTCAAGAAAGGATGCTTCCGCCGATTGCCTTTTCAGAGAACGAAGCGGTCGCCGTATTTTTTGCCTGCCAATCCCTGCAGTACTTTGGTTCCGTTCCCTTTGACGAGAGTGCGGCTTCGGCGATTCACAAGTTTTATCACTACTTGCCTGCCGATGCGAAGGAGCAGATCGACCGGCTGCGGAATCGGGTGGTCATCTGGAATCCTCATCGGACGATGTCTGCCGACTGCCTCCAGACCCTGCTGCAAGCGATCATGAACGACAGCGTCGTGACCATTGCGTATAAATCCGGCGATGGCGTCACGCAAAGAGATATTCAGCCCGTCGGTCTCTATGCGAGCGAAGGATACTGGTATTGTCCGGCCTATTGCTTCCTCCGCCAGACCTACCGGCTTTTTCGCGCAGACCGAATCAGCTCAGCAAGTTTGAACGATGCCTTTCATGACCGGCAGGATCTGAGCGGACGATCGGTATTTGATTGGATCACACCGGATTTGATCCGCTTTAATCAGCAGAGCGATTTGATCGTCGATCTAACAGAGGAAGGCGTACGTTCACTTGAAACCAACGTCTGGTTCAGTTCTCACATAGCAGTTCATGAAGATGGAAGTGGGACTTTACGCATGCGGATTCCCGTTCAGAAAATCGAATTTTTTGCGGATTTGGTTTGGCCCTTAGGGGGAGAAGCAAAAATCGTGGAGCCTATCGAGGCTGTAGCTTATATTCGGCAAAAAATAGAAACGATCACAAAATGCTATTTTTGATCCACCAGAGAAGCGATCTTTGATTATAATGTCAAAAAAACAGCCGGTCCGAAAGACCGGCTGTTTTCGCGCTTCCGATTTTAAATTTATCTATCACTCTCGGGTTCTATGTTCAGCTCATCCAGCAATTCCTTCAAATGCGTTTCAGTAAATTTGCCGCCGCTGAAGGAAACCAGTCCGCGCAGGGGCATAAACTCCATAAAAGCCTTTAACATCTCGGAATGGGACTCCTCAACAGCAGCGGCGAACGGAAGCATGCGGATATAATTCTGTACAAAGGCGGCTCCTTTTTCCGATGCCAACAGGTCGGAGATGGTGGAGTTGCGGTGATAGCGGAGCTTCCGCTCGGTTGTCGAGTATACGCTTACCGTTTCTGTCAGCACGATATCTCTGGAGGATTTTCCGATCAAAATGTCGAACTCCCCCGTCTCTACCATCCAATCCTTACTCTCCACATCATAGTAGGCAAAGCTCCGGTAATCCAGTTCAAATACTACCGTTTTCGTTTCTCCGGGTACCAGCTCGACTTTATCAAAGCCCTTCAGCTCTTTATCCGGCCGGATGACCGTGCTCTCTTTGTCGCGGATATACAGCTGAATGATTTCTTTGGCCGTATACGAACCGGTATTGGTCACATCCACCGATACCTGAAGCTTCTCTATATCCTTCAGTTGTTTCTTATCCACAATTAAATTGGAATATTCAAAAGTAGTGTAGCTCAGGCCATACCCAAACGGGAATAACGGAGTGAGATTCTTTTTATCGTAGTAACGATAGCCGACAAACAGGCCTTCACGGTACTCGACCTTGTCTCCTTCCCCCGGAAAAAACAGATACGAAGGGTTATCGCTAAGCTGGAGAGGGAACGTCTCCGCCAGCTTGCCGGATGGGCTCACTACGCCAAAGAGGAGATCGGCAACGGCCCCGCCGAGCGCTTGGCCGCCAAGATAGGCTTCCAATACCGCCTTCGCTTTACCGATCCACGGCATTTCTACCGGCGCGCCGTTGCATAGCACCACGACCAGATGGGGCTGCACCTCGGCCACAGCCTCAATTAGAGCTGCCTGATTTTGCGGTATCCGCAAATGCTTGCGGTCAAAACCTTCCGACTCATAACTGTTCGGCAAACCGGCGAATAGTACCGCGACGGAAGCCGAGGCCGCCAACTGCTTCGCTTGTTCCAGCCATTGAGGAGAAGTCTCCTCCTCCTTCAAATCGTACCCCGGTGTATACACCACTTCTGCATCTCTGGCCGATGTAGCTATTTCTTCCGTGATATCATCCAGAAAGGTAGGGTTAATTTGCGAACTGCCGCTTCCCTGATAGCGCGGTTGTTTCGCCAAAGCGCCAATAACAGCGATCGTTCCGCTGCGCTTCAGCGGCAGAATTCCGTCTTCATTTTTCAGCAGAACCATGCTTTCCTGTGCCACCTCACGAGCCAGCCGGTGATGTTGTACCGGATCGAAGGCAGCGTCAGGCCGCCGTTGATCTGCCGCCTGAAAGATGACACGAAGCAAACGTTCTACCGCGGCATCCAGCTTTTCTTCGTCGAGTTCTCCGTTCCTTACGGCCTCAACGATTTGCGCAGTCCCCTCTCCACTGCTGGACGGCATTTCAAGCTCAAGCCCGGCTGCAAGCCCCTTGACCCGATCATTGACCGCGCCCCAATCCGATACGACAAATCCTTCATGTCCCCACTCTTCCTTCAAAATATCCGTCAGCAATCGTTCGTTCTCCGAGGCGAATTCGCCATTCACTTGATTGTAGGCGCACATGACCGTCCAAGGCTGTGCCTGCTTCACCGCACCCTCAAAGCTGGCCAGGTAAATTTCGCGCAGCGTCCGTTCATCAACGACAGAGTCGGAAGTCATTCGGCGATGCTCCTGATTGTTCGCCGCAAAGTGCTTGAGCGAAGTGCCCACACCTTGGCTTTGCACACCCCGAATATGGCTGGCCGCCATCTCCGAAGACAAATAAGGGTCCTCGGAGAAATATTCGAAATTCCGTCCGCATAGTGGTGAGCGCTTGATATTAGCCCCCGGCCCAAGCAGAATGGCCACATTCTCTGCCTGGCATTCCTTCCCAAGGGCTTCCCCCATCGCTTCAATCAGCTTGCGGTTCCACGAACTCGCAACGCCTGCGGCGGATGGAAAACAGGTGGCAGGAACGCTGTTAAATAACCCCAAGTGATCGGCCGTAGCCTTTTGCTTACGCAGACCATGCGGCCCGTCTGTAACCATGACCGACGGAATCCCCAGTCGTTCGATCCCCTGCAGATGCCAGGTATCGCGTCCGGAGCAAAGGCTCGCCTTCTCTTCCAAAGTCATTTCAGCGATTAGTGCTTTCAAGTTTCGCTGTTCACTCATTTCCGGTTCCTCCCTTTATTGGTCGAGCTTATGCACAATACGGATCAGAATTCAGCAAATCCCGCCCGCATTCTTTACTGAGCTCCTAGCGTATCCGTTCGGCCTTGCGCATTCAGTTCCTTCAGCCGCTCCTGATACTGATCCAGCAAATGATATAGGGCGCGGTGACTGGATGCCAGACCGCCTTCCCGGTTTCGAATACGCCACAGCCGGTCGAATTCCCGAACAATGGTCTCCAGCTGCTCTCTAAGTTCGGTAAGGCACTTGATTTCAGCCGCTTGATCCGGAAGACCGATACGGTGCATGTAGCGGTGAAGTCCGACGCCTTGTTCAATAAGCCGCAGCGTGTTCGCCAGTTCATCCATGACGAGATCCGATTCGGGGGCTTGGAGCTTGAGCTTGCCAAACTGTGCTTTCCGCTGACGCAACCATTCCAGCATCTCATCGTAACGGTAGTCCAGCGTAAATTCGCCGCCGGGGCCGCCCAGCTCGCCGAAGGTTTTCATCAGCAGATCCATACCTGCCTTGAAACGTTCCGGGGACATCAGTCCGCGGATCAGTAAATGCGCCGTATAGGTGGAATTGTCGATCGAACTGTTCTCCAGGTGATGATAACGCCCCAGCTCCAGCAGAAAATTTCCGACTTCGCCGCTTTCGTCCCTGTATATCCCTTCCGAAATATATCTTTCGACCCAATCCGTCCGCTGCAGGTGGTGATGCGTCTGCCAGCCGGTACCGGCTGCATAGACATATGCCGGATAACTGACAGCAGGGACCTGCCAATGGCCATTGTCTCCCCAATCCGTCACGATCAGGCCTCCGGCGCCGTAACTGAGCCCATGAATGGCGGCATCGGAAATGTTGTCCAGCATGTTGTCGGTTCTCCCGGATATCGCCGACCATGCACTTGTTCCCGGGCAGACGTAGAACGGGATCCAATTCTCGGACAGCATCTTGCAATGAGCTTCAAACGAGATGCTGCTTTCATAATTCCAATCGAGCACCGTCACGTCTTCCGGAAACCTTTGCATCAACTCAGGATGAGAAGCAAGCACATCTCCCCACATCATCGGCTTCTTTCCGTGGCCGCGGATAACATCAAATACCTGATCCGCATACTCCATATATAGCGCGCCTGCCCCGATTTCATCACAGCGTGCTTTACTCTTCCCCCTGCCGAGGCCATAAGGCTCATCCATATTCACGTTCGCATAGGACGAAGAGAATTGCGGAAGCAGGGCATCGAACAATTGCTTGACCAAATCCATGGAGCGCGGATCAACCGGGTTCAGCGTGGTCGGCGGAAACGTAATTTGGTTCGGCAGCGGCAGGCCGTCCGGGTGCTCCGCCAGCTCGCGGAAATCCGGCTTGTTCAGCCACTCGCCCATGTGTCCGAGGCAGTTCTGGTTCGGCACCAGATCGATATACCTGGCGGCGGCATAGGCGTCCAATTCGCGGAGTTCCACAGCTGTTATCGGCGTGCTTCCAGGGAAAGCATCCTTGAACGCTTCCATTTCAAAGCAGTAACCCTCCATATACAGCTGCAGGTGGTTAAGTTTTAATTCCGCCATCCGGTCAACCAATCCGTACAACTCGGAGAGCTTTGGAATTTTGTGCCGCCCAATATCCAGCATCAAGCCGCGAACCGGAAAATCGGGTTCGTCCTCGATTCGAAAACAATCCCAGTTTAAACCTTCTCGCGAGAGTAGCTGCTTGAGCGTAACGAGTGCATAATACAACCCGGCATCGCTCCGGTACTCGAGCAGAAGGCCATCTTCATCCCACTGTATAACATAGCCTTGCGGATGAAGTTCGTCCCGCTGGTTTACTCGGATCGAGGTCGCCGGCTGATCCTCCTCATCCAATGCGCCACCGCGGCTTGCAATCGCCTGCTCCAGTTCGGAAGCGAGCTTCAGCCGTTGGACGGCCCTCCCGGCTTCGCCTTGAGCTCGCACGTTTAAATGAGCAGACCATTCTTTTTCCCCTTCTAACCATTGCAGCAGCCGGGGCTGCGGATACAATCGCACGGTCTGTCCTTGCTTCATTCCGGCCAACTCCCTCTTTCATTTTCCGATTCCTTTACCAATTCCAATGAATCGACTTCCTGTACATCCCGGCTGCTTGAACCAATATACACCTTGAATTGACCGGGTTCTGCCGTATATCCGGTATCCGGCGTCCAGAACGTTAATTCCTCGGCCGTAATTTCAAACGCAACCCTCCGGCTCTCGCCCGGAGCCAGAAACACTTTGCAAAATCCTTTCAATTCCTTGACCGGACGCACGATGCTGCCATGGCAGTCCTGAATGTACAATTGGACAATTTCTTCTCCGGCTATGGCTCCCGTGTTCGTTACTTTCACGGATGCGGCTACCGTTTCACCTGCAGACATTAAACTGCGATCCAACTTCGCATCCGAGTAAGCAAAGCTCGTATAACTCAACCCAAATCCGAAAGGATACAGCGGCTCATTCGGTCCGTCCAAATATTTGGAGATATACTTTTGATTTTTGTTCGTTTCCGTCAGTGGGCGTCCCGTATTGAAATGGTTATAGTAGACCGGAACCTGCCCAATCCGGGCGGGAAAGCTCATCGTCAGCTTGCCGGATGGATTGTAATCCCCCGTCAGCACATCGGCGATGGCATGCCCGGCCTGTGAGCCCAGGAACCAGGTTTCAACGATGGCATCCATATGCTGCTCGAACCAGCTGAGAGCGAGCGGACGGCCATTCGTCAAGACCAGAACGGTCGGTTTGCCGACGGCGGCGATCGCTTCTGCCAGCCGCTGCTGCGGCTCGGGCACGACGATATCCATCCGGGAAGCGGCCTCGCCGGACATATCGCTGCTCTCGCCCAGCGCAAGTATCACTATTTCAGCTTCGCGCGCCTGCTCAACTGCGGCTTCAATTCCTCCATCGAGCGGCTCGTTCACTTTGCTCCCCGGAGCAAACAATATACGTTCCTCCCCAATGCCTTTCCCCATCAGTCCTTCATACAGGGTAACCGTCTCATGCCCGTAACGGGAAAATTGCCACGGACCGAGCAGATCCTTACTGTCAGCAAACGGACCGATCAGCGCAACCTTACGTGCCTCCTTGGCAAGCGGAAGCACACCGTCATTTTTCAGCAGGACGATAGATTTGCGCGCCAGCTCCAGACTGGCCTGCAAGTGAGCCTCGCTGAAATGCCATTCCATTTCTTTCTCCGGCCGAATATACCGAAACGGGTCATCCATCAGGCCGGTTTTGTATTTCAAATATAAAATACGCCGGACGGCCTCATCGATTTGCCGCTCGGCGAGCTTGCCTTCGCGAACCAGCCCGGGCAATGCGTCATAGGAGCGCGTCACCATTTCGATATCCATGGTTGCCTGCACCGCCTTAAGTGCCGCCTCCTCGGTATCTTTGGCATGGCCATGTACCCGAATTTCATCGACCGAACCGTAGTCGGAGATCAAGACTCCCTTGAACCCCAATTCCTCCCGAAGCAGCTCTTTCAGCAGAAATGTGCTTGCTGCAGCCGGAACGCCTTGGTAAATATTGAAGGCATTCATGACCGATCCCGCCCCCGCCTCCAATGCGGCCTGAAATGGCGGTAAATACACATTGCGCAGGGTCGATTCCGATATATCCACCGTATTGTAGTCCCGTCCTCCTTCCGCTGCACCATAGGCAATGAAGTGTTTGAGGCAGGCGATCAGCGTTTCTTCGTTAAAAAGGGACTCTCCTTGATACCCCTCAACCTGCGCTTTGGCGATCAAGGAGCCCAGATACGGATCCTCTCCCGCTCCTTCCGAAACCCGCCCCCAGCGGGCATCGCGCGCCACATCAATCATCGGGCCGTGATTGTATACCGTGCCCGATGCGCTTGCTTCCTTGGCCGCAATGGCGCAGGCTTCTTTAATCGCTTCCATGTCCCAGCTGCAGGACCAGGCAAGCGGAATCGGAAACACCGTTTGCGAGCCGTGGATGACATCGGCGTTGAAGAGGAGCGGAATCCCGTGCGGGGATTGCTCAACGGCGATCTTTTGCAGCTCGAACACCCGGGTGATATCGAATGCTCCCAGCACCGATCCGACCCTGCCTTCAGCGATCAGCTTCTCCGGCGGATCCGTTGCCACCTCGCTGCCAAACGAGAAGTTCGAAGCCTGGCATTGGCACATCTGGCCGACCTTCTCCTCCAGCGACAAACGGGCCAGCAGCTGTTCAATCGCTTCATGGATGTCCTCGTCGCTTCGCTCCTTGACATGATGCTGCCGGTAGGGCGCGATTTCATCCATCAGGCTCAATGCCATATAAGGCCCCCTGCCCCTGGCACCATGAAGCGGGATCGTTCCGATCAAGGGAATATGGATATGACCCTCGAAAGAATCCTCCTTGAAATCAAGTTCGGCTTCAAGCTCATCGCCTGGATCCCAAAATACCTTGCCCGTTCCCCGAATGCGGCTGCCCTGAACGGTCACGTTGGTGAATCGAAGAGGGGCCGGTAACGGCTCCATCGCTGCATCGAGCGTATAGCCCCCCTTCTTTTCAATTTTGAACTGCAGCTTTATGCGCGGTTGTTCTACTAAGGCATGCCAGAGACCTATCATTGCATCCCACTCCCATCTTTCGCATCGTACACAGATTTATGGTTTTCCATCAGCCTTTTACCGCACCGATGGTCATCCCTTTGACAAAATACTTCTGGAAGAACGGATAAGCGATCAGAATCGGAATGACACCGATCACCGCGACGGCCATCCGGAACGTTTCGCTAGGAAGCTGATCCAGTGCCGCTCCCGTGTTTAATTGACTGTTGCGGGTCAAATACTGAATATCATTCATGATCCGGTTCAGCAGGTTCTGCAAGCTGAACAGCTTCGGATCGGTCACAAAAATCAAACCGTTATTCCAGTCATTCCAATAAGCGAGCCCCTGGAACATGCCTACGGTGGCTAGAATGGGCAGCGATAACGGCAGAATGATCCTGCAGTACATTTTGAATTCCCCGGCTCCATCCATGCTGGCCGACTCGATGATGGCTGCAGGAATCGTGGTCACGAAGAAGGTCCGCATCAACATGACGTTGAAGCCGTTCATTAGAAGCCATGGTATGAGCAGGGCGAACAGCGTATTTTTAATATCGAATAATTGGGTATACACGAGATAAGTCGGTACCAAGCCGCCGTTAAAAAGCAGTGTAAAAAAGACGATAAACGCGATGGCTGTCCCGCCGGGCAAATCCTTTCGGGATAGCGGGTAAGCGAGCAGCGAAGTCATCAACAGGCTGGCCGTGGTACCGATCAGCGTCACGAGAACAGTGATGCCGTAAGCATGAAAGATCTGCCCCGACTCCCTCCACAAATACTCATAAGCGCTCAAACTGAACTTTGACGGGAAGAAGGAATAGCCCTCTACCGCAATGGTGTGATCATCCGTTATCGAAGATATGAACAGCAGGATGAACGGAAGAATACACGCCAGGGAAAACAGGATCAACAGGATATGGCCGGCCCACTGCCAGCCCCTGGATTCATTTTTCATAAGCTCCTCCTTAGAACAAAGCGTTGTCTTTATCGATTTTGCGGACGATGGAGTTGGAGACGAGCACCAATACAAAACCGACTAAAGACTGATAGAAACCCGCCGCTGAAGACATGCCGATGTCGCCAAGCTGCATAAGGCCGCGGAAGACGTAGGTATCAATGACATTGGTCGTTGAGTATAACGCGCCGGAGTTCATCGGTACTTGATAGAACAGGCCGAAATCGGAGTAGAAGATTCGTCCAATCGAGAGCAGGGTCAAAATCATGATGACCGGCATGATCATCGGAAGGGTAATTTTGCGAATCTGCATCCACTTGGTGGCTCCATCCAGCTTAGCAGCCTCGTAATATTCCGGGTCAATCCCGATGATTGCAGCCAGATAGACGATACAGGAGTAGCCAGCGGCCTTCCAAATATGCACAAATGTCAAGATGAACGGCCAATACTTCGGTTCGGAATACCACGAGATCGGATCCAGACCGAGCGCTGGCAGAATCGTATGGTTCACCAGCCCTGTGTTCACGCTGAACATCGCATACACCAAATAGCTGACAATGATGATGGAGATCAGGTAGGGCAGAATGATCACACTCTGATAGAACCGGGCCAGAAATTTGTTCTTGATTTCATTCAGCAAAACAGCCGTGCCGATCGAAACGATGAGGCCGAGAATAATAAAGACTGCATTATACAGGATGGTATTTCTTGTGATCATCCAGGCATCCTGCGTTTTAAACAGGTACTCAAAGTTTTTGAATCCCACCCAATCACTGTTCCATATCCCCTTGCGGTAGTTCACGTCCTTGAAAGCGATCGACAGCCCGAACAAAGGTAAATAATTGTTAATGACCAGATAGGCCAGACCCGGCAGCATCATGATGTACAGCGGAGTGTATTTCTTGAGACCTCTCCATCCTTTACGGCGTGTTGTTTTGATCACCGCACTTCCCCCTTCTAATAGCTAAACGCCGAATATACTATTGATTTTAAAGAGTGAGGGGGGAGGACACTACCGTTTAAGCGACCTCCTATTTGATCTTTCCCGACTTGATCCCTGGAACAAGAAAAGGGCTGCCTCAAAGCTTTCGCTTTAAGACAGCCCCATTGATCAGATCTTTCGGTTTGTCGGTTATTTCACACCGTTCGCATTCGCCCATTCATCCAATTGCTTTTGTTTTTCCGCTACAATCTTATCCACACCGGCCGATTTCAGCTTGGAAATGAATTCGGGCAAAATTTTCGCAGGATCGACGCTGCCGGTCTCTAGCGGCACTTTATATTGGGTAATGACGTTCATGACCGCCGCATATTCCGTTTTCACCGGTGAAGCGTCAAACAGGAACCCCAGTGCCTTCGAGCGTTTGGCGCCATTGTTGAACTCTTTCATTTTCGTCCACGTTTCTGGATCATTCCCCTTTTGGACATAGGACAAAAACTGGTTGCCGAACATCCAGCCCATCGGCATGCTGTATCCGAGGTTCGCCGGATCCGCACCCTGCGGATACTCGATCACATTGTCGCTGCCGGCCGACTTCACATAGTGCGTGCCTTCAATCCCCCAATCATAGAGATTGACGATATCTTTGTCGGAGTACATCAGATTCAGAAAATCCATCGCCTTATCCGGAACGGTAGAGTTGACAGGGATAGCCCACATCGAACCCGTTACCGAGCTGGTAGTCGCCACCGCCGGGTATATTTCCGCAGGCTGAATTTCCTGCCCGACCAATGCGGTTTCCGTGATCTTTGACATCGGGTTCTGTCTGGCCGAATAAGCAAACGTTTCATTCGATTTGATCAAATCCACGCGGGAGGTCTGGCTGGTCGCCACATCCTTTGGAATCAGACCGTCGACGTACCACTGCCGGATTTTGCTCAGGAAATTCGCGTATTCCGGCGTTTCGTAATAGTTCACGACTTTCAAGCCATTGTCATAGTTCGGCAGAACCCCAATGGAATCGCTCAAGGCGTCAAAATCGCCCAAGTCGTCCAGGAATGTACGTCCATTGGCACCCGGAACCAACGGATACATCGTATTCCCTTCGCCATCTTTCACGGTACGCAGCACTTTCTCCAGATCGTCGAGGGACTTTATGCCGTTCACATCGATATGGTACTTATCCACGAGCGCCTTGTTCATATTCACCCCGGTTGAAGAGGCAAAATCGCGCACCGTGGGCACGGCGTACATTTTTCCGCCGATTTTGGTGGCGTTCAGATAACTTTCATCGATAGCCGCCGTGATGCCCTGACCATGATCCTTTAACAAACCGTCAAGCTCCTGCAGCTGGCCTTTGGTGACGATATTGGTGTAATTGCTGCCGGATATCCAGATCAAATCCATTTTCTCATTTCCGGCGAACATCAGGTTGGTCTGCTGCTCCCAATCGCCAAAAGAGATATGCAGAAACTTCACACGTGCCTGAATTTTCTCCATAGCGATTTTATTAATCGCATCCTCTACCTTTTGCATATCCTTGGAGACCGTACCCGCCACAGGAAGGACAACGGTCAATTCCTGGATGGGCGAATTGTTGTCAGCGCCTCCATTTCCAGCGCTGCTGCCGGTGTCCTGATTGTCTGATGTGCCGCCGCAGGCTGACAATACGACCATACAGACCAGAAGCAGTGAGACAAGCTTGAGAAGAGACTTTTTCATCTGAAACCCCCGCTTTTATCATATTTTTGAATCCTGATGTCATTGTACGAAGCTTTCAGCGCAGTCTCTGCCCGGATTACGACTTTCCACTGTCACTTTTACGACTCTCCCTTTCGCTTACCTCCCGGATGGAACAGCCTTGCCTGTATTCCAGCGGACTTTTGTCATAGTACTTTTTGAACATACGGGAAAAATGCGAGAAATTGACGTAGCCAATTTCGGCAGCGATCAAGCTGACGGACAGACTGGTGTTAGCAAGCAAATTGGCGGCAATGCTTAGGCGCTGCTGAAGGATATAATCCGAGATCGACATCCCGGTCTCTTTCTTGAAAATCCGGGTCAAATAATCAGGGTTCAAGTAAACCTGGCCGGCGATGTCTTCTCTGGATAATTCTTTGGCAAGGTGCTGACGGATGTACTCCTTCACCTTTTCTACCACACTTGACGAATGCTCCACTGCTGTAGCAAAATCCGCCGCCTTCCTCATCAGATGCTCCAGCCATCCGATGGAATGTGCGGCCGAACGCGCCGATCTGGAATGCAGTTCCAGTGATTCGGAATCCCCAAACAACCGATGCGCTTGTATCCCTTTGATATGAAGAACATAATAGAACATCTGCTGGAAGTCTTGTATAAATTGATTGAGCAGGCTCGAGGTTAGCTGATTATCTTGTACCTTGGACTCTATATAAGCCTTCGCGGCATCCAGGACTTGACCGTATGCCCCTTCTTTAAGCAAAACCGCCCAGATGCTCATATCCGGTAAAAGATGCGAATTTGCCGAAGCAGCGGCTTCTTCTCCCATGACAAGAACGTCCTGGTCGTAGGCCACATTATTGTCATTCATCTTGCACAGCTGCTGGTAGATTGATGCAATCTCGTCTCCATGGCCCGATTTGCCGATGTAACAGGACACGCTGGCATAGAAATAACGTTTGCAGGCATCGATATACGTTTCACACCGGCTCTTTAGCTTTTGGATATCCGGCGTACTGGCGTCTTCCCCGTTTAACAAGACCAGCAGCCGCCCTTGCTCCAGGGAAATCAGTATGCAGTGCCCCTGCCGATCCTGCATGATCTCCTCCGCGGATTTGCGGATCGCATACTCTACGATTTTCTCATCTCTTAACGTAATCCGCTTGTTCCAGCTTCTAACCTGAATAAGCAGCGGTAAAAAGGTCATTTCATCCGAGTAGGGAATGTTACGTTCTTCAGCTGTCTTTCGAATGGCCAAGGCATGGCTGGGAATCGACTGATTCAAAATATCCAGCCAGAAGCGCTCGACGAGCAGAGGCTGATGTTGCACCCAGTACTTACCGTATCGGCTGAATTCATTCAGCTTGCTTTCCTGCTCGATCTTGCCAATCGCCTTGCGAACTACCTCCTCAAGTTCCACGAATGGAACAGGCTTCAGCAAATAATCGAAACTGCCGAGTTGAATGGCCTGCTTGGCATATTGAAAATCCGCATGGCATGTCAGAAATACCACCTCGATGGCCGGATTATTTTCGCGTACCCATTTCAGCAGGTCCAACCCGCTCCCCTGCGGCATTTCAATATCACATACCAAAATATCTACAGCCTCATAGCGAATGACCTCCTGAGCCTGCTGAGCATTATAGGCAGTAAACACGCGGGCAATGCCCAGTCCGGACCAATTCACACCCGTTTTTAAACTTTCCACGGCGATTGCCTCATCATCTACGATCAACAATTGATGCACGCTTATGCCAGCTCCTTTCCGTCCATCTCCGGCCTCACGGGAACGATCAATTCCACCACGGCGCCTTGCGGATCATCGTTGTAACATTCCATCACGGCATGGTCCCCATACTGCAAACGCAGCCTTTCCCGTGCATTCCACAGGCCGATATTTTCCCTGCCCGCACCGTTCTGGCTGTCGCCCAAGCGGATTTCTTCCAAGACCTCATCAGGAAAACCCTTGCCGGTATCCCGAATGGTGATGCATACCATCGGCTCTTCTGCAAGATCATCCAGTGAAGCTTCAACCACAAGAAGGATGGGTGCATCGGCACTAACCGCATGCTTGATCGTATTTTCGACGATGGTTTGCAGCATGAGCGGCGGAACGGGGGTATCGAGCAAATATTCAGGCACATGCATCTCGCTTTTAAATTGACCCGGGAGACGCAGCTCCTGGATATGCAAATAATTGCGGATATGCTGCAGTTCATCCCGCAGCAGGACAAAGGGCTGATTATTGCTCTGAAACATATACCGGAAATAATGGACGAGGCAGAGGGTCATTTCCTGTATGAGTTCATACTGCCTGGCCTGGGCCAAATGATAGATGATATTCAGAGAATTCATGAAAAAATGCGGGTTGATCTGAAGCTGAAGATGCTTCAATTCGCTCCGTTGTTTGTTTAGCTGTTCCTCATAGACATGAATCTTCAATTCTTCGATCCGGGAAATCATCTGATCAAAGGTCGTGTAGACCAGTTGAAATTCCTCGGTGGCCGACGGGGCACCTTCCATCCGCAGATTGAAGTTTCCCTCGCCGATCCGCCGCATTAACCGCATCATCTTTTGCAGAGGCAATAACAGAACCCTTCGCAAAAACCACAGGCTTACCGGGAGAAGCAGGATCGCAATGGCAGAGAACCATCCCGCCATTTTTTTCAAGTAGGGCATGTTCTCAAGCGTCAGTTTATCCGGTATCACGGCGGACATGCTGAGATCGATTTTACTGGAGGTTTCACCGACCACCAGGTAGTTTTTATGCTCTCCGGACATGTAATAGTTATGGAATCCCTGCGAGAAATCAAGCCCCTTATCCTGCAGAGGCTGAGTACTGTATAAAGGGATCCCCTGCTTATCAACGAACAGCATCGCTCCGGTATCCCCCGTGTTGAGCACAGATAAAGGCGACATTAATGTCTTCAGTGAAACCCATGAGCCGATACATATATTCCCATCCCTGAACAGTTGAACGGCATAGTATGACCCGTTAATTTGCTGAAGCTGCCACTTAGGATTCAGTACAAGTGAACGTCCCTCTTCCATGATCTTGTTTTGCAGATTATCGTGTAATTTCAACAAGCTTGCATACGAAAATAAGCCTTTTGCATCTTTATAGGCTTGGACGAATTCCTGCCTAGGAATGGAATAGACGAACAGTCCGTCGATATATGGATACACGGCGATGTCAGAAGTTAGCTTGCGGAACAAGTCGCTTTTGGCCATCATATAGTCGGTTTCCGGCACCGCGTCTTTCATCGTCAAAATGCTGACTTCCGAATTGGACAGATTCACCAAATGACGCTCAATTTCCGCGAGCTGGCTGTCGATCTGCCGCATTTGAACGGAAATCATATTTTTATTGGAGACCGCCACCTGATTGTGTATGACACCTACACTGTAGTAACTCACATAAATCAGCAATGCAATTAAAGGAGTTGCCACGCCAAGCAGTCCAAGAACGAGCTTGACGCGTATCGAATTCCAAGGAACTGCCTTAAGACGGGTGTACATGATGAAAATCCTCTCCTTGGTCATAAGCTAACTCCACTATACTACTTCTCTCACCGATAAGTATTTACGATCATGCCTTCAGGCTAGTGCTCCAACCGCTCTTTTAAAAAGGATAACGTCTCGTTGAAGCACTCCATCGCCTCTCGGGTATTCAATTGAAATTGATATTCGTGTGGAACGGCTCCATGAGACACAGGGAAAAATAAGGAGGTAACCGGGACGCCCTCCGCCTGAAGTCGGGCCTCTAGCTCCTTGCCGTGCCGCTCAAAGGAACCGGTGTTTCCATCTGTAATGAAAGCAGGGGGGAAACGAGGGGTCACGTGGTTGGTCGTTGAAGCATCCTCCGCCTCGGTTCCTCTCTGCCAATTCCGTTTACCGATGTAAGCCCACCCCAGCTGATTCAGAACAAACTGCTCCACTCTGCCCTTTACGTTCGCAAGCTGTTTGACGTTGTACGGCCCACAGTATAAAAGCGCAGCCTTTAACGTTTCCAGCGGTACGGACGGTTGGATATTCATCCTGTTCGCCAAGTCCGGATTGGTCTGTATCGCAATGAACTGGGATGCGATCTGAGCACCTGCCGAGTCTCCTCCAATAATAAGACGGTTAAGATCTATGGCCGGATATTCATCGGAAGATTCCTTCAAAAATTGATAGAGCTCCGTCATTTGAAGGACCGGTGCCGGGAATCGAGCCTCGGGAGCCGCCTCGTAATTCATGCTGACGACGGCATACCCTTTGCTGGCCATCATCGTGCACCAATAGGAAGTGCCCGACTTATCTCCAGACACGAATGCACCGCCATGTACCCAAAGAATCGTCGGCCGCTTTTCCTGACTATTTTGGGGAACATAAACATCAAACGTATTGGACTTAAATTCGGACGGATACCGAAGGTCTTTGTGTGTATCCACCATCTCTTGATACGCCGTCCAGCTTAGGGGTGCTGCCGGCCCAGGATCCGGTTGGTTGCGAAGCCAATAAATAAAAGGAACGGGAGATAAATTCACGGCGAGAAATCCCCCTATCGTTACAATGAGGACAATCGACAGTACCCATTTGATTAATGTCTTCATCTGCATGCTCCTTTGCTTCCTGACGACTTCACAGTGAAGATATTCTATTCCTTTTCTTCGGGTCGCTCTACCTCTGATCCGACTTATCGATAGTCGTAAAGCGACCTTTTGCCATTCCATAGCTATGAATTTGAACAAAAAAACAGCCGATCTTATCGATCAGCCGCCCGACTACTTATTTGTTTATAAAATGGAACACCTTAGCCGCCCCGATCTCAGCCCGCAATTCCCTGTCCTCTTCCGTGAACCTGTTGTTCGTATAACGCGCCAGGGTTTTTCTCCAAAAATGAATGGTCCTTGAATTCCTCTCTGTCGGAGTCGTGTAGATCAGCCATTTTCCCTTGAACCGGTTGAAGATTTGGGTTATGGCCTCCTCGGCAACGCCCTGACCCCGGAAAGGCTGCAGTATAAAATATTCGTTCACCAAAAAATCGCTGTCATCCTCCACATAAGGCGGCGTGGCAATCAACGCGAATCCTGCGGGCACTTCGTCGACCCGAATCAAGAAAGGAAAAAGGCACTCCTCTTTTTCCCACCAAATATCAAACTCCGGCATTTGCTGCTGAAGCGTTTGAAAGGCATCGCTGTCTTCAAAGACGCCATACCGATTGGGAAGCACGTTCCGGATCCCCGCCAAATCGTGAAGATACAGGGGGTAAAGGTTATAGATGATCGATTGCGTATCACGCCTGCTTAATTCAACCGTTATTTCTGCCATGCTGGATCCTCCTCAAAGAGCCTTTTATCTTGTACCGTAAAGTATACCGGCTGGCGCTTTGAAACAATATGCAGAGAACACACATAACCATTTAGGATACAAAAAGGGCTCGCGCTGGTTTGATCACACGCAAGCCCCTGGCATTATTTTTTCTGGTATACGATCTTTCGGATCGTTTCTACAGCGAGGCAATAGGACTGGGAGAGCTGCTCCACATCAATTCCTTTACGGAACGATTGCCTGATCTCTAAATTGCGTTTCCGCAGATAGTCCCGCTGTCCCGAAAGCTGGCCCCATTTTTTGCGGCCATCCTCGCGAGAAGGAATATAGATCGTCCTGCCTTGGACGTATTTTTGAATTTCCTGAAGCAGCTGTTCAGGTAAAATGTCGCTCGCAGATACATATTTCATTGGCTTCGCCCTTTCATCTAAGTGAGTTTAAGATGGTAAGGTAGCAAAGCCTGCATGACAAACATCCTGCTAATGATCTGAAATGGATGCGGTTAAGGGATAAGGCTCCATGCAAAACAACCGCCGCTGTTTGTCATATAGACTCTGCATGGAGCAAAGATGTAAACTTTGCATCGGGTAAGCTTTTGGATTCAGTAGGTCCTGAACCGGCATCATCGCGATATTCCTCTCTTTCGGTTATTCATCTGCCTAGTAGTTTCCACATGGGGTTTGAGGATTCCTTTGACTCTAGCAAAAAAATGAGACAAATCACTGCAATTCAGGTATATTCAAGGAAAAGATTCAAATGGAGGAAGAATTTTGAAGAAACTTGTCATGATATTGCTGGCTTGTGTGCTGGGGATTTCGGTAATCACGAACGGACAAAAGGCGGGGGCCAGTGGAGAGACAGAATCAGAGCTGCCTATCATCGAATTGAAAGATAAAGGAGTTATCCTATCAGGCCAAACCATGCTTCCCATTGGCCCGCTATTTAAAGAATTGGGCCTGCAACTGCAGTTTGATCCCAAACAGGGAAACATCGGCTATACAATCGGGGATATCAAGGTCACCGCTAAGCTGAATGTTAAATCCGTGTCGATTAATGGAGCAAAAAAGCTGTATACTGTCCCTCCTCAGCTCATCGAGGGCAAGTTGATGCTTCCCCTCGGGATGATAACGGACACGCTGAATGCAAAGACAACAGTAGATTACACCAGGCCTATAAATGAAAAAACAAAGCCGATCAGTTACGTTATGCTCACTACATCAGCCAAGAAGGTTATCATTTTTGTTAATAACGCCTATGAAACCTATAAAAAATATATAGGCAAGACTGTTTGGATTCACAGCTACCGGGTGCAGATGAAACTAACGGAATTTGACGGTACACCAACTAAATCCGTTCACAATTTGTCGCAAGTTAAGATCGTCAAGGTAGAAAGCGATGAACTAATTACCGGCTGGGTTGACGTATACTTTACTTATCAAAACAAAACCTATAAGATCAAGAGCCTTCACACCGAGGATTTCCAAAAGGTAATTTCGACCGTTAATCCTTATAAATCTTTTAACTTTCCAAGCTCATATTGGAAGCTGATCGAAAATAGCCAGGTTCGTGCAGGGATGACCGACAAGATGCTCGAATTATCCTGGGACAAGCCGGACCGGATCCTTAATTCGGGGAATCATACCGTAACCTGGATCTACGACATCGCACCACCAAAATTGTTTATCTACGTAACGCTGAAAAACGGCGTCGTAACCTCCTATTCTTTGGAGGAGAAATAAGGTTCTCTTCAATCTCATATTAGAGTTCGGAAAAATACGATCCAAAAAAGGGAAGCGCAAGAATTAGCGCTTCCCTTTTCTTATGCTAAACACTCATCATCTATAACGACTATCTCCAAATGTCACCATTAGTCATAGCAGTAATACCCGTGGATAAAACGCTACTGAAACCTAGACTCCTATTTCAATCCCACAAAATCGTATCCGTCGTGATATAGGCCGCACCCGCCTCCTCAAACGGCCGCGAAATCTCCCGCTCGTTTACAGTCCAGATCGACACGTCAACTCCAGCCCTGCTGCAGTTTCGCACGTCATCCGGCGTCGCGGTACGATAGTCGTAATCCAGAAAAGCAGGCTGCAGCCGGCCGATGAGCTCAAGGTCTGCTTCACTTGGCGGCTTCGCCGATAAAAAGCCGAGCGGCACCGCCGGATCGATGGCACGCACCTTCAACAGATCGTTGGCATTGAAGCAGATGAAGCTCATTTGCCCCATTATGCCGTAGCCGCGGACCAGCTCAACGAGCCTTTCCAGATCGCGATCCTGGTGATATTCCTCAATCTCGACGAATGCGTGCATGCCGTAGGACACACATACGGACAACACTTCCTCCAATGTCGGGACTCGCAGGCCGGAATAATCGCTGATCCCGTTTCCGGAGGTGATGCTCAGCTCGCGAATCTCGGCAAACGAGAAATCCTTCGTCCTCCCCGTTCCGTTCGTCATCCGGTCGACGGTACGGTCATGATGGACAATCCAGCGGCCGTCCGTCGTGCAGTAAGTATCGCATTCGATGCCCCAGAATCCCGATCGGCCTGCCAGTTCAAAAGCCGCGACGGTATTCTCAGGCGCCTTCATACTAAGCCCCCGATGGGCTACATACTTCGGTTGCTGATTCACCTGTCTTCACCCCATGATCCGAATTTTTGTTGCCGTCTTCATCCTTTGATTGAACCGAGCATAACCCCTTTGTTAAAGTATTTTTGCAAAAAGGGGAAAATGATCAGCAGCGGCAGCGCCGTTAACATATTAAAAACCATTCATGAACGAATGGTTTTTTCCTGCTTCTTGACGGCCGGGTAATCACACCCATTCCATGCTACAATATCCGGTATATACCAAAAGAAGGCGAGGAGGCCGGAGAACGTTATGAATGTAAGGTTGGCAGAACGACTCATCGAAAAATGGGCAGCGGCGAATGCCGGTGCGATCGGTTTAGATCCCCATCATATCCAGGCTTCATACATCTATAATCCCGGAGGCTTCGGTAATTTGTCTCTCCGCTTGTCGGACGGCCACACGCGGCTTCACGTTAAACTGGCTCCGCCCGATCGGAGCGAGCGGCTGCAGCAGTGGGCGGGCGTCAGCGATTATCTTGCCGAACACTACGCCGCACCCAAGCTGGTCCACAGGATTGAAAGCGAGATCGTAGAAGGGTATCCGTATGGCCTTGTGTTCGAATATATCGAGGATGCGGTCCCGCTGGCGGAAGCGGCGAATCCTGAAGCTATTCTGACGGGCGTCATCGAGACCGCCTCCAGGCTGCATCGCGACAGCATTCTTCGCGGAATGCTGCCTGAAGCGGAAGTCCGCACTTTTGCGGATGCCTTTGAAGACGAATACATATCCAGGTTTACGGAAGATTTGGAGGGAATCCACAGATCCCGGGAGCTGCTGCGGGACTTCGTGTCGGATGAGACCATTTTGTGGTTTGGAGAAGAGATCGAAAGGCTGAGGGAAGCTGTCCGGCAGACCCCGGCATTTGGACTCCCTGCGAGCGACGTGGTTCATAACGATCTGAACGGAAACAACGTGCTGACTTGCGGCAAGGACAGCTTTCGGATCATCGACTGGGACGATCTTTCCGGCCAGGGAGATGCGGCGATGGACTATTCGGTTATGTTATGGCCACTAAGGCATGGCCCATCATGGCCGGTTTGGAGGGAAAAGGTGTTGGCCACGGCAGGAGATACGGTTGCCGAGCGGCTTGAGCTGTATTTTCGGGCAAAACTGCTGGACGACGTCATTGACGTACTGGCCGATTACGTCGAGTCGGAGGAGGTCCCGGAACATCGGGAAGAAGCCCAGCGCAAAGCCAAAGCGGTCCATCTCCGCTCGTATCCGCAGTATCTCGCCCAGTATGGAAACGGATAGCTGTTCTTGAATACGGAGAACACATCATAAAACTCTTTCCAACCGCCTTGATAGGCGGGTAGGAAAGAGTTTTTTAACGATGTACAAACTGCGTTTATTTCCGTGCAACCAGCCGCATCAGCATGTCGGCCTTCGGAATTTGATACACCTTGCTTCCATTCGAATTGATGACCATCACGCCGGATAGGACGGATAAATAACAAGCGATGAGCTCACGCGGATCTCCTTCCGCCAATTCCCCTGCTTGCTGACCTTCTTCGAATAACGGAAGCAGCATATCTACATACGTATCCATAGAATATTGCTGTTGGATCTCCTTGACTTGTTCAGGCACCCCGTCGGACGTGGCTGCCTGGTGAATCAGCATGAAGTATGGAGTGCCATCTTCATTGAGGATTTCCGCCGTTAACGCCCTGATTCTCTCGAGCGGCGTTCCCGGCATGTCATAGACGCTGCGCAGCGCCGCTTCCGATTCGGCCATCGCTTCTTGAACAAGCGACGTAAACAATTCGTCTTTGGATTTAAAATAATGGTACAGCAGCCCGTTGCTGATGCCTGCCGTCTCAGCGATCATACTCATCTTTGCGCTGAGGATGCCTTTGCGGGCAAACACCTGAAGCGCTGCTGCCTTGATCTGTTCTTTTCGTTCATCGCGAATTTGGTGTAATTGCTCTTCGTTTAATGGTGCCAATGTCAAGTACCCCTTTACCGGAAGCTACCGTTTTTTCTACCAGTATATCAAATCCATCTTGGCTATCGCTATGGTCTTACCAGCTCGAACGGCGATTCCGGGAACCGCGGAAGCATTTCTTCGAGAATCGTTTCCACAGGTTTACCGTTGTCCGCCGTAAGACCGGAGAGCAGCTCCCTGCCTTCATCTGAAGCGGTTAACACTTGGACAGCTGTCTCAGGATTGAAAATGTTTCGGGGGGATACCGATAACGTATTGACCGCCCAATAGAGTCCATAGAACTTCCAATCGGGTTTGCTGACCGCATACCTCAGGAACAGCTCCATATATTCCCGGCTGAAGGCGTTCCTCTTGCTCGAATCCGTCCCATGGTATTCGACACCCTCCCACCGGAGATCGGCCGTACAGTTCAGCCAGAACGCCGGCTCGATGGCCTCCTTGATTCGGCGGAGTACGCCATGCTCCCAATCCGGCCGCTTCTCGGCGTGCTGTTCCTGCAGACAGGTTTCCAGGATTTCGACTGAGATGGCAGCAACGGTCATGCCCTGGCCGAAGATCGGGTCATAGATGCAGTAAGCATCTCCCAGGACCAGCAAGCCTTGCGGCCACTGCGGCATCTGTTCAAATCGATGGCAGTACAATTCCGGAACGCGGAAAGGTCTGGGTGACGCCATCGGTTCGAAATCGCGGACGAGTTCTGCGATCTTCGGGCTCGGAAGCTGCTCCAAGGCGCTCTCGAATTCGGCAGCATCCGTCGGAGGGTAATTCCCGCCCGGACGGGCGAGCAGCACTTCAGCCGTATCATTCTCGATAAATGAGAAGACACTCGTATACGTACCGCTCGCAGGCTGTCCTTGAATGTTGATGACATCCCATTCATCGATCAAATGAGTCAGGTGCGGCGGTACTTTATAGCGGCGGGTGCTGTACCCGAGCGAAACTTTCAACAGATCCGGCTCGGGAACCTCGTAGCCCAGGTCCGTAAGCCAGCCCGACAGCTTTGAAGATCGCCCGCTCGTATCAATAACCAGGTCGGCCGTCAGTGCTTTCTCCTTGCCGGACTGCTCACGGTCTCTGGCTTGCACCCCCATTACCTCGGATCCGTCAGGGCTCGTTAACAACCCCGTCACCTGGTGTTTCGTCAGAAATTTCACGTTGGAAATGGCAGCCGTCCGCTCGCGGATGACCCACTCCAGAAGCGCTCTGCTAAATTTAAGATCATCCCGGTCGTACTTCATTTCCAGGGTGCCGTACTGGTTCATGAAATACGCGGTTTTGTTCAGTGAAGACGGGCAGCCGTTCGCGATCATATCCTGCTCATATCCAGGAAAGAGCCGTTCAATGACCGCTTTCCCCCGCGCCGTAAAGCGATGCGGATGGAATGCCTGAGGCGTTCCCGGCCGGACGTCCGGCCCTGTCGGATAGGCATCATTTTCAACGATCAGTACCTCTTTGAAATATTCCGAGAGCACGCGTGCGGTCATGAGTCCCGCCATACCTCCACCGATGACGATGGCTTTGCTTGTGTTCGCCTTGGTAACCATAAAATGATTCCTCCCAGTTTTAGATTGACTCATTCAGTCGATAATATTCAAAAAAAATATGAATTGTCGTGATTTAGATTGACTCAGTCAGTCAATGTAATTATGCGGTGATTAACATTTATTGTCAACCCCTTTTTTTCAGGCGTCAGCATTTGCCTCTTCAGACACTTTCGGGCACAACAAAACGGCGGCCGGCGAAGACTTGAAGAATAGCAGTCTATCCCTGCGGCAGCCGTTGTTTAACCATGCTTTCCGTTACATTCCAATATGAACGTGAAACCTGTCATGTTGGATCACTCCTGCGGCAGTCTCGGCCGGATCCTTATGATTCGTATCCACAAGATAATCCGCATTGACTGCTGCTGACTTCAGTTTATTTAGCAAAAACAGCGAACGGTCCAGTAAATGTATATCCCCTCTCATATGGAGACGCTCCGTTATCGTTTCTTCGTCTGCGTGCAGTACCGCATATTTGAGCTGTACGTTTAAATCGGCGATCTGCCGGCAGAACCACTCGAATTCATCTTCGACGACAAAGTCGATCACGACGTGAAAACCGTTTTGGATAAAGTTTCTGGTGACCGAAAGGATATTCATCCAAGCCAAGCTCAGACGTTCCTCCCATGTCGGGGCAGGCTCCGTCATCTGCATGTGGAGTAAATCGTCGCCCTCGATCAGCACACAGCGTTCCACGAGCCGAGCCAGCTCTTTCGACGTTGTCGATTTTCCGACCCCGAGCGGACCGGAGATCAGATAGATTTGCTTCGTATCACCGTTCATATGTAATCATCCTCCTCTCTCTACAAATGCCATCAGCTGCGCCTTACCTGTCCGTTCGGCCGGGTTCAGACTTCTGTAATATGCCAGAGAACGCCGGCGGGATCCAGCAGATGGATGGCCCGTCTGCCGTACGGCTGGATTTCAGGAGGCTTGGCTTTCACGCCGTATTTTAAGATGACACCGGAGTGTTGAAGATGGCTCCACCACGCATCCAAATCCTGGACGCATAGCTCCAGCATATAGTTCATTTGCAATTCAGCGTTCTGATAGTTCTGTAAATGGAATTCCGTTTCGTCCATCCGGAAAATCGTCAGCTCATCGCTGGTGAATATTTTTTCAAATCCCAAATCCTCATAGAACTGCACAGCAAGCGGGTAATCCTCACCGGACGGAACAAAAGGCCTTAGCTTTAACGCTTTCATCGTGATCATCTCCTTAACAAGAGTTATTAAAAACGCCCCACGGCATCATTATATCAGCCGCAGGGCGTAATCCAACGAGTATTATATTATTATACCGATCATTTACCTAACTCAGCCAGCGATGCCGGTCCAAATGGATCATCGAGCGTGTCACCCGAGCTCAATAGCCAGGCAGTGGGCATGATTTGTCGGCCTATGCTCCGGAAGGGAAACAACCAGAGCTCCGTAAGGCTGCTCGAACGGTACATCGCCCACACCCAGCAGCCGCACGGACTTTACCTTGTCAGCCGGGGTCAACGTACGAATGACGGCTAGACGATCCTCCGGCCAGCGCATTTGGAAGGCGTAGAGAATATTCCCCTTCTGCGTAAATCGGTAATCTGCCGCTGTCCATTCCACTTTGTTTTCGGTGAAATGGTCAATGACCACCTGTGAAGGGCCTTCGCCTGACACGCGGAACGGGCGGGTGCCAAATATCCCTTCGCCGCAGACTCGAATCCACTCAGCCATCTCTCTGAGGATATGCGTGCACTCGTCGTCGATTGTACCATCCGGCTTCTGCGGAATATTCAAGAGAAGATTGCCGTTTTTAGAAACGATATCGACCAGGATTTCGATGACATGCCCCGGCTTTTTATACACAGACCTCACATTATAGAACCAGTCCCCTACGCATGTGTCGGTCTGCCACGGCTCAGGCTTGATGTCAGGCTCTTGGCTCCGCTCGATATCCAGCACGCCTATCGTGTATATTTCCTTGCGCCGATCCTTCTGGTTATAGACCGCGCGGTTCACGCCGCCGTGAATCGCCGCGCTCGTATTATACAGGTGTGCGACAGCGAGTAGTCCAGCCTCGTAGGCGGGATCATCCAGGGACAGCTCCGGCTTTTCCCAGTAGCCTGGTGTGAACGGCAGCCCGCCGTCCGAGTACAGCAGATCCGGCTGATACTTATCAATGATTTCCTTGATCACGGAAAACCAGTGACGATGCCACCACGGATTGGATGTATACCAAGGCGAAATCGAATCAACCTGTATCCTGCCTTGATGGTGTTCCTTATTGGGCAGATACAAATCCTCATTCGCCGGATCGTTCCCATCGTAAGGAATGCCGGCATATGGCCCCTCCTTATCGCTGCCTTTATTCCAATGGAACCAGCTGAATGTGGCGCCGAGATGCTCCGTTAGGCCAAAAGGCAGCCCACGCCGTGCGGCGGCATCCTTCCACAGAGCGACAATATCTTTTTTGGGTCCCATATTGACCGAGTTCCAGCGATGGATGCTAGAATCATAATTGAAGAAGTTATCATGGTGCATCGCCTGCGCCACGAAATATTTGGCCCCGGCTGCCGTGTATAAGTCCATTAAGGCATCCGGGTCAAACGCCTCCGCTCTCCACAGCTGCACAAGGTCTTTATAGCCAAATTTCGATGGGTGCCCATAGTGACGGACATGGTATCGGTATTGTTCCGAACCTTCGATATAGATGTTCCGTGCATACCAGTCTCCGTACATCGGTACGGACTGGGCGCCCCAGTGCGACCAGATCCCGAACTTGGCGTCCCGGAACCACTCCGGACATTCGAATTGGCGGAGGGATTCAAAGGTAGGTTGGTAGGGGCCAGCGGCGATTTCGTTCCAGTTCATCGGTATTGCCTCCTTTGCTCGAATCAGGAATTGATTTTATCCTAGCAATCCTCGCGCCATGAATGAATACAGAATCCTAACCTTCTGTTGGATAAAATTATCTACTCTATATAGAACGGGGAATACAGTTATGGGCAACCAATCACTAGCAAGGCTGTATATGGAAAATCTGGACGTACGGGTCACATCGATGGGATATAACCAGGTATGGACGGATTGGCGGGAGCTCGACTATACGCCGGACTTTAACAAGTTTTATTTGATCTGTGACGGGGAGGGATGGCTGAAAATCGGCGATTCGGAATTCAGTCCAAAACCCGGACAATGGTTTCTTATGCCTCATGGCGTGAAGCAGTCCTATTCTTACACTTCGGGCCCCAGATACACGAAATATTGGTGCCATTTTACGGCTCGGATTGGAGACCGCAATCTCTTTGACCTGATTCAAACCCCACTGTATGTGGACACAAAAAATGACAGCGAAGCGATCCGGCTGTTCCGCGAATTGCTCGACAGCGATGCTGCGGCTTCCATTAGCGGTCCGCTGCTTGTGAAATCAGCCATGCTAAGATTGGTCGCTTATTATATTGAGCATGCGGTTTCCTCCGAGGACAGCCTCCATCGTTCGACGGAGCCCGAACCTCTCGAACAGGTGATTTCGTATATTCAGAGCAGCTACCGTCACAACCTGACCATTACGGACTTGGCCGAAAAGGCTCATTTGCATCCCAACTATTTCATCCGTGTATTTAAACGCCAGTTCGGGATTTCCCCGATCCAATACATCAAGAAAAGAAGGCTGGAGGAAGCAAAACTGCTGCTTGTGACGACGAACCTCCCGTTATCTGAAATCGGCGACAGGATCGGAATATCCGATATCTCCTACTTATCCAGAATTTTCAAGGAATCGACCGGCTTCTCGCCGACCGCATACCGGATGACCTTCAACTCCCATCAAACGGTATCGCCTTAATGAAAAGCTGGTGCAGCTGCCGTTAACACGAAAAAAAATGGTGCTTGTACAAGCACCATTCCAATGAAAAACATGCCTTGCCTAAAGAGTCAAGCCCACTGTCTTCAGCACTTCCGAATAAGACGGTTTGGGCTGATGCTTCGCATCAAATAAGAATGGCCAATTCTTTCGTCCCCGTACAGGGAAATGGTCCAGCCAGGTATAATCATCGGCAGCGCCCCAAAAAGTGACGGAAGTGATATATTCGCTGTATTCCTGGAACAGCCGGAAAAATTGACCGTAACGTTCCGCTTGAAGAGCCAGCATCTCTTCCGTCGGAGCCGTGAGGTCGGTCCGCCGGTCATCGAACGCAAACATCGAAACGTCCAGCTCCGTAATATGCAGCTTCACGCCCAAACTGGCGTATTTCTCGATCGCCACGCGGATATTATCCAGCGACGGGTGATACAGGCTCCAGTGCGCCTGAAGCCCGATGCCATGGATCGGAACCCCCTGCTCGAGCAGCGATTTGACGAGCGTGTAGATTTTCTCGCTTTTCACCGGATCGGCCTCGTTGTAATCGTTGTAGAACAGCAGCGCCTCCGGATCGGCTTCATGGGCGTACTCAAACGCCTTGGCGATGAAATCCTCGCCGATAATATCGAGCCACTTTGAAGGCCGCAGCAGCTCGCTGCCGCTGTCGGATACCGCTTCGTTCACCACGTCCCAAGCATAGAGTTCTCCCCGGTAACGGGATACGACCGTGTTGATATGAGATTTCATGCGGGCCAGCAGCGTCACCCGATCCGTTTGGCTGCCGTCTTCATTTTCAAACACCCATGCCGGCGTCTGATTGTGCCACACCAGCGTATGGCCCCTTACCCCCATGCCGTTGGCTTTAGCCAGGGCCACCATACGGTCTGCCGCCTCAAACGTATACCGGTCCTCCGCAGGATGCAACCTTTCGAATTTCATTTCATTTTCGGCAGTCACGCTATTGAAATGCTCGATAAGCAAATCACGCTGCGAGTCCAACGTCACCGGATTGACGGCGGCTCCGATCAAAAACTGTTCTTTAAACGCTTCGCGCAACCTCATCATACCTATCCCCTCCTAGAGAAGTTCTACACGCCAATGCTTCATGAAAGACACCTTCATCCCAAAGTGTAAGCCTCCTCATGATCACGCAACAACCTGCCATTGACCGTGTCTTCACCCGGCAAAGTATGGTTGTCTTCGACCACACCTTGCGACTTTCAAATTAACATCCAGCGCAAACGAGGACGCTCCCACAGGAACATCCCCATTGCATATGGAGCGAACGGAAGTCGGTTACTTCAGCACCTGGTATTGAAAATCGGAAAAATCCGCCGTCCCTCCAACCTCCCGGGTGGAGAACAAAAACAGACCGACTCGGCATCCCATAAAATGGTCCAGCTTGTATACCATCTTGTGTGTAATCCCGAGCTGCCTCCAATCCGCACCATCCCGGTAATAAAACATGCACTCATCCTCATTGTTCACGAAATTGCCAATCGTCTTAAGTGTGATGACGTTTCCGGAAACGGGAACTCTGGCGAGTTCGGTCCCGGGCTCTTCGTCGACCAGTTTGCCGAATATGGAGCGGTCTTTGGCCTCTCTGGCCAGCATCACCAGGTAGGATCGGCCGGCCTCCTTGGTCAAAGCGATCAAGCCGTATGTACCGATCAAAAAGCATAAGCCTGCATAATCGCCATCCTTCTGCCCGCTGCCGTCCAGCGTGACCGTTACTTCGCATGCTGGTCCCATGGCACGCTGCGTCAGCGTATTGACCGCGAACGTCAAATTGGGGCTGATCTTGCCGGATGTGACCCGGTAGACTCCCGGTTTGTCCGTTACGGACCACAATGCATCGTCAGGCGTATGATTCCACTGCCAAACATCCTTCAGGCGCACTTTGCCGTCTTCGTTCGGCGTGTAATCAAAGTCGTCGCTTCCAACCAAAGGCTGGTAGGTATACCCCGGTCTTGTGCTTGGCAGCTCGATCATTGGGGGTGCTGCTTTGGCGAATACCGGAAAACCGTTTTCAAAGTGCAGCGGAACAAGCACCGGAATCCGGCCGACGGCGCCGTGATCCTGAAACAGCACAGCCACCCATTTCCCGTCCGGCGTATCCACGATGCCGCCCTGCGCTACGCCCGAATTGAAATACCCCATATCGTCATTAAAAACCTCTCCGCCCGTAAACTCGCCCTCTAGGGAATCCGCCGCAAAGCAGGCCTGCGTTCGGCGCCCTAAAGCCTTCGAAATATGGATAAAGAAAGCATAATACCTGCCATCGATCTTATAAAAGTGGGCACCCTCGTACCCGAGATGGTACGGCTCCCGTTCTTTCACGATAACGCGGTTCAGCCCGCCGGGTTTGGGACCGGAAAGATCCTCCTTCAATTCGAGGAGGTGAATCTCGGTGTTGCCGTATATCAAATACGTCCGGCCGTCATCGTCAAACAGCAGGGAGCAGTCGTGATAAAAGCCCTCGATGTACTGCTTCGTCCATGGACCGGTTACGCTATCTGCCGTGTACAGGTAAGTCCGGCGGGTATCGTTCGCCACGAAGATGACGTAGAATTTTCCCTTGTGGTAACGAAAAGATGGCGCCCACATGCCCTGGCCGTAAATATGTTGGCCGCCTTCGAGCCGCTGTGCCGGCGTATTGTCCAGTACGTCGTATACATGTGTAGCCACTTCCCATTGAATCAGGTCGTATGATCGCAGAATGACGCAGCCCGGCATCATGTGCATCGTCGTGCTCACCATATAGTAGGTATCCTCCACCCGGATCACGTCAAGATCCGGATAATCGGCCCATATAATCGGATTTGGATACATGTTCTCTCTGCCCCTTCCTAATCGCGTTGTACAATGATTTCGATCGACACCTCGGCCAAAGCCGGGTTCAAATCTCTTTCTTCCGTTAAATCAAGCACCGGATATCCGTCCATACCGAAATGAACGCGGCGGATTCCGGAGCCTCTTGGCCCCTCTACTCCCGGTCGGGCATGGTATACGTTCCAAGTGACGCCATCGTCATCGGTAATGTAAGAATTATGGCCCGGACCGTATTCGCCCGGGACGCTTCTCGACGTCAGAATCGGATAATTACCCTTCGTCCAGCTGCCGGGATCCAGCAGGTCCGCATTCGCTTCGGCGGTCAGCAGGCCTACGCAATATGTAGCGTCTACCGCCGCGCTCGAGAAGGTTAGATAAATCCTGCCGTCCCGGATCAAAGCAAACGGCCCTTCATCGACAAAGGTATGGTTATTAGCCCAGCCAAAGTCCGGCTTGGTCAGCAGCACCGGATCGCTCGCCAGCCTCCACGGCTCCTTCGGATCCAATTTCGCGATATAAACCCAGGCGCCAAGATCTACAGGCACGAACTGCCGCTCCGACCAAGCCGCGTAACAATCCCCGTTCACCTGGATGACGGTCATGTCCAGTGAGATCACCTTGCCCGCCTCGCATAACTCGGTACCGTCTTTCCTGACGACGCGCCGTGGCATCGACCAGTCAGCTGCGCAAGTGGGGTCCCCACCCTCGCGCAGCTTCATCACGTGGCACTCTTCATAGAAAAATTCGCCTGTCGTTGCCGCATGAAAAATGTACAGCCCGTCCCCGATAATATGGAACTCGGGCGCCCATAACAGCCCTTTAATGTGATCATAGGTTTGTGTATCCAAAATTAAAGACTCGCCGGCCTGAACAAGACCGGATATCGTCTCTGCTTCCCGGATATACAAGGTTCGGTTGCCGTCGGCGTCGTTCGTCGCAATGAAATAATACTTGCCGTTCCATTTCGCGATGCAAGGGTCCGCCCGGTTCGGCGCGATCGGAAACGCATAATGCTCCTGACGAACCCTTCCCCTCACCTGATAGGTTCCCGCCTGATCCCAGCGAACCGCTGCCATATCCCAGTCCACGGCTTTGGGGGCCGTGGTGCCGTCACTGTATACCGCGGTCGCTTTGAGCGCTTTCAAATCCTCGGCCGATGTCGCAATGATGCTATCCGGAACTTCAATGGCGACATTCTCGGGAACCGTAAGCCGGCATATGAGGCGTTGTGCCGTTTCCCGCGGAACGCGGATCACATTGCGGGGCTGGATGCCTTCAATATCGGCCGATACGGCTCCGAGAGTAAACGCCTCCACTTTTTCCGGAGTCCCGGCGCCAGCCAAATCATAAAGATCCTGAATCTTATTTTGGTAGCTGCCGCCCTTCCCGTCGCTCCAGCGGATGATGTATACCTGGCTTGATTCATCGTACTCGCAAGCGACATCTTGGGCGTAAGCATCGCTCTTCAAATCAACAAGCCCGATTTCTTGGTACTGCAGCAAATCGTCGGAAGTAAAGAACAGCACCGCCCCTCGGCTCTCTTCATCCTGCTGTCCATCCGCCTCTGTCCGTATGGCAACGACACCGAATTTTCCGTCGGCCATGCGGAAGAGGTACGGATTTTTCAGGCTTTTGGCCCGGAGCGTCCCGTTTTCATGGTTCGTTGCCTTGGCGAACAGGACGCCTGAATTATGGTTCAAGGCTTGGAAACCCCTGCCGTCCTCGCTATAGGCAAGATGCATGCTGTACGCCAGTCTCGGTGCATAGATGATGTCGTCCTGCGGAGAGCGGGTATAGCATAGTACTTTGATATATTCGCTTTTCAATATCATGGCATGGTCCTCACCTTTATTGATCATTTCAAATACGGATTTACTGACGGAGTAACGCCATTTCTGATTATTTTATTGACTTTATATTGCGTTTACTATGAAATTATAAATTAGGACATCTCAGCAATGAATGATCTATGCTGACAGAAATTTGATCTATTCTAAGATTGGAGATCGTGATGACGACATCCATTTACTATGTCGGATATGATGCCGCCCATCCCGGAGACTTTATTTATGACATTCCGGAAGGACATGATTTTTGGCTGCTGATTCTTACGCAAACGCCGGCCGAGTTCTGGGTTCAAGGAGAAATCCGGGAGTACCCGGCAAACTGTGCCGTTCTCTTTCCCCCTCGCCAAAAGATTATGTACCGCGCCTGCTCAGGCCAATTTGTGAATGACTGGGTCCGTTTCGAGACGGACGAATCCTACGTTTTGGAGACGGCACTTCCGCGGGGCGTTCCGATTCCGGTCCCGGATCCCGGGTACTGCCGCCAGCTGTTTCAGCTTCTGGCCACCGAAAATTTTTTCAGCTGCGATTACCGGGAGCTCTCGATCGACTACCTGTTTCGAATCTTGTTCAACAAGCTGCTCGAAGCTTTTCAATCCAAGGAAAATTCGCCGCATTACCTGAAACTGCTGAATCTGCGCAAGGCGATCCATAACCGTCCCGGCGCTGAATGGAGCGTCCCTTCCATGGCCGATGACGTTCACTTGAGCCCCGGGTACCTGCAAACGCTGTATAAGGCGACTTTCGGGATTTCCTGCATGGACGACGTTATCCAGTGCAGGATCCGCCTCGCCAAGGAAAGGCTGATCCACGGATCGCTTCGAATCGCCGATATCAGCGAGCTGTGCGGATACAGAAATGTCGAGCATTTCTCCAGACAATTCCGGCGTATCGTGGGCTGCACGCCTCGTGAGTACCGGCAATCGGGTGATTTACGGCCTTGAGATTAAATCAAGCAGCTTTCTATCCGTTTCCACTAGGAACCTTCTCCTTATAGATAAATAAAATAGAGCAGCAGCATGCGGGACCGCATGCTGCTTTTTCGTTAATACCATAACCCAACCTTACCCGACGATGCCGGTCCGTTCGATGCTTTCCACAAAGTAACGCTGCACGAACAAATAAATAATGATCAGCGGCAGGATGGCCAGCAAGATGCCGGTATCCTGGACCATGCTCATATAGAAAGGATCCTTGTTGGTCGCCACCCCGCCCTCGAGCATGATGGAGAGGTTGTGCGGCAGCGACGCCAGTTGGGTGGACATCACTTTGCCCGACGTTAAATACGTTGTCGTAAAGAAGCTGTCATTCCACTGCCATACGAACGAAAACAACAGCACGGTAACGATGGCCGGAACGGCATTCGGGAGCATGATGCGCATAAAAGTTTTGCTTACGCCCGCCCCGTCGATATAAGCCGCCTCCTCCACTTCTTTCGGGATCCCCCGGAAAAACTGCCTGAAAATAAAAATGTAGAGACCCGCCTTCAGCGAGTTAGCGGTGACCGAGGTTAGAAAGAAAGGCCAGTACGAGTCCAGCAGGTTCACCGACTTCCCGGTCAGCAGCGGGATCAGCCCCATGAGACTGAAATCCTTCAAATTCATGTAGATCGGTATCAGAATGGTCGTTGGCGGCACCAGAATGGTCAGGATGACACCTCCAAAGAGCAAATTACTGCCTTTGAATTTAAGCCGCGCGAAGGCGTAGCCTGCAAACGCGCAGGACACGGCCGTCAGGATCGTCGTCATGGCCGATAACGTAAACGTATTGAACAGCGTGTGCCAATAGTCCATGATCGAGATGGCTTTTTTGAAATTGTCCAGCGAATAATGCTCCGGGATAAAGACGACGATCGGCGAATACAGATCGCTCTTGTCCTTGATGGCCGTTGAAATCTTTTGAAGAATGGGGTACAGAATGACAAACGACAGTCCTGCCATCAGGACCAGCCGCACGACGGTCCATAGCCAGCGCTTCCAGCTTTCGAGCGACAACAAACGGGCGATGATCAACGCTGCTCACGCTCCTTCTACTCTTGATAGAAAATTCTTTTGGAAATGAAAAACGTAATGATTAGCAAAATAACCATGATCGCCAGGAAGTAAATCCAGGCCATCGCCGAGCTGAGGCCGAAATTGAAATTTGTAAATCCCGTTTCCCTGATCAGCGTCGTCATTTCGCTCCGGGAGAACGAGTCGATCACCGTATAAATCACGTTGACCAGGATAAGCGGGCTGACCATGGGAAGCGTGATTTTCCAAAACGCTTCGTAACCGGTCGCTCCCTCGATCTTGGAGGCCTCATACAGCTGGGGGGATACCGACTGGATCCCTGCCAGGAAGATCAGAATTTGCACACCCGACTGGCTGACGATCTGGTAGATGCGATCCACGGCGCTCGTCAGGTACGTGACGATGTTATCGCTGACACCGGAATTGACCATGATCCGCGTCAGCTCGCTGGTCCCCAGGCCGCTCACGGCACCGCCGGCGTTCTGCTCATTGATAGCCTGAACGAGGCTGGACGTCTCCAAATTTGCAATGACTCCGGACGCCAGGATGACCGGAAGGAAAAAGATCGATCTGGCAATGGCTCTCCCGACAAACCTTTGGTTCAGCAGTACAGCTAAAAACAGGCTGAAGATGACAATGAGCGGCACGTTGATGACCATGTTTACGATCGAGGTCGTCAGCGTACGGTTAAAGCTCGTATTGACCGTAAGGGCTTCCACGTAATTGGAGATGCCGATAAAGCTGATGTTCATGCCGTTAGCATTGGCTTCGATGGAGCTGAAGCTGTACCTTAATGAGGAAATTAACGGTATTAGGAAAAAGAGAAGGAATCCAAGCAGCCACGGCAAAACGTAGATAAAGCCCCAAAGCGCCTTCTGTTCGGCGTACGTCCGCCGCTTCGCGCCGATTTTCATGATCGACTTCAAGATTGCACACCACCCGTCAAATAGCTCTCGGCTTTCACCGTTTGGCCGTCCACCGTCACATCCGTACGGTTATAGTTCACAATGACGTATATGCCGTTCCCGTACACCGTCTTGAACACGCCTTCGCCAAGCTTCTCATGGCCCGTAATCGGCTCGTTCCGGACGTTCTTCAGCACATCGTTCACCTCGCGGTACATTTCGGCGGCCTGGTCGATCCACTGCTTGTAATGGACGGCATACAAGTCGTTATAATCCGTATCCTTCACTTTGTCATTCGGTTCATGGATCCATTCGAAGTACACGCCCGCTCCGTATTCGAGGCATTTCAGGATATACTGCCGTTCATCCGTATAGGTTGACAGGTTAAACGGGCTTCCCGTGTAGTCGATGGACCCCCGAATGACCATTTGATAGAATGGGATCTCTTCGTCCTCGATCTTGAATCGGCTGCCGGACATCGGCGCGTTCGTAATATCCGTCAAGAAAGGAAGCGCATAAGCGTTGCCGCCGTCCGCCATGACCTTCAAATTTTGCTGCGAGATGCTGCCCAGCGCTTGAACCGAAAGGTTCTCGGACTGTGTGCGATCCAGTTGATTGTGCTTGCGGTAATCGCTGTTGAGCTGATCGGCGAGATCCCGGAGTGAAATGCCGCCCGTTTGATATCCTTTCAAGCCTTTCAGCACCGACTCGGTATAGGAAACGGTAAGCCGCGGCGATACAACATAAGAAGGCGGCTTATCCCGGTCCCTCCGATTGAGTGCCTGATCCAGCGGGTAGAGAGCGGCAGGAACGCCTCTCAGCGTTCTCGCAGCATTCGCGTTCTCGTTGAATCCCTTTCCCGTATTCGCGGTCAAAACGGCAACATCCGGAAAGAAAGAAACCCCTTGATCCTGCGTGAACGATAAGAAGCCCCGCAATCCATTGCTGCCGCCGACCGCCTTGTCGACCGAAATATGATCCGGAACCTCATGATCCAATCCGCCATTAAACCAGCCCGAATATTTCAATTTGATATTGGAGATGTCGCGGCTCTTCATCTGGTTGATGATATCCTCCGACTGTTCGAACGTCGTGAGAGGCTCGATCGTCCGGTAAGGAATGCCGGCGACATGCTTCTGTTTGGCGATTCCGCCGACCAGCTGCAGGTAGAACGGCGTATCTGTTGCACCTGCGGCCGTCTCCGGTTTAGGGAGACCGCCATGCTGCTCCAAATAACGCTGGTAGTAGCGGGCCAAGCCTTGGTAAGAGGCCTCTTCTTTGTTCAGGAACGCGTACCGGACCGTAAAGTCCGTTTTCATCGCCTGTTCCTGGAACCTGGGCAGCGTACGCTCCTGGCCGTTCGCTTGCAGCGTCACTTCTCCTTTGTTCATGACATTGAAGCTGGGATATACATAGTTATAGCTGTTCAGCTTTCCGCTGATATCGGCATGGATGGCTGCAGCCGCTGCACCTTCCTCGATGATGCCGAGGATCGCGCCGCTTTCCCGGATGATGCCGAACACCGGCAGCCGGACCGCCTGCTCGGTTTTGGCATCCTCGGTCGTCTTCATCGTCAGGTCTTCCCCGTACACCGGCTGCTGGTAAGCGGGATACTGCTTTTTCCCGTTGTTGAAATGGATGAGCGCGCCGGAGCCGTCCGGCACGAAGATCGCCCCCTTCTCCTTGGAGCTGCCGGCGCCAAAAAAGCTGAGAAAGGAAATATTCCCGATTGGATATGCGCTCGGATATTGAATACCGGATGCAGGGATTTTGGCGACTAGGCTGCCGCCGTCCAAGGCATATTCGATCGATGCGAGGAATATCCGCGGTTCCGGCTTCTCCTGTGTAAAATGCAGCTCCTCCATGTCCTTCATCAGGTCCTCTTCGGTATATCCGGCATCGTCGAATGCCTTGAAGGCGCGATCGAGCTGCAGTCCATTTAAGGCGCTGTCGTTACGGACATACGCCTTTTTATCCGGATCTTCCTTATAGGCGATTTTCAGAGCCCGCTGCCCCGTTTTGTCCAGCTTGCCCAGCATCGCCTCGATCCGCTCGCTGCTGAGCATCATCGGCAAATCGGCCGCCGACTTCACGGCGGTTCCAAACTGGTACGTGACCCTTACCCCGCTTGGGATCGGTTCGAATTTGATCTGCTTATGCGAGACGCTGTCCGTGAACGTATTGATGGAATTCACCTGGCCGAAATTGTTGTAATAATCGATCTTGAGCTGGGAAGAAAGGTTGGCTTTGTTCACTCCCGAGGCGAGCGGGTCCTTGCCCTGCTCCGGTGGGTTGCTGTACCACGTCTCTCCGGTTTCCTTATTTAACACAGCGATAGCGCCCGTACTCTCATCCACGAACAGCCGCAGCCGTTCATTTTCGGCTACGCCTTTCATGCCGGCTGCGCGGGCGTCGGTGAAAGCCGCCTTCAAAGGCTGGCCCTTGGTGAATTGGGCTGCAGCCGGTGCTTCATTAGCCCCAGAGCGGGCCACGTTCGAATCGGCACAGCCGGCCAGCGCGATCCCCGCGATCAGTACCGGGAGCCACAGGGCGATTCTGGCTTTGCGCATGGTTTCTCCTCCTTTCTTTAGTTTCTCAGCATGATTTCCTGATAAATGACGTGAACGAACGAAATCATCTGCTGAATCAGTCCGAAAAACAGCAGGCAGATAAAAGCCATAAAACCCATCGCCACGATCGTCAACAGGATCGTCCCGATGGTCTTCGACGGCGAGTATTGATGTACGGTCATGTTGCCGACGAACAAAAGATACGCCGACCAGAGGAAGGCCGCGGTGCTGCAGAAGTTATAAAACGCCGTCTCCTGCAGCGATATGATATTGCTGAGCCAGATCCACGGGAAGTTGATAATCATCATCGGAACGAGGGCAAAGCACGTCGATGTAAAAATGTCAACGAACTTCCCTTCGCCGTCCATGAGCGTCGTCAGCGACCAGTTGGCCACGCACCAGAACAAGACCGGGACAACGATGTAGACTACTTCCATCAGGCTGTTCATATCATCCGGATTGGTGATTTTGACCAGGAAGCCGCTGTACTGGTTGCTAAGGACATTGGTGATGATCATCAAAAACAAAATGATCAAGGAAGCGATCAGCATGTGCCGCTTGTTTCGTTCGTATTTCAGGTCCCAATAGGCGTTAAACGGATGCACAATGAGATAAAACGGGTATTTTACGAGCTCACGATTCAATCGTAACACCTCCTTGTCTCCTCATCCGCTTCCGGAGCTTTTTGAAGAGCAGGAGAGCTGCGGCAAGCACGATCAATCCGGTCATGACTGCCGGGAAGTATTCTCTCATCACCTCTTTGCGGTAAAGCAGGTACGCCTTCGAATAATTGACTTGATCGTAGCTTTCCTTGAAATACTGCATAGCCCCTTTGTAGTCCCCTTTCCGAAGGAGGGCTTTGCCCACGCCGGAATAAGCAAATTCCAGGTTCGCATTCATATTGATCGCCTGTTGATAGAGATCAAACGCCTTTTCCTCATCGCCCCTGTAGTAGCTCCGGACCGCTTCGTTCAACATCCGGCCGTACGCTGTTGTCTGAAACACCGTTATCTCGCCGAATGCCTTATCCAGCACAAGAAAATCGTCCCCGACCCGTTCAATCGCCGCGGGAGTGTTGAATTGGCCCATTTGATTGCCCAAGCCGCCGAATATGTACATCAGATGTCCATCCCCGCTGTAAGTGAAGATTCTGCCCCGCTTAGAGTCGAGGACCGAATACATTTCGCTGTCGGTGACATCGATATCGATGAGCCGTGAAGGGCCGACATCTTTTGAATACCGGATATCCCCCACCAGGCTGAGATATCCCGTCCGCCGGAGAATATCGTTGCCCTGAGCGTTCAGTTTTTTGATCGGGTTATTCGAGTAGTCTCCGCTTGTTGCGTAAATGAAGCCTTCGTCATCCATATCCAGATTCGTGAATTCGGTAGGCGTGAACATCACCATTTGGCTCCGCTGCGCCTGCGTGGACATCCTTTTCCAGAACAGCTCCACCGGATCAACCGTCACCCGGTTGGCGCCGATGAACGAGGTGAACGCCCCATCCGGATTGAATTCCATAAAACCGTCAAATACGCCGGTCGACATGACGTAGATCCGCTGGGCCGTGTCAACAACCACCCGAACCGGCTGAAAATCGAAATTGGCCTGCAGCAGGTCGGACTTCGGCGCTTCAAGCACTCCCGCCACCCTTAAGTTTGAATCCAGATGAACCACCCGTTTATTGCCCGTATCGGCGATAAAGAGCTCCTTCCGGTTGGTCACGAAGATCCCTTGCGGGTTATTGAACGTATCTTTCTTCCCCTTGTGGTCAAAGGAATCCACCACCTTAACCGGCTTAAAATGCTCGTCGAGGACGACGATGCGGTTGTTGCCGGAATCGAGCACGTAAATCTCTTTGTCGGCCGTTACGTGGATGTCGCTCGGGTTTTTGAAGGGGCCTACGCCAAGCTGCGCGCCGTTCAGCAAGGACGTGGCCTCATAGGCGGCAGGAGCCGGCGTCGTGTCATTCCAGAAGGAATAGTTGTAGGAGGCGCTGCCTTCGGCGTGAGCCGCATTTACGCCTACACTCGACCCCAGCAGGCAGCAGAGGGCAGTCACCAGGAGGTACTTTTTCACTTTCCGTATGCTCATTCGCATCGTGCTAGTCTCCCCTCTATTCTTTCATTCCGGAGGTCGCCATCGTCTGAAGGACGTTGCTCTGCGAAATGATAAAGAGTGTAATCGGCACGACCATCAGAATCAGCGCGACGGCAGCTCCCACGCCGGCCCGGGCAATCCCGCCCGCAGTGATTTGGCCTAAGGCGTAGTGCAGCGTCTTGAGGTTCTCACTGTAAATGAAATTGCCCCCGTCCGAGCCCCACAGCATCGGAAACTGCAAAATCATCAGCGTTAGCCAAGCAGGTTTCACATTGGGCATGACGATCGTCCAATAAATCCGGTATTCGTTCGCCCCGTCGATTTTGGCCGCTTCCAGCAGGGCATCCGGAATCTGCTCCATGAACTGCTTCATCAGGAATAAGCCTAGCGGGAACGCAAGCGACGGGACGATAATCGATGCGTGCGTATTGATCCAGCCGAGCCACGACATCACCATATAGTTGGGAATCGCCGTAACATGCCCGGAAAACATCAAGGACATGACGACGATCGAGAACAGGATCCTGGACCCGGGAAAACGGTATTTTGCCAGCGGATAGGCCGCGGCGGAAGACAGCAGGATATGGCCGACAGTCCCTACAATCGTAATGAAGAGCGTATTCACGATATACCGGGACAGCGGAACCCAGGAATTTCCCATTAACGCCACCAGATCGTAAAAGTTGTCCATCGTCGGATTGTTCACGAAGAAACGCGGCGGAAACAGGAACAGCTCGTTCAGCGGTTTAAAAGCATTATTAACGGCGTAGATCAGCGGCAGCGCCATGAATGCGCCGAATACGGCCAGGAACGCGAACAGCATAAAGCTGACGGTAAAAGAGCGGTTCAGCCTTCTCGGCATGCGAAAGGCGGCCATCATTCTCGTCACCAAATCACTCCCCTACCTTTCTGAGCAATCGCTGCGTCAATTTGTTGGCACCGAGCATCATGGCGAACAGCACCGTCGCAATCGCGGACGCATACCCCATTTCAAAGCGGATCGTTCCGTAATCCATCAAGTGCGTGACGATCGTATGCCCCGCGTAGTTGACGCTGGGAAAACCGGCGAGCGCCACCGAGATATCGGCCACCGCAAACGAGCTGGTGATCTGCATAACCGCGCCGAACATCAGCTGCGGCCTCATGGACGGCAGCGTAATGAACCACAGCTCCTGCCAGCGGTTGCGGATGCCGTCGATCGCTCCCGCTTCAATCAAGGACTTATCAATCGTCTGCAGGCCCGCGATAAAAGCCAGGAAGCTGGTACCCAGGCTGAGCCACAGCTGGACGATCATGATGATCGGCAAAATGTACTTCTCGTTCGTCAGCCATTGAATCGGTTCCAGCATAAAGCCGAATTTAATTAAAAAGCCGTTCAAATAGCCGTATCTGTCGCCTGAAAAAATAATGAGCCAAATAAAGAAAACGTTGCCGGAAATCGACGGTGCATAGAAAACAAGCGTCATCAACGCGCGGACCTTCGGGGACAGCTCATTGATAATCCATGCAAACAGAAAGCAGGCAAGGTAGCTGATCGGTCCGCAAATGACCGCAAACAGCAGCGTATTTTTCAAAGCGATCATAAAGACGTCATCATTCAAAAACAATCTGGAGTAGTTCTGCCACCCGACAAACCGGGGGAATTCCAGCATATTGAAATAAAAGAAGCTGAGAACGATCGAGAACACGACCGGAACCACCGTAAAGGCAAAAAAGATCAGCATGTACGGACTCATGAGGATGTAATAATGCTTGTTTTTCTTCAGCTCTCTCCAAACGTTGGCCAGCCGCGACTGCTTTTTCGGCTGCACGAGGCTCGATACGGCGGACGGGCTGGTTGTTTCGGCTTGCATCCGATTCCCCCCTTACTGTTCAGGTAAATTGAATTCCTTCCGCTTGACCGCAATTTCGTCATTGATGTACAAGAGGTAATCCGACAAAGCCTCGCGGGGATTCTCGCTGGCGTTGACGACTTTGCGGAATGCGTTGTCCAGATGCCGGCCGGTAAAATAGCCGCCCGGAACCTGCGGGATTCCCCGGACCCATTTCCACTGATTCTCCAGATTGCGATAGTCTTTGACCGGCCAAGGCAGCTCCTCGAGCGCCTCGACGTTAGCTGTCGGATAACGGGCAGCCTCGCCCATCAGCCCTTCCATCTCGCGGCCGTATGCGATTTGGGTATCCTTATCCGTCCACCATTTCATGAACTCCCAAGCCGCCTCTTGATCCCGCGCGCCCTCGAGCATCATTACGCCGGTCGTGTGGCTCGCCACTTCATGATGGATCGTGCCGTTCTTCTCCGTGCCGGGCACCATGGTAAATTCCCAGAGCCCCTTGATCTCCGGCGCCAGGACGGTCAGCATGTTGTATGTCGTATAATCCGCGATGCCGATCGGCATTTCGCCGGTCCGGAACCGGTTCGGAAAGTCGGCCAGCAGCGGGAACTTGTAGCTCGTATAGAACTGCGTCCATTTCTTGAAGGCATCCATGGAGATTTCGGAATCCAGCGCGCTCTTTCTGCCGCCGTCCCGGTAGAATTCGCCGCCGTTCTGGTACAGCAGCATGGAGAACGTCGGGTTCGGCACCAGGCTCGCGTTGGCGGCCTCAATCGGCAGATAAAATTCCATGTTGTGCTTCTGCAGAACCGAAATCATGTTGTAAATATCCTGCCACGTTTGGGGCGGCTCCAGGTTAAGCTCCTTCAGGATATCCTTGCGGTAAAAGAGCATTGGGAACGACTGCTGCTCAGGCAGCGCGTAGACGCCCCCATCATATTCGTAAGGCACCAATCCGCTGTCGCGAAAGCGGGATGCGACTTCGTTATAATCGGCAAATTTCGACAAATCGGCAGCCGCCCCCCGCATGGCATAGTTCACGGGCACGTCTTCGCCGATCTGCATGGCCACGTCCGGCCCTTCCCCGGCGAGCGTCGCGGGCAGAAGGATGTTGGCGGGTACGAGCTTCAGATTGACCGAAATGTCCGATTTCGGGGTAAACGAATCATCGATCAGGTTTTTCAACACCTGCGCCTGATCCCGTCCCGTCGTAATCCAAACCGTCGTCGACCGCTTCTGCTTGCCGGTATTGCCGATGCTGTCGTAATCCTCGGTATAAGAAGCGGTGAGCGACCCGGCTTCATGCTTCACCACTTGCAGAAACGACGCGTCCGCTCTCGGCAGCTTATGATCCGGTGAGGAAACGACCAGATAATCCAGCGTAAGCGGCTGTTCCCGGACGGTCAGGATCCAGGTACCCAAGCCGCCGACGTTGGTCTTGAAGGCCTCCAAACGGTTCGCAACCGTATCCGGCCGTTTGGCCATCTCTTGGAGCTGCTTGACCATCGTGTGCAAAATGGCCACCTTGTCGCTCTGTTCGCCTGTCGTTTGTTCCAGGTAATCGGCCACGCTCTGGATCGTTTCGGCTTGTTTGCGGAATACCTCCGCCATTTCCGGGATCCGCTTCTCCAATTGGTAGTCCCGGTACGGATCGGGCGAATTGGACGTGATCATCAAAATTTTGCGGTACATTTCGTTCAGCTGCAGCACGCTTGACTCGATCGTCTGGATCAGCGGGGCCAGCTCGCCAAGGGAAACCGTCATGCGAATCCGGTGCTTGCCTTGGGTCAAGTGAAACAGGTACGGTTCATCCTCTCCCAAGACGTACATGCTCCAGTCCCTGCTGAATTCAAAAGGGATCCGCTTCATCTCCTTGAACGGAACCTTTCCGTCAATCGTCAGGCTTCGCGTGGCGAAGACGCCGCGCAGCTGATCCTGCTTCTCTTTTAAAGCGATCTGGTACAAGCCGTCCTCCGGCGCTTCGAATTCCCACTCGATCCATTGTCCGGGCAGCTTCCAGTTCAGCCCTCCGATCGTGTTGATCCGAATTTTGGACACATCGTATGGAATAACCGTCGGGCTCGATCTGTCAGAAACCGGGTACAAGGTCGGAGAGGACTTATACACTGCATCCTCTGCCTGAATCAGGGTGTATTGGTCTTTGACCGGCTGCAGCCCTTCGGTTGAATAATCGCTCTTGATTTCTGCGTACGTCTTTAATGCTTCTTCCTGGTACAGCTCGATATAATCGATGGCCATAGGCTCACGCAATGCCGTCAAGGTCACGCTTTGATTGCCTTTGTCAAAATAGAACAAATAGGGTTCGTCATAATAACCGCTGCGGTCGGTGACGGATTCGACCTGCCAGATCGGCTTCTCTACCTGACTCGGACGCAGATCGTTCCCTCTGTCATCGCGACCGATCTTGTCGTCCCGGTTGCCCCAGACCCGGTCAAACGTAACCAGGTCGGCGCCCTTAAAGGGCAGCTGTAGATTGATCGTCAATCCGCGTTCGATTGCGGAACTTTTGCCTTCTACCGGCAAATACCGGATTCGGATGTTGTACAGGCCCGCTTGTTCGATGGGCACGTTCCAGCTGATGGAACCCGACTCCGGCGTGAGGACGGCGGTTTCCCCTGACGGATGGACAACCTCGAATCCCGGCCCGTCGGTTTGGGTAAAGCTCTCGCCCTCGATCCGGATAACCTGATCCGGACGCTTAGCATCCGAATGGGCTTTCACATATGCATCGTAGCCGCCGTCATCCCCGCCCGATCCCGTAACAGCCGCAAAATCGGCCATGGCTTGAACGCTCCGCACTTCGGATGAACCGGAAGGGTAGAATGCCCAAATGGACACCAGTATGGCAAGGACGAGCAGGACAGCGACGTAGCTCTTCTTTCGGTTGTTCACGCTTCTCCCTCCTGAAGCAAGAGACATGTCATGTCAATAACAGTCCCCGTTAGAAAAAAATTTCTAATAGGGACTGCTGCTTCAACATGTGAAATTATTTCGATCCGTAAACCTCATCAATGGCTGCCTGGAACGGCGCTTTGTACTTTTCCACCACCGTAGACACCGAGGTTCCGCTGGTGATTTCGCCGAGGAAATCATAGAACTTCAGGTTCGGGAATGTGAAGTGGTCGAGGACAATCAAATTGGCGGCGACTTCCTTCGCATTGTTAATGTCGTTTTCGTCCGTGAACGAGGTTTCATAGGAAGCCTGGTCCGGATAGTCATACATCGAATCGATGTCGTTGATTTTCTCCCAAATATAGAGCAGCTTATCCGGATCCTTTACAGCCTTAGGAATGAACAAGGATTGATAGAGGCCTTCGTAAGAGTGGTACGAGCTTGCACTAGGCCCTTTAGGGAACGGCACAAATCCGATATCCGCGTCAGGCATATCCTTCTTGAAACCGCTAAGTTCGTAGAGCGCTCCCGTGTACATCAATGTGTTGCCTTGGCGGAAAAATTGGCCCGGCTCGGTCCAGTCGCCGCCTTCCGTTGGTCTGGCCACTTTTTCGGTCGCAATCTTGGAAATAAAATTAAGCGCTTCGGTCGTTTTCGGATCTTCCAGGTTTTGCTTGTTGTCCTTCGTCAAGCTCGTTTCGTTGGAAGCGAGCGCAAATTCGAGCGGCGCCGGGTTAGCGAGCCCCCAGGAATCAAGCTTGCCGTCATTGTTTGTATCCTTGTTGGCTTCTTTGGCGACTTGCAAAAACGTATCCCAATTCCAGCTGTCTTCATTGACATAATCTTGAAGTGACTTCAAGCCAAGCTTGCTCATGAGCGTCCGGTTGTAAAAAATACCCATGACATTATTGCCCTGTCCTTCCGAGAAACCGTAACCCCTACCGTTATATTGCATGTATTGATTGGTCACACTTTGGTTAAAGGCTACCGGATTTTTCGTATACTCATCGACGGGCCACAACAAGTCCTGTTTCACAAGTGCCGGAATCGTGTAGGTTTTGCCCAATCTGACGATGTCGCCAAGCGGTTCGCCGGCCAGCAGGGAAGCCGTCAATTTTTGCTGGTATTCGCCGTAATCGATCGCGACGTATTCCATTTTGAAGTTATGCTTCTTCTCCAGCTCCTCCAGATTTTTTTTGCGCTGGATGTTATCCGGGTTATCCTCCGGAATCGTCATATCCCACCACGATACGACCTTGATCGTTCTTCCGCCCATGTCGAAATCCATGTCAGGCGTTTTGTACGTTTGCTCTGCATCCTTCTCTTCCGCACCTTTATTGTCGGTGTTGGTTGCCGCCGTCTCGGTACTCGTCTCCGTACTCGTCTCCGCCGTACCGGCGCTTGACCCGCTTTTGGAGCCGCCGCTGCTGCACGCCGAAAGCACAAGTAACAGTGTGCAGAGCAGCAGCATCATTTTTCCCATACGCATTCCTCTAATCCCCCCGTTAAAGTGATTTGCATCCCAATTACATTCAAAGTGTAGCGCTTACATTGAAAGGGCAACAACCTGTGGTAAGTTAGATATTCTACCCGTCAAAATATAGATTGCTTGTAACCCCTTACATTACAAATGGCCAATAAGTAAACAACGGATAGCAATATAAAGAAAAGCACATTGTTTGGGTACCGGGTTCTTTTTCATAATGAGAGATAAGCAGCTTCACCGGAGCCAATGATTTACGAAAAAGAAACAGGGGGGAATATCGTGTATAAGGTGCTGCTTGTTGATCCCGATCATCATGCGAAGGAATGGATAAAGCGTATGCTGGACAGACACCAAGCGGAATTTGAATTGGAGTGCCATGCCGCTGCAGCTGCCGAGGCGATGTCGATGCTATCCGCCCAGGATCATCAGCTGGTGCTGATCAGCATGAGAGCCTCGGAGGAAGAAGGACTTCAGCTCTGCGGCCGCATCCGGGAGAAAAGCCGTGTCCCGATCGTTCTGATCGGCGGGCGCAATGAGTTTCAGCTTGCCCGGAAGGCTTTGTATTATCAGGTGAACGACTACCTGCCCGACCCCGTATCGCCTGAGGAATTCGCGGCGAGCCTGAAGACCGTGAAGCGGGAAATGGATGAAGCGCCGTATTCCGCACATCAACCGGTCTCATGGGCAGGAACCGTTCAGGAAGCTGCCTCCGCCATCTCTTCGGCCGGTATCATCGACAAGGTGAAGGCGTATGTGGAAGAGGCCCTGCATCAGAACATCACGCTGAAGGAAATCTCCCATATTTTTCACTTCAACTATTCTTACCTCGGCCAGAAATTTAAAGTTGAAGAGAAAATGACCTTCAAGGAATATTTGCTTCAGCAGCGCATGGAGAAGGCAAAGTTCCTGCTGGAAAATACCGACATGAAGGTGTATGAAATCGCTAATGAAGTCGGTTATACCGAGATGGACTGGTTCTATAAGAAGTTCAAAACGTATACCGGTGTAAGCGCTAACAAATATAGAAAGACCCTGATCATAACGGCGTGATTTAAGCATATTTCGGCGTACATGGCGTACATGGCGTACATTCGATGAAGCCTGACCACCTGATCCCTTAAACCAAAGGCCGCTTCCCGGTTATTTATCCGGGAGCGGCCTTTATTCGTTCCCCCACTCGCTGGGGTTATTCCAATGTTAACAGTCCGATGTTAGACAGGTTTTGCCACGTTCTGTCCGACGTATCATTCCAGATCGCCACGCTGTCGCGAACCCCGTCGTCATTCCCGTCATTATTGACCTGCACGTCAAACCCGATGAGGCTGCCCGCCTCAGGAGGTGTTCCGACCCAATCGACAGCGGCCTCAATAATGTAGCCGGTCGGGGTCCGCTTTGCGGCGGATGTCAAATTGGCGATGAGCGATCCGGGGCTGACCGACGGCTCGTTATCGAAGTTCACACGATACTGCCCGTCGTCGCTGTCATAAGAAGCGGCTCGTGCGTTGTTCTGATCGATGAAGATTTCGACCGAATCCTGCTCCCACGCATTGGCGCTCCGCTTGGTCACCAGAGAGTCGGTCACCTCGGCCAGCACGTACAGACGGTGATCGTCCCAGAGCGTTCGAACTTTGGCCGTTGAGCCCGAAGATCCGCTGACCCAGCGGTCGGTTAAGATCTGCTCGGCCTTGTTCCAAATGTCATCGATGTCTCCGTCGATGACCGCCGTTCCTTTTACAGCCTTGGCGGTTCGCGGACCTTCCACCATCGTCAATACGCCAAACCCGGACGTATCCGTATCCTGCCTGTGATGAATATCGTTCCAGGACGCCAGCTCTTCCGCTGAACCCGACCGGTCGCGAATGCGGACGTCAAAGCCGATTTCCTTTCCGGTTTGCGCACCGTCGACCGGGATCGAGGCTTCGATTCGGTATCCCTTCTCCGTTTTCACCACGTTATACTCGGCCGGTTTATGCGGATTCGCGCCGCTGCGCCGAAACGTATACTTTTTGTCGTCCGCTTCATAAGAACTCGTTTTGCCGTTATTGCCGTCAATGTACACTTCGACGGAATCATTGCCGTTGACTGTGGCATCATCAACATCGACCCATAGGTATAGATGTCCTGCGTCCCATAATGTCTTATATGTGGCTGCCGCTTTGCCGCCTGTCTGGATCGGTACCGCCTGCGCCACATTCCATACCGCTTCCGCCTGGCCGTCAATCTTCACGCTGGCCTCCAGGGCTTTCGTGCGCTTCGTTTCAACCGGAACCTTCGCCGGATCGACGAGCGCCCAGTACGCGTATTTGGCTTGCAGCCGTTCATCGAACAGCAGCGGCCAATTGTTGCGAACGACCGGGAACGTGCGCAGCCAGGTGTTCAGGTCATCCTTGCCCCAGAATATGACGGCGCTGAGCTGATCCGAATGCTTCCTGAATACGTCGAAGATCTCCCTGTAACGGTTGGCCTGCTTGATTTGCAGCTCGGTTGGGAACGTCTCATAGGCCTCCGTGTCATTCGTATAGATGCTCATGTCCAGTTCGGTGATTTGCTGATCGATGTCAAGATCCCGGAACGCCTGAATCATATCATCTAATTCCTGCACCCGGGGATATTCGATCCCGATATGCGTCTGGTGGCCGACGCCGTCAACCGGAATCCCCTTGGCCTTCAAACGCTTAATCAGATCATGCAGAAACTGCCGTTTCACGGGATCATTCGTGTTGTAATCGTTGATGAACAGCTTGGCGTCCGGATCGGCCTCATGTGCATAAATGAACGCCTTTTCAATGAATTCCTCGCCTGCAATTTGATACCATAAGCTGTTGCGGAGGCCCCCCGGCTTCTGATCGCCGGGCTCAATGACCTCGTTTACAACGTCCCAAGCGTAAATTTTTCCCTTGTACCGGCCAACGACGGTATCGATATGCTTTTTCATCCGCGCATATAGAAGCTCCTTGCTGGCGAGGTTGCCGTTGCTGTCGTAAAACACCCATTTCGGCGTCTGGGAATGCCAGATGAGGGTGTGGCCCCGCATGGCGATCCCGTTATCCACAGCAAAGTTTACAATTTTATCGGCTGCCGTAAAATTGAATTGACCCTCCGCGGGCTCGGTGGCGTCCCATTTCAGCTCGTTGCCGGCCGTCAGGCTGTTGAAATGCTTCCGGACCAGCTCCGCATCAGGGCTGTCCGGATTCTGGATTTCATTGACCAGCACAGCCGTCCCCAGCTTGAATTGGCCGGCAAACACGTCCTTCAGGCTCGGAATGTCCTTCTGAATCTCGATCGGAACCGGATCCGGAGCGCGCTCAATCACGACATCGTCCACGTAAAAATCAAGCGTCGGAACATCAAAGGATTCGATATAAACGGCTAGGCTTTCAATCGGGTGCTGCAAGGTATATTCTCCGCTGAGCTTGACCCATCCGCTGTCGCTCGCCTGGACCGATTTGACGAGTTCATAGGCATTGGCGCCGTCCGTCGTGCGTTGGACCACAATCGATACCGGCGAGCTTGCCGTTCCGGCAGGCAGCTTGATCCAAGCCGATAAATGGTACGTCTTTCCCGTTTCCATGATTGGCGTCACGTCGAGCTGCGGGCCGTTCCAGCCCTGGGTCCTACCGGTGACCTGCATGCCGTAAGATCCCGTATGGGCTGCATTCGGGGAAACCGTCAGGACTTCGTTGCCGCCCCGTCCATACCAGCCTTGAAGCGTCCCGTCCTCAAAGTCTTTTGAGATGCTTACCGGAACGCTTGCTGCCGCATCGCTCGTTCCGGCTGTTCCCATGCGGCCTTCAGATAGCGGGCCGGCCGACTCCTGCTCAGCACTGGCCTGACCCGGACGTGTGCCGAGCGATAAAGGGGCCAATACGAGAACAAGAGCGAGCATTAGCAGGATGGAACGTTTGATTCGATGCTTTTTCATGAATCCACCTCTCCTCATGTCATCTATTCCATTAAAACGCCGCTTAACGGCGTTCCATGGTCATGTTATGGATCACTTCATTCCATAAATAAAACCAGGTTAAGTTCAGACCGTCTGCCTTTCGTTTGCCGGGTACAGAACGATACGCCCGTCTTCAAGTTCGACACGCACCTTGTTGCTGTCCTTAAAGCTCCCCGTGTCGAGGTAACCGGCAGGAATTTGCAGCCGGCCAGCCTTGTCGAGCACTGCGTACTCGATATGGCTCTCGGCTTCCCGCCGGGCGGTGTCGGCGTCCATTTGCGTCAGCACATCGGAATAAGAGATCCTGCGGATCATCTCGGCCGACGTCTTGCCGTCGCGGATCTGAACAACCCGGTCCACCTTGCGGGCCAGCTCCGGATCATGAGTCACGATCACAATCGTAATGCCGATGGCCCGATTCAACGTCCGGAACAAATCGAGAACCTGATTCGACGTGCCCGTATCGAGCGATCCGGTTGGCTCATCGGCCAGCAGCAGCCGCGGTTCGTTCGCCAGCGCGATGGCGATAGCCACCCGCTGCTGCTCACCGCCGGACAATTCGCTGAGCTTGTTCTTCACCCTGTGGCTCAGGCCGACCGCTTCCAGGAGCTCGAGCGCGCGGGCCCGGCGTCTTCGGCCCCGCAGGAGAATCGGCAGCTCGACATTTTCGATCGCGGTCAAATAGGGGATCAGGTTGCGCGCGTTATTTTGCCAGACGAACCCGACCGACTCCCGTTTATATTGCACCAGGTCGCGCTCGCTGAACGCGAGCAAGTCCTTGCCGTCTACGAACAGCTTGCCGGCCGATGGTTTGTCGAGGCCGCCCAGCATGTTGAGCAGCGTCGATTTGCCGCTGCCGGAATTGCCGATGATCGCCATGAATTCACCGTTCTCCACCTGAAGGTCCAGGCCCTGAAGGGCGACGACTTCCAAATCCGCCGTTTTATAGATTTTGACGAGCCCTTCGCATTGAATCATGAGTTATTCCTCCCCGAGCTTCAGCGCCTGCGCGATGCGGATTCGTGTCAGCCGGTACCCCAGAATGAGCAGCCCGGTCGCCAGCGTGAATCCGATAATGCCGTACAGCTGCAAATAATCGCTGAGCTGATAGGTAATCGTGAATGGAGGGACTTGTTCTTTGGACGCAAACGACATTTCGAACAGCGGAACGAATTTCATGCTCGTGAGGTTGCCGATGAACACGCCGATGAGGACCGCGGCCCCCGACGTGAGCAGCTGTTCGCTGACGAGCATGCCGATCATTTGCGGGAAAGAGATGCCCATGGCCCGCAGAACCCCGTATTGAAGCGTTCGGCCGGATAAGGTCAGCACCCAGAACAGCAGGAAACCGATGAAGCTGACCAGCATCGAAATGGAAAAACCGAGCGTCATCACGCCGTTCATCGCCAAACGGAACGGATCATTTCTGGATTGGACCAGTTCCTGCGTCGCGTCCCGCAGGCTCGTCACCTGCAGCTTCTTCTCCTGCAGCTGCCTGTAGATTTGTTCGCTGTTCGTGCCGTCCGCCAGCTTCAGCCATACCTCATACGGCTCAACGGCCAGCCTGTTCTGAATCGTGCCCAGATGTCCGACAACGAGATGCGGCTGCTCGGGTTTTCCGCTTCCCTGATCGGACGGCAGCGGGCTCCAGCTGGGCCAATAATCGATGATGCCGTACACCGTGAACGTCGCCCCGTCCAGGCTGTCCCAGTAAACCCGGATCGGATCGCCGGGTTTCAGCTTGGCATCCTCCGCGAGCGACCGCGAAATGAGCACGGCCTCCGGATTCGGGGCGATCAGATTCAGGTAGCTGTTGATCGGATACTGCAGCAGCCCCTCCTTCATCCAAGCGGTACTGCCGAAATCCTTCGTGTCGATGCCAAAGAGAGCCGTTTTGCCGGACTTTTCATTGCCGACGGCACTGAATCTGGCCTCCTGCTTCTTGAACACCTTTGCTGTCGCTTGCACTCCATCCAGCTCCTCAAAGGGCTCGAAGGGCGGCTCCGTATACTGAACCCGTTTCTGCACGGTTGTCGTTGCCGGCTCAGACTGAGGCTGCCCTCCCGCCCCCGGGGATACAGGTGGAGGCGCATCGCTTTCCCACTTTGTCGTCAGCGCAATGTCCGTGCCGACCGCATACCGAACCTTGCTGTCCATGTTGTCGTTGATCGTCCTGGCCGCGTTCGCGCTGAACAGGCCCGTCGCCACCGTCATGATCAGGAATACCTGAATGGTCATATACTGCCCGGACGAGCGGCTGATCTGAACGAGCGTATGATACAGCGCAGGCGGCCATCCGTTTCGGCCCAGCCAATAAACGAGCCGGACGAACCAGGGGTATACCCGCAGCACCAGCAGGCCGCCTCCAAGCGCGAACAGAGCCGGGGTCAGGAACAGGAGAGGATCGACCTGCAGGTCGGCAGATCCCAGCGCAAGCCTCCGCAGATCTTCCTGGCGCTGGTTGAAATTGTACAGCAGGTAAGCTGCCAGGCAGACGAGAACAAGATCCAAACCTGTCCTGTGCCAGATCGACAGCCGGGTGAGGCGCGCCGTCTGCTGCTTGTGGCTTACGATGCTGACCCGCGTTGCGAGGAAGGCCGGAATGAGGATCAGGATGATCGCTCCCGCCACAGCGGCTGCAGCCACTTGATAGGCGCTGCTCGTCATGCTGACCTTCAGCGCGGAGCGCTGCACGAACTCCAGAAACCCATTGGAAGCGCCAAGCAGCTTGGTGAACCATACGCCGAGAAAAGGCCCGGCGGCCAGCGCGCTCAGCCCGAGCAGCAGGCTCTCCAGCAGGTAGGCAGCCATGATCTGCAGCCGGCTGGCTCCCCGGCTGCGGAGCACGGAAATTTCCGTCTTTTGCCGGTCAATGATCAGATTGGCGGTCATATATAAATAGAATGCCAGCATCAGCATGACAGGGGTATACAGCGAAAGCGTCACCGTATCGAGCTTCTCCTGTTTGCCCTGGTACGATGCGATGGTCGGGCTCGCCGGAATTTTGATTTCGGCTACCCCAAGCTTGCCCTTAAAATAACGCCGGACCTCCCGGTCCGCTTTGGTGAACGCATCGACCTTGCCCAGCGACAGCTGTTCGTAATTGAGCGCGAGCCGCCATTCCATGCTGGAGACCCTGGCTTTGCCGCCCTGCGTAAATTCGCGCTCAAACTGCTGGAATGGGATCAGGAATCCGTCCTCGTTCTCCGTGGTCAGAAACGGCAAATACCGGTCCGCCTCCGGATTCGTCTCTACGATGCCGACCGGGATGACCCGAAAGCGGGTCTTCCCGCCATCCTGAGGCTCTACAGTCAGTTCTTCACCAAGCTTTCGCTTGGTCGCCAGCTGAAACTTCTGCGTGACCAGCGCCTCGATGATCCCGTCCGAACGATACGCAGGCATCCGCCCCTCGATCAGCCGGACCCGCTTCTCCAGATCAGACAGCGACATCAAGCTTCCTAACGTCTTTTGCGATTGCTTCTCTTGAGCCGAAGCATCGGCGCCGTATACCTTCATCTTCGGCGTGAAACGCTGCTGATAGAACGACAGTGCTTCCAGCCCCATGCGCTCCGGAATCGTCTTCACGAACCGGTCGGCGTTTTCGACGGCTTCCTTCGTCTTTGCATCCATGGATGATGCCGAGACCGTCGTGCTTATCCGGAGAAAACCCGGATACACGCCGTTCCCGGTCTGCACGGACTGCAACTCCTTCAGTAATGTCCGCTGCAAAATGGCCTGCGAGTAGAGCGGCATGGAGCTGAACAGGGCCACGCATACGGTAAGGCCGATCCACAAATTCAGCTGAAGCCACTTGTTGTTGGCCATCTTGCGCAGGATCATCGTCCACAAAGCCAATACATACACCCCATCCCTCATGCCCGGTCGGCCCGGGCTATAGCTCTTCGGTTAATTGTTCAGAATGACCTTCTGGCCTTCCTCAAGTCCCTTGACAATCTCGACTTCCGTCGGCGTCGTCAATCCGATCTCGATGTCAACCTCCTTGCGGCGTTCTCCTTCGACGATCTGAACATAGGAACGCCCCATATAGGAGCGGATTGCCGAGCGGGGTACAATGATGGCGTTATCCCGCTTCTGAAGCTCGATCGTCAGCTCTGCGCTGTCGCCGACTTTGACGTCTCCCGGAGCATTGTCCATGCTCATGAAGATCGTTACCCCGTTCTTCTCGGCCTTCGAACTGTCGGCGGCTGCCGGCAAATCCGAAGGGGCTTGAAGAACCTTTCCCTTATAGTCCTTGCCTTTATACTTGAGGCTGACAGGCATGCCGGCTTTGACCGGGTTCAGATCCTTGCTGTCCGCCGCAACATAAGTCAACTGCACTTTGGACGGGTCGGAGACAGTGACGATCGCTTGATAAGCGTTCACGTTGTCTCCCGCATTCAGCTTCTCGACAAACGTCACCGTTCCCGAGACGGGAGCGTACAAGCGTGATTGGCCAAGCTTGGCCTTCATCTCCTGCAGCGACATCCGCTCGCGCTCCAGGTCGATTTCCTTGAGCCGCAGGTCGACGGCGCCTGCGCCGGCATCGCGTGCCTGTTTGTACAGCAGCTGTGCGCGCTCTACATTCAGCTGCTGCAGGCGCACCTGGAAATCGAGGTCGCCCGTCTCCAGCTCGGCCAGCAAATCGCCCGCCTTCACCTCCTGGCCCACCGTCACCGGAATCGATTTGAGCCTTCCGCCCATATCCTTGAAGGACAGCGCTTCGGATTGGGCCGACACAAAATAAGCCGTCCCCTTCAGGAAGGTCTGAATCTTCCCGCGGCTGGCCTGCACGAGGTTAAACTGTTCTTTGGCCGGCTCGACCAAGGGCGGCTGCAGCGTTTCCGGTTCGACCGGAAGGAGTGAACAGCCCGAGAGCAGCATCAGCGCCGTTAGAAGCGCGGCTATTCGCCGCAGACGCCGGTCTATTTTAGATAAGGGGAGATTCGTTCGTTGTCTGCGATACAATATTTCCATCCTCCAATGCGATAACGTGATCGACAAGCTCCATCATCCCGGGGTCATGCGTCGTGAGAACGACCGTCATCCCCGATTCTTTTACCAGCTCGCGAAAAATGCGGACGACCTGCAGCCCCATCCGGCTGTCCAGTTCGGCGGTCGGCTCATCCGCAATCAACAGCTCAGGCTGGTGCACGATGGCACGGGCAATGGCTACGCGCTGCTGCTCACCGCCCGACAGTTCGGACGGCCGATGCTTCATCCGCTCCCGCATGCCGACGCGGTCAAGCGCATGCTCCACCACCTCCCGGTTACCCTTCAGTCCCGCGATACGCAGCCCGAATTCAACATTTTCGTAAGCCGACATCAGCGGAATCAAGCCATACGACTGGAATACGAGGCCGATTTCCTTGCGCCGGATCTGGCTGCGTTCGGAGCCGGATAAACCGGTGATTTCCCTCCCTTTGAAATACACCTGTCCCTCCGTCGGATCGTCTAATGCGCTGAGAATGTTCAATAGCGTCGTCTTTCCGGAACCCGAGCGCCCTCTCAGAGCCACGATCGTTCCAGGCGGAATGTTCAGATCGATATTTTCCAATGCGGTAACGGCGGTATTCCCCCTGCCAAAAATCCGTGTGATCCCGCTTGCCTGCAGAATCGGTCCGCCGCCCGTATCCTTCCTCTCCGTTTCCTTACCGGTCATTGCACTCGCCCCTTTTGTTCTGACCCGATTCGCCTTCACCAACATCATTGTAGCGCTTCCATTCCGGGGGAAGTACCCGCCAGTTCCCGTTCGTTTACCTGAGAAAATGTAGATATGTGCAGGCTGCAAGTTGTGCGGCTGCGTGTTTGCAAAAAAAATGCCGCCCGATGAAACGGACGGCATTTCTTACAACGACCTTACCTCTCACATATTCATTACCGGCACATTATCGAAATTGCCAATAGTCGATCTGGAACAGCTCGATATCCGGCTTCCCTTTGAAGACCAGGAACAAATCATGCACGCCCTCCGCACCGCTGACAGGCGTCGCCATTTCGCTCCACAGTCCGCCGGTCGAAGACACTTGAAGCGTACCGATCGATTTGCCTTCAGGGCTGTCCAGGCGGAGCTCGATGACTCCCCCGTCATTCGCGCACGATACAGACGCTGAAAACGCGGAGGCCCCGGCGCCGAAATCAACGCCGGACACGGCGGTCCAGTCCCCATGATGAATGTCTGTTAAAACCATGAGGTCTTCGGCCTGTTCCAGTCCATCCTTCTGAAGCTTGCGCACATTCACGCCTGCGCACCAAGCGATCGTCTCCGCGCCAACGCGGTCATATGGATTCAGCGGCTTGATCTGCTCAACGCCGGCCATGTCCGCGTCAATGGATTGAATCGCACCATCCTCGTCCAAGATCACCCGGTTAAGGTGGGTCGACCGATACCCCTTCACCACGCCCATAGCCTTCGACAAGGTCTGGGCGTGATAAGCGATATACCAATCACCATGAAACTGGAACATGGCATGGTGGTTGTTGCCGCTGACACCGAAAAAATGGCCGGGATTTTTAAGGATCGATCCCTGGTACGTCCATGGCCCCATTGGGCCGGTGCTGGTCATATAGGCAATCTCCCCTGCCGGAGGACTTCCCTCCGGCCGAACGCCATTGTAGAAGTTGGAGCAATACGTATAGTAATATTGGCCGCCTTCCTTATGAATGCCGGCATCCTCGAACATAAACGGAGCCGGGATCGGCTCGGCTTCGCCGATCACGCTGATCATATCGTCACCCAGCCGCATCATCCGAGCGGTCCCGGGATTCTCATCCTGACCTTCCGGCACGCCCCCGCCAAAGTAAATATAGCCTTTGCCGTCATCGTCCACCAGCACGGCCGGATCGAAGAGCCATACGACGCCTTCAACGCCCGGCGTGTCCCTTGCGATAAGCGGCCTGCCGATCGGATCGATCCATGGGCCGGTCGGACTGTCGCTCGTCAGCACACCGATGCCGCTGGCGTTGTTGGCAAAGTACAGGAAGAAGCGGTCTTTGCCGTCTATTCTTTTGTGAGCCGCCGCAGGGGCCCAGGATTGCGTCGCCCATTTGGCTGCTCCATCCGGACCTGCCACTTGAATGGCGCCATGGTCCGTCCAGTTCGCCAGATCATCCGAGGAAATTACCGATATGCGGTTGATGGTGCTATAGCTGTTGTCCTTGACCGCTCCTTGCTCGTCATACTCTAATACATCGTCTGTATTGTAGAGGTATACGCGCCCGTCGAACACCAGTACATAAGGGTCTGCTCCAAATTTATGGGCGACAAGCGGATTTCCGTTTCGCGGCAGTTTGCCGATCGGTGCATGAACGAGTTCATTCATTTTTGTGTCAACTCCCGTATTCAGCATTTTTTGTATTACCAAACTCTCTTAAAAAGAGTAAGGCTTGCGTTCAGCGGGAACAACCTGTCTGATCCGTCCGGATCACCCGCCAAACTCTAGTTTCCAGAGGTTCAATTCAAAGAAAGTGTATCCCGGTATTCCTGCGGCGTGAGCCCCGCTGCTTTTTTAAAAAAACGGGTGAACGAATGAGCCGCCTCGTAACCGACGGATAATCCCACCTCGCGCACTTTCAAATCGTTGTCCCGCAGCATTTCCTTGGCTTTCTTCACCCGGCACTTGTCGATAAAATCGGATAAGTTGATTCCTTTCTCCTGCTTGAAGAACCGCGACAAATACGAGGGATTGAAATAATGGATTTCCGCTAGGCGCACCAGGGACAAATCCTCACTCAAGTGCTCTTCGATGTACTGGCAGATCCGGTCGACAATCAGCGAGGCCCTGTCCCTCTCCTGCGTTTGTTTGCTTAGGAAAATGGATTCCGCGACGCGTTTCAAATAACCGAAGGCCTCCTCCATTGAGGGATGATCGTTCAGCCGCATCAATTTTCCGGTATCGCCGATATGCCCGTGCATTCCCATACGGCCTATGCAGGAATGCAGCATCAGCGCAAGCGTATAATACGTCTCGATCGTTAACTGAACCTTACAGCTCATCTTCAGTGCACTGGCCGTTACCTCCTCAAGCGCTTGGATAAATTCATCGTGTCTCCCCGACTCCAGAAAAGCCCTCAGCACTTCCGCTGTCTGACTGTCCGCAAAGCTCGCTTTGCAGTCCAATCCATCGAGCGGCTCGAAGCCGTCGCGTACAATGATGGCTCCCCCGCTGCCGCTCCTCAACTGCTGCAGATCCCGCAGCCTTTCGTATTGGCGCGTCAAGCTTTCCCACCTGCATGCTTCGCTGCTCAGCGCCAATCCGATGCTCAATCCAAGAGAACCGATGCAGGATTCCTGAACCAGCTCCAAGGTCCCCTCCACGAACCGGATGAAATGGCTGTCGGTCCCGCCCTCGGCCGGTTCAGACGGCTGCAGAAACCAAAAGGCGTCGCCATGCTTGTCGGTGATCCCCATACTCCGGGCCCTGCCCGAAAAATAGGTATCCCATATCCTTCTGACGGACGACAGGATTTCGCATCTTTCCGTATACGTCCTGCCCTCCGGATACGAGATGCGGCCAAGGACGAGCACGACGGGCTGGGCGGGATCGAGGCCGATGCCCAGCTTGCTGAACTCGCGAGCCAATATGTCTGTATCCTCGCTCAATACACGGCTGTTCTGAAGAAGGTGCCTCATATAATCGCCCTGCGCCATGAATTGGAACGCCAGCAGCTGCTCGCGGGACTGTTCCAGCAGCAGACTGTCGTGATGCGCGCGTTCTATATCGTCCAAGACATCCTGCACGGTGTCGGTCACCTTGGCGTACCCTTCCGTCTTCAGCACATAACGGGCATTTGTCATTTGGATCGCGCGGTACGCATATTCGAATTCACTGTGGCCGGTCAAGAACACGACTCTGCATCTGGGCCAGTACTTCCGGATTTCCTCGGATAATTCCAGCCCGCTCATGCCGGGCATGGCTATATCGGTCAAGACGATGTCGATTCTCGTGCGCGACATCCAATCCAGCGCTTCCTTGGCGGAATAGGCTTTGCACACATCGAGCCGCTCCGGTTGATAGCGGTTGAACACTTCATACAGTCCGTCCGTAATGATATCTTCATCGTCAACGATTAGCAGTCTGTACATCCCCGTTCTCCTCCCTGATCTTGATACGAATGGCGGCCTGAAGCCCGCCCAGGCTGCTTCTGGACAAGAACAGTCCGCTGCCTTCGCCGTAAGTAAGCAGGATCCGCCGATGGATGTTGATCATCCCGGTCATTTCGTGGGATTCGGCAGGACCTGTTACCCGATGCTGGAGGGCTTCGAGCCCGGCATCGTCGATGCTGTTCCCGTTATCCTCCACCTTGATGACGCATTCGGAGCCGGTTCGCTCAAACGTAACGCGGAGAAACCCTTCGTTCGGCATGCTCTCCAAACTGTGTTCATAGGCGTTCTCGATCAACGGTTGGACGATCAACCTCGGCACCTTGATGCGCTGCATGTCCACAGGCAATTCGTCGAACTGGACACGAATGCGCCGGGAGAAGCGGAGCTGCTGGATTTCCGTGTACATTCTCGCATGCTTGATTTCTTCCGACAGCGTGGCATGGTCCTCGCCGTTGCGGGCGATGAACCGGTAATACTCGCCGAGCATAATCGTAAACAGCTCGATCCGGTCCGTATCGCCCGTCTTGGCCAGCGAGTTCAGGATAAAGAAGCTGTTATACAGAAAATGCGGTTTGATTTGTGACTGCAGCTGCTTCAGTTCCGCCTTCTGCATCATCAATTTTTGTTTGAAATCTTGATCGATCAAGGTCTGCAGTTTGACGAGCATCTGATTAAACCGGTCATACAAATAGCCGAACTCATCCTTCTGCTCATGCTGGATCGGAATATCAAGGGTCCCGCCTTCCATCCTTCGAAAGCTTTGGACGAGCGAGAGCAGCGGACGATGAACGTAACGGTACGTGGAATAGGCATATACGATAATGGCAAAAACCGAAGTTACCGCAAACACCCATGCCCACAGGTTGAATTTGATCAGCGGTCTCTTGACCGTTCCCTCCGGTAAGTACGAAACGAGCGAGAGGGCCAGCTTGTCGGAATTGGCGATATTGAAATGGTACTCCCTTCTCCCGATATCGAGCAGCATCGTACTGTCGTCCACGCCCTTGGCCGCTTTTATAAAATCCTCCAGCAGTTCTGGTGGCGTGCCGGTGCTGGACAATGTGAATCCAGCTTCCCTCGCGATCAGAATCGAGCCGCTTCCGGGATACACGCTGAGCGGTTTCAATGAGTCCTTCAGCTTGTCGTTATCCAATTCGATTTGAACGAGATACAGCGGATCCTCCACATTGTTCCCGCCAAACTTCGAGGCGGTGAGCTGAAGCGAATCCCCCTGCCGCATCAGCCGGGCGCCGCTTCGTTCTCCGATGGAGCGTATTTCATCATATCTCTGCTGGTCCAGCGTACGGACGGCATTGCTGGCCGAAATCGTTTTACCGATCGAATGAATATGGACATAAATATCTTTGATGTACGGGCTGCTGTTTTTTATGGAAGTCAGACGGTGGAGCAAGTAATTTACGCTGGACCTTTTCTCGGCGCTGTCCATCATCCCCCAGGTGACGGCAATTTTATGGAGCTCGCTTTCCTGCAAAATGTCGAACTGCTGAATTTCAAGCCATTCGATTTCCCGGTTCAGCCCCTCGAGATAGGACGATAACTGCGCCAGTGAATTTCTTGATATTTCTTCGCTTGCGTTGGTATAGCTCCAATTGTACAGGTATACGCCGAGCAGAATAATCGGGAGGATCACCACCAGATACATCAGAACGAGCCTGGCCAGGATGGTATGACGCAATGAATTCACAGGAATCCTAATCAAAACAACGCCTCCGATGCACTAATCTTTCTGTTTGTTCGAGTACCATTCATTGACTTCGGCTGTCATTTTATCACCGCCCAGACGATGCCATTCCTCGACGAAACGGTCAAATTCATCGATGGGATGCCCGAGGATAATGTTGGTGAACGTATCCATCGTCAGAGAGTCGAGAATCGATTGTTTTTCGATCATCGTATCGGTTGGCGCACCTACAAAGCTCTCATACAATAACTGGTTGTTCCTTTTATACCGGTCAAGGATGGAAAACGCTCCCGACGGGCCATAGGTTCGTTCCCAGCCCCAGCCGGACGGATTGCCGCGGATCAGATAAGCCTCGATGTTCTTTTGAATCGACCTTGCCTCATCCTTAAGCACATTAGGGTTTCCGGTTCGGCGTGCCTCTTCAATTTGGTAATAGGCGTCCAGATTCTTCAGTGCAGGATACGGAGTAACCGGAGAAAGCTGCCAAGCCGGATATGGGGTGCTGTAATAGATTTCGTACTCGGCCGTCGCTCCCCAGTTCTTTTCCAGATGCAAATTGAACAGCTTTACGATGGCCTCGGGATGCTGGGCTCCCTTACGGACGGCAAGAAATTGATGGGTAGCGAAGCGGAGCGGCACTTTCGCCGGTTTCCCTGTGGCCGAAACAATGGGAAAAGCCTGCCATCTGGCTTCCGGATCCTGCTCATGATTGCCCTGTACGACAAACGATCCCCACTGTTCGCCGTACATCATCCCGTATTTACCTGCGATAAGCTCTGCTTTGGCCTTGATGCCGTCTTTAAACATAAATTCCTCGTCAATTTCTCCGTTCCGATACATGTCCTGAAGGACTTTCAGCGCAGTCTTGACTTCAGGTTGAACGGCTCCGTATACGAGCTTGCCGGATGGATCGCGAATCCATATATTAGGGAAGGCGTCGTAACCGGCCATAAATGCCGACAAGCCCATCACGGGATCCCACAAATATTGGGTCACCGGGAGCCCCAATGTATCGTTTTTTCCGTTTCGGTCGGGGTCATTTTCTGTAAACGCTTTCGAAATGTTCAGGACGTCATTCATCGTTTGTGGCGGCTGTAAGCCGAGACGGTCCAGCCAATCCGTCCGGATCCAAATATACTGTGCTCCCTCGATCGATGAGCTTGTCTCGGGAATTCCCATCAATTTACCGTCCACCGTGGCCGCTTCAAACGGCCCGGTCCCCTCCTGGCCCAAAATTTCCTTCGTGAACGGCGCCGCATATTTCTCATAGGCTTCGGTCAAATCCTGAATCAGGCCTGCATTGCTCAGCTGACGCAGCTGATCTGCATCGACTCTCACGACATCAGGCAGGTTTCCCGAGGCAAGCGCAACGCCCAGCTTCTGGTTATAGAGGGTGCCTTTGGCTGTCCAATCATACTTGATCCGGATGCCCAGAACTTGCTCATACAGCCGGGTCCACCGGTTATCTTCCAGCGTTTCTCCCGGAAACGTTTTGATCAGGTTGTCCAAATCATCGCTCGTCTCCCGCACGAAAGTGAGCTCAATCGGGGGATCATACTTCTCCAGGCCGGGTTCCGAGTAGATGTACTGACCATCGGTCTTCCCTGTTACCTCCTCACCGTCAGACACCCCGACCCGGTCGCACGACGCCAGCATGGACAAGGGCATCGTGACCGTCAGGACTAGACCAACTACACTCCATTTGGGAATACGCAATGCGCCAACCCCATTTCGATTAGATTCATTAAAGCGTATCAAGACTATTATCTTGATGGCGTACGCACACACACAACCCGCATCTTTTTACTTGCTCACCTGTTTTTTACTTTTTTAATGTAAGCGCAAACATTTTCTCTATTTATTTTAAATCAGTTTTTATGATCCCTCCTATTCATAAACTAAAGAAATACCCCCAATAAATGCAGGACTTTGCGTCTGTCAATTCCACTTCATTTCCTGCTCGGCCAGCAATTTCTTAATTGCTTTCGCGGCTACTACAAATAGTTCAGGTTGGCTGAGCCCCGCAAGCTTTCCGGTTGCTTGCAGGTGCGGTTCCAAAGACATAAATCCGGAATATCCCGTCTGTTTCAATTGCTGGAGAAGCAGACGCAGCTGCCCGTCCCCCTCGCCGGCAGGAACCACTGAACCATTGTCCATCCGTGCGTCCTTCACATGAATATAAGAGATGTAGCCGGCGAGCAGCGGGTATGCCTCAGACATGGGGTGTACCCTGCATTGCACGAAATTTGCGGGATCAAAGGCCGCTCTCATGCCGGGCGACGAGACGGCCTCCAAAATGTCCTTGCAGCGTTCTCCGGTATCGCCGTAAATGTGGCTTTCATTCTCATGCAGCAGTACGATTCCGGCATCATTCGCCAGCTGAACGAGCCGCTTCATTCGACGGAATACTTCCTCTCGAAATCTTTCATGTTCTCCCTCCGGAATATAAAACGAAAAGATTCTGACAAACTTGGCTTCAAAAAACGCTGCCAAACGTATGGCGTGCTCGGCCTTCGTAAAATGCGGATCAAAGTCATCGGTGATCTTGATTTTTCCCAGAGGAGAGCCGATCGCGGAGACGCCGAATCCCCGCCGGATCAGCCGTTCTTTAATCTTCACCGTTTCCTCTTCGGTTAAATTCAATACATTTTTCCCCCAGACTCCCCGCAGCTCCAGATAACGAATATTTTCCGATTCGAGGACATCCAGCTGTTCTTCCAAATCCGATGAAATCTCGTCTGCGAATCCAGTTAATGTGATCATCATAAATCCCCCTTCATTTGCTGAACTGAAATGAAATACTTCATCATGGATGAGTCAACAATCTCGATTTTCTCTTGAAATTTCTGGAGCGAAACCTATGATTAGCTTAAAGGAGGCGGTGTACTTGGAAATTGAGCATCATCCTCACCTTGTTCCGAATATCTTTCTGTTCATCGACCGTAAATGCTTTCCCGAGTGGACGATCCAAAAAGCGGAAATCAGCTTCCACGATCTAACGTTTGTGGTTGAAGGCATGGCGAATTACTATATTAATGGAGAGAAATTTACGGTAGAAGCAGGTGACATGATCTACGTCCCCGGGGGAAGCATCAGGGAAGCCCATACGTTCAAGGAGTCCCTTATGCATTCGTATCCGTTCAACTTTTTTTGGGCCGAACCGTATAATCATATCCATCTCCCGTTTAAAGGCGTCACCAAGAAAGTGATCACCAAAGAGATTCTGGGGTATATCCGTGAATTCAACCATGTGTGGATGAGCAAGCAGCCGTTTTACCACATCCAGGCACGCGCTTTGTTCGAGCTTATCCTCCACCGCCTGCTCACCAACTATTACCGGAAAGCGCCCATGCCGATCGATCCGCGGATCAAGAAATTAACCGAATACATTTCTGAGCATTACTCGGAAAATCTTTCGATCGCCGAATTGGCGGAATGGCTTCATCTGAGCCCCGTCTATTTGGGCAGGTTATTTAAGCAGAATACCGGTACGACACTCAAGGAGTACATCAAACGCATTCGCATCAACAATGCCGAAATGATGCTGTCATCCGGTGACTTTACCGTAAAGAACGCGGCGGAAATGTGCGGGATTGACGATATTTACTATTTCAGCAAGCTGTTCAAGGAAATGAAGGGCTATCCTCCATCTGCTGCAAGGAAGCAGGCAGGGCAGAAGCACCTCCTTGAATAAGGAGTCCCCACTTCGGATGTTTTCTTCGTGGGGACGATACATATCACCGCTACTTTTTCCAAACCTCATCAATCGAAGCCTGGAACGGCTCTTTGTATTTTCCAATGACCGTGGAAACGGAATTTCCGTCAATAATGTCTCCGACCAGCTCGTAGTAAGGCATGGAAGGATACCCGTCTTTGCCGTCGACGACATTGATGCTTTCCCCTGCCATTTTTGCATTGTTGATGTCGTCTTCGTTCTTGAATAACGTTTCGAGCGAAGCTTGTTTCGGGTAGTCGTAGATGGACTCGATATCGTTGATTTTTTCATAAATGTAAACCAATTGCTCGGGATGTTCGACCGCCTTCGGGATCGTCAAGTAATTCGGAATCGTAAGATGGGAGTGGTACTCTGTCGCGCTGGGCCCTTTAGGGAAGGGCAGGAAGCCTATATCCAAATCAGGCATATCCTTTTTGAATCCATCCATTTCATAATCGCTCCCGGCATACATCAGTGTGTTCCCTTGACGGAAAAATTGGCCGGGTTCGGTCCAATCACCGCCTTCGGTCGGTCTGGCGATGTTTTCCGTTGCGAGCTGGGATATGAAGTTCAAGGTTTCTTTCGTTTTCGGATCCTCCAGGTTTTGCTTATCTCCCGACACGATATTTGCGTCGTTGGCCGCCAGAGCCTGAACTAAAATGGAAGCGGAAGCGAGCCCCCAGGTGTCCAGCTTACCGTCATTATTCGTATCTTTGTTCGCCTCTTTGGCTGCTTGGATGAAGGTCTCCCAATTCCAGTTGTCTTCGTTGACGTATTCCTGCAGCGGCTTGAGGCCCAGCTTCTCCATCAAGGTTCGATTATAGAAAATACCTGATGAAGCACCGTTGATGCCTGCCCTGAACCCGTAGCCCCTGCCCTCAAACTGCGAATAATCGTTCGTGTACTGCTGAATAAATACGTTCTGATTTTTTGTGAATTCATCAACCGGGGAGAATAAATCCTGCTTCACGAGCGTTGGAATCATCCAAGGTCTGGCCATGCGGATGATGTCGCCGAGCGGCTCTCCCGCGAGCAACGATGACGTCACTTTATTCACGTACTCGCCATAGTCGATCGTGACGTATTCCATTTTAAAGTTATGCTTCTTCATGAGTTCGTCCAGGTTCTGCTTCTTTTTAATATTGTCCGGATTATCTTCCTTGATCGATTCGTCGTACCAAGATACCCATTTGATCGTCCGGCCACCCATGTCGAAATTCATTTCCGAAGTACCGCTCTCTTCTTTTTCGTCCGGCTTCGCGGGTGCATTCGTGCTTTCCTCAGCGGCATTTCCGCCGCTCGAACCTGTGTTGGATACGCCTCCTCCGGAACCGCTGCTGCAAGAGGCCATCAGGATCAGAATCAAACACCAAATCAGCACCATTGACTTACGCTTCCTCATAAAATACCCCCCTTTGGATTTCGCTGTCTCCATAGGACAGCGCTTTCAAAACATGAGCTTGCACGCGTATGCCTCCATGATGACCGAAAGAATCGGTTCCGATGCCGGTGGTTCCTGATGAACTGCAAGCACACGGATCATGTTAAATGGATTTCCGGCAAACAACCATAGATAATCTAAATGGCATTTGTAAGTTTTAAACATCATTTCGGATTTTCAAAAAACGGAATATGCGCTGAAATTTTAAATTCTATAATCTTCAAAAAAAGAAACCTATCCGTAAAGGAAAGGTTTCTTCCTGATCCATGATGCTAAACTCGAAACAGCAGCTGCGAGAAATGGTACAGATCGTTTTTCCAAACCGGCCAATCGTGACCGCCGCTTTCCTCGTACCAGACATGAGGAACGCCGTGCTCTGACAAATACGAGTGCGTCCGGTCACTGATATGCTTCAGGTCATCCTGGTCTCCGCAGGATAGCCAGAGCAGTCTAAGCAGATTTGCTGCCTCTTCGGGATTCGGTACAAGCAGTTCGGGGACCTTGGTATTCGGGGCCGGAGAAAAGGCTCCTACCCAGGCAAAGCGGTCGAGATGATTCAATCCGATATTCAGCGCCTGCCCTCCGCCCATGGACAAGCCGGCGATACTATAATTCTCTCTGCCTGTGAATACCGGGTATTTCGATTCAATAAAAGGAATCAGATCATGAAGCAAATCGAACTCGAAGGTCTCGAAGGCTTTCACCTTGTCGGGATCGAATATGTCTCCTTCCGCCCTGTCGTTCGGCATCGCGCGGCCATTAGGGAGTACGACGATCATGGGCTCGAGCTTGCCGTCGGCGTAAAGATTATCGAGCACGACCTGTATATTGCCGTGATTCTTCCATTCGGCTTCATCCCCGCCTATTCCGTGCAGGAGAAAGAGCACGTTATACTTGTGTTGTTCTGAGTACCCGGGTGGGGTGTATATGAACGTTTTGCGGTCACAGCCGACAGTTTCTGAATAATATTCCACAAGTTCGATTTGTCCGCGGCTGATATGTTCCCTATATTGGTCAAAGCCCGTTGGCGCTGTTTCTATCAATTTCTTTTCCTCCCCTGTTATGGACTCACATGATTAAATAGAACTGTACCAAGTTCAAACAAGCTTTACAGCACGTAACCAAACCCAAGAATAGTAAACCGTTTATGTTCGCTGCCCGCCGCCATACGGATCTCGACGGTATGCTGCCCTGATTCCGGCTCATCGTACAAAATAACCGCGCTGCAGTGCGTCCAGTTCACTTCATGCGGATCAGCGGTCAGCTTGTGCTTTCCGTCCACCCAAATCTCCGCGGATCCGAAATCGCTGCTTCCCGAGTCTTTAAATACGAGAATGAGACGCTTGCTCCTGATGGTCATTGTAAAATGGCCCTCTCCCGATCCGGCTGTATGCATCCAGTTATGAGGAAATTGGGGCGTGCCATAATCGTGATCGTCCATTTCCGCGAGCTGCAGATCGGTATCGGTCTCCTGAAAACCACCGGTATCGATCTGAGCGATACGGTCACCATTCTGGCGATCCAGCAGCCGGGTGTGAACGTAATCGTTGCCGATCAACGGCGGTTTATCGGTCAGGACATCCTCCTCATCAGGTGCAGACCGGTCCGTGACTTCGAACAGCCAGTCCAGGCAATCCGCCATGATCTGATGGCCGCTATTCGTCGGATGATAGATATCATAGAAAAACTGCCTTTTGGAGATGACGCCTCCTTGGTCCCTGGCCAAACTGAACTGCTCGACGACGGCATCCTTTATGCTGACCATGGGAAGGTCGTAGTGCCACCCGACCGGAGCCAGCCGATCCTGAAGATTCCAGTCGTTCAGGAACACGCTGAACAGCAAGATCACCGCAGGCCGGCTATCGCCGCCAAGCGCCTTGAGCACCAAGCTTTCGTAGCAATTGCCCCGCGTCTCGTCGCCGGCGTCATTGACGGCAAACTCCACGACCACGATATCCGGATTCTCCGTACCGTCCCGGAGCACATCCCGATCATAACGTACGATCCCCAGCTCTGACGGCGTCCCGCCTACTCCCGCTTTGATCAGACGGATCGGACTGCCTTCGGAGGAGGCGAACCGCTTCCTAAAAAGATCGTACGACCTATAGGCGTAACAATTTGCAGGAAGCGGGATAGCCCCAGCTCCATGGGTGATGGAGCCGCCGATGTAGGCGATGGTGACCGGCTCCCCTCTCTTCGCTTTTTCGATGGCCGCTTTCAATCTCTTGTTGTTCCCTCGACTCAAAAGAGATTTGGCGATCATGTCACGGTAGGACTGCCCCTCACAGTCAACCGGAGGATCGATTATGTCTTCGGCAGCTTGATGATCCTCATGCCGGTTTTCGGGGTCCCGCGGGGCCGCAGGGCCGCGAGCTTCGTTCGTCGATGCAGCTGGATGGTCTGTCATGGAAATCCCCTCTTCATTGTGATTAGGAATTTGCGTTTCGATTTATCAAACTTCATTATCCCTGCAGCGGACGGATAAACTCAATCCGCATCTCTTTACATCCCCACCCGATGTTTACTGCTTACGGGGCAGAAATACCTAACCGATCTCCCTGTTGATGCCGTTTTCTGTAAGCTACAGGTTTGAGAGCCGTCCGCTTCTCGAATTCTCTTAAAAAATGGTGATAGTGGACATATCCGAGATCCTCTGCGATCACCCGCACCGTTTCTTCGGTGTCGCACAATCTTCTTTTGGCTTCGGCAATCCGTAGATCGTGGATGTATTCCAGAATGCCGACACCGTTCTTTTTGATAAACGCCTGCCCCAAATATACCGGATTGATAAAAAATCGCTCCGCGATCTTCTTGATCGTCAGATTCTGATGGAAGTTCTCTTGCAAATAACGCTCGATTTGCACCAAGGGATGCTCGGAATTCATTTCTTTGTAGTGCTTGACGGTTCCCATGCATAATTCTAAAAACGTGTGCAGCGACTGCTTTAACGCAGCGACGGAACCCGGCTTCGTTTTTAAAAAATGGAACACATCCCGCCATAAATCCGTGGTCCCGCCGAATTCCCTGAGCAGCTCGATACTTTTCATGACGATCTGAATGCTTGCCATGTACGCCACTTCAGGCGCAGTCTTGTTATCCTTAAATGTCTCGAACAACTGATGGAGCATATCGCAAACTTTCTGCTCCTGTGATCTCTCGACAGCGATGAGCAATTCATCCAGGACAAGGGACGGAGGAAGAAGGTAACTCATTTCATGCGAGGAATCCGGGTCACCGTCAATCACCCCTCCCTCCTCCGAACGGAAGAAGTGCTGAAGGGAAGCCTTGGCTGCCCTCATATAAGACTCAGGCAAGTCATGAAGGGTTTGAACCGAAGGACCGACGGATACGGAGCAGTCCAGGCCATGCTTCAGCAGTTCTTCATGCACGCGCCGCGCAAGCTCTAATGGTTTACGGGCAGTGTCTACGATAAGACCGGCTTGATTGCAGTACATATCTACATATAACGCATGCCCTGACTGGGACAGCGACCGGCAAATTTCCGTTCCCTCGCATGTCAGCCCTTCAAGGTGGATATACCGCCAGCCGGTGGCTTGCTGATTCATCTGATCCATCAAATGAGCAATATCCCCGTCAACTTCGGTAAGTTCTCCGCGAAGCATTCGGGAAAGGGCGATGGCCAAGACTTGTTTGGAGGTGGCTTCTTCTTGCTCCCTGGTGCGTGATTTGGCCTCAAGTTCACTAACAATCGTCGCGATCATCGCATCCCACTCAGGCTCAATGACCGGTTTGAGCATATAAAATCTCACCCCGTACCGAAGAGCCGTACGGGCATATTCAAAGTCACTGTACCCGCTGAGAACGACAAAGATCGGATCATAATGTTCCATGGAACGGACTCGGCGTATCAATTCCAGTCCGTCGATCCCCGGCATACGAATATCGGTGACCACCAAATCCGGCAGCGTGTCCATAATCAGAGACAGGGCATCTTCGCCGTCGTCGCATGCTCCGCAGATTTGAAAACCGAGTCCTTCCCAATCGCTCAACATCTTCAGCCCCTCGAGGGCAATCGCTTCGTCATCCACAAGAAGCACGCTATACATGCATTTCACCTCCCGCTTGTGCTTGAACCTGGTTCAACGGGATTTGGATTACGATCGCCGTACGTACATAGGGATCGCTTTCAATGACAAGCTTGGCTTGACCGTCGTAGTACACTTTCAGACGCTTATACACGTTGCGCAGTCCGATATTTTTTCCGGTGTCATCGTCCGAATGAAGATTGCGGTTGATCCAATCCAGCTTGTCCTTGTTCATGCCGATCCCGTTGTCTTCAACGGTAATGATAAGGTCCTCATAGGACCGATGGATCCCGATCCGGATCAACCGTGCTCCTTTGACCGATTGGAGTCCATGCTTGCAAGAGTTTTCCACAAGCGCCTGGATGCTCATTTTAGGGATCCGGTACTTCATCAGGCCGGGATCAACGTCCAACTCATAGGAAAACCGGTCCTGGAACCGGAACTTTTCGATCTGGAGGTACATTTCAATGAACATGACCTCCTCCTCAATCGTCACCAGGTCATCTTTCCAGCTTAATAGTCTGCGCAGGATCTGGGCCAAATTGCGAATAATATCGGTCACCTGCTCGTACTTGTATTTTTTGCAGATGACCAGCACCGCATTTAATGTATTAAATAAAAAGTGGGGGTCCACCTGGCTTTGCAAATAGTTCAATTCCGCCCTGACCCGTTCCAGCTCCAGATCCTTCTTCTGGATTTCCAGCTTGTAGACGTCGTTGATCAAATTGCGGATTTTTTCGGTCATCACGTTAAAGCTCCGCAGGAGCCCGCCGATTTCGTCTTTTCCTTCGTACATATGAATCGTTTCAAAACGTTCGTAGTTCACAAGTTTCATATGCTTGTACAGCTGCTTTACTCTTAGATTGTAGGAACGCAGAATGACTACAAACAAGATGGCCGGGATCAGCGTGGTGATCAGAGCCAAAATCAGGATAAAACGAAGGATATGACGAAGCTCGCCGCTGATATCTTTCCTTTCGGGCGTTCCGACCAGATTCCAGCCCTGTGTATAATTTGCCGGTCCTAATGGCCTGATAATGTCCTTTATCGCTCCATCTCCGGAAGCTCCGCTCTCAACAGGGAGGCTCAACAGTTGATTGTCACCCGCATCATCATGCGACAGATCGGATGCCAAAACGATTCTGTTTTTGTCATCGATCAGCTTTAATGTCATATAATCCCGTTCCTTGGCGAACAATTCTTTCAGACTGTCCAATCTCAAATCGATCCGCAGATACTTTGTATGCTTTAATAGTCCGGGGTAATTGTCCATTTTCCGAATGATGCTGATGTATACCTTCTTTTGATTCGGGTACATCGGGTTCGTATCCAAATACGAAGTGAGCAGCACTTTTTCTTTGCTCCCGGCGATTTTTTGATACCATTCGCTGTTCTTATCGCTGTCCTGCAAGACAAAATAGCTGTTGCCGCTTTGAATGGTCGGATTTGTCGTATATACGCCAAGCCATAAAATATAGGAATGCAGGTTACTGTACTGACGCAGCCGATCTCTTAATATGTTGTCGTAATTTTCATAGTACTCATCATAATCCGCATAGTTATAATCCAGCATTTCATTCAACGTCCGGTCCGCAGCAACCGTGTTGCCGATGGCAACGCATTCATTAACCATTTGCATAAAATCGTAGCCCGCCCGCTCTACCGAAATTTGCAGATTTTCCTGTTCACGGGTTTCGGCATTTTTGCTGGTCTGCAAATAGAACAGCGTATTGATGCTGATGATCGGAATAAGCACACCGAGCAGGATGATTAAAAACTTGTATCTTAAAGGGATATCGTCCATGAGAGCTGAGGTCTTCCACTTCACGTTCATGCACCTGTCTCCTGCATCATATTTTCAGCCCTTCCTATAAACCGAAGGGGATATGCCGTTGATGGCTTTAAATTTGGCCGTAAACTGATCGGTATCGGCATAACCGACACGAGCCGCAATCTCGCCGATGTTCAAGTCGGTTCGCCGAAGAAGCTTCATAGCTTCTTCAATCCGCACGGCATGATAATATTCGTTAAAGGAAATGCCTAGTTTCTTCTTGAAGCGCTGTCCCAGATAGGCCGCATTGACATGCAGAACCTCGGCGATATCGTGCAGCTTCAGTTTCTCGGGATAATGATCACGGATGAATTCTATCGCTTTCGATATGTTCTGATCCGTCTGAACCCCATCTTCTTCAGCAAACCACTCGGCCGCTTCGCAAAGCTCGGTCAGGGTTTGTTTTTCAAGGTCGCTTTGCATCGTCAACGCCTGTGAGGCAGTAAACCATTTCCTCTCCCAGTCCGCTGTGCTGCCTCCCCTTCTGCCGATTTCATGGAGGAGTTCAACCTTGATATTGGCTGCATAAGCGCTGATCCACTGTTTTGAAGCGTGGTCTCCCGAAATGACGGCGAAAAACTCGCGCACACGACCGGGAAGCTCATCCACTCTGCCTTCCACAACCGCCTTTGTGAGCGATTTCATAAACGCAGAGGGAAGAAGGAGCTGCTGTTCCAGATGCTCCTCCTCATAATAGTAAACCTCTTGATGACGGTTATCGAGACGGGAAACCCCAGCGGCAACGGCTTCTTGGAAAACGGTGTTGAGGGAATACGGTCCTCTATGCTCATCGCTCACCGAGAAGGTGACATTCTCCTCATAATCGTTTCTAATGCATCGGATGAACCGGGTAACAAGAAGGGGAGTCAATTCCGGTCCGTCGGGGCCGGATATCAATACGTAGCCGTGCTTGTCCTGCCCGATCACGAAAGGAAGCACGGTAATATGCTCTATTTGCTGTTCGGCCAGACGGCACAGCCGATCCAGCAGCCGACAGCCGTGAACATTTCCGTGCTCCAAAGCAGCTCCATACACGAGCATGCAGCGGATCCGCGAATCATCGCCGATGGGGAGCTGCCTAACCGTCTGCTCCAGCTCTTGCGGAGCGTATTCTCTTGTGAGAAGCTGCGAGAGCAGTTCTGTTTGGACATAGGCAGTCTCGGCTCTGCGGTAAGCATCCGATTTCCGTACGGACCGGATCTCCAAAGCTATGTTTTTCACGGCCGATTCCAACTCGCCCTCATCCAGGGGCTTGGTCAGATAGTTGCAAACGCCATATTGAATGGCTGTCTTGGCATATTGAAAATCAGCATATCCGCTTATAATAATAAATTTCGGTTGGAGAGCCCCGCCCTGCACCTGCTTAATCAGCTCTAATCCATCAATGACGGGCATACGAACATCTGTAATGACCAAATCGGGATTGAGACTTTGGATTAGCTGCAAGGCGTCATCCCCATCCATAGCCGTACCACAAATCTCAAAGCCTAGCTCGGTCCAGTCGACCAAAAAACACAGACCTTCCAGCATTAAGGGTTCGTCGTCGGCAAGTAAGACTTTAAGCATTTGGCATCACCGCTCCACCGATTGAATTTGCTTCATTATACACCCATGGAATAGGAGAAACCGTTCCGGCAGGCTGCCGGAACGGTACTGTTCTCGTCTGAAACGATCACACGAATATTTTCTATTCTTTGACACTTCCCAAGTTCAAGCCTACCACAAAGTACCTTTGCAAAAAAGGATAAACGAATAATATCGGCATCGCGGTCACGATCGTAATTGCAGCCTGAATGGACGCCGGCGTTACCATGGCCTGAGTTTGGTTGGTATTTGCCCCTGCCATCATGGACGGATCGTTATTCGTGCTCATGGTCGACCCAAGCAGCTTCATCATTTCATACTGGAGTGAACTGAGGTTCTGTTCGGAAGAAGCGTACAGGAACGTATCGAACCAGGAATTCCAGGAGCCTACGGCGATGAACAAGGCAATAGTTGCAAGGACGGGCGTACACAGCGGAAATACGATCCGCCAGAAAATCCGGAAATCACCGGCTCCGTCAATTTTGGCGGATTCTACCAGGCTTCCCGGGAGCGACCTGATGTACGTTCGGATCACAATCAGGTTAAATGCGCTGACCAAACCCGGCAGGATATAAACCCAGAAGCTGTTCCGCAAACCCAGGTCTTTGATCAAAAAATAGTTGGGAATCAAGCCTGCGTTGAAGTACATCGTCAATATAAACAGCATGCTTATTTTTTTGCGGAAAATATAGTGAGGCTGGGCCAATGTATAAGCCAGCATGGTCGTCAGAAATACGCCGAGCACGGTCGAAATGACGGTACGGGACACAGAAATGAACGCGGCGTGATAGATTGTGCCCGATACGAATACCGCTTTATAATTTTGCAAGGTCCAGGTGTGCGGCCAAACGTACACGCCCCCCTTCAGCGAATCGCTTCCGTCATTAAATGAAATCGCCATCGTATGAAGAAAAGGGTACAGCGTGACAATGACGACAATCAGCATAAACAGCGTATTCAGCGTATGGAAAACGACGGGTTCCAGGCGAAACTGACTCTTGACTTCTGTTTTCATTTCCCCGTCCTCCTCTATACCAATCGTTCTTCGCCAAGACGCTTTGCGATGGAATTCGCAATGAATACGAGTATGACGCTCACGATCGTTTTAAATATGCCTGCAGCCGTGGCAAGAGAGTAATTCCCCATCGATATCCCGTACTTCAGCACGAAAATATCAATCGTTTGCGACCAGTCCACGACGAGGCCGTTTCCCAGCAAATACTGAACCTCAAATCCTGCATCCAGGATATGCCCGATATTCATAATGAGCAGGATGATAAAAGTGGACTTGATCCCAGGGAGCGTTACATATCTCATTTTATGAAACCTGCCTGCACCGTCGATGGAAGCAGCTTCGTAAAGGGACGGATCGATCGAGGTAATGGCAGCCAAATAGATGATCGTATTCCAGCCAACCTCTTTCCAAACGTTCGACAGCCCGACGATTCCCCAAAAATAGTGTCCTTTACTCAGCCACATCACGGGCTGATCAATCAGATGCAGCTTCATGAGTACGGTGTTGACGATGCCGTCATCCACAGATAAGGAAGTGGCAACTATGCCTGCCGCGATGACCCATGACAGAAAATGCGGCAGATAGGATATGGTTTGTACCGTCCTTTTAAAGAACCGCACCTTGATTTCGTTCAGCAGCAGTGCCAAGGCAATCGCCGTTACAAAACCCAAAACCAGGTTGATGAAACTCATGGCAATCGTATTTCGCAGCACCCCAAGGAAGGCATCGTCCTGAAACAGAAAACGGAACTGCTGCAGTCCAACCCAATCCTGTTTCCAGAAGGACAGGGCCGGACGATAGTTTTGAAAAGCCATCAGCCATCCCCAGACCGGGACATATGAAAATATGATTAAGTAAATGGCAATTGGAACCGACATGAATATCAGCTGCTTTTGGGCTTTCAGGGTTTTCCAGCTCAGGCTGACGCCAATTTCCGGGTCCACTCTCTTCTTCTTCTTGCTCTTGACCTCCCCGGTCAGCACGATTTCAGACATTTCGTTGTTCCCCTCCCTTATGACATTTCCAATACGGGGCGGGGAATGAATTCCCCGCCCCGTTTGGATTTCTACAGCTCTTACTTGCTGCTCCAGTTCTTAATCCGCCATTGAATTTGTTCATTCATGCGGTCTTCGTAAGCCTTAATATCCAGCTTGTGGATCTGATTCACATAATCCTGCCATACACTATCAAATTCCGAAGGGGAAGCCATAATCGCTTTCGGCAAATATTTTACCGACAGGTCGTTTAATTTGGTGCTGGCCAGTTGAGCGGCCGAGCCGTCCTCCAGAATGATGGTATAAGCCGGGAAATATACCGGGTTCGGGCCGGGCTCCTTGAAAAATTCCGCCCAAGTTTTATGATTGTATGCTTTCAAGATCTCTTGATCATAAGGCTTCAAGCTATCGTAAAATTCCTGCGGCTGGGTTCCGGGATCCGTCGCGTTGCCATCACTGTAAGATCCCTGCATTTTAGGCATGTATCCAAAGAACGAATCTGCCTTGTTCGCTAATTTCCAGGTATTGTTGTCCGCATTTTTCCGCTGCTCCGGAGTCCGGTAGAACGTGCCGTCCTCTTTTACCTCGTAATCTTCTCCCTTGATTCCCCATTGCAGCGTCTTCTGCCAATCCTCTGTCATCAATGCATCCATAAACTTGATAATCCGGACCGGATCTTTGGCTTTTACGGAAATACCGAACCCGCGGTTGAGATTCAGCCCTCCGCGATCACGATAGTATTCCTTTGCACCGGGATACATGAGCGGAAAGCCGACGTAAGTGCTTCCAATTTTCCCTTGGGAAATCAGAGAGTTCTCCGCATCCTGAAAGTTCCAATGCTGATCGAACATGCCGATCACTCGCCCGCTGGCGATTTTGGCCAGGTACTGGTCATAGTTCTGCACGAAGGCTTCTTTATCCAGCAAGCCCTGCGCGTTCACTTCATTCAGCTTCTTATAGTAGGTTTTCGCGATATCCTTGTCCGCAAAAATTTGCGCCTTGTTGTTGTCCACAATCACGCCGCCGTCATTAGGATGACCGGATAAATGCTCCGGCGCGTTCTGGAGCGGAAATACCCTCCAGTCAAAGTTCAAGGTTTCAAATCCGATCATATCCGGATGTTTGGCCTTATATTTCGCGATAATATCAAAGTACTCTTCCAGCGTTTTCGGCGTAGGATAGCCCATTTCTTTCAAAACATCCTTTTGCAAATAGAACCCCGGTCCCTGATAGGTCGTATCGTGAACCGAACCGGTGTACACGCCGTAGCTTGGGAGTACATAAATATGTCCGTCCTTCGGATCCTTCATTTGATTCCATACTTCCGCATAATGCTTTTTCAAATTGGGCGCATACTTCTCAATTAAATCTTCCAGCGGAATATAAGCCCCCGCATTGATCAGTTTGTCATTGCCCGAGATGAGATCCGGGTAGTCGCCGCCTGCGATCATAACGCCCAGCTTCTGCTGCAGATCCCCGACCAAAAATTCCATATTCAGACTGACGCCGGTTTTTTCTTTAATCAATTTATAAATTTTGTTGTCGGCCGTAGGCTGCTGGCCCGGGGCGTCCATAAACACAGACAGGGTAATTGGTTTCGTATCGTCCCCGCTTGATTCAGCCGCCGATCCCCCGCCGCTCGTTTTTCCTGATCCGCTGCAGCCGGATAGCAGCAGTGCCGTAGACATTATGCCGATACACAAAACGATGAGTGAACGTTTTACCTTTTTGCGCATTTCTTTGTGCCCTCCCCTTTTTCATCTATTGTTACACATTCTCACCTGGTGATAACTAAATTATATCTTTGTAGAAATCGCTTACAATTCACAAACTCAAGATGTTCCCCCTAAAAATATAGTCGCCCAAGGCTTGACACAAACAAGCGCCCCGCGGCGAATTGACGGCAGCCGCGAGGCGCTTGTAAACGGTGGATCATCTCATGATCCGTTCACTGAATATATTACCTGATGCAAAGGTAGAACTCATAGGGTTTCGTCCATATTTTCCTTGTTATAGTATAGTAGAGACATCATTCTAAGGAGGGATAAGGATGGCCCATATTCATTTTGTTGAGTATAACACGACGCACCCAAGCAACTTTGTGATCGATGTTCCCGTGGGTCATCACTGGCTTCTTGTCATCACCAAGACTCCCGCGCAGTTCTGGGTCAATGGTGCACTGAAGGAATATCCTACACACAGCGTTATCCTCTACCGCCCGCAGCAGAAAGTGTATTATCGGGCCTGCGCCGATCAATTCATCAATGACTGGATCCGCTTTGAATCCAATGAACCCTATATTACGGAATCGCCGCTGCCGCTCGGAGTCCCCTTTTCCCTGGATGATCCGGACTACTGCCGCAAGCTGTTTGAACTGTTGACCATCGAACACAACTTTCATCGGGATTACAAGGCTTCGTCCATCGACTGTTTGCTGCGGACGCTGTTCAACAAACTGCTGGAATCTTATTTTCATGAACCGATTACGCCTCAGTATTATAAGTTGTTGAAGCTTCGAACCGCGATCCAGAACGATCCGGGCGATTACTGGACGATTGCGAAAATGGCCGAATATCTCGGAATCAGCCCAGGCTACCTGCAGAGCATCTACAAAAAAACCTTTAAGGTCACCTGCATGGAAGACGTCATCAACAGCCGAATCCGGTTGGCCAAAGAATATTTAATTCACAGCACCCAAAGCATTGCTGAAGTCGCCTCCCGATGCGGGTATCAAAATGTGGAGCACTTCTGCAGACAGTTCAAACAGTTGACAGGCTATTCGCCAAGAAAATTCCAGGAGCATAAACAAGCTTGATTTCCATATCACATCATACTAAGCCTCTGGTTGCAAGACGGGTCTGTTCTTCTTGAAATATTGGTGCACCAGAAATTTCATGATTTCGCTGGGCTGCTCTTGGGAAAATTCGGCCTGATCAGCAAAGAGCATTCCATAGGGGGCTTCCGGGGTATAAGGCTCCCATCGCGGCAGTTCCTCTCCCGTTGCATCGAGCCCGTTCGGATCACCGTTACGGATGAAGTTCGCCCAGTAATTGCACATCTGACGGGCCAAATCGTAATGCTTGCCGACAAACGGCCGCCAGCATTTAGCCAGCGTTTCGAAGAAAAACCAGAGATCTACCGAGTGGAAGGTGCCCGGATCATCCCAGCCGGGGATCTCGGCATCAAAATTGTAATAGTACAATGGGGTACCGGAGCCGGTCTCGGCATTGGCCTGTGCGGCGATGCGGATCGCATATTCGATGCTGCTCACCGATGCCTTCTGCCGGCTCTCCTCCACGTTGGCCGATGGTGCGCCACACAGCTTCAGGAACGCCTCTGCGTCGTCTCCGAACATGTCTTCGGCCAGCTTCTTGAATTCTTCAGGTGTATGGACGTCCGGAACGCTGAAAAATTCGGAGGACGTGTGGCCAAACATGACCGGCACGTTCCAGCGCTTGTTCTCAAGGAACAATTCAAACGGGCTGCCTACGCTGAACACCTGATCTGCGACGGTGCCCCAGAATCCCTTGTACTGCACAGCCTTGTCGCGAAGAGTGACGGCATCCAGCTGCCGCGCTTCCGCAAGTGAAGATACGCCAAGGTATTCAAAAAATTTCACGCCATCCTGTTCGGCCTCAGCCAAATGACTCCGAAGCGGAGGCACGCGAGTCCCCGGATACAGCTTCGTATAGATTCCGCTTTGAATGATCGCCTTCTGAAAAAGCCCTTCATTCTGAGGCGAAGTCAGCTGGGTCATCACGCTGCCGCCGCCGGCGGACTGACCGCCGATCGTGATGTTGTCCGGGTCGCCGCCAAAAGCCGCAATATTGCGCTTGACCCATCTGGTGGCCGCCTGCTGATCGAGATTGCCAAAGTTAGCCGGTGCTTCGGGCGCTTCCGCCGTAATTTCGGGATGGCATAAAAATCCGAACACATTGAGGCGGTAGTTGATCGTGACGACCACGATCCCTCTTCTGGCGATGCGTTCACCGTCGAACTCCATTTCAGCCGTATGGCCGACCTGAAGTCCTCCGCCAAAATACCATACATAGACCGGCAATTTCTCATCGGTACGTTTGGCCGGTGTCCATACGTTCAGGTAGAGACAGTCCTCGTCCATGGCGATGTCCGGTTCCACGGCCCATTCCCGGGTATAGATATTGTTTTCGTCGATCTCCTGCCTTACCTGCATCGAGATCGGCGCGAATTCGTACGCCTTAAGCACGCCATCCCAGTCCTGGGCGGGCTGCGGGGCACGCCACCGGTTGTCGCCTACGGGCGGAGCGGCGAATGGGATTCCTTTAAAACTGGTGATTCGGGGGTCGGCTGCCGGCAGTCCCTGCACCAACCCATTTTCAACTTGTACGATTCGAAGCATGTGTAACGTCTCCCTTCATTGTTGGAATTCACCGGCCTTCACAGCGGCTGCTCTCATTTGCCGGCCGATGCCTCGGAACGCATTTGAACGATTTTTTGCGCTTTTGCCGTATCCGCAGCAAGTACGTCATTCCAGCCGAGACCTGCCACATCCGTTTTCATCTTTGCCCACAGCTGGTCAAACTCCGCCTGATCCTTCGCAAACACCATTTTCCAGGATGCATTTTTTACATAGTCCGAAATCTGGCTGCGTTTATTTTTAATATCCGACGAGTCGACACCGAAGCTTGTATTAATATTCGGCACGATGTCGATCATCTTATTTTTCTGATAGTAGTCTGTTGCGTTCTTGGCGTTGTAGGTGTTCTGCCAGTCCGTGGTCAGGGCGGTTTTGTTCGCTTCTATAGTAGAACTCCAGTAATTGTTGTTATAGAATTCGCCGGTGTCCGGGTCCTTGACAAAATCGCTCATGATCATGCTGTTGATCTTGCTCTGTCCGTCCTGGTATCCGCCGCCTCCATATTGATCCGGTACGGGGGTGTTTTTCTGGAAAGCGGTTTGCCCTGTTTCGGTCAGCTTGAACTTGCCGTCATCCGTCTTTTCGTAATTGAACCCTTCAAAACCGTTCGTGTAGTAGCGCAAGCCCTCGGGAGAAACCGACCAATCCAGGAATTCCATGATCCTTTCGGGATTTTTGGCCTTTGAACCGATGGCAAAAACCCTGCCGTTGCCGTAGTAGGCATCACTGGTCTGAATGATCCGGGAATCCGCGATCGGGACTGAAACATAGCCGTCGCCGTTTTTGCCCCTTTCAATGGAATTGTAGAACCCTCTTTGCCAGGAATACCATAAGAGGAGCACCTGTTTGTTGGTCAGTTTTTCGGAAACTTTGTTCCAATCCTGCGACGCGGAATCCGGATCGATCAGCCCCATCTGATTGGCCGTGAAATAAAATTGCAAAATCTTTTTGTACATACTGTTATCATCAATGAGCGGAACGATATCGCCTTTTGCATTCAGCTGTAAGGTTGAAGTTCCGTCAGGCTGCTCATAGCCGTACCAGTTGCTCAGCCAGCGTACGTTCTCCATCCCTCCGCCATCCCAATCCTTCCACAGGGTGATCGGAACGATCGGTTTCCCGTCCGGAGTCTTGGGATACTTCTCCTGCATTTTTTTCAGTACATTCAGGAGGTCGGTCAAATTGTTCAGCTTGGGTGCCCCTACCCCCTTGTAGTAATCCCAAGGCAAAATAGGGCTTGAATAAGGCTGGTCTTCCGAGAAGGTCGTTGGCGAAGTATCGGCTGTAAACGTCGGTAACGCATAAATTTTGCCGTCCGGATTCACTTTATCGAAAGCCACGTTAAAAGGTTTGAAGTGATTATCCACATACTGGGACAAGTACTTGGTGTTCTTGACCCTATCCGTCAAGTCCATAATCAGACCGGCCGGAATGAGCTCTTCCAGCTGACTGTTATCGATGATCAGGAGATCCCCCAAATTTCCCGCTGCCGACCTCGTCTTGTATAACTGGTCCCCGGCAACCTGCGGAGCAAGTATGTTCAGCGTCAGATTAAACTTGTCTTTAAGCAGCTTGCCATACCATCCGGTCTGCTCGCCCTGGTAATTCGCCGCGTTATCGAACACCGTAATCGTCAGCGGCTTGCTGTGATCGATGGCTGTGTTATTCTCGGAAGTCTTTGCATCGGTACCCGATTCCTCATTGGATGAGCCTCCACAGCCGGCCAGCCCGACCGAGGCGGCGAAGAGGCAAGCGAACAATAGCATGACCGATTTTTTTGCTGCTTTCCTGCTTTTACTCATTGGCCATCCTCCTAAATTCATTTTAATATCAAGTGAAAATCAACCTTTGACCGCCCCGATCATAATTCCCTTGACGAAAAACCTCTGGAAGATCGGGTAGATGAGCAATATGGGGGCAACAACAATAATGGTAACGGTCATGCGAATGGAAGTCGTGGTTTGCTCTGTGGCTAGACTGGCTATGGCCGTCGAACCGGCATTTTGCAGGTTAACCATGGTCGATAATGAGCTCGCCTGATTGATATAGTTATAGAGAATAAATTGCAGCGTGTATAATTTACTGTCCGTAACGAGCAGCAGCGTATCTTGAAAAGAGTTCCACTGATCCACTGCAGTAAATATCGCGACCGTCGCCAAGATCGGCTTGCTTATCGGCAATATGATCCTGAAGAAGATCATCATCGTTCCCGCTCCGTCGATGCTTGCCGCCTGCTGCAATTCCTTCGGCGTCGATTCCACGAAGGTCTTGACCAGAATGATGAAGAACGGGGCTACGATCGTCGGCAGAATGTATGCCAAAAAATTGTTGGTCAAATGCAGGGAGCGCATGGTGAGATACCACGGAATAATGCCGGCGTTAAAGAACATGGTGATTACGGTGAACCGATACCAGAATCTTCTCCCCCACATATCCTCTTGGGAGAACATGAATCCCAAAAAAGCGGAGGCCCCTACCGTCAGCAGAGTTCCGATCACGGTTCTGCCCAGGGAGATCAAAGCCGCATTCCCCAGCCCCGGTATTTTAAAAACGTCCAAATAGTTCTGGAAATGGATGTTCCGCGGATAAAAGACGACGTCCCCCCGGGCACTGATATCGTTTGCGCTTATCGTATTAATGATGATGGAGTAAAACGGATAGACGCACACGCAAGCAAACAGGGAAAAAAGGACGTAGATTAATACAGTGATCATTTTGTCGGTCGGGCTTACCTGAACTGCTTTTCTCATACGATACTCTCTCCTCTTAACAATTTGGAGAATCCGTTTACCGAAAAGAGAAGAACAACACTAATCAAACTCTTCAGCATACTGATCGCGACCGATACGGAGTAGCTGCCGCCCCCCATCGCCAGGTTATAAACATACAGGTCCAGAACTTGTATATTTTCCTTGTTGAATGCATTTTGAAATACGAAATATTGCTCCAAGCCATTATTCAGAAAGCCGGCGATCTGCAGCATCAGCAGAACAAAATACGTCGGGAGCATGCTCGGCAGGATGACGTTCCATATCACCTGCATTCTCGTTGCCCCGTCGACATGGGCCGCCTCATAAAGGGAATCATCAATTCCCGTAATCGCCGCTATGTACAAGATGGCGGACCAGCCTAACGTTTTCCAGATCGTCCACAACCACATGGTGATCCAGACATGATCGGAGTTCTGAAGGAACAAAATTGGGGAATCGATCAGTCCCAGCTGCTTCAACAGACCGTTGACGATGCCTTCGCTGGAAAACATGGAAAACGCCAAAGAATATACCAGTACCCAGCTGATAAAATTCGGCAGGGTCGTTACCGTCTGCACAAACTTCCGAAACCGCACGGCCTTCATTTCGTTCAGAAATATGGCAAAAATCATGGGGAGCCAGGAGAACAGCAGCCCCAATCCGCTCATCCCGAACGTGTTCTTGATGACCTGGAGCAGCTGGTCGATTTTGACCTGGTTTTCGATCAAGGAACGAAACCACTGTAAGCCGACAAACGGAGATTTGGACAACGGAATCGGCGGCGAGTAGTCGAAGAATGCATAGACCCATCCGTATAGCGGATAGTAGGCAAAGACAGCAAGCAAAAGCATGAACGGAAGTATGTAGAGGAATTTCCTAAAAGATATGCCTTTCGTGCTGTACTCTCGTATGCGCATCGTGTCACCTTCCCTAAAGATTCGTAGATTTGACGGGGGACCACAATATCCTCTCCCAGCCAATCATTCGAAAACGCTTTCAATAATTAGCAAGAAACGCTCTGACCCCATCCATTTCTCCGATCACAAAGGCCTCATCTGTTTTTTCGGAACACCTCCATACATCTCTCGAGATATCATTGTATTTCTATATGACTTGCACTAAATTTAAAAAAATTGTAAATGACTCCCTGGATTTAAACAATGATCTATACCAACATCTAATTGATATATCGTCACATCGGCCAGCCAGGGCCGTACAGAGCTTCATGAATTCGATCATCTTAACAAAAAGGAAGCCTATCTATAAAAGATAGACTTCCTCTCATCATGTCTGCATTAACAAAAGGGTTGTTATCCCGCTATAAGCCGGAACAAAGCGGCTCCATGCGGCGGAACGGCAGAAGCCAATGTGCCGCCCAGCTCCCTGCGCTCCTCTCCGGTCCACAGATTTCGCGCATCCACCGAGCCGGAAATGCCTAGCTCAGCCAGCGATACGGAAACTTCGGCAGCCTCCTCACCGGTATTGAACAGCGCGGCGTAACGCTCGCCACGAGGACCCTCAGCAGCCCATATCACTCGGCCTTCGCTCCGGCTCACCTGGCGGGCGCCGAAGCTGTGCTGATGCATGTCCAGGACATCCCGGTTCGTCAGCAGCGATAACGTCCACTCGTCGTTGTCACGCATCTCCCCGCCGAACATGAGGGGCGAGCGGAAAATCGTCCACAGCGTCATCATCGTCAGCTGCTCGTCACGCGTAAAGTTCGTCATCCGGTCGGGATGGCTGCACCGGACACCGATGCGGCCCAGCGGGAGCATGTCGCAATCCGGCCAGCAGCCGGGCTTCGGCCGTCCCTGCCAGGTCTCGCAGCGGTCGAACATATCAAGCAGCAGCGGCCAGCGGTCCCAGAAATCGTCGGTCATCCGCCACATGTTGGCATGGGCTTCAAGGAAATCGGCATGCTTCACAGGTGCGGGTCCGGGCGACAGGCTCAGCACCATCGGCCGGCCGGCATGGTCGATCGCCTTGCGGATCAGCTCTATTTCCGCCAAATGAGGCCCTCCGTGCAGCCAAGAATCCGCAATGTCATCTACCTTGACGTAATCGACGCCCCATTCGGCGTACAGCTCAAACAAGGAATTATAGTATTCCTGAGCCCCTTTTTTGCCCGCGTCGACGCCGTACATGTCCGTGTTCCACCCGCAGAACGAGCAGGTATGGGCGATATCCCTGGCCGTGACGTTCGTGCCCTTGATCGGCGTATTATCATGTACGGCCTGCCGTGGAATGCCGCGCATGATATGGATGCCGAATTTTAGTCCAAGGCTATGTACGTAATCCGCCAGCGGCTTGAAGCCCTGGTCTCCCTCCGCAGATGGAAAGCGGTTCACTGCTGGAATGAGGCGCGAGTAACCGTCGGTTTCCAGCCGGACGAAGGGCCTGTAAAGGTCTGAGACCGCTCCCGGCTCGTACCACTGAATATCGACGACAATGTATTCCCAGCCGTAATCCTTTAAATGACGCGCCATATATTCGGCATTGCCCCGAACTTCCGCTTCCGTAACGGTTGCGCCGTAACAATCCCAACTGTTCCATCCCATAGGGGGTGTTGGTGCAAACGAATGATGCTGCATGACGTTCCTCCCGAATTGATTTCGTATCATAAAATTGCTGTTACGCTTCCTATATTACGTCCGGGAAGAACAACGTTTCCATAGTAATCTTTCTTATATTACAGCAAAATATTGCGGTTTAATAGCCGGCTAATCAGAAAAACGTCTGTCGACGTTATAATCTTCAAAAAACATCCGGCTGAACGTCAGCTGCCCCTCTTCGGAGCGGAAGCCTCCAGGCGTCAGCCCGGTCATTTTGCGGAACACCTTGATCAGGTAACTGCCGCCGGAATATCCGACCTGCTCCGCGATCTGTTCAACGCTCATATCCGTCTGCCGGAGCAGCCGCATCGCTTGTTCAATGCGGACCCGGTTTAAATATTCGCTCGGCGTCTGGCCGACCGCAGCCGCAAACGTGCGCAGCAAATGGTATTTGGACCACCCGAGCCGGTCCGACAGCTGGTCCAGACTGATCATCGAGCGGTAATTCGCATCCATATACTCAGCGGCCTGGCGCACTTTCTCCGGCCAGTTCCGGCGCTCGTCATGCGGCGCTACCGCATACCGGCACAGCTCAGAAATGAAAGAGTATACACAGGAAGAGGCCGTGTAAGGGTCGGTAATCCGGCCGTGGCCCGCCTGATCCCAAATCTCCAGCAACGCGCGGACAGGCCGGCTTGTGGGCGGCAAATAGGGAGCCTCTCCCAATCGCAGCTTTGCTTCCTCCCAATTCGGCAGGATGAGCGATGGGCGTATCAGAATAAACACGAAGGACCAGTGCGACCCGTCCGCCGGAAAATAGTAGCGGTGATCACCCGGGATCTCAGTCATGATCGCCCGTCCCTGATCGATCCGGTACGTCTCCGTTCCCGACTCGAACATGCCCTCACCCTCCAGCGTATACTGGAACAGCAGCAGCGGACCGTCCTTCCGCTCCTCCCCGTCCCATCGGTACGACGGATGCCTGATCTCGTCCCGCCCGACTGCAAACAATTCGCACAGCGCCAGGTGCGAAGGCGCCGTGAAACGAAAGCCGTATGTGCCTGTCTCCGTACCGGATGCCATGCGTTTCCCTCCTATTCAAGCATGATCTTTTATATGATAGGGCTTTAAGACTTAGTTATAACTATAATCCTTCACCGTTCATGCGCATATAGAGAAAGACCGCCGCACTGGAGGCTTCCCCTCCATTTCTAATGCTATATTCTTCAAAAAAATAAATTAGCAAAAGGTAAAAATATCTAATGTTTCACGCAAGGAATCATTTGAAAATCGCGATAGATTATCCTAAGATATTAAATATCATTAAATCCTAGTGGTTTACACGGATTTATTCTATTTAATTCATAGGGGAGTGACAAACGGATATGAACAAAATTTATGCATCCATCCTCATTTTTACGGTGATGCTCACACTTCTTCTTTCCGGGTGCGGAGCCGGAAACTCAGCCAGCAATTCGTCCAACGAATCAGAATCCGCCTCCGGCAATGTCACGCTGACATACGGACTGTGGGATCAAGTCCAACAGCCGGCCATGGAGAAAATTATCGCGAAATTCGAGGAACAGCATCCGGATATCCATGTTGAGATCAAGTTAACCCCATGGAATGAATACTGGACCAAATTGGAAACGGCAGCTACCGGAGGAAACCTCCCCGATGTATTTTGGATTAACGGAGCAAGTTTGCCGAAGTATGCATCCAACAATCAACTGCTGAATCTGGACGACTACGCGAAAGACACAAGCCTCGATTTCGGAAATTATCCTCAGGGCCTCGTCGACATTTATACATACAATGGCAAACATTACGGGGTACCCAAAGACATGGACGCTATCGGTTTATGGTACAACAAAAGTTTATTTGATCAAGCAGGCATCCCTTATCCGGATGAAACATGGGATTGGAACAAGGCCGCCCTGGCCGCGCAGAAATTAACTGATCCGGCCAATGGCATTTGGGGGCTTCCCGCTCAGTTCCAGGGACAAACAGGATATTACAATACAATACTTGAAGCCGGGGGTGGATTCTATACGGATGACGGAAAGAAATCCTTGTACGATTCTCCGGAGAGCATTCGCGGCCTCCAGCTTCAGACCGATCTGATTCACAAGTATAAGGTTTCTCCAACGCTTGCCCAAATGACGGATACGTCGCCCAAAGATTTGTTTAAATCCGGAAAAGTAGCCATGCTGATAGACGGGTCTTGGAATGTCAAAGATTTTGCCACCAATGAGTATACCAAGAACCATGTCGATGTTGCTCTTCTTCCTAAAGATAAGTTAAGAACAAGCGTCATTCATGGGCTGGCTAATGTTGGTGCAGCCAATACGAAACATCCTAAGGAAGTCATCGAATTCCTTGATTTCCTGGGTTCCAAAGAGGCTGCCGATATCCAAGGGGAAGACGGAACCGCACTGCCTGCATTTCATGGCGGACAGGAATTGTGGCTCAAATCGGTACCCCAGTTCCACCTGCAGAACTTGCTGGATATGGCTAACGCTGCAAAAGCATTACCGCGCGGACCGCAAAATGCCAAGCTCGACGGCTTGGAAGAAGAGTACCTGAAAAGTGCTTATACAGGTGAATCCACTCCTGAGGAAGCCGCCAAAGCGTATGCCAAGGCCGTGAACGAAGCCATCGCAACCAATCCATAAACGTCATTGCATCGGAGGGAAACTCATGTGATGAATGTTAAACAATCATCCTCTATCAACGCCAAGCGTTCAAAGCTGAAGAGAAGGGAATATGGATGGGGATACGCCATGGTATTCCCTCTTCTGTTCGGCATGGGCGCGTTGTTCATTTGGCCGGTACTGCGGACCATTTATTTATCCTTCACGGAATGGAGCGATTTTGGCAATTATCATTGGACAGGTCTGAGCAATTACATCAGGCTGATCCGTGATACGGCCGTATACCATTCCCTTCTGCACACGCTTCAATACGTGATCATCTATGTGCCTGCGATTGTCATTCTGTCCACCTTGGCGGGTGTTCTGCTGAGCAGCAAAGTGCGCGGCATATCGGTGTATAGGACGATTTTTTTCCTGCCGTCCGTGTTGATGCCGGCTGCCATCGCCATGTCTTGGAAATGGATATTAAATGGCGATTACGGGCTGCTGAACGCCGGCCTGAAGCTGCTTTCGATTCACGGCGTTAGCTGGCTGACGGATTCCCGAACCGTTCTCATCTCCGTCGTAGGCGTAGCTGTATGGGGAGCGGTTGGTCTTCAAGCCGTCATTATCATATCGGGAATTAAGGGAATTTCCCCTATGCTTTATGAAGCGGCTTCCATCGAAGGCGCTGGCCGAGTGTCCCAATTTTTCCGGATCACGCTCCCTCTGATTACGCCGACCTTGTTTTTCGTATCAGTTACTTCGCTCATCGGAGCCATGCAGGTATTCGATCTCATTTATATGATGGTCGGCACAGTAGCCATCGATCATGTCCATACGGTTGTCTACTTGTTCTATCAACAAGCTTTTATTAAAAATGATAAGGGATATGCATCTTCCATTGCCGTTCTATTATTTATCATTATCCTGATCGTGACGGCGCTCCAATTCAAACTGCAGAAAAAATGGGTGCATTATGATTAAGGAGGGGGCGCAAAGATGACCACCGTCACGCATGCAAAACAGAAACGAAGATTCCAGCCTATGATCATCCATATTGTGCTCATGGTCGGGTCGTTCCTTATGGTTGTCCCTGTATTATGGTCACTTCTTACTTCCTTAAAAGCTCCTGATGAAGTTACCCGGATCCCGATCACGATTCTTCCGGGCCAGCCGCATTGGGACAATTTCCAAAAGGTCGCCGACCTGCTTCCTTTTATGACGTTTTATTGGAATACGGTTGTAACGACGCTCGTCAAGGTGCTTTTCGGTTTGTTATTCAGTTCCCTGGCCGCTTATGCCTTTGCCAGAATTCATTTTCCCGGCAGAACCCTGCTGTTTTTGCTGGTTTTATCGGTCATGATGGTGCCCGGCCAAGTCTTTCTGATTCCCCAGTACTTATTAATGAAAGATTTGGGGTGGCTGAACTCCCTGAAAGCCATTACCGTAACCGGTATGTTCAGCGCGTACTCCACTTTTCTGCTGCGTCAGTTTTTTCTTGGGCTTCCTTCGGAACTCGAGGAATCTGCCAGGATCGATGGGTGCAATCCCTTCCGCATTTACTGGAATATCATGCTCCCGTTAGCAAAGCCGGGATTGATTTCCGTGGCGATCATCTCCACCCTATGGTCGTGGAACGACTTCCTCTGGCCGCTTGTGGTCAACGATTCGATGGACAAAATGACGCTGGCCGTCGGACTTGCCTCCCTTCAGGGGCAGTTCACGACAAATTATCCGGTATTGATGGCAGGCATGCTCTTGGCCGTATGGCCCATGATCCTTATTTTTTTTCTGCTGCAAAAGCAGTTTATCGAGGGAATTACCCTGGGCGGGTTAAAGGGATAACAATTCAAAACCTAAATATGAACTGGAGGGTTTCTTATGGAAAAGTGGAACGTACTTGTAATCACGGCACATCCCGATGACGAAGTATCCTGCGGCGGCACGCTGGCCAAACTGGCCGAACAAGGCCATTCGGTAACCATCGCCATCGCAACGAACGGGAATCGGGGAACGCAGGATACGTCAGTAAAGCCGGAACAATTAGCCCAGACCCGCGAAAAGGAAATGGCGGATGCCGCCCTCATTCTGGGCGTGAATCAAGTGATCCAGCTCGGATTCGATGACGGAACCTTAAGCGAACAGCCGGACTTGAAGGAACGCATCTTCCGCCTGATCCGGAACGAAAAACCCGATGTGGTGATCACTCTGGACGCCTGGAGAAAATGGGAATTCCATCCCGACCATCGCGCACTCGGCCTAGCCGCTGCCGAAGCCGCTTATTTGGCCGACAGCTACGGTTATTATCCGAAGCATCTGGAAGAAGGCATTCAGCCGTGGAAGCCGCGTGAGGTCTACCTCCTCTGGTCGGACGAACCTAATTATACGGTGGATGTCACTGACACATGGGAAGCCAAGCTTCAAGCCGCTGATTCGCATGTCAGTCAAGGTTCCGGAGGCAGAACGTTCAAGGAGAACTATTTGAGACATGTGCAGTCCGCTTCGAAAGATGGCGAGCTTCGGAAAACCGAATCCTTTCGCAAAATCTATGGCAGCTCATATCTCATATAAACCAATAAAACCGGGGGAGGATGAAGAGATGGATAAGCACAAGAACAATATCTCCCCAAAGGATGGTCTGCCCGATTCATTAAAAACGTTTCAGGGATTCGATGAATTTCAAATATTTACGAATCTAAACGAGGAAGAGTGGCGGATGCCCTTTGAATGGCATGAGCAGTTGGAGGTGTTCTATGTCTTATCGGGACGGGGGCAGTTTTATATCGATAACAAAACCTATGTGTTTGAACCAGGCGACCTGTTCGTCATCGGCAATCAGGAGCTCCATAAAAGCCAGCTGATCAACAACGAACCGTTTGAAGCCAAAGTACTTATGTTCAACCGGCAGCTTGCCGAAACCGATCCGCTGCAGGACGAGGTCAATCTGCTGTCTTTGTTCGAAGAACGCGAGCCGGGATTCTCCCATTGCCTTAGAGTCAATGAACCTTTAAAAAAGAAGCTCGAATTCGGCTTCAGTCAGCTGCAAGAGCAATACGACCATCAAAACCGTTATTCGAGCCAAAAAATCAAGTCACTCCTGCAATGGATTTTACTGGAGATCAAAGAAGGTTATGAGGACAATTCCCCCTATTCTAAGATGGAGGACGCGTCGCATGTGCATTTCAAACCCGTTGTATCCAAAGCCATGGAATACATCGCGCAGTACTATGCCGAAGAAATCACTCTGGACCGTATCGCCGATTTTATCGGAGTGAATTCATCCTATCTGAGCCGCGTATTCAAGCAAAATTCAGGCTTTTCCGTCGTGGAGTTCATTACCTTCAAACGCATTTGGCGGGCCAAGGAAATGCTCCTGTATACGAACCAGCGGATTACGGATATCGCTCATTCGGTCGGGTTCAACAACGTCACCCATTTTCAATGGACTTTTAAAAAAATGTTCGACATGAGCCCTGGGCAATACCGCAAATCCCCGCGCAACTATTACCACTTGGAGAAATACTGAGCAGATCACGTATGCATTGTATCCCGTTTATGGATCAAAAAAAGCCGGAAACTCCGGCTTTTTTCCATGCTGATTTCAATTAACGAGCGGGGATTGAATTAGCGTGGCGAATTTAAATTTGTGTACGTGACCGTCATTTAATGTCGTTTGGCCGGTAACAAAGTGGACGTGTTTCCCATTCCCTACTGAAATCGCTGGTCCGGTTCTAATTTTTTTCAGATTATGAAAATGATCAAAAAAATCGGTTCTTGTCAGATCAATTTCATGCACATGGCTATTCCCTACAGGAATGGCTTGACCCGTACCCCCGGCAAAACGATGGTTATGACGTTCTTCGCCTTCTTCGGCCAGTTGGGTACTGCCTTCAAATTCATGTACATGCCGCTGCGGCTTTTTGGAAGATGTTTTTTTCGTTGAGATGACGGCCTTTTTTTTCGGCATCTGTAAATTCCTCCTCCATTCTAACATTGCTAAGGCTAACAACATCTTATTAGGGCAAATGCATAAACGTTCTGGGCGAATATCACGACTCTCGGTTCGGTTTGCCTTATCGAGCACCACGCGAAGAAGGCACTCCAGGTTGGAGTGCCTTCGCATAATGAACATCGGAGAAAGTCCGGACAGACGGAACGGTTACTTGGTTTAGTCACTTCATCTACTCTTCAAAGTCCGCCGACGGTTTGCGGCGGGTCTGCAGCATGGCTTTCTTGCCTTTGAAATGGCTTTCGCGGTGCGTCTTCGCCGGCTTACATCCGGTTTCATTCTTCTCATTTTCGCAGTCAGGGTATTATTGAGCTTTTTCACCATTGGCCGGTTGTTCTTCTTCCGGGCGCTCCCTAATTTCTTGTTTTTTAGATAAGAACTCGCGGCATTTTGTGCGATCACTTTACTCTGCTTGGCAACCGAGCACTGAGCCGAATTAATGATTGGATCACTTGATGGAATAATGGGATACATCAGGTTTTGTGGATTATTGCTGTGGGCACTGCCAGGGTTCGAAGGATCATTGATCGTAAAACTCCCGGGGTTGCTGTTGTCCAAAAAGCGTCCAAATAATACATGGCCTGCCTCATGCGCAAATGCATACGTGTCAATAGCTCGACCACTCAATACAACACGGCCTATGAGTCCATAATCCGTTGTGCTCCGGAAAAAGGTGAATTCCGGTCCTCCGTTTCCGATCGATCCCGGCGATAAGCTGTCTCCGCTTAGATAAACAACGTATATGGCGGTCGCATCATTAAGAGTGTTTCTCGCTTGAGTAATCAGATTCGCTACTCTTGGGTCATTGACGTTAGACACGGTACTCGCATCGATCGTGACATCCGGATGATAAAATATTCTTAATGAAGCAAATCGAAGCCCGCAGCTTACACCCGGAGCAAAACCGGTTCCCCATGCTGCATTTGCGAGGGTTAAATCGTTATTAAACCTGGCTTGGCGTTCTTCGGCCGTTGCACTCGACCGTGCACCGTTCGTAAAAATACCTACGACACGTATGGTAGAGGCCATCTATCGTCATCTCCTTTTAACTGAAGTCATTCTAGTAGATGAAAAAGGAGCATAGATGGCCTGGATCAATAGATTGGGGAACCTGGCTCAATTTTTTTCAGATCCGTACAGCTGACCGCATGCTGCGTTGATATCGGAACCGAACTGGGTTCTGACGGTAACATGGACTCCTTTGGTCTTTAAGATTTTAAGGAACATGCTGATTCCGCTGTGATCCGATTCTTTATAACTTTGCGGGGTGGCCGTGGTGGCATTGTAAGGGATGAGATTAACGTGATATAAATGTTCCCATGGTCCTCTTCCCCGCAGTAAATCAGCAACCGCTTCAGCGTGTTTGGCGGAGTCGTTGATTCCCCTCAAAAGGATATAAGCAATGTATACCTTTCGTTTCGTCGTTTGAATATGCTCATCAAGCACTTTCATCACTTCTTCCAGCGGAAAATGATGATTGATGGGCATGAGCTCGCTTCTCTGATCCGGAAATGGGGAGTGAAGAGAAAAGGTTAGATTCATCTGCGGAAAATCCTTCATCAATTTCTTTACTCCAGGCAGTATGCCTATCGTAGACACCGTAATCCTCCGATGCCCCAGGCCGAAAAGCTCAGGATCGGTCAGCACATGCAAGGCATCAAATACATACGGATTTGCAAGAGCCTCACCCATCCCCATAAAGGAGACGCTGTCCAATGGGTAACCATTCAGGTGGAAATAAAGAAGCTGGTCCGTGATTTCATCCGCTGTGAGATTTCTCTTCAACCCCAGCGTTCCCGTAGCGCAAAAGGTACAGCCAAACCCGCAGCCGCACTGGGATGAGATACAATAGGATTCCCACCCGTTTCTATAACTTAACTTTACGGACTCGATGTGCTCGTCGCCAGGGATGGCAAAAAGAATTTTGCTTACTTGCTTGGACTGCTGCACGATTTTGGGCGTAATGCTCAGTACAGAGTTGCCAATCTCCTTGATGAATTCATTTCTTACGGCTTTTGGCAAGCTCGTCATTTCTTCGAAATGTCCGATTTTCTGCTTGAAAATAGCCTCTGTTATTTGCCTGTATCTATAATCCGGTTGTTTCAGGATAGATAGGATCTGGCGGATTTTTTCATATTTCGTGATGTGCTTCAACGTTAACGATCTCCTTTTACACGGAGACAACGCAAAAAAAGCACCAGCTTACCGGTGCTTTCTTGCGATACATTAACCAAGCTATACACAAACAAGCGACTATTTTAAAAACAAGTCACCTGCGATATTTATGCATAGAAGGATAAAGCTCCGGTATCCGATTTGTGATTTGGTGAACCTTGCCCAGCATTGCTCTCGAAGACAGGTTCACCTGATCATCTACAATCTCAGAAATCGTCATCGCTTTATCCCTCCCTGTTCATTTGATATGGATGAAACTATCACAGAATGCTCCTTCACGTCAAGCGTTTGTCATGCTGCTCTGGAAGAAAAAGCGATACATTTTATAACGGACCGGCCTGCTCATGATGTAGCATCGGTCGTTCGTTTTTTATGCTAGTACCCTTCTGCTATCAGTCCATACCTCTTCCTTCCTTGATCATAGAATACATAGAACTTGATTAAAGGAGGACTTATGATGGCGGAACAAGTAAAGGTTAGCCCGCAGTTCAAAAGACTTTGTACCCAATTCGGAAAAATATTGGGAGGCGAATCGGAAATTGAGGCAGGTCCGGTTTGCTTTGTTACGCGGATGACGAATTTAAGAGAAACCATTCTGGGAAAAAGAACGCGTTCCCCTTTGGTTCAAATGCAAATGTTTTCCTTCGAGTCTCTCGATAAGTCGGGCCGCGCGCTTTGTTTGGGTGAAACGGCCGTTCACCAAAATCAGGTGAACCGGTTGATGTCGAACCTCCGTAAACGCGGGATTAAAGTAACCGCAGTCCATAACCACTGGCTGAAAGAGCAGCCTCGCTTAATGTATATGCACTGGGAGTCTATTGACAATCCGGTCGCATTCGCCAGAAAAACAAAAGAATCCATTAAATTCCTGGGCTAACACGGTTAAACGGGCAGGCTGTATTTATATCATTTCATGGGAGGATGATTTCGGATGGCGCAAGTTAAAGTAAGTCCTCGCTTTAAAAAACTTTGTAACGAATTCTCAGCTATTTTAGGTGGAACGGAGCACGAAATTACGAAAGGTCCGGTTTGTTTTGTCTCCAGAAATCGGGTCATTAGAGCCTCGATTTTAGGAAGACGTACCACTTCTCCTTTGGTCCGCTACCAACTCTTCTCCTTCGAATCCCTGAACAGTTCAGGCAAGGCACTCTGTTTAGGCGAAACCGCTCTCTTCCAAAATCAAGTCAACCGCTTGCTGAGCAATCTCCGCAAAAACGGGATTAAAGTAACGGCCGTCCACAATCACTGGTTATTCGAGAATCCGCGCTTGATGTACGTTCACTGGGAGTCGATCGATGATCCCATTGCATTTGCCAGAAAAACCAAAGAATCCATTAAGTTTTTGGGCTGAGGAACAACAAGGAGCAAAGCGCTTCATGCACCGGCTGCACCGCATGTAGAAAAAGTCCCCGGGTTTTCGAGCTCGGGGACTTAGGCGTTACTTATGAATACGTTGGGGCCATTACTCTTCGTCGCCCTCGGATGGCTGTTTTCTGCCTTTTTTATCCGGTGAGATCAGTTGCTTGGCAATCGTATAACCAATAAGGAAAGTAGCGGCAGATGTATTACCGTCCACCGTAAATGGAATGATGGAAGCGTCGGCAACGATCAGATCCTCTACCCCATGCACATGGCCCGTTCGATCCACTACCCCTCCCTTTTTTAACGGAGCCATACGAAGGGAGCTTTGCTGGTGATGATTATGGTCGAAATTCTGTTTAATATACTCCTCCAATTGGGCGTCGTCCTCAATCATATCCAGTGTCGGTGAAACAAGCTGGTACGACGGATCGATGGATGCGAGTTCTGCGGCTATATTTTTCACATAGGTTCTAAAAATATTTTTAACAGCTTCCATGTCATCCGGGTTGGCAAGAAATCCTTCATCCGCAAGCACGATTTTAAGCGGATCCTTGTTCTGGATCTTAATCGAGCCGCGGCTCTTGGGGCGCAAGTAAAGAACCGCTAAAGTTAACGTGCTGTCAGAACCAATGCCAATCAGTTGAACCGCCCGGCGATGGCTGTTTACACCCGTCGGATCAGGCAAAAAGGCTCCCCCTGTATAAAGAGCATCCGGGTCATTCGCAGGCAGGGCAGAATCGTTCGGATTCGTAGTGAACACCACAGTGTTAAGCGTGTGATTTCTCAATCTCTTCCCTACGTTCGGGTTATTGAAAACCACTGGGATCCCAGCTTCTTTAAGTAGAGCAGCCGGGCCTATTCCGGACAGCATTAATAGCTGAGCGCTATTGATGCCCGCAGATATGATGACCTTTTTTTGCGCGTAAGCACGAAGGCGTCTTCCTTCTTTCAGGAATTCGACCCCTGTGGCGCGTTTCTTGTCAAAAAGCACGCGCAGAGCCGTTGAATTAAAGAACACTTTGAGTTTCCTGCCGTCTACACCGCGGCCGGAAGGCGTCATGATGTCCGGGGAGAGAAAGGCTCTGGAGGAACTTTCTCTTCGGCCTTTGGGATTTTGATACAGCTGCCAGCGGGTAAATGGGCCCAGGGGAGTTTTAGGATCGTTATAATCAAGGATCTCGGGATAGCCTGTAGCCCTCTCAATAGCCGTTGTGAGCTTTTCCGCCATAGACGTAGGGTTTACCGGGGCCTGCCTGATATCGATCCGTCCATTGAATCCACGGGCGTTTAGATTATCGGTTTCTCCGTTATACTTCTCTAATTTCTTGAATCGGCGAATGGCCCGTCTAGGTGACCACAGCGGACCTAAGAGCTTTTCCCATTCCCGGAAAACGGCTGATGTAGGACGTACATACTGCTCACCGTTAATTGATGACCCACCGCCTAAAAGGCGTCCCGTTGTCCATTCAAATGCCCGTTCATCCAGCTCCTCTTGCGGAACCCCCTCCCCCTGCCAAAAATATTGGGGAAAGAACTGTTCTTCCAATTCAAGTGCGAATGTAGAGTCCCTGATGGGGGTGTCTTTATCGTTGTTCCCACCGGCCTCCAGGACAAGAACCGATACTTCTTTATGATCACTTAATGTTTTGGCGATGACGGCGCCAGCAGGACCCGTTCCTACGATAATATAATCAAAGGTTAATTTCCGGCTCATCTAAGCTCTCCTTGTTATATGGTCTAATGTAAGGATATTACATTGACCTGTACCATGTTCCTGAGCGGAATCAAAGCCGCACCAACACGGCTTTTAAATTCCGAAGAACAATCGAAGACTGCTCGGATGATTTACTACCCGTCCAATACTTAACCCTTGTTGGCTTACTTATAAGATATAATTAATGAAAGTACTTGATCTAACTAAGCATTTTAAAAACAGGCCCGGAGGTTTTTCATATGCCCAAACCTTATCTTCAACTGCTCAAGGAATGCGTAATCGAGTTAGGAAAAAATAGTTTACTTCATTTAGAAGGACACCTGAATACAGGTCTGAAAGGATCGCATAAAGAATTAGTCACTTTAGTGGACCGTCAAAATGAACACATTGCTGCACAACGAATCCATGAAAGTTACCCCCATCACAAAATCATGGGAGAAGAAAGTTACAGCGGAGATGCTTTTGAGCAGGACGATTTCGTTTGGGTTATTGATCCCATCGACGGGACAACAAACTATGTGCATCAGAAGCAGAGTTTTGCCATCTCGATCGCTTTGTACCGGGATGGACAAGGGTTATGCGGGGCTGTGTATGATCCTGTTAAGGAAGAGCTTTTCTGGGCAGAAAAAGGCTCCGGTGCTTATCTGAACAACCAGCGACTATGGATTCATACTGAATCAGCGGAATTATCCAGATCATTAATTGCGACATACATCCGATATGACCAGGAAGAAAAAGAGCTTGGATTGGATCGATTTGTATACCAAATAGCTAATGACTCCAGAGGAATCCGCATGACCGGATGCGGCTCGCTGGAATTAGCCTACGTGGCTTGCGGGCGATTTGATGCGTATTTTAGTTCTTACCAAAAGCCGTGGGATTTTGCTGCCGGTAAATTGCTAATCGAAGAATCAGGCGGTACCGTGACTTGTTTAAACGGAGAACCGGTTAAAGTATACCTCCCTGGCACCAGCATTCTTGCTGCCGGAAAAGACCTCCACCAAGAGATATTAGGAATTTCCAAAGCCGTTTTGTATTCCTGAGACTCTAACAAAATATAAAGTGTCCAATGAATAGTGCAAAAGACTATCCGATTACGGATAGTCTTTTGCTCGTTAAACATTAAAAGTTTAAGTGGCTTCTGTTTGACCGCATGACTCAATATTCGAACGTAAATAACGGATGTTCAAGATCGTTTATGTAGACCCGAAATTCTCCCGGTTCGACCGTCTTTCGTAAATCGGCATCTACATATCTCAAGTCCTCCAAGGTGATGGGCATCTCGACGTTCGCGGAACCATAAGCCGGAACCGGAACGACCCGGTATGCCTTCATTTCCCGAACCGGACGAACTGTCCTGGATACGACATCTTCAATATACAGGATGACGATCTCCGAGTATTCGTATTGGCTGGGATTATTAATCTGAAAGGTCACCCACAAATCCTCGGTCTCCGAAATTCGGCTGCCCGATATAGTGAAGTCCGAATAGGTCGCTTGGGTGTAAGTTAAGCCATGGCCAAACGCGAACAGCGGTCCGATGTCGCAATCCTGATACCGGCTGCTGTAGCTGGATGTGTTGGCTGGCCGGCCCGTGCTGTACTCGTTGTAATAAATCGGCGTCTGCGCAGAAACGCGCGGAAATGACATCGTCAGCTTACCTGTCGGAGTCGCTTGACCGGTCAGAAGCATTGCAACAGCCACCCCTGCCCTTGTCCCCGGGTACCAGCACCACAGCAATGCTGGCATATCGTCGACGATATCCTGCAGCGCCAGCGGCCGGCCGGAGAAGCAAACGCAGGCATACGGCAGCCCGGTTTTCTTTACATCCCGAATCAGCTGCTTTTGCTTGTCTTCCAGCTCGAGATAGACGCTGCTGTGTCCCTCTCCACTTTGCTCCCAATACTCGCCGATCGCCACAACGATGTAATCACATCGGTCCAGCACCTCTTTCGGGCAATCCTCCAGCGTAGCAAAAGTAGCGACCGACAGCGAGTCATCTGCCTGTTGTAAACCTTCTTCCAGCGATACGGCATCGCGGAAGCGGCCTTTGCAGGCCCAATTCCCGAGCAGCTCTCGCGTGCAAGCGAACGGTCCAACGAGAATAATGTTTCGGTGCTCCGGACGCAGCGGCAGCATCTCATTCTCGTTTTTCAGCAAAACGCAGCTTCGTATGCCCGCTTCTTCAGCGAGCGCAAGGGAAACCGGATTCAGAATAACTTCGTCTTCATTGGCTTCGTCAGCGAATGGATTTTCAAACAGGCCCAACTCGTTTTTGAGTCGCAGTACCTTCATCACGGCCGCGTCCACGTCCTCCAGCAGTTCCGGCCGCTCTGCAACGATGGCCTCAAAATGCTCCAGGTAATGCGTCGAAACCATCTCGATGTCGACGCCCGCTTCCAGCGCCAATTCGGCAGCTTCTTTACCGTCTCGGGCCACGCGGTGCTTCTGCAGCTCGGTAACTGCGCCCCAGTCAGAGATGACCAAATCTTCAAATCCGTACTGGCCTCTCAGAATTTCCTTGAGCATTTCGGAGCTGGCTGTTACCGGCACCCCATTGAAACTGTTAAACGAGCTCATGACCAATTTCGGCCGTTCCTGCAGCGCGATCTCATAAGGCTTGCCGTAGAACTCGAAAAATTCCCGCATGGACATATCGACGGCATTGTAATCTTTCCCCGCAACTCCCGCTCCGTACGCTGCAAAATGCTTCAGGCAGGCAGCGACGCCGTCCGGGGCGATTCGCCCATCGCGGAGGATTTTCTGATACCCGCGGATCATGGCTCTGCCCAAGTTGCCCGATAGCAAAGGGTCCTCGCCGAACGATTCCATGACCCGGCCCCAGCGGGCGTCCCTGACTAGATCCGTCATCGGAGAGAAATTGACGTGAATGCCGGCCGCCCGAAGCTCGGAAGCTGTCTCTTCTGCCACCAGTTTCACCAGCTGCTCGTCCCAACTGCAGGACAGGCCGAGGGGGATCGGGAAAATCGTCCGGTAACCGTGAATCGCGTCGTGCATGAAGAGCAAGGGGATTTTCAACCGGGAGCGCTGCAAGTACTCCGCCTGAATTCGATTGGTCGTTTCGGCGCCGGAGGCGCCAATGACGCTGCCGATCGTGTAGATCGTGTCCTCATCCAGGATGTGCTGCGGGTAGGCGGGTCCAGTCTCCACCATTTCCTCGTCGACTTGGCCGACGTAGAGCTCGCCCGTAATTTGCGACAACTGCCCGAACTTTTCTTTCAGCGTCATGGACGCCAGTAACTCTTTCAATCGGTTATTATCCATCTTAAGGCCTCTCTTCCGGATTACACCCATTCGAGGGCGGGCAAAATGTCCTTTTGAAGCTCGCACATTTCGTCGATCATCGCGCAGGCCTGATAATAAGTTGGCGCGCTTGGATCGAGCAGAATCGCTTGCAGCAGCTTCGTCTTCGACTTCTCAACGAACGCTTCGAGCAGCAGCTTGTGAATGGTGCCTTGAATGTGAATCGTACCAATCACCGCCGTCGGCAGGTCAACGGTCATCGGCTTCAGTGTGATACCTTGCCCATTGACGAACGCCTGCGTCTCAACCACCATATCGTCGGGAAGACCACGGATAGCGCTGTTGTTCGGCAAGTTCACGGAATTGATCTGCACCTCATCATCGAAAAAGATCGCCTCAATGATCGGAATGGCGTATTCGTTGCTCGGACTAACTTTCTCTTTATCGAACGTGTAAGCTTGTTTAACCCAGCTTTCCTGCGATTGCACACTGTCGAACAGTCCTTTGTCCAGGCTGCTGCCGCTCGCAGCATAGACAAAATCCGGTGTTCTCGAGCCTTCCTTCCACAGCTGCTCCCGAATTGGATTATAGCGGTACTGCAGCGACAGCCCCGCATAAAAATCATCTGCGTAAGAGACGTACTCACCAGAATGGTTCGTCCCCGGGTATGGATAATAGCCGTAAATGTGATACATCGCTCTTGACAGCCCGATATGATCGAACTGTGCCAGGCGATTTGCTTTGCCCTCTTTTTCGCGGAACAACGGATACAGATCTTCTCCTGTCTTCTTGTCCCAAATCTTCGTGAAGAAGCCGAAGTGGTTCAAGCCGCCGCCTTCGATGCCGATTTCTTCCGGCTTCCGCTCCAGAAACTCGCACAATTGATGGATACCCATATCCAAACCGTGGCAGAGGCCCACAATCTTAATGGAAGTTAACTTGGAAATGGCCGCTACCAATTTCGCTTCCGGATTCGTATAGTTGATGAACCAGGCGTCCGGGCATACCTTTTCCATCGTCCGGGCAATTTCGAGCATGGGTCCAAGATTGCGGAGCGTATGAAACATCGATCCCGGCCCGCCGTTCTCCCCGTAGATTTGCTTGCTGCCATAGCGGCGTGGAATATGAAAATCCTGAGACCAGTAGAAGTATCGGTCCACCTCGATCGCAACAATGGCGAAGTCGGCGCCCTGCAGCGCTTGCTCCAGATTCGTCGTCTGCCAGATCGAAGCCGGATGGGAAAAAGAATCAAACATTTCCTTCGCATATCGATACGTCCGGTTGACGTTCTCCTCGCTAATATCCATGAGTGCGATTTCAAGTTCCGCTTCGTTTCTGAGCCGTGGAGACAGAACGATATCCTGCAGGGCTCCCAAGGCGAACGAGACGCTTCCTGCTCCGATTAACGCAATCTTCATCTTTTTCATCGTTAAACAACTCCTTTGTGATCTATTCTTTCAAAGCACCCACCATGACGCCTGAAATAATCTTGCGTTGGAAGATGATGTAAGCCAGCGCAGCCGGAAGGGCCGAAACAATGGCAGCCGTGGCAATCATGGGATAATCCATGGTGAACTTGGTTTGAAAATAATTTAGTCCGACCGGCAGTGTTCTCAATGCGTCATTCTGGATCAAAATGGTCGGAAGCATAAAGTTGTTCCATGTTCCGATTGCCGTAAACACGATAAGGGACACCATGGGTGGATACAGCATCGGCATGATAATATGATACAAATTTTTCGCTTCAGTCGAGCCGTCGATCCGGGCCGATTCCAACAGGGCATAAGGGATGTCTTTCATAAACCCTCTCAGCAGAAAAATGGAGAACGGAATATTCATCGCGATTTGCGGCAGAATGAGTGCCCAAATCGTATTCAGCAAGCCCATGGACTTTAAATTGTTGAACAACGGAATGATGATCAAATCCAAAGGGACTGTCAGTCCCCAGAGGACGATCAGGAAGAAGACGCTTTTACCCTTGAATTTCATGAACGCAAATGGATAAGCGCCGAGCAGGGACAACAAAACGACCAGCACAACGACCACGACAGTAACAATGACGCTATTCTTATAATAAGTAAGAAAATTGCCGACTTCCCAGATACGAGAATAATTCTCCCAATGGAAAACATGTGGCAGCGCTAAGGGGCCGTTCATGTTGATATCGTTCATCGTTTTTAGTGATGTCATGATGACGAGCAGAAACGGAGCGACCGTCAACAGCGCCGTGCAAATCATGAAGGCATAAACAAGTGTGCGTCGCAAAAGCAAAGATCGGGTCATATTCATCAGCTTTGATCCCTTTCTCTCATCCAAATGATGGTTCTCGAAACGATGAGAATAAATAACGTCATAATAATGGAAGCGGCCGCTGCAAACCCCAACCGATTGACAATGAAGCCTTGCGTGTAGACATAATAGGAAATGACGTACGAGCTGTATCCCGGCCCGCCTTTGGTGGTGGCCATAACGATGTCAAACACGCTGAAGGAACTGATCGTCATTAGGATGATGACCGTCGTCATCGTTTGCCGCAGACCGGGAATGGTGACGTTCCAGAACTGGCCCCAAGCGCTGCAGCCGTCAATATTAGCGGCGTCGTACAATTGCGAATCCACGCTCTGCAGTGCTGCAGTGAAGAGCATCGTTGTATAGCCGAAGCTGCCCCATACGAAAATGACAAACAGAGCGTACATGACAAGATCAGGATTACCAAGCCAGCCGGTCATCGGTCGTGCGATGCCGAGATGATCCAGAATCGTGGACAGCGGACCAAAGCTTGGATCGTAAATCCACTTCCAGATCACCGCTGCAATAACGGAAGAGATAATCTGTGGGAAGAAAAAGCCCATTTGGAACCACTTCGTGAATCGGATATTCCCACGAACAAGCAAATTAGCAAAAATAAGACCCAGTCCGACGGGAATCGTCGCGCCGCCAACGACCCACAGCAGCGTGTTCTTGATCGCCTGCAAGAACATTGGCTCGTCGGTAAACAGATGAATATAATTTTGTAATCCGATAAACTTCTTCGGACTAATCCCATCCCAGTTCGTCATGCTGATATAAAACGTTTGCAGCGCCGGCCAAATCATGAAGAGAGCGAGCATCGCAAATGCCGGCAGAAGGAACAAGTACGCCAGCGGATTGGTCTTCTCAGCTCCAATTCGTCTGAACCTACGTCGCGGCTGGGGCACGGCTTCTTGTCTCATATTAATCACCTCAATCTTGCAGGATGGATGTCCTTTAACCTGGACGAGTTAAAGGACATCTTGACATGTGTCCATGTGCCTACTGTCCTTGAGCTGCCTCGGTCAGCTTGTTGTACTCCTGCTTAATCTCATTCCATGCCTTCTCAGGTGTGGTTTTCTGGAAGTACATTAACTGCATTTGTTTGTTGATAATATCGAGCAGTCCCGGAACGGCATTGTCGAGGTAGTAGCCCAGTTGGGTACCTTCAATGGCCTGATCGAAGCCTCTCTTCAAGTCGGAAGCCTCAACCCCAGACATGTCCGCTTTGATCGTTGGTGTCATGCCGCCTTCATACCAAAGCTTGACGACATCCGGGTTCATGAACGTGTCTATGAAATCCAGTGCCGCTTGCTTTTTTTCACCGCTTAGATTGGCGTTCAGCGCCCATCCGCCATCTGTTGGATTTACGATCCGGTGTTCCTTGCTGTTCACATCTTGCTGAGGGAAGGCAAATGCTCCGATCGGCATCTTTGTATCATCAAAAGTCGGGATGACCCAGTTGCCACTGAGCACCATCGCAGACTGTCCCTTCGCAAAATAGGTCGGCACCGCAGTGTCGTCGATTGACGCGTCTTCCTTCCGAAAATATCCGCTTTTGTCCCATTCGTTAATTTGGTTCAGCGCTGCCGTAAACGCTTGCTCGAACTTTGGCGTAATACCTTGCTGGAAGTAGAACTTATTGATATCGTCCACCGGCACCTGGTTATACAGCATGTGGAACACTGCCCATATTTTCGTTCTATTGGTCATACCGCCATTCTCCAATGGAATGTATCCGGCTTCCTTGACCTTGGATAGAATCGTGTTAAATTCATCCACCGTCTTCGGCGGCATCAAATTCAGCTTCGAAAAAATGTCTTTGTTGTAGTAAACAACGATGGGAGCATTCGCAAACGGAACGCTGTAGTACTTGCCCGGCGTTCTGGCGTTTTGGAAGTCAATCGCCCCGTTTACTTCTTTGTCGATCCAGCCTCGGCTCTTTATATCTTCAGTAATGTCCATGAGGTAGTTGTTTTTCTGCAGCATCTGCTGCATGGTATCGTCGACGTAGACGATATCCTGCCCTGAGCCGGAATTGAAGGACAGCTTTAGGTTTTGCGTATATTCAGACCATGGACTAGGGTTGTATTCAATGGTGACGTCGGGATGTGTCTTGTTGAAGATCTTGATCGTTTCATTCATGATGTTGACCCGGGCTTCGTCGGTCATGGAGGAAGTGACGTTCAACGTAATTTTGCCTGAACCGGATGAGCCGCCGGAAGAAGACCCAGCCGAATCCCCTCCATTGGAACCGCAACCAAAAAGGCTGACAATCATGACGGTCAAACTGACGAACAAAAGACCTGCTTTCATTTTAGACATTGGAATGCCCCCTCTTCTCATCTCTAAAATAGTTTACTGCCTAGCCGTGGGGTTCGCTTTTCAGCGAACCAACGCTGCGGCTGCCTCGTCCATGTAGACGTAGACATTGGGATGGCGCTGCAGAACCGTGACCGGTATCTCGCTCGTCACCTCGTGCTTAAGAGCCTTTCTCATGATATCCGCTTTTTTGTCTCCGTCCGCGATTAGAATCACAGTACCGGCTTGCATTAGATGTTTGATCCCGAGTGTAATTCCCTTTTGGACGTCCTTATGATCCGGAAAGTATTTTACGGAAACCTGCTTCGTAGTAGAGTCGAGGTCCGTCACATACGAATACCCTTCAAAGTCGGCATAGGGTTCATTAAAGCCCAAATGACCGTTCATTCCAACGCCGAGCAGCAATAAATCAATCGTTCCGTGTGCCCCGATAAAGTCGTCCATCGCCTTGCATTCCGCTTCCAGATCATTGCTGGTCCCGTTAAAGAAATGGATATTTTGCTCCTTAATTCCGCATGGTTCGAATAAATGGCGGTCCATCGTCTCCCGGCAGCTTCCTTCATCCGAAGCTCCTAGTCCAACCCATTCGTCCAGACTGATAAATTTGCACTGATCAAGGCTTAACCTTCCCTGGCGCACCGCTTCTACTAAACAGGAGAACGTGCCGAGCGGAGTATTGCCGGCAGCAAAGCAAACCAGCGAGTCAGGTTTTTGCTTGATTTGATGAATAATCAATTCGGCGGCTTGTGACGACATTTCATGATAATTGCGTGCGATATGCGTTTTCATGCCAATCCCCCCTGTTTAAATCCATACCTGCTTTTTCAAATGCTAGCGCGACTGCTCCGATGGCCCCCGCTTCTTCCCCGATGGAAGTCAATTCGATCGAAGTGGGAATCGGCGTCAAGCTCGACACCGTTGAGCGAATAAGTTCGAGCACCGGTTCCAACGATTGTGAGACTCCACCGCAAAGAATGACCTTCTGGGGATTAAGCAGACTCACCATGTTAGCAATCCCGATCGACAAATCTGTCACGAACTGTTGGATGATCCCTTTCGACTTCTCGTCGCCGCGAGCGTATTGCTCGAATAGTTCATGAGGCAACGCACCGTATTGTGATAAGGCAACTCCTGAGATCTTCTTCTCAAATTGGCCGAAATCGCCGAAAGCGTTGACACGATCGCCGAGCATGTCCTGCTCGACAACCAAATACGCGACTTCCCCGGCCATATAGTTGCTGCCCTTCACCAACGATCCGTTCGCCATGATCGCACTGCCCACGCCCGTTCCGATCGCTACGACGACAAAATCTTCCGAGTTTTTCGCTGAGCCAAGCCACTTCTCGCCAAGTGCCGTACAATTGACATCGTTGTCAACGAAAATCGGCTTGTCGAAGTACCGCTGCATACATTCCCGAAACGGTACATGATCCCACTGCAGCGCAGGCGCCTCGATCACGCTGCCTTCCTCGCTGTTGGTAATGCCCGGAACCCCGAAGCCCATGGCGGCCACTTGATCCAGAGAGATGCCGGCGGCGCGCAGACTTTCCTTGATATGCTCAGAAATAACGTCAAATTCGCTGCTGGTGTTCACTTTTTTCCTGTGTACGATATCGCCGGCTTGGTTAGCGATCAGAATCATGATCTTCGTTCCGCCGATATCGACTCCGACACCGTATAACTGTTCAGCTTGAGACAGCTGTGCATTGTTCCTTTTCACTGTTTAATCACTCTGTCGGCACCCCAGTTTCCGCTGTTTTAAGTTAGTTTGTTCTGTGTACGTACTAACTAAAACGAATAATAAACCGATTTCATAGGGATGTCAATAAAAAAATGCGGTTGGTTCTACATTCGAACCAACCGCATGTGAATTAAGTTTGTGAGCAAACTCCTAAATAACGTTCTGTTCCTGATCAAAGGCGTAAGCGATAACACCAAGGACCCCAGCTTCTACACCCATTTGTGAAGTCTCTACTGTCGTTCGAATCGGGGTCATCCGGTCAACGGTGGAACGGATTTCAGCTAACACGGGCTCCAGATACCCGGCCAATTCGCCTCCTAGAATCACTTTCTCGGGGTTAAGCAGGCTGACCATGTTGGCGATCCCGATCGATAGGTGTGTAACGAAATGGCTCACCGTTTGAACGGATTGGGGATCATCTTGTGCATAGGCTCGGAAAAGAGCCTGGACCGAGCTCTCGTCATCAGCGAGCGACTTGCCCGAAACCTTTTTCTCAAAGACGCCGAATTGTCCGGCTACATTCACCTGATTCCGCATGACGTCTTCTTCTTGGATCAGATATGCGATTTCTCCGGCCATGAAATCCTTGCCATGCACCAGGTTCCCATTCGCGACAATCGCGCTGCCGACACCCGAGCCCATTCCGATCGAGATGTAGATAAAATTCTCCAGGTCCTTGGCCCCGCCGACCCAACGTTCACCAAGAGCCGCGCAGTTCACGTCGTTGTTTGCGTAGATGGGCTTTGCCAAGTATTTTTTCATTTCGTCGACAAAGGCAACATCCTTCCAGCCAAGCTCTGGCGCATCCACAATGATTCCTTTTTTACTGTTGGTAAGACCCGGAATACAGAATCCAATGGCTATCACTTTATCCATCGATATAGACGCTTTATCTAAACTCGCTAGGATGCACTCATAGATTGTCTTAAAGTCGTTGCCTGAGTCCGATCGATCTTTCCATACCATGTTCCCATCCAAATCCGTGATGCAGATAAACAGCCCGTCCGCCATCAGCTCGACGCCAACCCCGAAACCGGATTTCGGATTAAATTCGAGCTCGATCGCCCTTCTCCCGCCTTCCCTGGTTGATGACCCGAGACCGGTTTCCACCACGAATTTCTTGGCGATCAATTCGTCGACGATGGACGAGACTGTGGAACGGCTAAAATTGAGACGCTGTGCGACTTTGGCACGGCTGATGGGCTGCTGGGAGCGTATCGTTTCGAGTACGAGATCCCTATTAATTTTTTTTAAAAGCTCCAAGTTTCCTTTTCTCACAATCCCATTCTCCCTGCATTAGGTTTAAGCCTAATGTAATCCATAGGACTAAACCCGTCAAATAGACAGATCTGCAGGGAGATTATTCTTTTGCTCCGGCGATTAGTCTTGTTCATCTAAAATAAAAACGAAGCGTTAAATACTGCTTCGTTTTTTTTAAACCTTTTTCAATTAATGCGAAAAAAGTGTAAGAATCTTTTTCAATTTTTATGATTTTGAATAAAGCTTACGAACACTTGTTAGGTCGGGTATTTATGTATACGTACACACGATAAATCCTTATTTTTACTTAGATTATCCATAATATGATATCCAAGGGGCACTTCAGAAAACTAAAAAATTCGTACGCTAAGCAATTCATTACAACACAAACCGGACTCTTTATTCAAAAATGAATCCGGTTTTTGTGTTGTGATTTAGCTATTGTATCCCGTTAGTTGAAAAATTGATTGGTCCCCGTCATCCCCGATTCATTTGCGTAAGCTGAGTAATCTTTTAATAACTGCACCCACACTATATCGTTAACAACGAAGTCCCAATTGGCATTTTTAACACCATTTGGAGTAGCTTCGGGAACCAGATTCTTTGCAATCGCGGACCATTGTTTACTTATCTCATAGATGCCCTTTATCTTTTCGAATTGTTTCTCGTTAAGCGTAAGAGTTGACTTAGGCGGTGTACAATCCCCGAGGACTCCATTTCCGATCAGTTGCCTAGCCAGAAAAAAATGAATATCCTGAGCTGCGTTTGCTGTTATTTGGTCAGTTTGTACGTCGTTCACCTTTTTTAAAGATTTTGCGGTCTGAAGCAATTCTTCATATTCCGTCCCGATCGATTTAAAATTGTAACAAAGTGAAGTCGCCTGATTGGGCAGCATTTCTTTCTTGCCACTGTTCATGTATTGATGAAGGGTCTCTTCGCTAACCAATACGGCTGTCAAAAAATCCGATAATGATTGACTTAATTTAGCGGAAATATATCTTTCATACCTCTGGTTTTCCTTAAACTGCACAAATATAACGATCATTGAGATAATTAACAAAACCATATATATTGCAACAAGAACTCGTTTTATTGTCATTCAGCACCTCCCCTGTACCGATAATGATATTTAAGACGCTTCATAACAACAATTGTTTCGATTCCATGCGCTTATTTCTGCGATACTGTGCGTTATTTCAAGACTTGGGGCATCCCTCTACTTTTGCCTGCTGCAATATCATTATCGTTCTCCGTTAGCTAAATCATTAATCAATTATTTGCTCTTAAATAGTGCAACAGCTATTACTATCAATCCGCTTAAAAGGAACAATGATGCAAAAATGTTATCACTGAAACCCGGAATTTGAGCAATAGTACTTCTCCAGTCATTCGTCCCGCATAAAAACCTGCCAATTTAATATTACCAGCTATTACAGCTCATTCTATGGTATAAATTAGCCCCGACACAACAATAAACATTGACCAAGATCGATTACGATTCTCTGATACTTTCATCGTAAGCTCCTATAGTTCGGTCGTTTCGCGAGGTGACCACTCCAAGACGAAATGGATCTCGAATTATTCTTTAGGAGCTCTTCGCTTCATGATTTGGGCAGGTAACGGGTTGATGTAAATGATTTAACCAGCAGGCATTGAGAATAATTCTAACAAAAATGGACAGTTTAAAAGTATTATAGGAGCAGTATTAAGTATTACGGAGGAATGATGAAGAACAGACAGCTTGTTACCACAACGATCTTAGCTTCGTTAATTTTTTCAAACGTTGCTTTCGCTGAAACTCCAATCAAAATTGTCTTTCATAAGAAAGAAATTCGATCAGATGTTTCTCCACAATTAATAGAAGGCAAGGCCATGGTCCCTCTTGAGGCTATGGGACAAGCACTGGGATACGATGTACAACGAGACCACCAGAAAAATACAGTATATATTATGGATAAAGAGCCAATTCCACAGTTGGTGGCAGCATTACCAGCTGCAGGTGCCACCCTTTACGCCGTTATAAAAGACGGATACTTTACGAACTTTGAACTAAAAGTTAACAATGGAATAAGACATTTTCCTTACTGGAGAAGTTCAATAAATCGAGAAATAGAGCTTTATTATTCAGATATTAATCAAGATGGAGTCAACGAGCTTGTCATTATCCTGACAACCGGTGCCGGATCAGGTGTATCTGAGAAGGAAGTTCACGTATTTAATTTGGGTCGATCGACACCTGGAGAGTTTTTGAATGAAAGTTATGTTGATAACCCCATAATCGTGGCTATGAAGAATGTAAAGACTAAATTAACTGCAGCAAACGCTGAAATCACTATCGGTAATAGAAGAACGGTTGTCAATATCGAGAAGTCGGGAATTAATCCATCGCATCTATTTAAGGATATTGCATACGGCAGCATTATCGAATACGAAATACGAAATGGCGAGTTAACAGCAATCCTCCCCACTCTTATAACTCCCGGAGGCGAGAGTGTTGGAAGCATAATCATCACTTACGAATACAAAGATAAGATGTACCAGGATAAAAATGTTATGTTTGTACCAAATTAACCAAATAGCCAACCTTCGGAGAGATTATCTCTTGAACTTAACTTCGTGCTAATAAATTTGCAAAGAAAAAAGGAAGTGAGGACGCTCACTTCCTTTTTCCTGATCAGTCTTGCATCCCCATGATCTAATCTTCTCGTCTACACTGTTTGGCAGTTTCTTTCTCAGAAACAGCCTTTTCTATCTCAACTTTAATTATCTTAACACCGTTTTCTGGAGTGTCACTCAACGTAACATGGATTCTATCGTAGGGAATATCACCATGATGTGAGCTATAATTTAACGCACTCAAATGAACAATATGTCTTTTTGTATTCCCTTTTATTCTTTCAATTTTATCTATTCGGGGACACATGATAAAATCCGAGTAAGTTTCATCGAAATAAGGATAGTATCTGAAGTATAAAGTCTCTTCAAGCAGCTCCTCTTTAGAAACTCCTACACTTTCATATTTCCACCCGACTAATAGCCAGTCGAACAGTTCTCTGGATTGCAATCGAACCTTCTTATTGTTCCAGGTGTATATAACCTCACCTTCCGCTGGCGTGCATATCTTTGTTTTGGATGCAGATGAACAATTATATGCAGGCTCAATAACTGAAACATTACCGTTTTTCATGTTTATTCTCAAATTCGGGAGAGTAGAAGTTTTATTAAGCTCAAGTTCAGTTGGTCCAGTGGAAAGGTTTGATGTGTTAATCCATTTGATAACCTTTTCGATGACTACTTCTTCATACCCATCATTTTCCCTAAATAAGCGAGAATGACCGTATAAACCGTTTACTTGAACAGATGAAATATCCTCTCGTGTTAGTAACGGTTTCTGTAATTGAAAATCTGCTTTTGTAATATCTATTTGGAAAAATAATTCAGAAATCACAACAAGCATTAGTAATACCCACTTTTTCATAAGCATCACGCCTCCGCACTTTCTTATGGATACCACATGAACTCTGGTATTTTTACGTAGACCCCATGATCGGTTATTATTTCTTCCGTATTGGGTCCGATATCGTTCATGTTTCTGGCGATTTCTGATTCGTTAAATCCTTTTACTTGGTCTACTCGCGCAAAATCACCAAATGTAGTAACAATCAGCCCAATCCGTTCATTCTCTTGAACATTACACTCCGTCGGATGAAGTTGTGCGGGACATCCTGGATGCAGAAGAAAAGGCATGGTGCAGCTTCTGGTAAGGAAGTGTTCCTTTGAATTTATTTGGTTACTCCGATGACTTTACCAATTAGTTTTTGGCTTTCTATAGGTCCAAATAATGTGCTATCTATACTCCGCCACCAGTTATCACCGATAATAAAGAAGCAGTCGTCAGGAACCTTCACTTCCTTCATATCGCTATCCACTTTTGAGTAGTCACTTGGGTATGGATATTTGCCATAGAAGGTATCTAACTTAGATCCATTAACGTAAATTTGGTAATCCTTCATACTAACCTTCTCTCCTGGCAAGGCAATGATTCTCGCTATACTATTTTCAGGTGGGTTTAATTTGGGATTAAATGAATGATCGAAATGAGGGGTTTTATAATAAACAACATCACCCCTTTTGAAGTTCTTGTCATTAGTATCTACGATGGAGTAACCATGAATTAAATAAATATATTGTTCGAACATTTGATCACTATAAAATTTTATTTTGAGATAATTTGCTGGAGGATCCTTAATAATCTCGACTTTTTCTAATGTATCCGCATCTTCTATGATTGAGTTACTATCAGTGCATCCGGCTAACAATGATAATGTCAATAACGATATTAAAAAAAACTTCAAATAAACTCACACCCCTCCTGATTTATTTACTATCGGTTTCTCGCCTTTGCGATCAGATTCTTGCGCTGCTCGATGACGATGAGCTCAGGTTGCTCTTTTGCATACTGAAATATTTCCTCAAACTTGTCTTCCATGAGTCATCCGTCCCTGTTGTTCATAAAGAGCGCTAGTCGTAGCGGAAGAAAACCGCCTTGGCGGTTCTTCGTTAGCTTAACGAGGATAATTTGTTTTTGTGCTTAAAGTAATACCACCCTGAACTAAAAGCGATCACAAGATGTAACAGATAAGGTGAGTATTCAACATATCTTTCTGGAATTCTTGCCATTAGATCTATGGTTAAAAACCCCCAAGTCAACTGATACATGAAATTTAGGAAAAATATGGGCTTTCGTATACGATGCCAATCTTTTGAATATATCGCGATCCCCAAAAAGATTTGAATAAAGCACCAGATTAAGCTCAATTCTGCCGACTCTATACCCCAAAAAAACTGTAATATCGGTGGGAAATATAATATTCCCATAGCTGTTGTTGCACACCCGATAGCCGGTAAAAAGTTATCTGCTTTTATTTGAATCCCTCCTTAATGTAATTTAGCGCCGTCATCCTTCAGCAAGTCGCTCAATCAACGAATTTTAATCTGCGTTCATCAAAGGTATTTTCATCTGAAGTGCCGAACCCGTAGCCGTCAGCAATAACAGACCGAACTGGAACAAGGAGTGTTAAGATTATTTTCGTTTGCTTACCACTAACACAGTCACAATAGAAAGTAATTCAAATCATTTGCTTAATGAAAGAAGCAGCCTGCTTTGGGGTCGGCTGCCTTCAAACGTCTTTATTGAGCTATTGTTTCCGTTAGTTTAGCCTTTGATAAGTTCAAGTATATCCTCATTCCATATCAAGAGCGCCCTAACACGCACACCGCCAACTTGCAGCAAGCCGATGGCTTTTCCTTATACGTATTTGACAAGTTTGCCTTTAACGCTGCTATAGGACGTCTGTCACTTAGCAGCCACCCGGAGTACTATGTCGATATTGAAAAGCTGCCTGCTAATTACGATTTAGCTCAGCTTGCAGCTGCAGGTAAAAAAGGAGTTGGTTTCGTTCGGCGAAGTATCCGATCATAGCGGAGAACTTGTCGAGCATCCGCTGGGCTTTACCGAGCTCTATCTTCAATCCTCGGGAGGTGAAGGGATTCACGATTATATCGTGTGGAAGTCAGAAGCAGGCGATGCCTTCCTGTTTCGTCTTCGCAATCCCAACGGCGAGGAGGCATCGGATTTTGCCGGTCCCATCCTCGTTTCCGGTTCAAAGTGATGCGAGATAGAAGAACACCTGGATTATTACCCGGTAATCCGACTTAAATAAAAAACGCCTGATCCATTGAGGAACAGGCGAAGGACATGTGTGTTTTGTTACAGCTCATACAAGAGCGATGAGAGGGAATCTATCTAACTTTCTCTCATTTTCTCTATTTTCTTTTTCTTCTATTTCCCTATCATTACATCCACTCTTACGAGCACTTATTAGGTCGGGTATTTTTGTATACGTATACACGTTAAATCCTTATTTTGACTGAATTTATACGCGATATGATATTTACGTATACATATACATAAAGATCAAATTGCTGCTAAGGAAATAAGAATCTCGGCATTAGTAAGGTCGATGACGGTGCACTTATGCCGAGAGTTCGCTCTATTGAGCACCTACGTGGTTTATGTTTATGCTCGCTGTCAATCTTGTCAGCATCGGGAATGATTCCTGGCTCATATAGCTAACAATAATTAATGTTCTTCTCTTTTATACTTTAAAATCCATAGATTGATAGTATATAGCAAAGGTATTAATAGAGAAAATTTGGGAATGCCGTGTCCAAAAAAAGTCAAATAACTTAATAAAGGAATAGTCCATATCTCAGCTATTAGCAGCATACTGAATGATGCCTTTACTACAGCATAAGAGGCAAGCGATGAAGGCAAAAGCAAAAAAAAGATAACAACCAAATATTGAATATCTCCGGGATCTGTGCGAAACCAAAAAATCAAAAATACGGACAGAACCATTCCTAAAATTGATCCAATAATGCCCAGGACACTTCCTTTCGTTCCCACTAGATTCCCCTCCAACTATTGTGTGGTAATGAAATGGTAGACACCGACCAAAATTAATAGACATATTACAACAACGAATCCAATCAGAAAATTCTTTAGCATTGTCCCTCCACCTCAATTACCATTATAATCCATTTTAGGTAATAAGTAATTATAAAAAAAAGCATGTGAGATCCCATTTGGCGATTAGTCTTGTTCATCTAAAATAAAAACGAAGCGTTAAATACCGCTTCGTTTTTTTGTAAACCTTTTTCAATTAATGCGAAAAAATGTAAGAATCTTTTTCAAACTTTATCGAAACAGCTGATCTTAGAACCCACTAGGATTTCACTAAAACCCAGTCGTGGCCCACGTTTAACTAGCCTAAATTCCCAAACTTTATTTTCACTTTTGCAAACCTTTTGAAGGATTACAGCTCACTTCTAACCAACTCTCTATCATCCTACTATCATTACATCCACTCTTACGAGCACTTACTGTACCCGCAGTTGCCGCAAGTCTTGCAGCCCTCGATATTGATCAGCGCCGCAGCCCCGCAGGACGGGCACAGGTCCACCGACGCCTTCGGCGCATCATGGCTGTGCGAGTGTGTGCCGCCATGGTCTGCCGTCTCCGGTGCCAGCGTAGCTGCCACGGGAGCAGGCTCTGGGTGTTCTTCGTCGATGCCGCTCTGCACATGCGCTTCCAGCGCCTTGGCGACCGCGTCGGCGATCGATTCCACGCGGTTGACGCCAAAGCCGATCGCGCCGGACCCGCCGATGCCCTTCAGGTGCTTGATCAGCAGCTCCACTTTGTGTCCATGGTCGCCGTAGCGGAGGAACAGGGAGCAGACGCGGCCCAGCGCTTCCGCCATGGCGAACACATCGGAGCCTGCCTTGCCTACGTTCAGGAAGATCTCACTCGGAATGCCGTCGAGGTCGTTGATCGTAATGTACGCCATGCCGAACGGCGTATTGATCTTATAGGTTGCGCCGCGCAGCACCTGCGGCCGGCGCTTGTACTGCTTATCCACTACGGAGCTCTGGCTGCTTGCCACGGCAGCGGCTACCTGGGCACCCGCCTGCTCTGCGGCAGCCGGTACGGCAGCCTCGGAGGCAGCTGTTTCTGCAGCCGGAGCGGCCTTCGCTTCGCTCTTGTCTTCCTTCTTCTCCGTTTGCAGCACCTGCACGTCGCGGCTGCCGTCACGGTAGATCGTCACGCCCTTGCAGCCAAGGTCGAACGCCAGCTCATACAACCGCTTCGTTTCTTCGACCGTGAAGTCGGCCGGGCAGTTTGCAGTCTTCGAGATGGAACTGTCGACCCAGCGCTGAATAGCAGCCTGGGCGCGGATATGGTCTTCCGCCGTCAGATCCATCGCCGTCACGAAGTAATCCGGCAGTTCTTCGCCCGGATGGGCGTCCAGCCAGTCCTGCGCGATCGGTACAAATTGCTCGTCGAAGCCGAGTCGGCTCTGACGGAAGTATTTAAACGCGAAGTACGGCTCGATGCCTGTTGACGTGCCAACCATCGTTCCCGTGCTGCCGGTCGGCGCTTGGGTAATGACGGTCACGTTGCGCATGCCCTTCTCACGGATGGCTGTGCCGACTTCCGGGAACGCCTCGGTCATATTTTTCATAAATCCGCTCTGCAAATACGGATCCGCATCAAACGCCAGGAACGAGCCTTTCTCTGCCGCAATGTCGGCCGATGCCAGGTATGCTTCGCGGGCGATAAACCCGTACAGCTTGTCGAGGAACTCGAGCGATTCCGGACTGCCGTACCGGATGTTCAGCTTGATCATCAGCTCCGCCAGACCCATCGAACCGAGGCCGATCCGGCGCTCCTTCTTCTGGTTTTTCTCGTTTTCTTCAAAATGGTACGGCGTCGTGTCGATAACGTTATCCAGGAAACGCACGGAGTAGCGCGTCACCGTCGCCAGTTCGTCCCAATCCACATCATGCTTCTCTTCATCGTAGAACTTGGAAAGATTCATCGCAGACAGGTTGCAGACGCCCCATGCCGGAAGCCCCTGCTCGCCGCACGGATTCGTGCAGATGATCGGGTTGAAGTACCAGCTGTTGGACATCTGGTTGTAATATTCCATAAAGACGACGCCCGGCTCGGCCGATTTCCATGCCGATTCGATAATCGTATGCCAGATTTCGCTCGCCTTCACCGTCCGGTACGGAATGACAGCATGGCCGCCCTGCTTCCATTTCTCAAGGTCGCCGTCCCACAGCTCGTCGTAATCCGGATCCGTCGTATCCGGGAATACCAGCTCCCAGTCCAGATCCTCCTTGACCGCCTTCATGAAATCATTGCTGACACAGACGGAAAGGTTGGCGTTCGTCACTTGTCCCATCGTCTGCTTGACCGTAATAAAGTCGAGCACGTCCGGGTGCCAGTCGTTGATCATGAGCATCAGCGCGCCGCGCCGGCTGCCGCCCTGCTCAATCAGGCCGGTCGTGTAGCTGAACAGTCCACCCCAGGATACCGCACCGCTCGAGGATCCGTTCACGCCCTTGACCACGGATCTGCGCGGACGGAGCGAGGACAGATTGATGCCGACCCCGCCGCCCCGCGCCATAATTTCGGTCATCTCGGACAGCGTCGCCATGATACCGCCGCGGCTGTCCTTCGGCGAAGGAATGACGTAACAGTTAAACAGCGTCAGCTCGTCACTGGCACCCGCTCCGGCGGCGATCCGCCCGCCCGGAACGAGCTTCCAGTCTTCCAGAATGTAGCGGAACTTCTCTTTCCACTCGGCCTGCAGCTCCGGCGTCGGTTCCGCCGATGCCATGGCCCCAGCCAACCGCTCCCACATTTCCTCAGGCGTCTTCTCGATGTTCAGCGTCAGCTTCTCGACGTCCGTCTCCACCAGCTCGCCGCGGCGTGTTTTTACCGTCGCCCGTTTCCCCTCGCGCGATACGATCTCGCCGACTTCCTTTGTCGGAAACTTCGGATCATCCTTGGTCAGTACGAGAACGACATCTCCTACTTTAGCGTGATTCGGGTTAGGGTCCTTCCATGCATACCGGTCCAAAAAGATTTTTTCGCTTAACCCCTCAAGCTTCTGTTTGCTTTGAACTTGATTCACTGTTACATTCTCCTCCCATGACTGGTTCTGCCGAACGAATCGGCTCCGGTTCCGATCAGCGGATATTGTCGGTCTGCCGCCTGCGCTAAAAGTGCCGGTTCACTTCCGGGAAAGGCTTGTATGTAGCCGGGTTCCTTCCAATTAATAAACGAAATAACCCCATTTAAAACGCAAATCCGCTCGTCATGTACCATATATTGTGTGCATAGATGATTATACTATACCACATATTGTTACTCCACGCCTTAATCCTGAAATTTAGACCATGAAAGCTCTTCACTCTGGGACAACCTTTGCTTTTCTCCGCCAATCTCACTTTTTTGCTTCAGTTCCTTTGAAAAAAATTGTGAAAATCAGCGGATGCCTTCAACCATACGGAGGTTATGAACTCTCCGGTTTACGTGCATACTACTGTTACGCGAGATTACGAACCTATGAAGGAGGTACAAGGCTTGAAAACTTCTCATCTCGGTAGCGGGGCGCAGGCCGGGGACCTTCCCGTTCCCCTGAATATTGACCGCAGCTGGCTGGATAACCTGGAATCCCGCCTGGATAAAGGCGGCCCCTGGGGTGACTTCCGGCTGTTTCAGCTGGCCGTTCAAGGCGAAGAGGCGCGGCTTGTGACGAGCTTTGACGAGCTGCAGTGTGTGAAGCATTTGCAGGACCTGTCCCCCCTTCCCCATCAGATCGACACGGCGCGGAGGGTGCTGTTTGAGATGTCCGGCAGAGCCATTCTGGCCGATGAGGTCGGACTGGGCAAGACGATCGAAGCGGGACTCATTTTAAAAGAATACATGGTGCGCGGGCTGGTATCCAAAGTGCTGATTCTGGTGCCCGCCTCCCTGGTGCTCCAGTGGGTCCGCGAGCTGAACAGCAAATTCGGCATCCCGGCGGTCGCGCAGAAAAAGGCGTATTCCTGGCATTCCGACGTCGTCGTCGCTTCCATGGATACCGCCAAGCGCGAGCCCCATAAGGACATGCTGATGGAGCAGGAATACGACATGCTCATTATCGACGAGGCGCACAAGCTGAAGAACAAGAAAACGACGAACTATCAATTTATACAGAAGCTTCGGAAAAAGTACTGCCTGCTGCTGACCGCGACGCCGGTTCAAAACGATATGAGCGAGCTCTTTAACCTCATTACGCTGCTGAAGCCCGGCCAGCTCGGGCGGCAGGGGGATTTTGCGGCCAACTTCGTCGTCGGCAAACGGCAGGCGAAGAACGAGGGTCAGCTCCGGGACGAGCTCGCCAAGGTGATGATCCGCAACCGGCGCGGCGAAGGTCCTGTGCAGTTCACCAAGCGGACGGTACGCAACGTCAGCCTGCAGCTCTCTCCTGAGGAGCAGGCGCTGTACGACGGTGTAACATCCTTCGTCAAGAACCAGTACAAAGCGTCCGGGGGCAACCTCAGCAGCATGCTGTCCCTGGTCACGCTGCAGCGCGAGGTGTGCAGCAGCCGGGACGCGGTGTTCCTGACCCTCGTGAACCTGTCCAAGAAGATTCCGGACGACTCCCCGCTCACCGCCGAGGTGTGGGAGCTGGTGAACGCAATCCGGAACATCAAAGCGAACACGAAGGCCGAAAAGACGATCGAGCTGATCAAGGACATGAACGAAAAGGTCATCGTGTTTACCGAATACCGGGCGACACAGGAATACCTGCTTCAGTATTTTCAAAAGCACGGCTTGTCCTGTGTGCCGTACCGCGGCGGAATGAACCGGGGTAAAAAGGACTGGATGATGGACCTGTTCCGCGGCCGGGCCCAGGTCATGATCGCTACCGAAGCCGGCGGCGAGGGCATCAACCTGCAGTTCTGCCACCATATGATCAATTTTGACCTGCCGTGGAACCCGATGCGGGTCGAGCAGCGGATCGGCCGAGTCCACCGGCTCGGGCAGCAGAACGACGTGAAGATTTACAACCTGTCCACCACCGGAACGATCGAGGAGCATATCCTGAACCTGCTGCACGAAAAAATCAACATGTTCGAGACGGTCATCGGCGGCCTGGATGTCATTCTGGAGCGTTTCGAGAAAAAGGAATCGTTCGAGAAAAGCCTGTACAAGCTGTTCCTCGAGTCGGAGTCGGATGAGGAAATCCGCAGCAAGGTCAGCTCGCTCGGGCAGTCGCTTGACCAGATCAAGCGCGAGATCGAATACGAAGATGCGGAAACCGTCATTGAGGAGGAAGCTTGATGAGCCTGTCCCCGCAGGAAGTTCAGAAGCAAGTGCTAACCTATCTGGAGACGACCGAATGCAGCATTATCGAGAAGTCTCCTTATCACGTGACCGTCAAGCTGTCACCGCAGGCGGACAAACAGCTGACCAACCGCCCCTACTACTGGGGCTTTATTGAACGGACGGGGGCGGAGCCGGAGACTCTCTCCTACACCTTCGTCTTTGACCCGGACCAATATAACGAACAGGCGGCCAAAACCCCACCGCCTTCAGCGCAGCCTCAGCCGCAGGACAGAATTCTGTCGAGGTATTTCGGGGTGAATCCGGCAGGGCCGCGGATCGGCCCGGGGCGGATTCCCCGCGAAGACGTCACATACGGCAGCAGCCGGCTGCAGCAAATTTGGTCCGTAGCCCGGCAGGAGGGCTCCTGCGTATACCTGTTCGAGCAGCCGGGCCCTTTGCAGCGGGAGACGCTGTTCTCCGCCCCCTACGAGCCGTGGCTGGGCGTCTGCTTCAAGGTCGAGATGACCTGCGACGTGAAGAAAGAAGCGCTCCACTTCATCGGCATCTCGCTGGTGACGGGGCAAATCGACCAACAGTTTGCCCGGCGTCTGGATAAGCTTCAACTCGGGCCGCGGCTTCCCGAGAATATCCACATCCAGCCGGGAAGCCTCTCGCTCGCAGGCGCAGCCAATCTGCTGGAGAAGCATATGAAGGATCAGCTGGCGGGCGAGGATTACAGCTGGGCGGAAGCCGCTAGGGAGCGCCTTAGGGATGAGCTTGCAGTGATCGACATGTATTACGAAGACCTCCTGAAAGAAACCGAGGAGGAAAAGCTTACGGCCATCCGGGAGCAATACGACAACCGGCGCAGCGAAATGACATGGCAGTATGAACCCAAGGTGAACCTGTCCGCCATAACCTGCGGTCTGTTTCACTTAAGATCCATCCGTCCATGAGCATTTGACCTCCCTCGCTAAAAGAAGGCAAAAAAAGACCCGTGCCCGTGCCCCAAAGCCCGACACCTTGCAACAGCCTTTTTACGGCTTGTCCGATACAATGATGTCAATAAAGCTCTGAAATCGAGGAGGGTGAATGTGGTGAGGATGGTATCTCTCGCTTTAAAAATGACGGCGTTGACCTGTGCCGTCAGCTGCGCCTGGCCGGCATGGGGTTCTGCGGTCCCGCAATCGGCCGCAGCGGTCGGCATCGCTGCCGCCAAGGCGGCAAGCCCAGCGCGGACGGCCTTGCTTCGAATCGCATCGGGATCGGACATGCAGGCAGTGCCCGCGCCGCTGGAGAGCTTTGCCGGCTCCGTCGTCCGCGAGCTGTCCGCGCAGTCCGAGTTTCAGCAGTGGGACGGCGCCGCCATCGACTATTACCCGCTAGGGCCCGGCACCCACAGCTGGCTTGCGATCGTTTCAAAGGATAGCAAGCAGCTGGGATATTTAATATTCACCGCTAGGGAGGAAGGCGGGTATATGCTCAGCGAGTACGGCAGCGGTCCAGCCATCCCTTACAGCAGCGATGCGCTCCATGACCGGTTGGCTGAGGATGGCCTTATTCCCGATCACCCCGGCCTCCCCGCAAACGTTCAAATCCAAGCTCAATATTCGGCAATGCTGCCGGTTTGGAAAGTGACCCTGACCGGCAAGCCGGCCATGTACATCAATGCGCTGACCTTGGAGCTTCTGCCGGCAAATGCCGTTTCCGCCAGCACCGCCTCCGTTTCTAAGACGGCAGTCGTTACCAATCAGAACGGTCTCCGGCTCGAGGCATCGTCACCTGCTGCGAAGATAGATGGCAACGATCCTTATGACGACCTGCTCTGGATGACCTCCCCTCGGCTGAACATCCGCCGCGGAGACGATCTGCTGAAAGCAGTCGCATCCGGCAGCAGCCTGATCTTCACCGCTCCCGGCCGTAACGCGTCCTATGGGGCGCCGTTTGCGGTAAGCGGGATTCAGACATGGTCCCCGGCCTCAAACGCTCCTGCGGTCAGCTACGCGGCCACGGGACGTGCCGGAACCCGATACCTCCCTGTCTCCATGCTGATGGCTGCCGGAGAATTTCATGCCCGCCCCTAGATCCGCTGCATGATTAGCTGTTCCTGCCCTTATCGCATTTCCTACCCAAAAAAGAAGCGGACCTCGTATCCACACGAGGTCCGCCTTCTTTCATTTTCGTTCAGTCATGAAGATTCCGCATCTTGATTTTTCGCCGCTTGGGATGGCGTTTGTCAGCCGCCCGGCCTCCCCATTGGGACAATCCGAACGGGATCATGCCGAACCATTTGACCGTCCACGGCTCTTTATATTTTTGCTTCCTTCGTTCTTCCTTGGGTGTTTCCATGTAGTTGACGACGCGCTCTGTAATGTATTTTACAAGTTCATCTCCACTGGCCATTTCCATTCCTCCCACAATGCCAAATTACAGCTCTGCTATGCTCTTAGTTTGCACAGAGATACTGTAATCTAAACGGAGGAATGCGGACGGTGCATTTTTTACCGTTTATTGCACATTCTAACTTCGACATCAATTTTTCGCTCAAATCCCGTTTATCGAAAGGAGGGCCATCCTCTATGCCTATCAAAAGCTTGATCGCCGCCTTCCTCCTGATCCCGGCAATGTTGTGCGCAGGCAGCTCGTCCGCTTGGGCCGCAGGCCCTGGTGACCAAAGTACGAACGCCTATCCGGAGCATCCGGCTTTTCCGCATGAAGTTATTATCGTGGATGCAGGACATGGCGGTGTCGACGGAGGGACTTCATTTCAGAACATTCTGGAAAAGGACATTAACCTCGCCATCGCCCAGAAGCTGTTTATGCTGCTGCGCAGCCAGGGGTACGACGCGGTCTTGAACCGGACGGCTGATTACGCCCTCAGCGACGACAATCACTGGCTCCGCAGCTCTTCCCGCCATAAACGCGATCTCGCGCAGCGCAAGGAACTAAGCCATCAGCTGCCGACCCTGATCGTCGTGAGTCTTCACGTCAATTGGGGCCGCAATCCTTCAAAGCACGGGGCGCTTGTGCTTCACCAGAACGAAGGGCGCAGCGTCCTGCTCGCGGACAGCATTCAGCAGCAGCTTAACCCGCTGTACCAGACGAAGGGAAGCATCCGGCTGGGAAGCCCGTTTTACCTGCTGAACCAGGTCAAAGATCCTGCGGTTATCGTAGAGACCGGATTTCTCAGCAATGCCGCAGACCGGGCGATGCTGTGCAATCGGCGCGGGCAGCTCAAGATCGCGCAGGCCATCGCGAACGGAATCAACTATTATTTGACGGCAATATAGGCGCCGGCTTCCAATCCCAGATATCCCGGACGAGATCGCTGATTCCTACAAAAGATACGGAATTCTGCATACCGGTGATGCTTTGGCGAATGGCCTCCGCCGTCTTTTTCCCCTGCACGCCGACATGCCCGATCGTTACACAGTTCTGATGTTCGCTCGCCCAGGTTTCAACGGCTTTCATTTGTTTGCTGACATGGCTGACGGTGTGCCGGTCGTCCAGAAATATGTTATTGGCCACCGGAGGCATTCCCATCTGAACGGCCAGCTTTCCGACAACGGAATGGTAGTTGGTCTTGCTGTCCACGAAGAACAACCCACGCTCGCGACAGACCTCCAGCACGATGGACATGATCCGTTCGTCTCCGGTAATCTTCGATCCCATATGATTGTTCATGCCGACCGCATACGGCACGTTGTCGATGGCCTCCTCCACCCGTTGGCGAATCTCCTCATTGCTCATATTGGAGGTAATGGCGCCGGGACCCAGCCACTTGGGATTTCCCTGCTTGGGCTCCATCGGCATATGGACAATGACGTCATGCCCCTGCTTATGGGCCAGCTCCGCGTCGGTTTTACTGGTAGGAAGAAACGGCATGATGGCCACGGTCAGCTTGATCGGCAGGGACAGCATTTCTTCGGTTCCCCCTTGCCCGTTCCCGAAGTCGTCGATGATGATCGCAACCTTTTTATCCGGCTTCATGTCACTTTGCCGCTTGTCTGCCGCGGGCTGCTCCGCTTGCTCGTTGAAGACCCGCTCCGCCGCCAGTGATCGTTCCCCATCCGCGAAGGCGGTTTGACCAGAAAGCGCAACCGTAAGCGCCAGTCCCGCTGCCGCAATATTCCGCCAGCCGTGATGCAGCTTATTGAAAGATGATGTACTCAAGCAACTTCCTCCTTTACTCGGTATCTCCACGATGTGGTTTCATTGTTTGAGGAAGTTGGAGGAATTATGTATAGCAAAAATCCCCGCTACTCCCCCCTCAGGAAAGTTACGGGAAATAACAAATAACACAAAAAGGCGTCCCCCGCTGTTCAAAACGGGAACGCCTTATGTATGTATGCGGTCGAGAGGACTCGAACCTCCACGGGGGGTTAGCCCACACGGACCTGAACCGTGCGCGTCTGCCAATTCCGCCACGACCGCAAATCGGTCGGTCACTCTTTGAAAGATTCAATCTTTCGCGGCGACAAGATAGATCATACCATGCTGGACAGGTATAGTCAACACTTTTTCAAAAAAAGTTTAATCTCCTCTTCATTCTGAACAATTTCCAGTTCCTATCTATTGAATAATCCAAGCATTTGCGGGTAAAATAAGAACATAAGTTCGTACAGGTGGTGATATGTATGGCAGCACCCGGCATGACGTCGGAAGAGGCATCGCTGATTAAGAGTTATCTGCTCCTGATTTTTATTCATAAAGTTTTCGAACGGGACATTCGGATTATGGAGGAGAGCGGCGTATTCAAGACGCCCCAGTTGTATTCGGAACTGATTGTGAACGGCGACCGGCAGGCCGGCACGCTGCTCGCTGAAGTCAAGCGGGAAATGAGAAGACGCAAGATCCGGATCCTGCGAATCTTACAAGATGATACCGGGGTCAGGGCGGAATATTCCTGCAGAGGCTATACCGACGAAATGAATATCCTCTGGCCGGCTTTTCGTAACGAGATGCTCGTCCGGATGAGAGTTTATCTCGGGCTGGATCCTTTCTCTCCCGAAGACCGTTCTCTCCTTCCCGTCTCTTCTTTTACTCACCATATGGACCACCCCGCTGCTCCCTATTTTCAGGAGGGCTCCAAACCATAAGAGCCGCCTGGAGTCCCCCGATATGAACCAAGGGGAACCGAACCAGACGGCTCTGCTATTATTCCAGAGGGCTTTGACGCGGAGCGCTCGCAGGCTGGAACAAGTAGTTCCGGTCCAGCTTGACCACTTTGCGGTTGCGGCGGCGGATCAGCACCTGGCTGCCGTCCCAAGCTACAACAATCCCGGTTACATCATTGCTTTCGATGCCGTCGCGAACCACCCGGACCTGCTCTCCGGATTGGCGGTATGCATCCAATTCCTCATCGCTGATCATCTCCAATCCTCCTTTGATTCTGAAGCAATCTCTTCATGTAATGAATATGGATAAGTATATGCTTTTCCCGCATATCTTACAATGGAATCGGTGTTTACCGACCTTTATTATACACAAGACTGAGCGGGTTCAATGGCATTTTTCGTTAAAGTCATCCCGCATGATTAAGAAAACCTCTATCGACGTACCTTCAAAGAAGACAGACCGCGTTAAAAGGTAATTTTTCTTGCAATATCAGGAAGCAATGCTCTGGCGTTTACACTTTTCTGATATTATAAGAAAGGACCAGCAGCCAATCGGCCGCTGATCCTGAATGTGTTGGTATAAAGGTGTGTATATTAATCAACTGAACCTCTCGGTGACGCTCAGCAATTAACGTTGTGCGTGTTCTTTACTGTCGTTCTTCTCGTACCAATAATCGAGCACCGTCGACGACATCACTCGTTTTTCCAGATATTCAACTTGATGAGGGGTAAACAATTCCTTCCAGGAGAAGTCTAGCTCATCACACATGCCCACGATGGTCAGCAGTTCTGACCAGGCCACGTAACGTTTATACCAAAAAAACTGAGGATGCTCTATAATATAGGGATAGAGGTCATCGAATTCGGTATGCTTGCAATCAAGCGCTCTTTCAAAGTGATCCTTTGCTTTGGCCAATTTATCAATGAAATACTGTTCGGTTACCGGTTCTTTCCCCATTGTGCTGCCTCCCCTCATGATCATCTAATACATATTATAAGCCAAAAGACGGCCGGTTGAAAGAAATTGTTTCGATTTATCCGCGGAAAATGCGGCGAAACGGGCTTTCATCCCGGGGTTAATCGGCAAAAGTGATGACGCCGCCTTCGAGCGACTGGATACGGACGAGCGGTTCAATACTTATGCCCTGCTCCCGGATGGTCCGGGCCCCTGCCTGAAAGCACTTCTCTATGACGACACCAAGGCCGACCAATTCCGCGCCGGAGCGTTCGATAATTTTGATAAGCCCCCGCGCAGCATCTCCGTTTGCGATGATGTCATCGATAAAGAGCACTTTATCCTGTTCGCTGATATAATGACGCGACAGCATAATATCCGTCACGATCCCTTTGGTAAACGAAGGAACCCGTTCGCAAAGAGCGTCCGGATCGGCCAGCAGCGTCTTCTTGCGGCGGGCGAACACCAGCGGCACGCCAAGCTCGTAAGCCGTCGCAAAGGCCACCGCAATCCCGGACGATTCCACGGTAACGACCCGGGTCACACCGGCTTCAGCAAACCGGGATGCAAACTCTTTTCCCATCTCCATCGTCAGCTGCGGATCCACCTGGTGATTAAGCAGACCGTCCAAGTTCAGCACCTGATCCGAAACGATGACGCCTTCTTGTAAAATTCGTTCTTTTAACTTATCCATTTCAATAGCCCCCTACGCCGTTCCTTTGACGTAAAAGTAACATATCTTGGGCTCCCACTTCAAGGGGAAACTCCATACATAACTTCAAATGTCAGCGTTTCTTCCACCGAAATAAACAGACGGCCGTTCCGAGTGCAAGAAGGGCCGCAAGCAGCCCGATCCGGACCGTGGTGTGCGTCATCCTCCCGGCAATTTCGTTCCAATGATATCCAACAGCATGTCCGATCAGCATAAAGATGGTGCACCACAAGGCGGCACCTGCTCCCGCATACACCACATAAGCCTTGACAGGAAGTTTCGTCGTCCCCGCGATATACGAAGATAAATGCCGGAGTCCCGGCAAGAAGTAGCCGACGATAATGCTTAGTGATCCATAACGCCTGAACCACTTCTCCGCCCCAGCCAGCCGCTCCGGAGTCATTCTTACCCATTTTCCATACCGGTGAAGCAGAGGTTCCCCGACCAGGCGTCCAAGAGAATAGCTGATCATCATCCCGGTCATGCTTCCCAGAAAAGTGACGGCCAGCGCGCCGGCAAAGTTGAACTCACCCCTCGCGGCCATCCCCCCGAAAGCAACAATCAGCGTTTCGTCAGGCACCGGAATACCCAGAATGCCCAGGGCCAGCAAAAAGTACATGGCGGCATACCCGAAATGGGCAATGTAAAAGGTAATCCCTGCCATACCAAAGCCTCTCTTTCCTATCGGTGTATCTATTCGTCCATTCGAACGCAGCCGCTCCCGGGAAACGCCTGATGGACTGCCTTCATGAAACATGGACAGGTTCCAGTCATGTCCTACCTCTAATCATCATAACCTGTAGTACAGGCAGGACACAAACCGGACTGCCTGCAGCAGGGAGGAGAACGATGAAGAACGGGATCAGGGTGCTTCAAATTGCTTTTACATATATCGGAACCATTGTGGGTGCAGGCTTTGCGACCGGACAGGAGATCCTGCAGTTTTTTACCCAATACGGCAAATGGGCGACGCTGACGATTCTGCTGTCCACCGCCCTGTTTATTTGGCTTGGGACCAAGATTATGATCATTTCACGGCGGATATCGGCCAGATCCTATGAGGATTTCAACAAGCATTTGTTCGGGGACCGGGCCGGGGGAGTGATCAGCATCGTGATGATGTTCGTGCTCGTCTGTGTAAACAGCGTCATGTTGGCGGGAGCCGGCTCCGTTTTCGTCGAGCATTTAAACCTTCATTATCAGACAGGCCTGATCATCACTCTGGTCGGATCCTATGTCTTGCTCACCCGGGGAATGAACGCCATCGTGCAGATGAACAGCATTGTCGTCCCCTTGATGCTGACGTTGTCTTTGGCCATTATTTTCAATACGATCCGTATGCCGGGGGCAGACAGCTTCCTGCGGATTACGACCGACCATCATTTTACGGCGGTATGGACCTCTCCGCTCCTGTATACAGCCTTCAATCTCGTTATGGCCCAAGCGGTGCTGGTCCCCCTTGGAAGCAAGACGGACAGCCATACGGTGGTTAAATGGGGAGGCATTCTGGGGGGCGTCGGCGTCGGGTTCATGCTGCTGGCCGCGCATGTTGCCATGTCCGCCCACATGCCGGGCATCCGGCAGTACGAAATCCCGATGGGCAGCATCGCCAGCAACCTGGGCACCGTGATCCAGCTGATTTATGTGATGCTGATCTTTTTAGAGATTTTCAGCACCTTCGTCGCCGACATCTACGGAGTCACCCTTCAGCTGCAGCAGCACATTCCTTTGCCGCCAAAACTTCTGATCGTCTGTGTCATGTTCATCTGCTTTCTGCTGAGCCAGATCGGATTCAGCTCCCTGCTGTCTGTGCTGTACCCGATTATCGGCGCGCTGTGCCTAATATTGGTGCTGAAGCTGATGTTCATATCCAAATGACCGAGCTATGAAATAGAAAAAAGGCGGGAGCTGAATATCTCAGCACCTGCCTCTTTGTGTTGAACGGCCAGCACGTTATACCTTTTGATAAGATAAATAAATTTTCTTCAGTTCATTCACCGCATGCGTCAGAGAATATTGGCTCTTCGCCTTATCCCAGGCCGTACGGGCGAGATCGTAGCGGTACATCGGGTCGGTGATGACCTTCTCAAGCGCTTCGCAGAGCGCGATCGGGTCCTCCGGCGGCACGAGCAGGCCGTTCACTCCGTCTTCGATCTGCTCCGGAATTCCGCCCACGTCGGTTCCTACCAGGGCCAGGCAGCTGAGCGCCGCTTCCGCAAAGACCGAACCAAAGGCTTCCGCTCTGGAAGGGAGCACGAAAATATCAAAAAACGGCATAAACTCTTCCGGATGCAGCGTGTATCCATAGAAAATAGTTTCGTTATAGATGCCAAGTTCTTTGGCAAGGCTCTCCAGTTCCGTACGGAACGGTCCGTCTCCGATGATGTGCAGCACGTAGTCATGACCCTTTTTCTTAAGCTCGGCGCAGGCCTTCAGCAAAATATCCAGCCCCTTGGCGGGTACCAGGCGGCAGACCGTAATCAGCTGCGGCACCTCGTTCTCATGGGGAACCGGCTTGAACCGCTTTTCGTCAAAACCGTTCGGAATGACCCCAATCTTATCCGGATAGTCCACATAGTCCGATAAATAGCCGGCGAACGACCGGGAAACCGTCAGCATGCGCTGGCTCTTCTGCTCCAGCTCCCGATACAGCGATACGAGGAACCGATGCTCCGGCCCACCGTCCTTAATGCGTCCGTTCAATATTAATTCCCGTTCATAACTGGAGTGAATGGTCTGAATTAACGGTGTATCGGGAAAAACCTGCTTGGCGGCCAACCCGGCGATGGGATGGTGCGCGTGGATCAGGTCATACGGCTTCTGGATCCGCAGACGCGTCCACCACAAGTAATCCTTGTACGTCTGAATATATTTTTGAACGACAGGGTAGTCCTTGAACTCGGTCCAATCGAAGGTGTCAAACACGACCTCCTCATGCCCCTTGTTGCGGATCCGTTTAGGAAGCCAAAACAGCTCCATATCCCATCTTGATGATTGGAATCGCTCCTGCATATAGGGAATCATGGAGGATACTCCGCCCGGCTGCTCGGGTGGGAAAAAGAGGGCCTGTAACAATCTCATAATGGGAAAACCACCCCTTTCTGTAGGTCTCTTAGCTTTTCGGCATCTTGTAAATTATGATATATTAGAACATATGTTTCAGTAAAGTAAAACCGCTGATCCAAAGAATATTCAAGAGAGCAGGAGAACGATCCATGCCCTACTCTTCATTCTTATCCCCCATTGTACCGGGGATTGCCGCCGCATCAGGTTTATATATCATACTCATCATGCTGCTGATTTGTCTCACGATGTACAGCAGGCAGCGCAAAAAAGCCTATCTCTATATGGTGGCGGCCTTTTTGTTCATTATGGCATACGAAGGGGTGAACATCCATTTCGCCTTCTCCGGATCGCCTAGGCAAGGGAGTTACCCAGAAGGAGCCGATTGGCTTCAGGCCTTCTCCTTCCTCCTCCTGAACTTCGCCGTGTACCAGCTGTACCACCGGATGAACCGAAGGCTGCGGGCGCTCCTGATCGTCATGGCGCTTCTGTATGTCGTTCCGCTCCTGTCTCCCGGTTTTCTGGAAGGGACCGGAAGCTGGCAGGCGGGTTATATAGACCTGTGCCAATTGGGCACCGTAATGATAGGGCTATTCGGCATGGCGCCGCGGGTCGGCCAGCGCAAGAAATATACCGCCGGTTTGGCCGTCTATTTCGTCTACATTTTGGTCCATCTGCTGAACAACCTCATCCCCCTGGAAAAGACCTGGATTCCGGCGATCTGGATCTGGCTGCCGCTCTTGTTTTACACGCTCCTCTTTTTTATTTTGTTTACGCGGATCGTGGAGCAAATGCAGTCGATCTACCGTTCCTCCATTACCGACGGCTTGACCAATTTATACAACCGCCGCTTCTTTACGAGGCAGCTGAACCGTTACGTGGATCAAGGGCTGAAGGTCTCGCTGATCTTCTGCGACATCGATAATTTCAAGAAGCTGAACGATACCGAAGGCCATGCCAGAGCGGATCAGGTGCTGAAGCAGGTGGCCGCCATCATCGAGGAGGAAGTCGACGGAGCAGGCCTGGCCGGGCGGTACGGGGGCGAAGAGCTGGTTGCCCTCATCGTCGATAAAAGGGCCAAAGTCAGCCGGATCGCCGAGCAAATCCGGGCCCGGGTCGAAGCCGAAACGATCGTGACCCTAAGCGTCGGATACAGCGTCCTTCGTGCAGGCACGAACGCCGGTACGCTCATTTCGCAGGCAGATCAGGCCATGTACCGCTCAAAGACGACAGGCAAAAATAAAGTGACCGCATACCGATCTTCAAATCCGCCGGCAGCCGTCGGGACCTCCCCTTCGGCGGAAAGCACGAATACATAGAAACCACATCCATGATGATGTTGAATAAAGGAGTATATAACGAATGGGCAAACAGGAACTCCCCGCAGCTTTTGTCAGACAGATGGAACCCCTGCTGGGAAGCGATACCGAAGCATTTCTTGACAGCTACGAGCGGCCGAGAACGCATGGGCTCAGGTTCAACGGCTTAAAGCTTGCGGGCGTGCCGCAGCTGAAGGAGGCCGTCATCCGGGAGTTTGACTTGACCCCGGTTCCCTGGTGCAGCACCGGCTACTATTACGGGGAGAACGTCCGGCCCGGCAAGCATCCGTACCACACGGCCGGCTTATATTACATCCAGGAACCGTCGGCCATGTCGGCTGTGGAGCTGCTCGATCCGCAGCCCGGCGAGACGATCCTGGACCTGGCCGCGGCGCCGGGCGGCAAGAGTACCCATATCGCCTCGAAAATGAAGGGCGAAGGGCTGCTCGTCTCGAACGAAATCCACCCGGAACGGGCGAAAATTTTGGCCGAGAACATCGAGCGTATGGGCGTTACTAACGCTGTGGTTACAAGCGCGGCGCCGGACGAGCTGTCGCACCGTTTCCCGCAGGCTTTTGACCGGATCATGCTGGACGCCCCATGCTCGGGCGAAGGCATGTTCCGCAAGGACTCCGGGGCGATCGCGGAATGGACGCCGCAGCTGGTCGAGCTGTGCGCCGCCCGGCAGTGGGATATTTTGCAGGAGGCATACGCCATGCTGAAACCCGGCGGTAGTATGGCTTATTCAACCTGCACGTTTAACCGCAGCGAAAATGAAGACATGATGGAGCGCTTTACGGCTCATTATGCCGATATGGAAATCATCGCCATGAAGCGGCTGTGGCCGCATCGCGATGCGGGGGAAGGGCATTTTGTCGCCCTCCTCCAGAAACGGGGAGAACCCAGCGGCGGCGGGCACACCCTGGAGGCCTCGCCAAGCGAGCGGCAGCGGCCGCGAAGAAAAGGCCGCAGCGGTAACGGCAAGCCGGGAGCCGGCCTCCAGGACGCACAGTCTGCGCTGAAGGCGTTCCAGGCCTGGGCGGATGAGGAGCTGCCGGACTTCGCGCTGCCGGCGGCGGGTACGCCGATTCTGTTCGGCGAATCGCTGTACCTGCTTCCAGGCGGGGAGCTGCTGCAGGAACAGCAGCTCCAGGGCCTGAAAGTGCCGCGGGCGGGCCTCCATCTGGCCCACCTCAAGAAAAACCGGATCGAGCCGGCGCATGCGCTCGCCATGGCTCTCTCCCCGCAGCAGGCGGCCAAGCGCATCACGCTGGCCGCGGAGGACCCGCAGGTCTCCGCCTACCTGCGGGGCGAGACCCTTCAGGTCGATGCCTCCCTGAAGGGCTGGGTGCTCGCGGCCGTGGACGGCCTGCCGCTCGGCTGGGGCAAGGCCAGCGGCGGGCAGCTCAAGAACCACCTGCCCAAGGGCCTGCGGCAGCACTAGCCGCCTCGCAACCGGCCATCAACAGCAAAGAGCCTTCCTACGCCAGCGTGTACCAAGCTGAAGCCGTAGGAAGGCTCTTTTTTTTCATTACGCCAAACAGTATTTCAGCAGCGCCGCGTGCACGCCGTCCTCATTGTTCGAAGCCGTCACCTCATTAGCTGCGGCCTTAACCTCCAGCGGCGAGTTGTCCATCGCTACGCCCAGGCCAGCGTAGGTGAGCATCGTAATGTCGTTATAATAGTTGCCGATCGCCAGAATCTCTTCCTGCCGGTAGCCTCGCCGCTCGGCGAGCTGCTTGAGGGCGTTCCCTTTGGACGCTTCCGGATGCATCAGATCGACGAAGTATTCGCCGCTCCGCAGGATGTTAAATTCCGGCGTCCACGCCGCGATGTCCTGATGTACCCGGTCCATCGTGTCCGGCTGCCCAAACGCGGTGACCTTGACGATCGGATCACTCAGGTCATGCAGCGGCGGCAGAACCGAAGGCAGCATCAGATAGTTTTCATACATGCTGCGTACTTCCACAGCCAGTCCCTCAACGTCGTCGACGAACATCTGAAACGCCGTATTAACGTCAAAATGCACGCCTTCCTTCCGGAAGTAATCCAGGTAAGGCACGATCGCCTTGGCGTCCATCGCATATTGGTGAACCACTTCCCGGGTATCCACCTTCACTGTCGCTGCCCCGTTATGGCTGATAACGTAGCCAGATAGCCCCATCTGTTCCATAAACGGAATGGAATTTTGCGGTCCTCTCCCGGTGCACAGCACGATTTCAGCGCCTTGTCGCGCGGCCTCCTGAATCGTCTTCTGCGTCTGTTCGGTTACTTCATGCTCATCATTAAGCAGTGTGCCGTCGACATCCAGTGCAATCAGTTTGTATTTCATGCTCCATCCATCCTTTGCCGTAATATCTCTATCTGTATCTGTTTTAAAGCGAGCCGGTCTTTGATCTATTGTAGTATGCCAATGTTATCGGGATGTTTCATCCTTCCCGAGCTGCAGCAGCTCATCCTCCGTCAGCTCACGGTAAGTCCCGATGCGCAAGCCTTCGTCCAGCTGCAGAGCCCCCATCTGCACGCGCTTGAGGTAGGTGACCTTTTTTCCGACAGCTTGAAACATCCGCTTCACCTGGTGAAATTTCCCTTCATGGATCACAAGGGAGATGTAGGAGACGACCTCGTCCCCCTGCTGCTCTTTGCGCAAAATGGTGAGCTCGCCGGGCAGCGTAACATAACCGTCGTCCAGCGTGACCCCGGAGGCGAACTGCTGTACATCGGCTTCCGTCACGTCGCCGGATACGACGGCCTCGTATGTTTTGGGGACATGCCGCTTGGGCGACAGCAGTTCATGCGCCAGCTTGCCGTCGTTCGTGAGCAGCAGCAGGCCTTCCGTGTCCTTATCCAGCCGCCCGACCGGAAACGGCTCGAATGCCAAATGCTCCGGTTCCAGCAGATCCAGCACGGTCCGTTCCCGTGTATCCTCGGTCGCCGATACGACGCCAGGCGGCTTGTGCAGCATGAGATAGATAAATTCCTTATACTGCACCTGTTCCCCGTCAATCCGGATGTCATCCTTATACGGATCGACATGCATGCCGCTGTCCTTGGCCCGGACTCCGTTGACGGTAACCCCCGCCTGTTTGATTTTCTTCTTGATATCGCTCCGGGAGCCATATCCCATATGCGTTAACACTTTGTCCAACCGCAGTGTCGTTCTGCCCTGCTTGCTCATGCGGATGTCCACCTCCAGCCTGCCGGATATTCGTTCTTCAGCATGCCCTCCTGCCACTTGCCCCATCCGGCTGAATAGCCGTCGATGCAGACCAGGGCGTAGCCCTTGGGCGAAGTTTCGCCTCCGCATTCCACGCGGTCCTGGGGAATGCTCAGCGTTTCGCCCTTCAAATAACGCACGGCTTCGCCGCTCCCGGAGTCCAGCCGGATGACCCGGATGAACTCACCGGGATGCAGCGCCGTCGCCAGCGGATGGGCCGGAACGAAGCGGCCGTTCTTGGCATCGCCCATGTACCAGCCCGGGCGGACGACCTTCAGCCCGTCGAGAAGGCTTGGTGGCAGCGGCGATTGATAAATATGGGAGCCGTAGACGACCGTATGGCCCCCCGGCACGAAGCCAAGGAGATGCTCGCGGATGAAAGCTTCATACGCGTCCGTTGGTGCGGCTTCGCCCTGGTTCCCCGCACCTTTTTTCGGCGGTTTTCCTTTCATGGGCTTGGCGTTTCGCGTCGGCCGATCCTTGCCCTTAGCCCGGTCAGCGGACTCCGCCGGAGCCGTGCTGCTCAGCAGCGCATCTCTGGCCCGTTCCGCTTCGGCGGCAGACTCGGGGTCCGCCTCATGCTGCAGGACAGCCAGGAAATGCCCTTCGCCTTCAATCCGGTGCGGCCACAGCCGGGCCGTTCCCCGGACCTGCTCCCAAACTTGATCCGGAATATGCCCGAATCCGGAGCCTTGTTCCTTCAGCCAATCCGTTTCCCCTGCGGCAAAAGAGCCGGTTCCTCCGACCGGAAGCACGCGGAATTCAGGATGACCTGCCACGAATTCCGCTATCATCCCCTCGTTTTCCTCCGGGGAAAACGTACAGGTCGAATACACGATCCGCCCGCCGGGTCTGAGCATGGTGGCGGCCGCCCTAAGAATGCCGCGCTGCATGTCTGCATACTTTAGCGGCGAATCTTCGTCCCATTCCTTGATCATCGCTTCGTCTTTGCGGAACATCCCCTCGCCCGAGCAAGGGGCGTCGATCAGAATCTTATTGAAAAAGGCCGGGAACTTCTCCGCGATCCGGTCGGGATGCTCATTCAGCACGACCGCGTTGCGGGCGCCGTACAGCTCGATATTTTTGGCCAGCGCCTTGGTCCGGTCGGCATTCAAATCATTGGAGACCAGCATGCCTGTCCCCCGCAGCTTGGCCGCGATTTGCGTCGATTTGCCTCCAGGGGCGGCGCACAGGTCCAGTACGGCCTCTCCCTGCATTACGTCCAGCAGCTCCACCGGAGCCATTGCGCTTGGCTCCTGGATATAATAAAGGCCCGCATGGTAATACGGATGCCTGCCGGGCCGTTCACTCGCTTCGGTATAGAAGCCTGTCCCGCACCAGGGAATCGGCCGCAAATCCCACGGGGCGATGGACAGCAGGTCTTCTGTGGAAATTTTCAGCGTATTGACCCGGATGCCGCTGTGCGGCACACGGTCATACGAATCCATAAAATCGGTATACTCCTCTTTCAGCAAGGAACGCATCCGTTCCTGAAAGGCAGCCGGCAGCTTAAGTGCCATGTGCTTCATCATCCTGTCTTTAATATAAAATCGTTGGCCGGACCCCATTGTATCAGCCCTCGTCCATACAAACAACCCGCTGCGCATGATCGGCAGCGGGCTGAATCCGAATGTTATGCCTCATCGGAAGGATCGTTTTTCTTTAGATCATGGCTGTAAGATTTCAGGGATACTGAAACATCCCATGATCGCAAGAAAAATTTCCGCTAATCTCGGTCTGTCTCCTGTGAGAATACGTCGATAGAATTTTTCTTATAGGCCGCCATCAGTTCCCGTACCTCGTCGAGGAGCTGTCTCATGCTCTCCATGTCATGGGGCTTGCCCGGCTCGGTCTGGGACCAGATTTGATTGAACCGTTCCTGGAAGGCCATCGCCTCGTTCACCAGATGATAGAAGTAGAGCTGATGGATCATCGCCAGCACCGTAGAGGTCACGTTGGAATCGTCCTCAAACTGCTTCTGCGCCTCAAGGATATCCTCACGGATGCTCGACATTTCGTTATCCAGCACAGATGCCGCTTCGGCCGCGGTCTGCAGCCGCTTGCGGATGTTCTCCGGAAGGCTCTCCCGGTACTTATAGCTGAGCGAATGCTCGATCGTCGCCCAGAAATTCATCGCCAGCGTGCGGATTTGGATCTCCGCCAGCACCGGTTTTTGACCAAGCGCCGTCTGAACCGGGTACTCCACGATCATATGAAAACTGCGGTAGCCGCTTTCTTTATAATTCGTAATATAATCTTTTTCATACAGTACCGTCAGATCCTTCCGCTTGCGGATATATTCGGCCACGCGGCGGATATCCTCGACGAACTGGCACATGATCCGGATACCGGCGATATCCTCGATCCCTTGCTCCAATTGGTCCATTGGAACGTTAAGCCGCTTCGCCTTGTCCAGAATGCTCGATATTTTCTTGACGCGTCCGGTCACGAACTCGATCGGGGCATATTCCTCTCTCTTCTTCAGTTCCGCACGCATCGTCTTGAATTTGACTTTCAGTTCCTCAACGGTTTGTTCATACGGTAGTAGAAACAATCCCCAATCTCTGCCGTCCATTCACATGCCTCCTGTCTGTCTCCCTCAGTGATGGTCTGCCCCCACAGCCTCGGAGATATGGGCAAAGCCGTCACGACGCAAAAGCTCTCTCAGCCCGGCGTTGATTTTCCGGTTGATTTCGGGTCCTTCATATATAAGGGCAGTATAAATTTCCACCAGGCTTGCACCTGCCCTGATCTTCTCATAAGCATCTTCAGCCGTAAAAATGCCGCCGGAACCGATGATCGGCAGCTTGCCGCCCGTCTGGCGGTATACCCGGGATACGACCTCCGTGGAACGGATACGCAGCGGCTTGCCGCTTAGTCCCCCGGTTTCCCTGGCGTTCGGATGGCTCAGCCCTTCCCGCCCGATCGTAGTGTTCGTGGCGATAATGCCGGAGATCCCGCTCGGAGCCAGCGCATCGACCATTTCTTCCAGCTCGCCGTCGCTCACATCAGGCGCAATTTTCACCAGAATATGCTTGGACTCCCCGTGCTTGGCGGCTTGCGCCCGCATCTCTTCCATAATATGCCGGACCAATGTCGAAAGTTCGCTGCCGTACTGCAGATTGCGCAAATCCGGCGTGTTCGGCGAGCTGATGTTAACCACAAAAAAATCCCCGTACGGATACAGGGTACGCAGGCATTCCTGATAATCCTTATAGGCTTCCTCGTTCGGAGTTACTTTATTTTTGCCGATGTTCACGGCAACCGGGATCCGACGGTTCTTGATGGCCGCCAGCCGCTTGGCCATGGCCTCCGCTCCCTCGTTGTTGAATCCCATCCGGTTCACAAGCGCCTCGTCGGGCGGAAGGCGAAACAGGCGGGGCTGCTCGTTGCCCGGCTGTCCCTTCGGCGTCACCGTGCCAACCTCCATAAAACCAAAGCCGATGGAAGAAAAACCGTCGACCGCTGCCGCATTCTTGTCCAATCCTGCTGCAAGTCCAACCGGTGTCGGAAAATGTATGCCGAACAGATCCACTGCGAGGTCTGCCGTCTCGTTCACGCCGTACATGCTTCGCAGTAGGCCCGTTCCTCCCGGAAACGCGCCCGCGGAATGAAGTCCGCCGATGACCAAATGGTGAGCTTTCTCCGGATCCATTTTAAAAAATATCGGTTTTGCCAAATTTCGGTACAGCACCAGCCAATCTTCCTCTCCATGCACATTGTTGTCTCTATCCTTCAGTTTATCCTTAATCGGTATAAAAATAAAGTTTTTTGCCTGATCGAACCGGCTGGTTCCAAGCCCTTCCCCTGCTGGTATTTTACATTGAAAGCCATTACAATGAGGGTAAGATTGAATCTGATTAGGAAAGAAGGTAGAACGTCATGGCAACCAAGCGCAAACCGCCGACGCTTCAGCAGAAGAAGGACGAAGTCAACCGGAGGGCGTTGCTTTGGGTCGGGATCGGCCTGCTTTTGCTCATTCTGCTCATTTCGGTTCTGATTATTTTCAACGTGTAAATTTTTAAATTCTATAATCTAGCGCATTTTCATTTGGGACAAGCCTTTCTGCCAAGGCTGCGGTTCACAGCCAGTGATACGTCTGATGGGGGTTCGTCTGATCCTGCTTCGGCTTCGTAAGGAATCTTTCCTTCGGCACGAGCGGCAGATCAGGCAGAGCCCCCTTGCTTATGAGTACAGGGGTGCCTAACGGTACGAGATCAAAAAGCTCCTCAATGTCCGCCCTGCTCATGCGGATGCAGCCCTTGGATTCGTCCTTGCCCACGCTGTCCGGTTCGTCCGTGCCGTGAATCGCGTAATTGGTATCCGACAGCTGCATGCCCCGGCTTCCAAATTCGCCGTCATCCCGGCCGTTCGGATTCATCACCTTGATCGAAATTTTGTATTTCCCCTCCGGCGTACGCTCTCCCCCCAGTCCAACCTTATAACTTCGGATGAGCTTATCCCCGCTGACTACGGCCAGACGGTGCGCCGCTTTATCAACGATAATTTCGAGCCGCTCCTGTAAAAAGGGCTTCTGCCCCCATGTCGAAGCAAACGGAGACGACGCCGGATTGGCGCCGGATACCGTTTCACCGATCCCGCCTTCTTGTCCCTTAGAGGAACTTCCGCCGGATTGCATCCATTCGGCCATGGGGGCAAACGCCTCCTGCATGCGCGGCGTCCGCCCCGAAACCCAATTTTCCGGAAACGGCCGCGTCAGATCGTTCACGGACTTCGGCAGGGCTCCGTTCTTTTCCCGGTAGGCAGCCATGGCGCTGTACAGCAAAGCCAGTTCTTCCTGCTCCAGGGTCCATATCGCAGCAGCGGACTGCAATGCTTCCTGATCCTGCGGTTTGCATGCGCAATCTTTGGCATTATAGGACTGATAGGTCATCTTTCCTTTCCCGCCGGAAAGCATTGTATAAGAGACTGGCAGATCGCGCGACCACAGCAGCCATTTTCCCTGCCGTTTCATCGTCAGGACCGCCAAGCGGTTCCTGGTTTCCTGCGCGCTTGACATTTCAGCCGCTAGCAGGTGCGCCTTGCCGTCCCCATCTTCCTCGCCCAGTGCGGTAAACACCGTGCCCGATGCAGGCCGTCCGTCTTCTGCCGCAGCCCCCTCGCCTTTACCAGTATCCTTTTTCTCCGGCATATCATCTGCTGCTGCAGCCGCCTGCACTTCTTCCCCGGAGTTCGTAGATTCTTCTGCCAGGCTCTGCCGCTGCGGCGATTCCACCGATGGAATCAGCACCAGAATGAGAATCATCAAGGCAACCGCCGCCCGGCGGATTCGCCGCCGCTTCCGCTCCGAATCCTCGGCCTGCTTCAGCAGCTTCTGTTCGTATTCCAGCCAAATATCCGAAGGCACCCGGCTCGTTTCAAAGGCTTCATAAATTCCGCCCGACTGGTTAAAGCAGTAGTTGGCTTTCCCCTGCTGCCCGCTTTTTTCATATTCCTTCCCCAGCAAATACCATCCCATTTTATTGTCCGGATGCATCTGAACGTATTTTTTGAGATAGAGCGAATTTTTCAACGGTAACCTCCATGCGCAAATGTTCTTTCTATTTATATCGGCACGCGGAAAACAAAAAAACATCCCCCTCGAGGCCTATTCGGCCGGGGGATGCTTTCAGACAAAGGCGTACGCATGAAGCGTTGCTTCAGCCTTCTTTATGAAAAGGGCAGTCCGCGATCTTGATGGAATCGGTCGGGCAGCCGTCAACGGCATCCTGCAGGTCATCGTACATCTCTTCAGGAATTTCGGTGTTGCCTGTGTTGTTATCGCCGCCGTACACGACTCCGGCCAGCCCCTCGTCGTCATAATCGTAAATATCCGGAGCGGTTGCGCCGCAGGCGCCGCACGCGATGCAGGTATCTTTCTCAACCCAAGTATATTTGGCCATGGCTCTCCTCTACCTTTCTATTTATCTATATAAATGATCTATCCAAAAAAAAACGAAATGTTCTCCACCATAGCAGCAAAACCATATTTATATGGTAACGCAAATTTCGCCGTCTCTTCAATGACAAAAATCACATATTTTCGTTTCGTGACTTTCGCCCTAACCGCTTACGGAAGATCCTCGTCGCGCTTATCGGCAAAATCCATCTGCAGCGATGTTCCCCGCACCCGGTGGTTGCGCAGCAGCGCCGACGGATCGTCGCCGAGCATCCCCGCGGTAACGACGGCGTTCTCCCCGAACTTGTTCCGCAGCTCGTCCATAATCTTGGTCAGGTTCTCCTTCTTCGGCTGCTTCTCATAGCTGAACAGATCGAGCTGGATCGCCGACTCCTCCTTCGGTACCAAATGCTGCAGCGTCACGCCGAGCAGCCTGACCGGCTTGTCCCAGCTCCAATGCTCCGCATACAGCTTGCGCGCCGCCTCGTAAATGTCCTCGGCATTTTCGGTCGGGGCAGGCAGCACGCGGGCACGCGTGATCGTCTTCATGTCCGGCGTCCGGATCGTGATCTGCACCCCGCCTGCGACCAGTTCCTTCCTTCTTAAGCGCCGAGCCACCTGATCGCTCAAATTGAGCAGCACCCGGTTGACATCTTCCTTGGCGCTGATATCGTGAGGCAGCGTCGTCGTATGCCCGACCGATTTGCTCTGCTCCCGATCCTCCACCACCGGAGAATGGTCAATACCGTTTGCCGCCTGCTTCATCCAGGCTCCCACGACCCCGAACACGCGGATCAGTGCTTCTTCGTCCGTACGCGCCAGCTGGCCGATCGTATGGATGCCGATTTTGCGCAGCTTCTCCGCCGTTTTGCCGCCGATTCCGAACAGCTCTCCGCAGGGCTTGTTCCACAGCACGTTCGGCACATCGCGGATGCGAAGAACCGAGATACCGTTCGGCTTTTTCATATCGGAGCCCATCTTGGCCAGCAGCTTGTTCGGGGCGATCCCGATAGAGCACGGCAGCCCGAGCTCCTCATAGATCCGCCGCTGGATTTCCTCAGCGATGTGCTGGGGCGTTCCGAACTGCTTCGATCCGGTAATATCGAGATAGCATTCGTCAATCGAAGTCGCCTGCATCAGCGGCGTATAGGAATAGGCGATTTTCATAAACGCCTTGGAGTATTTGCGGTATAAATCAAAATCAGGCTTGATGACGATCAGCTCCGGGCACAGCTTCAGCGCCCGGGTGACCAGCATGCCTGTCGAAATGCCCCGTTTCCGTGCAGCATAGGAACAGGTGACGATAATCCCTTTGCGCAGCTCCATGCTTCCTGCAACGGCGGTGGGCATGCCCCGGTATTTCTCCGGCTCCTCCGCCTCATGGACGGAGCAATAAAACGCGTTCATATCGACATGCAGAATGACCCTTCCATTCTGCGGGTAATAGGCATCAACGCTTGGCTTGTCCATCATTCTCACCCTTACCAAATTCATAAATCCAGCATACCCCTCGCCAGAAACGAGGTCAAGAACCCTGGGAACCTACTTGCACGAGGAATTCTTTGTTACATTCCCGCGTAAAAATGATATAATAATGAATTATACAAATGACGTAGTGATCATTCCAAGACTTCCAAAGGAGGACTCCCATGTCTAAGTCCATTTCCATCTTCGATACGACCTTGCGGGACGGCACCCAAGGCGAAGGTGTCAGCTTGTCCGCCGACGATAAACTGAAGATTGCCAAGAAGCTCGATGAGCTTGGCGTACAATATATTGAAGGTGGCATTCCGGGAAGCAACAGCAAGGACATCGAGTTTTTTAAAAGGGTTCAGCAGCTGGGCCTGAGCGCCAAAATCACCGCTTTCGGCAGCACGCGCCGTAAAGACAGCAAAGCTGAGCAGGACGGAAACTTAAAGCGCATTCTGGAATCCGGTGTACAGGCCGCCACGCTCGTCGGCAAATCTTGGGACTTCCATGTCCATACAGCGCTGCAGACCACGCTGGATGAGAACCTGGCCATGATTTACGACTCGATCGCCTTTTTGAAGCAGCAGGGGCTTGAAGTCATTTTTGACGCCGAGCACTTCTTCGACGGCTATAAGAACAATGCGGACTATGCCGTGTCCGTACTGAAGAAGGCCAAGGAAGCCGGCGCCGATTGGCTGGTGATGTGCGACACGAACGGCGGAACCCTCCCGCATGAAATTCACGGGATCGTCACCAGCCTGACATCGCTTATCCCTCAGGCCCAGTTCGGCATCCATACGCATAATGACTGCGAGCTCGCCGTGGCCAACACGCTCAGTGCGGTGGAAGCCGGCGCCCGCCAGGTTCAGGGAACGATCAACGGCTACGGCGAACGCTGCGGCAACGCGAATCTCTGCTCCATCATTCCGAACCTGGAGCTCAAGCTCGGTTACGAGTGCATCGGCGAAGATCGCCTGAAGCAGCTGACCAACACCGCCCGCTTCGTCAGCGAAATCGCCAACGTCAACATGCCGGTGAACCAGCCGTATGTCGGTAACGCAGCATTCGCACACAAAGGCGGAATCCACGTCTCCGCTATCCTTCGCGACTCCCGCACGTACGAGCATATCGTGCCGGAGCTCGTCGGCAATAAGCAGCGCGTGCTGGTGTCGGAGCTGGCCGGCCAGAGCAATATCGTGTCCAAGGCGCAGGATATGGGCCTGGACTTCGACTCCACGAGCGAACATTCTCGCAAAGTGATCGAGAAGATCAAAGATCTCGAGCACCAGGGCTATCAGTTCGAAGCGGCCGACGCTTCCCTGGAGCTGCTCCTGCGCGAAGCCGGCGGCGAAATGAAGGAGCTGTTCACCTTTGAATCCTTCAAAATGCTGGTAGAGAAAACCGCCGGCAGAGCCGTCGTTTCCGAGGCGTTCGTCAAGCTGAACGTCGCCGGCAATAACGTCTATACTGCGGCCGAGGGCAACGGTCCGGTCAATGCGCTTGACAATGCGCTGCGGAAGGCGCTTGTGCAGTACTTCCCGGCAATCAAGGAAATGCACCTGTCCGACTATAAGGTCCGCGTGCTCGATGAGAAGGATGCGACCGCGGCCAAGGTTCGCGTACTGATCGAATCCCGCAACATCAACCAGTCCTGGAACACCGTCGGTGTGTCCGAGAACGTCATCGAGGCGAGCTGGGAGGCGCTGGTCGACAGTATGCGCTACGCCCTGCTGGGACAGATCCTTCAGGCATCGGAACCTGAAGCGGCTTCACCGTCGCAAGGGCTGGTCAATCACTAAACTATTCATATCAGCTTAACTGAAGCAGACCGTCCGGGAGCTATCCTGGACGGTCTTTTATGTTCTAAATCAACACAAAAAAAGAAGACCTCCGGCAGTCTACCCGGAGGGTCTTCCATTCACCCTAAACTAGGACTCGATCAGATGCTTGATCTTCTTCTCCAGATCCTTGGATGGCAGAATGCCCAGGATCACATCCTGCACGACGCCGTTTTTGTCGATCAGCACGTTTGTCGGGAACACGGCTCCTTTGTACTGGTCGTAGATCGTTCCTTTCAGGTCCAGCATGACCGGAAAGTTTACGTCGTATTTCTCGACGAAGCTTTTGGCGTTTTTCTTGTTGTCGTATTTGGTGACATTGATGCCGTAAATATTCAGGTTATCCTTGTATTTTTCCGCCAAGGCATGCAGCTCGGGCGCTTCCTGCTGGCACGGATCGCACCAGGAAGCCCAGAAATTTACCAGAATCGCCTTGTCCTGCGCCCCGCCGACACGGTATTCCTTCCCGTCGAGCCCCGTGGCCGTGAAAGCCGGTGCCAGATATCCCGCTTGCGGCTTCGTTTCGGTCGGCATCGGCTTCTCCTGCTGAAAGGCAGCCTGGATTTTGTCGCCTGCACTTTGGTAAACTACAACACCCGCCAGCACCAAAAAGGCGAGCAGAATGTACAAATTACGTTTCATAGATGTCGTCCCTTTTTTTCTTAAAGTGGTATCCCTTATATTTTACCCTCTTTTCACGGGAACTTACAAATGAACTGCAAAATTTTTCCCATCGCCCTATTTGGCTTGTCCCACAGTGCGATCTGATGAACACGTCCCTTGCGATTGTACAGGCATCCCGCTACACTTGACATGATATGAATGCACAAAAAAAGAGCCCCTGCCAAATGCAGAGGCCAAAGTGAGAGGGGAGAATACGGTTGACAGAGCTTCACGTACACGACGAAGAAATATGGCTGGATGCTGCTTGCGCCCACGGATTGGCGGAGCAGCTATTTCTTCATCGGCCTTATGAAGCCTGCGGTGTACTGCGGGGTAATGCTGCAGCGGGCGGCATGCGAATCGAGACGTTGATCCCGATCCGCAACGTAGCGCCTGACCCGCTGCACCGCTTCGCCCTGGATCCCCAGGCGTGGGTCCAGCAGTGTCTGAACCCTTCGGGACTGCTCGGAATCTTTCACACGCATCCACACACCGTTCCCGCTCCGTCCGAGGAGGATTTGCGCCAGCTCCCGCTTTTCGGAGATATGCTCCGTATCTATTTGATCAGCTCCCCCGACCAATCGGGATCTTCCATCCTGACCCAGGCTTACTTCATTGAACGATCAACGGCAGGCGATTTTCATCTCCGCCCGGCCCGGTTACGCATGGCTTAAATAGGCGTACAGGTCGCCCAGCGTCTCAACCTGTCTCCTGCGCGATATGTCCCGCAGGTACATAACCCACAGCTTTGCGGTCATCTTGGCATCCTCCAAAGCGTGATGCCTTCCCTCGATCGGAATATTTTTCGCCATCAGCAGGTCGTCCAGCGCAAAGCTCGCGCGCTGCGGCTCCAGCCAGCGGGCAACCATCATCGTATCGATCACCCGGTGGCTGAGGTTCACCTTCGAGGTTTTCCACAGTGCCGCATTCAAAAAGGATTTGTCATGGGCGCTCGCATGGGCCACCAGCACCCTTCCCCCAACAAAATTCATAAAACCGTGCAGACCGTCCATCAGCGGCGGCGCTTCGTTGATCATCGCCTGCGTAATCCCCGTCAATCCGGTAATGTGGGACGGCACCGGGCGTTTGCATTGAACGAGGCTGTAGAACGACTCATCCTCTTTGATTTCGCCGCCTTTGACCCGAAGCGCCCCGATCGACAAAATTTCATCGCCCTGCTGAACGTTAAATCCCGTCGTCTCCAGATCAAACACGACGGTTTCCAGCTCGCTGAGCGGAGTATGCAGAACCTCCGGCCGCCGTTGTTCTCTCATCAGCGAGCGGATAAACGCCATCTGCTGTGCGGAGGATCCACCCATCACTGAAGCAATCGCCGAGGGCATGCCTCCCTGCCGAAGCAGGCTCCAGAACCCGCTGTTCCCCCGTTCCGGCGTCTTCATGGTCTTCTCCTCTCCGCGAAACGGAGCTGACGCTGCAGCGCCCGGTGAGTCCGCCTGACGACAGTCAGGCTTTCGCGAAGCTCATACATCAGCGGCCTTTTCTTGAGCTCCTTCTGCGGAATGTAGCCGCTGCTCATGAAGATGCCCCTTTCTTCGCGGTGGGGGGCGGTCGACCTCAGCATCAAGGCGGTAAGAAAAGCGCGCTGCACGTTCTCCAGCAGCATGTTGCCCCCGTCCAGCACCATCAGCCTCTCCAGCCGTTTCAGCGTGGATGATTCCTTGACTCCCTGCTGGAGGGCCATATATCGGACGCTGTTGACGATCGGGATGTACACCCCGTATTTCACGTCAAAATCTCCGGCATGTTCCCCAAACCGTTCAGTAACGACCTGGCCGAGCAGATTTAGCGTTGCTTTATGTCTGACCGTATTCCGCAGAATCGCGATCGCCAGCTCCGGTGTTTCATCGAGACATTTTCCGAAAAAAGCCTTCCACGACTCAGAAAGTGTGCGATCACCAGAAATATAGCGCATATCTGTAGCAATAATCAGGTAGCGAACCGGTTCCCAGCTGAAGTCATTGCGCCAGCGGGAGAGCTGCTTTTTCCAACCCTCCAGCGTTTTGCGCCACAGCGGCTCGGAGCACATGACTTTCCCCTTGCATTTTTCATAGCCCAAATATTCAAACAGGTCCGACAGCCGTTGACCGAAGATTTGAAAATAAGCTTCCTTATAAGCATCCGGCTCGTCGCTGATAATAAGGCCGTTATCCTGATCGCTCCACAGAGTCGACTCCCTACGGCCTGCACTGCCGAATACGACGAAGGCGTAGGAGACGGGAGGCAGGCCGTAACCGGCCTCCTCCAGTTCCCGCTCGCAGATATCGACGGCTCTGGCCGCGATCAAATCATGCATTTCATTGACGAGTGCAGACCAGGCCCCGATCGGCATGTCAGCGAACATTTCCTGAAGCTGTTCCTGGCAGTCCAGTCGCCGGCTCCGAAGCTCTTCACGCGAGTTCGCATAAGCGATCGTACCGAGGTCCAGATCACATGATTCCGACTTCAGCGGTTCCATACGGTTCACCCCCTCCATGGTGAATTATATTCATTCATATTTCTTTAGACTTAGGTAAAGGACTCGTTGGTTCCCGCAGACGGCTTAGGAGCCGATGCGGAAGACGCCGATGGTCTGATCTCGGAATCAACGAGCAGCCTCATTTGCTCCGGATAGCCGTAAGTGCCGTGTTCGCTGATGTCCAGACCCATCATTTCTTCCTCTTCGGTAACGCGAATTCCCATCGTTGCTTTCATAATAGCGATGACGATAAAGGAGATCACGAGAACGAATACGAACGCCCCGAGGACACCCAGCACTTGAACGCCCAGCTGCGAGAATCCACCGCCATAGAACAGTCCGGGTTTTCCGACGCCAGTAATCTCAACAAGCTTCGGCGTTGCGAACAACCCTGTGGAAACGGCACCCCAAATCCCGGCAATACCGTGTACGGAAAAAGCGTAAATCGGATCGTCAAGTCCCGCTCTCTCAAACCATTGAGCCGTGAAGAAGGTAATGATACCGGCAACCGCACCGATCACGATCGCTGCCCACGCATCTACGAATGCACAAGAACCTGTGATAGCAACGAGAGCGGCCAAAACGCCGTTCAGCATGCTAGGGATATCGGCTTTGCCGAATATTGCCCAGGAAATCAGCAGAGCGGCAACAGCACCGGCAGCTACAGCCAGGTTGGTGGTCAAGGCCACATATCCGAAAAATCCGTCCATCAGTGGTGTCAGCGCACTGCCGGGGTTAAAACCGAACCAACCGATCCACAGAATAAACACGCCTAGTACCGACAATACCTGATTATGACCCGGAATGCTGTTAGGCTTGCCGTCCTTGTTGTATTTGCCAAGGCGCGGCTTCAGCATGTAAGTGATGACCAGGGCTGCGGTCGCACCTGTCAGATGCACGACGGTCGATCCGGCGTAGTCCTGCATACCCAATTGGCCCAACCAGCCTCCGCCCCATACCCAGTGGGCAACAACCGGATAAATCACGATCATAAAAATGGTTCCAAATACGATATATACGCTTAATTTTGCGCGTTCCGCCATACCGCCGCAGGCAATGGCCAGCGATACGGCCGCAAAGGACAGCTGGAACAAAAACTTAACCGTCAACGACGCATCCGATGCGGATAAGGAATCAAAGGACGCTGCCATGGAATCGCCGGTCAGGAAAAATCCCGTCGTTCCGAATAAACTGTTCCCATTGCCGAACCCAAGACCAAAACCGACTGCCCAGAAAACGACGATGGCAATTCCGAGTGTCAGTACGGTCTTCCCTGCGATATGACCCGCGTTCTTCATCCGTACCGTACCGGCTTCCAAAAGCGCGAAACCCGCCTGCATAAAAAACACGAGCATAGCAGCCATAAATACGAAGAAGGTGTTCAACCCAGCCTGTAGTTGAACGTTGGTCGCCCCGTCATCGGCTGCAAAAACCGTTACGGGAAACGTCAACAATGTAAGCATTAATAACATGATTCCTAACCATTTTCTTTTCATGTACCCCATTCCCCCAATGTCAATATTTCTAACACAAAGTGAAATTCTTAATGACATTATAAGCCGATAGTCCTGAAATTGACAAGATATTTTTTGAAAATACTGAAAAAATGTTTCTGATGTAATATTAACTTACAATGTCAGCTTTATAGGAAAAGCATGACGTTTGACTGTACGGTTCGGATTCATGTATCATAATTTAAGTAATATAATATGGAAACGAGCATTCGTTTAATTTCCTGCGAGGTGATATAGGATGGGGATATGATACTGTATCGGATCGGTGAATTAGCTAAGGCTGGTGGTGTCAGCGAGCGTACAATTGATTATTACACCAAGCTGGGATTGATTTTTCCAGAGAAGCGCACGCTTAAGAATTACCGTTTGTACAGCCATGAAACCTTGGTCCGGCTTAAACGTATTAATGAATTGAAACAAGAGAAATATAGTTTGGATGAGATTAAAGAGATGCTTGAGAAGTGGGATTCGGTTCCGGAAGAGAAGCAGGTGTCCGACAAGCTGTCTCACCTCGAGCTTCATATGCAGCAGCTGCAGCGCGAAGTGAAGGAGCTCGAACCGCTGATTAAGCAAATGAAGCCAAGCCATGCGCGGCTGGTGCTGCTGAATCTCCTCCCGCAAGGTGCGGCGTGCATCGAGGCCATTCGCCTCTTCCTTGAACAGCACGGCCCAACCCTCTAGTTTCCCGCAAAATAAAGCAGGAGGTATGGAAATGTATTTCGACGGAATGTATATACTTATCATTATTGCATTTCTGTTTTCGCTCTGGGCACAGTTTCGAGTTCAGGGTACCTTCAAGAAGTGGTCCACGGTTCAGGCGAACAGCGGCATGACCGGATATGACGCGGCCCGGCACATGCTGGATACCCACGGGCTGCACGACGTGCCGATCGAACCGGTACGCGGAGCCCTCTCCGACCACTACGACCCGATTAACCGCGTCGTCCGCCTGTCGGAACCGGTGTATTACGAGAGCTCCATCTCGGCGATTTCCGTTGCTTGTCACGAAATCGGCCACGCCATTCAGCACAAGGAGCACTACCCGATGCTGGTTCTGCGCCATCGGATTTTCCCGATCGTCAACTTTGCATCCGGGCTTGCTCCGATCCTTCTGATTGCCGGTTTCCTTTTCCAATGGCTTGGACTGATCGGGCTCGGCATTATCTTCTTCTCCGTTGCGGTTGCTTTCCAGCTGATCACGCTGCCGGTCGAATTTAACGCAAGTAACCGGGCCCGCGAGATTATGGTTTCGGAAGGATACATCACGAACGAAGAAGAACGCGGCGTGGCCAAGGTGCTGAATTCCGCAGCCCTGACCTATGTTGCAGCAGCGCTGGTTTCCCTGCTCGAACTGCTCCGGTACATTTTGATCTTTACGAACAGCAACAACCGTGACTAATACAAACAGGTATGTAGATATCCGACTTCAATATAAAAATACCCCGTGTCGTTAACCGACCGGGGTATTTTTATTGTTCTGGTGTAAGCCGAAATATTTAAGCAGAAAGGTGCGGAAAGACTGGGCCACCAGAGGAAGCTTATCGTCCGAACGATGAATCAGCCCGATCGTACGGGTGACTTTCGGCTCCGAAATTTTAACGCGTGCCGGCTGCAGCGGATTGGTCTGGAACAAGGCCAGCTCCGGCAGGATGCTGACACCCATGCCAGCCGCCACCAGTCCGCGGATCGTGTCGGTCTCCTCACCTTCGAAGGCGATCTTCGGCGTAAAGCCCGCTTCGAGGCAAGCATGCCAGACAATCGGCCGTAAAGAATAGCCTTTGCTGAAGAGAACGAACTTCTCATCCTTCAGTTCGACGAGCTTGATGCTCTCCTTCTCGGCCAACGGATGGTTCGGCGGCAGAATCGCATATAGCTCTTCGGTCAGGATCACTTCGCCTTCCACATGTTCATGCTTTTCCGGGAAAGGTGAAATGAAGGCCAAATCGACTTCCGCCGAGATCACATCACGGATCAAGGACGGGAACATCCCCTGCTTGAAACGGAATTTTACGTTCGGATACCGGCGTTTAAATTCGGCCACCACGGAAGGGATCAAATGAATCCCCAGGCTGTGCGGAAATCCGATACGAATTTCTCCCTGCTCCGGATCCAGAAATTCATGAACCTCCATGACCGCCTTATCCAAATCCTTCAGGATGCCCTCCACCCGTTTGCAGAACAGCTGCCCTACGGGGGTTAACTGCAGGTTTCTTCCTTTCTGCATAAATAAGTGGACTCCGAGTTCCTCCTCCAGCTGATGAATCTGCCGGCTCACCGCTGACTGGGCGACATGCAGCTCCTCTGCAGCCTGCGTGACATGCTCCTTCTGTGCTACCTTCAAAAAGTATTGCAACTGTCTTAATTCCACTACTTTCGCTCCATTCTGCTTATACGATACCTGTTCATCCGAGCTTGGCTAGCGGCGCCTTCTCAGCACCCTGGCCATCAGTCCATAAATAAAGAAACCGCCGATCAATCCGCCCATATGGGCCACCCAGTTAATGTTGGATTGTGAAACCCAGGTTACAACGACTCCCACGATCAAAATGCCGTACACGGTTTTCCGGGAAGCGTCGTCCATCCACTGCCGCTGAAGCAAGGCGATATACAGATAGGCGCCGTAAATGCCGTAAATCGCTCCTGAAGCGCCTATGGAGATCAGAATCTCTCCGGTACGGTTGTAATGAGCCACTGTCATCAAATTGCCCAGAATACCGCTTAACAAGTACAGCAGCGCGTATCGCCATGGACCAAGCAGCCTCTCCAGAGGCGGGGCAAACACGAGCAGCGCGAAGCTGTTAAACAGCAAATGGGAAAAACCCGCATGCAAAAACATGGAGCTGACATATCTCCACCACTCATTATATTGATCGATGTTCGTCAGTGCTCCAAACCGGATCAGCGTTTCATTGTTGGTGGAGCCCCCGTTAAAGGCCATAATGAGAAACATCACCAGGTTGATGACAAAGAGCAGCGTCGTGATCGGGTAGTACTTCAAATAACTTTTCAGATTCTCATAACGTACAAATAACATGTTATCCTTCCTTCTATAACCGAGTAAACCGCCGACGAAATTGGACAATGCCTTTTTAAAAAGATTATAATGGACTTTGTCACGAATCACCAATTTTTGATAACCAGGAAGGAGATTTCATATGGCACAAGAACGTACCAATGCAGCTACATTCAAAGGCAATCCGATTACCCTCATTGGCCCGGAACTTCATGTGGGCGACGCCGCTCCGGATTTCAAGGTCAGCAAAAATCTGCTTGAAGAGGCTACTCTTAAGGATTATGCCGGCAAAATCAAATTAATTAGTGTCGTTCCTTCTCTTGATACGGGAGTATGTGACGCCCAAACGCGCCGTTTCAACGAAGAAGCCGCCGGCCTTGGCGACGACGTGATCGTGCTGACCATCAGCGCTGACCTTCCATTCGCCCAGGAACGCTGGTGTGCCGCTGCCGGAATCGACCGTGTCGTGACCCTTTCCGATCACAAGGAGATGTCGTTCGGCGACGCATACGGTGTTCATATCAAGGAATTCCGTCTGGACATGCGCTCCATTTTCGTCGTGGACAAAAACGACAAGATTACATATGTCGAGTACCTGAAGGAAATGGCCGAGCATCCGAACTACGAAAATGCCGTAGCAGCCGTTAAAGAACTGCTGTAATTCGGCTTAAGCCGCCATGTTCCCATAAAAAGCGGGAGAAAGAGCTGATCTTTCTCCCGCTTTTTCCTTACTCATTGTGTTATTTTGTATTTAGCCAGTTTCTTATCCAATATGCCGAACAAGTTTAAAATAATCCGGTAATTATACCCCAGATCCCCCAGCGAGCCCCGGGAGGCGGAATACATATCAACAGCGGTGCGGACTGGACCAACCGATAGCACCGAAATGGTAATATCCACGGTACGGCCAAGCGAGGTTCTCTTCTCCAGCGTGATTTCCCCGACGGAAGACACCTCGTGCAGCACTTTGTAGCCAGGAATTTTTTTAAGTGTCGAGGAGATTTCCTCCCATGCCTTGTCTTTCGATAAATTGTAATAGCGCGTTTTCATTTTAGGATCCTTCGCGCGGTCGCTTGTTCCTTCTTGACTGCGAATGACCCCCACTAGAACTCTCTTTAGCGACAAGACCTTTCCTCCTTTATAGTAAACATCATCAATACTTAACAGTTTATCATTGTTACGGTCAGAACAAAAGAGTAAGTACGGAATGATGCCGGAGATTCAACAAAAAAACACCCCAACCCGGAAATAGAACCGGTTAGGATGTTCTCTATTCTGCACCATAATGGTCGCAATGGGTTCATCGACAAAATAAAAACCCGCCTATGCCGTCCGGTTAAATTGTCTTCTGAACCTGCTCTAGCAGGTGGGTGATCGCATAAGCGGTTTTGAAGTCCCCATGTCATATAGACAGGGCGTTTCAGCTGCGCTTCATATAGATCTCCCTCAGACATTATCATTGGTTCAAAACAACGATTAACCGTGGCGAACATCGCAGGATGTAGTCTTATTATAGACCGAAATCGTCAGCATGTAAACGAAATGGTAAAAATTTAGAAGAAAATATCGCTTGCTGGCTTAGTTTCTTTTACCCGGCCCATCGCCATTTGAAACGCTTTCCTCGTACCATTCATCTCTCTTGTCCGGATCGCCCTGCAAACTTACGGAATCATCCGCGTCGGCGGCTTCCTGCTGCGCCTCTTCTTCCTTCTGTTTGAGCCGCTCCGCTTGCTCCTGCATCTTCATGTAGGTGCCGTAGAAGTTGAAAAACGCCCACAATGCGATGACGCTTCCCCCAAAGAAGAAGATCAGCGCTGGATACTTGGACCCGATAAACAGGACGACCGCACTCCCGAGCACGGTAGCAAGCACCCGGAAAGGCCGGATGATCGTAATCAGAACCGCGTTCTTCAAAATCTGTCCGATGGACATATGGTAATGAACGATCATCGAAAAAAAGTTGAACATCGACAGGAACAGAACGATCAGCAGGATCAGCATCACAATCCCGATCAGCTGCATATTGCGGAACTGGGTCATATAGACCGTATAATCCACCATCATAATAACCAGCAGCAGCACGTAGAAAATACCGCCGACCATACTTTGTTTGTAGTTTTCCTTATACGCTCTGAAATAGGTGCTGAAAATTTTAATATCGGTATCGCCCATCACCCATTTGCGCACCACTGCAAACAGCGCCGCTGTTGCAGGGAACAATGTAAACGGTGCCACGATTCCCATGGCCCAGTTCATCTGCAGCGACTCGTTAGCCCCCGTTACCAGCAGCTTCGTCACCAGAAAAAAGAAGAATGGGATCGAACACAGCATCCACAAGATATTGCTGTAAGCTATCCGGGTAATCCACTCTGTAATTTTGTAAATTCCACCCATTGCACCTTTGAATTCCAAGTAAAAGTCTCCTCCTCCACTAACATGCCTGTACCTTAATAATACCGCATTAGGGACATACATTGCCAGAGCCTAATTTCCGGCATCTGGGTGTTGGTCTATACATGCGGGCGAAAACCGTCATAAGATACACCGTAATCCAAAAGAGTTCAACTTTTTGAAGGAGGTTATGTTCAATGTCTCACGCTGTAGGCGGAGTTGGTTATGGTTACGGTCATGGCCTTTGGGGTTCCACAGGCGCCATTCTGGTGCTGTTCATCCTGCTCGTTATCATCACTCGCGCATTTATCTGGTAATTTGATGATATGAAAAAAGAGGCGAAGTGCATGCGGCACTTCGCCTCTTTGTTATGTTCTTACTTCTCGAATGAGTCTTCGCGTTTCGTAGTACGGCGTCCCTCGCTGCTGCTGGTCCGCGGTTTGCGGTCGCCGCGGTACGAATCACCGCGTCCGCTGTAGCTCTTGCTGTAGCCGCCGCGTCCGTCGCCGCCGCGGTCACGGTTGTACCCTCCGCCGCTTCGGCTGCCGCTGCTGCCGCCGCGGTAGCCGCCGGACGGTTTGCGTCCGCTGCGCAGGTCCGGCTTGCCGCTGTGACGGCGCTTGACGCGGATCGGGTCTTCCGGCGTCAGCTGGATATCCGAATCCTTTTTCTCGCCTGTCAGCATCTTCAATGCCGCAGACAGCAGCTGCACGGAGTCGTACTGCTCCAGCAGTTGGATGGCTAGTCCTTTGTATTCGTTCAATTCACCCTTCTCCACGGTTTCAAGCAATCTTTCCGCCGTCACGCGCTGTTTGCCTTCGATGGCTTCAGCCAGCGTAGGAAGAGGCTTACGCGGAATCCGGTGACGGGTTACGCGTTCGATCAGGTGCAGGTGATCCATTTCGCGCGGAGTAACGAAGGTCCACGCGGTACCTTCTTTGCCGGCACGGCCGGTACGTCCGATCCGGTGCACGTAGCTTTCCGGATCCTGCGGAAGGTCAAAGTTCACGACATGGGTAACGCCGGATACGTCCAGGCCGCGGGCCGCAACGTCTGTAGCTACAAGGACGTCGATGCTTCCGTCACGGAATTTGCGCATTACGGTGTCGCGCTGGTTCTGGGACAGGTCCCCGTGCAGGCCGTCCGCGGAATATCCGCGCTTCTGCAGGGCTTCGGCCAGCTCGTCGACACGGCGCTTCGTGCGTCCGAAAACGATGGCAAGCTCCGGAGATTCCATATCGATCAAGCGGCTGAGCGCTTCAAACTTCTGGCGTTCCGGCACTTCGATATAAGCCTGGTCAATCAGAGGTGCGCTGACTTGTTTCGGAATAACGGAAACATGCTCCGGATTTTTCAAAAATTGCTGAGCCAGCTTCTGAATGTTCGGCGGCATCGTCGCGGAGAACAGCATCGTTTGGCGTTCTTCCGGTACCAGCTTCAGGATCGTTTGGATGTCTTCCATGAAGCCCATATCCAGCATTTCGTCAGCTTCGTCCAAAATGACGGTTTCGACGTCGTCCAGGCGGATCGTTTTGCGGTTAATGTGGTCAAGCAAACGGCCTGGCGTACCGATAATAATTTGAGGCTTCTTCTTCAGCGCACGGATCTGGCGTCCGATGTCTTGACCGCCGTAAATCGGCAGCGAGCCAATTCCTTTGAAACGGGTCAATTTTCCGATTTCCTCTGCGACCTGAATCGCAAGCTCCCGGGTAGGTGTCATAATGAGGGCGACGATTTTATCCGTATCTTTGGAAATTTTATTAATCAGCGGAATACCAAAGGCAGCGGTTTTGCCTGTACCCGTCTGTGCTTGGCCAATCATGTCCCGTCCGCTCATTGCGATCGGAATGGATTGTGCCTGAATCGGTGTCGCTTCCTCAAATCCAAGCTCTGTAATGGCCTGCAATACCTTTGGTTCGAGGCCTAATTCTGCGAAATTTTTCAAATTTTTCATACTCCTTCTATAAAGTGGACATACCACAATCTTGTCTGTATTCTTAAGTAGCGGTAAACATTATATAGGGTAGCCAAACTTCGATCAAATGTTTCATGGCTTCGATTCTCTATAGCGTTTATCCGGGCAAACAAAACAGCCTACAGAATTTAGTAAACGGTAATTATTCTCCTGAAACAATGCAAAATAATACTATTGTACAACCGTACTCAAGAACATCTAATACATTATATCACAAACCAAATTACAAACACCAGTCAAGCTGAAACAACTTTCACTCGTCTTGCAGAAAATTACATAATGAGGTGATGAGCTTGGAGCTCAAAAATATTTGGAAGTATGTGGTTGTGGTCCTTGGTGCGGCTTTTATTGCCTGCGGATTCAATTTATTTCTCGTTCCGCTTCATTTGCTGAGCGGGGGCGTGTCGGGCCTGTCCATGCTCGTGAATTATTTTACACCAATCAGTCTCAGCGTTCTTTATTTCGTGTTTAACATACCGATGCTTGTCGCCGGCTGGTTCCAGCTCGGCAAACGTTTCATTGTCCTGAGCATTCTATCGGTCGTCGCCACAACGTGGCTGATCGCGATAGTTCCCGAAACGTCCCTCGTGTCCGATACGCTGCTCGCTGCGGTATTCGGCGGCGTCCTCGTCGGGATCGGGGCAGGCATCTCTTTCCGCGCCGGCGGCTCCTCCGGCGGGTTCGATATTATCGGGTCCATCGTTACGCGTTACCGCGACTTCCCGATCGGAAACATACTGGTGGCCATGAACGGGGTCGTCATCCTCGCAGCCGGTTACTTACAGAACAATTGGAACCTGGCGCTCGCCTCCATCGTTTCCATCTTCGTCACGGGCAAGGTCGTGGACATGATCCACGTCAGCCATTTCAAGGTCACCGTGTACATCATCACGAACGAGACGGATGCCCTTCTTCAGCAGCTGCTGGAGCGTCCGCGCGGCGTAACCAAGATCAAGACGCAGGGCGCTTTTTCCAATGTGGAAAAGGATATGCTGATGACCGTCACCACCCGGTACGAATTGGCCGAGCTGAAGCGCATCATCAAGCAAACCGACCCCAAGGCGTTCGTCAACATCGTCGAGACCGTCGGGGTCATGGGTTCCTTCCGCAGAAGCTGATTTTTGTATGCGCTGTGTAAAAAAAACACCAAATGTGGTATATTAATAGTGCGCGCTTCCTACAATAGTTCCATGAGATTAGGATAGACCCGAATTTCCCAAAGCACCAAAACGCTTTTCCGATTCGCCTTGCGTTGGATCATCTGACTGTGAAGATTCGAAGGAGGAAAGGGTGATTTTTGTGGAAATGGAAATGGAAACGGTAAAGTTGTCCCAAATCGTCATGAAATGGTTCCCGGATATGATGCCATTCTTGAAGCAAAATGAACTGAATTCCCTCATTGTGCTGCGGGACGGACTTAGCATTCTGGAACAAGAAGATGCCATGGAGATCATCCAGTACAGCATCTGTGAACATCAGAGCTCCGCGCTGCTTCACTGATTTATAGCAAGTAGCAAGTGCTTGAATAACATGCCATTCGCGAATGGCCGCTTTCAGCGGCAGCGCGGGTGGCATTTTTATTTGGCCTGAAGCGGCCACCGGGCACGGGAACTGCAATTTTGTCAAAATGTTGGAAGTCGCTTTTCCCGCAAGTATTTAAGCATCCCGGTGGCAACCCTACGGAAGAGGGAAGCCGTTTGATTCCAAGCTGATTCGTTTAAAAAAAGAGAAGGCGCCCAGATTCCAGCCGCGCAGCCTTCGCCAAATGATTACAAAGCTGTTGCACCAAACAGGAGGTCGTTCCGATATAATTGACATGTAAAGCCATTCAAGGGGAGAGAGTATTATGAATATTATTTGGGCGCTGCTGCTGTTGCTCGGCAGCAGCGCCGGCCATCCACAACAGCAGGACAGCAATCATCCGTTAAGCCAATTGTTTCAGGCAACCGTTCATTCCGCAATGATCGCATCCCAACAAGACGTTCCGGTCAGCGCAGATCACCCGCCCGTCAAGGTAGATCCGCAGGTCACCGCCCCCAAAGTCAAAGGGATTTACGTTACCGCATACAGCGCCGGCGGTTCACGAATGAATCAGCTGCTGGATCTCATCGACAAAACCGATTTGAACGCCATGGTGGTCGACATCAAAGACGATGCAGGATACATAACCTATAAGACGGACAATGCCACGTTGAAGCGGATGGGCAAACCGCAGCCGTTCATTCCGGACATCAACCAGCTGATGCAGCGCCTGAACAAGCATAAGGTGTACCCTATCGCCCGGGTGGTCGTATTCAAAGATACGGTCCTTGCCAAGAAGCGGCCGGATCTGTCGTTCAAAAATCCGGACGGAACCCTCTGGGAGAACGGCAAAGGCGACAGCTTCGTCAACCCGTACAGCAAGGAAGTATGGGATTACAACATCGCGATTGCCAAGGAAGCAGCCAAGCTTGGCTTTAAAGAAATTCAGTTCGATTATGTACGGTTCCCGGAAGGATTCGAGAAGCGGGCAGATACGCTGAAATACGTTAAAAACGATAAATCCCGCGTGGATACGGTCGCAGAGTTCGTCCAGTATGCCCGCAAGCAGCTGGCCCCTCTCGGCATTCGCGTGTCGGTAGACATCTTCGGCTATGCGGCATCCGTTCCGGCGGCAGAAGGGATCGGTCAGGATTTCGGTAAAATCTCCGAAAACGTGGACGTCATCAGTCCGATGGTATATCCGAGCCATTACACGACGGGCTGGTTCGGCGCCCAGGATCCGGACAAGGAGCCTTACAAGACGATCAAGGGCTCTATGGCCGATACGCACAAAAAGCTGGATCCGCTCAAAGACCGCAAGCCGATCATCAGACCCTGGATTCAGGATTTTACCGCAAGCTGGCTCGGCAGCGGCCATTACGAGAAGTACGGCAAGCAGCAGGTACAGGATCAGATTCGCGCCTTAAAAGACGCCGGCGTGGACGAATACTTGCTGTGGAACGCTTCAAACCGTTATTCCCAAGGCGTGGCCTACAAATAAGAGGTACCGTCTAGATCAAACGGCATGATTATATACGCCCTTCCTTATCCCGGCGGCTTTCGCCGGGTTTTATTTATTTGGAAATGCCCCTGTTCAAACCGGTGTGCCATGGTTTACAATAATAGTCTTGTCACCTTTATGTCAGAATTTAAGATATCTGTGAGGCTCATTTTATTATGAAAACAACAATGTCGCTCAAGCAAAAAACGATGCAGTTTCTCGTCATCCTGCTGCCGATTCTGGTCACGCAAATCGCGCTGTCCGCGATTACGTTTTTCGATACCAACATGTCCGGCCGGGCCAGCTCGACCGATCTCGCCGGTGTAGCGATCGGCACAAGCCTGTGGATCCCCCTCCAGACCGGTCTGAGCGGTATCCTGATGGGCATGACTCCGATCGTGTCCCATCTGGTCGGCGGTGGAAGCCGCAATAAAGTAGCTTATCACGTCATACAAGGCCTGTATCTCGCCATATTGCTGGCCCTTGTGATCCTTGGAATCGGCTCGCTGCTGCTTCCCGTTATTTTGGACGGGATGAACCTGGAAGGGGATGTCCAGGACATCGCTTTCCGCTTTTTGAGCTACCTGTCCATCGGCATCGTTCCAATGTTCGGTTATACCGTGCTGCGAAGCTATATCGATGCCCTGGGACAGACCCGGATTTCCATGCTGATCACGCTGATCTCGCTGCCGATTAATGTCGGCTGCAATTACCTGCTGATCTTCGGCAATTGGGGGTTCCCCCGCTTGGGAGGCGCAGGCGCGGGAATCTCATCCGCCATCACTTATTGGTGCGTGTTCCTGATTGCGATTCTGTTCATCCACCGGCTCCATCCGTTCACCGATTACGGCATCTTCCGGAAGCTGTACGGAGTATCGATTTCCGTGTGGAAGGAGCTGCTGAAAATCGGGGTGCCGATCGGCTTCTCCATCTTTTTTGAAACCGGAGTATTCTCCGGCGTTACCCTGCTGATGAGCCGCTTCGATACGGTGACGATCGCGGCCCATCAGGCGGCGATGAATTTTGCGTCCACGCTCTATATGATTCCGCTCAGCATCAGCATGGCGCTCACCATTCTGGTCGGCTACGAAAACGGGGCGGGCCGGCTGCGGGACGCCAGACAATACAGCAGGCTCGGGATTTCCACTGCGGTGGGCCTTTCGCTGATTACCGCCGTGGTTCTGCTCGTAGCCGGACGTTATGTCGCCGGATTTTATTCAGAGGAGAGCCATGTGATCGAACTCATTCAGCATTTTCTGATCTATGCGATTTTCTTCCAAATCTCCGATGCCGTAGCCACCCCCGTTCAGGGCGTACTGCGCGGATATAAAGACGTCAATCCGGCATTCATCATTACGTTTATTTCGTATTGGGTCATCGGACTGCCCGTGGGCTACCTTCTGGCCGAGTTCACCCCGCTTCAGGCCTATGGCTATTGGGTCGGCCTGATTACGGGACTCGCAGTCGGCGCGGCACTTCTGCTCGGACGGCTCGTTAAGGTCCAGCGGCGGTTCGCTGCCCTAAAACGAGCGTAACCGCCCGGGTTCTCCCGAGCAGTTACTGAGACTTGGCTGCGTAAGCGAAAACGGCATACCGCTCCCCCACTTTCGGCTCACTACAAAAAGGCGCTGCAGGGTTAAAACCCCGCTGCGCCTTGTCTGTGTTACCGTTATGTTTATTGTGAAAGCCGTGAAGCGAGCTCATACAGCTCCCGGTTAAATTCCTTCTTCGTGTTGACGACCTTATCGATGTCCGTCAGCACGAGCTCGCCTTTAATGATGCCGCAGGCCTTGTCGGATTCACCCGCGATCAGCATACGCACCGCAAAATCGCCCAGTCGGCTCGCCAGATTCCGGTCCGCCGGAGTCGGCGTTCCGCCCCGCTGGATATGTCCAAGCACCGTTACCCGCGGTTCCAGAGTAGGGCAGCGGTCGGTCAGGGCTTTGGCAACCTCTTCCCCGCTTCCCACACCTTCAGCCACGAGCACGATACTGTGCCGTTTGCCATGAGCAAAGTTCTGCTTCATCCGCTCCGTAATTTCATCCATGTCATGAGGCATTTCCGGCACGAGGATCGTCTCCGCACCCGAAGCGAGGCCCGCATGCAAAGCGATATCTCCGCAGTGTCTTCCCATGACTTCCACAATCGAGGACCGCTCGTGCGAGGACATGGTGTCGCGCAGCTTGTTCACCGCATCAACGACGATGCTGACGGCGGTATCGAATCCAATGGTGTAATCTGTAAACGCGATATCGTTATCGATCGTTCCGGGCAGCGCCATCGTATTGATGCCGAGCTTGCTGAGCTTATTGGCACCCTGGTATGAGCCATCGCCGCCGATGACGACAAGGCCGTCGATTCCGTGCTTGCGGAGGATTTCCGCACCCTTCTGCTGGCCTTCCGGTGTCATAAATTCCTTACAGCGTGCCGATTGGAGAATGGTGCCGCCGCGCTGGATAATATCGCCCACACTGCGCAGATCCATCGAAAAGATGTCGTCGTTCAGCAGGCCGTGATACCCGCGCTGAATGCCGTAAACCTCAAGTCCGTGATACAAGCCGCTGCGTACGACGGCGCGCACGGCTGCGTTCATCCCTTGCGAATCTCCGCCACTGGTTAGTATTGCGATTTTTTTGACTGCCATGTTATTTCCTCCTCTTATCACTCGTACAAATGCTTGCGGATCCACCGGCTGTTGAAGAAGAAGAATAAGCGGGTAAGCGGGCTTCCCTTCATCAAACGTTTGGATACGGAGCGAACTTCCTGCTGCTCGCTGACTTTGGGATCGGATAAATAGATTGCCAGCAGTCCCTCAATGATCATCCGATGGAACGGGGGCACCGGGATGGCTGCAACATCCTTCCGGGCCGATTCCACAATAAAGGCAATCCGGTCCAGCATGACTTCGGGGCTCTCATAGTAATTGCAAAAATTGAGGTCTCCGCCAAGCCGATCCTCTTCCTGATCAATCAGGTAATCCAGCATAATATGCAGACAGCAAACATGTGGAAAATATGACGCATGAATGGAGGCGGCGGCAGTGCTGCTCAAATGGCGGTCGCTTGCGGCCAGAAAGAGCATGAACACACCCAAGGTCGAACCGGTTGCCGCGGCGAACTCGTTCCATTGGAGCTGGGGAGTCCGTTCGCGATGAAGCTCCCACCACGCAAGCAGCGCCGGTTCTCTTAACTCCGGTTTGATGTGCTTGTAAACCTGCAGGTCGGTATACAGGCCCGCTAAATCCCGGATAAAGGGCATCGCGGCAGCGTAGCCGGGCAGCTGGCGTATGCAGCTTTGGCAGGTTGTCACCAACCCATGCAAATAACCTCCGTCATTTTGCTCCTGACGAAGTGCATAGTAATTGACAGGTTCAGCCGCCGGGTCGATCGCATCCAGCATCGATTGGTGAAGCAGGCGGAAATCTTCGGCTTCCATGGATGTGCTGCGGTCACACAGGTTATCCAGATAGTCGCTGATCGTCTGATAGGCCACGATGAGCTTGGTAAGTATAAGCCGCTCCGGCAGCGGAACGGCGGCGTAGACGCCTCCGCCCTCACAGTGAAACTGCTTCGTCTCTATACTCGCCAAGGCTTGCTTTCTCAGCTCGGGATCAGGGATGTTCCCTGCCTTCCTCCGCCATCCGTCCAGTTCTTTTCGCACTTCCGGCAATATATGCTTGTACACCCGGCTCATTAAACTGACAGGATTCCGGGGAACTTGATATCGAGTTTGCCTATTTTCATTCAAGACGGTGCCTCCACATTGTTGTCTACTTGTATCGATCCTAATGTCCTTTATTATAATATGGTCCTGGAATTTGCACAAATAAACCGTGCATGAATCCTCCCTTTTTTTACAACAATATGTGTCCAATTAAAGGAGTGTGCCCGGATCTCCTCGAAAAGGTAAGCTGAAAGATTCCACCGCAGCAGCATATGCTCATCTATAGTATAGCGGGCGGCATCGTGCTGCAGGGTGACTTTTTGCACAAAAATCATAAAAACATCGGGGTATTGATCATGAAATTAGAACAATCGACGCCAGACGTCAATTGGCAAAGGGCATTCACCTTTACCATCTATGGGACCAGCGTCCTGGTCGCCTCCTACTTCCAGCTTTACTTCAGCCACCTGGGCTTCAGCAGCTCGCAGGTCGGCTATCTGTACGCCGTCGGGCCCTTCATCTCCATCTTCTCCAACATGTTTTGGAGCATGGCCAGCGACCGCTACCGGACGACCAAAAAGATGATGCTCCTGCTGTTCGCCGGACAGCTCGGTATGGGGCTACTCCTGTCGGCCACTTCTTCCTTCTATGCGGTATTCGCGTTGATTACGGTCTTCTACTTTTTCTACTACCCGGTATTTCCGCTGTCGGATACGATGTCGATCCAAACCGCCCAGAGGCACGGGAAAAACTTTATCGTCATCCGGGTCTTCGGTTCGATCGGCTATGCCTTCTTCGCCCTGTCCATCGGCTATGTTCTTGGCAACGTCGGTATTTCCCGAACGCTGCTTCTGGCCATCATCATTGCTGGAGCCTGCCTCCTGCTCGCCACAAGGCTCAGGGACGGCGTCAAAACGAACGGTCAGAAGATGGAATGGAGGGGCCTGTGGAACGTGCTTCGGCAAAAAGAAGTGCTATGGTTTTTCGCAGGCGTATTCTGTCTCGCCCTCCCCTACCGGATGAATGAAGCGTTCCTGACCCTGACGCTCAAAAGCATGGGCGCTAGCGAGGGGCTGATCGGCTGGTCTCTGCTCGCGGCAGCCCTCAGCGAAATTCCGGTCTTCTTCCTGCTCAGCCGCTTCGGAGAGCGTTTCAAGGAGCTGCCGCTCCTCGCCCTGGCCGCCCTGATGTTCGCACTGCGCTTCTTCTTGATGTCGATCGCCGATCACCCCGGAACGGTCATCGCGGTCCAGACTTTACACAGCGTAACCTTCGGCATCTACTATGTGACGGCGGTCCGCTACATCACCCGGATCATTCCGGATGAATTCCGGGCGACGGGACTTGCGCTGTTTACGATCGTATGGTCGAGCGCAGCCGGGCTCGTCAGCGGAACGTTTGGTGGCGTGCTGTATGAGCAGACCGGGCGCACAACCTTCTATTTCATCGCCGCAGGGCTGGCTTTGGTCGCCTGCGCCGGTTTTTTGGCGAGACACCTGCTCGGAAATACCAAGGTTCCGGGCGTTTCAATGGACAGCCGCAAGATGTAAACCTTCAAAAAAAGCCCATTTTCTAACCGCGGAGAACGGAAGAAAACGGGCTCTTCTTATTTCAGAAAAATATATGGTAACAAAAAGGCACAGTCCCCGCATGAGAACTGTGCGTAATAAGCAATTGTTAACCAAAACTTATAAGAAATCCGTTACCGGAGTCAATCTTATAATTTGATTACGTTAGCAGCTTGAGGGCCACGGTTGCCTTCAGTAATTTCGAATTCAACTTCTTGACCTTCGTCCAAAGTTTTGAAGCCGTCTCCTTGGATTGCGGAGAAATGTACGAATACGTCCTCGCCGCCTTCAACTTGGATAAAGCCATAGCCTTTTTCTGCGTTAAACCATTTAACTGTACCTTTCAAATGAACAACCTCCTAAAAATACCGCCATCTGTGGCGAATAAATACATTATACTTCATGAACTTTGACAATGCAATCGCTCTTTTTCGTCCGAAGCTTCTTTTTAAGGAATGGCATTTGTAAATCTCATCCAGGCTGAACCATTCCGTTATCGCAAGAAAAACTAGCGCTAATTGCGGCCTGTCTTTAATGAATTATGCGTGGATGACGTTTTTCTTATTTGCTTTTACACAAGCCTCTGCGGTATCATTTTACCAAAAGACCAAACGGAGAATGCGACATGATCAAAAAACATGAAATATACAAAAAAGACAAATGGAACATGATGACTGTCGAGGTCCAGGGCCGCTACATCGTCCTGCGGGAAATTTCCGATCAATGGGGCGAAGAGACCCACACCTTTATGAGCCGTCCGGCCATGATGCAGTGGGTGAACAACCGCTTTCCGAAGGAAGATTACCAGGGCAACGAGGATGAATGGCGTCAAATTATGAATGCGTTTAAAGAGGTATAATTCAGGATGGAATACGGCAGCGTCCTGGTCTTTGTTATTTTGGCCTTCTGTTTAGGCGCAGTCTTGATCATGAAGAAGGATACGATCCCGCCGAAGCTGAAGCGCGGTATGGCCATCTTCGCCCTCATCATGATCCTGGTTGCCTTTTTCCTTATTGTATACAATTTGCTTACCATGGGTTCCAGCCCTAATGGAGGATAAATAATCTTTTTCGGGTAAGGTCATACTAAGGGGTATATTTCTTCAAGACAGACCGTCAGAGGAGGCCCCCTTTCGTGAAATACTCGAAGACCCTGAAGCTTGCCGTCGCCATCAGCATGCTCTCGGTCCTATTTGTTCCTCCTGCGGCTTCTTCACACGGAGCCCGATTCATATTAACCCAACAGTCAAGGAGGATTCCGATGGAACAATTACCGAAACGTTCAGAAGTACCCGCCGAGCACAAATGGAAGATTGAGGACCTGTTCGCCAGCCAGCAGGCTTGGGACGAAACGTATGCCGAGCTTCAGCAGGAAGTGAAAAAGGCCGCCGATTTCCAAGGCAAGCTGGATAATGCGGCAGCGGTGAAGGACTGCTTCGCCCTGGAGGATGAAATCTCGCTGAAGACGGAACGTTTATACGTGTACGCTCACCTGCATCACGACGAAGATACAGCCAACCCTACATACCAGGCCCTTTCGGCCAAAGCCAAAAAAATGAGCGTACAGGTGGGCGAAGCCCTCTCCTTCATCACGCCGGAAATTTTGTCGCTGCCGGACAGCAAGCTCGACGAATTTATTGCCGATCCACAGCTTGCCGAATACAAATTTACGCTGACCGAAATGAAGCGCGAGAAAGCGCATGTCCTGTCAAAAGCGGAAGAAGCGCTGCTGGCCCAGGTCGGCAACCTGTCCCAGGCACCGCAGACGATCTACGGCATGCTAAACAACGCCGATCTGAAATTTCCGAAGATCAAGGACGAGAACGGCAAGGAAGTTGAGCTGACCCACGGCAGCTACATTCAGTTCCTGGAGAACCCGAACCGCGAAGTCCGCGAGCGGGCGTTCAAAGCGGTGTACGAAACGTACGCCAAACAAAAGAACACGATCGCGTCCACGCTGAGCGCCAACGTCAACAAGAACATGTTCTACGCCAATGTGCGCAAATACCCTTCCGTGCTGGAAATGTCCCTCTACGGCGACAATATTCCGAAGGACGTGTATACGAACCTGATCGACACCATCCATGAAAGCCTGCCTCTGCTGCACCGCTACATGAACCTGCGCAAGAAGCTGCTGGGCGTGGATGAACTGCATATGTACGATCTGTTTGCCCCTCTCGTCGACGAGTACAAAATGGACATTACGTATGAAGAGGCGAAAAAGACCGTATCCGAAGGCTTGAAGCCGCTCGGCAAGGACTATCTGGCTTCCCTGCAGGAAGGCTTTGACAACGGATGGATCGACGTTTATGAAAATGAGAACAAGCGCACTGGCGCTTACAGCTGGGGCGCCTACGGCACGCACCCTTATGTGCTGCTGAACCACAAGGAAAACCTGAACAGCATGTTTACCTTGGCGCACGAGATGGGTCATGCGCTGCATTCCTATTATTCGGACAACGCGCTCAAATACCGTGACGCGCAGTATACGATCTTCCTGGCGGAAGTGGCCTCCACCACTAACGAAGCGCTGCTGATGGATTACCTGCTCAAGAAATCGACCGATCCGAAGGAAAAAATGTACCTGCTGACTTATTATGCAGACCAGTTCCGGACAACGGTATTCCGTCAAACGATGTTCGCCGAGTTCGAGAAACTTGTCCACGAACGTGCGGAGCAGGGTGAAGCATTGACGCCTCAGGCGCTGTCGGAGATCTACTACGATCTGAACGTGAAATACCACGGCAAGGACATGGTCGTCGACAAGGATATCGAGATGGAATGGGCTCGCATTCCCCATTTCTACACCAGCTTCTATGTGTACAAATACGCTACGGGCTTCTCCGCGGCGACCAGCTTCTCGAAGCAGATTCTGGAAGAAGGCCAGCCGGCCGTCGATCGTTACCTCGGCTTCCTTAAGAGCGGAGGCAGCGACTTCTCGATCAACATTCTGAAGAAGGCCGGGGTCGACATGTCTTCGCCACAGCCGGTCCGCGAAGCGATGAGCGTTTTCGAGAGCGTCATCGAGCAAATGGAACAGCTGACAAAATAAGTTGAACGGCCAGGCTTATGAAAATCCCTTGCCCGCGGGGGCGGGGGATTTTTCTACTGTCTGCCGGAGAGGGTGTTTTCAAAAGTGAAAATGCAGTGGTCACTCATATTCGGGCTTCTGTTTGCGCTGCTCACCGCGATTTTTGCCGTGATCAACGTCGATCCCGTAAAGGTCAACTTTATGTTTGCCGAGGTGAACATTCCGCTGATTCTGCTCATTCTCGGATGTACGCTGATTGGCGGGATCATCGTCGGATCCTACGGAATTTTCAGGCAGTACAAACTTCAGAAAACAGTCAAACATCTGTCGGCCCAACTGGCTCAGGTCCAGGCCGAAACGGGGTATACCTTCCCGGATCCTGCCGCTAACAAGGCGGGCTCTGACGAAGACGCCGGCGGCTTGAAGCCGTCGTAAATGAGGAATGCAATTCTAACGGAGGAGAACCGTGAACATGTCGATACAACCCAATGAACAATACGTTTTAACCTTTTTGAAAAAACTGCTCGACACGCCGAGCCCCACAGGATTTACGGGACACATTATGAAATTCATCGAGGAGGAAGCTGCTAGCCTGGGCATTCCGCTGACCCGGAATCATAAAGGCGGGGCGATTCTGGAGGTCCAGGGCGAGAATACTTCCCGCACGGTCGCACTGAGCGCCCACGTGGATACCCTCGGGGCGATGGTCAGAGCGGTCAAGCCTTCAGGCACGCTGCGGCTGACGTCCGTCGGCGGCTTCATGATGCACAGCATCGAGAACGAATACTGCGTCATCCATACCCGCAGCGGCAAAACCTATACCGGCACGATCCTCAGCACCCATCCGTCGGTGCACGTCTACAGCGACGCACGCGATTTCAAACGCCAGGAGGACCACATGGAAGTCCGCATCGACGAGCTGGTGGAATCCAAGGAAGACGTCCTGAAGCTGGGCATCGGGGTCGGCGACTTCGTCTCCTTCGATGCGAGAGCGACGATTACGGACAGCGGTTATATCAAGTCCCGTCATATCGACGACAAAGCCAGCGTCGCGGCGCTGTTCGGCCTGCTGGAGTCGATGAAACGGGAAAACTGGAAACCGTCCACCAATGTCAAGCTGCTGATCTCCAATTACGAGGAAGTTGGACACGGCACCGCCTATATTCCTTCGGATATTGATGAGATGATCGCCGTGGACATGGGCTGCATCGGCGACGACCTCAGCTGCAAGGAGACCGACGTCTCAATCTGTGCGAAGGATTCTTCCGGTCCGTACGACTATGAGATGACAAGCCGGCTGATCGAGCTGGCCAAAGCCGAAGGCATCCCTTACGCCGTGGACGTGTATCCACACTACGGCTCGGACGCTTCCGCCGCCCTGTCCGGCGGGAATAACATTCGCGCCGCGCTGATCGGGCCGGGCGTTCACGCTTCCCACGCGATGGAGCGCACCCATAAGCAGGCGGTGCTGAATACGGTCAAGCTGCTTGCAGCTTATATCCGCGGGTAACGCTCCTGCTATTTTCATCAGTCATATGCCGGGCTCTCGCCCGTCAAAGCCAAACCGGCTGTCCATTCGGACAGCCGGTTTGTTCTGTATGGTGCTGAATCACGATATCAGCAGCGTTTATACATTGATTTGCTCACTAATGCGAAATCTCGATCTGCACGCCAGGCTCACGCCTGTATCAGCGTCCTCCGCCGGAAGGTACGGCTGCCTGCACGGGGCCGGATTCCGCGACCGGGCTATTGCCTGATGCTGCCTGCCCGGAGGGCGCCGAAGCGTTTCCTGCTCTCTCAGCCGGGACAGCATCAGCTTGAACACTGGCCCGCGCTTGCGTGGAGATTGGTGCCGTCTCACGAGGGGCCTGCGCCCCGGCCCGTACCGAAGCGGCGTTCTCGCTTGCTCCGGATTGCGCAGTCGCATCGCCGCCCATAGTGGAGCGGGCCGCTTTCGGCGAATAGACCGAAATGTGATCCAGGCGCTTGGTGGCATGCGGCCCGACGAATTTCAGCTCGTAATCGCCCTCTTTATAGGTAAGTACATCATCCGATCCGCTTGTCTTGACGGAGCTTGGTTTGCCTAAGGTTTTCTCGATTTCCTGGAAGCTGATTTTGCTTAGATCGGTGCTCTTATCCGTACCCGATCCGAAATAACGGATGTCGTACACCACTTCGCCCTGCCCGATGCCAAAAGCATAGCTGCCCCGGCCCACTCCCGGCGAGTAAGAATCATAGGCGTAACGGTCGGTCGGCTGCCATGGCCGGTCCGGCTCACCCCAGGCGGCATGCACGTCCTCAATCGTTGTTTTGCCGGATACAAAATCAGCGCCCTTTACTCTGCCTTTCTTGGCTAAAGTGGCGATATCCTTGATTTGCTGCTGGTGTCCGCTTGTTGCACTGCCGGTCCCGGATGTGGCGCCTGGTCCGCCACCCGCAGAACCGGTGCTGTCACCTGTAGTGGAGCCTGTGCCTGCGCCATTGCCTGCATTGTCAGATCCGGAATCGGATTGGCCGCCGGACTCGTTCTGTCCATCCCTATTTTGGGTCTGCCCATTCGATCCGTTACCGTCATCCGAGGGGGTCGTGCCCGAATCCGTATTGGTGCTTTCGGCCGGCGGAGACGCCTGATCCTGTGTGGATTTTCCGTCGGTCAAGGCACATCCGCCCAAGGCGAGCACAAGCACCAGACCGATCACCGTCCAGCGGATAGAAGCCGGTTTAAACGTTTTAATCATGAGTATCCTCCTTCTCAGCTGCCTGCGTGAAGCAGATAGTCTTGCGGTTCCCGGAACATAGGCATCCGTCCGGTATTGTTCCAAAAGCGTCAGAATCGTATGCCCATACTGGGCGATTTGGTTCGGATCCATCCGTCTCAATGCCAGCGCATCGGCGGACAGCTCCTGATCCTCCCGCATCCGGTAGAACCCGTACCACAGCAGCGGATTATACCAATGAAAGGCGAGGAGGATCTGCGCAACCCAGTTCAGCAAAATATCCCATCTTTTCGCATGCGCCAATTCGTGCAAAAAAATATGCTTTTGCTGCGCCTCTTCAAGCTCCGCAATGCCCGGCGGCATGATCATCCGCGGACGCAGCACCCCAAACAGCGTGGGCGAGGAAACGGCGGGCGATATCTTCAGCCCGATGCTTCGCCTCACGCCCATGCTGGCTTTAACCTCTTCAAGCATTTGAACCATTCCCGGGTCTGCCGCTTGGGCATGTCTGCCGAGCAGCCGTGCGTAACGGGTATTCGCGATGGCGAGCCGGATCAGCAGGAGCGCCGCCCCGGTCAGCCAGACCGCCATCAGGATCGAACGGACGGATAACCCGCTATCCTTTTGCACCGGAGCTGAAGTTCCGGATTCATGGCCCCCCGCAAGTTCTCCAGGGAATAAATCGGCCTCGTCCCCCACCTTCACCGGTGGCAGTGCTTGGCCGGAAGAAGGGGGTTCCGGCGGCTGCTGCCCAAACAAAGCGTTTCCCTGCCCTGCCATGGAAAAAAGGTTCCCCATGCTGAATGAACTTTCAGGCCCGGCCGGGATGATCAATCGGAGAATTAACAGCAGCCACAAGGCGTAATGCCACTCGGGTTTCAGCCATCTGCCGAACACCCGCTTCATCAGCAAAATGAGGACCACCATCATACCGGCCAGCAGCGTCGTATGGATCATCCAGTCAAACAAATCGTTCAGCAGGGGGTTCAGGTTTCCCGGCATGCTTATCCCCTCCCTTCCGGTCTGCCCGTCTCATCCAGCAGCTTGCGCAGCTCGGCGATCTCCTCCTGCGACAGCTTCTCCTCTTTGAGAAAATTCACGAGCAGCGGCTTGAAGGATCCGCTGTAAATGCGCTGTAAAAAGCTCTTCGTCTCCGCCCGCTGACATTCTTCCTCCGAGACTAGCGGGAAGTACCGGTATGGACGGCTGTCCGGATCGAATGAAGCGGCTTCCTTCGCGACGAGACGGTTCAGCAGCGTTCTGACCGTCTTTGGGCTCCAGTCCATGCGGCCGGCCAGAACGTCAATGACCTCACCAGCCGTCAGCGGGGAGCTGGCCCACAGCACTTTCATGACCTCCCATTCGGCCTCGGAAATAACGGGAAGTGGTTTCACGGTTTACTCTCCTTTCTAATGATCACATTTGTAGTCATCGTATGCATCCAATATTACACATGTAATCCAGGATGTCAATCCGTTCTTTGCCCGGAAAATGCCGCTTACTGAAACTACGCAGAAAAAGGCGTTCCCATCAACTTTTATGGGAACGCCTAATATACTAACCTTCAGCTCCTTGAGCCGCATCAATCTAAGCCTTGCTCTGTTCAATTTTCTCCGCCAGCTCGTTCAGATACGTCCAGCGGTCCATCAAATGCTCCAGCTCCTGCTCGGCTTCCTGCTGTGCCTGCAGCAGCTCCTGCAATCTCGCTGAATCGCTGAACGCGGCTTCCATCTCTTTCTGTATGCCCTCCAACTTCTGCTCGCAGGCTTCGATCAGGCCGTCGATCTGCTCGTATTCGCGCTGCTCTTTATAGCTGAATTTCAGCTTTTCCCGCGGTGCTTCTTTCGCCTGAGCTGAAGATTGGGCCGCCTCCTGGGAGGCGCCGGCCTTCTTCAGACCGTCCGCGGAGGAGCCGCCTGCGGCAGACGGCGCATTCTTGCTCATCCATTCCGCATATTCCGTGTAAGCCCCCACATGGACGCGAATTGCCCCTTCGCCTTCGAAAGCCATAATCTTCTCTACGGTGCGGTCAAGAAAGAAGCGGTCATGGGACACCACGAAGACTACGCCCGGAAAATCGTCCAAATAATCTTCCAGTACGGACAGCGTTTGAATGTCGAGATCGTTCGTCGGCTCGTCGAGCAGAAGGACGTTCGGGGCTGACATCAGCACCCGGAGCAAATACAGGCGGCGCTTCTCTCCACCGGACAGCTTGGAGATCGGCGTCCACTGCATAGCCGGCGGGAATAAAAAGCGTTCGAGCATCTGGGAAGCGGTGATCTGGCTGCCGTCATCGGTCCGGATCACTTCCGCTCCTTCCTTGATGTACTCGATCACCCGCATATTGCCGTCCATTTCCTGATGCTCCTGGGTAAAGTATCCCAGCTTGACCGTCGGTCCGACCACGATTTCGCCCTCATCGGGCTCCAGCCGGCCGGCAATCAGGTTCAGCAGCGTCGATTTGCCGCTTCCGTTCGGGCCGACGATGCCAACGCGGTCGCCGGGAACGGCAATATAGCTCAGATCGCGGATCAGCGTCCGGTCACCGGCCTTTTTGGCCAAATGCTCGATTTCGAGGATTTTCCGGCCAAGCCGGGTCGATAGCGCGGCCATGTCCACATTCCCGGCACGCTGCGGCCCCTTCTGATCCTTCAGCGCCTCAAAGCGTTCGATGCGCGCCTTCTGCTTTGTCGATCTCGCTTTGGCCCCGCGCCGGATCCAGGCGAGCTCCGTCCGCAGCAGGTTCTGGCGCTTCTGTTCGGAAGCCGCCTCCCGCTCTTCCCGCTGGGCCTTCAGCTCCAGAAAGTCCGAGTAATTGGCCTCATATCGGTACAGCCTGCCCTGGTCCAGCTCCAGCATGACATTCGCAACACGGTCAAGGAAATACCGGTCGTGCGTAATCATCAGCAGCGCGCCGCGGCGCTTCTGGAGGTACTGCTCCAGCCAGGCGACCGAGTCGTTGTCGATATGGTTGGTCGGCTCGTCCAGAATGAGCAGTTCGCACGGCTGGATCAAGGCGGACGCCAGCGCGACACGCTTCCGCTGGCCGCCGGACAGCGTTCCCATCAGGGCATCGAAGCTTGAAATGCCCAGCTTGGACAGGATGGTCTTGGCTTCGCTCTCAAGCTGCCACGCCTGAAGGGCGTCCATTTCCTGATTCAGCTTAAGAAGCTTCTGCTGCAGCGATTCGTCCGAAGGATTCAGCTCGACCCGTTCCATCGTCTCCGTATAGTCACGGACGATCTTCATCTGCGGGTCCTGGCCCTGGAACACCTGCTGAAGCACTGTCATGCCCGGGTCAAAATCGGGATTTTGCGCCAGATAACGGACCCGGACGCTGTTGCCGATGGAAATCTGGCCTTCGTCCGGAGGCTCAAGTCCGGCGATGACCCGCAAGAAGGTGGATTTGCCGGTGCCGTTGACGCCGATGATCCCGATTTTATCCTGATCCGCCATCCCGAAGGACGCGTCCTCAAACAATACTTTCTCTCCGTAGCTTTTGGAGATATGTTCAACTGTCATTATGTTCATAGCTATTTCCCCTACTCATCCAGCGATTTTCTGCTTCCTTATATATTAACACAAATACCGCCCAAAGGCTGGGCGGCATGTATGCTGTGCTTCTGTCAGATGTTGAGAACGGGTTGTCCAGGATGAACTGCGCTTACCCCAGACGCGGGGTAAACGGAGAGCGGGGCTGCTTTAAACGCGTTGTGTGTTTTGCGCTCCCGATGGATCATGGAAAAAGCAGCAGCGCGGCCGCGAGGGCTGCCCCCCCTCCGATGAAGGAGGAGACGATATTGACGGCGTCGTTGTTCATGAACCGCCATCCGCCCATACGGCGGGTCGGGCTTCCGCAGTGCGTCATGACCTCGACCTCTTTGCCGCACACCGGGCACTGGTACATGATCTGCACGGATGCGCCGAGGATGGAATCGGCGAAAGCCCCGGCCAATCCGCCGACTATGCCCAGCACCAAGTCCAATGCCAGCGAATGGGTGGCCGGCCCGGACAGCCGTTCAAACAGCCAGGCGAAGAGGCCGATCAGCGCCCCTCCTCCCGCGGCGGCGGTGCTGCCGAGCAGCGACACCCCTCCCGACGTACCGGGAGGGAGCACGCGCCCGTTCAGGACCGAACGGGGCGGCTTGCGGCTGAGGCTGCCGAGCTCCGTAGCCCAGGTATCGGCCGTTACTGCCGCCATGACGCCGATGAAGGCAAACACCCAGCCCTCATGCGGCCAGAAGGCATTCATCACGCACAGCAGCATGCCGGCGCCCCCGTTGGCCAGCACTTGTCCGGCGTCCCGGTTGCCCGTTTTAGCGTATGATTTTTCCAGCTCAGCCTTCCGGCTTGCCTTCACCTTCGACAGCGCCGAGGAGCTGATAAAAAAGACGAGCAGGGTGCCGAACCACAGCAGATTCCCCGCTCCGAAATAAATCGTCCCCATAACGAAGGCGCAGATCGCTCCCGATATGGTGAGCGACCGCTTCCAGTACGCAGCCCCGGCAACAATGAGCGCGCACAGCGCCCCGATGATCCACATCATGACGGTTTAGCCGATGCGGCAGCTTCCAAGCTGCTCTTCGCCCCAGCCTAGAGCGAACGTATCGCCTTCGGATGCCGGGCCGACGCCAGCCGGCGTACCGGTAAAAATCACGTCGCCTTCGCCCAGTCCGTAACGCGCGCCGATATAATCCACGATTTCCTGGAGGGAGAAAATCATATCCCGCGCATTGCCGCGCTGCACTTCCTCATTATTTTTCAAGACGGTAAAATCCTTCTCCGTCACGCTGCCGGTTCCCGGAAAAGGAATGAAGCCCGTAATGGGAGCGGAATTTTTAAACCCTTTGGCCGCTGTCCACGGGTGGCCCTTCTTCTTGATGACCGACTGCACGTCCCTCAGCGTAAAATCGATGCCAAGCGCCATTTGGTCCACCAGATCATCCACCACGGCTCCAGGCTCATAATCACGCGCAATGCGGATGACGATTTCGCCTTCGTAATGAACCTCCCCCTGATCCTTCGGAAGGGCGAGAACGGCGTCCTCAAGCGGAACGACCGCATGGGACGGCTTCATAAAGATCATCGGCTCGGTCGGAACCTCGTTGCCGAGCTCGGCGGCATGCAGTTTGTAATTTCGGCCAACACAGTATACGTTACGAATCATCTCGATCATCCTTTGCTAAGATGGATTGGGTGTTGCATCGAGCAAGGCGACAATGGTTGCCGAGTTCGAACATTGCCGTTTCCGGCAGGGTTCAGCCGGGAAAGGTTTTCCGCCAAACGTCCGGCCGGTTGGTACAGATCAATATTTCGGGCGACATTGCCGCGATCCTTTTCATGCCTCTGGCGTCATCGATCGTCCAGGCCATGACCGTAATGCCTTCAGAGATCAGCAGCGACGCGAGTCCCGCATCGAGATTAGGGTGACCGATCGACAGGAACGAGCACTGCAGTGCTTTGAGGCGCGATGGCAGATCCTTCGGCCTGCCGTCGAGGATCAGCCCCGTCCTGAACGCCGGGTTGATCTCCTTGACCCGCTGCAGCGCACCGGTATCAAACGAAGTGATCACCACGTCCTGCTCCATATGATAGCGCGATACGCGTTCGAGCACCGCCTGCTCCAGTCCCGGATACATATTGCCGGATGTTTTCAGCTCGATGTTCAAACGGACCCTGCCGCAGCTTAGGCGCAGCACTTCGTCCAGCGAGGGAATGCGTTCTCCTTGAAAATCGCGCCCTTTCCAGCTTCCCGCGTCCAGCCGCTGCAGCTGCTGCCACGTATGGGCCTTGACCTTGCCGCTGCCGCTGGTCGTCCGGTCCAGGCTGAAATCGTGAATGACGACGGGAATGCCGTCGGCGGTCAGCTGCGTGTCGATTTCCATCCACTGGACGTAAGGCTCCGCCATCGCCATCCGAAAAGCCGCCATCGTGTTTTCCGGCGCCTTGCCGGAAAATCCCCGATGGGCCACACACAGGTTGTTCATTCCCTCTCCCCCGCTCTCCTAAGTTATAGTCAACGTGCCGAGCCGGCCCTTACGGTCCCGTCGGCGGATACCCGAACACCCCCGATGGACAGCTGCTGCATTTCCTGCAGCAGCTTCTCCCCTTCTTCAGCGTTCATCGGAACCGGCCGTCCCAGCTCCGTCTTGTACGGGATCAGCTTCATGCCGCATCCGCCCTTCGGACCGCACGACGCCTCAAATACCGCGGTTTTCCAGGTCGCCGGAACGGTCGATTTGGTGAAAATGAAGTTGCCCGTACTGTAAGCAATCCATTTGCCCTTGTACTGCTCCAGCCCCTGCAGCACATGCGGATGCGCTCCGATGATCAGATCGGCTCCCGCATCAATAAAGGCGTGGGCCAGCGCCTTCTGGTTGGCATCCGGCGTGCTCTGCCGCTCGATGCCCCAGTGCGCCATGACGATGACCAGATCGGCGTTGTTGCGGGCTTCGGCAATGGATTTCAGCACCTCGGGAGCCTGCCCGTAAGCACTGGCCACACCGGGTTTATTGGTACCCGCGGCCCAGCTTGATTCCGGGTACACGCGGCTGGCACCGACCAGCGCCACCTTCATGCCTTTGATAGAGAAGTATTCCGGCGCGTAGGCACGGGCTGCGTTCTTCCCTGCACCGACATACTTAATGCCGCTGACACCCAGGTGAGTGATCGTATCCAGCAGCCCTTCCTCCCCCTGGTCGAGGATGTGGTTGTTAGCGAGCGTGACGGCGTCCATGCCTGCGGCTCGCAGCGCATCGAGCGCCTTAGGGGATGATTTAAATACAAACGTTTTGTTTTTGGCCCCGACGCCGCGGGTGGTGACCGGTGTCTCCAGATTTCCCAGCGTCAGGTCGTCCTTCTTGAACAGATCCCCCAAATATGTAAAGGGGTATGAATAGCCCTTGCTTTCAAGCAGCGTTTCCACTTTGCCCGAAAAAATCATGTCGCCCACAAAATGAATGCGAATCGTTTGGCCGGATGGAGCATCCGACGTCCCCCCGGAAGCTGTTTTCTCCGGGATTTGATCCTGCTGCGGTTTGGCTTTGCCGGAATCGGGATCCTTTCCCGTCTCCTGCTTTCCTTCTTGCGCGGCCTGCTCCTTCCCGCTTCCAGCAGGCTGGTCCTGCTGCACGCCGGCAGCCTCCTGATCCGGCGGAGTTCCTGCTTGATCCTGCGGAGTTCCCGCTTGATCCGGCGGAGACGGGTCCCCAGCTTCCTCAGCCGCTTGTTCCGAAGATGTCTCCTGGCCGGAATCTCCCGCCACTTCTCCGCTTCCCGGCACCGTTCCTTTCGGGTCAGCAGGCGGCTGCTCTGCGGTCTGCTGTGCAGACTTGTGGGACTCCTGCGCAGAGCCGCCCGTTTGGGCCTTTTGCGTCAACAAATAATATCCAATAAGTAGTGCAATGACGGCAAGCAGACAGAGATTCACGTATCCCCACTTCCGCCCCTGCCTTTTTCGCCTGGCTTTTTTTCCAGCCTGGTGTTTCTGTGATCTTGGCGGGTACATGATTCACCCCTCATTACGATTTTTCTAAAATGATGCGGCCCTCCCCTGAAAGCCCACTCCATTATATCAGGTTCCCGGGAACAAATAGAACCCCCGGTCCGTGACACGGGGGTTCATCATCATATATAGAGACGCAGTCGTATTCGAGAGTTTTACTCCGCCTGGGCCATTTCCCACTGCCCGATCACCGCGTCGGACAGCGTCTGCATATAGAGCGGATCGCTGTTCAGAGAATCGATGCGCATCAGACGCAGATCCAGCTCCTTCGCTACCTGCTGGGCTTCGATGTCCAGATCGTACAGCACTTCGAGATGGTCGGACACGAAACCGATCGGAGCGACCAGCACGTCCTCGACTTCCTCTTTGCTCAAGTTGCGGAGCGTGTCCAGAATGTCCGGTCCGAGCCATGGCTCGGCGGTACGGCCCGCACTCTGCCAGGCAAACTGCCAGGAAGTGATATCGGCCTTTTCCGCCACCGCGCGGGATGTTTCCAGAAGCTGCTCCGGATACGGATCACCCAGCTCCAAAATTTTCTCAGGCAGGCTGTGCGCACTGAAGAGGACGCGCACTTTGCTGCGGTCCGCACCGGCTTCCTCGAACAAAGCCAGCTTTTCGTTCACACGGCGGGTAAAAGCCTCGATCAGCTGCGGATGCATATGGTAGCTCTGCACAAAGGTCATCTCAACCCCGACCTCGTCAGCTTTCGCTTTGGCCCGCTTCATATAGCTTCCGACGCTCATAGTCGAGTAGTGCGGCGCCAGTACGATCCCGACCGCTTTGCTGATGCCGTCTTTGGCCATCGCCTCCACGCCGTCCTCAATGAACGGGGAAGCATGCTTCAAGCCTTGATAGCAGACGAATTCTACCTCGGGGTGGCGGCTGTCCCGGTTCAGGGTCTCCTGCAGGCTCGCCACCTGCCGGTTCGTGTTCTCACGAAGCGGGAATACGCCGCCCACGATCGCCTCATAGCGGTCGGCCAGCTCTTTGAGCTGCTCCGGCGAAGGGGCATGCCCCCTGCGGATATGCGTGTAATACGCCTCAATGCCTTCCATGCTCTCCGGTGTGCCATAGGACATCACCAGTACGCCTACTTTATTTTTCACGAAACGCTCACCTCTTCTTTATATATCGATTCTTCCATTAAGAAACGGTCTCCTAGCGGAGAAGGGTTGCCGAATATTCATGAATATATTCCGTCAATTCCTTCAGCTTATCCAGCGAAGCTTCGGGGAACAAGCCGTGGCCCAGGTTGAAAATATACCCCGGCTCCTGAACGCCTTGATCGATAATCTCTTTGGCGTACCGCTTGATGACGTCCATCGGCGCGGTCAGCACATAAGGGTCCAGGTTGCCCTGAACGGCGAATTTGCCGCCGATCCGCTTCCGTCCCTCGGCAATCGACACTCTCCAGTCGAGCCCGATCACGTTCGCCTGCAGCTCCTTCAGCGTCGGCAGCAGCTCGCCTGAGCTGACGCCAGGGAAATAGATTTTCGGTACATGTAAATCTGAAAGTTCGGCAAAGATACGGGTAATGGTAGGTAGTACGAATTTCTCGAAATCCTGCGGCGCCAGCGCCCCCACCCAGCTGTCAAACAGCTGGAACGCCTTGCCGCCGTTCTTGATATGTGCTCGCACATAGGTTATGACCATGTCGCCCAGTTTGTTCATCAGCTGATGCCAAACTTCGGGCTGGCTGTACATCATCGTCTTGGTGAGAATATAGCTTTTCGAAGGACGCCCTTCGATCAGATAGCTGGCAATCGTAAACGGAGCTCCGGCAAACGTAATCAGCGGAACGTCCAGCTCTTTGTCCAGGATGCGGATCGTCTCCATGATGTGGCTGAGATCCTTGTCTATGTCGATCGGACGCAGGCGCTCCACATCGGCCGCGGTCCGGATCGGATTGTCGATCACAGGCCCGACATTTTTCACGATATCAAAATCGACTCCCAGGGATGCGACCGGATTCATGATATCCGAATACAGAATGGCCGCGTCCACGCCAAGCTTGCGTACGGGCATCATCGTTATTTCGGCAGCGAGCTCGGGCTGACGGCAAATTTCCAGGAGCGAATATTTCTCTTTGATCTTGCGGTATTCCGGATCATAGCGACCCGCCTGTCTCATATACCAAACAGGAACATGGCTGACTTCCTGCTTGTAGCTGGCGCGGATCAACGTATCGTTATAGGTCACGAATAGGCCTCCATATCTATAAAATTCTCTGCTTCCTATTATGCCCTTTTTAAAAGTAAGTAACAACCGCCGTACCCTGACATCTGATGACAATCGTATGACATCTTTAACATAAGACATTCAGGAAATGTGCTATACTGGTAAAACTGTGTTTTTTTCAATCATTTATATCAGTCAACTTAGAAAGGAAGTGAAAGCACATTGAAACCGTGGAAGGTCAACCTCATTGTGCTTTGGTTCGGCCAATTTCTGGTCAACTCGGGGATGACGATGATCACGCCGTTCCTGTCCCTGTATCTGGCTAAAGATCTCGGGGTGCAGGGCGAGCATGAAATCGGCCTCTGGGCGGGCTTTATTTTTGCGGCCAACTTCATGACCTCATTTATTTTTCAGCCATTATGGGGCAAGCTGTCGGACCGGTACGGCCGGAAAATCATGCTGCTGCGCTCCGGCTTCGGGATGGCCATCGTCATCGTGCTGATGGGCTTTGCCCGGAATCCGTGGGAGCTGCTGCTGCTGCGCCTGCTGAACGGCACCATCTCCGGCTTCAACCCGGCATCCATCTCGCTCGTTTCGAGCACGACCCCGAAGGAACGGATGGGCTTTGCAATGGGGATCATGCAGTCGGGCTCGGTGGCCGGAACGATTCTCGGACCGCTGATCGGCGGCGGCTTGGCCGACCTGATCGGCTTCCGCCCGATCTTTTACATTATCGGCATGCTCATCTTCGCCGCTTCCCTGCTGGCGCTGTTCCTGGTCAAGGAAAACTTCAACCGGGAAAAGGCCGCCCATGCGCCGCAGGTGTCGGTGCTCGAAGGCTTCAAGGAGCTGGCCCGCATCCCGCAGCTTCCTGCGCTGTTCGCGGTAACGTTTCTGCTGCAGTTTGCGATGATGAGCCCCATGTCGCTCCTGCCGCTGTACGTGGAGAAGCTGCACCGCTCCTCGGTTGACATTGCCTTCTGGGCAGGCGTCGTCAGCGCCGTGACGGGATTGTCCAATATGATCACCTCTCCGATCCTCGGGCGCTTCAGCGACAAGGTCGGCGCCCACCGCATTCTGACCTACGCTCTGATCGGCGCAGGACTGTGCCTGATCCCGCAGGCGTTCGTGCAGAGCGTATGGCAGCTGATCGTCGTCCGCTTCCTGATGGGCATCTTCATGGGCGGCCTGCTGCCCAGCGTCAATGCCCTCATCCGCTCTTACACGCCGGGAGGCATGGAAAGCCGGGCATTCGGCTTCAACACAAGCACGCTCGCACTCGGCAATATGCTGGGCGCGCTCGTCGGCGGATTTCTGTCGGGATTTATCGGCATTGAAGGGCTGTTCATCATTTCCGGCAGCCTGCTGCTGCTGAATATGGTCTGGGTGCGGCTGAAGCTGTACAAGCGCAGCAACACGCCGCAGTACCGCTGAACTGCCGCCGTTGGCGGGAAAAAGACGGCTTCAGAGTCACACAAGTGACCCTGCGGCCGTCTTTTTTTCTTGCCGTATGACCGCAAGGAACAAGCCCCCATCGAAAAACGTTCTGAAGGCCTAATCCGGAAAGTAACCTCCCATGATAAATGACAAACTCCTTCTTATATATTCCGTTTCCCCTAACTAAAGCCCCAATTTGAATATATGTAATGTAATCTAACACAAAATAATATCCACTGAACCATTCCCACTCCATTTCCCAACGTAAATCATGCTCCGATTATTTTATGAAATGTATCAAATCACCAACAAAAAGGGCTATTATCTAGCATTTTCTTCGATAATAAACGCTTACACGCCGATCTTTTTAATTTGTCATATAACCTAACACCATATATGATCATCTTAGATTTCATTACATAACCATTACATACACATGAGGAGCTGATCGATTGATGGAGAAAAGAAAATTCGGCAAGTGGTCCCTGATTCATGCATCTGCGCTGACGGCACTGTCCCTCTTCGCCGCACCGGCAGGCAGCGTATTCGCCGACGCGGCAGCGGTAACAAGCAGCTCGGTGACAGCGGCGGCAACCGCAACGACAAGTCCCGCTGTAACGACAACCACACCTGCAACCACAACGACAACCGGCACAACCACCCCGGTTCGCAACACGGCCATCCCGCCGATCACCGATGCCGACAAGGCCTCCAAGCTGCCTAACGTCCTGGTGATCGCCACAGGCGGCACCATCGCCGGGCAGTCCGTCGACCAGACCAGCTTCCAAAATTACAAGGCGGGCAGCATTCCTATCGCGCAAATGGTGAGCGAGCTCCCGGACAAGCAAAAAATCGCCGACGTCGAAACGCTCCAATTCGGCAACTCGGGCTCCTCCGCCTATTCGATGGCCGATCTGTACGACCTGTCCCGGGCCGTGGACGAAGCGCTCAAATCCTACGACGGTGTCGTCGTCACTTCCGGCACCGACACGATGGAGGAAATCGCCTACTTCCTGGATCTGACCGTTCAAAGCGATAAGCCGGTCGTCATTACGGGTTCCATGCGGCCGTGGACGGTCGTCGGCTCCGACGCCAAAGCGAACCTTTATAACGCCATCAAGCTGTCGGCAAGCGGCCGGACCGCCTCGTTCGGCACCGTCCTCATGCTGAATGACACGATCAACCTCGCCCGCGGCGTCACGAAAACGAACGATTACCGCGTCGACACTTTTGAGACGCCGATGCTCGGGGCCGTCGGATATATCGATGAAACGACAATCCGCATCTACCGGGCTCCGGAGCGGGCCCTTCTTGGGCCGGGCAAAGGTAAGCCGGTCTTCGACCTCGCCAAAATCAAAAAGTCCGATCTGGCGAAAACCGAAATCGCCTATTCCTATCAAGACGCGGGCGGCGAAGCCATCGAAGGGTTTACCGCTGCCGGAGCCAAAGGCATCGTTACCGCAGGCACCGGAGCCGGAGGCATTTCATCCGCGATGAGCAAGGCGCGCAGCAAGGCGGTCGAGCAGGGCGTGGTCTTCGTCACCACGACCCGGACCGGTTCCGGCAGCGTCTACGGCGGCGGAAAGGGCATCATTTCCGGGGACAACTTGAGTCCGCAGCAGGCCCGCATCCTGCTGATGCTCTGCCTGTCCTTCAGCAGCGACTTTGAAACGGTCAAGTCGTGGTTCACGACCTACGGGGTCACGGAAATCGAATAAGCTGTCATTCAGGAAATCATTGCACTCACCATCTTTATTTCATTCCAAAAAAAAGCCCGATCCTGGACTGCATCCGGATCGGGCTTTCGTTTGCTGTTTTACTTGACCATGGCCACCGCCAGCCCGTCATAAGCAGGGAGAATGGTTCCGATCAACCGGTCGTCGGTCGCCATCGCTTCGTTAAAGCGGCGGATCGCCTGCACCGAAGGGCCGTTTTTGTCGGGGTTGAGGGTCCGCCCCCGCAGAAAGGTGTTGTCGCCCGCAATCAGCGCGCCCGGATTGGCCAGTTCGATCGCGTACTCCAGGTAATTCGGATAGTTCTCCTTATCCGCATCGATAAAGAAGAAGTCGAACCTCTGCCCCTCCGCCTTCAACTGTGCCAGGCTCTCCAGAGCCGGTCCGACCCGGTATTCCACCTTGCCGCCGAACCCGGCTTCAGTCACATTGGCCCGCGCAACGTCCGCGAATTCCTGCTTCAGTTCGAGCGAGGTAAGCGTTCCTTCCGGTGCAAGCCCCCGGGCGAGACAAATGCCGCTGTATCCGCCCAGCGCCCCGATCTCCAGGACACGGGCCGCTCCCGTCGCCTTGACCAGCAGCGTCAGCAGCCGTCCGTAGCCCGGCGCGATGGCGATTTCGGGCATACCTTTCTCGGCGGTCACCTGCTTGACCCGATTCAGGACCTCGTCATTTTCGATAAAATGGTCTGCATATTGTTCTGGATTCACTTTCCTACTTCCCCTTTTTCCTACCGGACCCGGCAATTTTTACGTAATGAACACAAATGTTTGTGATTGACTTTACATTATCCTATAATGTGAGGATGAACAAAGATCCGCACTCGAACACTGCTGCAGGATCTACCATCATTGTATGAATTTTTACGGTGATCTACAAGAATAATGGAGTTGAACACGCACCATGCCAGAGCTGCAGTTGATTGCAACCGCCCCGATGGGCCTTGAAGCCATCGTCGCGCGCGAGTTGAAGGAATTAGGTTATAACGACGTTCAAGTCGAGAACGGAAGGGTCAATTTTACCGGAGATTACAAAGATATTTGCCGCTGCAACCTGTGGCTCCGGACGTCCGACCGCATCCTCGTCAAAATGGGGGAGTTCCCCGCCAAAACGTTTGACGAATTGTTTGAAGGGACTAAAGCGCTGCCCTGGCAGGACTGGATTCCGGCGAACGGGGAGTTCCCCGTGGAAGGCCGTTCCCACCACTCCCAGCTCAGCAGCGTGCCCGCCTGTCAGGGCATCGTCAAAAAAGCGATCGTTGAAAAGCTGAAGCAAAGCTATCATACCGATTGGTTCCAGGAGAACGGTCCGCGTTATGTCATCGAAGTCAATTTGCTCAAGGACGTGGCGCTGCTGACGCTGGATACGACCGGTCCGGCCCTGCACAAGCGGGGATACCGCAAGCTGGTTACCGAAGCCCCGCTGAAGGAGACAATGGCCGCCGCTTTGCTGCAGATAAGCCGCTGGAATCCGTCGCGGCCGCTGTATGATCCATGCTGCGGCTCCGGCACGATCCTGATCGAAGCGGCCCTCCTCGGCTGGAACATTGCGCCGGGTCTGCGCCGTTCCTTCCCTTCGGAGCACTGGCCGGCCATTCCCGAGGAGCTGTGGAGCGAGGCGCGCGAGGAAGCGTTCGATGCGGTGCAGGACGATCAGCCGCTCCAGCTGACCGGCAGTGATATCGATCCGAAGGCGATCGAAGTCGCCAAAGCAGCCGCCAAGAGTGCAGGCCTCGCTGGCGAGATCGATTTTCAGGTGCTCCCTGCCTCCAAAGCCCATCCGCAAGGGGAATACGGCTGCTTGATTACCAACCCGCCGTACGGGGAGCGGCTCAGCGAGAAGACCGAAGTCGAGAAGCTTGTCCGCACGCTGGGGCATACGGCCAATCAGCTGCCGACGTGGTCCTTCTTTGCCTTAAGCCCGACCAAACAGTTCGAGCATTACTTCGGCCGGAAGGCCGACAAGCGGCGGAAGCTGTTCAACGGCCGCATCGAGTGCCAATATTATCAATTCCTGGGGCCTCTTCCGCCCCGCCGTTCGTAACAAACGCTGCCGCTTTGTCAGGAGCTGTCCACTTTGGACAGCTCCTATATGGTTTTGGGGTATTTCTTATCATGACGTATTTACAACGCTATAGCAGGAGGTTGTCCAATTTGAACTACTCATACAGCATGTCCAGTCACGCTTCAAATGGCGGCTTCGGGCGGTTCATCCGCTCCCGTTACTTCACATACAGCCTATTTTTGCTGTTCATGATATATAAGCTGCTTCTTTTCCATTTTAAACTTCATATCAGCAAAATCGATTTCAACCCGCTGGACTTTTTTATCGGCCTCGGATCCCTGATCCTCATATCGTTCTGGACCTTATGGCTTCCCCGGCGCGGGCAGCGGATCGCGCTTATCGTCGTTAACCTATTGCTTACGGCGCTGATGTACACGGACTTGGTGTACTACCGATATTTTCAGGATCTGGTCACCTTTACGGTGATGATGCAGGCAAGTCAGGTGGACTCCCTCGGGGACAGCATTATGACACTGCTTCATTGGAGCGATCTATGGTTTGCCGCGGATTGGCTGCTGCTGGCCGTCATCGCGATATGGAAGCCGTCAGGATGGCGAAGTCCGGCACGGGGGGCACTGAATTTTACTATCGGAAAATCACCATCCCGGAAGGCCGGATTCGCCCGCCGCTTCTCATCCGGGATCGCCGCCCTGGTGATCGGCTGCGTCGTAACGTTTGCGCCGCTCAAGTTCTACATCGATTACTACGCTGTCGGCCTTTTTACCGGAAATTGGTGGAACCTTTCGCTTTATAACGTAACCGGGCTGCTCGGTTTTCATGTATACGACGCATACCGCTTCGGTAAAGAGCATTTGGGTCCAAAGCCCGTGCTCGCTTCGGGCGAAGTCGACAATGTGCAGGAATGGTTTGATCATAAAGATACAACGCGTTCGGAGAACGACGCCATGTTCGGCAAATACAAGGGCAGCAACGTCATAGTCATCCAGACCGAGGCGTTCATGAATTTCATGATCGGCAAGCAGATCGGCGGACAGGAAATCACGCCGAACTTCAACCGGCTCATGAAGGAAAGCATGTACTTCAGCCATTATTATCATCAAACCGGCCAGGGCAGAACCTCCGATGCGGATTTCTCGTCCCAGACTTCCCTGCATCCGGTTCCGTACGGCTCGGTATTCATCCGCTACGCAAACCATCAGTTCAACTCGCTCCCGGCGATCCTGAAGGAGCACGGCTACACGCCAAATGCGTTCCATGCTTATGACGGCAGCTTCTGGAACCGGAATGCGATGTACGAAACCTTGGGCTACGACCGGTTTTTCAGCAAAAAGGATTACGATATCGACGAGCCTCTCGGCTGGTCGCTCGGGGACAAATCCTTTTTCAAGCAGTCCATGGATCAAATTGAGCGGCTTCCGCAGCCGTTCTACTCGTTTCTGATTACACTCTCCTCCCACCATCCGTTCTCGCTGCCGGACGACGTGCAGGAGCTGAATGTCGGCGAGTTCGACGGAACCGTCTTCGGAGATTACCTGCAGGCGATCCACTATGTGGACGCAGCGCTCGGTCAGTTGGTGGAACGGCTGAAGCAGGACGGCCTTTGGGATCATACCATCCTGTATATCTACGGGGATCATGACAATTCGGTGAAGGACAGAGCCGTCTATGAGAAGTTTCTGGGCAAAAGCCTGACCGATTTGGACATGGAGCAGATCATGAACGAGGTGCCGCTCCTCGTGCATCTGCCGGACGGGGAGGGCGCAGGGGTGTATGACAAACCTGCCGGACAGCTGGACATGGCGCCATCACTCCTGCACCTGCTGGGCATTTCCGCCAAGTCCCAGTACATGATGGGAAATGACCTGTTTGACGGCCAAGACCGGTTCGTGGTCCTGCGCAGCGGAGCTTATACAGACGGCAAACGCTTCTACATTCCCTCCCAAAGCGGCATGTTCGAGGATGGCAGCTGCTATAGTCTGGAGACCGGCAAAACGGTTGATGTCAGCACTTGCCGTGCCGGCTACGACCGGGCGAAAAAGGAGCTGTACACCTCCGATGAAACCTTGCAGTATGACCTGATCCCTAAGCTCAATCAAAATGAAAAACCCGGAACTCCTTAAGGAGTCCGGGTTTTTGCTGCTTATATCGAAGAGAATGCTAGAACAAAAGCTTGTCCGGATCGCTGCCGACGCGGCGGTTCTGATTAAGGCTGTCGATCTTCTTGATTTCGTCGGACGACAGCTCGAAATCAAAGATGTCCGCATTCTCGCGTATCCGGGAAGGTGTAACCGACTTCGGAATCGTGACGATCTTGTTCTGGAGGTTCCAGCGGAGGATAACCTGGGCCGGCGTTTTGCCGTATTTCTGGGCGATGCCCGCCAGGGTCGAATCGTCGGTAAGCTTGCCCTGCATCAGCGGGCTCCACGCTTCGAGCTGGATTCCCTGTGCGCCGCAGAAATCCTGCAGCTCCTGCTGGATCAGCCGCGGGTGCAGCTCCACCTGGTTCACGGCAGGAACCGTCCTGCTGTCCTGCAGCAGGTCCTTTAGATGGTGAACGTGGAAGTTGCTGACGCCGATGGCCCGGATTTGTCCTTCCTCATACAGGCGCTCCATCGCTTTCCACGTATCTTTGAATTTGTCTTTGCCAGGCCAATGAATCAGGTACAAATCGATGACCTCGAGGCCTAGCCGCTTCTGGCTGCCTTCGAAGGCCCGGAGTGTGGAATCATAACCCTGGTCGTCGTTCCACACTTTGGTCGTGACGAAAAGCTCGCCTCTCGGAATGCCGCTCTCGGCAATCGCGCGGCCTACTTCTTCCTCGTTGCCATAAACTTTTGCGGTGTCGATGCTCCGGTAGCCGATCTCCAGCGCCAGCTTTACCGCCTTATACACATCGTCCCCTTGGGCTTTGTAAGTACCCAGTCCAAGCCATGGCATCGTAACTCCGTTATTCAGGATGGTGCAATCGGTAATGTGCTTCATACTCTCACAACCTTCCTTATGAAATAATGAGGAGACTAAAGAAGACAATCCTCATTATAACATAATCAGGGACGGGCCCCAAAAAAGCCCTTTCAATATAGTCGGCACTCCCGCTGTATGGATTTGACCCGAATCCAGAATGATGACATGCAAAAAACCCGCAAAGCGCAGTGCGCTTCACGGGTTCAGACAGGAACCTACGAATTCGATTTCCCTTCTTCGGACGTCAGTGACGCCAAACGGCTCTTTTCCTCGGCCAGCATTTCTTCAGCCAATTCGACGGCTTGACGGTTCTCCGCCAGGCCAGCTTGACGTACGGCTTGTTCCGTATGAGCCAGACGGTTGTGCGCCTGCTCGATCATTTGCCCGGTCGGATGGGACAGAGCCGAGGAAACCGCGTTGTGGAGCTTCTCCACCGCGTTTTGAGCCTGGGATACCGAATTTTGTGATTGCAGACTGGAATCGTAACGTGTTGTCATAAACAGTTGCTCTCCCTTCACTACAAAGTTCCTACCCGTCCTTAGAATGGTATGGAAGGAGCGGAACTATGCAGCAATCCGGGAATCCACCATTTTCCACCAGGTTCCTGCACGCAGGTTCGAAATTGAGCGCCTTAGTGATCGCCGTGATTGCCTTGGGATGGATTGGTGATCACAAAGCCTTCCTGCGGAAAATACAAATAGTCGATTTTGACACCGTCAAGAAGCGGCTCATTCTTGTCCAGAAGCACATCAATTTCCTTATCAGTGCTGACGATTTCATCCGAATCCTTGGGCTTGTCCATATCCAGGCCGTAGTGCGCATGGTCGCCATGGGCGTGAGTCACGAGCACGCGAAGCTTCAGATCGCGGTTTTCTTCCTTCTCGAGTTCTTTTTTAAGCACCTTGGCCGCATTGCGGGTAATTTTGCATTTCATCGGCTACATCTCCTATAGGTAAGGTTATCCAAGCTCTCCAACATAAATTTCTTGAGTTCATTCTATTTGTAACTATTGATTGTACAGTATCGGATATAGGATGGCAAGAAGCCTCAGCGCACCGGACCCTTGGGCGGATGAATCGCGCCGCCGTCCAGCAGACCGGGGTATTTTTTATCCATCCGGGAGACAAACCATCCCGTCATCAGCATCGTGACTCCTATATCGTCAATCGGGATAAACGGCATAACGTCGGGCAGCACCCAATACAGCACCACCGGAACGAGAAACAGCAGCTTGTCCGTAATGGCCACTTGAGGTGACACCAGGTAGCGCCAAATCCGGGAGAACATGTGGGACCAGCGCCGCAGCGAGAGCAGTCTTCTCCATTTCATGCCTTTCCCTCCTCTTCTTGTATATGTGTGGTACGGATCCATCCGGACCCGGACGAGCTCTTACGCGAAAAAAGGAAACGATCGCCGGTCTCTACTTAAACCTAACACAGCGTCCGCTCCCTTAATCATATCATACGTAATCTTGCAGAAAATGTTTCAATATTTTTTTCACAATGACATGAGTTCAGCAAGAATCAAACCGACGTCCAGGCTGATTTGATCGTAATCCTCAAGCGGAAGCGGGTTTTTGCCCAACCCGACCTCGACAGTAAAGCCGGGACGGCGGAAATGCTGGATAAACCAGTCTTTATAGCCGGCGTCGCTGCCTTCCAGCTTCACGGGACGATAGCCGCTGACCTGGCCCAGGCGGCGGGACCATTCCCGGCTCTCCTTGGGCTCATAGTTGCGGTAATTCCAGTAAATCTCCTGCCCCTGGCTGTGCAGAGATACGGCCGCATCGGGCGACGTTTCCAGCGTAAAGGCCGCCAGCGCCGCCGCTTCCGGCTCCGTCAACGGGGCTGTACCCGGGTAATCCCGGGGGGACGGAGACCGTTTGCCCCGCCTTTGCACCTCTTCCTCCCAATGGGCCGGGAACTGATCGCCCAGGTCCACGCCGTGAATATTAGCCTTCCAATGCCGGAAGTCGCGGCGGCAGCCGTTCCACTCCGTCAGCTGCCTGTAATACGGATGTCCGGGATGAATCCCTTCCTGAACCAGCTCCACGCCGTCCGGATTGACCATCGGGACGACCCAGAGTGTGCACTGCTGGTACCACTGCACGGGATCATAGCCGTTCCAGCGCTGCCCGCATTGCAGACTGCAGACGTATTCCTCGATGAAACGCATGACGGACGGCGTCGTAATCCATTCGTTTGCGTGGATGGAAGCGTTCACATGTATATGTTTGCCGCCTTCCCCGATTTTTACATACGGAAGCGGTTTTCCGAGCACGCTCTCTCCAATCGATCCGGTTTCGATCTTAGGATAGAACGCCTCCAACTGCCGGATATCATCCTTCATCTGACGGTAACCGTATTCTCCCTGAAGCTGGACGATACCCGCCCGTTCGGACGGAGGAAGCACCAGGACGCGCCCTTCGGGAAGAACATGCGGCGAGATGCCGGGATTCATCTCCATGATCGCCTCTTCCCGGGTTTGAAAGGCCGCAGCGATGCGGTCCAGCGTATCGCCGGCCTGAACCTCATACCTTCTACGCGGAGAAGAGGGAAGGTACAGAATCTGCCCCGGAATTAAATAGGGCTGGTCGGAAGCCCAAGGGTTGGCATTGATAATATGACTCGCCGATAACCCCCTGCTTGCGGCGATGCGTCTCAGGGTGTCGCCTTTCTTCACAGTATACTGCTGCATGGCATCGTTCCTTTCCGCGGGACTAGGCCGCAGTCATCATCACCATTCGTAACATTGTATGCCCCCGTGAGCTTGGCCCATGCGGTAAAAACGATCCCTATCGCCCTGTTGAAATCGATGATAAGGGCATGTACGTAAAATGTTCCTACGATCACTCTAAGCCAAACCTCAAGGAAGCCAGACTTCATTTAAACGGAGTTTTCACACGATAGGAATGCCGCGACTTTCTTATATCCAAAAAATCCGTAAGTCACCTTGAAGGCGGCTTACGGATTTGAGACCATCCAAAATCCTTATTCATCAAATTTGGAGACCTGCCATACGACCGGCGTCCGCCGGATTTGCTCCCCCAGCCACAGCTTTGCGATCCGTTTAAACATTTCGGTGTCGCCGCTGCAAAAAAACTGATGGACCGGGCTCTCCTCCCGGCTGGCGAGCTGCCCTTGATTATACAGAATGGTGCTGATTTCACGGGCCGTCTCGTTCGCCGAGCTGATCAGCTTGACGCTGCTGCCGATCACTTCCTGGATCGTATCCTTCAAAAAGGGATAATGCGTGCATCCCAAAATCAGACAATCGATGTCGGATTGGCGGATTCCCGCGAGCGACCTTTCCACGATCGCCGTTGTTTCTTCTGAGCGGAACAAGCCCTGCTCCACGAGCGGCACCAGATCCGGACAAGCCTGGCTGACCACCTTGACATAAGGCGACAGCTGCTGCAGCGCGGTGGTATAGGCCCCGCTGCGAATCGTACCGACGGTCCCGATGACACCCACCTGACCGGTTTTGGTTGCGCTGATGGCGGCTCTGGCTCCGGGATGAATCACCCCGATGACCGGAATCGGCACTTTTCCGGAAATATAGTCCAGCGCCGCAGCTGTCGCCGTATTGCAGGCGATCACGATCGTCTTGGGACTGAATTGGATCAGAAAATCGACGATCTGCTCTGTAAATTTTCTCACTTCATCGGACGAACGGGGTCCGTAAGGGGTGCGGGCGGTGTCTCCAAAATATATGATTTTTTCCCGTGGGAGCTGTCTCATGACTTCCTTGGCCACGGTGAGCCCGCCCACACCCGAGTCTAAAATTGCGATTGCCTGCTGCACGAACACACCGCTTCCTTCTCGTTTTCTTCTCTCTGTAGCTACCATATGAAAACCGTCAACAAAACGTACCTCATATCTTAACCCATTTCGTTTTTTCGGACAACCGTGGCATCGCACCCGAAAATATGGAAAAACAGGCCCTGCTCCCGGGTGACACCAGGAGTGGGCCTGCGCTTTACGATCCTGAATCCATGCCTGCTTCCAAATTAGTCCCGCTTCGCTTCGGCGTCGGTCAAATCGAAATCTTCGAACTCATCCGGCTCGCCAGCGGTTTCTTCCGAGAAAGAGGAGATCTGGGCCAGTTCGCCGGCTTCTTCCCCGTCAGCCTTGGACTTGCGCCAGGATTGGATATCGGCAATGACGTTACCTGCGGTATCTTTCACCTTGCCGGCCCATTCCTGGGTTTTGCCGCCAACCGTGCGTGCGCCCTCCGCAATATCCTGACGCAGTTCTTTCCCGGATTTCGGCGCAAGCAGCAGCGCGGTTACCGACCCTACAATACTTCCGACCAATGCGCCCCACAGCAGGCTTTTATTCTTTTCCTTCATATCTCATCTCTCCTTTTCACTTGATGGCACCGTTCCCGGCGGGTAAGCCTCCTGCTTCCAGGAGTGCCATACCGACAGCCCCACATCCAGCCACCGGAACGCTTCCGCGAGCCGAAGCTCATTGTCGCGGTGGGCTTTCTCCAGGCGCTCCATGGCGGAATCGGTGACGAGCTTCGAAATCGAATCCACCCGCTCCAGCGTGCCGGTTAAAGTTTCGCCAGCCAGCCGCAGCGATGAACTGAACGGTTCGATGTCTTCCACCCGCTCATGCAGAAGCGACAGTGTTGAAGATGCCTGAGTCAGCAGCTCCCTGGATTCTGCAGCCAGCTGTGTCATGTCGGCTCCCGCCTTCCCCAGAACGGATTCCGCCCGCAGCAGTACTCTCCTCAGCGTATGTAGAATGATCATTGCCACAACAGCGAACATGATAAATCCGCAAGCGATGAGTATATAGCCCCATTCCGCCATGATGTTTCACTCCCTTCGCCCAGCCGGGCTAATGCCTAGTTGATGGTGTATTATAAGCAGGGCGGGGTTGTCTTGACACAAAATGGGCGCTATTTTTTAAAAAAATTTGCATAAACACAAAAAGACCCGTCCATTCCCATGGACGGGCCAATAACAACCTATGCCGCTGCGGCGGAGAACCGGATTACGCACCCAGCTCCTGCTTCAAATAATCACGCACCTGCACGGAAAACTGTTCGAGAATGTCCGGCAAGACCGGGGTCAGCTTGTGCAGGCTTCTCCGGTCCCATGCGTAATATTCCTGCACCAACGGTTTGCGGAGACTGACGAGCTCAGCCAGCACGGCAAACACTTCATCGTCAAACACGCGCTCCTCATGCGTAATTTCTACGATATCCTCGTAGCTGCTTGCGTCGCGCATAATAAATCCATCAATTAAATAGCTGCCGACATCGGTTACGACCTCGACGGCCAAATGCAGCGCCCGTTCCTGAACGAAACCGGACACAATCCCGCCATCCCAATTCCCGGCAACCTGCTTTAATGCTTCCACGATGTCCGGAATCGCTTCCAGACGCCGCTGAATTTGTTCCTGGTTCACGTAATACACGGCCTTACCTCCATGATGTGGAAATTTATTTGTCCCGTTTTCCGCGGCGCTTCAGCCAGAATAACATGACAAACAAGGCCGCAATAAATACGATGAGCAGGAATAAGGTCTCCATTGGATATTCTAAATCGCTCATGTCCCATTCTTCCTATTCTTTAGAATTCGTAGTCCACACTCACGGATACGTCTTTCACTTCGTTGATGTGGCGGATCACGATCTGGTGCTCAGGATGAACCTGGTAAGCCTGCAAATCTTCCAGCGATGCAAGCTCCGTCACCAGCGCGATATCAAAAGAACGTTCCGAATGGATGACGTCGAGCCCAACCTCAATTGATACGAGCTGCGGAATCTTCCCCTCCATATTGCGGAGGACCGCGGCGGTGCGTTCAATACTTTCCGGTGATCTGTCCTTTAATTTAAAGAAGACGATATGCTTAATCATGTATCATGCTCCTTGTCCCATTCGAAAAGTGTACTGAGAAAAATATACCATATCCTCCCCCTCAGGGAAAGGAAACATGAAGAACCGTCACAGATCCGGACCGTTACCTTTGTCTTTATTTCGCAAAACGGCGATGAGCTGGCGGATTTTATCCGGCAGGGGCAGGCCAAGCCGTCCGTAATTTTCGGTAATCGATATGAGTTCGTTGGACATGTAAAAATAGATCGCCCCCGTCTTGATGACGTCGCTCCCGCTGCCGATCAGCACGTCCATCTGGTGCGCAAGGACGATGACGAGCAGCATCAGCGCTTTCCGGGTAAGACCCCAGAATCCGACCTGGCTGTCTAAGCCGGATCCTTCCTTGATGGAGGCCAGAACCCCTGTTGCATAGTCGATGAGTATGGTGATCAGAAACACCGTAAGCAGCTGATCCCACCCTCCCAATACGACGGTAAGAATTCCGCCGGCGGCCGCACTGATGCCGTTAACAACCAGATGATTCATCTCACAGCCCCTCCTTTCCTACCATCTCTTATATGAGTATGAAAGGAGAGAGGAATCTGCGCAGCCGGATATCTTCCATCACGGGCCTATTTCATAGATTTGCAGGGCGATTGGTCTTACCGTTTGTCGTTCCAGAAGTTGACCGGCGGCGTGCTGTTGGTCAGCGGCTTGAACGTGTAACCTTCGGCTTTCAGCGCTTTGATCAGCTTGTCCAGAATCGACGTGGTCGCCGTCTGGTCATGGAAGAGCACGATCGGGGTAACCCCTCTCTTCTTCATGGCCTTCACATCTCTCAGCACGTTGTTATAAATCGTCTGCGGACTGCTCTTGTAGCGCCAGTCGTCCGAATCAATGTTCCAATCCCACAGATGGTAGCCGTAAGAAGCCGTCAAATCCCGGTAGCTCTGAGTAAAATACGGCTTGCTTCCATAAGGCGGGCGGATCATTTTCGTATAAACGCCAGCAGCGGCGTGCAGCTTGTCGTTATCGGTGTTCATCTCACCCAGCGCAGACGAAGGTGATGCGTAGAAAGTATTCTTCTTGTGGCTCATGCCGTGCAGGCCGGCCCCATGCCCTTCCTTCACGATCCTGCGGACCGCGGACGGATGCGAAGCGATGTTATTTCCCAGCATAAAGAAGGTCGCCTTCACCTGATTGCGGTCCAGCACGTCGAGCAGGCGGGTCGTACCTGCATTCGGGCCGTCGTCGAACGTAATGTAGATCACTTTGCTGCCCTGCTGCGCCGTCGTGCCGTTCCCCGTGGAAGGCTTCTGGACAGCCGTCTTCTTATGTTCCTTGATATACGTGCTGTATTTCAGCGCCAGCTGATGGTCCGTCAAGGAGGCGGAGCTGTTTACCGCACGGTACAGCGACTGGGCGGCGTTGTAGGAAATTTGGTAGCCGAACTTGTCGGTCAGCTTCCGCAGGGAGACGAGCGTTCTTCCGTTTTTCAGAATGGCGTCCTTCCCGGGAACCGTCAGGACAAGCGCCTGCTTTCCGCGCGAAATGGTCAGCTTGCCTGCGGCGTACTTCGCCGACGCATTCATTTGGGAAACCGTAGAGGCGACGGGTACAAACAGTGTACCGTTATGTATAAGCGGCTGGGGCTGGTCGTAAGTGATCAGTTTGTCATTGACCGCGACAAAGACGGAAGCCTTGACAGAGGACGCCGTGCTGCCTGCGGCCGTAGCCAGCCCTCCTTCTGCCGAAAGTACAGTGCTAAAAACAAGCAGGAATGATAAGAGCCATTTCGAGTAGTGCAACTTCTTTTTCAACATAATCTACCAACCTTTTTCTCTCGGATTTGGCTAAGATGTCGTAGATACGCGAATCTAGTAATCTAGCACCCTTGCATTGTACCCTTCCCGGCTGGCGAGTTCAATTTCAATTCGGTAACAGTTTGATGACTGAATTGGAAGCATTTTGGGGTTGAAGTGAAAAAATAGTTCCTATTATTCACTTGACAACGGGATACCGTAAATTCCCGGGTCATTCGGCTGAAAACCGGGACCTTGCAGAAACAGGCGATAGCACTATTGAAAACGTAGCCGAAACTATTGTAGAATTTTAAGAAAAATCATCGGAGGAAATATGCCTAAACAACAAGAACCGCATTCCATTCAGGCGTGGTCTCTGATCAATCGCAAATACTTAGGAAAAGGAATCCGCGTCAAACGCTTCCGCAAGCCATCCCGCTGCCAAATCCGCAACCGCGTGCTGCTGGCCGTCCTGATGGCCAACGATATCAAGCTGTCGCAGCTGGCTGAAGACATTTCGGTTTCTTCCCGGAGCGTGAGCGCCTGGGTATATGAAGGACGGATCCCGGGAAAAAAGAATTTGGACAAGGTATGCCAATACCTGGGCTATCCGCATCACATTCTGTTTAATCATACCGTCACATCCACAAGCCCGATCATCTGTCAGCCATCCTCTTCGCGCTTCATGCGCCGGACGCTGACCCGGTCGCCTGTCAGCAACAAAATACTAACAGGGCTGTGCATGGTTCACGACCTGTCCGTCAGCGACGTCAGCGAATGGATGGACATCCATCCCGGAACGTTCCGGAAATGGCTGCACCAAGGGACGCTGCCGTCAGCCAGCTTTCAGGACCGGGCGGAGCAATTTTTCCGCATCCCGAAATTCATTTTGTTTGCCGACTGCATATTACAGGACGAGGAATCATGACACTTTTGGCTTATTCACCGCATTGATCATACAAGGTACGCCCTGCTCTTACGGAGACATTCCGGACGGCGGGGCTTTTTTCATGCTTCGGGAGACCCGGGCCTCGGTTATATCGCAAAAAAGTTATGTACATCGATAGACGTTTTTCTTTGCCTTCCAGCCGTTTTTTTTCGCCTCAAGCAAGCCGAAAGGCCGAACCGTTCCTTCTCTCAAACCTTTTTCTATATACTTACGAAAAATAACTGAAAACCTGTTGACATGTGTTCCAAGTGAGGTATAATAAGGTCAAAGAAAGTCAAAGTCAGATCAAAAGATCAAACTTGTACTGCATGAACAACCTCTTTAGGAGTTTGACTTTCGGTGCAGCCGTCTTTGTCCTGACGGAAGTTCTGACTTTTATCCCTTTATTCCGGCGGCCTGCTCCCGTAAGGCGCGGGCAGCTGTTTTCCTGATTAGAGGACATCCAGATGAAGTATTCAAAAATTGATTAATCCATTAACTAACGAAAGGGGCATGCCTTCATGCGCTGTCAACATTGTAATCATAACCAGGCAACCGTAGGTCTGAGCCTCACTGTCAACCATAAATCCGAGAAATTGTTTCTTTGCGAAGATTGCTATGCCAAAGTAAACGGCGGCGTGCCGTTTGCGGCCGGCTTTGGTCCTTCCGGCAGCTATTCTTCTCCGCTGGAAGATTTGTTCCGCGGCTTCATGCAATCCGGCCAGCCGGTATCCGGCGCGGCGCAGCAGCCTCCCAGAGCAGCTGCTCAAGAAGGCGGACGGCGCGGCGGCGGGCTGCTGGATCAGCTCGGACGCAATCTGAACGACGCGGCGCGCGGCGGCAAGATCGACAACGTCATCGGCCGCGACGAGGAGATCGACCGCGTCATCGAAATTTTGAACCGCCGGAACAAAAACAATCCGGTGCTGATCGGCGAACCGGGCGTCGGCAAGACGGCCATCGCCGAAGGGCTGGCGCTGCGCATTACGGAGGGCAGCGTACCAGCGAAGCTGCGGAGCAAAGAAGTCTATTCGCTCGACGTCGCCTCCCTCGTAGCGGGAACCGGCATTCGCGGGCAATTCGAAGAAAAAGTCAAACAGCTGATCGCCGAGCTGGAGCAGCGTAAAAATGTTCTGCTGTTCATCGACGAGATCCATCTGCTGGTCGGCGCGGGCTCCGCGGAGGGCTCTATGGACGCCGGCAACATCCTGAAGCCGGTGCTGGCGCGGGGCGAGCTGCAGGTCATCGGCGCCACGACGCTTAAGGAATACCGTCAGATCGAGAAAGACGCTGCGCTGGAGCGCCGCTTCCAGCCGGTGACGGTCGACGAGCCGACCGCCGAGGAAACGATCGAAATTTTGAAAGGGCTGCGTCCGAAATACGAGCAGTTCCACGGCGTACACTATCCGGACGAAACGCTTGAAGCGTGCGTGCGTCTGTCCAGCCGCTATATCCAGGACCGCTTCCTGCCTGATAAAGCGATCGACCTGCTCGACGAATCGGGCGCCAAGCTGAATCTGCGGGCTCCGGTCGGCAGTGCGGACGAGATCCGCGCCCGTCTGGAACAGATTACAACCGAGAAAGACGCAGCCGCCCGCGATGAAAATTACGAGCTCGCCGCCAAGCTGCGCGACGAGGAAGCCGAGCTGCAGCAACGTCTGAACGGGGATGCCGCTGCCGGAGAGGTCCTCGAAGTAACTGTCGAGGATATCCAGAACATCATCGAGCGTAAAACCGGCATCCCGGTCGGCAAGCTGCAGGCGGATGAGCGCGGCAAGATGAAAAATCTGGCCGCCCGCCTCGCAAGCCGCGTCATCGGCCAGGGCGAAGCCGTCGACAAGGTCGCCAAAGCCGTTCGCCGCGGACGCGCCGGACTGCGCAGCGACTCCAAGCCGATTGCGTCCTTCCTGTTCGTCGGTCCGACCGGTGTCGGCAAGACCGAACTGTCCAAGGCGCTGGCCGAAGAACTGTTCGGCAGCACCGATTCGATGATTCGCCTCGACATGAGCGAATACATGGAGCGGCACTCCGTCTCCAAGCTGATCGGTTCGCCACCAGGATACGTCGGTCATGAAGAAGCAGGCCAGCTGACGGAACGCGTACGCCGCAACCCGTACAGCATTATCCTGCTCGATGAGATCGAGAAGGCGCATCCGGACGTCCAGCATATGTTCCTGCAGGTGCTGGACGACGGCCGTCTGACTGACAGCCAAGGGCGTACGGTAAGCTTCAAAGATACGGTGATCATTATGACTTCTAACGCCGGCACGGCCGCCGATAAGAAAATCATGGTTGGTTTCACCGCCAAATCCGAGCAGACCCGCTCGATTCTTGATTCGCTCGGCAGCTATTTCCGGCCTGAATTCCTGAACCGCTTCGACGGCATCGTACCGTTTGCCTCGCTGAAGGAAGAAGACCTCGTAACGATCGTTGACAATATGCTCAGCGAAGTAACGGCCACCCTGTCGGAGCGCGGCATCTCCCTCGACGTGACCGGCGAAGCGAAACGCAAGCTTGCCGAACTCGGTTACGATCCAGCCTTTGGCGCCCGTCCGCTCCGCCGCGTTATTTCGCAGCATGTGGAAGACGGCATCACCGATTTGCTGCTGGACGACGAAGACGTTAAGGAGATTCGTGTCGAGCTGGAAGCAGACCAAGTTCGCGTCGTTCGCGCATAACGTCCGCCGAATAGCCAACTTATCAGCCTTAATTTAAAAAGCTGTCCCTCAACCGCTGCGCGGTATGGGACAGCTTTTTTTAGTATTTCTACAGACAATCAGGCATCGCTCAACACGGTCGGCTCGCCCTTCTCCCTGCACTGTTCCCCAGATGCCCGCTATAAAGCACTAGCCCCTCTTCTCCCCCCTCACCCTCTGAGCACTCCGCGACGCACAGCCATTGCCTTTCGACCGTGAAACATAAGGAAATGTTCAACGAAAAAGCCCTTCACCCCATCACGGCCGGATTCCGCACATAAACGGAGGATGCCGGGCATACTAAGCCGACAACCGCATTCCACAATAAATAGGACGTAAGAAATATATTTTCTGTTTCATAAATTTAACGTTGACGTTAACGTTAGTCAGGATTACAATGGGTAATGTTACCCGGGAATCTTTGTGGGAGGAAGGAAATGGATGAATATAAAATCGACGATGTCGCCCGAGAGTGCGGCTTGACGAAGAGAACGATCCGCTACTACGAAGAGATCGGCGTTTTTCCGACCCCTGAACGGAGCGAAGGAGGCACCCGCCTCTATACCCGCGAGGACATCGAGTACTTGAAGAAGATCGTCAATGCCAAAGAAATTCTCGGTTTCAGCCTGCAGGAGCTGGTTTCGTACTTATCCGTATCGGACGCTTACAAGCTGCACCACCAGACCTACCATGACATGACCAGCCGGGCTCATCGGAGGCAGCAATTGACCCATATGAGCGAGATGCTGGAAGAACAGCTTCAGATGCTGCGCACCAAAGTGGAAAAAATGCGCCTTATGCAGCAGGAGCTGGAACAGACGCAGACGCGGCTGGATGATTTCATCCGCAAATTCGACGAGGAAACCGATTCCCAGGAAAGCTGAAGCCGCTGCACGTGTCTATGCAAGGGCGTCGACAGACGTTTTTTTGTTGTGGAGATTCATGAAAACTTGAAAATACATGATTCATCAAAATGGAGGTAATGTTACTTATGAAAACCAATGCTTCGCAGCCCCTTGAGCTGGAACAGCGCCAAGGAGGGCTGTTGTCCCAGCCGAAGGCGGTATGGGCGATCGCTTTTGCCTGTATCATCTCCTTTATGGGCCTCGGCCTGGTTGACCCGATTCTGCCGGCGATCGCCGAGCAGCTGCACGCATCCAAGAGCCAGGTTTCGCTCCTGTTCACGAGCTACAACCTGGTAACCGGCGTAGCGATGCTGATTACCGGCGTCATTTCCAGCCGGATCGGCATCAAGAAGACGCTGCTGACCGGGATGCTGCTCATCGTCATCTTCGCGGCGCTGGGCGGTCTGTCAAACTCCATCGGCGGCATCGTCGGTTTCCGCGGCGGCTGGGGACTCGGCAACGCCCTCTTCATCGCCACCGCACTGTCCGCGATCGTCGGGCTGTCCACGTCCGGCACGGCCAAAGCGATCATTTTGTATGAGGCCGCGCTCGGTCTCGGGATTTCTGTCGGACCGCTGCTGGGCGGCGAGCTGGGCTCCATCTCCTGGCGCGGACCGTTCTTCGGCGTGGCCGTGCTGATGGCCATCGGATTTATTTTCGTTACGTTTATGCTTCCGAACGTGCCCAAGCCGAAAAAAGCCAGCACGCTGGCCGACCCGTTCAAGGCGCTGTCTTATCCGGCGCTGCTGATCCTTGGAATTACAGCATTCCTGTATAACTTCGGCTTCTTCACCCTGATGGCGTACTCGCCGTACGTCATGGACCTGGATGAGCACGGCCTGGGTTATGTCTTCTTCGGCTGGGGCATTCTGCTTGCCTTTACGTCGGTATTCGTCGCTCCGAAGCTGCAGAAGCGCTTCAGCGTCGTGTCGTCCATTGCAGCGGTGCTTACGCTGTTTACGATCGTGCTGCTCATTATGGGCATCGGTACGTATAATCACTCGCCACAAACCGTTATCGTCTGCGTCATCGTGGCCGGGATCTTCCTGGGCATCAACAACACGCTGATCACCACAGCCGTCATGCAGGCCGCTCCGGTGGAGCGCTCCGTCGCTTCCGCGGCATACAGCTTCGTCCGCTTCCTCGGCGGTGCCGTTTCTCCATGGCTCGCCGGCAAGCTGTCCGAGTGGTACCATGCGGAGACGCCGTTCTACTTTGGTGCCGTCATGGTCTTCCTCGGCGTCGTCGCCCTGCTCGTATCCCGCCGCAAGCTTGCCCATGTTGACCGGGCAGAAGGCCATTAAGGAGGTTCTTATATGTACTCACGTATTCTCGTACCCGTCGACGGATCCCAGCATGCCCGGCATGCGCTGGATTCCGCTGTATCGCTTGTGCAGAGCCTGAATACCGCTCCCGAGCTCGTGGTCCTGCACGTCAACCCGACCGTTTCCATCAATGAACCGCCGGTGGGCGTAGATCTGGAGGAGCACATCCGCCAGGAAGGCGAAAAAATACTCGCCCCGGCCACCGAAGAAGCGAGCCGCACGGGAGTCGCCTTCCGCACGGTCAGCAAAACCGGCGATCCGGCCAAGGTCATCTGCCAGACGGCCAAGGAAGAGTCGGCCGACCTGATCGTGATGGGCAGCCGGGGCATGGGCCTTGTCTCGGAAATGCTGATCGGCTGCGTCAGCCACAGCGTCGTCCAGCATGCGCACTGTCCGGTGATGATCGTCCGCTAACCCTCCTCACAAAGTGGAGTTTTTGCTCCAACATGGATTCAAATCCTTGCTGGGACACCGGACCGTATTAACCTTTATAAAACAAATAAGCCGTCCCCCATTCTTGATGGGGAGACGGCTTTTTGCTGTGCTGCATACGGCGGCTCATCCAAACCGACCGGAGATATACTCCTGGGTCATGGCATTGGCCGGGTTGGTGAAAATAATTTCGGTATCGTTATGCTCCATCAGCGTACCGAGGTAGAAATACGCCGTATAGTCGGAAATCCGTGCGGCCTGCTGCATGTTGTGCGTCACGATGACGATGCTCAGCTCTTTCTTGAGCTCGACGATCAGTTCCTCGACCTTGGAGGTCGAAACCGGATCGAGGGCCGACGCCGGCTCATCGAGGAGCAGAATCCCCGGGTTGACCGACAAGGCGCGCGCAATGCACAGGCGCTGCTGCTGGCCGCCCGAGAGCGACAAGGCGGACTGCTTCAGGCGGTCCTTCACTTCGTCCCACAGCGCCGCTTTGCGCAGGCTGGACTCGACAATCTGGTCGAGCTCTTTTTTATTTTTCACGCCATGGTACTTCGGTCCAAAAGCGATATTTTCGTAAATGGATTTATAAAATGGGTTCGGCTTCTGCCATACCATACCGATTTTTTGCCGCAGCTGAATGACGTCGGTGGAAGGATCGTTGATGTCCTCCCCGCCGATCCAGATCTTCCCCTTGATCACGGCTTGGGAAATCTCGTCGTTCATTCGGTTCAGGGACCGCAGAAACGTCGATTTCCCGCAGCCCGACGGGCCGATGAGCGCGGTAACGCTCTTGTCCGGGAAGGTCAGACTGATGTTCTTCACGGCTTCGTACGCCCCGTAAAACACGCTCAGGTTTTCAGTACGGAATGTAGTCGATGATTGTTGCATGCTCATTTCTCCTATCCCATTCGTTTGGATGCCGTCATGATCTTATAGAGCAGGTTGCCGAACCAGCGGGCAAACAGGTTGAAGACAAGCACGAGGATCACGAGCACCGCCGAAGCGCCTGCGGCAATTTCCGCCGCGTCGGGCGCAATGCCCTCACTGTTGATTTTCCAGATATGCACGGCCAGCGTCTCCGCCGGACGGAACGGATTGATCGGCGACGTAGGGCTCAGCGGGTTCCAGTTGGTAAAATCAAGGCGCGGCGTGGACATCCCTGCGGTGAACAGGAGCGCCGCCGCTTCCCCGAATACACGTCCTGCCGCTAGAACCGTACCGGTCACAATGCTCGGCAGGGCGACGGGAAACAGCACGGACGTGATGATTTTCCATTTTGATAAACCGAGCGCTAGTCCCGCTTCCTTCTGCTCCTTCGGTACGCTGCGGAACGCCTGCTCCGTGATGCGGACCATGAGCGGCAGATTAAAGATCGTCAGCACCAGCGCGCCTGAGAAGAGCGAAAAGCCAAAGCCGAACGTGTTGACGATCAGGAGCAGGCCGAACAAGCCGACGACGATAGACGGAAACGAGGACAGCACCTCGACGACGAGGCGGATTGCTCCGGTGATTTTACCTGGCTTGGCGTACTCGGCCATATAGATGCCGGCACCCAGCCCCAGCGGAATTGTAATAATAAGCGTCAGTACCAGCAGGAACAAGGAGTTAAACAGCTGCGGACCGATGCCGCCGCCCTCCCGGATCGTTTGGGGCACCGATGTCAGGAAGTGCCAGCTGATGTGGCTGAGTCCCCGGTACAGAATAAATCCGAGCAGTCCGAGCAGAACTGCCACGATTAATAAGGAAAACACCACAATAATGGCTGTTGCAATTTTGTCAGCGGCTTTAGCTTTCAAATCCGATTTCTCCTTTCGAGCAGGCGAACGATAACGACGAAGATAAAGGTCATGAACATGAGTGCGAGCGCCATGCTCCACAGCGCGTTACTGTGCGCGGTGCCCATGACGGTGTTGCCCATATCCAGCGTAATGACGCTGGTCAGCGTTGAGGCGGATTCGAACAGCGACCGCGGAATATGCGGCGCATTCCCGATGACCATCTGTACCGCCAGCGCTTCCCCGAAGGCGCGGGCCATGCCGAGGACCACCCCGGTCAGAATAGAAGGAAGCACGGTTGGCAAAATAACTCTGTAGATGGTTTGCCAGCGTGTTGCGCCGAGTGCGTACGAGGACTCCTTGAGGCCCCGCGGCAGCGAGGACAGGGCGTCGGTACCGATACTCGTAATCGTCGGCAGGATCATGACCGACAGCACGATCGAGCCCGCGGCGATCCCGATCCCCTGACCGGGAAACATGTCGCGCAGGGCGGGAACGATGACCGTCAGGCCGACAAATCCGTATACGACGGACGGAATTCCGGCAAGCAGCTCAATGACCGGCTGCAGCAGCTTTTTGCCCCAGCCCGGTACGATTTCCGTCATGAACAGCGATGCGCAGATGCTGAGCGGGCTGGCGATGACCGCCGCCAGAATCGACGTCGCGAATGAGCCGAAAATAAACGGCATGACGCCGAACTGCGGCTCGCCATGGTTGCCGTCCGGATCCCATTTGGAGCCGAACAGAAACTCGCTGAAGCTGACGCCGTCTTTGAAGAAAGTCGCCAGTCCTTTGGAAGCGACAAAATAAACGATGGACAAAATAATGACGATCAGAAGAATCGCGCAAATCGTCGTATAGCTGCGTCCCGCGAAATCTTCCATATGATGTTTTTTAAACCGTCCGGGACGGGGATTGTCAGCGATGCCTACAGGCCTTTCATCTATAGCTTTCATCGTTGTCCTTCTTTCTAAAGTGAAAATAGAGGCAGAAGTTGGTCTCTCCGCCTCTTGTCGTACATATTCAGTGTTTCATGAGAGCTCAAGGAACCTGATGTTATTTCGTGATGTTGCCGTCCTTGTCGCGTTTCACTTCCATTTTGGAAGCCGGAATGTATCCGAGCTCAACCACGTCGCCGTTTTGCACGGCATCCGAAGTCATGTAGTCCAGGAACGCCTTCACTTCCGGAGCAGGCTCACCTTTGGTGTACATGTGCTCGTAAGCCCATACTGGGTATTTACCGGAGGCTACGTTCTCTTCCGTTGCTTCCACACCGTCATATTTCAGAGTTTTCACTTTGTCGTCCAGGTAGGACAGAGCAAGGTATCCGATGGCACCTGGCGTTTCGGAAATGATCTTTTTCACCGTACCGGAAGAATCTTCTTGGATCGAACCTTGCAGGTCTTCGGTCTTCGTTCCGAGTGCATATTTTTCAAACGTTGCGCGGGTACCGGAGCTTGCAGGACGGTTGACGATTACGATCTTTTCATCCTTGCCGCCAACGTCTTTCCAGTTCGTCACTTTACCTGTGAAAATATCAACCAGCTGCTGTTTCGTCAGGCTGTCTACGCCTGCGTCAGGATTCGTTACAGCCGCCATGGCTACAACGGCCACTTGATGGTCAACGAGTTCTTTGGCTTTGTCTGCATCCAGCTTTTCTTCAGCAAATACGTCGGAGTTCCCGATGTTGGCCTGGCCGCCAGAAACTTGAGTCAGGCCGGTGCCGCTGCCGCCGCCTTGGACTTGAACTTGGATTTGGGAATATTGGGACTCGCCCATGAATTTTTGCGCCACTTGCTCGACGAGCGGTTGAAGCGCGGTGGATCCTACAGCCAGCACGGAACCGCTGAGCGTTTCCCCTGCCGCCGGTTTATCTTCAGTCGTGGTTGTTCCCGCAGCACTGCTGCCGTCTGAGGTTGCGTTGTTTTTGCTGCCGCAGGCAGCCAGCATAAGTACCAGGACCAACGTACAAAACATAAGTAACGGTTTTTTGAATTTCATAATCTAATGTTTCCCCCCATTTTGGTTTGCCGTGTAACTCTATGAAGTTTACCGACAAGTTCATTGTAGTTCTCTATCATTTTGTAAAATGATGCGTTTTGTAAAAAGAAAGATAAATATCAGAATATAATCTTTATGAGTCTATAGATTAATTCTATAATGAAGAGGAATCGGACGTGACCGAGGGGGAATCATCGTTGAATTTGTTAAAATTGCAAATCCTTGTTTATATTGAAAAATACAAGAAGGTAACCGACGTAGCCAAAGAGCTGGATATGAAACAGCCGACCGTTACCTTTCATATGAAAAGCTTAGAGGAAGAACTGGGCATCGCCCTCTTCGAGTCCAGGCGGGGCCGCATCCTCTTAACCGACGCCGGCAAGGCGCTGTACCCTTACGCCGTCAAAATGACGGGGCTGGCTGCCGAGGCGCGGAAGGCCGTGCAGGACTACGCCGATTTGGGCAAGGGCATTCTTCATATCGGCGCCGACAGCCTGATGGGGACGATTCACCTGCCCAAACTCGTCAACCGGTTCTGCCGGCAGTATCCCGGCATCCAGATCGAGCTGACCGTGCAGCCCAGCCGGACCGTTCAGGAGCTGCACTACAACCATGAGGTGGACCTTGCCTTTTATTATTCGCAGGACGTTGCGGCTGCGGGCATCAAGGAAGACCTGCTGCTGGAAGATGAGCTTGTCGTCATTTTTGCGCCGGGACACCCTTTCTCCAGCCTGAAATCGCTGAGCGACCAGCTGGTCGCCCAACACTTCTTCATCCAGCATGCCGAAGGCTCTTTTATGCGGGACTTCACCCGGACCTACGCGATCGAGAGCGGAATCCATTTGTGGGAACGCATGATCATCAATTCGCCGGAGTCGGTCAAGCACACGGTAGAGGACGGGGATTTCATCTCCTTCTTCCCCTTGTCCGGCATCGCAAGCGAGCTCGCCGCCGGAAGTCTCCAATACTTGCCCGCCCCCGGTCCCGCAGGCAAATCGGTCAAGGCCTATATGGCCTATCACGCCGATCAGCCCTATTCGCCGCTCAGGGAGCAGTTCAAGCACTTCGTCAAACAGCAAATCACCGAGCAGGATATGAAGCCCTGATTCCACGGAATCAGGGCTTTTTTGGGCTCCGCCCCCTATGATCGCCCCGCATACTAACACTGTTTCGACCTCGTTTTACCCCACGAAAAACGGACAACCCAGGTAAAAAAACACTTTACAATTCTCCCCATCTGTTTTAGCCTATACTCAATAAAGTTTCCTTAGGTAAAAATTTTTATATATGTGCATTAATTTGTCCTAAGGGAAACTTATGTCAAAGTTTTCATAATCCAAAGGAGGTTTATACTATGCTCCCCCGTCACCGCGACCCTTCGGTGTCCGTCGACAGCCTATTCGTCTCCTATCACGGCAAGGATGCCCTTCGCGGCGTCAGTTTTACGCTGCTTCCCGGCAGTATGACCGGTATTATCGGACCCAACGGGGCCGGTAAATCCACGCTGATGAAGTCGCTCCTTGAGCTGATTCCGCGGGACCACGGCGAGGTTCGCATCCTCGGCGGCAGCGTCAAGGAAGCCCGGACCCGCATCGCCTATGTTCCGCAGCGCAGCGAAATTGACATGACGTTCCCGATTACGGTCATCGATACCGTCCTGCTCGGCACCTACCCGAAGCTCGGCCTGCTCAAGAGGCCGCGGCGGCAGCATAAAGAGCTGGCCTACCACTGCCTGGAGAAGGTCGGCATGGAGGATTTCGGCTCCCGGCAGATCGGCGAGCTGTCCGGCGGACAGCAGCAGCGCGTATTTCTCGCCCGGGCGCTCGCCCAGGAGGCGGAGCTGTTCTGCCTGGATGAGCCCTTCGTCGGCGTGGACGCCGCCAGCGAGGAGACGATCGTCGCCATTTTGAAAGAGCTGCGGGATCAGAACCGCACGGTGCTCGTGGTCCATCACGATTTGAGCAAGGCGGAAGCGTATTTCGACGGGCTTGTGCTGCTTAACGGCGAGCTGGTGAAGGCAGGTCCGGCCCGTGAAGTCTGCCGTCCGGACATTCTCAGCCAGGCTTATGCGGCGCAGCTGACCTTTCTCGAAAAGAACGGAGTGGGTGTGTAATGGAATTTCTGAGCGGAATCCTGGAATACGGCTTTTTGCAAAAAGCGCTGCTGACCTCGGTCATGGTCGGAATGATCTGCGGCATTATCGGCTGCTTTATCATTCTGCGCGGCATGGCGCTCATGGGCGACGCGATTTCCCATGCGGTCCTGCCCGGCGTCGCCCTGTCCTACATGCTGGGCATCAACTTCTTTTTCGGCGCCGTGGTCACGGGCGTGCTGACGGCCCTTGGCATCGGATACGTCAGCCAAAACAGCCGGATCAAGAACGACTCGGCTATCGGCATCGTGTTTACGTCCTTTTTTGCCGTCGGCATCATCCTGATTACCTTTGCGAAAAGCTCGACCGACCTGTACCACATCCTGTTCGGCAACGTACTTGCGGTCCGCGCCTCCGACATGTGGATCACGCTGATCATCGGCATCGTGATCGCCGCGGTCGTCTACTTGTTCTACAAAGAGCTGCTGGTCAGCTCGTTCGATCCGGTTATGTCCGCGGCATACGGGCTGCCCGGGCGGCTTATCCATTACCTGCTGATGACCCTGCTCACCCTCGTGACCGTCGCCTCTCTGCAGACCGTCGGGATCATCCTCGTCGTCGCCATGCTGATCACCCCTGCCTCCACCGCTTATCTGCTGACCAACCGGCTGTGGGTGATGATTTATCTGGCCGCCGGCTTCGGCGCGTTATCAGCCGTGGTGGGGCTGTATTTCAGCGTCAAATACAATCTGGCCTCCGGTGCAGCCATCGTGCTCGCGTCAGCTGTCTGGTTCATGCTGGCATTGGCCTTTTCACCAAAACAGGGCGTCCTGTGGCGGCATTTCCGTTCCCGGCGCAAAAAGGCGGCGCTGAAAGGACTTTGACGCCGTCTGCCCGGAAGGCAGCAGGGTTCGCGCCGCAATGATTCTTTTTAAATAGGAGGGAAATCGTATGAAACATAAAAGGAAGGTTTGGCTCGGAGCCGTACTTATGCTGGTCCTGGCACTTTCCGCCGGCTGCTCCGGTCAAACCGGGAATAAAGCCGGCTCTTCCGGGGAGAAGCCGGTCGTGCTGACCACGTATTCGATCCTGTACGATATCGTGAAGCAGGTTGCTGGGGACCGCGTAGAGCTGTATTCGATCGTGCCGGTCGGCACGGACCCCCATGAATATGATCCGCTGCCTGCGGATCTCAAGCATGCCAGCGATGCCGATGTCATTTTCTATAACGGGCTTAATCTGGAGACGGGGAACGGCTGGTTCGCCAAACTGCTGGAGACGTCGGGAAAAGCGGGGGAAGAGGCCCCTGTCTATGCACTGAGCGAAGGCGTGGAGCCGATGTACCTGACCTCCGCCGGCAAGGAATCCGAGCAGGATCCGCATGCCTGGCTGAGCATTGAGAACGGGATCCGTTATGCGGAGAACGCCCTTGCGGCTCTGACGAAAGCGGACCCGGCCAACCGTGAATATTATGAGCAGAATGCCGGGAACTATATCGAGGAATTGAAGAAGCTGCACGATGATGCCGTGACACGCTTTGCCGACATCCCGGAGGAACGCCGGGTTCTCGTTACAAGCGAAGGGGCTTTTAAATATTTTTCCGCGGCTTACGGGCTGAAAGCCCAATACATTTGGGAGATCAATACGGAGAACCAGGGCACCCCTGAGCAGATGAAGCGGATTATCGATATCGTGAAGGCGGAGCAGGTGCCTGCATTGTTTGTGGAGACCAGCGTGGATCCGCGCAGTATGGAGAGCGTCTCCAAGGAGACCGGGGTTCGGATATTCGGCAAGGTGTTCACCGATTCCACCGGCAAGCCCGGGGAAGAAGGAGACAGCTACCTCACCATGATGAAATGGAACCTCGATACAATTCATGCCGGATTGACGAAGTAACGGGTCCCTCCGCCTTTTTCCACACAGCATCTCCCCTTCTCACCGATGGAATGATCCTGTCTCTTCCTATATATAATAGAGTGATGACATCCTTCTTCATCAATCATCAGCCCGGTTCGGGAGGCTATGCCCAGCCGGGTCCACCCCCTCTTTCGCATCCCGGGCGATTCTTGCAATTCCCTGGGCCCTGTGCTTAAATTGCAATAGTGTAATAGTTACTATTAACTTCATTGTCCCGCGTATGGCCCGGCTTAGCACAGGTGTCCAAGCCTTGTGTTTGCTGTGGCCTGATGGCGTTTTTGATAAGGGGTAATCCATGATGCTGAAGAGGGAACGCGGGCGGCCCGCCGGCAGGACAACCTGCGGATGACAGACCGTACGCTGCTGATTCCTATACGCCCTTGAATGGGCTTGGCGATCTGTGTGGAAATTACGAAAGGGGCGTCGATTGATTTTGCATAACCGTTTTTCATGGAGAGCGCTGATAGGTAAACCTTTTATCTTCTTCTCCATAGTCATGATTTTAAAAATGCTTCTGGTCTGGACGGTCGTGTTCAGGGAAAATGCCGGAGGCTTCGGCATGATGCTGCTGACGGGCATACCGCCCGTATGGCTGCTCTTCTGCCTGATCGAAACGCTGGCCTACCGCAAGAAGCTGGTCACCTACCTGATTGTGGACCTGGTTCTGACCATTATTTATTTTGCCGTCATTATGTACTATAAGTATTTCGGAGTTATCGTTACTTATCATGAGCTTCGCCAAGTAAACCAGGTATCGGAGGTCAACAGCAGCGTCTTTTCGCTCATGGATCCGTATTACTTGTTCATTTTCACCGATATCGTCGTGCTGTTCATCCTTATCTGTTCCAGCCGGCGGTTCCGCGCCTTTGGCCGCAGCTTGTCCGTCCGAACGGGTCGCCCGTGGTTTGCTGGGGGAGCCGTCCTGGCACTGATCGCCTGTGCCGCGTGCATTTTTCCGTTCCGGAGCGGGATGAACGAATTCCAGCAGGCCCGGGATATGGGGATTCTCAACTATGAAGCGTATGTCGGCTTTGCCCCTTCCAAGAACATCAAGGTCGACGCCAAGTCGGTCACGCCTGAGGCGGTTGCCCAGGTGAAAGGAACGACCGAGCCGGCTCAGCCGGCATACTGGGGTGCCGCCAAGGGCAAAAACGTCATCGTCATTCAGCTCGAAGCGTTCCAGAATTTCCTCGTCAACCTGAAGATCGACGGCAAGGAAATTACCCCGAACATGAACAAGCTGGTCAAAGATCATATGTATTTCCCGCATTTCTTCCAGCAGGTCGGTCAGGGAAATACGGCGGATGCCGAATTCGTCGTGAACACTTCCCTCTACGTTCCGTCCAACGGGGCTGCTTCCGAGGTGTATGCGGACAAGGCGCTGCCGAGCGCGCCCAAAACGTTCGCCGCGAGCGGCTATCAGACGGCGACGTTCCATACGAACAGCGTCGTGTTCTGGAACCGGGATCAGCTGTATAAAGCGCTTGGTTGGGAAAAATATTACGACGACAAGTTTTTCGGCAAAAATGACCTCGTTTCGTTCGGTTCATCGGACGAGCTGCTATATGCCAAGACGGCCGACGAGCTGGCACGGATGCAGGGAACCGGCAAGCCGTTCTACGTGCAGGTCATTTCCATGTCGGGCCATCACCCGTTCCGCATCCCGGAGCGCAAGTTCAAGATGGAGCTTCCCGACCGTTATAAGGGAACCCTTGTCGGGGATTATATCCAGTCCCAGAACTATGCCGACTACGCCCTCGGCCAGTTCGTGGACGAGCTGAAGAAAAACGGCGTCTGGGACAACAGCGTCATCGTCCTGTACGGTGATCATCAGGGACTTCCGATATATTCACTCAATAACAAAGAGAAAAAGCTGATGAAGGAAATTTACGGACGGGAGTACACCCTCCCTGATATGATGAACATCCCGCTCGTCCTCTCCGTGCCGAACCAAAAAGCCCAGACGCTGGAGCAGGTCGGCGGGCAGTCGGATATTTTCCCGACGCTGGCCAATCTGATCGGCGTCTCGCTGAAGAACCAAGTGCACTTCGGCCAGGATCTGCTCAACCAGAACAGTCCCGTGCTGCCGCAGCGGTATTACCTCCCGTCGGGCTCGTTTATTTCGGCTAAGGGAGCGTTCGTACCGGGCTCCGGTTACGCCGACGGGGTGACCTATCCGCTGAACGGAGGCAAGGTCACCAAACCGCTGGATTCCAAGGAAACGTACGAGCGGGCGCACAAGCTGATCAGCATGTCGGATGCTTACGTGGCGGCGCTGCCGGAGTGGAAGGATCAGGAGAAGGAGCATGCGAACACGGATGCGAATACGGATTCGAATACGGATGCAAACACGGGGGCGACTTCTCCTCCGGCCGGATCCGGAGCAGGGACTTCCCCGGCAGATGATCAAACGAGCAGCACGAAACCAGCCGATGCCAAGACAGATGGGACCAAACCGGCAGATGCCAAAGCTAGCAGCACTCCAACAGATACCCAGGCTGGCAATACACCAGCGGGCAGCAAGCCAGGCAATACCACCCCTGCGAATGATTCGGAAAAGCCGTCCAAGCCGGGCGATGCTGAAGGCAAATAAAACTTACGCTTTAGAAACCAAACAAGACCGGAAGGAATCTTTGCGATTCCCCCGGTCTTTTCATTTGCTGGCAGCACAGGATCATTTTGCCCAATCGTTAAACGAATTGTGAATTTTTCTTTTACCCCCTTTACAAAATGTAAAATCGGAGTAAATTTTATAGTATAAGCTTTCTCTTAACGAGACGTGGCTCAGCTTGGTAGAGCGCTTGCTTCGGGAGCAAGAGGTCGCAGGTTCAAATCCTGTCGTCTCGATCTTTTATACAATCAACGGTTGCGGGGTGGTTGACCGCAGCTTTTTTGTGTTCAAGAACAACAGATGTCTACATATCACAATCATAGCAGTAAAAGAGCATCGGCCTCATTTTCGTGGTAAGCCTCTCTCCCCTTTATTGCTTCGCAAAATGTAATCTCCTCAACGTACGATAACCCTATGTCTTCTACTGTACTAAACTTTCCATATCGGGCTGCAATTTGTTCCGCAAAACATACAGCATAATTGCCCCAACCAGGAACGCGGCGGCATCCGCGATGACGAGCGACCAGACTACCCCGTGGAAGCCGTTCATTCGATTGGCGATATAGAGTACAGGAATCAGCGTAACTCCTTGAATAATGGACATAATAAACGCAGCGGTTCCTTGAGCTGTCGCTTGGAAGATCCCCGTAAACAACGTGGTCATGCCTGTAATGAACAAGGATAAGAACGTCACATGCAGAATATAGCTGCCCATTTCGATTAATTGCGGGTCATTCGTAAATAAACCGATCAAGTGGTCGGAAATCAAATAGACGATGATGCCGAACGCGACGGCTAACGCTACAATCGTTTTGATCGTAAATCCGATCGTTTGCTTCATACGCAATTTATTCGCTGTAAAAGAGAAAGCAATCAATGGCACGACTCCCTCACATAAACCCATCAGAATAAACTCGGGAAACTGCAATAAGCGCGATGAAATTCCGTAAGCTGCAACGGCCTGATCCCCATATTCTACAAGAAAACGATTAAAGATGAGCGACATGGCCCCCAAAAAGATGCTCATAATAAAGACGGGCACTCCAATTTTGATGACATTGCTCAAAATCTCTTTGGACGCCTTAAACCATTTAACGGAGATGGTTAAAAATGAGCTCTTGTATCCCATATGGTAGGCGTAGAAGACGCTCGCGACCAGGTTGGAAACGACCGTAGCTGACGCAACGCCGATCACGTCCCAATGAAAAGCGAAGATGACCAGCACATCGAGAATAATATTCACGACAACACTCAGAATCATCCCCATCATCGACGTCATTGCCGCACCCTCCGAGCGTACGATATTTTCCAGTGTAAAAAATAAGATGACGAATGGTGAACCAATAAGCATCATCGTGACATAGTCCTTCGTGAAGCCGAAGGAGTCGGGCGTTGCCCCCAGGCCATGGACAATGGGATCAATCAGCGGGATACCTACGGCCATCACGATAAGACCAATAACTAAACTGCTGTAAAAAGCGAATGAAGACACATGCTTGACATCATCCAATTTTTTCTCTCCCAGCAAACGGGAAATGAAGGTACCGCCTCCGATGCCAATCAAGTTGCCCAGTGCCATAATGATGGCGAACAACGGCAAGGTTAACGCGAGAGCGGTTAACATCGCCGTATTGTGGAGTGTGCCCAGGAAATAGGCATTCAATATGGAATAGATGACACTCATTGACGTGCCCAGCATCATCGGTACAGCGAAGTGAGCTACGGCTTTGGCGACCGGTGCCTTTTCAAAGTAATAAAGATTTTCTGTATCCATGCGGGTCCCTGCTTTCTTTATTGATTTAGGTCAACCGTCTAACAGTGCAGATGTCATCTTACAGTGTTAGTTTGAACCTTACAGTGTTAGATGATATCATGGTCTTATGAACATGTAAAGCATAAACTTACACTGTTAGGTAAAAGGATGGATTCCCGATGAAAAAACAGCAGCCTCAGATTTCGGAGGATCGGATTTTGGAAGCCTCGTGGGAGCTTCTTGGCGAGGAAGGTATCGAAAAGTTCAGCATGAGACGATTGGCCGACCGGCTGGGGATTCAGGCTCCCTCGATATACTGGTACTTCAAGAGCAAACAAAATCTCTACCAGCGTCTGGCCAACCAGGTATCGAAAATTATTCTGGAGGAGTACCACGCCGAGGGGGACTGGAAGGAGCAGCTGAAGGGGCTAGCGGTAACGGTGCGAAGCGTGCTCGGCCGGTATCCCTGCTCCACGCAGCTTATGATGTTGACGCTGCCCCACGAACCGGACATCATCCGGTTCACCAACCGGATGCTGCTCTGCGTGGAATCGACGCCGCTCGAGCAGGAGCAAAAAATGCAAGTGGTTCTTACGCTGATGAATTATATTTTCAACTTCGTTCTGGACGATTATGAGCACCAGCGCAATGTCTCCGCGATTGTTAAGGAGCACGGAGAAGGAGCGCTTCCAGGTGAGGAGATGATTCGCCTTCTGGACTCCATGAGCGAGACGGATGCCGGACTGTTCCGGAGGATGTTCAAGAACGGGCTGTTCGAGCTGATGGGGACAGACAAGGCGTTCGAGTTCGGACTAAAGCTGATTCTGCTCGGGATCGAGCAGGTGATCCAGGAGCAGGAGAAATAAAATGCAAAAAACCACCCATCCGGTTATCGGATGGGCGGTTCACTAGGGTTACCTTTTACATGACAGAGACGGCTTTCTCAGGAAGAGCTCTCCTGAAGGGAGTTATCTTCTTTATTATGAATCACCCTGCCTCTGTACAGGGTAACGATGGCCGAAACAATAGCCAGGATAACAATCAGACCTCCGATCCAGGCATTGGCCGTAACCTCATAACGGCTGATCACCACGCCGCCGATGGCAGATCCCGCAGCTACGCCGAGATGCAGCGAGGAGGTATTTAGGGAGAGCTGGATGTCCGCCGACTTTGGTGCAAGCCGCACCAAATAGCTTTGAATAGCCGGACTTGGCGCCATGTTAAACGCACACCAGACGATGACGACGGGCAGCAAGCGCAGCATGGAGGCAGCTGCCCAGGGCAGAAGCAGGATCGCCATGGCGTGGAGCAGCAGCGTGACGATCATTGTCCGGGCTGCCCCAAAGCGGTCGGCCGCCCACCCTCCAATCCACCCCCCTGCAATGCCGGCGAGCCCATAAACCAGCAAGACGAAGCTGATTTGACCGGGAGACAGGTTCAACATGGTCTGTAAAAACGGCGTGATATAGGCATAGATCGTAAACTGGCCCGTCATTTGCAGAATGGAGACGAGATGGGCGAACACAATTTTAGAATTTCCCAACGTACGCAGCTGTTCCCGCATCGGAAGCTTAGGCGGAGACGCCGCTTGGGGCAGAAATTTCATGATGCATATCGTCACAATGAACGAAAGTACGCCAATAAAAGCAAAGGTTGCCCGCCAGCCCCAAGCCTCGCCGATCAATGTCCCCAGCGGAACGCCGAGCACGAGGGCGCCGCTGATCCCCATAAAGATCATTCCAATCGCACGCCCTTTTGCTTCAGGGGTCACAATCCCCGAAGCCAGGGTGATCGACAGAACGACAACAATGGAGCAGCTTGCCGCCAGAATAACCCTGGATAGCAGCAGCATCGTAAAATTCGGACTTAACATAGACATGATATTTCCAGCCGTAAACACCAGCATGGCGATGACCAGCAGCCTTCGGCGCTCAACCTTCGTAGTTAAAGCGATCAAGACGGGGGATCCTAAGGCGAAAACCAGAGAATACACCGAAACCAGTTGGCCGGCCACACCGACGGAAACGCGCAGATCCCGGGCGATCATATCCAAAATCCCAGCAATGACCAGTTCAACGGAGCCTACTGTAAAGGCAGCCAGCGCCAGAATGAAAATGCGCTTATCCATTACTCTTCCTCTCCTTTCTTTCAACCTGATTATGAACCAGCCGAAAAAAGCAGAGGTAGTCTAAAAATCGCAAATGATTGCCTGATTCTCTCAAAACGATTCATCGCTGGATCCAACAGGGCTTATAATGGACATAGATAAGGAGGGGAAAACAATTCATGCGGGATTTATCCAACCACGCCAATTCCTTGGTTTCGTATCAGAAGGAATTGTCCCTATTGATGGAAAAACATACGGACGGAGACGGCATTCACGAGACGCTCATTCCTTCCCTTTCCCTGATTCGCAGTTCGAAAACGACGTTCCCTTCGTTTTCGGTCCATGAACCGGAGCTGTGCATCGTCTCCCAAGGTTCGAAGGTGGTCATGCTTGCAGACGAGAGCTTTACGTATGGGCCGTCCAGCTATCTGGTCATCTCCCTGGATTTGCCCGTCTCCGCACAGATTATTGAAGCATCGCCTGATGTGCCTTATTTGTGCTTCAGGCTTAAACTTAACCTAAAAGATGCGTTGGACTTAGTAAACGAGGCGAATCCGGTATCCCGGAAGAAGCTCCGTTCGAAACGGGGGTTATTCGTGGAACAATCGACTGCTCCTCTCTTGGACGCGGCTGTCAGGCTCACACGCCTGCTCGATAACCCGGAGGATATACCGATACTGGCACCGCTCATCGTTCGTGAAATCTTATATCGGATTTTGCAGGGAGAGCAAGGAGACGTATTAAGGCAAATGGCCTTGAGGGGAAGCAGCTCGAACCGAATTGCCGTGGTGGTAGAGCAGCTTAAGCGGGAATACATGGAGCCGCTGCGGATCGATGAGCTGGCGGCAGCTGCCCATATGGCCCCCTCCTCCCTGCACCGTCATTTTAAGGAGGTCACGGCCATGAGCCCGCTGCAGTACCAAAAGCAGCTGCGGCTGCAGGAGGCCCGCCGTCTCTTGTTATCCGAATCTGCCGATGCAGCGGATGTGGCTTTTCGAGTCGGTTACGAAAGTCCGTCCCAATTCAGCCGCGAATACGCCCGGCTTTTCGGCCTTCCGCCGATCAGCGACATCACGCGGCTTCGGGAGCAGTTAGGCCGGGTGCCCTGATCCAAGAGCCCCCGGCTCAAGTCTGTAATCACAATCCTGAAGAGAATAAAAAAAACGCCTATCGGCGTAAATAAACATAAAAATAGGATCATGCATTGCCTTTCAGCAATCACATGATCCTATCAACGATGCGGTCGAGAGGACTCGAACCTCCACGGGGGTTAGCCCACACGGACCTGAACCGTGCGCGTCTGCCAATTCCGCCACGACCGCATATTCAGTTGGTCACGTTCGAAATGTTTTTTTCTTAGCGACAAGATAGATCTTACCATGGATCCATTATCATCGTCAAGCGTTTCGCCAAACTTTTTTTATAAAGATGAAAAGCGGAGTTCCGGGACGAATCTGCCGGGTGATTCCCCGGTGTCCTTCGTTCCAAAACCCCGCCGTTTTTCGTTACCTTCTGACCGTCTTCCCTGCCTCAAGGGTCAGCTCTTCCCCCTTGTGACGGATCTGCAGCGATTCACCCTCCAGAAGTCCATATTCCGTTCCTTCCGCGTCGACAAGCACCTCCAGAAGCCGGCCTTGGTTCATGATCCGGAAGCGATAGCTGTCCCACTGCCCCGGCAGCGCCGGCGCAAATTCCAGCATGCCGTCTACCAAGCGCATGCCCGCAAACCCGTATACGATGGACATCCAGGACCCGGCCATGGCCGCCGTATGCAGCCCGTCCTTGGCATTCCGGTTGATGTCATCCAGATCCATGCGCACCGTCCGGTCGAAATAAGCATACGCTTCTTCGAGTTCGCCGATCTCGGCCGAGACGATGCTGTGAATGCACGGCGACAGTGAGGAATCATGCGTCGTCAAAGGCTCATAGTAGCGGTAGTTCCGGATCTTCTCCTCCATCGTGAACCGTTCGCCGAGCAGGAACAGCGCCAGCACCAGATCGGCCTGCTTCAGCACCTGGTGGCGGTAGATGACGAGCGGATGAAAATGCAGAAGCAGAGGGTACTTGTCGGCCGGCGTGTTCTGAAAATCCCATTTGGCCTTCGTCAGGAACGTATCGTCCTGCGCATAGATGCCGAGTTCTGCATCATACGGCACGAACATGTTCTCCGCGGCCCTGCCCCAAAGCGCGATTTCCTCGTCCGTCAGGCTGATCGCCGCCCGAAGGCGCTGATCTTCCGCCGGATGTGATTCCGCCAGCCAGCCGGCCACCTGCACCGCGTAGCGCAGCTGATCCTGCACCATAAGGTTCGTATAGGCGTTATTGTTGACGATGGCCGTATACTCGTCAGGTCCGGTCACGCCGTCGATGCAGAATTTTCCGTCGCGGGCGGGGTTGAAGTGTCCAAGGTCCAGCCAGAACCTCGACGTCTCAAACAATATTTCGGCGCCCTCATTCAGCAGGAAATCGGAATCTCCGGTGGCGGACACATACTGCTTGATCCCGTAGGCAATGTCCGCGTTGATGTGGGCCTGGGCCGTACCGGCGGGATAATACGACGAGTTCTCTTCCCCGTCGATGGTCCGCCAAGGGAACAAGGCTCCCTTCTGCGACATGACCCGGGCCCGTTCGCGGGCTTTGTCCAGCGTGGCGTAGCGGAAATGCAGCAGCGCCCTGGCAATATCCGGCCGGGTATAGGTGAAGAACGGCAGCATGTACATTTCCGTATCCCAGAAGTAATGGCCTTCATATCCTTCGCCTGTGAGACCCTTGGCGCCGATGTTTGTCGCGCCGTCCCGGCCGACGGACTGCAGCAGCTGAAACGCATTGAAGCGGATGCCCTGCTGCAGTGCAGGGTCGCCGGCGATTTCCACGTCGGCGGTTTTCCAGAACTGTTCGAGAAAAGACAGCTGTTCTTGGGCAAGCACCTCAAACCCCGACTGCCGAGCCATCCGCTGAACCTCTTCTGCACGGACAAGCAGCTCCCCTTCGGCATAATCCTTGGACGTATGGTACGTGACGTATTTGGTGAGGGCTGCGCTCTCCCCCTGCCGGAGTGATACGGTAAATTCGGATGCCGCATACTCGTTCTCCGACCACGCCGAAGTCTGGGAGGGCTGATTCGTCTGCAGATCATGGCTCATGGCCGTCAGGAGCACAAATCCCGAATGCCGGGTACGCTGTCTCATCCAGGACAGCTCTCCGTCACGGCCCGAATCTTCGAGCAGCAAGCTCTGCTCAGCCTTGGCGGCGCCCAGACGGGGATCGCCGTTGTTGTTCTGCGATGCGATCTTACCGTCCAGCGCGGAGGTCAGGCTGATGGCCCCGCTGAAATTAAGGGCGGTGACTTCATAATGGATCGCCGCCAAATGCTTGTGCTGGAGGGCGGCGAACCGGCGGATCCGGATCCGGGCACGCTGGCCGCCGGGTGCTTCCCACTCGATCTCGCGCGTCAGCATCCCCTTTTTCATGTCCAGCTCCCGCCGGTAGTCGTGGACGACGCCGCTGTTCAGATGGAACAGCTGGCCCTCGATCCGCAGCTCCACCCGCTGTGCGTTGGTCACGTTCAGCATCGCGTGATTCCGCTCCGGATACCCGTACGCCCCTTCCGGATACACGATCGGCTCGGAGTCATAGAACCCGTTCAGATAGTTGCCGGTGACGGAGTTGCCCAACATGCCGTAAAAGCCTTCCTCGAAATTGCCGCGCATGCCGATATATCCGTTGCCTATGGCAAATAGGCTTTCGCTGCGCTGGTTGTTTGCCTCGTCATACGTTTCCTCGGACAGACTCCATGCCTCATAAGGGTACAGCGGCTGCGGCCTCACATACGTTTCCATTCTCATCTTCGACTTCAGCTCCTTACGCCGCAAGGGCTTCATTATATGTTCATGTTACCCAGCGGTACCGTTAACCTTTCACCGATCCGCCCATCAGTCCTCTGACGAAGTACTTCTGGAGCAGGAAGAAGATCGCAAGCGGCATCAGCATCGAGATAAAGGCGGCGGACGTCAGCAGGTGCCAGTCGTTGCCGCGGGAGCCGACCAGATCGGCGATTTTCATCGACATGACCTGCACTTCCGGCTGGTTGCCGATAAAGATCAGCGAGACGAGGTAGTCGTTCCATACCCACAGAAACTGGAAGATGCCGATGGAAGCAAGCGCCGGGACCGACAAGGGCAGGATCAGCCGGCTGAAAATCGTGAAGTGGGTAGCCCCGTCCATAAAGGCCGATTCGAACAAGTCTTTTGGCAGCTGGCTGATGAAGTTGTACATAAAGTACGTAACCAGCGGCAGGCCGAACGCCGTATGCGCCAGCCAGATTCCGAGGTAGCTGCCGTTCAGGCCGAGCGAAGTATAATCTTTCAGCACGGGGATGAGCGCCACCTGAATCGGAATGACCAGCATCGCGATAATGACGACGAACAGCGTCTTGCGCCCCGGAAAACGCAGCCAGGCGAAGGCATAGGCGGCGAAGGATGCGATCAGGACCGGAATGACCGTCGCCGGAACCGCAATCGTCAGCGTGTTCCAGAACGCCTGGGATAAGCCGGTTCCCTTCTCCTTCGACTCGCTGCCGTCGGCATTTTTGATCGTATACTCCTTACCTGTGATCACGTTTTTATAGTTATCGAGCGTCAGTTTGGACGAGCCGACCCAGCCCTGATCCTGCACGCTGATTTCGCGTGCGCGGCGGTTTTCCCAGGTCAGCCGCTTTCCGTCCTGCATGACGCCGCTCTTGAGCTGGTCGTCCGTATACGTCTGGCCGTTCACTTCGATCGGCCCGCGCAGGTCAACATCCTTGGACAGCTGAATCGTGTCCTTCGTTTTCCATTCCTGGTGAGGGAATACCTTCCACCATCCGGTCTCCAAAATATCCGCAGCCGGACGGAAGGACGAAATCAGCAGCCCCAGCGTCGGCAGCAGCCATACGAAACAGATGATACCGAGCACGATGTTGACGATCCACTTTTTGCTTCTTCTTTTCTTTTTGCCTGCCATGTCAGAATCCCCCCTGCTTGCGGAACTGGCGCAAATTGATGATGATGACCGGCAGGACGGCGATCAGGAGCACGATGGCCAGCGTTGAGCCGTAGCCGAAGTTCCGGTACATGAAAAACTGCCGGTAGAACTGGGTCGCCACCACTTCCGTGCCGTACTGGCCGCCCGTCATGACCATGACCACATCGAAAATTTTCAGGGTGAACACGATGATCGTCGTCGTGACGGTCAGAATCGTCGTCGAAATAAACGGAATGATGATGCGGAAGAAAATGCGGATTTCGCCGGCTCCGTCGACGCGGGAGGCTTCCAGAATATCGTCCGGCACGCCCTTGATGGCCGCCGAGAAGATGACCATGGCGAAGCCCGTCTGCATCCAGATCAGGATAATGATCAGGAAGAAGTTGTTCCACGGCTGGAGCATGCTGACCCAAGCCTGGGGCTCACCGCCGAGCGCCATGACGATGGCGTTCAGGAGGCCGATCTGCTCGTCTCCCGGCTGGTAATAGTACACAAACTTCCAGATGACGCCGGCTGCCACGAAGGAAATGGCCATTGGCATGAAAATGATCGATTTTGCGATCCGCTCATAACTGCTCCGGTCTGCAAGAATGGCAATCAGCAGCCCAAAGGCGACACACGCCAGTGTTCCGACGAAAACCCACAGCAGGTTGTTGCGCAGCGCGGTCGCGAGCAGCCGGTCGCTGAAAATGGCGATATAGTTGCCCAGACCGACGAACTTATCAGAAGACGCATTGAAAAAGCTCAGGTACAGCGTACGCAGCGCCGGCAGCACAAGCAGCCAGCCCAGCACCAGAACCGCTGGCCCGATAAACACATACGGGAGCACGCTGCGGCTGATCCGGTCGGGAAACTTCTCCACCGCCCAGGTAAACGTATAGTAAATCAAGTAAACGCCCAGAACGCCCCATAGAACGGCCAGCACTGCGGTAAGCAGCGGGTTCAGGGACGAATCCCGGAAAAAGACGAAAATCACGCCGTTGACGGCGATATTGGCGATCAGGACGCCCAGAAAGATGAGCAGTGCCTTGATGCTGAATCCCGGTTTCGTTTGCGTATTCATAGGTATCCTCCTAAACAGACGACTTCATGGGTAGATCAAACGCGGGGAGGAAAAAGAGAGGCCGACGGATCGCTAAACCCGATCAGCCTCTTTGGTTGCCCATCCCTGCCTCTCCGCTGCCAAAAAGCTAAGCGGCTGCGGTTAGTTGTTCCAGCCGGCCTGAATTTGCTTCAGCGCCTCATCCAGCGTCGCGGTGCCGCTGACATAGTCGGTCATGCCCTTCCAGAACGTGCCCGCACCCACTTTGCCCGGCATCAGGTCGGAACCGTCAAAACGGAGGGTCGTCGCATCCTGGACCAGCTTCGCCATGCGGCGGTCGGACTCGGATGTGTACCAGTCGAGCGAAGCGTCGTTCATCGGAGCAATCACGCCGCCGGACTGCACCCACGACTTGATCGATTCGCCGGTCGTGAAGAACTCCATCACCGCGCGGACTTCCGGACGGTCGTTGAACATGGCATAGATGTCTCCGGCCACAAGCACCGGTTTGCCGTATTTCGAATCGATCGGCGGCAGGTAGAACCAGTCGTAGTCCTGGTCGACCTTAGCGGTTTCAGGGAAGAAGCTGGTAATAAAGTTGCCTGTCAGGTTGAACCAGGCTTTCGGAGGATTCTCGAACATCGGCTTCGGCGCATCGCCGAATGCGGTCGTCACGATCGATTTGGTACCGCCATACACATAGTCCTTGTTCATCCAGATTTTGGACATGAGTTCAAACGCGTTCTTCACTTCAGGCGATGTGAAAGGCAGCTCGCCTTTGACCCATTTGTCGTAGTTCTCAGGTGTTGTCGTGCGCAGCATAATGTTTTCGATCCAGTCGGTTCCCGGCCAGCCGGTAGCCGCGCCGCTCTCGATGCCAATCGTCCATGCCGGGTCTCCGTCCTTGGCGATCTGCTCGGTCAGAGCCATCATTTCGTCCCAAGTTTCCGGAACTTTGTAGCCGGCTTCCTCAAATTGCTTTTTCGGATACCAGACCAAGCTCTTCACGTTGCTGCGGTTCCAGATACCGGCCATAATTTTGCCGTCCTTGCCGTCCATCGTCCCCATGTCGAGCCAGCTTTGATTGTAGTTCTTCTTCAGTTTCTCCTGGTCCAGAACTTTGGTCAGATCCACCACTTTGCCGGTCTTGGCGATTGAGGCCAGCAGGCCTGGCTGCGGGAAGTCGGCGATATCCGGCGCGTTGCCGCCGTCCACGCGGACGTTGATAGTCGCCTCGAACTCCTTAGAGCCTTCATATTGAATATCGATGCCCGTTTTATCCTCAAAGTCTTTGATGCTGGACTCGAATTTCTTCTGGTCCGCATCCACAAACGGCCCGAACATCGTCACTTTGGTGCCTTTATATTTGCCCTGAAGCGCCTCCTCCAGCGGCGAACCCGGTGTGGCCGCAGGCTCGGTTGCCGTTGCTGTCGAACCTCCGTTGTTAGACGCCGTACCAGCAGGTTCTGTCGAAGGACCTGCATCCTTGCTGCTTCCGCAGGCGCTCATCACCATTGTAAACGACAGTCCCAGTACCATCAGCAGCGATAGTTTGGGCTTTGATGTTTTTTTCATTTTGGAACATCCCCTTTTCTTCATTTAGAAAACGATTCATGATTCCTGATTCAGGTTACGGATGCCATCACGGGTTCCTAGCTTAGCGGCCGCTCACCCCCTTCACAGAATTGAATTCGACGCCCTCCTGAAACATCCAGTTCATACACCATTGAACATATTCGTCAAATACAACGCTTACATGAATCCGGGAGGAAATCTCCCTCTGAAAAGCTTTTCAGTGTCGTGTAAAAAAAAGAGCTATCGACGTATCTTCACAGCAGACAGACCGCATTTAGCGGAAGTTTTTCTTGCGAGATCCGGAAGCGGATGCTCCGAAGCTTTTACTATCTGATCTCTAAAAAAAGTTCTGCTTATCTCTGGCGGGATGACTCCCTTACGATCAGCTTATGTTTCATCATCTCCTTTGGGACCTTCACACTGCCTGTCGTAAGCAGTTCATGAAGCTTCTCCGCCGCGCGGTATCCGAGCTCGTAAATCGGCTGGGCCACCGTCGTCAGCTTCGGAATGAACATATTCGCCATCCGCAGATTGTCGAACCCGACGACCGACACCTGACCCGGCACGAGAATATTCCGGTCCTTGAGATACGAGATCGTCCCCATGGCGAATTCGTCCGCCACGCAGAATACAGCCGTAATGTCCGGATAGGCGGAAAAAAGCTCGTGCGTCGCATGGTAAGCCTGCTCGAACCGGTGTTCCGCGTACGCCACCTTTTCGATGTTGTGGGTGAGCCCGCCTTCCTTCATGGCCCGGACGAAGCCTTCATACCGCGGCGGCCCCGATACCGAGTTCACATGGTTGAAGCCGATCATACCGATTTCCCGGTGACCCAGCTCAATGAGGAATTTCACGGCCTCATAGGCGGCCTCCTCGTCGTCGACCTCGACGCTCGGAACCTCGAATTCGTCCGAATGCGAGGACAGCAGCACGAACGGGATGCGGCATGCGGTGAGCTTCTCATAGTACTCCGGATACAGGATATCGCTGGCGAAGACGATGCCGTCCACCTGCTTCTCGCGGAAGGCGTCGATGTACGACAGCAGACGGTCCTTGTCGCGGTCGGTGTTGCAGATCATTAAGCTGTATCCGAACTTGACGCAGGCGTCCTGCATCCCCCGGATGATCCCGGCAAAGTACATGTTCTCGATATCCGGGATGAGGAGCCCAAGGGTGAAGGACTTTCTGTAAATCAGTCCCCTGGCAAAGGCATTCGGCTGATACTGGAGCTTCTCGATCGCTTCGAGTACGCGTGAGCGCTTGGCCTCCACCACCGATTCGGGCGAGTTCATGACCCGCGAGACCGTGCTGATGGAGACACCGGCCATCTTGGCAACATCTCTGATTGTTGGTTTCATGTAGGCAACTTCCTTTTTAAGAAAACCTTTTCAAGGCGATTATAGCAAGGGTATTTCGAGTTGGCAATAACTTTTTTAAGCGCTTACATCAACTTTTTATGCCGAAACGTTTTTACTCATTGAAGGTGCCTATAGCTGCATAGGGAAAGGTTCTTCGTCCTCCCAGCAAAAAAAGCCCCATCAGGGCTTTTAGTTACTGCGCCAAACGTTTGCGGTATCCAGCATTCGAACCCATCCGATTCTATACGTCAGGACACCGTTGCTCTGCGAAGCAGGAAGTAAGACAGCAGCGCGTAGATCACCGTCAAAGGAATCATCCACAGGAACAGGTCCATATAATGCACTCCGATCCAGCGGAAGAAGTCCAGCCAGAGTCCGTAGTACGTCATTGCAAAACTGCCGATGCTGGAGAGGACAATCAAGGCGATGAAGAAAACGAACATGCCGGTGCGCCCAAACCGGCGATGAATGCTCGAGATGACAAAGCCCATAAAAAACATGTGGAGCATCACGATAAAATAAATGCCGAGCCTGCCCAGAGGGGATACTTCTTTCAGAAACGGCAGGTGAAAATAATGAAGCTGCACTCCCCAGGCATTCGTGAATTGTTCGATCATGCCCAACGCGAATAGAAGCACGGAAGAAACTGCACTGACCAGCAGCGCCATCGCGGAGGTCCCCACGAAGTAATCGGTCCTTCTTATATTAAGCCCCAGCGCAAACGGGAACGTCTGCGCCTGCACGATCAGGATTGCGACGAACATATACACGTAAATGGTGACGACGCCGCCTGAATTGATCGGCTCTTCCCCCCCAGTCAGAATGCCGATCACCAAATTCACGGCAAAGCTGAACAGCATGACCACCCAAGGTACGTACATCCATACCCACTTATCCCGCCAATGGATTTTCATGACGCCTGCAGTTCGGTTCATTGAAATTCCGCCACCTTTCCGTTTGACTTGCTTTGGGTTAAATGGACGATCAGCTGCTGCATCGATATCGGAATCATTTCCAGCCCCTGCGCTTCTGCCCGGCGCTTTTCCCCGGAATCCAGCCGCTCAAGCAGCGTGACCGACATCATGCCACCGATCGATTCCTGATGAATCGTATTCTTGCCGGCCGTAAACGATTCGACCGCCGCCTTAGGGCCAAGAACCGTATACGCCTTGCCGCGGAGATCTTCCGCTTCCTCGTCGATCAGGAGCCGGCCCTGATCAATCACAAGCACATGCTCCAGCATATTGCTGACTTCGTCGATCAAGTGCGTGGACAGCATAATCGTTCGCGGATTCTCCGCATAGTCCTGCATCAATCGTTCGTAGAACAGGCTGCGAGCAACGGCATCCAGCCCCAGGTAAGGCTCGTCAAAAATCGTCAGCGGCGCCCGGCTCGCCAGCCCGATAATAATGCCGACGGAGGACAGCATCCCTCTCGACAGCTTCTTCATTCTCCGCTTCAGCGGCAGCCGGAAATCCTCGAGCAGCTGTGCGGCAAAATCCCGGTCCCAGTTCGGGTAAATGGAAGCCGCCACCTTCAGCACATCGAGCACGCGGTAGCTGTCCGGGTATCTCTGACTTTCCTTGATGAAACAGAGCTGGCTCAGCACGCGATTGTTCTCATACGGGTTCTCCCCGAACACTTTCAGCTCGCCGCTTGAGGGAAACAGCTGGGCGGTAAGCATATGCATAATCGTCGTTTTGCCGGCACCGTTTCTGCCCAGCAGGCCGTAGATTTTTCCTTCCTCCACCGCAAAGGTGACATCCTTCACTGCGGCGTCCTGACCATATTCCTTGGTAAGCCGGTTGACTTCGACAATCCGGTTCATGACCACTCATCCTCTCTCCGCACCATGTCGGTTAACTGTTCTATCGTGATACCAAGCTTCTTCGCTTCATGGATCATCGTGATGACGTATTGCTCGTAAAACTGTTCCTTCCTCTTCTCGACAAGCTTCTCCTTCGCCCCTGTCGCTACGAACATGCCGATCCCCCTCTTCTTATACAAAATCCCCTGGTCCACCAGCAGATTGACTCCCTTTGCGGCTGTCGCCGGGTTGATTTGATAAAAGGATGCGAACTGGTTTGTGGACGGGACCTGGGATTCTTCCGGCAGCCCGCCTCCAATGATGTCATCTTCGATCTTCTCTGCGATTTGCATAAAGATCGGACGGCCGTCATCGATTATCGGCCCCATATCTTCACCACCTAACTGGTTAATTACTCAAGTAACTAACCTAACTATATGAGATCCCCCTGTTCCTTGTCAACGGGCGAATCCATATTTTACAAAAAAAATAAGACCGCCCTTCCGTCTGGTCTTCCCAGGCCGTTTAGGCGATCTTATTTTCCTTGCTTGGTATTCTTGTTACTTGGTCACTTCGCAGTCCCGGCTCAGGACTTCGCCATCCCCGTGTAGACCAGAATCGCGTCCCGCAGAAACTCCGCCGCTCCCGGCTGCTTCGCATCATAGTAAGCCTTGAAGCGCTCGTCGTCCACATACATTTGGGCCAGCCCGGCATGCGCCTCTTTACTGTAATCGCTCCAATAGTACGTCAGCCACTGCTTGTGGAGATCAGCCGCCTTCTGGGCAAGCTCACCGGCAGGATCCCCGGTTTGATAAGCCTGCCCAAGCGTAAACAGCACCTCATCGGCCAGGCGCGACACCTCTTCATACTGCTCCTTGGTCATGTTTTTCACCTTGGCGTTGGAACGATCGATGGCCGCATCCCCGTACTTCTCGCGGATTTCCTTGCCGTACTTCTGTTCGTTATCGTCAATGAGTTGTTGTTTGAATCCTTCAAATTTTTGCTGATCCGTCATGTTTATTCTCCCTTCCTGATACTGGATCGTCCGTTCCACGTTGGCAATCAGCCGGTCCAGCTGCCTGCGTTTGTCAAGAAGCTTCTCACGATGTTCCTTCAGAGCTTCGCTGCTGTTAAAAGAAGGTGAGGACATCAGCTCCTTAATGCGGTCGAGGCTTACGTCCAGCTCTCTGAAAAATAAAATTTGCTGCAGCCTGTTCACCTCATCTTCCCCATAAATCCGGTACCCTGACGAATTGATCCTAGCCGGCTTAAGAAGACCGATTTCGTCATAGTACCTCAGGGTCCGGGTGCTGACGCCCGCGAGTCGTCCCAGCTTCTGTACGGTGTATTCCATGGGATCACCTCCTGACGGTTTCACTGTACACCTTTACGTAACGTCAATGTCAATGTCAAACCTATTTTGTACACAACAAAAAGGGCTTACCAGGCCGACCCTCAGACGAAAGCCATGCCGCGCAGCCCTTGAAGTAACATTTGACCTATTGCTTTGTTTCATTACTCGGCTGAAGCCGGGTTCCGTCCGCCCCATTTATCCACCCATCGCTCCATTTCCTTTAAGGCGAGCTGAAAATCGGCGCCCTTCTCCGTCAGCGAATATTTGACGGTCACCGGGACCGTGGGGAACACCTCGCGGTTCACAAGTCCCATCCGTTCGAGATGCCGGAGCGTATCCGTCAGCGACTGGGTTTTGATCACGGACGCATTGCGCTGAAGCTGATTAAACCGCTGCGGGCCCTTCAGCAGTTCATCCAGAACGAGGAATGCCCATTTGGTCTTCAGGATTTGCAAAACCTCGCAAATTTTCGAGCCCGACTCTTCGGGATCATATTTCAAAGCATGATCTTCCAAAGTGCTTCACCTCCCTCGTGTTCGAGAAAAATAGTACCGACGTTATCCCGCCTGGCCGGCAGGATGCTGCCCTGAATATATAGCTTCAGCATGCCCGTGTCAATGAGCGGATGGTACGCTTGCCGGATTCCTACGGCCGATCATAAAGCTCGCCCAGTGCCGCAAAGGAAGCCTTCGTATCCCACGGCATCCCGGGATAGGCCGCCCCTGTCCGCCCGTCTTTGAACGTGAGCACGACGCTGTAGCACGCCGTATCCAAGTTAAAGGCCGGCTCTTCGTCATACGGATAGCTTGGCATGGCAAACGTAAACCAAAAGGCTCCATCCACCTCTTCTTCCTGAAAAATATCGAAAAGCTCCCTCATGTACCGGACCTGCACCTGTTCGTCCCTCACGATGCCCTCCCCCAGCCGCTTGGGCGAATGTCCATGATCTACGACGTTCCAGCCATAACCACCCCGGTCCTGCGCCCCTTCGTAGGTGCAGCATCCGAATTCCGTAATGACGACCGGCTTCCCGTGCTTGAAATAGGCGCGCAGCTGCTCACGGTAGCGCTTATCGTTATGCGCATCGCGGTAATGATCAACCGAAACGATGTCAAAGGGACCCCAATTCACATGTTCCCACGTACCGGAAGCATAGGTGACTTGCCCGTGGAAATGCTCCCGGATCACGTTCACAGCTTTGCTGAGAAAAGCGTTCAGACGCTTATGAAAAGATCCCTTTCGAATGGTGTATTTGAGCAGCCGCCAAGGGCTCATCAGCACCCCGATCCGGTCGAAGGACGAAGCTCCTTCCAATATCCCTTTCATGAACAGGCTCAGCTCACAGCCGGCCACAAACACGACGTCCGCACCTTTTCGCCGCAGCGTCTCCGCAGCGATTGCACATTCCCTGTAGTACTCGAGCATCGCTTGTTCTTCCTCATCGATCAGAGCCGGGGAGAACCACACCTCGAGCCCCTGATGGAGAGCGTATTCCGAAGCCGCCACCAGTCTGTCCACATCCCTGCCCGAAATGCGGATACTGTTGCAGTGCAGTTCGCTCTGGATGATCTCCATTTCCTTCCGGACGGTCTCCGGATCAAAAAGTTCTCTCGAGGAGGGCTGATCCGGTCCCCGGGTATACGTTCCGACATCATAGTTGATTCCCCTCCGGCGGGGACCGCTGCTCTTGCGATTTATTGAATCATTGGCCATGCTGCGGGTCATTAGGATTCCTCCTCTGTCTCGTTTTTAATTAATATTTATTTACTATTACTGTTGATATTTTGCGTTAATACGTGAATAATATAAATAAATATTTACTACCTGTCAAATGGATAGGGATGAAGGAGAACACGCCATGAATTCAGACAACTCCAGGCTTGCCGCAGCTTATATTCAGCTGATCCCGCTGCTTCACCGCGGCTTTGACATGCCTTCAGCGCGGCAATTGATGCCTGAGCTGACGCATTTGCAGTACCACGTGCTCGAGGCTTTATATCATCAACCGGATAGTTATTCGATGAGCCTTCTGGCCAAACATCTGCATATATCCAAGCAGCAGCTTACGCCTCTGATCGCCAAGCTCGAAGAGAAGGAGTGTCTCACCAAGCAGCCGGACCCTCAGGATAAGCGTCAGATCGGATTGTCCTTGACCGAGAAGGGCCGGCGAATCGTAAGCAGCCGATGGGAGTCCTTCCACCACGAGCTGAGCCAGCAGCTGGACCGTCTTAACGAGGAGGACCGAAGCGATCTTGGCTTCTGCCTTGAGAAGATGAACCGAATCCTGCGCCGGTTGGATCCAGATACCTCAAAGGCGGATTAGCCCGGCCTGTCCGGCCGGGCTTGATCTGTTACTCGGGCCGGCTTGCGGGAGCGGATTCCGGCTGCCGGTACAGTGGGAGCACGATAAGCAGGCCGATCAGCAGGCACAACCCTGCCAAGCTGTAGATGATTCCGAGCGGTAAGCGGCCGGCGAGCACGCCGGACAGGCTCATCATCAAGAGCATGGCACCCGTCATAAGCGGCGTGCGGATTCCGCTCACCCGTCCGATGTATTCGGGCTCCGTATGCTGCATGACGAGCGTTTGGTTACCGATGAATATCGCCGGCTGCAGCAGGGCAATAACGAACTGGGCAAGCATCGTGAGCCACAGCATATTGGACCATCCAGTAACGGCAATCCCGGCTGCATTGACGATCAAGCCGAGCATCAGCAGCGTCTGGGGAGCCATGCGGCCGGCCAGCGCAAACGCGGCGATCCCGCCGACAATCTCCCCGGCGCCATACGGGATGGACAGCCATTTCAGGTGATCGGCGGGAAGACCGAGCTTGTCGGTCACGATGAAGACGCTCAGCGGCGAAATGAGGCCGATCCCCAGACCGACAGCCGCAAAACAGAGACTGAGCCGACCCAGTACGCGGTTCGAAGTGACATAACGGATGCCGTCCCTCATCTCCCGGAATACCGTGGTTCCTTTTCTTCGACCCCCTTCGGCCTTGGCATCGGCTGGAATCCATCCCAGCACGGTGGCGGACAGCAGAAAAACCGTCCCGGTCAAGCCCATGGAAACCCCGATGCCGAAGGTTTGGTACACCCATGTCCCCAGAACGGGGCCGAGCACCATAAACACGGCAAACATCGTCTGCAGCACGGACATCGCCGGCTGGATCAAGTCCGCTGCGGCCCGTTCTTGAAATAGCCTCATTCCTGATGGCTGCGACAATTGGGACAGCACGGCGGATACCAACGTCGGGAAGAACACGGCTTCCCAGGCACCCGATTTCATGGCCGCGAGGACGATCCAGATGGAAACGGCGGCGAGCGCATCGCACCAGATCAGCGTTCTGCGCGGAGGCCACCGGTCGGCGAACACGCCTCCGATCAAGGCAAATACCAACATCGGAGCGTACTCGGCAACCGAGATCATAGAGACGGCGAAGGCGTCGCCGCCAGTCTTGTTCACCACATAGAGCAGCACTGCGAAGTTCCGGACCCAAATGCCGGTTTGCGTCAGCAGATTGGAAATGAGGACGATGCGAATCCATGGATGATGTAACAGCTTTAACGAAGCGAACATATTTTAGACTCCCTTCCTGGTTTGGATTTCATCATGTGCGTTTCGGATTCCATGATGCAGCCTCCTCCAAGGGGAGAGTCAATGACTCATTTTTTCGGGTTCCCTGCTTGACTCTGACCTTAGGGGAGGCTATACACTAACCGCGAAAGGAGGAAATGACCAGGTGTACACCGTGAAAGAAGTATCGGAGCTGTCGAATGTCACCATCAAGACGCTCCACCACTACCACAAGATCGGCCTCCTGATACCGAGGGAGATTACCGAGGCGGGATATCGGTTATACGGCATGGAAGAACTGGAGCGTCTGCAGCACATTTTGTTCTATAAGGAGCTCGATTTTCCGCTGGAGCAAATCAAGCAGCTGCTGGAGGATCAGCCGGGCAGAGCCGAGATTTTGTCCGGTCAAAGGGAACTCCTCCTAGGCCGGATGAGCCGGCTCGAGCGGCTTGTCCATACGCTGGATGAGTCCATTCAACATACACGGGAGGGAAAAGCGATGAATACGAAGGATATGTTCCAAGGATTTCAGAGCGAAGAGGAATGGAAGGAAGCGTTGGCGGAGCAGAACCGCCATGTTCAGGAGAATTACGGATACGACATGCTGGAAGAAAATCGGGTGGATCCGGTCGAAATGAACGAGCAGGCCGCGGAGGCGGTGCGCTTTATGAACGGAATGGCGCAGGCGCTGAAGGATGGCGTCAAATACGACGACGGGCAGATCCGGCAGCTGATCGCATCGCATCTGGAGGCTTTGAAGAAGCATGGACATGACACCGGACCGGACGCATTTGCCGCGCAGGCGCGTTTTTTCCTGCAGGACGACTTTCACCGGAACATGCTGGAGTCCCAGCAAACCGGCCTGTCCTACTATCTGTGCACCGCAGCCGAGGCGTTTGCGCAGAACGCATAACAGGCGTATCGGAAGCCATCAAGATCCAGTACCATCAGGATCGAAGGACGCAAAAAGACGGATCAGCTGCAGCTGGTCCGTCTTTTTCCCTCTCTCCAGGGTTTATTCATGGGAGGGGGCGATTGGAGAATTCCCGCTTCCCCTTTTGGTGCCGCTGACGCCGGCCAATTGCGTTTTCTTTAACGCTCCGAGCCGGACGAGCGCATCACCTGCACGTCTGCCATGACATGGCTGCCTTTATAAAAAGCATAAATCGTCGTGTTCCCTGCCCGCTTCCCGACCAGATTTCCTTCCGCATCGATATCCGCGATATCAGGGTTCTCGCTGCGGAACTTCGCCTGCTTGGTTACGTCGGTTTCCTTGCCGGTCAAGTAATCCAGTACCGTCACACGGATATCGATCTGCGTGCCGGCAGCCAAAGAATACTCGTCCGAATCCAGTTGAAGCCGACCTTTGACCTTATCGAATTCGTCGCTGTCCTTAGGCAGCACCTGGACCTTGATCCTGGCGCTCAGCCCCTGGAATTCCGCAAGCAGATAGGTTTTCCCCCGCGAGACACCGATGACACGCCCGGAAGGGTCCGCCTCGGCAATGGACGCATCTTCGATGCTGTACACCGCCGCTGTGGACAGATCGCTGTGCGATCCATCCTCGTATACCGCCTCAAGCACGGAAGGAACGGTTTCCCCTTCTTTCAGCTTCAGTTCCTTTCCGGAAAAAGCAATGCTTGTCGGCTTGCGGTCATCCGCTGGCCCCTGCTCCTGAAAAGGGGCAACCTTAATGAGCTGGAACTTCGTCGTTTCCTCGCGCAGTACCGTGCCGGGAACGATGACGCCTCCGTCCGGACCGGCGGCACCGATGCCGTAGCGGGATAAAGCAGCCTCCTTGAACAAATGGCGGTTCAGAAGGTTGCCGTCCCTGTCCACGGTCAGTACATCGTACTGGATTTTCCGGTTCGAAGGACTTCCCGAATAGTGGCCCCCCAGCATAGCGTAGCCGTCGCCTAACGGAATCAAATGGTTAAACACCTCATAGTCCGAGCCCTCCGTCTTGAACGTCTTCTCCCACTGCGGCTCCCCGTTCAGATCCGTCTTCGTCAGAATCGTAATGCGCTGCTGGTCTACCACCCGCTGGCTGCCGATCAAATAACCGTCGTCACCTGCGGGGATGACCGCAAAAGCGCCCCGGTCCGTGTGGGGATCGCTGATCTGCTTAGACCAAACCTCCTGCCCATCCGCATTCAATTTGACGATCAGCAGCGCGTCCGGATCCCCTGCCTCGTATTCCGGAGTATTCACCGCGCCCACCGCGATCAATCCGCCGTCGACCGCCGGAATCAAATCGTCAAAATACTGGCTCTCCGCATAACGGTATTTGTTATACCACAGCTCCTGTCCCTGCCCATCGACCTTAAGCGCGTAAGCGGTCTCGTATCCCATCTTGGAGATGCCCTTGCCGCCGATAACGAAGCTTCCATCCTCCAGCTCCACCGCTGCCTTCGGCGTGCTGAAAATATAAGGATCATCCTGGGTCCGGTCCCACTTCAGACCGCCGTCGGCATCCAGTTTGGCCAGGTACATCTGGCTGTACGGCTCACCGGCCTGATTGGTGGATGTTCCGTACACGAGATACCCGCCGTCCCGGGTTTCAATCGCGGACAGCGCTTCATTGGTGCTCGAACCGCCATAGGCCAACCTTTGCTCCCATTTCACCTCTCCCTCCGGGCTGAGCTTCATGATATACGCTTGTTGCTCATAATCGTCCCACTCTCCGGCAGGCACGACTTCCGTATAGCTGCCCAAAGCCAGGTATCCGCCGTCCGAAGTGGGAAGAACACCTTCACCGGCAGACCAGCTGCCGTATTCCCGGGACCATTCGATATGCGTCTGGCTGTCGCTTTCCGCGCGGACCACCCCCGCCTTTCCCCCTGGCATCATAATCAACAATACCAACATTATGCTTGTAAATCGCAGTAAAAACCTGGACATATGCACACCCCTCACGTCTCGTCTGATTAAATTCCATAATATTTCAATCTGCTCTAATTATGGGTTCAAATCATCCAGGTGGGTATCCCCCTAATCTCTTAAATCCCTGTGTCGTATGAACGGTTTTCCATTCGCCGGTCAAGGTCCTCGGCAACCCTCTGGACCTAGTTCGATGGAATGAGCCCCCATATAGCGCCATTGCATTCGTCATGAAAGTGTGATAATAATTGTATGAACTATTTTACACGATGTAAACAAAATTCTCTGAAGCAGGATTCGTTTACACTTTATATTGGGGAGGCAATCTGGCATGAGATTACAAGGCAAAGTGGCGATCATCACCGGGGCAGCAAACGGAATGGGTGCGGCGGAAGCGAAATTGTTTGCCAAAGAAGGCGCAAAGGTCGTCGCAACCGACTTAAACGAGGCGAAGCTCAATGAAATCGTTGCCGAAATTACCGCAAACGGCGGCGAAGCAGTGGCGCTGAAGCAGAACGTAACCTCGGAAGAGGAATGGAAGGCGATCGTTGCAAGAACGGTTGAGCTCTACGGGAAAGTGGATGTATTGGTGAATAATGCGGGCGTCGCAAGTCCCAAAACGATGGCCGATATGGAGATGGATGAGTGGAACAAGGTCATGGACATCAATCTGAACGGCTGCGTGCTTGGCATGAAATACTGCATCCCTGAAATGAAAAAGGCCGGTGGCGGATCGGTTATTAATATTTCATCCATCGGCGGCATTGTGGGCATGGCAGGGTCTAGCCCTTATACGGCTGCCAAAGGGGCGCTGCGCGCGTTGTCCAAATCCGCTGCCGTCGAGTACGGCAAGGATCGGATCCGCGTCAACTCCGTCCATCCCGGCATCATCGTCACGCCGATGACTGCTCCTTCAATGGCATCCGCTATGCCTTATTATGAGGCGCACACCCAGCTTCCTTACATGGGCGAGCCGGAAGACGTTGCTTATGGCGTCGTATTCCTGGCCAGTGACGAGTCCAGATTTATGACGGGTGCGGAACTCGTCATTGATGGCGGCTGGACAGCGCTGTAATAACGGGAGCATTTTTATCTATCCCGTCTAATAACAGGGGCTGCTTCTCAAATGGTTCGAACCTTTGAGGCAGTCCCTTTTTTTCTCGGCTCTATTCGGTATCCTTTTATCGCAAGATAGATCATCGGCAGGTGACGTCCGGCTGCCTTGAATATACGTCGAATGACGTTTTTTATGCTAGTATAGAGTTACCAAAAGATAGGTGTGATGTGGGTGGAAAGAAAAGATCCAAGGCAAGTGCATTCGATGAAAAAAATACAACGGGCCTATTTGTCGCTGATGCTGAAGGAAAACGAAAAGAGCATCACCATTCAGCGCATCTGTCAGGAAGCTCATGTAACGAGGCCTACGTTTTATAAATTGTATAAAGATATCCTGGAATTGCGCGTCGACCTGCATAATGCGATTTTAAACGATTTAAGGCAGTCCTTGACCATTACCCATCCCAAAAGGATTGACGAGCTGCGTTCCGAAGACCTTCCGGAAAACATGGTCGCCCTGTTTGAGCATATCATTCAGAACCAGCTAGCCTATGAAGTGATGCTCGTGTATAAACCGGACGACTTATTTATTCAGGAAGTGAAAAACATCATCAGGCATTACGTAGAAGACGGCATTCGCGTATCCCAAACGTCCGAAGAGGGGCTCCGTATGGAGATGTCCTTCGTCATTGCCTACACAACGGGCGCTTATTTGGAAAGCATCGTCTGGTGGGTTCGCAGCAACTATAAATATTCCGCCGTCACCATGGCGTCCAAGCTGCTCGAAATCTCCTTCCACGGGCCATACAAAAACCCGATTTTATGGAATAAGTAACACTTACTTCACGATGCCAATCATAAACCCGTCGTACCCCTTGCTCCCTACCGTCTGCAGCGCCGTGGCCGAAATATTCGGATGCCCGCTGAGCATATCGTAGAACGTTCGGACACCCTGCACCCGCGGGTCAGTGCTGTGCCGATCGGCAATTTCCCCGTTGCGGATAACGTTGTCCCCGACAATGACCGTTCCCGGCCGGGAAAAATGCAGCGCCCAGCGGAGATAGTTCGGATTGTTCGGCTTATCCGCATCGATAAAAATGAGGTCAAACGGCTCCACCCCCTCTTTCTCCATTTGGGCCAGCTGTTCAAGCGCGTCCCCGGTGCGTACTTCGATCGTCTGTTCCAGCCCCGCCCGGGCGATGTTCTTCTTGGCGACTTCGGCATGATGCGGACTCAGCTCCAGTGTGATGATCCGCCCGCCTTCACTCAAGCCTCTAGCCATCCATATCGTGCTGTAGGCCCCCAGCGTCCCGATTTCCAGGATCCGTTTGGCCCCTTTGATCTGTACGAGCAGCTGCAAAAACTTCCCCTGATTCGCCGTTACATCGATTTCCGGGAGGTCCGCCTTCCGGTTCGCCACGATCACTTCGTCCAACACCCGGTCATTCGGGCAAAGCCGGTCGACAATATACTCATCTACTTGTTCCCATACAGGATTCATTCCCCGTCACTCCTTATCATTTGGTTTCATCTTTAGGATAGAAGCGCTTCTGGTTCTATTGTAGATCGTCTATAATGATATGAATAATATATCTTTAGCCGTTTTTCATACATTAAAGATATGAATGGATAAGGAGTTGATACATCTTGAACCTGCACGCCCTGCGCTTATTTCATGTGATTGCTTCCACCGGAAGCGTGACCCGGGCATCTGAGCTGCTGAAGATCAGCCAGCCTGCGATTACCGCCCAGATCAAGAAATTCGAGAAGGAGCTGTCCCTGATCCTGCTCGAACCGCAAGGAAGGGGCATCCGGCTGACCGATGCGGGGGACAAAATAGCTGCGCTCGCCAAGAGGCTATTCGCCGTCGAGCAGCAAATCGAGCAGCTGGCGCGGGATTACGGGCAGGGTACGGCCGGCCACATCCGCCTGGCGGCGACCTACCTGCCTGCGCACTTTCTCCTCCCGACCTGGCTGGCAAGGTTCAAGCAGCAGTATGAGCAGGTCGAGATGAGCATCACCACAACCAACTCCAGCGGGGCGCTCCGGCAGCTGCTGAGCGTTGAAGCCGACCTGGCCATCTATGGCGGGCTTCCGGAAGAATATCCGGACACGATTCAGACCGAGGAGCTGTTCCAGGACGAGCTGTGGTTCGTCGTCGCGCCGAATCATAAATTTGCGAACCGCCACCTGTCGCTTGCCGAAATGATGAGCGAGCCGTTTGTCATGCGCGAGGAAGGCAGCTCCACGCGGGAGCGGCTGTTCGCGCTATGCCGCACCTACAACGCCCCGGCCCCCAAGGTAGCGCTGCAGTTTAACGGTCTGCACGAGGCGATCACCGCCGTCATTGCCGGATATGGCGCGAACTTTGTCTCCTCGCTGGTCGTACGCGAATATGTGGCGCGGGGAGAGCTGTGCCGGGTCTATGTAGACGACGTCGGTTTAACGAACGTCATCGCCATCTGCACCCGCAAAGATGAGCCTCTGTCTCCGGCGGCCGCAAATCTGGTCAAGCTGATCCGCAGCAGCCCGGTGTAATGCGGCAAGCACTGTTGGCACGCTGCATTTCCGCTGCATCTTGCCTGAAATCCGGTTCAGCCGTGCGACAGGGCCGGATTAATCTTTTTGCAGCAAATAAATGGACGGATGCAGTCCCTTCAACCGGAGGTCGGCTACCGTGGCCAAACGGAGATCCGCTTTCTCGGCAGCCGCCAGCAGAGGACCCCCCGCATCGGTTAAACAGACGATCTGACCTCCCGATTTGAGCACACGCTTCATTTCTCTAAGCACTCCTTCATACAAAACGGGAATGCATGCTATAGACGAAATTTGCCTTCCAAAAGGAAGATTGGTCACCACTTTGCCGGCATATCCCGAATCCAGCGGCAGGCGCTGCGCATCCCATTCCTTAAGATGCACACCGGAAGTGTGTCCCACGTTGGCACGGGCAGCTGAGACGGCTTCCTCAGAAAGGTCTCCGCCATGAATGCCGGCGTGAGGATACGCACAGCGCTCGGACAGCACGGTTCCTGATCCGCAGCAGGGGTCAACGAAGATATCGTCCTTCTCCGGACGGGACACCCACACGAGCGCGTGGGCAACGGTCGGCCGCAGGGCGGCCGGCGTAAATTCCCGCATCTTTCCCCTATACCTGAACGCCGCATCCGTTATCCTGATGGCAAAGACAGCCTCTTCCTGAACCAGATCGAGCCGAAACTCGAGCTGATGCCCGCCGCTGTGATCTTGTCTAAAATGCCGATAGCGCCGCATGATTCCCAATTCCGCAGCCTCTGACGCATCAAACCTGCTGTAGGTATGGTTTCCCGCTCGGCTGGCATTGACCTTAAAGCTAATCTTTTCGGAAGAATCCGGTCGGATCATGGATAAATCCAAACGGGAGATTTCTTGTTCGATATGGTGTAAATGCAATTTATGAGGACCTACCGGGAACCGGTGGATGAAACGATACAGATTGTCGGCAGTCCGCAGCGTCAGAAAATACTCTACTGGCAAGTCAGAGTCAAAATAAACCTTTCCCCTGGCCTTGTCCCTAATACGTACCCCGGAAATTTTAGCCTGCATTTCATCGGCGAGAATTTCTTCCAGCCCAGGCAGTACAGTAAAAAAGTAGCGTGGCATACATCGATCACCTCGTCATTGATGGTAAGCATAGAATGAAGCCCGCAGAGCGTGGTTTTTGCTCCGGCGGCCGGTTAAATGTGTTTCGAACATCTGCCCCGGAAACAAAAAAACGCGAATGAACCAAAGTCCATTCGCGTCTTCTATGCAAAAAGGCACAGGCTGCCCCTAAGGCTGCCTGCATAAGAACGTGATTAAGGAATTCCGTTTCATGACCATTCACTGCATCCCCGGAAGCTGCATATCAAATATACCCAGCCCCTATCGGGCTTGGATACCTCATGCCTCCGGCGAGCTATTCAGTTTAGTTCACTGAAAGAATGGTCAAGAAAACGGTCATCATCATCGTTCCAGCCTCCATCAATTACGAAATTTTCCCTATTATATTACAGACCGCCGGCTGGGGCAAGAGATCTGCGCGCCAACAAGCCTATCCCCCTTGCGGCCCTCAAGAAATCAGGCTGATGAATCAGCCTTTTGCGACCGGCAGGCTCCATACCTCTTCTTCTCCGTATACCGCCCCGGTTGGCGAAAAGCCTGCCGACTCATACAGACGCTTGGCGATTCTGTTGTCCCCATGGACGGTCAGGCGGATTTCCCGGCAGCGGTCCCACCGGTTTACGATCCAACGGATCATCTCCGTCAAGGCGGCCCGGCCGTACCCTTGGCCCTGGTAGCGTTCATCAATCAAAAAGCCGTTGATCCAGTACATATCCTCCGTGTTCTCTTCACATGCGTGCATTATAAAACCGACCATTCGCGGCCCATCGTATATGGCGAAAGGGATATAGTCGACATTGTCCCCATCGGGTTTAACGTAGACTTTGGCCAGCGATACAGCAACCGGCGGGGTGAAGCCAACCTGTTCCTCCGCAACCCGAAGGGAAATGGCTTCCTCCCAATTTTCCCTTGTCACCTTTTGAAGCTGAATTTTCATACCGATGCCTCCTGCCAGGTGACGGGTTTTTATCGTGAACCCCACCTCTTTTAACCCCCATTATACCGAAACCTTATCACTTGCATAAAGGTCATATAATAAGGGGGTAAGCAAAGAAAGTCATCCCATTTTGAAAGGACGGCGGTAATGATGAAAATCAACCATTTGAATTTAACGGTGACCGATGTGGCGGCGTCACGGGCATTTCTGGAAACTTATTTCGGACTGGAGTGCCGGGCGGCCCGCGGCGACAACTTCGCGGTGCTCTTCGATGATGACGGGTTTGTGCTGACGCTGATGAAGGGCCGTGAGGTGCAGTACCCCAAAACGTTCCACGTCGGCTTTCCCCAGCAGACCGAGGAGCAGGTCGACCGCATCAACCAAAAGCTGCTGGAGGACGGATACGATGTCAAGCCTCCGCAGCATGCGCACGGGTATACGTTCTACGTCGAGGCACCGGGCGGGTTTACGGTCGAGGTCCTCTGCTAAAGCCTGCCCCCGTCCCGATCTATACTGCTAGCCGGCAGGCTGATGCTCCGTCATCGACGGCCCTTTCCTTACTCTGCCAAGGGAAGGGCTGTTTCCTTTTCCTTCGCCCGCTGCTTGTTTAGCACCTTCGCCGCCCCGGGCTTCGCAGCCAGCTGCTGAACCCCCGCCATGGCCAGCGTGACGGCCAGCAGCACCGGGATGAGCAGCGTATAGCTGTCGGCAGCGTCGTGGATCACGCCAAGCAGCATCGGTCCCATCGCGCCAATCACGTATCCCACCGATTGGGTCATGGCCGACCAGGCCGTCGCCTGCTGAGCATCGCCTACCGCTTCGATCGGCATCATCAGATTGACCGGGAACAGCACGCCGGGGCCGATGCCGATCAGAATCGCCGCCAGCCACGGCGTCACGGACATCCAGAGCATCAGGAAGCCGGCGGCCATCGACAGTGCGCCCAGCGCCAGCCAGAAGCGTCGGGAAGGCAGACGCCGGAGCAAGTGCGGAAACAGGAGGCCGACGGGGATCTGCGTCAGGGAGAACAGGACAAGCATGTTGGCCGCATAGGCTTTGGCGTATCCCATATGTTCCACGACCGGCGGCAGCCAAGCCGTGACAGAAAAGAACAGAACAGCGAGCAGGCCAAAGGACAGCGTGAGACCCCATGCTTTGGCGCTGTTCCAGGGAAGTCCGGCCGCCCTTGCCGAGCGCTCCGCACGGGCAGGCCGACGGGTATAACGGAGAACCGACCACCACCATACCGGCAGGGCGACGGCAGCGAGGATAGCCCAAACCGCCAGCGATTCCTGCCACGAATGGGCCCGGACCGATAAAGGCAGGGACAATCCCGATGCGAGCGCGGCTCCGACCGCCATGGAGACGGTATAGAGCGAAATCATGACGGGCACCTTGGCGGGAAAATGCTGCTTAATGAACCCGGACAGCAGCGGTCCTGCCGCAGCAATCCCGAGCCCGGCCAGGACGGTGGTCAGCAGCAGGTACGCCGACGATCCGGTGAACCATCTCAGCACCGTACCGGCGCCGATGACCGCAATCGACCAGCCGATGACGCGCTCCAGCCCGGCACGCTGGCCCAGTTTGACCGCAAAAGCCGGAAATATCCCCATGCACAGCACCGGAATGGACGTAAGCAGACTTGCCGACAACGCGCTCATGCCCAAATCCCGCTGGATGGCTTGCAGCATGGGCGAGATGGAATTCATTGCGGGCCGCAAATTTAAAGAGGCCAAAATGAAGGCGACAGCCATCATGAACAGTGAAGGTTTTCTCATTATTTCTCTCTCCCTCAGATCGATTTGATCACATCTTAATGGGAGATGGATCATTTATCAATTATATTGAAATTATAATAATAATTTGTTATACAAATGATAAACCCGTGTTTTCACGGCACTCTAGGGTTTACTGCCACTTCGGTGCGCCGCGATCTATCGTTCATGAACAGGAGGAATTAACATGGAACTGAGACAACTGGAGTATTTCGTGGCCGTTTGCGAGGAGCTGCATTTTACGAGGGCCGCAGATAAGCTCGGCATCTCCCAGCCGAATTTAAGCCTGCAGATTAAGGCATTGGAGGAGGAGGTCGGTATGCCTCTGTTTGACCGGATCGGCAAACGGATTGCGGTGACCGATGCGGGCTCGGTCCTGCTTAAGCAGGCAAGGGGAATTTTTCAAAATTTGCAGAACGCCAAGCTGGAGATCGGCGAGCTTCGCCATCATCAGGGCGGTACGCTCGGCGTCGGCGTGCTTCCTTCCGAGCTCGATTTCCGCCTGACCCCAATGTTCATCGATTTCCGCAACCGGTATCCGAACGTCCGGCTCAAGATCGTCTCAGCCGTCGATGTGGCAGGCCTCGTCCTTAGTACGGAAATCGATATCGGTATCTCGCTCAAGCCGCTTTACGACAACCGGCTGGTGGTCCGGTCCCTGCCCCGGGAGGAGTACGGCGTGGTGGTATCTGCCGAACACGAGCTGGCCGGCAGGGAGTCGGTCTCCCTGACTGAACTGAACGGCCTGCCGATCATTATGTATCCCAAGGGGTTCTGGGGAAGGGAGCTCGTCGAGCAATACTGCCGGAAGCACGGGTTTAACCTGGACATCGTCGTGGAAACGACGTCCAACCCTTCGCTCTTCCGCTTTGTCAGAGAAAACATGGGAGTTACCGTTCAAACGCCTACGCTCGTCGAAGCCATCGGCGATCCGAAGCTGCGGTTCCTCCCCATCCATGATGATCCGCCCTACAGGGAAATGAGCATCATTTACCGGGCGGATAAATATTTGGGCCATGCTGCGCAGGCTTTTATTCATCTTGCCGAGGAGCGCCTCAAATCATAGTGCGAGTTAGAGGCGTGCAGCATGGCCGGCAATCGGCCCAATTTTGACCCTTGGGAGTTTATATGTATCTTTCCTGGATCACATTATAATGGTGGATTTCATGTCCGGTCAGAATATACGCCCAAGCGGCGGCGGTGGATTCATAACCGTTCACGACACCTCTGCGGGTCCAGGCCTCGTCCGGAATGCTCCGCAGCAGCGTCAGCGTGGAGCGGCGAACGGCGGCGAAATCCTCGAGAAGCTCGGCGATGGAGAAACGGTCGAAGGCTGCGCCTTCCATCAGCACTTCCTCGTCATAGCCGGTCAAAGGCGTGGTGTCCCCCCTGGCGATGCGGAGCAGCCTGTAGCACATGATGCGCTCATTATCCGTAATATGGCCGAGCACCTCTTTCAAGCTCCATTTGCCTGGCGCATAGCGGTAATTCCCCTTTTCTTCCGTCAGTGCAGAATAAAACGCGGTCGTCCGGTTCAGAGACCCGTTCAGAATCTCCTCGAGGTTCCCCTCAGGTACGAGGGAGACATACTTGGCGAAACCTTCGTTGTAGTCTTCCTTCGTCGGGCGCAGAATCATCGGTATCCATCCTTTCGTTTTGTAAAATGTTCAAGCAATGGGCGTGCCGTTGCCGACAGGCACATCAGGGGCCAGCAGCACCACATCGCCCTCTTCCGGAACTCCGCCGAGAACGAGCACTTCCGATTCATATCCGGCAATCCGCCGCACGGGAAAATTAACGACGGCGGCCACCTGGCGGCCGACCAGCTGCTCCGGGGTATACCTTCTCGTAATCTGGGCCGAGGAACGTTTGACTCCAAGCTCCCCGAAATCAATGCTCAGCTTGATCGCCGGCTTGCGCGCCTCCGGAAAAGGCTCCGCCTTGACCACCGTTCCGATGCGGATGTCCAGCTTCATCAAATCTTCGATGGTTGCCACAACTTTTCCTCCTTCTTATGCCATGATTGTATCTCTCCATTATATCCCTGCCTGTCAATGGCACAAGCACTTTCACCAACCTAAAAAAAAGGCTGCACACCGCAGCCCAGATTCCCATAACGTATTTTATCGATATAGCCGCAACTAACAAATTAGCCATATGCCTAACTTTCAAGTGTGCCTTTTCATTGATTGCAAAAATCAATCGTTCATCCTCAAATACGACATTTAATGACGTATTACTTTAGTATGATGAAATAAATAACTGCGAAGGAGTAGATGAACTTGAAGAGACTCGCTGGGAAAATCGCTCTCGTAACCGGAGGAAGCCGGGGAGCAGGACGTGGGATTGCCGTTGAGCTTGGGAAAGCCGGAGCAGTAGTTTATGTATCCGGAAGAAGTTTACGAGGTACGACTACACACGGTTTTCCAGGCAGTATCGATGAAACTGTGGAGGAGATTCGAAGTCATGGCGGAGAGGCGTACGCATGTCGTTGCGATCATACCCGTGATGAGGATACACAAGCTTTGATCGAGAGAATCCGACAGGAACAAGGACGGCTTCATATCCTAGTGAATAACGTCTGGGGACTGCATGACTTGGAAGTGAATTTACAATCCAAACCATTCTGGGAATATCCGCTGAACATGTGGGATGCTATGTTTCAGAATGGAGTACGCCCACAAATAGCGACAAACCATTATGCGATCCCGCTTATGCAAGAAGCTGATTCTGGATTGATCGTACATACCACATTTCAGGATCAGGATAAGTATTTAGGAACTTTCTATTATGACCTCGCCAAGAATACCATTAACCGCTCAGTGCTCGGATTAGCTCAGGATCTCAAAAGCACTGAAATAACCGTGGTAGCGGTCTCCCCTGGCTGGATGAGAACAGAACTGGTATTAAGGAACTTCGGTACAGATGAAGCTCATTGGAAGGAGGTTGAGGCTTTGAAACACACGGAGTCGCCGTATTACGTAGGGCGAGCGGTGTCAGCCCTAGCTGGGGATGATGAAGTGAAACTGAAAAACGGACTGGTACTACAGGTTGGTGATCTTGCCCAGGAGTACGGATTCACCGATATTGATGGACGGTTCATCCCTCCCTTTTTAATATAATCAGTTAATCAGTCTCATTGAAAAAACGAACTCGCTAGAGCTGAGTTAACCGCCTTCTTATCGGGCGGTTAACTTGCTACCTAATACAGCGAGTAGATCGTTTGGTTAGGGCCAGTGTGACTCAAGATGCGATTTTCTTTCCAGGAGGCAAATCCCATGACCGCGGGCTATCCTCCATAGGCTTCCCGGGTCCGGTAAATATGCTGGTCCATCAAAAAGTCCAGCAGCATGCGGTTGAATGCATGGGGCTGGCATAAATGGGTCGGGTACATCGCATCCTCGATCGTCGCCAGCTGCACATGCCGGAACAGGGTGGCCGCCCGCTGCATTTGCTTGACGAACCACTCGCTTTGGCTGCCTGCGACGCACAGTACAGGCATCGGCAGCCGTGCCAAATTGGCGGGCATCTCCATACGCAGCAGCTCCATGCGCTGCTTGATCGACTCTGTCGGCCGCTTGTGGTACAGCTCCTTGCGCAGGATGCTGTAGACCGGTCTCCACCGGTTATACGTCACCCGCAGCGACCGGAGGAAAAACTCCGCAGGCAAATAATAAGACAGCCAACTGCACGCCTCGCAAATATTCAGCAAATGGTTCTTTTTCCCGAAGCATCCCGCGAAGTAGCTGTCTACGAGTACCAGAGCGCTGACCCGGTCCGGATGAAGGGCGGCAAACGTCTGGGCGAGCACGCTTCCGCTGGAACAGCCGACAAGCGTCGCCTGCGAAATATGCAGCTTATTGAGCAGCTCGCACAGATCGCTGCACTGGGTTTCCATAATGTGCCCGACCTCCACGTCAAGCTTCCCCGAATTGCCGTAACCGCGGAGGTCCAGCACGATTACCTTCGCCCGCTTGCTGAAATATTCGACTTGGGGCTCAAACATATGATGGGACGACAAATGCCCGTGAATGAACACGATGGGCGTGCCGCTGCCGTGAATTTCATAATATAACGTGGTTCCGTTTACTTGTATCTGGGGCACTTCATGTTCTCCTCTCTCCCAAATAACCTGTTTTCTCTGTTTGTACAAAATCGCGGGCGCCGCCCGCTTGGGAATCCATGCTTCTCCTTTTTTAAACAACAAAAAAGAAGCACCGGAAAGAGGACACTCTTCCATGCTTCCAAATCCAAGGCTGAATAAGCCTTGCCATCTGCATGAATAACAGCTGCCTCTCTTAATACGCTTGCGTGGTTAGCTGACGGATTCGGGCCAAAGAGTAGCCCTACTCATCACTTTCGAGATTCACCCCATATGGCCGCAGCGAATGCTGCAGACACGACCGGTTCCCCCGCTTTCCGCCCTCCGGCGGAAATTCAGCGAATAGACATATTCCATGTACACGTTTCATCCTTCAAAATGAGCGCACAGAAAAACACAGAGCAGATACCCTGTGTTGATGCGTCAAATCACAGTTTCCTCCGCTCTCAACTACGCTTACGAGGTTAGCTGACGGATTCGGGCCGTGAGAGTAGCCCTACGAAAACAGGCGTTATCCTGCCTCCGATTCACCCCTGCAAGCCGCAAGCCCCAGCATAAAGCTCCGTGGGACGAGGACTGCGATTGGTTCCCCCGCTTTTCATCGGAAAATTCAGCGTTCATCAAGTCGCAAATCTTACTCTATTGGATGATGAAATGAATATACGCCTGGGACGGCGAACTGTAAAGCAGGGAAACGATACGATTCCCTGCTTTATTTGGGGATCTGATGGGAAAACGGGTCCTAATCCGTAGGAATCATTGTTTTACGGCCTTTCCTACCGCTTTCCTTAGCTTTGCTGGATAACTGAAGGCGGGAAACCATTCAAATGGCTGAACCCGCCCATTGGATCGGAAAATAATGCCGGAATAGGGCTGAAGCCGCTAGGATGAAAAAAAGGGGCTTTTTGCCGGAATTTTGGACATTGCGCTGGAAAGATGCTGGTTTTGATCCGAAAAATCCGCCTCGTCTTCTTGCCAAAGATATCCCTTGGACGTATGATGCGGATAGTTTACCAATCGGACACATGTATGGAACCCTACTGGCCGTCACGATCCGGAACAAGACGGCAGGGAGTATCCATGAAATCACGATCAAGGAGGATGTCACGATGAACCGGGCTTTGATCTCTACCATCGAACTGTTTGAAATCGATCTTCCAAGGTACCAGCACCACAACCTGGGCTGGCTGGAAAACTGCCGGATCGGCATTATGAAGCTGCCTTACTCGGGAGAGGAAGGGCTTGCCGAGGGCCTGCTGTGCTCAGGCAAGCAAACTTTCGACCTGGTACAGTGGGGCTGCTGCCTGCGTTATATTTGCGGCCTGACGCTGGAAGAGGCCATCACCGCGACGGCCATGCACATTCTGAAGCAGCCGGACCACAATCAATACCCGCTCGCGCTGATGGCGCTGCTTGATGTCAGATCACGCCTGGAGCAGCATACCGCGCGCACAGCAGCCGAACACATGGGAAGATCCCTTGATGCCGGCCTTCTCGAGCTGAACCTTACGGCTTACGCCGAAGGAGCCGCAGCATCGCTGCGCATCGGGGGAGGAACGTCGCTTGCGACCTCCGGCCTGACGGCTGACCTTGATACGGAAGTCCGGGCGAACGCTCCCGTCAACCGCCTCCCGCTGCTCGGCCCGGAGTTCCCGACGGATACCCGCGCCTTGATCCGCCGCTCCTCGGCATATCTGTCCCTGTTCGGCGCCAGCACAAAGAACCGCCACCCCGGATAATCCCCGAGTGGCGGTTTTTTTGTGCTGCCTGCGCGGGCGGCTACAGCGCCTGCTCCTCGCTGCGAAGCTGCACCAGCGCTTTTCGCTGCCAGGCTTTGCTCCTCCAGCGGACCCAGAGCAGGATGCCCCGCAGCCATTCGTCGGCAATAAACGCCGCCCAGATGCCGTACAGGCCGTATCCCCAATGGATGCCGAGCAGATAAGTCAGCGGCACGCTGAAGAGCCAGGTCACCGTGATGGACACGATCATGGCGGACCGGGCGTCGCCGGCGGCCTGCAGCGACCGTTCCAGGATGACGTTGAAATTGCGCCCCGGCTCCAGCAGAAAGCTCAGCAGCAGCAAGGCCGCTCCCATCGCGATAATGTCCGGGTCGGTCGTGAACAGCTTCATCAGCGGCTGCCGGAACAGCGTCAGCACGGCGACGGCCGCCAGCGTGATCAGCTCGCTGCGGATCAGATTCCGGATCACCTGCTTGTAAGCCTCTTCCCTCTGGCCTGCGCCGACCAGCTGCCCGACGATGATCTGCCCGCCCCGGCCCAGCGAGACGGCCAGAATCATGACGAAGAACATGATGTTCTGCGTGTAAATTTTCGTTGCCAGCACGCTGGCCCCAAGCGACGAAATAAAGGCCGTGGTCACAAACTGGTTGGCGGAGTACGACAAGGACACGGCCGAGGACGGCACCCCGACGCGAAGTACCTTCCCGATATGCTCACGGCTCCACACGAACAGGTCGTTCCAGCGGATGTAGACGCCCGCCGCCTTGCGGAGCAGCACCAGATTGACGGCCAGACCGACGCACTGGGCAAAGGCGGTAGATATCGCCACACCGACGACGCCCAGCTTAGGAAAGCCTCCAGGGCCGTAAATAAACAGGTAATTGCCGAAAATATTCAGCACGTTCATGCCGATCGTGACGACCATCGTCTGCCGGGTTAATCCGTGAGACTGGATCATGGCTGTGACGGCGGTCAACAGGGCCTGAATGACCAGGGCGCCCCCGGCGACGAGCAAATACTTCTCCGCCTGCCCGAACAGCGAAGGATCGAGGTCGAATATCCGCAGCAGCGGCCCGCTGAGCATCATGACGATGACGCTCACGACCAGGCCGAACAGGAAGTTCAGCGCCAGCGAGGACCCGGCCAGCCGGCCGATCTCATGCTGCCTGCGGGCACCCAAATACTGCGAGATGACAACCGCGGAGCCGAGCGCCACGAAATTGAACATCAGCACGGCAAACATGATGATCTGGTTCGCGACGCCGACCGCAGCAACCGCGCCGTCGGACACCTTGCTCAGCATGAACGTGTCCGATGTCCTGAGAAACATTTGAAGGGCCGATTCCACAAATATCGGCCACGTAATCGCAAGCAGCGACAGCTTGCTAACGGGGTTGTCTCCCGCGATGGATCTGGACATTACAGGCTGTAAGCCTCCCGGATCTTGGCGATGCCAAGCTTCGCAGTCTCCAGGGCGGTCAACCCGCCGTAGCTGTCCATAAACAGCTCCAGCGACAGATAGCCCTCATATCCCGCATCCGCCAGCGTTCTGGCGAGCGCTCCGGACGGAGCGATGCCGTCTCCCGGAAATACCCGGTGGGCGTCCTGGATCTCGGAGCGGGACGGCGCCGCCGGATAATCGTTCACATGGACGATGCCGATCCGGTTCCCAGGCAAGCCTTCAAGGTCCCGAAGCTCGCTGCCGCCGGTATACATGTGGAACGGATCGATAAGAATTTTGGCGTCCGCCACCCCGCTGGCTTGAGCGACGTAAATCGCATCCTTCAGGCAGTTCAGCCGGGCCGCTTTTCCCCAAAATTCAAGATAGGGCTCTATGCCGATCCGGCGGGCCAACTCGGCCAGCTTGGCAAAGGAAGCGGCAAATTCGTCCAGCGTGACGTGGGCAACCTGTCCGAAGGGGGGCGCCGCCACCGCGAGACAGCCCAGCTCCGCCAGCATCTCCATTTCCTTCTCCGCTTGATCGAAGCCGCGCTGTCTCGCTTCAGGGTCACGGTCGGCCCAAGCCCAGAAGGCGATGGCGTTCGCCACCTTCAGTCCATGATCTTCGATATACCGTCTAAGCTCCTGCAGCTCGCCGCCCTCTGCAAGGTAAGCTTCAATGTCCCGTACCCACAGCTCGATGCCCTCATAGCCTGCTTCCGCCGCCACGCGGACCTGCTCTTTGACGCCGAGTCCGTAAGGCAGGAGTGTAGATGTATTCAATGACAATTTGAAAGGAAACAAGCTTGATCTCCTTCTTTCCGTAAGTAGTTAAGGGGTAAATGGCACCCTTCTCTGCTCGGCATGGCTCTGCATGCCCAGCTCGATGACACGAATCGCCATCCGGGCCTGCTCGGGCTTTACGTCAAGCTCTGACACACCATGGATAGCTTCCGCCACGTTGCGGTAATAGGCGTCGTAGCATCCCGGAATCGTCTTCAGACGCCCCGTAAACTGCAGGCCGTCCCGGTTTGCCACGAGGCTTCCCCACATCTCCTGCGGCTCTTCGCCCCATCCGGGCGATCCCGGCAGCCTGCCGGCCTTCAGCAGATTTTCCTGAGGATCTTCTCCATACTTGACAAACGAACCCTCCGTCCCGTACAACCGGTATCTTGGAGCCGGATCCCGGGCAAGCAGGGTCGATTTTACCGACACCTTCAGCCCATCCGGATACCCCAGCGATACGTCAAAATAGTCCGGGGCCAGCGTCCGCTCCCGCTGCGTCCGCACCTCTGCCTGCACGCTGTCCGGAAGCCCGAACAGCGTCAGCGCCTGGTCGATCAGGTGGACGCCCAGGTCATAGAACGTCCCGGACCCTTCGGCCCCCGCATCCCGCCAGCGGCTGGGGTCGGCATTCGGGCTGAACCGGTCCCAGCGGAATTCCGCTTCGGTGATCCGGCCGACCAGACCGCGGCGGACAACCTCCTGCAGCGTCAGGTAATCGCCGTCCCACCGGCGGTTATGGAACACGCTGAGCACCAGCCCTTTGTCTTGGGCAAGCGCGATCAGTTCGTCCGCTTCCTCCGTCGTCGGCGTGAACGGCTTCTCTACGACGACATGCTTGCCGGCCAGTAGGGCGTCCTTGACAAACGAATAGTGCGCCGTGCTCGGCGTCGTAATGACGATCAAGTCGATGTCCGGATCCTCATAGGCTTCCCGGACGTCCTGTACAGCCCGGACGGACGGGTAGGCCTGCAAGCACGAATGGCCGCTGCGCTGGACGATCATCGCCAGCTCCAGCTCCGGTACGGCCGTGATAACCGGGCAGTGAAACGTCCTGGCGGCGAATCCGTAACCGACCACCGCTGTCCTCACATTCTCCTTCATTCGCATCACTCTCCTATACAGCCAGGCGAATGTTTAACCTTCGCCGGCCCCGATGTTATACAGAATCCGGTTGACCGGATACAGCGATTCCGACTCCTTGACCGGAACCAAATCCCGGTACATCGGATTGTAATACTTTTTGCGGTACTGGCTGGCGGTGAGTCCCTTCACGGCTTTGAACACCCTGCTGAAGTAATTTTCATCCGAGAATCCGACCGCAAAGGCGACCTCTTTGATGCTGTGCTCCTCGTACAGCAGGAGCTGGCAGGCGCGCTCGATCCGCCTTTGAATAATCGCGTCGCGCGGCGTGCGGCCCATATACTGCACAAAAGACCTGGAGAAATGCTCATGCGACCAGCCGATCCGCCTCGCCAGCATTTCCACCGAAATGGCCTCTCCCAAATGCCTGTCGATATAATCGAGCGCCTTGACGATTTGGGGAGGAATCCGGTTGGCCGGCGTCGTCAGCGGCTCGTCGAAGAGGTGGCCGCTGATTTCCGTCAGCAGCGACCATAGAAGCGAGCTCCCGCGGCTCTGCATCCGGTCCGTGTGGGCATGGGCGATATGCATGATTTGCTTCATCATGCCGACCGGAAGCTCCTCGTCCAGCGGAATAACGCTCGGGCCGCCGGGCGCAAGGAGCGGAAGCGCCGTCTCCGTCCCGGCATCTTCCGGAAATCCGAAATGAATGAACAGATGGCGCGCCGGCTGCTGCGGGTCGTATTCATAGGCGTGGTATTCGCCCGGCCTGGTCACGATAAAGCTCGGTTCCTGCAGGACGTATGCTTCCCCTTCCACCCTGTAGACGCTGCGCGTCCCATCCGGAAAATACAGCAGCTCGTAATCGTGAATCCGCCGCGGGCCGAGGGAGGTGCCGGGCTTCTTGACGATGTCCCCGACGATATGGATCCTCGGGAGGTGCACAAGATGCGAGGCCGCCCGGCTGGATTGGCTTTCCGTTATATTCATGGCAGTTCCCTTCCTCATCCCCCACGAAGTGGAGTCTTAGCTTCGGTTCCTTTTCAGGCCCATTCGATGTTCGTTCTAAGAAGATAAATGATTAAATCAGTCCGAGTCCCTGCAAATTGCGGTAGCTGATCGCCAGGCTCTCCAGCGGATCGCGCCGGCTCTGATCCTGTTCGACGACGAGCCAGCCGGTTCCTACCTCCCGCGCCGTTTGGGCGATGGCCTTGAAATCGAGAATCCCCTCCCCGATTTCGGCGAAAAACTGCTCCTCGCCGGCTTCCACGTCTTTGATATGGAGCAGCGGGCACCGGTTCTGGAGCTTGGCGAGGTACGACACCGGATCTTCACCGCCCCGTTTGACCCAATACGTATCCAGCTCCATCTGAACCAAGGAAGGATCGGTTTCGCGGAGCAAAATATCGAGCGCATATTCGCCGTCGAATTTGGCGAACTCCCAGTCGTGGTTATGGTACAGCAGCTGAACCCCGCGCCGGCGGAACTTCTCGCCCGCTTCGTTCAGTTTGGCGGCCTTCGCCAGCACCTCGTCCCGGGACGCAAAACGCAGCGAGAGCGCCACGAATTTACCGCCGTCCACCTCCTCGAGATAATCCGCGATGTCGTCCGGGTTGAAATCAAACGTATCGAATCCGGCATGAGTTCCGATGACCTTGAGGCCGATCCGGTCCAGCAGCGCCTTCTGCTCCGCCACGGTGATGCCTTCCGGCGGGCGTCCGAGCTCAATGCCCTGATAGCCGATGGCGGCGATTTTCTCCAGCGTGCCTATGTAATCCTTGCTTAATTGTTCGCGAACCGTATATGGCTGTACGGCGACGGGAAATTTGGTCATGATCTATGCATCCTCTCTTGATTTGAAATGGGACAGGTTCTCCGTGCGGTGTTTACAGATCCAGCATGTTGTATTTCAGGCCGAGCGGCAGCGGAGCGGGACGTTCCACCGTGGATTCCAGGTGAATGTGGTGTTCCTGCTGGGACGCTTCGAAGATGCCGAGCGAAATGTCCAGCACATGGCGCGCCAGCTTGCCGCTTGCCCGGTTCGGACGTCCCGACTGGATTGCATAAGCCATGTCGGCTACGCCCATGCCGCGTCCTTCCTCGGCATACGGATGGGAATGCGGGATCTCTTTCGTCTGCCCGTTCGGGAACTGGATGGATACGGCGCCTCCGAAGAAGTTCGGATCCGGAACGTACAGAATGCCTTCCGTGCCGTACACTTCCAGCCGCGGCGAATAGCCGAACGCCTCTTTGGCCGCCTGTAGGGTTGCCACCGCGCCGCTGTGGAAGTCCAGCACCGCCGATACGTTCGTCGGCGCTTCCACCGGCACCGTCTGGCCGAATGCCGGCGATTTCGGATTGTCCACCACGACCTCCTGATTCAGCTGGCGGGCGGATCCCGTTACCCTCTGTACGGGTCCTAGCAGCGCGATCAGCGCCGTCAAATAGTAAGGCCCCATATCCATGATCGGATCGCCGCCCAGCTTCAGGAAGTTGCGGAAGTTCGGATGCATGCCGCCCGCGGCGTTCCCCATGATAATTGTAGCGCTTGCACCGTAAGGCGTGCCGATCCATCCGTCATTAATCAGCTTGACGCAGGTCTGGATGCCCGCGCCGAGGAAGGTGTCCGGCGCACAGCCGACAAGCAGGTTCTTGGACTCGGCCAGAGCCAGAACCTCATCGGCATCCTCGCGGGTGAGGGCAAACGGCTTCTCCGTGTACACATGCTTCCCGGCCTCAAGTGCCCGCAGGTTCAGCGGGGCATGCGCGGCGGGGGCCGTCAAATTGAGAACGATTTCAATTTCCGGATCGGCCAGCAGCTCCTCCACGGTGTACACGTTCGGAACGCCGAACTCTTCCGCTTTTTTCTGCGCGAGCTCCGGAACCATATCCGCTACGGCTTTGACCTCGACGATATGGTCGAGCATGCCGGTCAAATTTTTCAGATATACAGTGCTGATCATGCCGGTACCGATGACGCCAACCTTGACTTTACGCACGAATACATCAACCTCTCTTCGTTTGGTAGTGATCTTGTGCCCTCATTATCACGCATCGCCCGGTCGAACTCAATGGACTGCAGCGCAAATAAACTGGATTTATTTGATATTATCCATCCCTGTCCGCAGCTAGCCGGTTTGTGTTCAGGAGTAAAAAACCTCCCGGCACCAGGGACATACCCAAAGAGCAAAGAGGCATTCTAAAGCGGTTTTATGATCAATCCCTTGGGGCGTTACTCCACCCTTGGCTTTGCCGGGTCGCAATCAGGACGCGGCACTTCACCGAATTGGGACAGCTTCTGCAAATAATAGCATTCTTCCCGGAACATATGGTCCGGCACCAGCCTGTTCAGCCTGCTCAACAGCTCGGCGCTGATGTCCAGCTCCTCGACCTCCAGCAGAAAGTTCATAAACGCCGACATTTCCAGGTCCACGTCGCTGTGGAACTTTTTCACCGCCGGATAGGTCGTCCGAAGCGTACGCAAGTATCCTACAAGCTCAAGCGCCTTCAAATAAAATTCGTTGAAATGCCGCTCAAATTCCTTGCTCCTCTGGATCAGCCTCCGCTCCACCCCGTCGAGATCCGAAGCGATCGATGCCGAGTGAAAAGCCGCGTCAGGCAGCCACAGCAGATCGTGATGCAGCGGGTGATAGCGGGGAACCGGATTTCCTTTTAACAGCTCAGCGAGAATGCGCTCATATTCCTCCAGCTCGTTCACCATATGATTGATAAACGTTGGCGACAACCCGATGACCACTTTGCGCTGCAGCACCCGGTCGAGAAGATCCAGCTTAAACGCCCGCAGTTCATGTACCGCCTGATTCGCCTGTTCGTTCAGCTCCGTCAGCGGCTGTCCCTCAGGGAACGAGCGCGCCTGTCCCAGCAGCCGGTCGAACCATTGGACGAACGAAGCCGCCGTCTGTACGTCCTTGACTTCCTTCGAAGCCAGCGCGTTGTAGATAAAACGGGCATGATCCCCCAAAATCTGCAGCCAAAACCTGTGCTCAAAGAGCGCCTCTTCATTCATTGCAGGCGTATCCCTCCCATCGATAACGATCCGTCACTGGACAATATATGAGATGGAGCACCCAACTTATGCGTTACAAAAAACCACCCCCGCCGCATACAGCGGCAAGCGTGGCTGCAAAAATACCTTGGGACTACGTCCCGGCATTTCATCCATACTTTTCAAAATCACGGATCAATCGGAAATCGCCTGGTGCAGCGCTTCGATATACTCCAGCGCCAGCTTGGACAGCGCCGCATTTTGATGGCAGATCCAACCGACATTAATCGTCTCGTCGCAGTCGAGCGGCACAGGAATAATCTCGTTACCATTCAGGTCGGCGCTGAGAACACCGGTTGAGATCGTGTAACCGTTCAGTCCGATCAGCAGGTTGAACAGCGTGGCGCGGTCGTTGACCCGGATGCTTTTCGGATGCGTCAGTGTGCTCAGAATTTCCTCGGAGAAGTGAAAGGAGTTGTACTCCCCCTGCTCAAACGACAGGTAGGGATAATCCTGCAGCTGGTCGATCGTCACAATAGACTGCTTTGCGAGCGGGTTATGGATGCTGATAAAAATATGAGGCCGGGCCGTAAACAGGCTCGTGAATTTCAAATTGGCGTCTTTCAGCAGCCGGTTGATGACCTTGCTGTTGAATTCATTGAGGTACAGAATGCCGATTTCGCTCCGCTGGCTTTTGACATCCTGGATGATTTCATGGGTCTTCGTTTCCCTCAGCGCCAGTTCGTATTCGTCCTGCCCATACTCGTTGACCAAATGCACGAACGCATTGACGGCAAACGCATAGTGCTGCGTCGATACGGAAAAATGCTGCGGCGACGGCTTGGCGTTCATATAGCGGCTCTCCAGCAGCTCGGCCTGCTCGGTCACCTGCCGGGCATAGCCGAGAAATTCGGCGCCTTCCTTGGACAGGGTAATCCCTTTGTTCGTCCGTTCAAAAATCGTAATGTTCAGCTCTTCCTCCAGATCCTTGATCGCATTCGACAGACTTGGCTGCGAAATAAACAGCCGTTTGGCCGCTTCATTCATGGACCCGCGGTTGGCGACTTCAATGACGTATTTTAACTGTTGTAAGGTCAATGCCACAGCCCTCTCTTTGAAACAACGATATGATCTTCATTTATTTCAAAGTATACCCGGGCACCGGTCCTCTCCACAACTGTTCGGGCATAAATTCCCCATTACTGCCGCCGTGTGCTTCGCAGTGCGGTGTACAGCGACAGCAGGATAAGCACGAGGGCCATCACCGGATGGATGGCGCCCAGCGCAGGTACATGCGCCGTCATGTACTGCATGTCGATCAGAACAAACATGGCCAAACTGAGCCACGCGCTGCCTTTAAAGCATTTTCCCGTAATGGCAAAAATGATCATTAGAAGCGGGGCAAACCCAAAGAAATGAACAAAGTTTTCGTGGAGCCGCCAGTTCACCGGATTCTGGAACACAGCCGACCCTGCGATATACACCTGAATCGTGATGCAGGCGACCATCAACCAAGACATCCCCATAAAGATGCCTCGAGAAATCCTTCTCCCCCCTGAAATTTTATCTTTAGATGGATTAAGATCGATGCTTGTCATGTGGTTTTCCTCCCTTATAATCGGACGTCAACGCGGCGATCCCCGCAAACAACGCAGCCATGATCAGCGGAAGATAGGGCGTCCCAGCCGGCCGGTCATGGATCAGATAACCGAGAGCGGCAATAATGGTTGACAGAAAGATACCGCAGGCAGCGCCGCCGACGGCCGCCAGCAGTATTTTGATCACATGGTGCTGCTTCAGCATAGTCTCCCCTCCACTTGGATTGCACTCAACTGCAATGGATTGCAATGAAGGCAATGAATTGCGATGGTCTGCGGCGCACCCCGTGTTTTGCCGCCTGGAGTTTATTGTAGCAGCGACTTGTTGTGAACCTGTGAAGTTCTCTTGCTGTTGTTATGAAAATAAAATTTGGACTTTTTGCGGTTTTTACCCGGCCCCATGCCGGGGTTGTCGGGGGTTTTCCTTCAGAATGTTGCGAACTTGTTGCGGTTCCTTACGGCTTTGGTGAATTGTCCCCGCATCCGCGGGAACCGGTATATAATGAGGGGGATAAAAGCCGGAAAGGCTGCAACGGCCCGAGGCTCTCGAGATAAAGGAGAATGAACACATGACGCATACTCTGCTGCTTGTCGATGATGAAAAGGAAGTGCTGGCCTTTATGGAGCCGTTTCTCCAGCAGGAGGGATACGAGACGATCACGGCTTTATCCGGGCGGGAAGCGCTCCGGATCGCTGGCGAACGGAAGCCGTCCCTGGTCGTCCTCGACTGGATGATGCCGGGAATGAGCGGCATAGACGTGTGCCGGGAGCTGCGGAAGCTGCCGAAGCTGGGAATCATCATGCTGACCGCCAGAGTGGAAGAAACGGATAAAATCATCGGGCTGGAGGTCGGCGCCGACGATTATTTGACAAAGCCCTTTTCCCTCCGGGAGCTGGTAGCGCGAATACGCTCGGTCCTCCGGAGAATCCATGGGGAAGAGACTCCGGACGACCGGATCGTGCGGGGAGACTTGACGATATCCGAGGCGCAGTGCCGGGTGTGGAAACGCGGGGAGGAGGTTCTGCTGACCCCGACCGAATTCAAAATGCTCGCCACCCTGGCTTCGCGTCCGGGCATTGTATACAGCCGCCTGCAGCTGCTGGCTGCGGTCGATGATGACCTGCTGAACGACGAGCGGACCGCGGACGCCCATATCAGCCGGATCCGCAAAAAGATCGAGGACGATCCGTCCAACCCAGTGTTTATTAACACCGTGTACGGATTCGGATACCGGTTCGGTGACCGCCGTGAACGTTAGCCGGAAACTGTTTTGGGCCATGGCCGCCTTTATCGTGGTCATGAGCCTGACGTTTATGCTGATCACAAACGCGGTCGTGCGCGGGCTGCTGGGCGAGCTGACACCGTCCTCCGACCAAGAGCAAATCAGCCGCCTGTCGCATACGCTCGCCGAATATTATGATCGGCACGGCGGTTCCTGGAACGGTGTTGAGAAGCTGGCCCCCGGCGATTTACTGGAAGAAGTTCAAGACAGCGGCCTCATCTTGTACGACGTGCACGACAGGAAGCTGGCCATCTTCGGCAGCGTGACCGAGCCCATGATCAGGGGGCTCGGGGTAGAATACCGCATCGAGACGAATAGACGGGACGTCGGGTCTTTCCGATACTACGATCCGGAGATCAGCGTGATCTCCAAGGTGAAGCTTGGCATTTCACATGGCGTCGGCTTTCTGCTGATCGTCAGCGCGGTGGTGTTTATTGTTGATGCCCTGCTGGCTGCCTATTGGATCTCCCGCCGTCTGACTTCCCCGCTTCGCCGGCTGGTTTCTGCGATCGAGCAGATTAAGGAAGGCCGGCATGGTGTGCAGGTTCCGGTCACGACCAAAGATGAGTACGGCGAGGTCGCTTCCGCCTTCAACCGGATGTCCCTGCAGCTGGGCCGGGCCGAGGATGCGAGGCGCAATCTCGTGGCCGACGTCGCGCATGAGCTACGAACCCCCCTCTCCATCATGAGGGGAAAGATGGATATGCTGCAGCAGCAAGGCGAAGCGATCGAACCCGAGCAGCTGCTTCCGCTGCAGGATGAACTGATCCGGCTCACCCGGCTCGTGGATGACCTGCATCAGCTCTCACTGGCCGAGGCAGGCAAGCTGTCGTTTGAGTTCAGCCGGACGGACGTTCGTGCCCTGCTGGATCAGACGCTCGAGCGGCTTCTGCCCCGCGCGCAGGATGCCGGCATTGCCATGACGCTGGTGAGCCAAGCCGGCTCCACGATGATCCCGGTCGACTCCGGCCGGATAACCCAGGTCTTTCTCAACCTGCTGACCAATGCCGTCCGGCATACGCCGCATGGCGGTTTGATCCAAGTGATCCTGTCGGAGGCACAGGATGCAAACGGACGGCCATGGCTGGAGATCGCGGTGAAGGACACCGGCACCGGCATCGCCCCCGAGAATCTCCCGAACCTCTTCGACCGCTTCTACCGGGCCGATGCCTCCCGCTCGCGGCACAGCGGCGGAATGGGGCTTGGGCTCGCCATCGCCAAGGAGTTCGTCGCGGCGCATCAAGGCACCATCGAGGCCGAAAGCTCACCGGGCGAGGGGACCACGTTCCGGGTCCGGCTGCCATTCAGCCGGGAGGAGCAGGCCTGAACGCGGGTGACTGCCCTGTCTGGCCTCAAATCGAAACAACCCCCGACGTTGTCAGGGGTTGTTTGTGCTTACGGATAAGGGGCAGGCATCAGCTGATCTGTCTCCAAACGACCGCTCCGCTTTCCTATTCATACAGCCAGCTTAAATCTTTCGTGAACTGCTTCAGCCTTTCCGGCTGCAGCGAATAATAATGCCGTTTTCCCTCCCTGCATTCCTTGATATACCCCTCATCCTTAAGCTCCTTCAAGTGGTAGGACAGCTTAGACGGCGATACGTCTCCCAGCTTAAGCTGCAGGTCCGCGGGGCATACGGCCGCAGGCTCGAACGTACAGACAGGAGACTGGAAATCCGGCTGCCTGCCCATTTTAATCATCACCAAAATTTTCATCCGGATCGGGTCGCTGAGTGCTTTGGCCGCTTTGGCCATCTCGGTTTCGTAATGGGATCTCATAGAAAATATTATACACGCTCCGTATTGACATTTCAATTTTTGTTGAAATATAATCATTTCAAAACATTTTGAAATGAGGTGCTTTTCGCGTGTCATCACGAGACCCGTTGTCAGCAAGTCCAAGGGGCGAGGTCATTACCGCTGCCCATTCTGCCGCCACTCCGGCGATGTCAAAGAAAGCCTTGGGCTGGAGCCTCGCCATCCTCGCTTTCGCCCAGCTGATCTACTCCCTTGACATTAATATCGTCTTTGTTGCGCTCCCCGAAGTGGGCCGTGCACTGGGCTTTTCGGAACAATCCCTTCAGTGGGTCGTCAGTGCCTATACGATTTTCTGCGGCGGCTTCCTCCTTCTTGGCGGACGTGCCGCAGACCAGCTCGGGCAAAAAAGGATGTTCATATCAGCACTGCTCCTGTTCGCGCTAGCCTCCTTGCTTGGAGGGCTGGCATGGAGTCCGCTGGTCATCATCCTGGCCAGAGCGCTGCAAGGCATTGGAGCCGCTTTTCTTTTTCCGGCGACCCTATCCCTTATCAACCGGCTGTATGAAGAAGGACCTAAGCGCAACCGAGCCCTCGCAGTCTGGGGCGGAGCGGGAGCCAGCGGATTGACCTTGGGCTCTCTCCTCGGCGGCATTCTGACGAACGCCATAGGGTGGGAAGCCGTCTTCTTTGTCAACGTATTGTTTGCCGGCGGTGCAGCCCTGGCCGCACTCGCTGCCATTCCGCGGGACCCTGTCCGATCCGGAAAAGGCAGCTTCGATTTGCCCGGTGCGCTGAGCTTTACCGGCGCTGCGACTTTACTCGTGTATTGCCTCGTTCAGGGACCTGAGGCAGGGTGGGGCTCCGCCGGCATCCTGATATGCGCCCTTCTGTCCCTGGTGTTATTTCTCACGTTTGCCTGGATCGAAAACCGCACCTCCAATCCGCTGATGCCGCCGCGTCTTCTCCGGAGACGGAGCCTGGTCACGGGCATGATCATAACCTTTCTTTACATGGGTACCTTTGGAGCCATCCCCTACTTCCTGACGGTACTGTTCCAGAATGTGCATCAATTCAATGCCCTGCAAACCGGACTTGCCTTTATCGTGCCATCGCTATCCATTGCCCTTGGAACCCAATGGGGCGAAAGGCTTGCCACGCGCTACGGCATGCGCAGCACGATTCTGACCGGCATCATGATCGGCATCGTGGGCACCGCCCTCATCCCGTTGGGGGCGTATGCCGACTCCGGCTATCTGCTTATCGTGCCCGGATTGATCATTTCCGGCCTCGGCCAGGGCGTCGTATGGACCGGCATGTGGATCGCCGCTTCCGCGGGCGTGGCTCCATCAGAGCAGGGCGTGGCCTCGGGTATGGCCTCGACAACGCTGAATATCGGCAACGCCATCGGCATGGCCTTCCTGATCTTCATCGCCAATTCCGGTATCGCCGGTCAAAGCGGCGGCTCGCTTCTGGTCGCGCAGGCAGCAGGCGTCCGCACCGCCATGTATCTGGCTGCCGCCGGGATGATCATCGGTGGAGTCGCGGCCTTGTTCCTTCCGCGAAAAAAATAAGGATGTTGTTATCGATCCGCCGTGCTGCTTACACGAATAATGATCTTCCCCCTGGCTCGCCGGCTTTCGCTGAGCTCATGAGCCAGGGCGGTCTCTTTTAAAGGAAACATCCGGTCGATGACCGCTCGAAGCTGCCCTTCCTCCACTAAACGGGATATCCGGTCCAAATCCGCTGTCGTGACCGGCAGCATCGCAACTTCGTGAACCTCAATCTGCCCGGCGGCCGCCTGATCGGTGTCATAATTCCCCCACGTGACCGGAACCAGCGATCCTCCAGGCGTGATCACCTCCAAGAGCCGGTTTCCTTCGGTTCCGCCAACCGTATCGACCGCAAGCTGGACTGGATCAACGGCCTTCGTCCATGATCCGGACGAATAATCGGCAAATTGATCGGCCCCAAGCTCACGCAAAAATGCTTCATTCCTGCCGGAGGCTACGCCTGTCACCTCGGCTCCCTTCCATTTGGCGAGCTGCACGGCGAAGTGGCCGACGCCGCCGGATGCACCGTAGATCAGCACCCTTTGGCCGGCCTTCAGGCCTCCTTGAACGAACAGTGCGTTCCAGGCCGCACAGGCCGACTGCGGAAGGGCGGCCGCCGCTTCATGGCTGATGCTGCGGGGCTTTCGTGCAAGCTGCGCGGCAGGCAGAGCCGCATATTCTGCACACGCGCCGCTGTTCGCCGTCATGCCAAAAACCTCGTCACCGACCCGCAGAGACGTGACGCCCGCTCCGACCTCTTCGACGGTGCCGGAAATATCCCAACCGGGAATATACGGCAGCGGAAAACGGTCTCCCGCCATCCCCGAGCGGATCTGCCAATCTCCCGGATTGATCGATGCCGCATGCACGCGGACCAACACTTCGCGCTCGTTGACTAACGGAACCGGAACATCTTCATACTGCAGCACTTCGGGCCCTCCGTGCCGGTGATACCGGATCGCTTTCATGGTTTCTTTTCGCTGATAACCAGGCATGTTCACCTTACCTCCATAGATTGATTCTTTTCCTGCCACCCCCTACAATAGGGAAAACATGGGCCGGAGAAAATCGTCAATCCTCCGCGTTTGACCGTTATCCGACACCTGAGCCTCATTGTTGAATATTACATAGGTATAAAGGAGGCGGCACATACATGGAATACAGAGGCGTTCCGCAGGACCGGCGAAGCAGGCGCTCGGAGAATCTGCTGAAGCAGTCGTTCGCAGAGCTGATGAAAGAAAAGGGCTTTACCGCCATGACGGTTCGAAATATTACCGAACGTGCGGATGTCAACAGGGGCACCTTTTATTCGCATTATCCGGACAAATACGCCCTGCTGGAACAATCGATCCGAGATAAGCTCCATACCCGCCTGCAGCAGCATCTGCCCCCGGATGCCGGATGGAACAGCGATCATCTTCAGATGCTGGCCGTGAACCTCCTTGAGCATTTCCGGTCCCTTCACGGTCGCTGCAGTCCGGTGGAAACGATCAACCCTGTCTTTGAACGAACGATGCAGCAGGAAATCAAATCGCTGCTCACGGCCTGGCTGCAGCGGCTCGAACCGGAGGATTTCGGCTGGAACGTTCCATTGGATACCGTAGCCCTTGCGGCCAGCTGGACCCTTTACGGCGCTGCCCTTGAATGGAGCCGGGGAACAGCTGCGTGCCCCGCAGAAGAAACAGCCAGTCATATTGTCCAGTTGATCCTTCGAGGAACGGCTTAGCGGTTGCTCACATTAAAAATAAATAAATACAGCAGCATTCCAAAAATCACTGACCGAAACTGTCAGTGATTTTTGTGTATACTGCTATTAAACCGAACAAAACTTCAAAAAAATGGAGGAATGCATGATGTTTACAAGCATTAAAGATTTTGCAGCGGAATGGACCAACGAAGCGGAAATGACCCAGAAGATCATGAATGCGCTGACCGATGAATCGCTCGGGCAGGCCATAACGGACAAGCACCGGACCCTGGGCGGGCTGGCATGGCATCTCGTGGAATCCGTTCATTATATGACATCGCTCGGGCTGGCGTTTGATGCACCCGATAACAGTGACGAAGTAAAAAAATCGGCCGCTGCGCTTGCCGGCCAGTACGAGCGGGTCAGCCGGGCCATTCTCCAAGCGGTCGAGACGCAGTGGACGGACGCCAAGCTTCTGGAGACGCAAACCATCGCCGGCCAGGAGTGGAACAACGGAGGTTCGCTGCGCTTTACCCTCATGCACCAAGCCCACCACCGCGGACAGATGACCGTCCTGATGCGGCAGGCCGGATTGAAGCTGCCGGATTTGTACGGTCCGACTTACGATTCATGGGTGGAACAAGGAATGGAACCGCTCGCCTAGACGCGTTACAATGGAGCTGATACCCGGGATCGTATCCCGGGTAACTCTCTTTTACGAAAGGATTTCTCCGATGTCCAAAGCTGATAACATGCTCTCGATCCTCTGGATGCTCCGGTCCGGCAAAAAAATGACGGCACAGCAGCTTGCCGACGAGCTGGAGATCCATGTCCGCACAGTGTACCGGTGCATTGATTCGCTCTGCGCAAGCGGCGTCCCGATCATTGCCGATTCCGGCCCGAACGGGGGATTCCAAATCCTTGGAACCTTTGCCGACTCGCCGCTCATGTTCGATGCGGAAGAGCAGAAAGCCCTCGTCCATGCTTCGGTGTTTGCCCAGGAAGCTGGGTATCCTCACACCGATGCCCTTGGCAGGGCCGTGGACAAACTGAAACGGTATACGAACGAGAAGCAGCTCACGCAAATTGAACGCCACAGCAGCGGGCTGTCCGTCCTTCAGCCGCCCATCGATTCGGAGCAAAAAGGGCGGCTGCAATGCCTTGAGGAAGCCGCTGGACAAAGGCAGACCCTCCGGATGGTATACGGCGGCTCCAATGGAGATGCCGGAACCGGATCGGTACGGGAGTTCGATCCTTACAGCATCATCCATTGGAAAGGGCAATGGTACACCACTGGATACTGCCATCTCCGCAAGGATTTGCGGAACTTCCGCGTTGACCGGATTGTGAGCCTGGACGTGACGGATCGGCATTTTGAGCGCCCCGAGAACTTTTCGGCCAAGGACGTTCTGCTGGAACAGCTGCTGCCGGACCCGGCTGGCGATCCTTCCCTGGTTACGGTCCGGATTCAGGCTCACGATCATGTCCTGAACGAACTGAAGCAGCACTGGCTGCTCGGACATGCACTGATTGAGCGAAGCCCAGGGGAAGCGGTATACCGGCTTGATTCCACCTCTCTGCATTCTTACGTCCCCTACTTTCTTCTTCCCTACGGAAAAGCGCTGACCATCGCCGAGCCGGAATCGCTGGTGCTACGTATGGCCGAAGTCAGCCGGGGAATCGCGAAACACTACGGATCGATGCTGTCAGGATTGCCTTCAGAGTAACCTCACCATCCTCCTGCATAATTTGATGCAGGATTTGGAATAATTAGGGTCATTCGAAGGCAAAGTGTCATGCAAAGGATGATCGACCGTGGAACCCAGCAAAGGTGCAACGATGCTTCAGCATCTCCAGTATACGTCCTCTGAATTTCTTCTTCCCCGGCTCCAGGAGGCCTTTCAGCACGCGGCCGACTTCCAGGCCGTCTGCATCGGTGAATCGGACGCCGGCAAGCTGTATTTGTTGTACCTTACGACGCTTGTCGGCTCCGATCATTTCATATTCAATGTGAACCGGCAGCCGCAGGACGGTGTCCTGACCACACTGCACAGTTATTACGGCACCAGCTATTCGGCTGGTGATTTTTCCGCTTGCGAAAAAGCGGTATGCGCCGGCAAAACCGTGCTGTGCACTGCGGAGTCCGCCAACGGCCTGATTCTGGCAACGGAGAATCCGCAGCAGCGGGGGCTGCAACAGCCGCAGACGGAGAACGTGATTCAGGGGCCGATGTACGGTTTTATCGAGAACTATCAAACCAATATCGCCCTCATACGCCAGCGGATGCAAACCTCCCGTTTGAAAATTTGGGAGACCAGCGTCGGAGATCTGACCAATACGAAGGTGGGCGTGGTTTACCTGGAAGGGGTGACCGATCCGGGTCTCGTCCAATACACCTGCGGTCAAATCAGCGCCATCCAAGCGGACGGGATCCAGGAATCCGGCGAACTGCTGCGGTTCATGAACCCCGGATCCTCCCGCCTCTTCCCTGCCGCCGTCACGACGGAACGCCCGGACCGGGTAACGGCCTCCCTGTTAAACGGCAAGATTGTCGTTTTGATGGACGGAACGCCGTTTTCGATCATCGCCCCGGGGTCCTTCTTTGATTTCTGGGAATCCCCCGAAGATCAATATTTGACGCCGCTGATCGCGTTATTTTTAAGGTGGCTGCGGTTCATCGCACTCATGATCAATCTGTTTCTGCCCGCCTTCTACGTGGCGGTCACTTCGGTAAACATTGATCTCAACCGTCTGGAGATCAGTCTGGCCGCCGCCGGCAGCAGGGAAGGGGTCCCTTATCCCGTGTGGATCGAGTCCCTCATCATGCTGTTTCTTCTGGACTGCATCGTTGAGGCCGGCATACGCCTGCCAAGGTCGATCAGCTCCACCGTTACGATGGTTGGCGGGGTGGTGCTGGGACAGGCGATCATTCAAGCGAATATTGTGAGCAATTTGCTGGTGATCATCGTCGCAACGACGGCGCTGACCAATTTTATCGTCGTGGATTATCAGATGGGCCTGGTTCAGCGGATTTTGAAATATTTCATGCTCGCCGGGGCCAGCGTCATCGGAATTCTCGGCATATTCATCTGCTTTGCCATTCTGGTCATCTGCCTTTCCCGCATCCAATCGTTCGGCGTCTCCTATTTGACTCCGATCGGTCCCGGTGCCCGGATCCGGTCCATGAGTCTTGGGCTGATCGGCGGTTCCCGCAAATTTTCACTCAGCTACTGGATTACCTTCGGAAGAGGGTCGAGACAATGAATCCATCGAACGAGGAACTGAAGATCTCCATGCCCCAATACTTCGTCCTGCAAATGATGGTATTCGGGGCGATCTCCTTTCATGTGTACCCTTGGCTCGTCCTGCAGTCCACCACCCAGAGCTACTGGATCCCAATCCTGATCTGGATGCTGCTCGGACTGCTGGGAGCCTGGCTGTTCAGCCGGGTCCTCGCGCTGCATAAAGGAAAAGACGCCTATACGATTACAAAGCGCGTGCTTGGGTGGCCGGGGGTCATTCTTTTTATCGTTCCGCTGCTCTGGTTTATGTGGAGCGCCATGGTGATCATCGTCCGGGCTCACAGCGAGATCATCTCGATGACGATCCTTCACACCACACCGCAGTGGTTTTTGGACGGGATGATCTTTATTGGCGTCTTTCTGGCTTTCGGAGGAATCGGTTCGATTATCCGCGCTTCCGTCCTGTTTCTGCTTATCAGCTTTCCGCTGTCCGTCGGGCTCGTTTTGCTGGGCTTCGGTGATCTCGATTTTAATCTGGGCAAACCGTGGCTCTATACCAATGGGGATTTTCTGACCAGCCCGAAATTCTATACGACATCCTTCATCTGGGCCGGTTATCTTTACTATGCGGCTTGCGGCAGATACGCCAAACAGCCGAAGAAGCTGTGGCGGCCTTATACCGTGGCTGCGCTCTGTTTTCTGCCTTTACTGGCCGCCTCCGTCTATCAGCCGGCGCTGACGTTTAGTCCGGAGATGTCAAGAATTTTGACGCTTCCTTATATCAGCAAAATGGACTCGGTAAGCTATTACTGGCTGGTGATCGAAAATTTAACCGCCGTATTTATCGTCAGCTCCATCCTCTATTTGTTTTTATTGCTTGCCCTGATCCTGAACTGCATCGTAACGGCAATCAAGGCAGTATTTCCCAGCTGGAACGAAAAGCTGCTGTATGTGCTGGCAGGAGTCACGGCATACGTCGCCATCCGACTTATTCCTTCATGGGAATGGGTCGAAAGAGCCGTGGAGTGGGATACGGTTCTACGCCTTTACTTAATGTATGGCTTTCCTATGGCTGTGCTGGTCAAGTCCTTCATTTCCAACAAAATGAGGGCCCGCCAATGAGCAGACGCGCAGCCCGATGCCTGGCCATCTTATGCCTGCTTCTCTTCCTCCCCGGCTGCTGGGATGTCAAAGATGTCGACAACCGGCTCCTCGAGACCGCGATCGGTATCGAGCCGGCCGGTGGTGACCGGGTGCGGGTCTGGATGAGGTTCCCACTCCCTCAGTCGCAGGACGGAGCCCATAAGGATTTTTTCGTCATCAAGCAGGAGGGCAGCACCGTGATTGAAGCCATAGATCAGCTCCGCTTAAGGCTGCCCAAAAGCCTGGATATGTCGCAGAACCAGTCGATCTTTCTGGATCAGGCACTGGCGAAGAAAGGATTCATGCCCTATCTGGAATTCACGATCAGGGACCGGACCGTTCCTCTGGATTCGTTAATTGCGATTACGACAGGCGGCATGAAGTCGATATTTGAACGTCCCAACCCGACGGGCGAGCTCTCGGGTATCTACACGAAGCTGTTCTTTGAACGCTACGGCGGCGGAACCTCGCAAAAAAACGTCGTGTCGCTATGGGAAATTTTCAGGGGGTACTATGATCCGCTCGAGGAATGCCTCGTGCCAGTATTGGTTACGGATTCCGAAACGATATTCCGGGTCGCGGGCAATGCATTTTTTAAAAATGACGCCATGGTCGGCATGATCTCTCCGGAGGAAACCCTGATTTACGAAATCGTTACGGGCAAGATGTCCCCCTTCGAAATCGAAACCGCGGATAAAATGAACCTTAAAATTCTGAATTCGAGTGCCGATATCGACACGGACATGAACAATGGCAAGCCCGTCATCCGCATTCATGCCAAGCTTTCGATGACCCTCATGGATTCCGCGCGCGGGATCGACATCAAGGCAAAGCATCTGGAAGCCTCCATTAACCGCCTGATTGAGCAGCGGGCAGCCGCTGTATTCCGGATGACGCAGGTGCAGGAATCCGACATTTTTGGGCTTGGCAACCGCTTCAGAGGAAAGGTCCCGCCCAGCCAATACGACCGGTGGTCCAAGCTGTACTCGAAAGCGACGCTGGAGTTCAAGCTGGATTCCGAGCTGAAAAACACGGGCCTTCAGCTGAGACGCAGGCCGTTCATTAATCCGTCCAAGGAAAAGTAAGAACCGAAAAAGGGGCTGCTTCACCATAGAAGCAACCCCTGTTTCATCATTACCGATCATCCCTGCTCTTCTATGCTTCAATTCCCGTATAGCGAAAATGGGAAAAGTCCGCATAGCTTCCCCCAAAGGACTGCATATCATGGACAGCGATACCGACAAAGTTGCCGGTGAAGCCGCCGCAAAGGAAGCGGATGTCCTGTTCTTCAAACAGCGGGACCCAATCCTGTCCCGGGCTGAACCGGCCATAGAACCGTCCGCGGATGCCATGGACTTCCACGGCCAATCGAACGGTTTCGCCGGCATTCACCGGAATCATGTCCGGAATAACGGTGAACGCATCTTCCGCGCAGCGCATGAGCCGGATCACCTTGCCCTGCTCTTCGTCCTGCGTCACATAGGCATACAAATAATTTTCATCGTTCAAATAAAGCATCAGCCCGGCCATCTGCAAATAGCTTGCTGGTTCGAACTCCAGCGACGTCTCGGCCCGGAAATGGATATCCGCCTGCCGGACGGCCACAATGTGGTGATGAAACAGGCTTTGCGGCGATTCCCCGGAATGAAGGCGGAGATACCCCGGGCGCTCCGACAGCGAGCACCAGGATGGATCCGCCGGTATGCGGAGCGTATTCCAGGCTTTGGCAAGCTCCGGTCCGTCAAAGGTATCCTCAAACAAGCTCCGTTCAGCGGCCATCTTGGCCTCTGCCGGCGTGATCCCTTTCGGACGCGGGACCTCCATCTGCGGGGAATTTCCCCCGGCGGTCAGGCGAAGCCAGCCTTCCTCGTCCCAGTACACCTGCTGCAGCGCCGTTTCCCGGCCAAGGAGCGCGTACTGGCCTTCAACCGGACGCGTGCACAAATGGGCCATGTACCATTCTCCTTGCGGCGTCTGGATCAGGCTGCCGTGGCCAGCACACTGCAGCGGGAGCTCCGGGTTGTCCCGGGAGGTCAGCATCGGATTGCGGGGATCCACTTCGTAAGGGCCCATCAAGCTGCGGGAACGGGCCACCGTCACGGCATGGCCGCTCCCGGTGCCGCCTTCGGCCGTAATCAGGTAATAATAACCTTGATGCTTATAGATATGCGGCGCTTCGGTCTTCTTCAGATCCGTCCCGTCAAACAGCTTGAACGGTTTACCAACAAGCTTTTGCTGCTGCGGATCATACTGCTGAATAACGATACCGCTCGATTTATTCCCTTCCGGAATGCGGTAATCCCAGATTTCGTTCAGCAGCCATTTCCGTCCGTCTTCATCATGATACAGGCTCGGATCGAATCCGCTGCTGTTCAGATAGACCGGCTCGGACCAAGGCCCGTGAATCGAAGGCGCCGTAATCAAATAATTGTGAACATCTTTAAATGGGCGCTTGGTGCTTTTCACGTCGGTATAAATGAGGTAAAACAACCCGTCATGGTAGCTGAGCTGAGGCGCCCAGATGCTGCAGTTCTTCGGGTTTCCCCGCAGGTCGACCTGATCGGTCAGCACGTCGGTGCAGTGCTCCCATACCGCCAAATCCTTGGAGGCATATACCCTTACGCCAGGGAGCCACTCGAAGGAAGACACCGCGATATAATAAGTGTCCTTTGCCCGCACGATGCAGGGATCCGGATTAAAGCCCGGCAGCACCGGATTTCGAATGGTTCCCTTTTGGGTGGATATGGTCATGCTCATCCCTCTCCTTTTCGTTTCCAAAAGTCCGTTCCGGCAAAAACTTGTTCCTTCCGCGGAGCCCCTTCCAGCGTCTCCTGATAGACCGCCCACCCGGCCCGCTGTCCTCCCGGAGCCGGCGCGGCCGGATCAAAGCGGGTGCCGAATTCCCGGTATTTGACCGTCAGCCGCCGCCCCGGATCGTTCCAATCGTCCCAGCCCAGCGGTTCGATATGTCCGCCCATCCGGCAGTCGACGTAGTCAGTGCGTGCATATTCGCGCCACGGCCTTCCCAGATACACGCCCGATACGCCTGGCTCTGCCGTCAAATAACAGAGGTTAAAGACATACCCGTATTGCTGCCCCGCGGGAGTAGAAGCCGCGGCGATATAACCGGCATGCCCGCTCGAATGGCGCAGGCTGCGAATCTCGCAGCGGTCAAAGAAGGCGGCCGCGCCGCCGAATATAAAATCCACCGTCCCTTCGATACGGCAGTATTCGTACACCTGGCGGTACTCTCGGTGATGCTCCCGGAGCGGGATTCCTCCAAACACGCCGCCATGCTTGGGGGCAGGCGGAAGCGGTCCGGTAAACAGCGTGTCCTGGTGCCCTTTAAAGGTGCAGTAGCGAAAAACCGTTTCGTCGCAGTGCGCGTAGACCGCCACGGCCTGGCCGATGTCCTCGCCCTGCCCGGCCGAATTGGTCACGACCAAATTCTCGATCAGCAGCCGCCGGCCGCCAAGGAACAGCGTCGGCGTTGCAAATGTGCCAATCTCATTCCCGTCCTCGTCCAGTTCCTTGGCATACCGGCCCTTCGTGATTTCCACATATCCGATGCCGATCACGGCCAGATCGGACCGGTATATCCGTACCGCTTCCTCATAGACACCCGACAGGATGTACAGGGTTTCGGGCCGGTGCGGATCTTGCTTCTCCAACGCATCCACCGCTTCCTGAATCGTCGGATAATCGCAGTGGTCCAGCTTTCCTACAATCATGACCTTCCCCCCTTTCGTTTCGGGCTGCGGCCATCGCTTACAAGTGTTCCGCCAAAAACCGCTGCCAGCGGGCCCGCATTTCGGCCGTCTCCATATGGCCGCCGCCGGTCATGACCGTCTGCCAATGCTCCTCCTGTCCGGCGGCCCGGTATACCTCCCGCAAGCCTTCGGCCAACAGCACGACGCCTTCCTCCGGGGTCAGCCGGTCGCTGCGCCCGGTCAGGCTCATCCTTGGCCGCGGGGCGATCATCGCTTGGATTTCCAGCGTCGTGAAGTGCTTCAGCAAGCCCGGAACGTAGTAGTAGAAGCCGTGATGATCCAGCCCGCGCTTCTTCATCAAGGTATGTGCATCCACCTGTCCGCAGATGTCCACGGTCACCTTGATCCGCTCGTCCAGCGCCGCCAGCCACCAGGCCATCATCCCGCCCATGGACATGCCGAGGGTCGCGACCCGCGAGGCGTCGATATCTTCCCTGGAGCACATGTAATCCAGCATCCGCCGGTTGTCATACAGCATCATGCCCCACATGACGCGCCCCTGCCATAACATTTCCTTGACGATTTCACTCTCCGTCTTACCCGACCGCTCATGGAAACCCCACATGTCGATACAGCAGACGGCATAACCCATGCCGGTCAGTGTGCTGGCAAAAGACGGCTGCTGCAAATACGAGCTGCCGCTGATCAGCTCCCTGCGTCCATTCGTGTAATTGCCGCCATGCGAATGATTGAAAACGACGAGCGGATAGGGACCCTCTCCGTCTACAGGCAGCGCGACATAAGCGGGCACCTGCTCCAGACCGTTTAAATCCAGCAGCAGCGTCTCCAGCCGGTACCCGTCCGTCTCTTCCTGCTTGAGCAGCTCCGCCTCGATAGGCCGGTCCTCCGGCACATCGCCCAGCAGCTTCTTCAACCGTTCCCTCATCATTGGTTAAACCTCCTCTTCGCTGAGATCCTCCTCTTGCGGAACTACGCTTACCTGTTTTACAAGCTGCTCCGGCACCTTCGTATCCTTTGACCGGCACTGCTGCCATTCCACGTCTTCGCCGTTCTCGACATAGAAAGCCGGCCCTTCGTGGCCGCCAACCGTGACCCGGTCAAACCGAATGTCCCTCACATTGCCTAAATAAAAGCCGCGCGCTTTCATATCCTGGACGCCGGACATCATGGCCGGACGCCCCGGAACGGGGTTCTCCGCCATGGAAATATCGATATCGGCAAACGTTAATTCCGAAATATACCTTTCCGCAAGACCATAAACAAACCCTGCCGCCGCATGTACGTTCCTTGCGGTAATATTCGAAAAGTGAATTCGCCGGAACGTCGGCGTTTCCAGGGTGACCGGATAAGGCCGCTTATCCCAGACGTACTTGTCCTTGCCCCGCGGTCCGCAAAAATAATACAGGTTCAAAATGAACGGGCAGATGACTTCCTCCATGACGATGCCGCTGACCCGGATATCCTCCACCGTTCCTCCGCGCCCCCGCCGCGATTTCAGCCGGATGCCGCGGTCGGTGTGCTTAAAGATGCAGTTGCTGATCACGACGTTCCGGATGTCCCCGCTCATTTCGCTGCCGAGCACGACGCCGCCGTGGCCATGGATCATCGTACAGTTCGTGATCGTGATGTTCTCGCACGGAACCCGCTGCGCCGTGTCCTCCGTGCCCGCCTTGATGGCGATGCAGTCATCGCCGACGTCGATGTGGCAGCCGCTGATCCGAACGTTCTGGCACGACTCCGGGTCGATGCCGTCAGTATTCGGTGAATCCGCGGGATTGTATATCGAGACGTTGTCGATCGTCACGTTGTCGCAGAGAATCGGATTGACCGTCCAGCTCGGGGAGTTGATCAGCGTGACGTCGCGGATCGTCACCCGGGTGCAGCGGTCGAGGCTGATCAGCTTCGGCCTGGGGTGGGTCAGCTCCTCCGGGCGGCTGCGCATCTTGTCCCACCAGGGCTGGCCGTTGCCATCCAGCGTGCCGCTGCCGGTAATGGACACGTTCTTCAGCCCGTGTCCGTACACACAGGAGGCGTGCACCTCGCGCAGCACCCCTTCCCAGCGGGAGGTCACGACCGGATAATCCGCCGGATCGGTGCTGAAGGACAGGACCGCGCCCGGGTCCAGCCTCAGCTCGATGTTGCTGCGCAGGAGGATGGCCCCGGTCAGGTACGTGCCTGCGGGGACGAACACAGTCCCGCCGCCAGCGGCATCCGCCGCCTCGATCGCCGCAGCGATGGCCCGGGTCGCCGGCTCGGCGCCGCCGGGCACCGCCCCGAACTCGGTGATGCTGTACACGCTCATGGCTGTTCTCCTTTCGCCGCAGCGGCCGGAACCCTGGCCTCGTATTCGCCGCAGGCCTGCAGAAACGCCCCCAGCCCCTTCTGGTCGTTGGTGATGATCGGCTCGCTGATGTAATAGGCGTACGTGCCGTCGCGCCGGTCGGCTCCGCCCAGCCCGGCCACCTGGCAGTTTTTGTTCAGGTTCAGCCAGCCTTCCTTCGTCTCCAGCACAAACTCCTCCAGCAGCCCCCGATACGCTCTGTCCAGGCTGTCCTGCCATTCCTGCGGCGCAAGGACGCCGAGGCGAAGCCCTTTCGCGATGGCATAGGTGATCATGCTGGAAGCTGAGGCCTCCAAGTAATTCCCCTTGCGGCCGCCCTCATTGACCACCTGGTACCAGACGCCGCTGCCCGGATCCTGATAGGATCTCAGCGCACGCAGCGTATCGGTCAGGATGCGCTTCAGCTCAGGATAATCGGGATGGCTTCCCGGCAGCAGCTCCAGGCTGTCCGCCAGCGCCATGACAAACCAGCCAAGGGATCTTCCCCAGAAATTTGGAGATAAGCCGGTGGCCGGGTCGCACCACGGCTGGGCTTTTTTCTCGTCCCAGGCGTGATACAAGAGTCCGGTGGCCTCATCCTTCGTATGGAGCTCGCACAGCTTGAACTGCTTCGTCACGTCGTCCAGTCCCGCCCCGCCTTCAAACGTCAGCAGATATTCAAGATAGAAAGGCGAGCCCATATACAGGCCGTCCAGCCAAATCTGATACGGATAAATTTCCTTATGCCAGAATGCCCCTTCCGACGTCCGGGGATGGGATGCCAGCTGGGATCGCAGCAGCCCGGCGGCCTGCTTGTATTTTTCCTCCCCCGTCTCCCGGTACAGGGTGAACAGCAGCTTGCCGTTGTTGATATGGTCGATGTTGTATTCTTCGGGGCGGTACCCGCGGATACTCCCGTCTTCCTGAATAAAATGGTCCATGTTGTCCCGGATATACTCCCAATACCGGCGGTCTCCAGTTTGCTTCCAGAGCAGCTCGAAGCCCTTGAGCACCACGCCGTAATCATACGACCACTTGCCTTCATATCCCTTACCCTCGTACAGCTTCGGCGTCCGTGCCATGATGGACTCGGCCATGCGCTGCGCCGTGTTGAATGTCTGCATGCTGTTCCTCCTCGGATAAAATTTCCGGCTTTCTCTGATAAAATTATCATCTTCGCCGGGGATTGCTTTTTTACACCCTGCCGTCTTGGAAAAAACACAGTCCTAACCCCCATGCAGGCGGGATAGGACTTGTTGCCGTCTCCTAGCGTATGGCTCAGCCGTTATTTTTGCTGAGTGGCTTTGTAAGCGGCCTCGTATTCCTCGATAATTTTGCTGCCGCCGGATTTCTTCCAGTTCTCCACCGCAGCTTTGAATTCGTCCAGGTTGATTTTGCCGAGAATGTATTTGTAAGTCGCATCGGTGATGATCTTTTGCAGCTCGGAGCCCTGCGTCGTGTAGGTTTCGGATTCCAGGGAATATGCCGGGTTCAGCACCCCGTATTTTGCGTTTTCCTTGATCAGCTTGTCGGCCTCGGCCTTCAGCGGATCGGCGTCATGGATTTTGTAACCCGTTTCGCTCGGACGGGAAGAGGCAAACGGCTGCACTTCCTGCTGCCACAAATCGGTATTGGTAATCGTAACCGCGTCATTCGCATCCACGGTATAATGGACGCCTTCGATTCCGTATGTCATGAGGGCGTATACATCGTCGTCCATCAGGTCGTTGACGAATTTCAGAACGCGCTTCAGCTCGGCTTCATCCTTCACTTCAGATTTCGGGAAAGCCAGCAGTCCGCCGATTCCGTTGTTCGCCGCCCAAATCGCGCGGTCGCTTTCGTTGCCTGTCGATGTAATGTTGTTGACCAAGGCGAGCTTCATATTATCCTGAACGCCCTTGGCCATATTCAAGAGGTTCTTCCCGTCAAACAGGGCGCCGACGTAAATTCCGGCTTTGCCCTGGGCGAATTTTTGCTGCTGGTCGGTCTTGGCGGTCACCGCAAAGTCTTGATTGATATATCCTTTTTCGTACAGTGTCTTCATGTAATCCATCGTTTTGACGTACCCTTCGGTTTCGAATTCGGGGATCATTTTCCCGTCATCCGTCACCTGCCAGTTATTCGGCGTGCCGAAGTATGAGCCCAGCGTCTTGAAGGCGCCGTAGATCAGATCGCTCCGGTCCATGAAGCCCGTCGTATCCTTCTGCCCGTTGCCGTCCGGGTCCTGCTCGGTGAACGCCTTGGCGACGTTCATCAGCTCATCGGTCGTCTTCGGCACGGACAGTCCAAGCTTATCCAGCCAGTCCTTGCGGATGACGACGCCGTTGCGGGCGAGATCCTTCTGGAAAGGCACGCCGTACAGCTTGCCGTCGATCGAAGCCGATCTCCGCGTATCCTGCGAAATTTTCGCCAGGTTCGGGAACTCGTCCAGGAACGGTTCAACCTCCCAGAACATGCCGGATTTCAGGGCGTTGCGTACGGAGGAATTGTCGAGAATGGTGAGCGTAACGATATCCGCCAGGGAATCGGACGCCAGCGACGTATTGATGCGTTCTTCCTTGGAAGCATCCGGAATCCACGAAAATTTGATATCCGCGCCGGTCTTTTCCTCAATCTTGTTCAGCACCGTATCGGTCGGCGGCGACGCCGTGTGCAAAATGTTCAACCACGTAATCGTCGCCTTTTCGTCACCTGCCGCAGCGCTGCCTCCCGAGCCCTGGGCCGTTTCCCCTTTGCCGCCTCCCCCGCCGCAGGCCGAGAGCAGCAGCCCGCAGACCAGCGTAAACGCAGCCATCTTGCTTACCATTGGTTTCATGTGCCATTTCCCCTTTTCTATTATCCTTTGGATGGATCCTACATCCGTGGATGGATCCCACACCCGCCGTGCCTTGATTAGTACACGCCGTCCTCGCCGAACTTCTTCGCCAGCCGGTTGGAAGCCATGACCAGCACAAGTCCCACCAAGCCCTTGAACAAGCCTACCGTTGTACTGAAGCTCAGCTGTCCGTTTTTCAGTCCCGCCGTATAGATGTAGGTGTCGAAAATTTCGGCCACCTCGCGGTTCAGCGAATTGAGCAGCAGGTACATATGCTCGAATCCCAGATCAAGCGTGCTGCCGATCTTGAGAATGAGCAGGGTGATGATGACCGGCCGGATCGCCGGCAGCGTCACGTGCCACGTTTTGCGGAACCGTCCGGCTCCGTCCATTTCGGCTGCTTCGTACAGCTGAGTGTCCACCACCGTAATCGCAGACAGATAAATAATGGTGGACCAGCCGAGCTCCTTCCAGATGATCTGCCCGATGTACACGGTGCGCAGCCATTCGGGAGCGGTCAGGAAGCTGATTTTGTGCCCGCCCAGCCTGGCGATCAGCTCATTCAGCACGCCTCCGTCCACGGTGAGGAATACGTAGGTAATGGAGACGATGATGACCCAGGACATGAAGTGCGGGATGTAGATGATGGTCTGTACCCAGTTTTTGAACAGCCGGTGCCTGACTTCATTCAGCATCAGCGCCAATATAATGGGAAGCGGAAAAAAGATCACGATGTTGAGTGCAAACAGAATCAGCGTATTGCGCAGAAGCATGAAGAACGTCGGTTCTGTAAACAAGCGGACAAAGTGCTTCATTCCGACCCAAGGGCTGCCCGTGATCCCCTTGAAAGGCTGGTAATCCTGAAAGGCAATGACGAGACCGCCCATCGGCAGATACTTAAAGATGATGAAATACAACACGCCGGGCAAAATCATCAGGTACAGCAGCTTGTGACGTTTGATACGGTCCAGAGCGGTGTCCGTCCGTACCTTCCTGGCCGGTTTGACATTCATGTTCATGACGGCCGTGTTCGAGTCCTTCACCAGGTCGACCTCCTTGTAAGCGTTTCCTGTTACGACTCCAGCTTAGGCCGTTTTGGGAATTCCGTACATAATCATTTCATTGACACCGGCCATAAAACCGCATAACGGCGCCATTTTCGCCTTCCGCATCTCAGCTGATGATTACGGATTGAAGCTGATGATTATCCGGGTGACAGCCGCGGATTCCCCGCTCTCCCCCCTGCCGGACAACACCTCAGGAGCTGATTATATACGTAACCTGGTGCGCTTGGTACAGTCTAACTGTAAACGATTACAAGGAGGATACCCGCGTATGACACCATCCACAGCTTTGCGTAGAAAAGAGTCTTTCGGCAGCCGCCTGTTTACCGTCGTAAACAGCCTCCTGCTCATTCTGATTGCCCTCATTTGCCTGCTGCCTTTTGTAAACGTGATTGCGAGCTCCTTCGCTTCCACCCAGGAAGTGGTCGCCAAAAAATTCATTCTGTTCCCGACGACGTTCTCTCTCGATGCTTATAAGTACATTTTATCGACGCCTACGATTTTTAAAGGGCTGGGGGTATCGATCGGGATCACCGTAGTAGGCACGATCGTCAGCATGATCCTGACGGCGCTCATGGCCTATGGCCTGTCCAGGAGATATCTCTACGGCCGGGGCTTCGTCAACTTCATCGTCGTATTCTCCATGCTGTTCAGCGGCGGCATGATCCCGACGTTCCTGGTCGTAAAAAGTCTCGGCCTGATCGACTCCTACTGGTCTCTCATCCTTCCGGTCGCCATTAACGCGTTTAACCTGATTATTATGAGAAACTTTTTCCAGGCGCTTCCGGACGCGCTCGAGGAATCGGCCAAAATTGACGGATGCAACGATTTCGGCGTTTTCTTCAAAATTATGCTTCCGCTCGCCCTGCCATCGATCGCTACCATCTCACTGTTCTATGCGGTTGCTTACTGGAACACTTATATGAATGCGATCCTGTACATGACGGATTCGACCAAATGGCCGATCCAGGTGCTGCTCCGCCAAATCGTTATCGTCTCCAGCGGTATGCAGGCCGAAGGGACGTCCGTGGATGTCGTTCCGCCGGCGCAGACCATCAAAATGGCGGTCATCGTCATCGCGACCGTACCGATGCTGATCGCGTATCCGTTCGTGCAGAAGCATTTTGTCAAAGGGGCGCTGCTCGGCTCGGTCAAAGGGTAACGAACAGCAAAGTCTTGCATTCCGCTCAAGAAAGCAGCCCGGACGGAATAACAAGACTTTGTTTTTTTACTGAGCCTGCTTGACCTTGCGGTAATTTCCCGGCGTCACGAGTTCCTTCTTGCGGAAGGACCGGATGAAGTTTTGCGGATTGTGGTACTGGAGCCGCTCGGCGATTTCCTTGATCGTCATGTCCGTCTCAATCAGCCATTTCTTGGCCATCTCCAGCCGGTAATTCATCAGATACTCGCTGAACGTCATGCCAAACTCCTTTTTAAAAATGCTGCTTAAATAGTTCGGATTATAATGAAGCCGGTCGCTGATCCATTCCAGGGACAATTCCTGGTCGTACTCCGTGCGGACGATCGTGGCGATCTTCTCGGCGAGGGAACGGAACTGGCGGTTGGTCTTCTCCTTCATGCTGCGCACCATCGGCGAGATGACCTCCTCCACGAGGATCCGCTCGATCTCTTCCGGGTTGCGGATATCGAGCAGGCGGTGGTACAGCGCGTGATTGTCCTGCGTCAGCAGCACCTCTACGCCGAGCAGCTGCTCCAGTTGGATCAGGTTGTTGACGAAACGCACCAGGGCGACTTCAAAATTCATCGAGTTTTTGTTCTTCTTCATCATCTCGGCCAGCAGCGGATACAGTGCCCGAGGGACCTGCTCCTCGTCGCCCAGCCGGATCGCGTCGAACAGCTGGGTTTCCAGCTCCGTCGGATAATGCAAAAGCACCGGACCCGAGACGACCGTCTCGATGTCTTCATAGAAAATGATCGATTCTTTGCCCAGATTAAGCCGGTGCCGGAGCGCCTGCTTACTCATTTCGCAAGCCTCTTTGCTCTCCCACAGATGCCGGTACGTCTTGCTGATGCCGAAACTCACGGAGCAGTTCAAATAATCGCGCGCCGTTATCATAATCGTTTTCGAATAGGAGAGCACCTGTCTGCGTATCTCCTGTTCCTCCTGGTTCGTAAACGTCAGGATGGTCGCCTGCGTGTTGTCGTTTAAAATAATCGGCAGCATGCGCCCTTCCTTCGGCACGACTTCTTCGACCATTTTGTTGATGGCAAGCAGGAGCATATCCCGGTCCGACGCCTCCCGGCCGCCGTAACTGTCCATCTGGATCAGCATCGCGACGAACGACGGCTGCGTCAGTTCCGGATACCCGAACCGCGGCAGCATCCGCTCCAGCTCCTCCGGGGACACCCGGTTCCGGAACAGGTTCAGGATCAGCTGCGTTTCCAGCTGGGGCAGCTCGGCTTCCATCATGCTCTCCAGGTTTTTCTTCTCGGTGACGATCGTGTCGATGGAATGAAGGATGCCTTCGATTTCGTTCTTGTACGGCAAATGGGAACTGCGCGGCAGGCTGCGCTGGATTTGGCGGATCGGCTTCGTGAAATAAACGGAGATGCCGTAAGCCACCACGATGATCAGCAGCGTAATGACGGCCACCATCAGCATAATCCCGTATTTGGTCGTCTTCAGCGCGCCGGAAATTTCCTTCTGGTCCAGCAGCGTCACATAGATCCAATTGTTGTAGCTGGATTTTGCATAGATCGCTTCGGCCGACTGGCGCCCGGATGCCGTCACCTTCAGCCTGCCGGCCCGGTGATCTTCCCCGGCCGACTGGACGATGCGGACAAGCTGGTCAGCGGACAGCAGCTGCTTGTCGGGATCGGTCTCGTACATCAGCTCACCCTGTTTGTTTAAAATGATGACCGGTGCATTGTCCTCGGTCTTCAAGATCCGGTCGAGCGTGGACCGGGAAATATCTGAAAGGGCGATCGCCTGCTTTTGCTTGGAAAAGACCGGCAGCGTGTTCACGAAACGGATGCCGTCATCCGTTTTGATCCAGAACAGCCCTTTGTCTTTGTTATCGATGTAGGCCTCGTACAGCTTGCGCCGGTCGGCCTCCGTCAAATAGGACAGCTTTCCGCTCGTAATCTGCCAATTCTGCACGAGGCTGATGAGCGAATATTCGGTCCCTTCCAGGCCCATCGTGGCGATATAGTTCAGCTGTGTATTGACGTTCCGGTATTCTTCGAAATCCTGTTCCGTGATCGGCCTTTTTACGACGGCATCAAACGAGCTCGTCGTGCTGTATGTATTAAAGGCGTATTCGATCGTCTGGATTTTCTGCTCAAGCGAATTTTTGGTCTGGGTAATAAAGCTCTGCTTGCTGCCCGCCACCCGGTCGATCACCGAGTGGGTCGTATTGATATAAATGTAGCTGCCAAAACTGACGACCAGTCCGATCCCAAGGACCAGAATGGGAATAAACGTTTTATAAAACATGCGGCCTTTTTTCATTGTGATGCTCCTTTAGCCCGTTCTTGTTTCCAATTATAGCGTTTTCATGATTGGGTTGACAATATGATTCACGTGTGCATTTTTTCGGAATCGTATTGACTTGAACCCTGTCTGAACTTAAACTGAAACCGTTAACAAATATTTCTTGTCACGAGGTCATATGATTACGATTAAAGACATTGCGCGCGTTGCGGGGGTATCGCATACGACCGTTTCCAGGGCGCTGAACGGCAACCCGCTCATCAAGAAGGAAACCCGCGACCGCATTGAACGCATCGCCGCCGAACTTAACTACATTCCCAATTACAGCGCCAAGAGCCTGGTCATGAAGAAGTCCTACACGATCGGCCTGTTCTTCTCCAGCATCGACCAGGGAACTTCGGCCAGCTTTCTCGTGGACGCCATCAAGGGCATTCATCAGGTGCTCGACGAGAACTACAGCCTTACGGTCCACGGGATCGACAGCATCCGGCACTATGATGCTATAACGCCAAGGCGTTTCGACGGCGTGCTCGTCATGAGCCAGAGCGAAGCGGACAATGCTTTCATTTATCACCTGAAGCAGACCGGCATCCCCTTCGTCGTCCTGAACCGCCAGCTGGATGACCCCGGCATTCTGAACGTGGTCGCCAATGACCGCGAAGGCGTCCGGGAGGCGCTGGATTACGGCATCGGCCTCGGTCACCGGAAGATCGCCATCATTGAAGGCAAGGCCGGCTTCAAGTCGACAACGGAGCGGAAGCAGGGATTTATGGACAGTCTGATCGCCCACCGCCTCCCGCTGGTTCCGGACTATTTCACCGCCGGGGACTACGGGGTCGAAAGCGGCTATAACGCCATGATGTCGCTGCTCTCGCTGTCCGATCCGCCGACCCTGGTCTTCATCTCGAACGACGATATGGCCATCGGCGCGCTGAACGCCTGCTACGCGCGGGGCGTCGCGCTTCCCGGACAGCTGTCGCTGATCGGGTTCGACGATATTTTGTTCTCGCAGTATACGTACCCACCGCTGACAACGATCCGCAAGCCGATTGCCGATATCAGCAAGCTCGGCACCACGAAGCTGATCGAGCGGCTCGAGCAGCCGGACTCGGCGCCGGAACAGCTGTTTGTCCAGACGGAGCTGATCGTACGGCAAAGCGTTGCGGCTGTCACATATAAGGGACAGCTGTAATGCCCTCGATTTTTTCGAGGCCGTCATTTCAAACATGATTTTTTTACATCAAAATGTTAACGTGTGCATTATGTCCATCCATCTCTAAAGGAGGCTTGAAATACGTATGACATCACGTCTTTCCCGCAGCCTGCTTCCCGATCTCCCCGCCCTGCCCGAGCGCATGATCCAGTTTGGCGGCGGCAACTTTATGCGGGCTTTCGTAAACTGGCAGATGCAGCAGATGAATCTGAAGGGATTATTTAACGGAAGCGCCGTCGTTGTGCAGCCGACCGCACATGGCAAGAGCACTTCGCTCATGGAGCAGGACGGCTTATACACCGTACTGCTTAAAGGGCGGCTTCAAGGACAGCTGGTTAACTCAAGCGAAGTTATCGCCACCGTCAGCCGGGTCATCAATCCCTATACGGATTATGAGGCCTACTTGAAACTAGCCGAGCAGGACGAACTCGAGTTTATCACCTCCAACACGACCGAAGCCGGCATTGTTTATGAGGCCGGCCTGCGCCAGGAGGACGCTCCGCATTCCAGCTTTCCCGCCAAATTGACGGAGCTGCTCTACAGGCGGTTCCAGCTCGGCAAAGCCGGCTTTATCATCCTCCCCTGCGAGCTGATCGAGGACAGCGGCGAGAAGCTGCTCCGCTCCGTGCTGCAGCATGCCGCCGACTGGCAGCTTGGCGATGCTTTTGCCGCCTGGGTCACGGAAGCCAACACGTTCTGCTCCTGCCTGGTAGACCGCATCGTTCCGGGGTACCCGCGGGATCAGGCGGACGCCCTGGAGCAGAAGCTCGGCTATGAAGATCCCTTCATGGTCAGTGCCGAGCCCTATCATCTGTGGGTGATCGAAGGGCCGGCGTGGCTGCGGGAGAAGCTTCCCCTTGCCGAAGCCGGGCTGAACGTCATCGTCACGGATGACCTGTCGCCTTACCGCGAGCGCAAGGTTCACCTTCTCAACGGCCCGCATACGGCCATGGTGCCCCTGGGCCTCCTTGCCGGACTTGAAACGGTCGAGGACGTGATGAAGGATAGCGATTTGGGCCGCTTCGTCCAGGAGCTGATGGAAGACGAAATCCTGCCGGTGCTGAAGCTGCCGCGGGCCGAGCTGCTCGATTACGCGGCGGCTATCCGAGAGCGGTTCAACAACCCGCTGATCCGGCATGAGTTGGCATCGATTTCGCTGAACAGCATTTCGAAATTCACGGCGCGCCTGCTGCCGGTGCTGATCCGTTACCAGCAGACCCAGGGGAAGCTTCCCCGCCTGCTCGTCCTCTCCTTCGCCGCACTCCTCCTGACCTACCGCGGCGACCAGGTCGCCCGCCGCGATGTGCCGGAAGTGCTGGAGGCATTTGATCGGAACTGGATCGACCCTGAATCGTTCGTTCCCGGCATTCTGAAGGAAGAACGGCTGTGGGGCATGGATTTAACGGCAGTTCCGGGTCTTGAAGCACTGCTTAGGGAGCATATCGGCCTGCTGGAACGCGAAGGCGTCCGGGCCTCGCTCCATCAACTGACCTGAGGAGGATTGACATGAAATCATTGATGAAACTGAACCCGCGGGACAGCGTCGCCGTTGCCCTCCGGCCGATTCAGGCCGGGGAACCGCTGGAAATAGACGGTGCGAAGCTCGAGGCACTCCAGGAGATCCCGCAGGGCCACAAAATCGCCCTGACGGCGATTCGCCCGGGTGACATGGTGATCAAATACGGGTATCCGATCGGCCATGCGGTTTCCGCGATCGCTCCTGGCGATTGGGTGCATACGCATAATCTCCGGACCAACCTGGACGGTGAGGAAGAATACGAATACCAGCCGGACCTTCACCCGATTTCCTACCCGAACCGGGGCCTCACCTTTCAAGGATACCGGCGGGCCAATGGCAAGGCTGGGATCCGCAACGACCTGTACATCGTTCCGACCGTCGGCTGCGTGAACGGTGTGGCCGAGCTGATCCTGCAGGAATTCAAGGCCGTCCACCCGGACCTCGGTCCCTTTGACAATGTCACGATCCTGAAGCATCCGTACGGCTGCTCGCAGTTGGGCGACGACCACCGCCAGACCCGCAGCATCCTGCTGGACGCGGTCCATCATCCCAATGCCGGCGGCGTGCTCGTGTTTGGTCTCGGGTGCGAGAACAACATCGTCACCGAGTTCCGTGAACTGCTCGGAGACTACGACGAGTCCCGCGTCAAATTCCTCGTGGCACAGGAGGTCGGCGACGAGGTCGAAGCCGGCATGGCCCTGCTCGAAGAGCTGTATGAAGCCGCAAGCCTCGACAAGCGCGAGCCGATCCCGCTCAGCGAGCTGAACGTCGGCCTCAAATGCGGCGGCTCCGACGGCTTCTCCGGCATTACGGCCAACCCGCTGCTCGGCGCCTTCTCCGATTTCCTTATCTCGCAGGGCGGATCCACGATCCTGACCGAGGTGCCTGAGATGTTCGGCGCCGAGCGGATGCTGATGGCCCGCGCCGAAAGCCGCGAGGTCTTCGAGAGCATCACCTCGCTGATCAACGACTTCAAGCAGTATTTCATGTCCTACGGGGAGCCGGTGTACGAGAATCCGTCCCCAGGCAATAAGGCCGGCGGCATCAGCACGCTGGAGGACAAATCGCTCGGCTGTACGCAGAAGGCCGGCACCGCCCCGGTTGTCGACGTGCTGCAGTACGGCGAGAAGCTTCGCAAGAAGGGACTCAGCCTGCTGCAGGCGCCGGGCAACGATCTGGTCGCGTCCTCCGCTCTCGCCGCAGCGGACTGCCAACTCGTGCTGTTCACGACCGGACGGGGCACGCCGTTTGGCAGCTTCGTCCCGACCGTCAAAATCGCCACCAACCATGACCTGTACAACAAGAAAAAGCACTGGATGGATTTTAACGCCGGCTCGCTGCTGGACCGTCCGATGGAGGAAGTGCTGGAGGAATTTATCGCTTACCTGATCCAGGTGGCGAGCGGCCAACCAACGCGGAACGAGCAAAACGACGTACGGGAGCTGGCCATTTTTAAAACCGGGGTTACCCTGTGATGTCACTGGACGATTAAATCCATTTCGATTGTATCCAAAGGAGCTGTGGACCATGTTCTTGAACGACGATTTTCTGCTGACGACCGATACCGCCCGCAAGCTGTTTCATCAGCATGCCAAAGACATGCCGATCATCGATTATCACTGTCACCTCGACCCCAAGGAAATCTATGACAACCAGAACTTCCGCAACCTGACCGAAGCCTGGCTCGCCGGGGACCACTACAAATGGCGGCTGATGCGGGCGAACGGCATCCCGGAATCCCATATAACTGGCGACGCTTCCGATTACGACAAGTTTCTAGCATGGGCCCGGACCGTCCCGAAAACGGTAGGCAATCCGCTGTACAGCTGGACCCATCTGGAGCTGCGCCGCTTCTTCGGCATTACCGAGCTCCTGAACGAAGAATCCGCCCCGCGGATTTGGGAACAGGTGAACGCCAAACTGGCGACGGACGATTTCAGGCGGCGGAACATCATCAAAAATTCGGGCGTCAAGGTCGTCTGCACGACCGATGATCCGGCCGATTCGCTGGAATACCACCAGCTGCTGAAAAAAGAGGACACCAGCTTCCGCGTGTTCCCGGCCTTCCGCCCCGATAAGGCGCTGAACATCGACGCTCCCGGTTTTACCGATTGGCTGGAGCGCCTTGCGCAAGCCGCAGGCCAGCAGGTCACGACGTATGCCGAACTGCTGGATGCTCTGAAGCAGCGGATCGACTTTTTCCATGAGAAGGACTGCCGCCTCTCGGACCATGCGATCGATGTGCTGCGCTATCAGGAGGGCAGCGCGGAAGAGCTGGAGCGCATTTTTGCGAAAAGGGTGGCCGGCGAGACGCTCTCCCTGGAGGAAATCACCGTTTACCGCACGGAGCTGCTGAGCGCGCTGATCGGACTGTACCATAGCAAAAACTGGACGATGCAGCTGCATATCCATGCCTTCCGCAACAACAATACGCCGATGTTCAAGCGTCTGGGGCCTGACACCGGGTATGACGCCCTGAACGACCTGCCGCTGGCCGGCCCGCTGTCCCGGCTGCTCGACCGTGCCGAATGCGGCCAGGGCCTGCCGAAGACGATTCTGTATTCGCTCAACCCGAACGACTATCCCGTCCTGCTGACCCTGATGGGCTGTTATCAAAAGGATACGGCCGGCAAATTCCAGCTCGGTTCCGGATGGTGGTACAACGACACGCGCAGCGGCATGCGTCATCAGCTCACCCTGCTCGCCGACAACAGCCTGCTGGCCAACTTCGTCGGCATGCTGACCGACTCCCGCAGCTTCCTTTCCTATACCCGGCACGAATACTTCCGCCGCGTGCTGTGCGAGCTGATCGGCGAGTGGGCCGAGCGCGGGGAAGCGCCTGACGATGAGGCGCTGCTCGGACAAATCGTGGAAGATATCGCCTACGGCAACGCGGAGCGATATTTCGGCTTCAAGGAGCTCGGCATACCCGAGGCGCTGCGCTCCTAAGCATGAGCGTGAGGCATTGCTGAGCGATAACCACCTCAAGCCATGCCGCCAGACCACTTTTTGGTTTCTGGTAAAAGAAAGGGAGGACTCCGTTCTATGACCATGACGCTGTATATCGTCGGCGATTCCACGGCCGCCCTGAAGGGCGCCATCGAGAAACCCATGACCGGCTGGGGCGAATACCTCCAGCAGCACCTGGATCCGGCGATCCGGGTAGATAACCGGGCGATCAACGGGCGCAGCACCCGCTCTTTTATCGCCGAGGGCCGCTGGGCCGCCGTGGAGAACGAGCTTCAGCCCGGCGACTACGTGTTCATCCAGTTCGGCCACAACGATCAGAAGCAGGAAGATCCTTCACGCTTCGCGGATCCTGCTCCCGGCGGGGAATACCGCGCCAATCTGAAGCGGTTTATCGAATCGGCCCGCTCGCGCGGCGCCATCCCCGTGCTGCTGACTTCCGTCAGCCGCCGCCGGTTCACGGCGGAGGGACTGCCGGATCCCGACGCTGTCGGCCCTTACCCCGAGGCGATGCGCGAAACCGCGCGGGAGGCCGGTGTGCCTCTGCTCGACCTGTTCGCAGCTTCCCAGCAGCTGTATCACCGGATGGGCCAGGAGGAGTCGAAGCATCTGTTTATGCATCTGCCCGCCGGGTCCCATCCCAATTATCCCGATGGGATCGCCGACGACACGCACTTCTCGGACCGGGGCGCCCGGGAAATCGCTGGACTCGCGGCGGAAGCGATCCGGCAGTGCGAAGCGCTGCCCGGACTGCACCCGCTGCTGCGCAACCTTGCCCCGACAAGCTGATGCGGCGAGTGGCTGCCTGCTCATGGATGGCCGTTGTCTGCCCGCAAGCTTAGAGACTTTGCGGATTCACAGGGACCATGGCCATGACTTGCGGCTTTATTCCGCTAATAGACGCAAAAAAAAATCCTCCGGGCCCCATAGGGCTCGGAGGATTTTTCATCATAATATTCCGGTGTTTATTTATTTATCATTCTAACCTGTTTCTGAATTAACGCACCGATCTGGACTCCAGCTCATACTGCGTTTCCCGGGACTTGAAGGACAGCAGGAATCCGAACACCAGCACGATGCTCGCGAGAATGTACGGATAATTCACATTCATGTCAAACAGCGCCCCCGCAATGATCGGGCCGATAATGTTGCCAAGGCTCGTAAACGCGGAGTTCAGCCCCGCCACATAACCCTGCTCCTCGTTGGCAAACTTGGACATCTGCGTCCCGATGGCCGGGCGCAAAATATCCATCGCCAGAAACAGAACGAAGGTCACCGCGACCATAAGCCAGAACGTATGCACAAGCAGTGTGAAAATAATAAAGAGGATCGATACGAAAATGCTGAGCGTGATGACTCTTTTCTCTCCGAACCGGTTCAGGATCCAGCCGAAGATGGTTATCTGCACCACCGCCCCGCAGACCGAGCCGAACGTAATGATAAAGGCGATATCCTTAGGCGTAAAGCCGAATTTATGATCGACAAACAGCCCAAACACCGTCTCGAAATTGGCGAGTCCGAACGAAGCGACAAACACGACGATCAGACTGATAAAATAAGGGGCCCGGTAGGCACCTGCCAGCTGGCGCAGCAATCCGGCCGGTGCCATCTTGCTATCCGATCCGTCGCTGGTCTGCGCGGCTTTCGGCACCTCCCGCAGGAAGAACGCGGTAACCGCCATGGCCAGCAGCCCGCCGACCGCGGCAGCGTAGAAAGGAACCCGAATGCCATATTCGGCAAGATAGCCGCCGATGCCGGGTCCGATGATAAAACCGGTCGTAATGGCAGCGTTGATGAAGCCCATCCCTTTCCCGCGCTCTTCCTCACTGGTGACGTCAGCGGTATAGGCCATGACGGCTGGCATAACCAAAGCCGCACTCACCCCGCCCAGCATTCTCGCCAGGAACAGAAATGGCAGCGTGCTGGAGGCACCGAACAACCATTCCGACACGGCGAACAGCAGCAGTCCGGCCAGGATGACCTTTTTGCGGCCGATAGAGTCCGACAGCCTTCCGGCGATCGGAGAAAAGACGAGCTGCGTAATGGAAAAGGCCGCGACCAGCAGGCCCAGCACGCTTCCGTTAATATGCAGCAGATTCATATAACTCGGCATAATTGGAATGATAAGTCCGATGCCCGTAAAAATAATGAAGTTGTTTAGCATGAGGAGCAGAATGGCTCCCCGGTTTCTAACTAGCAGCGACATAAAAAAGCCTCCGTAAGCAAATTCAGCATGTATACTGAACGTTCGTTATGTATTATGGCGTGAGATAACGAAGACCATTCTCCGCTATCGTTCTTTTGCTTGCTTATCCGTCGCCACTCCGTTCAAAAAAACAGTGACGGCATCCCGGTACAGCAGGGTCGTCTTCTCAGGGTTTAATCTGCGCGACAGCTGATTGGCGCCGAGCAAGATCGCCTCCAGCACGGCCGCGAGCCGCTCCGCATCGCCCGGCATGAATTCGCCGCGGTCGATTCCTTCCTGCAGCAGGTTCTGATTAAACGCCAAATGCTTGACCTTCATCTCGGCCATACGGGATTCCACTTCGGATGTCTTTTCTTCGTTATGAAAAAATTCATCGGCTGCCTTCGTGAGCGGATGGTTCAAGTCGTCAGCCGCCAACTGCTCCGCCACGGCATACAGCTTCTCGGTAGTGGTCTTATACAAGTGCTCGTTTTGCTTCCAGTTCAGTTCCCATTCGCGGTCCCATTCTTCGAGCAGGTGAAGGAACAAGCCTTCCTTGCTCTTGAAGTGATAGTAGATGTTGCCTTTGCTGCTCCCGGTCGCGGCCACGATATCTTCGATCGAGGTCGCTTTATAACCCTTTTGAACAAACAGCGCATGTGCGGCATCTGCAATTTTTCTCTTCGTCTGTTCGCTTTGCATCTGCTTCTGGTTCATCACGCTCACTCCAATACATATATATACCGAACGTTCAGTCAGTATTGTAGCACGGCATTTTTCCCATGGCAAGCCGCAGTTTATTTTTCCTGTGACACGATCTAAAAAAACCGGTCACCGGGTATACCCGGCGCCGGTATATGTAAATGGACTGGCGGCTCAAATGATTGCTGTTCCAGCCGTTACATGATGATTAATGAAACCTTGCCATCAATGAAAGAGACAACATCGTAATTGGACCAGCCCCAGGTCTCGATCTTCGTTCCGTTCACGGACTGGATATCTTTAGCGGCAGGATTTCCCCATGACAGCAGCACCTGCTCCTTGGTCATGCCAAGCGTTACATTGCCCGCCTTAATCTGGCTCCAGACGGAAGATGACCATTTATACTTTGTATAGGGATCATATTTCAAAAAGTACGTCGAGTCGGCAAACAACTGCGTCACTTCCGACGTATTCATGGCGTAGCTCTTCAGCGTTTTTCCAGCAGCCGATTTGAAAACGACGACAAAGCTTCCGGTGTCTGTGGGAAGAACATCCGTCACCGTGACTTTGGAGAACCGTTCCCAGCCATCAAAGTCGTTCACCCAATACGTTTTCCCGATGAATTTGGCCAGACTGCCCTGCATTGCTTTCTTGATCAAGCCCGCAGTGTCTTGGGAGACGATCGTCATCTTGCCCTGACCGATTGCAACTTCGGCCTGCCGCCATTTGGCATCCCAGGTGACCTTGGCCCCCAGCGTATCGGCAAGCAGGGAGGCAGGGATGTACGTTTCGCCTTTGTCGATGATTGGCGATGCTTTTAATGTCAGATTACTGCCGTTAAATTGGGCTGCCTGACTGCCGGCCTTAAATGACAGCTTCGCATCCCCGAGAGCAGCGTTCCAATTTCCGCCCGATACCTCAGCCGTACCTCCCAGCGCCTTGAACACCGTTTTGGCCGGAAGATATACGGTTCCCTTGACCTGTTTGGCATATTTCAACGGATCGCGGAGGCTGACCGTCACCGTCACGCTGGAGGAGACGCTGCCAGAAGTCACCGTCAGCTTCGTCTCGCCTACGCCGGCCGCTTTCAGCTTGCCGTCAGGCTGCACTTTCAGCAGGTAAGGCTTGTCCATCTCAAGCTGCGCTTCCTTCAGAGGCACCTTCAGCTTGGCCCCGTTGGTATACGTCTCTTGAATATCGACCTGTACCGTATCGCCAACATACGGCTTCTTATCGGAGACGGACATGGACACCGCCTTAACGGCAGGCACCTCCAACGGCTGGACCTCGCCGTCCTTGCTGATGACCCACGTCCCGTCGGCACGCTGCGCGTAAATGCCTTCGGCCAAGTCATCCTTATACGTATCTACCGCCGTCTTGACCACGTTGCTCAGCCCCTGAACCTGCGTGGTCAGCTTCCAGCGGTTGGAGTATTCTCCCGTCTGCCATACGGTTCCATCCTTGCGAGTCACGATCAGCACGTCAGTTGGTTCTGCGGAAACATAAGAAATATGTACCGCATCAGTAGCAATGGTTACCGGGATAACCCGGCCATTGTCGTCAAAGTTCGACATTTGATAGACCACGACTTCTCCACCTGTGTACAGCAGAGCGACGCGGTCATCATGCACGGCCATCGACTTGACCGATGCGGCATTGTTTACGGTTCCGACTTTTTTGTATTGATCGGTCTTGTACGGATCCTTGAACAACAGCTCTCCGCTCTGGGTCAACGCGGCAAAATCCTTCTCCCCGTAACCAATCAGCGCTATGCCGCTAAGATTCTTCAGCTTGCTGCTGTCACCGTCCCAGACGGTACCATCGGCCTGAAGCCGGTACGGCCCGGACACCTGCTTGATTCCGCTTTTCCCCTCGACCACATGCGGCTTCATGCCGATATCCCATTCAACCAACCGGCCGTCACGCGTAATGCCCAAGCCTTCGTACACGTTACCCGAAATCTCTTCGACCGAGCCTTTCGTATAGATGGTCCGGTTTCCGTCGACCATGGACCACATTGAGCCGTCACTCATCAGATACGTATTTTTGCCGGCGATGTCTTTAATCTGCAGCTGCTGAGCCCCGTCGGCAGAAGCCGTCTGATGGCCGAAAGTCGGGACGGTACCCATCATCAAGGCGCCCAGCGCAATCGTGGACAGCCTTCTTTTCCATGTTACGTTCAAGTTCATAACCCCTCTTTGTCATGTCATATTTAGGCAAATCCTTGTATGATTCGACACCATGGTAAAATATCCCTTCAAATCAAAAAACACGCCACTCATTATTGTGACGTGTTCCTTACAACGAAGGTAATAACAACATTCGCTGACCCACTCAAAACCGTTAACGCTCCGCCCGGGTCGATGCTTTTCGCCGTGCCGGCTTCTTGGCAACCCTTCCGTAGACGACCGGCTTGGGCAGATTCACGCGATAATCGATGATGTTACCGTACCTGTCGGTTCGGATCGTGCAGCAGCTGTTCATCAGCTCCCGCACCAATTCCCGGCCCCGCTGGACCCTCGATTTGGCCCCCGAATAGGAGATGCCCAGCCGTTCGCTCAGTTCCTTCTGCGACATGCCCTTTAGTTCGGAGAGCTCGACGGCCACCCGGTACTTATCGGGGAGGTAAGGGATAACGCCTTTCATCCCGCAGATCGCCTCCTGCGAGTAGTCTTCGCTGTCCTCTTCCGCAACGCTTGGCAGCTGCTCCGGAAGTTCATCCAACACTCTCTCCTTGCGGAAGTGATCTGTCACCGCATTCCGGGCAATCTGATACAGCCAGGCCCTGAGCCGATCCGGGTCCTGCAGTTCCGGCAGGTGCAGGTAAGCCTTCATGAAGACCGTCTGCACGATATCTTCGGTATAGGGGTGGCGATTCGTCCGGCGCGCGACGAAAGCGGAAATCGGCTCGTGATATTGATCCCACAGCATTTCCGGCGTGATCGCCGGCTGGCAGCCATTGGCCTTCCATCCTGCTGCATCCGTGTATCCGGCCTGGTCTTCCGTCATCACGGAATGGTTCACGGCTGTGTGTACCTGCTTCGGTTCATATCCCTTTTCCTGTGCTGGTCTATCCTGCATTATGACATCTCCTTCCCCGTAGTACACGGCTTTTTGGTATCTATCCTGCGTTTAATATAATTTTTTTTAAAAAAATTCCCGCACTTTTGCGTCTTTGATCGGGTTTCCCCGTCTCCATCAATATAACAAAAACATTCATCGACGTACATTCACAGAAGACAGACTGCCTTTAGCGGAAGTTTTTCTTGCGAGATCAAGATGGATGACCACTGAAGCTTACATTCTGATCTCTTAACAAAAACATCTATCGACGTACATTCGCAAAAGAAAGAACGCGTTTGGTGGAAGTTTTTCTTGCGAGATCAAGATGGTATGACCACTGAAGCTTACATTCTGATCTCTTAAAACAAAACCTGGAGGGATAAAAAATGAAATACAATTTGTTGGGAAATACTGGTGTGCTGGTATCGGAGATCGGGCTGGGAGCTATGACGTTTGGCGGCGGCGGACAATGGGGCGTTTTCGGCGGGCTGGGAGAGCAGGACGCTGCGCATCTTATGTGGCAGGCGCTCGACGCGGGGGTCAACTTTTTTGATACCTCCAACATTTACGCCGGCGGACGCTCAGAGGAAATTCTCGGCAAAGCGCTTGGGGCGAAGCGGCAGGACGTCATTATCGCCACCAAGGTGAGGGGGCGTACGGGCAGTGGCCCGAACGACCTCGGCTTGTCCAGACTGCATATTATGCGCCAGGTCGAGGAAAGCCTGAAACGGCTCGGCACAGACTACATCGACCTGTATCAAATCCATAACCCGGACCAGCTGACCGATTGGGAAGAAACGCTGCGGGCGCTGGACGACCTGGTCCGCAGCGGCAAAGTCCGCTACATTGGCTCTTCCAATATGACCGGCTGGGAGCTGATGAAAGCCCGGGGCATTTCCAGAGAACTTGGCCTGCATGCTTTTAAAAGCAGCCAGTCCTACTATTCGCTGGCCGGTCGTGACATCGAAAGGGAGATCATTCCCGTTCTGAAGGATCAGAACATGGGCCTGCTCGTATGGAGCCCGCTTGCCGGCGGCTTTCTGTCGGGAAAATACACCCGCACGCGCACCGGAAATACTGATGACCGGCACACCAAGTTTGCTTTTCCGCCGGTAGATTTGGAAAAGGCGTACTCCATCATCGACGTGCTGGAGGACATCGCAAAGAATCGTGAGTCCACCGTGGCCCGCATCGCCCTAGCCTGGGTGCTGAACCAGCCGGCGGTAACCAGCGTAATCGTCGGCGCCAAGCGGCCGGATCAGCTGCAGGACAATCTCGAAGCCAGCGGCATCGTGCTGACGGATGACGAGCTGGCCCGTCTGGATGAGGTGAGCCGGCTGCCGATCGAATATCCGGCGTGGCCCTTCATGGAAGAGGATGATTCAATCATCCGCAAGCATCCTTGAGGCTTGGAGCCGTATGCCATCGAGCTGGGTTTACATGAAGCGGCCCCGCGTATGATCTTGAACAACCTCTAAATATAGCAAAAAGCCGCGGAGCCCTGCAGTTAGCCAGGTACCCGCGGCATTTCGCATTTCCGGACCGGATCGATCGTGTGCTACACTTCACCCCAGTACAATTCCGTTTCGTAATCGAAGCTGACCTTCCCGTCCACCTGGGTCCGCTCAAACAGCTCTTGCAGTCCCTGCTTCATCTGCGTGTGGTTCGGCTCGCCCTCGGCCGGCACATAGGAAGACGACATGGCCCTGCCAATCAGCTCCTCCACATTAAACAGCTGACGGTTGCCAAATACCGCGGTGTGCATGCCTCCATCCCGGAAAAACGGCTGCAGCTGCGCTCCGGAAATGTTTTTGTGGGTCATTTTCTCATAATCCTTACTGTACTGCTTCAGCAGCTGCTCGTATCCCTCCAGAAAAGGCGTGCCGCTCGTGAGCCGGGAGTTCCAGATCAGGACGGCTTTACCGCCGGGCTTCAGGATCCGGTGAAACTCCGCCTGTGCGGCCGGACGGTCAAACCAATGAAACGATTGGGCGCAAACGATAAAATCGACCGCGTCCGCAGGCAACCCGGTATCTTCCGCAGCGCTGGCGTGCGAGCGGTAATTCGGCGACCCGCCGAGCTCTTGCTCCGCCGCTTCCCGCATAGCTGCATTTGGCTCCACCGCGATAACGTTGCTGCCCCGCTCCAGCAGGAGCTTGGAGAAAATGCCGGTACCCGCACCGATATCGGCAATCACCGAATCGGCCGTCATGCCGACCACGGAGTAAAGGTAATCCACCGCCTCCGCAGGATAGCTTGGACGGTACTTGACGTAGTTCTCCACCCGGTTTGAGAATCTTGCCTTGCTGTCACTGCTCATCATACTTCACGCTCCTTTAGCATCGTTAGATCATGCCTCGCATCGAACCACGGACTTGCACCCTGCTACCTTCTCGATGATATGTTTCATACAATGAAACATAGTTCCATTTAATGCTGTCTTGATTATAGAAAACCCTGCGTTTTGTTGCAAGACCTAATTTAGATAAGCGAAATCATCCCACCTGTCGGCAGATCCCTCAAGCGCCAGACCGCAAGCACAAAAAAGCCGTCCACCCTGCATCGCAGAGGCTGACGGCTTTCATGTTTGTCCCCCGGCCCGCAGAGCCCGGCTGTCTATTTGGCTTCAGTCAGTCCTGCGGCACGGCAAGGACCGGCCCGACATACTGCTTCAGTCCAGCGCTCCGGCTACGACGCTCCCCCGGAACAATGTAGCCACCCGGGGTGATTTGCGGGCGACCGCTTCGGCCGAGCACGACGCGTCGACCAGCGCAAGGCTCGCTTCGTCGCCGATCCTCGGCCAAGCCTGGCGGCCTTCGGCATCAAGCGGCGTTACTCCGCCCGTGATGTACTGCAGGCCCTGCGCGAGCGCCTGCTCGTTCACCCAGCCGGAGATTTCGGCGAGGCGGCCGGCGCGCTCGAGAATGTCGCCGGTGCCAAACGGCGACCATACGTCAAAGACGTTGTCGCAGCCAACCGACACGGATACGCCCCTGCCTTGCAGCAGGCGTACAGGCGGAAACTTGCGGTTCATCGGCACGCTCGTGATGATGCCGATCCCGGCTTCCGCCAGCATGTCTGCAGCCGCTTCGGCCTGCCCGGCGGAAATGTCGCCGAGGCAGAACGCATGGCTGACAGCGACCTTGCCCGCCAGACCGGCTTCCCGGGTGAGGCTGGCCAGACGCTTCAGCGTAAACAACCCGAGATGATCCGGGTCGTGCAGATGCAGGTCGATCCCCGCGCCTTCGGAGGCCGCAAGCTCCACCATCGTCCGCAGGGATTGTTCCACATCCCCGTCGACCGTCGCCGGATCAACCCCGCCGACGAGCGAAGCCCCGCTGCGCAGCGCTTCCCGCACCAGCTCGGCAGACTGCGAGCGCAGGAGCCCCTGCTGCGGAAAAGCGACGATTTCATACGTCAGCTTGCTATCAAATGCCTGCAGCGCCTTCTGCACCTCTTCCATTTGCTTGAGGCCGGCCTCCGGGTAAATGTCCACATGGGTCCGGACGTGAGTAACTCCGGACCGCAATGCCGTCTCCAGATACAGGGAGGCCCGCTCAGCGATGGAAACGGCATGCTCCGCATGCAGGCGCTTTTCCTCGTCCAGCCGGTCAAAAATATGCTTTGCCGGCGTAACCGGCTGCCACTTGGAACCAAGCAGCGTCTTGTCCAGATGGCAGTGCTTCTCGATAAAAGAAGGAAGTGCCAGATTCGACTTGGCGTCCAGTCGCGGCAGATCGTCCGTAATCGCCTGATTCGCCGGAACTTTATCCGCGATCTTGCCGTCCCGGATCAGGAGATGGCACAGCTCCGTTTCTGTGCCGATCACCACGCCGTTATCGGTTTGGAGTCCGCTCTCCAGGCGGACATTGGTTAGCCAAAGAGCTGATTGCATCAATATCAACATCCTTTCTATTCTATAGATTGAACTAAAAGTTTCACATTGTATTTAGTTCATTCTGTGGGGTAAAAGAAATTCAAAGAAGTCACGCCATCATGTCTATTTCATACCGAAAACGGGTTTGCCCCGATGCAGCAGAGCTTTCCTCGCTGCCCGCCTTGCCACGGCTTCCGCCGAGCAGCTGGCGTCCACAAAGACGGCGCTGGCCTCGTCCCCTGGCATCGGCCACACCCGGCGGCCCTCCCCGTTCAGCGGGGTCCGTCCGCCGGTCACAAAGCCGAGGCTGGCGCCAAGCGCCGCCTCACTGCCCCATCCGAAACGTTCGGCAAGCGTTCCGGCCTTCTCCAGGCTGTCCCCTTTGCCGAACGGGGACCAATGATCGGTGATGCTGTCATGCCCCAGCTCCACCCGAACCCCCTGCTTCGCCAGCATCGGGATCGGAATCGTCCGCCCGAGCGGTACGGACGACGTGACCGAGATGCCAAGGTCCGCCATCCGGGCGGCTACTGCAGCCGCCTCCTCCGGCGGAATGTCCGCCAGCGCCAGCGCGTGGCTGACCGTGACTCTGCCCTGCCATCCGGCCTGCTCGGTCAGATCCGCGAGGCGCTGGATCGTAAACACGCCCAGGTGGCCCGGATCGTGCAGATGCAGGTCGACCCCGGCGTCCGCCTCCACGGCGAGCTCCATCATCGTGTTCAGCGACTTCTCGATGTCGCCGTCCACGGTAGCCGGATCGACGCCGCCTGCCAGGGAAGCCCCGCTGCGCAGCGCCTCCCGCACCAGGCCGGCCGCTTGGCTTCGCAGCAGCCCGTGCTGCGGAAACGCCACGATCTCGAAGGTGGCGCGGTCCTTATAGGTCTCGGCCGCACGCAGCGTCGCTTCCAGATTGTTCAGCCCGACAACCGGATCGATGTTGCAGTGGGTGCGAAAATGCGTCGTCCCGGACGCAAGCAGCAGCTCGATAAGCCGCTCCGCCCGATGCTGCGCCGTCGGCAGCAGCTTGGGCAGCAGCTTTTCCTCCTCCTCGATCCGGGAGAAGATGCCTTTAGGCGCCGGTCCCGGTGCTTTCCATGGGCCGCCGTAATACGTTTTGTCCAAATGAATATGCATGTCCCGCATCGCCGGAAGCATCAACGCCCCGCCCATGTCCGTGTGGGGAAAGCCGTCCTCCGGCAGCACATCCGCCGGCCGGATTTCGGCGATGCTCCCCTCGGAAATGCGGATATGGTACAATGCGGTTTCCGTGCCGCTGACAGCCTCTCCTTCGTAACGCCAGCCGGTCTCCAGCCGGACATGAGTCAGCCATAATGATGAATGTTCCATCAAGCCCTTCCTCCTTTGGTCGTCCTGCGATAGCAGCGCAGACTTTCCTGCCTCATATCCCGTATGCTAACATGGGATTTGATATATGAAAAATATTTATAATATTTGAAATGCAAAGGTTTTATATATACATTGAGCAGAAATGACTGGAGGGATGACCCATGGATATCAGACAGCTGAGGTATTTTACGATCATCGTAGAGGAAAAGCAGATTTCCGCCGCAGCCCGAAGGCTGCACATGTCACAGCCTCCGCTGAGCCAGCAGTTAAAAGCACTGGAGGACGAGCTTGGATCGGCGCTTGTGGAGCGGAGCGGCAAGCATCTGGAGCTGACCGAAGCGGGCAAGGCACTGTACAGCTACGCCCTGAAGCTGCTGCAGCTGATGGACGAAGCCAAGACCGAGGTTCAGGAGATCGGCAGCGGCTTTAAAGGGGTACTCCGCATCGGCATCAACACACTGTCGTCGGTGGGCCTCCCCGATACGCTGATGCGGTTCAAGGAGAACTATCCGCAGGTCACCTACAAAATCCAGCAGAACGAATCCGCCCAGCTGTGCAGCATGGTCAAGAGCAGGGTGCTTGAGCTTGCGATCATCCGTCTTCCGCTTGCGCTGGACGAGTTCTCGGTGCTTCATTTGAATACAGAGCCCTTTTATCTGATGGCATCCAGGCAGCTTATCCCACAGCCTCTTGCTCCGGAAATCCCGCTTGAGCAGATTCGAAACTACCCCCTAATCCTTCCGAGCACGGAAGGACTCGGCGTCCACTACACCGTCCTGATGGCCTGCGCGAAGCACCGTTTTGAGCCCAGGATCATCGCCGAATGCTCGGACATTCCCCTGCTGCTATCTTTAGTGTCGAGCGGCTTCGGGGCGGCGGTCGTCCCTGAGACGATCGTAAAGCTTCATGCCAGCCATGATGTCCAGGTTGCGAAAATCGCGGACCCGGACTTGTCATCGCCGTATGCTTTGATCTGGCTGAAGGAGCACCACCTGTCCCAGGCGGCGCGGCATTTTATTGATATGATCTCCCCGCCTGCATCCAGGGAATGACAGCGTATAAGCAAAGGATTGCAAACGAAAAAGCCCTCCCGCATACCGGAGAGGGCTTTGGCTTGACACTACTTTATGAATAATTGCATGAACTTACCGTAAAAAACGTTGGAACGGCAGCCGCTTCTTTTTTAATCAGTTAAACCCGTCGTACGTCACAAACTCCGCCACCGGCTTCCGGTAGCCGCGCGGTCTCTGTCTGCCCGTATCCTCCTTGCCGATCGTAATCAGCATGGCCGGCACATACCGGTCCGGAATGTTCAGCACCTTCCGCAGCGCTTCCGGATCAAATCCGATCATTGGGCAGGTGTCCCAGCCCCGGTCCTTGGCGATCAGCATAAACAGCATTGCGGACAAGCTGGCGTTCCGGATGGCCTCATCCCGCTTGAACGTGTCCCCTCTGCTTTCATACATGTCTGTTACGCTGCTGACCGTCTCCTCAAATTCGCGATGGTCGATAACGCCAAGGCTGAGCAACCCTTCGTTGATCGGTCCCACATTATTGTAGGCTTCAAGATCGCCCAATACGGCGATGACGGCCGAGCTCGTTAACACTTTGTACTGCTTGAATGCTGCTTCATGCACCTGTTCCTTCTTCGTTGGATCGATGACTGGAACGTAGTGAGCGTGCTGCAGGTTGAAGGCCGAGGGTGCAAATTTGACGAGGTTGAACATGTCGTCCAGCTCCTGCGGGCTGATGGTTACGCTCGGGTCGAATTTATTGGCGGATCTTCTTGCTTTGACAAGGTCTGTAAAGGACGTCATGCTGTTCGCCTCCGTATGTATAAATTTCCAACTTACTATGAAGTTATCATATCATACTAACTGTAAAAAAGTAAGTTACAATTCAAAAAATGTTCTGACCTCTGACATATCACCCGCTCCAGTCCGTGAAACGATCGGCATCGTCCCACAGATGGCTGAACGCCTGCTCAAACTTGGCGGCAACGGCCGCATCCTTGATAATCAGCACGACGTCGTCATTTTCCTGGGCAGAGGACTCCAAATAATTCATCGATCCAGCCTCCACCCGGCTTTGATCCGCAATCAGCATTTTCAGATGCATCTTCCCTTCATGCGCATTCACCTTGACCGGAACGCTGGCTTCCCGGATCCGCTTCAGCGCTTTCTTCTGTTTCCCTTTTTCTTCCGCATGCGCCCGGTCCGTAATCAGTCGTACCCGAACCCCGCGGTCCGCCGCATCGATGATGGCCGTCACAACCGGCTCGTAGCTGATGCTGTATACGGCAATATCCAGCGAGGATTTGGCCTCCTTGATGAGCTGTACGATCGCTTTCTCCGGACGTTCGCCTTCGCTCGTGAACAGGGCTTGAACGTCGGCTGCAGAGCCTTCTGTTACTGCACCGTTATGAGCAGAGCTTCCTTGCCCTTGTTGTTCATCCGACGCAGCGGAGCAGCCGGAAACGGCAGCACAGAGCAGAATGGCGGACACAGAGCTGTTGATGACTTTCATCGGATGACCTCCTTCAAAACATGGAAATTTTGATGTACAGGTAGGATAACATTCTTTTCCATCGATTCAAAATTTGCTGAGCAAGTGCGGCACGTAGCCTGATTTCATCGCTCGAAGAGCATTCTCGGGCCTTACGTTGACAAAAACGGAACCGACATGAAAAACGGCGGCGCGTCGGTCATCGACAGCGGAAACAGCGCTTGGGCCGGTCCCGGCGGACAGGACATCGAAGGCATCAGCATCATCGCACGCCACGCTTACAGCGCAGCCGAGAACGGCGCTCCCAAGCTGCTGGTCAGCGATCTGTATTGGGATTCAAGCGGCTGGCCGTATTATAATTGATCCTTTTTTAACCGTATTTTTCGTTTCGAAGCAGTCAATCAAACCTGACATGGGTTGAAAAGTTCGTGAATGGATTCAATTCAAATCATTTATGACATTAATTTATCAGCAAAAATCGACAAAACCCGAACGATGGTATTGCAAAAAACTCTTTTTTTATGTAATATAGACCTATCTGAACTCCTCATCACCAAAATAATCAACCGTTTGTAGGTGACCAATGGTTCATTTAGATTCCAACGAATTCAAGCAGAAGCTGAGTCAGGTATATAATGAAGTTTCCAAGGAGCTGTTCGGCTTTGGTACTTCTTTATTGAAGACAAGCATTCAGTCCGATGCGATTACCTTGTATGCCAGACACCGTCGGTCTCCCCGCTCCACTGTACTCGAGGGCGAGGTTCCGGCTTTGAAATACGAGGTCGATTTTTACATGTCGATGATTTATAAGAAGAAGCTGAAATCTCGACTGGAAGAGGAACTGGGACTAAACATCGAGGTTCTCCTTCGGGATTATGATCCCGCCACGCAGTGGGCAGTCACGAACATCATAATGTCACAACCGGAATGACACGGCCCTTTTCTTTTGATTTATCTTAAGGACTGGCCGAACCGTAACAAGAACGGATGCCGCTATTCTTTGTTTACATTGAAAAGCGCTCTAGTTAGAGATTTTCTTCTACCTAGAGTGCTTTTCTTTTTTTAGTTTATAGATTTAGTTATAGAATTTGTTTGATTTTTCTTGTGACATGCCAAAATGTCTATTCAAAAGGGGGATACAACAACCGTCCTGCAGGGAAAAACAATCATATACAGCAGAGAAAAAATTTCCCGGCGGCGGAAGCCCGGCATACGGCCTGCAGCAGAAAAACAAATAAAAAATAAACCATTACAGGAGTGAATCGATTGTGAAGAAACCATGGATTAAAGGACTCATGACTTGCACGCTGGCAGCGCTGGTACTTGCGGGATGCGGAAACGGAGGCGGCGAAGACAGCAGCTCCGGCGGATCGTCCGGCGGTCAGAAGAAGCTGGTCGTATCAACCTGGGGATTTGCCGAGGATTTCTACAATAAAGAAGTGTATGCCCCATTCGAAAAAGAGCACAATGTGAAAATCGTCCTGGAAACCGGCAACAACGCCGACCGCCTGAGCAAAATTTTGCAGGGCAGCTCCGACGTCGATGTCGTCTATCTGTCGGATTACTACGCACAGCAGGGCATTGAAGCGGGAGCCTTCGAAAAGATCGACCGCAGCCGGCTGAGCAATCTTGACTCGCTCTATGATATCGCCAAAGCGCCAAACGGCGAAGATTACGGTCCGGCCTACACGATTGGCCAATTGGGTATCGCTTATGACCAGAAGGCAGCCGGAACGACGATATCCTCCTGGGCTGACTTGTGGAAGCCGGAGCTGAAAGGCAAAGTAACGATGCCGAGCATTACGTCCACCAGCGGTCCGATGATGGTCGACGCCGCTTCCAAGGTAGCTGGAAGCACGGAATTCAATGAAGATAAGGCATTTGGCAAACTGGCCGAGCTCAATCCGAGCGTCGTGAAATACTACAGCCAGACGTCCGAGTTCATCAACATGTTCACGCAAGGCGAAGCCGCTGCAGGACCGATCATGCAAATGTATCTCGGCGACCTGAAGAAGGCCGACCCGAACGTTGAATTCGTAACGCCGTCGGAAGGCGCGTACGCCATCGTCAATACGCTGAACGTCGTCAAAGGAAGCAAAAACAAAGAACTGGCCGAAGACTTCATCAACTGGCAGCTTAGCCAGGAAGTTCAGGAAAAAGCGGCTAAAGCCAAGGTCGACTCTCCTGCCAACCGCAATGTCAGCCTCAGCGCAGAGGAAGCCGCTGCCGTAACGTACGGCTCCAGCGTCGTTGAGAAGCTGCAAAAGCTGGACATGGCGTTCGTCAACAAAAACCTGAAGAGCTGGACGGACCGTTTCAACCGTGAAGTGACGAAGTAACGCCAAGCCTTTTTTTGTAAATATAAGCAGCCTTACGGGGTTATGATTCAGCAGGGGCTGCCCGCCCCTGCTTTTTATTCACCGCTGCCTGGATACAAGGCAGCACATCTTTCATTTTGAAAGGGGAATCCATGTGAAGAAAGCCATCCTGGATGTCGATACCGGTATTGACGACGCGCTCGGAATTATGCTGGCCGTCCGCAGCGGCGAGCTAGACGTGCTTGGGATCTCGACGGTCAACGGCAACGTGTCGCTGGAGACTGCAACCCTGAACACATGCAAAATATTGGACTTCATCAAGGCGCCGGCGTCCATCTCGGTCTATCCCGGGGCATCCCGGCCGCTCCTGCGGGACCGTCTGTTTGAGCACCGCGTGCACGGCGAGGACGGATTGGGCGGCGCCCTCTTGGACATGCAGCCTGCCGACCGGACCGACCCGAATACGTTCGGGCCTGATTTCATCGTGGAGCAGGCCAAGCGCTATCCCGGCGAAATTACGCTCATCGCTACCGGGCCGCTCACGAATGTGGCTCTTGCCCTCGCCAAGCATCCGGGCCTGGTCCACGATATCAAGGAGCTGGTCGTCATGGGCGGTGCGGTCCGTACGCACGGCAACATTACGCCGACAGCGGAATACAACATCCATGTCGATCCGGAAGCGGCGCGCCTGGTCTTTCAGGCCGGATTCCCGTCCCTGACGCTGGTCGGACTCGACGTGACACGCAAGGCACTGCTGACCAGCGCGCACATCGATGCGCTCGGCTCCTCGGAGATCGCTGGTTACGTGCGCCAGAGCACATCCGATTACATGGAGCGCTACTATGAGCGCAACGGGGTCCGGGCCTGCGCCATGCATGACCCTTTGGCGGTCGGCGCCGCTATTTGGCCCGAGCTGGTTCGGACGGAGCGTCTATACGTCGATGTGGAGACCCGGAGCGAGCTGTGCGACGGGCAGACGGTGTGCGATTTCCAAAACCGTTTGCAGCGCCAGCCGAACCTGGACGTATGCCTTGATGCCGATTCAGACGCCTTTTTGAACCGCTTTATCGCCGTGCTGCGCGGTGGATCCTACCAATAACAGGAGATTACATTCATGAAAAAGCGATACTTGTACCTGCTGCTCGCACCCGGGCTGCTGTTTCTGACCTTGTTCATGATCGTTCCGCTGATCCTCACGGTCGGCTCGACGCTGTTCAAGGACGGGAGCTTCACGTTCGGCATCTACTTGCAATTTTTCAAGGACTCGTACTTCCTTGATATATTGGGAACGACGCTGCTCGTCAGCGTCGCGACCACCCTGCTGTGCATCCTGATCGGATTCCCTGTCGCCTACTATTTGTCCATGATGCCTCCGCGCAAAAAGGGCATTTTGCTGGCACTGGCGATTTTCCCGCTGCTCACGAGCTCGGTCGTCCGCTCCTTCAGCTGGATGATCATTCTCGGCAAAAACGGTCTGGTCAACAATGTGCTGATCAAGCTGGGCATCATTCACGATCCGCTCAGCATTCTTTATACGCCGACGGCGATGATTATCGGTCTGGTCCATCTGTTCCTTCCCCTGATTCTGATTACGCTGGTCGGGGTGCTCGAGTCCATCGACCACGATTTGGTCCGGGCGGCGCAGAGCCTGGGGGCGTCCAAGCTGACGGCTTTCCGTAAAATCGTTATCCCGCTCAGTATACCGGGATTGATCGTCGGCAGCATTCTCGTGTTCGTCGGCAGCCTGACCGCTTACACCACGCCTGCCCTGCTGGGCGGGAAAAAGCGCGTCGTCGCGACCTTCCTGTACCAGAACGCCATTACGCTGAATGACTGGCAGGCGGCTTCGGCCATTGCCACCATCATGATGATCATTACGTTCATCGTCATCGGGCTGATGAATAAAGCAGCGGCCAAATTCAATCCGAAGGGGTAGAACTATGAAGACCAAAAATCCGGGGCTCGCCCTCTTTTCCTTTATCGTTTACTTGTTCCTGCTCGGGCCGCTCCTGATCATCGCGGTGACGTCCTTCGAGCCGGGAACGGTGCTGAAATTTCCGCCGACCGGTTTTTCGCTGAAATGGTACCAGAATATTTTTGACGTGGAGATGTTCATGTCGACCTTCAAAACGTCGATCATCGTCTCACTGCTCGGCAACGTGATTGCGATTCTGCTCGGCGTTCCGGCCGCTTACGCCTTGAACCGGGTTACGTTCCGGGGCAAGGACACGCTGAATGCGGTGTTCCTGTCCCCCCTGCTCATTCCAGGGATCGTGCTGGGCTTTACGCTGCTCAAGTACGTCGTCATCACGTTCCACTTTCCGATTTATACGTCGCTCCTGATCGGCCATACGATCATTATGCTGCCGTTTATTATCCGGGTCATCGGCTCCAGCCTCGCCAACTTCGATTTCGCGGTCGAGGAAGCGGCGCTCAGCCTTGGATCCAGCCGGCTTGCGACCTTTTTCAAAGTCGTCCTGCCGAACATTAAATCCGGCATCATCGCTTCGGTGCTGCTCGCGTTCCTCGAATCGTTCAACAACGTGGATATTTCGCTGTTTATGACCGGTCCGGGCGTCAGCACGCTGCCGATCCAAATGCTGACCTACGTCGAAAACTATTTTGACCCGACCATCGCAGCCATCTCGGTCCTGCTCATGCTGATCACGGCCGTGTTCATGTTCGTCATTGAAAGGCTGCTCGGACTAACCTATTTCACCAAACAATAACGAAAGGCGTGAGACGATGGCACTACTACAACTTGAAAACGTATCGGTCGCCTATGACCAGCAGTATATTCTGAAAGACTTCAACCTTTCCATTGAGAAAGGCCACCTGATCTCCCTGCTGGGTCCCAGCGGCTGCGGCAAAACGACCACCCTTCGGCTCATCGCCGGCTTCCTCGAAGCGACGGACGGAGCCTTCAAATTCAGCGGCAAAGACTATACGCGCGTGCCGATCAATAAGCGGAATTTCGGCTTTGTTTTCCAGAGCTACGCTTTGTTCCCGCACCTGTCCGTGTTTGACAACGTCGCCTTCGGACTGCGCCAGCGCAAAGTCAAGGAAGACGAAATCAAGAAGCGGGTCATGAACATGCTGGAGATCGTCAACCTCGGCGGATTTGAAAAAAGATTCCCGCAGGCGCTCTCCGGCGGCCAGAAACAGCGCGTCGCCATCGCACGGGCCCTCGTCATTGAGCCGGATCTGCTCCTGTTTGATGAGCCGCTCTCCAATCTGGACGCCAACCTCAGGGTGAACATGCGCGTGGAAATCCGCCGCATCCAGCAGGAGCTTGGCATCACGACCGTGTACGTATCACACGACCAGGAGGAGTGCTTCTCCATTTCAGACCGGGTTGCCGTCATGAACAAAGGGATCATCGAGCAGCTGGATCAGCCGTCGGTCATTTTCCAGTATCCGAAATCCGAATTCGTCGCCCGCTTCATCGGCTTCAACAACTTCATCCATTTTGACGAGCGGGACAGCGAAGGCTCCTTCTTCTCCCTGCGCAAGGGAGACTACCATTTTCATGCCGCCAAGGCCGATGGCATGCCCGTCACGATGAAGGGCGCCATCCGCCCCGACGACCTCATTGCCGGTACGCTGCAGGAGATCAATCCCGGCGACAACGTACTGACCGGCAAGGTCAAAGTCAGCACGTATCTTGGACGCAGCTACCAATACGTCGTCGATACGCCGCTGGGCGAATTTACGGTCAACCAGGAAATGCAGCAGCCCTATGCGAACGGGCAGGAAATCCGTCTGTTGTTTCCATCGGATAAGCTCGTTCTTGTCGAATAACCATAGGGGGAACAACATATGCAAGCAGATTTGCTATTTCTTCAAGCCAAGGTGTACAACAGTTACTTTAAGCAGTGGTCTACCAACAACGTCGCCGTCAAGGACGGCAAGTTTTTCTATATCGGCCTGAGGGGCGAAGATACGTTCCAGGCCAAGCAGGTCATTAACGCGGAGGGACTCTATATGGTCCCCGGCTTCATCGACATCCATCTGCACATCGAAAGCACGATGGTGACGCCGGAATCCTTCTCGGCGGGTCTCCTGCGAAACGGCGTCACCACGATCGTACCCGAGCCGCATGAGATGGCCAACGTGTTCGGCCTCGACGGCGTTCTCGAGATGATCAAGGCGAGCCGGAACTGTCCGGTGGACATGTTCTACGCCATTCCAAGCTCGGTTCCGTCCACCTCGATGGAAACGACGGGCGGATCGATCGAAATCGAGGACATGGACGCCCTCCTGTCCACGGGCGATGTCATCTGCCTCGGCGAGATCATGAACTACGTCGACATCATTACCGACCCGGACTGCAAAACGAACCGCATCCTGGAGCATATCCGCTCGCATTATCCTGAGCTCGTCATCGAAGGCCACGTGCCGAAGCTGCTGGATCTGGACCTGCAGCGCGTCATTTACGCCGGCGTCAACTCGGACCATACGCATCAGACGCTGCAGGGGCTGGAGGAGCGGATTGCGGCCGGCATGTTCATTGAAATCCAGGAGAAATCGATGACGCCGGAAGTGATGGACTACCTGATCCGCCACGACGTTTCCGAGCATTTCTGCTTCGTGACCGACGACGTCATGGCGGATTCGTTCCGCGCCCGCGGCCATCTGAACCAGATCGTGCGCAAGGCCATCGGCATGGGGATGTCTCCGGAGCGGGCGATCTACGCCGCGACCTTCTCCCCGTCCCGCCGCATGCGGATGTACGATCGGGGCTCCATCGCACCGGGCAAAATCGCCGACTTCCAGCTAATCTCGGATTTGTCCGAGCTGAAGCTGGAATCGGTGTACAAAAAAGGGGCGGAAGTGTACTCCGCCGCCAAAGCCTTTGAGCCGCAGTCGAGCGGCTACCGGTTCCCGGAGCACTTCTACCACAGCGTCCAGCTGGACGAGCTGAGCGCCGCCGATTTTGAAGCGGCGGCCGGCGTGGAGGACGGCATCTACCGGTGCCGGGTGATGACGATCCAGGACGGCTCGACCTTCACCAAGGAGAGCCAGGTGGACGTGCCGGCCGCGAATGGCCGGCTGCTGTGGGAAGACAGCGGCTGCGGCATGATCGCCACGTTCGAACGGTACGGCAAAGGACGCCAAAAAGCGTTCGGCTTCATCGCGGGCGATACGATCCAGCGCGGCGCCGTGGCGACGACTTACTCCCACGACAACCACAACCTGCTGGTGATCGGCCACAACGTCGAGGACATGGTCCTCGCTGCAAACACCGTCATCCGCCAGCAGGGCGGCTTCTGTGTCACTCTGGACGGCGAGATTAAAGCCAACATGCACCTGCCGGTCGGCGGCATCCTGACCGAGGATCCGCTTGATCTGGCCGCCGAGTCCGTCCAGCAGGTGCGCGAGGCGATGGAAGAGCTTGGGTACAAGCACTACAACCCGATCATGTCGATCGCGACGCATTCCCTGCCGGTAAGCCCGTACCTCAAAATCACCGATCACGGGCTGATCGACGTCAACGCCGGCAAAGTCGTGCCGCTCATTATTGAGCAGGTGTAAGTTACTGGCCAGGTATAACATTTAACCGTTAGGTTTGGCATTGCCGTATATATCACAAAGGGCTGTCCCCGCCATTTTGGCGCGGGGACAGCCCTTTTTTTGTATGACAAAATCGATCAAGCACAAGTATACCTATCTTCGCCCTAAAGCCGCTTTATGGGCCAAAATCAAATCACTTATTCCAGATTATTTCTATAGGCATATAACGACCTATGCTATACAATATCCTACGGACTTTAGGCGATATACCGTACAAACATTAGTCTCGGCGTAATCCGCCCGTTTATATATACTGCTACAATATCCTGCTACATAGAAAGGAATTGCACATGAAGTGGTGGAAGCTTATACTCGTTGTCCTTATATGGATTGTATCGTTTATGGCGATTAGATCTGGCCTTGCCATTAAACGTGGAAAATCTAAGGGCAGCGTTACGGATGTGATGAATGTATGGCCCCTTGCCGATACGATTTCAGGAAATATCGCAGCAATAATCTGCAGCTTTATTGCAGGTTTGATCTATAAGCATTTTCCATGGTGGCTGAGAAAAACCTTCCTCTTCTTGATATCCACTATACTGTTTTGCCTGGGGCTATATATTCTTATCGATGCATGATCAACAAACAACCCGAAACCAATACTCCTCCGTTATCCCCGGCTTTCCCTCGATACCTCTGTGCCCCCTCGCGGCCGCTCCGCTTCCGGTGCTTTCCTTCCGGTCAGCAGCAGCATGACAAAAGACATTGCGACGATCGCCAGCGTCCACGCCCAGGCCATCGGCATGTTGCCGGCGTCGACCGCCACGTAAATGGCCGTTGGCACCGTCTGCGTCTTGCCGGGAATGTTCCCGGCAACCATGAGCGTAGCGCCGAACTCGCCGAGCGCGCGCGCAAACCCGAGCACGAGCGCGGTCAGCAGCGAGGAGTAAGTGAGCGGCAGCGTAATGGAGCGGAACACCCTCCACTCGCCTGCCCCGTCAGAGCGGGCTGCCTTTTCCAGATCCGGATCAACGGCGGCGAAGCCGTTCTTCATCGTCTGATACACGAGCGGGAATGCCACGACGATGGTCGCCACAACAGCGGCCCACCAGGAAAAAATTATCGGCGCATCCCACAGCCATTCGATCAGCTGCCCCACCCAACTGCGGCGGCCAAGCAGCATCAGGAGCAGAAACCCCACCACGGTCGGCGGCAGGACCAGAGGCAGCATGAACAACGTCTCCAGAACGATTTTTCCCGGGAAATGATGCCTTGCCATCCACCAAGCAGCTCCCGTACCCAGGACGATCACGATCAGACTCGAAAGCAGGGCAACCTGTAGGGACAGTCTGACCGGATCCCAAAACGCCTGCCAGTCCATCATCTGTTAACCCTGCTGCGGCACGGAAAATCCGTATTTTTTAAAAATGTCCAGCACCGAATCTGTCTGGAGGTACTCGTAAAAATCCACCGCCTCCTGGCTGTGCTTCGTCGCCTTAACGATTCCGACCGGGTAAACGATCGGCGTATAGGCAGACGGGTCGACAGTAAGCGCCACTTTGACCTGATCCGAAGTCAATGCATCCGTTTTATACACAAAACCCGCATCCGCATTGCCAGTTTCTACGTACTGCAGCACCTGCCGCACATCCTTGGCCTGCACCAGCTTCGGCTGGAGCGTGTCCCACAGGTTGGCGTTCGTCAGTGCTTCCTTGGCGTAGTTCCCTGCCGGAACGCTTTCCGGAATGCCGATAGCGATTTTTTTCAAGCCGGTTCCTTTCAGGTCCTCCATGCCCGAGACTTGGGCCGGTTCTTTGGCGTTCACGACGGCCACAAGCTCATTGGCGAGTAGGTCTTTCTCATGCGAAGAATCGATGAGCTGCTTGTCCTCCAGGGCCTTCATGTTCTTCACGGCAGCCGAGAGGAACAGATCCGCCGGTGCGCCCTGCTCGATCTGCTGCTGCAGCGCACCCGAAGCGCCAAAGTTAAAGTTCAGTTTGACGTTCGCATGCTCCGCCTCATACGCTTGTTGAATCTCCTGCAGCGCATCCGTCATGCTGGCGGCAGCGGAGATAATCAGTTCCACCTGCTGCGCAGCCTCTCTATTAGAAGTTTCCGCAGCGGCTCCTGAGTCGGCCGATTTCGGGTCTGCAGCCGAACCGGAACTCGATCCGCAGCCTGCCAGCATCAGAACGAGGGTAGCGAGGATCAGCCAAACACCTGGTTTCTTACCCCTTTTGATCATCCGTAATCTCCAATCCTTAATCGTTATATTTAGTTATAATTAGATATAATTGATTATATCCAGTGGGCCGCGAGGTTGTAAATACGGTTTGCACAATTTTCACATCCGGGTGTGATACAATAGAAGACACTATGTTCACAGGGTTCAGACCTAAGCCATAACAAGGAAAGATAACATATAACGAAACGTTTAGCGAAACATACAACGTACAAGGAGGAAGCTCATGTCCAGCGACATTTCGTATACGACCGAGGAGATTGCCAAGCTCCTGAAAATATCCAAGCTCACCGTTTACGACCTGATCAAAAAAGGCGAGCTGCCTTCGTATCGGGTGGGCAAGCAAATGCGCGTCGATGCCGCAGATTTGGAAGCCTACAAGCAAAGGGCTAAAGGACTGCAGGCGGCCGAACACCGCCCGGCTCCGCCGGAGCCGGTTTCCTTTCAACCTGCCGCTGTCGGAGCCGGCGGAACCCGTTCGGTAGTCATTACCGGGCAGGATATCAGCCTTGACATTCTCGTTAAGCATATGGAAAAGCATACGCCCGGCATCCGTCCGCTCCGCGCATATGTCGGGAGTCTGGACAGCCTGATTGCGATGTACCGCGGAGAGTCCGACATCGTGAGCACCCATCTGCTAGACGGTGATACAGGCGAATACAATTTGCCTTACATTAAGCGGATTTTGGTCGGCTTTCCGTATTTGGTCGTCAACCTGCTATCGCGAAAGGCGGGACTCTATGTCCAAAAGGGGAATCCCCTTGAGCTAAAAGACTGGGCCGATCTTTCCCGTCCGGGGCTGCGGCTCGTCAACCGCGAAAAAGGGTCGGGTGCCCGCGTTCTGCTCGATGAACAGCTGCGGCTGCACGGGATCCGGCGGGATCAGCTGCAGGGCTACGGCGAGGAGCAGACCAACCATATTGCGGTCGCCGGCACGGTCGCTTCCGGGGAGGCTGATGTCGGGATTGGCATCGAAAAGGCGGCAGCAATCGTAGGCGGCGTGGATTTTATCCCGCTGATCGAGGAACGCTACGACCTGGTCGTGCTCAAATCGGCGGAAAATATGCCTTGGATCGAGTCGCTGATGGGCATTTTACGTTCGGAGGAGTTCCGCCGCGAGCTGCAGAGCATCGCAGGGTATGATCTGTCCCGTACCGGGGAGATCTTGCTTGAGACATAGACGTATATTGCGGAAACGGCTCCTTATCACACGGTGCCCCCTCAAAATGAGGAGTGCACCCATTGCCGTTGCCGTTCATTAGAGGGTAGAAGTTCAATCTCATAAAAGAAAAAGGCAGCCGGAATCATTCCGGCTGCCTTTACTGCTGTTTCGAAGTCCTGCGATTCTACGAGCATGAGCCTACGGGCCGATCCTACCGGTTGGTTCCGGTACTCCCTTCTCCGGCTGCGATTACGTCAGCGATCGCCCGGCGGGCGAGCATCGATGTGACCGTATCGTCCATCGGCGGGTTGTGCAGACCCGCCCGCACGTCGCGGTACATCCGCTCCAGCGGGAGCTGGCGCGACAGGCTGGCCCCGCCCACAATGCGCATCGCCAGATCGACGATGCGCAGGGCCGCATGGGTCGCCGTCGTCTTCACGAGCCCGAGATCGGGCCTCATGCCCGGCCGCAGCTCCGGGTGGCGGTCCCAGCGGTCCGCCACACTGTACATGAGCGTGCGGGCGGTGATCAGCTCGGACTCCATCTCCCCGATCTTCTGCTGAATATGCGGAAGGTCGGCAATGGGCCCCGGCAGGCTGTTCGGCCGGTAATTGGCGGCGTAACGCACCGCAAAATCCCGGGCAGCCCAGGCGATGCCGATATAACATGCCGGGATATGCAGCAGCGCCCCTCCATGATCGGACATCTTACCTGCCGGCTGTCCTCCTAAAGGATCCTCACTATCGATCCGTTCCCCGTCCGGCACGAACACCTCCTCCATCACCAGGTCGTGGCTGCCGGTCGCCCGCATGCCCATCGTATTCCACGTTTCGTCAATGCTGACACCTGGACCCTTCCGCACCAAAAACGTTCCGGTCTTGTCTTCTTCCTCCACAAATGCAGTGACCGTAAACTGATCCAGCACCGGAATGAGCGAGCTGAACGTTTTGCGGCCAGTCAGCAGCCAGCCCCCTTCCGTTCGCTCCGCTTTCGTTCCCGGACGGCCGCCCCGGCTCGGACTGCCGGTCGACGGTTCGCTGGCAAACTGGTTGATCATCGCCCCATCATGGACGATTTGCCTGCAGAAGTCGGCATACAGCTCGCGCGGCCACGACTGGCCGATGCGCATCTGCAGTACCTGGCTCACATGCCAGCCGACCGCGAGCGTCGTCGAGCCGTCCCCTTTTCCCAGCCGTTCTTGGGCAAGGATCATTTCGTACAGCGACGCTTCCTCACCGCCAAACTCCGCCGGCACCGTCAGCTTTAAATAACCCGACTCCTTCAGGTCAGCAAAATTTTCAAACGGGAACGATCCTTCCCGGTCATGTTCCGCAGCCCTCTCCGCAAATACCGCCGCAAGCCGCTCGGACCTGGACGCGATCTCGGCCTCACGATTATTTCGTATAAACGGATCCGTTTGCATGGAATTCATCCTGTACTCTCCCCTCGCCTGTATCTTTTCTCCTAACGAAATCAGTAAGCATCAAAATGGACACCTGTATTCTGACTTCCCAAGAAAACGAACCCGCCAAACGTGGTCTGTCTTCTGTCAGGTTATTTCGAAAGATGTTTTCTTCATTGTATAATGCAGGGGCTGTGTTGTCCAAAGCAGAACCTGTTTCTTTTTATAAAAGCTGAACGAATAAGCTTTGGTGTCTCATGGGCCGGTTAAAGGCAACCTGTGACCTATTTTGCGTTTGTTTTGCGATCATTTTACTCAACACCGCACGGGATGCAGCCGGCACAATATGCGTACGCGCTTTACAAAGCCGGATTAAGATGATATTTTATAAACACGACGTTAACGTCATGTTTGGAGGGCAAGATATGAAGGATCGCATGCGCATAGGGGATTTATCGGAACGAGCGGGGGTTACTCAGCGAACGGTTCGATATTACGAAAAAATGGGGCTGATCCCTCCAGGCGAGCGCGAAGGCAATGGGCAGCATTACTATACAGACGAGACCGTTGCGCGGCTGCGCAAGATCGACCAATTAAAGAAGCTTGGGCTCAGCTTGGAGGAAATACGGGACGTGATCGACCTCTATTTCATGGACCCCAGTGGTGTACAACCTAAACAGAAAGTGCTCGGCATCTTGAAGCAGCACCTCGCAGAGACGGATCAGAAGATCGAGGGGTTACAACAATTCCGGACCGATTTGCTGACCCATATCGACCGCTTTGAGCAATGGCTCAAGGACGCAGAGCAGCATTAATTTTTTTTGCCACAAACATGACGTTAACGTAATGTTTATAACATTCACATTTCCAGGAGGATAAACATGATGAACGAGACGATCGGATTTATCGGACTTGGCAGCTTAGGTCTGCCGCTGGCTAACAATCTCCTCGATGCAGGGTATCCTTTGGTGGTGCATAACAGGACGGCCAGCAAAGCCGAACCTTTGATTGCCCAAGGTGCCCGGCTGGCATCCAGACCCGACGAGGCCGTTACCGCTGGCGGAATCGTCGTCACCATTTTGTGGGATGATGCGTCCGTGGAGAGCATCGTCATGAGCGATAGCTTTTTAGAGAAGCTTGGTAAAGGGGGGATTCATATCTCGATGAGCACGATATCGCCGGATACATCCAAAAAGCTGGCAGCTGTTCACGCAGAGCATGGCAGCACCCTGGTTGAAGCCCCCATCTTTGGAGTCCCGGAGGCTGCAGTAGCACGTCAGCTCTCCATCCCCATGGCTGGGCCTCGGCAGGCTAAAGACCGCGTCCGCCCGGTTTTGGAGGCTATGGGAGGGCTGAATATTTTCGATTTTGGTGAAAAAGCCGGGGCAGCGAATCAGGTGAAACTGGTTGGAAACTTCATGATTACTTCCGCCGTGTACACCATCCGTGAAGCTCTCTCCATGGTCGAAAAGAGCGGTGGCGATCCCAAGCCTGTGATGGATATGCTGACCCAAACGCTGTTTAACGCCCCGATTTATAAACGTTACGGCCAGATGGCTGCCGAGAACATGGATCATCTCTTTACTCAAAGCCATATTCCGTTAAAGGACGTGGGCATTTTTAAACAAGCATCACAGCGGGCCGGGGCCCCCGCACCTTTGTCAAACCTGTTGTATGACCTGTTAAGCAGCGAGCATAAACAAGGCTAATATCGATAAAATCTTATCCAATATACGTTCATGGAGAAAAGGAGTATGCATGCGGTTCCGTTCGAAAATAAGGAAGGAAAGGCTGAGGTTACAGGGACAGCTTCACTTTGGACGCCATCTTACATGAAATATAACAGAAGCCCCCGCAGAAGCGCGAACGCCTCCCGGGGGCTGCTTTTCATCCGAATCATACCTGCATTTGAGCTCCGCTCTGGTAGCTCAGCAATTTACTGAAGGAACCTTTGCTCTCCTGCGACAGCTGCAAATAACCGCCCTGCTGAATCACCTTGCCCTGCTCCATCACGATCACATGGTCCGCGTTCCGGATGGTGGACAGCCGGTGGGCGATCACGATCATCGTCATGCTTCCTTTGAGTCGCTCCAGCGCCTGCTGGATCAGAAGCTCATTTTCGCTGTCGAGCGCGCTTGTCGCTTCATCCAATACAAGAATGCTCGGCCGCTTCAAAATCGCGCGGGCCAGCACTAGCCGCTGGCGCTCTCCACCTGACAGGCGAACGCCCCGGTCCCCGATGACCGTGTCCAATCCCTGCGACAGCTTGCGGACGAACTCGGCCGAGGCCGAGAACTCCAGCGCCTGCCATAGATCGTCATCCTGCGCATTGGGGTCCACTAGCTGCAAATTGTAGCGGATGCTCTCGTTGAACAGGAACGGATCCTGCGCTACGTATCCGATCGAGCCGCGCAGCGCCAGCAGCTGGCGTTCGCGCTGGAGCGAAACGCCGTCCGCCCGCACTTCTCCCTCTTCGGGATGGATCAGCCCCATTAGCAGGTCGACTAGCGTGCTTTTCCCGGCGCCGGATTTGCCGACAATGGCGGTCATGCGGTTCGCCGGAATATGGACATGGATATCGCGCAGCGCGTATTGCGGCTCCTTGGGGTTGTACCGGTAGCTGACATCGGTGCAGCTGATTCCGTCTACCAAGGCAAGCTTCGAAGCCCCCACTTCTTCCGGGCTGATCAGCTCCTGCTCGGCTTCGTATTCCTGCTGCAGCTTCCGCATGTCATGAAACGCCGGCAGATTCGAGCTGAGCTGCTCCATATTCGACTGAATGCCGATAAATCTTGGCCACAGTCGGGTAAAAATGAGCACGACCGTAATCAGCTGCTCCGCCGGGGTATGCAGTACCGCGATCGCCACGTACATAAATGCCGCGATCAGCACGACGGAGGACAGGCGGTAAATAACCTGCGACATGGAGTTCACCCGGCCGAACTCGAGGAAGTTATGCTCCATTTGATCGGTCAGCTTACGGAACCAATGGATGTGGGACGCCTCCAGCCGGTTGCTTTTGATATCCTTAATGCCGCCGAAATGGTCGCTGATGCCCGCAAAATAATGCTTGGACAGCTCGGTGGTCTCCTCGCCGATCCGCTTGGACCTGCGCACGAACCTCCGTGCGAACAAAGCAAGCACAATCCCGCTGACCAGCACCATCACAGTCAATGCCGGCGACAGCCACAGGGCCAGGGCAATCTGAAGCACCGTAAAAATCAGCGACGTCACCATCTGCAAAAATAATGTCGTGCCGTAATTGACCCGCCCCAGCTCGTTGGACATCACGTGGTTGAAATCCGACCGGCGTTTGCGCAGGTAGAACTCCCACTTGGCCCGCAGCAGCCCTTCATACGTCTCGGTCCGCAGCGTCCGGATAAAGGATTGAATAATCCCTGCGTTCAGGAGGGTCTGGCTTCGCTGCAGCAGCGCTTGTCCACCCAGGATGAGGACATAGGCCGCCAGGACCAGCGGCAGGCTGAGCTGCAGGGACCAGGAATGGATCAGCCCGGTAAGCGGGGCCAAAAACGGCAGGCTCCCCGAATCCATTTGCAGCAGGCCGATCATGCCCAGCAGCGGGACGATCAAATACATGCCGATGCCGTCCAACAGGCTGATGAGAAGGGTCATGGACATGTTCAGGTACAGTTTGCCTCCGGCGACCCGCTGGATTTTGCGAATATAGTAGAATAAATCCTTCATTGTACGTAGCTCCTTATCCGGATTGCCGCGTCATGAGCCCGGCCTCTCGGTCCGCTGCCGCCCCATTGCCGAAAATGCCCACAACCGTATACTTCTCGTGCCCTTCCCTTCCCGTCACGATGTACGACCCGCAGCGCAGCCAGGCGTGAGCCGCCAGCCGCCCCTGCTCGTCCCTGCCGCTTCCCAAATACAGCGTGCTCGACAGGCCGCGGCGTTCCAGCATTTTCATGGCAGCGATCGCCTTGACCAGGCATTGGCTCTCCCACCACGTGTACCGGCTCATCCCGTGAACGGCTTTGGAGACTTGGCGGATGGTCAGCAGTTCCTGCCGGCCAAGCTCCACCTCAGAAGTCTCCTTCATATAACTCCCCAGGGAAGGGGCGACTTTGGCGAACGGGAGTGCCTTCAGCACTCTTCCCCATGCCAGGAGCACGTAGGCTTCGGCATACATCGTCTTCTGGGCCAATGGAAAACGGACAAAAGCGCGCAGCTGCCTACTCCAGCTCATGCCCGCTTCTCACCTGTATCAGGCCTTCGGCCGCAAGCTTGTTGAGAAACGGATGCACCTGCTGCTCGCAGGCTTCCGGCCCGATATCATACTCTTCGACCAATTGGCCCACCAGATCCGTCAGACTGGTCGGCGCAGCTATCAGCTCCCAGATCCGCCCGCCGATCTGCCCCAGGTTGTAATACTTTCCGGTCTCGATGCTCAGCATGACTTTCTCCCCATCCATGTCGCTGACGAGATAGCCGGGGGATTGCTGGATAAATTGATCTAACTTAGCCATTTTAGTATTCAAGAGAAGGCCCCCTTGCACATTTTAAGTTACATTATGTATCATTATATCAAAAATTGTTCCATTATGTATACATTTGAATTTCTTTAAAAATGGGGTATATCCCCAGAGCAACTGTCACCGATAAATCAATATAATATTTGTGACATACATTTTGGGTATCAAAGGGATTGTTAAAAGGAGAGGGATACAAATGACCAAGGTATATGTTGACGATTTTCCTAGGACAGATTCAGAGGTTGATGATACCCATAGAATTCAACGCGCTATCGATTATGCCCGCAAACAGATTCAAGGGAGCAATTTTGTTGGAGGCAGTGCATATTACGGGAATGCGGTTTCGATTGTATTTGGCCCCTCTCAATATGTTACAAGCTCTCCGATCACCGTTTACAAAAATATCTATCTGGAGTCAGAAGGCCAGACCTACTTGATCGCTAATCCAGGCAATAATTCTTTTGACTGCATTAATGCTGCGAGTCAGGCAACTCAATTCAGGGCTGAAAATATAACCTTTGTAGGTTATAAAACAGCACTTTATTTAACAACCAATAATGTGGACGTATCAACAATTCATCTAACAGGGCTTTATTTTCATATGTGTAGAGTAGGCGTCGATACAGGAAGTTTTTCGGAAAGCCGAAGTACGATATTAACGTTGTCTCAATGCAGATCGTGGAAAACGTCTGTCATGTTAAGAAACTTTTGCGATATGGCATCAATGAACGATTGTTGGATTACTCATGATGGGTCGGATGGCCCAGCCATATATAACGATGGCTATTTGAACATTAGGGGGGGAGTTTTCGTATCTCTTTCTCCTCAACAAAATGCCAACCCTAGATGGATTGATTGCCATGAAGATTCTGGTCAACATAGCGGCTTATTTATTGACGGTGCCCGTTTTGGTGGTGAAGGCGGAGGAGGGTATCCCATTGTCTATAATTTCATGCCTCCTGTGCTGAATCTCAGTAATAACGAAGGCAACGTCATCTCCATTACCAATTCCATTCTCTATTCGTCATCGGGGACTAGGGATTCGTCCATTATCTTGTTCAATATCCCAAACAGAATAAGCATAAAAAATTCAGTTGGATTTACTGATTTACTAAACGGGATTATTTCTTGCGCTCCATCATTCAGTCCAGACCAAATTCCTTACTCTCCATATATTTCAATTGATTTAGATGATTCTGTATATCAAGCGTGGGGATTGAAAAGGCTAGATCCTAGATTAGAACGGTTCTTTTCATCAGGTAGTCGGCGATTTAAACGTACGTTTGGATTCAGTGAAAGACAGCTCGTTCCCAAGGCAACTTCTTCTCATGACGCGATGGTTACCATTGACATTGAACAACTTAATGGAAGTCGAACAGATCAACAGCGACAATTAGGATTCGCTATGCTTGCAGTAACTACAGCACCGGGATCATCTAACGATACCGGTTACAAATGCATCTCTACAGCACTAGTGACTTGCGTTGGCGGTAGCGACGGAACAGGCGTAGTCAAACGTTTGCAATTTTTCACTAAAGATTCCATTCCAGGCGGACTTCATTTTTCAGAAAACTGTGATATCATCTCCGTACATTGGGGAACAGGTGAAACAGGGACTACGGATCAAGCTAAATCTTCAACGAATACCAAAGTCACAATCGTATTTAAATGTCCTGGAAACATAAATGCAGCAGGAATCACGTTCACCCCGTTACTCGGCCTCGATTTATAACATTGGATCATTAAGTTCTTTTCATTAAACGCCAGAACCACAGAAAAGGACGAAGCGGAATATATAGAAAGAAAAACGGCTTGGCAATCGGCAGCACTTCTGCATCAAGAGAACTGGGGAGCAATTTCTTCACCAACAGCAGCGCCTTCTGTTTAGGAGTCATTGCAGAATGAATATTGCGTTTATACTTTGCCACATATTTGTCAGACATGTTAGGACCATACTGAATACCGGTAAGAGCTAGCTCAGCCAGTTCAACTGATTTTCGGTTAGCTTCATTCGGCAAAAACTGCTTTAATCGAAGGTTTGAACCTAGTAACGTTTCGCATAACCAAACCGCCTGTTGCACATATACTTCTCCCCCATAACGTTTAAAGTACTCGATTAATCCCTCTTTTTCAATCTGATGATCATTTACGAGCCGCTCGACATCCAATAGCCAGCGCAGTCGGGACCATCCATGTCTGGCGCCGTGATCCGCCAAATAAGCAAGCAGATCTTCATTTCCCAAATGATGAAATTCTTGATTATATACGGTTATCGTTCCTTTTCTGCGCCATAGTTCTTCAAATGAAGGAGAACTTATAATATTGGGGTTGAGACGCCAATGAATTTCAACTTGTATTGACTTTTCCGGATGAAAAAAAGACATATGATGTGATTTCTTCTCCCAAAATATAAACTGATCTGTTTGATCCGACTGATAGCCGAGTTGAAGTAATATTGCATTTGTTTTAGCGACATCGGACCCGTCAATTAATAAGTCCAAATCTTTAGATGTCCGGTAAGATAATTCACCATATAGTTGCAAAGCCAAGATGGGGCCTTTCAATTGTAATGTCCGAGTACCGCTTTCTGTTAATGTCCTGCATATTTCACACATTTCCCGGGTTAACTGCATCATCCTTATCGTATTATTTTTGTACAGTTTATGAAGATTCGAGGTAACCCTCTCAGGGATTAGATCTCCCCCCATATTTTTAATTCTGAGGTAGATAAGCGGATACACCCTATGATGAATAACGAGGTCCAAAAAAGCATCCCAATCGATTTGAGAGACATGCCCTCTTAAGTCTTCCGGCATTGTCTCTTTTCTTTTTAGTAATAGCAGCATAAACTTCAATTCATTGGTTTGGCCAAAATCATCAATGGGCTGAATAAGCATGGAATTTAACCTCACAAGATTAAAATAATAAATTACTATAAAATCACTGCAATAACACGGGATCGTTGACTCTTACACCCTTGTTCATGTTCGGCCGTCCGATGGAATAGTAATTAAGTTCCGTTCCGGCTAGGTCCTCTTCACTATAAATGTTTCTGCCGTCAATAAGGTTCGGCTGCTTTAACCAAGATTGAATGACCGACGGGGACGTATCGCAAAATTCTTTCCATTCTGTGAGAATACACAGTGCATCAGCATGCCAGGCAGCTTTCTGGGCGCTTACACAATATTCAACTGCCCCTTGAAAATGATTCTTGAAATTATCCGCTGCAATCGGGTCATAAGCCCGTACGACGGCTCCTTTACGCAACAGCGCTGATATAATTTCAAAAGCAGGGGCATCCCTTACGTCATCGGTTTCCGGCTTAAAAGCCAACCCCCAAATCGCAATTGTTTTACTCCGCAAGTCCCCCAGAATAGCCTCTAATTTTCGTAGCATATTGAATCTTTGATCACGATTCACCTCGACGACAGACTTTAAAAGTTTGAAGTCATAGTCCATCTGTCCAGCTATTTGAATCAATGCTTGGGTATCTTTCGGAAAGCAGGATCCCCCGTAGCCAATCCCCGCATTTAAAAATGAAGGACCGATTCGCTTGTCGCTGCCCATTCCAAAAGCCACCTGCGTTACATCGGCTCCTACCTTTTCGCAAATATTAGCAATTTCATTTATGAATGAAATTTTTGTAGCCAGGAAAGCATTCGAAGCATATTTAATCATCTCGGCGCTTCGAATATCAGTAACAATAATGTTATCCGTCAAAGGTGTGTGCAGTTTGGTCAACCATTTTCTTGCCGTATCATTAGAAGTTCCAATTATGATTCTGTCCGGGTACAGTGTGTCCTGAACAGCGGTTCCTTCACGCAAAAATTCCGGAACCGAAGCAACTTCGAACAAGCATGTTGTGTGCTGTTGAATTATGTTTCGTATTTTCTCATTCGTTCCCACAGGGACAGTGCTTTTAGTCACTACAACCTTGAAACCATTCATGGATCTCCCGATTTCCTCCGCAGCTTGTTCAATAAAGCTTAAGTTGGCTTCACCGCTTGGGAGCGAAGGCGTGCCAACCGCAATAAATATAATATCCGAGTCATGAACTGCTCCAGTTAAATCGGTTGTGAAGCGAAGTCTGCCCTCATTTTTATTTTTTTGGACTAACTCTTCAAGGCCAGGTTCGAAAATAGGTATCCGACCCTTATTCAACATATCGATTTTGGCGCTCACCTTATCGACGCAAACTACGTCATTGCCGAGTTCTGAAAAACAGACGCCGGACACCAGGCCGACATAACCAGTTCCAATGACGGTTAATCTCATAATCACCCAACTCCCCTCAGTTGCTAAAGCATATTTGAGCCAATTCAAACCTTTATACAGTGCTCTGCAATTTCGTTCCAGTTTTGATAAAGCTCTATAATCTGATTAGGCTCCTGTTTCATTCCGCTTTGCACCACAATGATTTCGAGCTCCGTCAAAGCTCTGATACTGTGAAGTGTTTTCATCGGAATATGAAGAACATTGCCGGCACTTACTTCCATATAATTTCCATTTTGAATAAATTCCCCTTTACCTTTAACAATAGTCCATACCTCTTCGCGACCGACCTGCATCCGGTAACTTAGGTTCTTTCCTTTTTGGATGCTGACCCGTTTCGTGCTAACACAGCGACCATCTTCATAGTATTGATCATCCAAAATCCGAATCCACCCCCACTGCCTCTCTTCATACATGGGGCCCTGATCAAAATTAACGTAGTTTTTTATTTTGGGACTTGCGCTCTTATCCGTTACCAGTATCCCGTCCGGACTAACGGCTACGACCACATTAGATAATCCTAATATCGAAACAGGGATATCAATCTCATTGATGAGATGGGTATTATCGCAATCATCACTCATAATCCCTTTGCCAATCTGTCTATTCTTCATTTCTTCCGTTAGCGTATTCCAGGTACCAAGGTCCTTCCAATACCCCTTATAGGGAATAACAACTATATTGGCCGCCTTCTCCAGCACTTCATAATCAAAACTGATTTTGGGAATTTTGTAGTATTCCCGCGACAATTCTTCAAACCGGACCGGCAGTCCTTTTCGTTCCAGCAAGTCGATCATGTAGCCGAGCTTGAATGCAAAAACACCGCAATTCCAAAGCGCGCCTTGGCTCATTAGCAATTCGGCTGCCTCTTCTGTTGGCTTTTCATGAAAGTGGCTGACCGGCAAATACACACTGTCAATTTCATGTTTTCTAAGTGATGGAATAATGTAACCATATTTGGATGACGGATAAGTCGGTTTAACGCCAATAAGTGCAATCTCTGCTCTGGCACTATTTAATACAGATTCCAATTGTTTTACGGCACTAAAAAAGTGGTTTTCTACATAAGGATCTACAGGTAATACAACGACTACTTCATCTAAAGAAACGAGCTCTTGTGAATATAAATAGGAAGCGGACAAAGACACCGCTGCAAAAGTATCCCTCCGTTCGGGCTCCACGATCAGGGGAACGTCTTCTCCAACTTGACTCCGCATGATTTCAATTTGAGATTTGCTTGTGGCAATATAACTTTGATGGGATAATCCGTTTGCTGTAATCTGGCTCCATACCCTTTGGACCATGGATACCATCTCATTGCTTTCATTCTCTAGCACTTTAAGGAATTGTTTGGATCTTGCATCGTTCGATAACGGCCACAATCTCTTGCCGGATCCTCCTGACAACAGCACGAGTTTCATATCTACCCCTCCATCATGGGAATCTCTTAGTTACTTATATAGACAATAAGAGGCTTCGGTATTTATCCAACGATTGCTCTCTCTTTAAGTGTTGATCCAAGTACTCCCTTCCTTTCATCCCCATTTCGGCCAGTTCATCTCGTTTGAGCTTATACAGATAGGTCAGTTTCTTGGTAACCGCAGCATAATCCTGTGGCTCGGCGACCACCCCACAACCGCTTGCCTGAATTAGTCGGCAGGCTTCGCTCCCCTCTTCCAAAACGCCTAAAATCGGTTTTCCTGCAGCCATAACACCATAGATTTTGCTAGGAACCGATACGCCCTTAATCCCCTTCTGATTGACAACGAGGTGAACGTCTGCGGCATTTAAAGAAAACTTTAGATCCGATTTCAATTGAAAAGGAAGAAACGCTACATTATTCAGCCGATTACTGCTTACGAATGCCTCCATTTCTGCCTTAACAGCGCCATCGCCTATAAAAACGAATTTCATATCCTCGAAGTGTGCTAGATCCTTTGTTATCTGAATTAGATTTTCCAAGTCGTAGTAAAGTCCCATATTGCCTGAATACATGACGATAAATTTGTTTGGCCAGCCGTGTGTGTGAATAAACTCTTGAACTCTTGGATGTTTTTTTGGTAAAGGCACAATTTCCTGTTCATCCGTCCAGTTGTTTATCACTGTATTTGCTGTAATCGCCCGGTTAGCAAACCTTTTATACAAGGTTTCTTGCATATCATGACCCACCGTAATAATATGGTCTGCATATTTGCAATTTAAGGTATCTACCCACTTGGCTATCCGATATAACGATTTGTTTTTCATAAAACTTACTGCTTCCGCCTGTTCTGGGTTAAAATCCTGAATATTATAAATATGCTTTGCCCGTTTAAAAAACTTGCCTATGGATCCGATGAATCCGCCAAGGATGGGCGGAGTAGAAATGGTGTACAAAATGTTGATATTCCTTTGTCTCAAAACAAGTAAGTTCGCATAAAAAAAATAGGCGGCAATATATCGCAGCCTACTCCATTTATTCTTTTTATCCTGTTTAGGGAGTCGAATTCTTATGATTTCAATATCCTGCAATCGATCATTCGTGAATCGAGTACCTAATGAACTGTCAGCGTTCATGTCTTCAGGTTGTGCCGCAATCACAATAATGTGAAAATCTTTTTGAATGTGGAGACAGAGTTCGGTTAACAGTTGCCCCGTTGATGCATAATCCGGATAAAAATAATTAATCACAAAAACAATCTTAGGTTTCATAGCCCAATCCCTTTCAATTGTCTCTTTTCTCGACTCTCATCAAATCTATATTTCTTAAATTGCGCAGGCGTACCCGCATGGATTTCATTTGCTGGCACATCACGAGTAACCGTACTTCTTGCGGCAACTACTGCCATAACACCAATAGTGATGCCTGGATTAATGAAAACGTCACTTGCTACCCAGGCCCCATCCTTAACTATTACGGGCTTAGTCATTAAACCGAATTTAGGGTCATGGATATCATGGGTTCCTGTGCATAGATAGGAACGCTGTGATATAACGCAATGCTCCCCAATTTCAATACGATCCAAACTGTAAAATTCCACCTGATCACCAATCCATGAGTAATCACCGATGCTCACTTTCCATGGGTATGTAAATTTTGCCGAAGCCCTGATTTGAACACCTTTACCAATATGGGCACCGAATAAGCGCAGCAGAAAATTTCGCCATTTATACATCGGATGAAGAGAAAAGCGAAAAAGACTTCCTTGAACAAGCCACCAAAACAGCACATACCAACCGCTTCTCCCTCTGGAATATCCTTCTTGATGATATTGATCCAATCGAATACGGTTACTGATCATGGACAATCGTGCTCCCATTCGAAATTGGTTTATTTTGCAGCAAGGTGTCATACACTTGGACCGTAGATTTAATGTAATGCTCTCTGGTAAAACTTCTCATCAAACGTTTTCTGCTGTTCATTCCAAGTTCATCTTTATTTTCTTTGCTGAAAATTTCCATGATCGCATCAGCAAGTGCTTCTCCGTTCATTGCAGGGACCAGTTTCCCTATATCGGTTGTGACCATCTCCGGGACTCCACCCACATCAGTAGCCACAATCGGCAGCGAAGCAGCCATAGCTTCCAAGATTACTGTAGGGAAGATGTCATAGACGGAGGGCAAAACAAAGAGATCCGCCTGCGACAATAATTCAGGAATGTCTCTGCGCAATCCCAGAAAGAAGACATTATCCAGTTCCAGTTCATCTGCCAAGCTCATTAATGACTCTTTGTAATGTAAGTCGGAATCAAAAGCAACATCTCCCACGATAATATACTTTAGCGATGGATCTGTTTTTTTTGTTAGATGAGCTGCCTTAAGCAGATACTCTATTCCTTTCATTGGCGATAAACGAGCAACCGTGATGATAATTTTATCTTGGTCTTTTAAATCAAGTTCCTTTTTTAAAGGATGAACCGTCTTGTTGTGAACCGCTAACTGTTCCACATGAATTCCGTTATAAATTTTGATCAGCTTACTAGAATGCTGCTTTCCCCACTTGAACATCGTCTTGCTCCGGTCACATAAAACAATGACTTTGTCATTAAAGCAATGATTCAAATAACCAACAAATTTATAAGCGATTAGCGGTTTTCTAGGCAGCTCGTGAACGGTTTGCAAAGTAGGTATTCCCATCAGCTTACCCGCTATGTTGCCTCCAATCAGCTCCATCTTATGAGAATGAATTAAATCGATGTTGTACTTTGATGCGATCTGCCGGATAGAGCGAATACTTCGAAATAAATTAACGAAATTACGAGCGAAATACATCGGATCCGTCGGCTTGCCAAAAACAGCAAGAACACTGAACAACACAGTAGCTCCAGCGGCTTCATACTTTTCTACATAGGGACTGTGACCAGGAAGAACAACATATGGTTTATACTTGTTTTTATCCAGTCCCTGAACAAGTTGAAGAAGGACTGTATCAACGCCCCCGACATGGCTGGCATACGGTTGAATGTAAAGGATATTGATCATTTTCAAGCACCTCATGAAATTGCTGTTTTGATTGCTTCAGAAACGGCCTTGGCATAGGAATGAGGATGTAATTTTCTCCATAATTGAAAACTCATTTTCCATTGGGAGCGTACGTAATCCTGATGGTCCATTAACCACCGGAATGCCTGTAACAGGTCATTAACATCCAATGGGTCAATAATCAGACCGTTCTGTTGGTTGATGATAATATCCTTCGTAGCACCAGCGTATTTGGATGCCAGTACAAAGGTGTTCGTGGCCAAAGCCTCGTTAACGACAAGCCCCCATACTTCGATCAAAGAAGGAAATAACAAGCAGTCGCTTTGAATAAGGTAATCTGTCAATTCTTCTTTTTGTTTGTAGCCCTCAAAATGGATCTGACTTTGTAAACCATAGTTCTTGACCCTTTGGGCTAATTTTTGTTCGTCTGGACCCGACCCGACAATCTTTAATTCCCAGGAGGAATCCCCAAGTAAATTCAATGCATCGATGATTTGCACTAATCCTTTTCGTTCAATTAACTGACCTATAAACAGTAACTTCAATTTATTCTGCTTTTTATAATCGGAATCTGCTCGATTTAAATACTCCTTGTATTTGTTTCTAAAAAATCGAATATCAACCGTGTTGTAACCAACCACGATTTTTTTCTGTTCGACTCCGTAATGCTTTAAGCAGTTGGCTGATTCCGTTCCGTACGTAATAAAAGCGTCCGCAGAATGAAAAAAAAGTTTCCTTGCCCGATTGACTAATCCATTATTGACTCTGCTGCTTTCCAGAGTGCTTCCCCACCAAACAATAAATTTCTTCCTGAACATTTTGCTATAATACAGTGCTGACCAGTAGCCCAAAGAATCGTAACCTGAAGTAATAATAACGTCCGGATTTTCCTTCACAAGTCTAAAAAAAATGCCTGGATTAATATGCACCCCCATATCCATCCTTTGGATATAAGTGTGAATTCCAGGCAAACAGGTATAGTTATAATTAATTTCTTGGTGATTAATATTCCACTGCCGATTCTTTTCACGTTCTTCCAAATACCATACCTTTAATTCGATGTCATTATGTTCTTTTAATCTATTCAGTACAGGAATTCGGTAAGGAGCAATAGTATTAGTAAGTAAAAGTGTTTTTATCATATCATTCACCCTATATTTTTTGCTTTTGTTGAACCAGTTCTCTTACGAAACAAATAGATAATAATGATAGGAAGTATGGCGAATTGGAAAGATAGCTTGATGAGGACGGAGATTCCCCCTCTATTCAGCTGAATAATGACAAAAGGAATAATGGATGAAAATAGGATCTGACCGATAAAATGATTGGTATGAATGGCCTTCCACATGGAACGGTTAAGGAATTTAGACATAAAGCCTAAGACCATCGAAAAAATAAAAATAAAGAATATACCTCCATTTACAAATAGCTCTGTAAGTAAATGGGCCGTGCCAACAGGTTTCATGTTTTCAATAGATGAATATCTGGCGATAAATTGCTCAAAAAACTGATAGCTGTTTTTATCATTCAATAGAAAAGAAGGAATCATTTCAATAATCGGATCCAGCATCGTTTTCCCATACAAAAAATTTATTGAGTATTCTTTAAACAAGTTCAGGCATTTTAGAAAACTTACATAATTGAACGTCGTTTCGTAAAAGAAGAAACGCAAAGGTGATTTGATTAAGGATAAAAATGAAAATGTTTGCTCTCCACCGGATCTAAACATTCCTATGAAACCAAAAAAGACAAGTCCCGTCAGGCCAATTACGATATCTCTTGTCCTCAGTCTGAATTGGTAATGAGTCAATTTGTATAACATGATCAGTTGAATAATGAATGTAAATGTCAGCTGCCTGATCCCTAATGGGAAGAGCAGTAAGTGAAAAAAAGCTGCGATCACTAGGTACTTTTTCTGAAAGTTGGTCATTCGAAGCAAAATCAATATACTGATATTGATGGCAAACACTGCTGTAAATAAATAGACATATCCTGGATTTTTCAGGCTGTAGCCTGACACGATAGCATTCATATAATTAATTTTGTAAATTCCGAGCAAGAATAAACCTGCTGACGCAAGCAACCAATAATGTATAAATAATTTTGAATGAAAATAATTAAACTTATTGGTGGCATTTTGGGATTTGGAATACTCTTTCGCTTTGTCAGGAGACAAAAAATAGGCAAAGTAAAAGGAACAGATAAATAGGATATTATAATAAAGCGACTCAGAAACCGTAACATACGAGTAAACTTCGTCAAAATAAATTTTCGTACCAAGGAAACGCTCTAGTCCTCCATTTGTCAATAAATACAAAGGAGTTCCAATAGAATAAACAAAAAAGGACCACCCCACGATTTTATCCCATGTGATCCCTCTGGAAGTAACCATAATATTGGAAACTCCGAGCAAAATGTATAACACATAAATCATCGATAAATCCGTCTTTAGATAAAGTTTAAAATGCAAGCCAATCATAGTTAGAATAATGACTAAAAACATACTAGTCAGGTATATGCCTCTTACCTGTGGCTTGCTTATAGAAATTTTCGGATAGCGGTATGTCGTCTCGGTTGTTTCAATGAACATAGGAATTCTCACATTTTTCCACCTATCTCCCTTGAATCATTGGCCATAGTTTAGGCATGCGTTGTTTCTGTAAGTATGTCATGGATTTTATTTTCTCCCTGCTTATTTGGTTTTATTGTTAGTATTCTCTTATGCACATAGACAATAGAGAATATGACAAGCGGGATACCTATTAATCTGGATATCCCTGTTGAGAGATCTCCAAAATAAGGTGTAAGGACAAAGATTGATGAGAATATAGCTATAGAGGTAGACATCGATAAGACGGTATTTAGCTTAATATAATTCGTTCCATTCAAACAATAATTTGGAATAACATTAAAGGCTCCGATCGCAACAGAAATGATAAGTACACGAAATAAAAACGCATGCTCACTGGCGAATCCGGGATCGATCCATACGCTGAGAATCGGATAAGCAAAAACTACAGCTATGGAAGAAGAAATAATAATAAATATGGATTTAAACAAAAAAGCCCTAAAATATATCTTTCTAATTTCTTTTACCTTTTTACCTTCATATAATGCGCTGAATTTCGCGAATAAAAAAGCGCTCGCCGCTGCAGGAATTTCATGAATTTTCATCGCAAGCTGCATACAGACAGAATAATATCCCAGCACATGGGATCCTAGCAAAGCACCGATGATAATTTTATCCGCCTGGTTATTCAGAGCACTGATGATCATTTGGAACCATGAAAAGACCCCATATTTGAATATTCTCACAAAAACCGATTTGCTAAATCTAATACGATACTGAATATTTGAATTCACCTTTTTAGCAATAAAGGCATTAATGATAAGGAGTAGGATAGAAGAGATAAACAAGAAAACGACGAGCATTTTAATATCCTTGTAAAGTACAGCCAGTATAGTAAACAAAATGGATGTTATCAGATTATAGGCAATATTAACTTTACTGTTGATATCGTATCTCTGCTTAGCCATATAGGATCCTGAAATTACACTATTAATAATTCTAAGACCAACGACACCACCAACGAGGTGAATTACTGGCAAAATAGAGTCTAAACTGGAATGACCAAAAAAAAGCGGAAAAAGGGTGGTATCCAATGCTAATGCCAGTACATTCATTACAACGGCCAGAATAACGGAAAGTGTAAATGATACAGAGAACATCTGCCCAAACCTAGGGTCATCTTCATCGGACGCATATTCCGATCCAAGTTTGATAAATGCATTTCCAAGACCAAAATTCGAGATGCCTAGAACATTTATCAGCGAATTAATTAGCACCCAAATGCCGTAATCGGAGCTGCCTAACGTTTTTAAAAGTATGGGAGTCGTTACAATAATGACAATGGGCGATACGAAATACGATGAGAGACTGTATAATACATTTTTTAAATCCCCGTTTTTTTTTAATGATTGCAGCTTATTAAGCAGTTTCATAAGACGCGTCTCCACTCCGAAAAGGATCAATTGTATTTCAACAAAAGCGCCGATCCACTAATTTGTTGCATTAATGTACAGCGGGGACTTCATATTTTACACTCTCATTTCTAACTCTCCTCAAATCCTCATCAACCATCATCTGAATCAACTGTTTAAAGCCTACTTCCAGTTGCCAACCCAGCTTTTCCTTGGCCTTCGAACAATCGCCCAGCAATAGATCCACTTCTGCGGGACGCACAAATTCGGGATCAATCACAACGTAATCTCTGTAATCCAAACCAACGTAAGAGAAAGCTACTTCGAGAAGCTCCTTAACGCTGTGCATTTCACCTGTGGAAATAACATAGTCATCCGGCTCGTCTTGCTGCAGCATCAGCCACATGGCCTTCACATAATCCCCGGCAAATCCCCAGTCCCGAAGCGAATCGAGATTCCCCATTCTCAGTTCGTGCTCCAGACCGAGCTTAATTCTGGCTACGCCGTCCGTTACTTTTCTGGTCACAAACTCAAGTCCGCGCCGCGGAGACTCGTGATTAAATAGGATTCCGGAACAAGCAAACATGTTAAAGCTTTCGCGATAGTTGACCGTGATCCAATGTCCATATACTTTCGCAACGCCGTAGGGGCTGCGCGGATAGAATGGAGTTGTTTCCTTTTGCGGCGTTTCAACGACCTTTCCAAACATCTCGGAGCTGGAAGCCTGGTAGACTTTAGCCTGCGGCTTTATAATGCGCACGGCTTCCAACATGTTGGTTACCGAAATCGCAGTCATTTGTCCCGTTGCCAAAGGCTGGGGCCAAGATGCGGCAACAAACGATTGGGCGGCGAGGTTATATACCTCGTCAGGATCGGATAAGCGTACCGCTTCAATCAAGGAAGCCAAGTCCGTCAAGTCCCCGGAAATCCATTTAATCTTGTCTTTGATGTGTTGAATATTTTCGTAATTTGGCGTGCTCGTCCGTCTCCGCAGTCCAAACACTTCGTAGCCTTTTGCCAACAATAACTCCGCCAAATAGGAACCGTCTTGTCCTGTAACCCCTGTAATCAGCGCTCTCTTCATATTATCCTCCGATATTTTCTATACTTGTTTGATTAAAAGGTCGTTCCGGTAAGCCTTATAAACCGATTCCAGACCTTCCTTAAGTGTAACTTTGGCTTTCCAGCCGAGCTTGTTGATTTTCGTAACGTCTACCAGTTTTCTGGGGGTACCATCCGGCACAGTCGAATTGAACACAATCTCCCCTTCATAACCAACCACCGACTGGATGAGCTCCGCCAGTTCCCTGATTGAAATATCCTGACCAACGCCGACGTTAATAATGTCGCTGTCATCATACTGATCCATAAGGAACAAACAGGCCTCAGCTAAATCATCCGAATGGAGGAACTCCCGTCTGGGGTTTCCAGTCCCCCATACCTCGACCGAGCTGAGATTGTTTTGCTTCGCCTCATGGAATTTGCGGATTAACGCCGGCAGAACATGGGACGTTTGTAAGTCAAAATTGTCGTTGGGGCCGTACATATTCGTCGGCATCACCGATATGTAATTCGTTCCGTATTGGCGGTTGTACGACTGGCACATGTTGATGCCTGCAATTTTGGCAATGGCATAGGGCTGATTGGTCGGTTCAAGTTCACCGGTAAGCAAGTATTCTTCCTTTAGCGGTTGCGGGGCAAACTTCGGATAGATACAGGTGGAACCAAGGAATAACAGCTTCTTCACTTGGTTTTGGTACGCAGCGTCAATGACATTGGTTTGGATGAGTAAATTGTCCCTGATGAAATCCGCCGGGTAATCATTGTTCGCCGTAATCCCCCCAACCTTGGCAGCCGCTAAAAAAACGTATTCGATCTGTTCCTGTCCAAAAAAACGATCGACCTCGGCCTTATTTCTCAAGTCCAGTTCTGTGCTTGTACGGGTGATTAAATGGTGGAACCCCCGCTGTTGGAGGGCCCGCAGAATCGCAGACCCCACTAATCCTCGATGTCCAGCCACATAAATTCTCGAATTCAAATCCATAAACCATCAGCTCCTGCCCGATCTTTAATAAGCATTCTTTGAACCTGCAAACATTCGGATCGTCATAAAAATAATCTTCCAATCCATCATCACGCCGCGCTGCTCGATATACCGCAAATCCAGCTCCACCATCTCGCTGAAGCTCAGCTCGTTTCGCCCGCTCACCTGCCAGAGGCCGGTGCACCCGGGGATGACCCTCAGGCGCAGCTTATCGTAGCTGCTGTATTCCGCGACCTCCCGCGGAAGGGCCGGCCGGGGGCCGACGAGCGACATATCTCCGCGCACAACGTTCCAAAGCTGCGGCAGCTCGTCGATGCTCGTTTTGCGGATGACGGCGCCCACCCGGGTGATGCGCGGGTCCTTTTTCATTTTGAACATGGCGCCGCTGATTTCGTTTTGCTCCAGAAGTCCATCCAGCAGCTCCTCGGCATTGGATACCATGGAGCGGAACTTGTACATCCGGAACGGCTTTTCGTCTTTACCGATACGGGTTTGTCCAAAAAAAACGGACCCTTTCGGGTCCTCCAGTTTAATCAGAATCGCAACGATCAGAAACAACGGTGAGAGCACGACAAGGCCGATCAGCGCAAGGACGATATCCGTCGCTCTTTTAAACGCTTGATAAATGACCCGGGGATTGTCGTTCTCCAGAACATATGGCGAGTACGCCGGCGTACCCTCGAATGCGACATCCGACTCGTTTCTTTGCGGTGTGGGAGAGATCACCACCTATCACCTCACTAGCGATTTATTTTGCCGAGCTGTTCCCGCTCGAGAATATGCTCCATCCCCTGCAGCAGCGGGGTGCGCAGTTCTTCGTACTGCAGCGCAAAATCCAGTGTCGTCATGATGAAGCCCAGCTTCTCGCCGACATCGTAACGCGTGCCTTCGAAATCGTAAGCATAGACGCCCTGGCTCTCGTTCAGCTTTTGAATGGCGTCGGTCAGCTGAATTTCCCCGCCGGCTCCTTCTTCCTGCAGCTCCAGGTAGCTGAAAATTTCCGGCGTCAGAACATACCTGCCCATAATGGCCAGGTTCGACGGAGCCTGTCCTGCCGGCGGTTTCTCCACAAAATAGCTCACTTCGTGCAAACGTCCGAACTTCTCCAAGGGCGCAACCACCCCATACCGGTGCGTCTGCTCGCTCGGAACAGTCTGCACGCCGATGACGGACTTTTCAACTTGCTCGTACTGCTCCACCAACTGGCGAATGCAGGGTACCTCGGACTGTACGATGTCATCCCCAAGCAGCACTGCAAAGGGCTCATTGCCAATAAAGTTGCGGGCGCACCACACCGCATGCCCCAGCCCTTTGGCTTCTTTCTGGCGTATGTAGTGAATTTCCACGTTGGAGGACCGGCGGACTTCGTCCAAAAGATCAAACTTCCCCTTACTGAACAGGTTGTTCTCCAGCTCAAACGCATGATCGAAATGGTCCTCGATGGAGCGCTTGCCTTTGCCGGTCACGATAATAATGTCCTCGATTCCGGACGCCACCGCTTCTTCTACGATGTACTGAATCGTCGGCTTGTCGACGATCGGCAGCATTTCCTTCGGCATCGCTTTGGTCGCGGGTAAGAACCGGGTTCCAAGCCCCGCGGCGGGAATAATCGCTTTTTTCACTTTCCTCATCTCATTCACTACCCATCTTTTATATTTTTCTTTGTACCCCAGATGCATGCTGTGTATGTAGAAAACCTAGCTATATGCTCTTCGCAAACAGGGAAAAGACCATAGCTCCATTTTCTAAAAAACAGGGCATTCAACCCGTCCTCACATCACACCCTCGACAATGAATGTCTAAGGTCCATAGGACCCACAGCGTGACCGAGTGCCTCCAGTGATAAAGGTGCAGTAGGCATTACCTTCTTGAAAAACATGTCTTTATTGAGCCTGCATACCGTAATGGTCCGCAGCAAAGGCCTGCTGGTCGCGGCTGCTTCGGTTAAGCACCAGTCCCAGCATGTTGGCCTTCACATGATCCAGCTGTTCCTTGGCCGCCCTCAGGTGGCTCCGTTTGACCTTGCCCGCGGCAACCACCATGATGACGCCGTCGCATAACGCACTCGTAATGACGCCGTCCGATACCGCAAGCACCGGCGGCGTATCGATGAGGATGACGTCGTACTCCTGCCGAAGCTGCACCAGCATGTCCCGCATGGCGGCCGAGTCCATCAGCTCTGCCGGATTTGCCGGCACGGGCCCGGCCGTCAGCATGGATAAATGGTTAATGCCCGTCTCCTGAACGGCCTGCTGCACCAGCACGTCCCCGGCCAGTACCGTACTCAGCCCGTGCCGGTTGGAAAGAGAATAGATGTCATGCAGCGCCGGTTTGCGCATATCCGCATCAATCAGGAGCACCTTCCGGCCTTCCATCGCATAAGTCACCGCCAAATTGCTGACCGTTGTCGTTTTGCCTTCGGAAGAACGCGTCGATGTGACCATGATGACCTGATGCGCCGCGTCTTTGGGGGAAAAATGAATTTTGGTCCGGAGCAGCCGGTATGCCTCGGATACCCGGGAGGTTGGATTCCCGGATACGACCAGGGCTTCTTTATTGATTGAGCGTCGCATACTTGCCTTCACCTACTTTTTGATTTGGTATACTTGTGCCGCTTCGGGTTTTCAAATCCGCCCGGTTCATTTCGCTGATGACCGCAAGCACCGGCATGTCCAAAATTTCCGCAGCCTCGGCCTCCGTTCTCACCGTATCGTCCAGATAGTCAAGCAGGAAAACCAGTCCGATGGCGAGCATCAGGGAAACGACAAAGCTGATCAGCATGTTCATAACCGGGTTAATGTTGATCGGTCCAGGGGAAGCTTTGGTATCGGCTTCGCTAAGAATCGTAATGTTGTCCACGTTCATAATGCGGGGAATCTGTTCCTTAAACACCATGGAGACGGCATTAACGATTTTGGCCGCCCGGGTATAGGACGGATCCTGATACACCAGGTTCATGACCTGCGAATCATTAGCTGAAGTGACCGAGATCATCGCTGCAAGTTCACCGGGCGATGCTTTCAGATCGGGATATTTTTGCACGACTTTGTTCATAATGGCGGACGACTTGATGATTTCTTTATAGGAGTTAATGAGGAAAATGCTGGTCTGGATCGTCCCGGCATTCAAGCTGGCCCCGCCGTCCGCAGAGGCAGATTGGTTTACGATCAGTTTGGCGTTGGCCTCATAGACTGGCGTCGTGAGGTAGAGGCTTTTGACTCCGGTAGCCGCAACGGCAATAACGACAATCGCCGCGATTAACCACCACTTTTTTACAATGATTCGAAAATACTGTTTAAGCTCCATAAACACGCTACCCCCGCTAATCATTTTTCAACTGCAGTTGTGGGTCACACCTTACCGATACAATATGTATTATTCATCCTACACTTTAAGATACAAAATGTATCATGTCAAGCAAATGACTCTAATTTTTTTCGAAAAGCGACATGATTATGCAGCGAAAAACCGCTTTCATCCGCATTTCCATGCATATTCAGACAGTTAAAATTCTCATTCTCTTTCCGGGCGATAAAAAAATTGACGGCCTGCAAACTTGAAATCCGAAAAATGCTGCTATATACTTGCCGAAAAAAGTTACATTATGTATCGTAAACACGCCTTCTCTCATCTCAGAACGGACACATATATAATGGAAGCGCTTTAAATGAAGGAGGAATTATGCGCATTTTTCTCACCGTGACCTGGGCGGTCTGCCTGTTCGTCTTTACTTGTTCTTTCGATTTCAACGCCCTTCTCCACCATCACCAGGCGGATTTCCGGCTGAACCCCTCACCCGATTGGAGTGAGCTGCTCAAGCTTGATTTACAGTGGTCGAGCGAGGCCTGGATCAACCGAAAAATTGGGCATTTTATCGGTTTCTTTCTATTGGAGCTGCTCTTGTCCAATTTGCGCGGCTCGAAGCTTGCCGTCATGACGGCGATCTTGTACGCAGCGTTAACCGAGGTTCTTCAGCTGTATTTTTTCCGAAGCGGACGGATTTACGACATCGTGAACGATACGTTCGGCATCCTCTGCGCCTACCTGTTCTGCCTTATGCTCCAGGCTTATATCAAGCGGACAAACCGTTCCAGAACGGCAGCGCGGCCTCCGCGTTCAGCTCTCCCATCCGACAAAAAGCAAACCAGGTAATCTTTCCTCATCCAAATTCACTAAATTTCGCAAGCTGAAAAAAAATGTTGATACAATATGTATACATGTAGTATGATACAGAAGAACTAGATACATATTGTCGCAAATTGTTTGAACGGTACATAACGGAGGAAGATCTCATGAGCGCAATTGCGGGGATTTACCGGTTTAGCCAAGACCCCTTAGACGTCAGCGCCGGAGCGCCCATTATGGAGTCGCTGAAACGGTATCCGGCAGACCGGAGTTCGGTATGGCAGCAGGGCCATGTGTGGTTTGGCTGTCACGCCCAGTGGATCACGCAGCAGTCTGCCCACGAATTGTTGCCCTTCTATTGCGCAGAACGCAGGCTGGCCATTACCGCCGACGCCATCATCGATAACCGGGATGAGCTGATGGATGGGCTGCAGGTCCCTTCCCGTGCAAGACAAGCTATGACGGACGGGGAAATTCTGCTGCTCGCTTACGAAAAATGGGGAGAGTCGATGCCGGAGCGTCTGGTCGGCGACTTTGCTTTTATGATCTGGGACGGCAACAAGCAGATGCTGTTCGGAGCCCGGGATTTCTCCGGTGCACGAACCCTTTATTACCACCGGAACGGGGAACAGCTGTCCTTCTGCACGGCCATTGGCCCGCTGTTATCCCTGCCGTATGTTCAACAGGAGCTGAACGAAGCTTGGCTGGCCGAGTTTCTTGCCATCAGCGGGGTTTTTGAGCCGCCGGACTTATCTACGACGGTTTACCGGCATATCGAGCAGCTGCCGCCTTCGCATACGCTCACGGTCCGCAGCCGCCAGGTGTCCGTCTCCAGATACTACAGCTTGACGGAGACTTCCCCCCTGCAGCTTAAGTCTTCCGAAGAATATCAGGAAGCTTTCCGCGACGTGTTTAACCGGGCCGTTACCTCAAGGCTGCAGCGGACAAGCCGGGTGGTGGGGGCTCATTTAAGCGGGGGATTGGATTCCGGATCGGTTGCCGGTTTTGCGGCGAAAGCGCTGGAACGTGATCACCGGAAACTGCATACGTTCAGCTACGTTCCCGAAGAAGGCTTCGAGGATTGGACGCCCAAGCGAAGACTGGCCGACGAAAGGCCGCTCATCCGGCAGACCGTCCAGCATGCGGGGAACATCGAGGACAGCTACCTCAGCTTTAACGGCCGCAGTCCATATTCGGATATCGACCACTGGCTGGACATTATGGAGACACCCTACAAATTTTTCGAAAATTCATTTTGGCTTAGAGGAATTTACGAGCAGGCGCATGAACGTGGGGTGGGCATTCTGCTAAATGGCGCAAGAGGAAATTACAGCATCTCCTGGGGCAACGCCTTGGACTATTACGCCAAGCTGATGAAGAGAATGGCGTGGGTCCGCCTGCGCGGGGAGATTAATCAATACAGTATGAACATTGGCGTAGGACGCAAGCGCATCATAGCCGAGCTGTGCAAGCAGGCTTTTCCGCTTCTGAAACGCCGGCATGCCGCCTCGTCCGCCAATGAATTTCCGCAGCTGGTTAACCCGGAATTCGCCAGACAGGCCGGCGTTTACGACAAGCTGACGGACAGGCAGTTCACCGAAATCGGATCGGGCGAAGACCTTCCCTCCGACCCGGTGGAGGCAAGAAAGTATCATTTTGACAGCTATAACGTATGGAGCACAACGGGAACGAGCGTCAGCAAGCTGTCGCTGCAGTATCCCCTCTGGGCGCATGATCCGACCAACGACCTGCGCGTCATCCGGTTCTGCCTTTCGGTACCGATGGAGCAGTATGTGCAGAACGGCCTCGACCGCGCGTTGATCAGACGCTCTGCCCAAGGCTACCTTCCCGACAACGTCCGGCTGAATCAGCGGCTCAAGGGGATCCAGGCGGCCGATATCCTCCACCGGATGACTCCGCACTGGGCGCAAATGGTCCAGGAGCTGGACCAACTGTGCCGGGACTCCCGCATGCAGCAGGTGCTGAACATTCCTGTCGTACGCAAAGCGCTTGACGAAGCCAGAAACGGGATGCACCCAAGCCAGGCCTACAGTCCGGCCATCAAGGTGCTGATGCGAAGCTTGATCGTGTACCGCTTTCTGGAGCGAAACTTTTGAAAGGAGGTGAAATCGATGAAAAAAGAATGGACTACACCTGAACTGGAAGTATTGGAAGTCAGCATGACGATGGCTGGCCCCGGAAAGGGCAAACCGGACTCTTTCCAACCGGACCCGGATGATCCTGTCTTCTACAGCTAATTCCAATTCATAACCGAGCGATCAGGAGCAGCCCTTGGTCCCAATGATATGGGGTAAGGGCTGTTCTTATATCCACATTCTTTTGACGAAGCGGAGAAAATATATGATCAAACCAGCGATATATACAGCCTTCGGGCTTACGATAGAAAGTGAAATCCCGCTGCCCGAGCTTCGGCCGGTCGGGCATTTCGGCCAAGATGTCCAAGTGCGGGTCGGTCTGGCCGATCTTAACGATGCCTGGGAACGACGGGAAACGCCCGTCAACAAATTCGCTGTAAGCGAGCAGCAGGTGATGTTCCGGATTCCGAAGCTGGCCGTGTTCAGCGCAGAGAACGGAACCGACATTTACGTCTCGCCGGAGGCAGACGCGGACGAGGATCAGATCCGGTTGTATGTCCTCGGGACCTGCATGGGAGCTATTCTGATGCAGAGAAGGATTTTGCCCCTGCACGGAAGCGCCGTCGTTATGAACGGCAAGGCTTACGCCCTGGTCGGCCATTCCGGACACGGCAAGTCTACGCTGGCATCAGCCCTGCTGCAGCAGGGATGCCAGCTGCTGACCGACGATGTCATCGCCGTTACGATGGATACGGAGCAGCTTCCACTGGTTGCCCCTGCCTATCCACAGCAGAAGCTTTGGCAGGACAGCCTTGACACGTTTGGCATGGACGCGGGCGGTCTCCGTCCTCTGTTCGACCGGGAAACGAAGTATGCGGTCCCGGTTCTCGCCAAGTTTGCATCCGAACCGATTCCGCTGGCAGGCGTTTTTGAACTGGTCAAAACAGACTGCGAGCAGCCCGAGATCCGGGAAATCGGGGGCCTGGAGCGCCTGCCGCTCCTCCATCGCCATACCTACCGCAGCTCGCTCCTCGCAGAGAGCGGTCTAACCCCGTGGCATTTTGAATGCACAACCCGCCTGTCGGGATCCGTGAACATGTATCAGCTGCAGCGTCCCCTGGATCAGCCTACGATCGGCAGATTGACCGAGATGGTTCTGGATGTTATTGGAGGCTGAGGAACCATGTTCATACCGGATACGGCCATCGCCGATCCATGACCAAGCCCTGTTCCTTGCTGGAAGCAGGGTTTTTATGCTGCAGAAATGCTATCATCTCCTCTATCCTTTCAACCGATAGGTCGTACCATACTTGCTGAGGCTCTTCAAATAAATCCCCTTTGACTCTATTGACATGTTACCATAAAGTAACATATATTATATGTGACTTATAAGTAACATATTTGAGGGGAGCGTACTCTATAATGAAACTAAATATGAACATGACTATGGAACACCCATTTTATGATATTGCCGTGATCGGCGGTGGGCTGACCGGTCTGACCGCAGCGATTTATGCAGCTCGGGCCGGGCGATCCGTCATACTGCTTGAAAAAGACAGCCGCCTTGGCGGCTTGGCCCAAACCGCCAGAATCGGGGGAGCCTTGTTTAATTACGGCCCCCGTGCCATGTACGAAGGCAGCGCTGCGCTGCGGATTTTGGAAGAGCTCGGCTGCAAACCTTCCTTGGGCAGCGGGACGAAAAACGCCATGTACGGCATTCTAGACGGGAGGCTGATCCATGCCACTGAAGAGCTGAGTCCCGAAGAGCAGGCGGAATGGAGTACGCTCATGGAAAACCTAAACCAGATCGATCCGGCACCGGTCCGCTCGATCAGCATAAAGGAATGGGCGCCGGGGCATGTCCGCTCGGACCGCGTCCGCCAGTTCTTTTACGCCATGTGCAGGCAGTGGGCCTACGATGACGACATGGAGCAGTTAAGCGCAGGCTACGTTTTGGAGCAGGGACAGCTCGCCAGCCAAGGCGTCCGGTATGTGTTGGGGGGCTGGCAGACGGTCATCGACAGCCTGCAGCGGGAAGCCGTCAGGTCCGGCGTTGTCATCGCCGCAGGTGCCGAAGCTGCCCAAATTGTGCATGAGCAGGGAACGGTCACCGGCATCCTTCTGTCCGAAGGGACCCTCCTCAGAGCAGGCAGCATCATCGCCGCGGCCGGACCGCATGCGGTCAGCAGATGGCTCAAGGATTCCGGATTACACAGCCGTTCGCTGGAGGTCTGGAAGGAGCAGGCTCACCCGCTGTACGTTTCCTGCCTGGACGTCGCTTTGAAGCAGATGCCCCATCCGGATCGGGCGTTTGTACTCGGACTGGATGAGCCGTTCTATTATTCGAACCATTCGGCAGCGATCCCGCTCACAGAAGACGGTTCCCAAGTAATCCATGTGATGACATACCACGGCTCCAGTTCTTCCCGTGATCCCGAGTTGGTCCTGGGGCGGCTGAAGGAAAGGCTTGAGGCCATTCAGCCGGGCTGGGAGCGGGAAGCCGCCGCCGTCCGTTTCTCCCCGAATCTGCTTGCCGCTCATGCGTCCCGGCCTGCGCTGCGAAGCGGGGATGCTCCCGCACCGGGACCGGCCGTTCCGGAAATTCGCGGGCTGTACGTCGCCGGCGACTGGGTGGGCCGCGAAGGGCGCCTTGCCGATACCGCGATGACGAGCGCCAAACTCGCCGGTCTGACGGCCGCGGGCAGGGATTGACGCGCCATGTAATAGTAAAAAGGACCTTCCCGAAGGAAGGTCCTTTTTATTGTGGTTCATCTATCGTATCGACTGATTAAGAGTTGTCTCTTTGACGGGCCCGGGCCTCTCCGCCCTTGCGGCCAGCTTCCTCACGGCTCATTTTGCCGTCCCTGCCATCGCTATCATTTCTCGCTTCTCCGCCTTGCCGGCCGATTTCCTGATAAAATTCGCGGTCATGCGAGTCTGATGTCGCCTCGCCGCCCTTACGCCCGATTTCCTCATAGAACTCACGGTCATGGGAATCAGCCGTCGCTTCGCCGCCTTTTCTGCCGATTTCTTGATAAAATTCTTTGTCATGCGTTTTGGCGGTTTTCTCGCCACCCATACGTCCGGCTTCTTCGACGGTCATCTTACGGTTATCTTTGTTATTTGCCATTTCGAATCACTCCTTCTAGGGTTTTGAGTGTTGCGCTTGCATTCATTACTTACCCGTGCCCCAGGATATGAAACATCGTATTTGTGCATAGATGGGTAATAACGATACGTAACCCCTACCCAAACCGCCGAGAGGAGAGAACCATGAAAAACCGCAGCATCCTGGAACAAACGAGCCATCGTCCGATACCTATGCCTGACGGGCCCTGGGTCATGAAGCAGGGTTGGAACGACCTGCTTTTCGCCCATTGGCCGGTAGAAGAACACAGCCTGCTTCCCCATATTCCCCCCGGCCTTGAGCTTGAGCGATGGGAAGGAAGGCCGTGGATCAGCGTCGCCCCGTTTCTGCTGGATCCGCTCCGCTTGCGGGGTATGCCGCCCATACCGGGGACCCGAAAGTTCCTGGAACTGAACGTTAGAACATACGTGAATTGCGGAGGAAAACCCGGCATTTGGTTTTTGACGCTTGAAGCGTCGAATCCGCTTGCGGTTGCGGGGGCCCGCATGCTGGCCCGCCTGCCCTACCGCTACGCCCGAATGCAAAAGGGCCATCAAGAGGGGTTCATCCATTACATCAGCGAAAGGGATCGCGGGCACGGAGAGTCCCCGGCGGTATGGAAAAGCCGGTACTGCGCGGTAAACCCGAAGGTTTATCATGCCGAGCCCGGGACCCTCGTCCATTGGCTGACCGAGCGGTATTGTCTGTTTTCCGCCGGATCCGACGGTAAGCTCCGAATCGGGGAGATTCACCACCTTCCCTGGCCGCTCCAGGAGGCCGGACTGTGGATCGAGGAGAACAGCCTGACGGCCTCATTCGGCTTGATCCATGATCCGGAGCCGGCACTGCTGACGTATACCCCGCGGCTGGAGGTACTGTTGTGGCCGGTACGGAAAATATAACCCCTGCTTCAGTAAATCCGAATGGCGCCGCATATAACCAAAGAGGCATTCGGGCAGACCGCAGAAAGGCGTTATTCTTCGTACCGCAATGCTGTAATGCGCAATACCGTATTGCGTATTACCGTAATGCGCATTACCGTATTGCGCATTACCGTAATACCGCAATTACTACAATTCAGCAATTCCAGCAATTCTGCAATTACAGCAATATCGCACTCCGCCATGCCGCAAATCCAAAAGGCAGAGAATCCTCTCATAGAGGACGCTCTGCCTTTTCCTGCAAATTCAGCGGTCGGATGCTTGAACGATGTACCTAAAGCGTATGCCCGATGGCGCGGCGAAACTCTTCGAGCGCCTGACGAACCGCCTGGGGCGTATCCAGCGTCAGAACGCTGTCGGCCAGCGAGCGGCAGGCTTCCCGGTCGAGAGCTGACAGTTCTTTTTTGATAACGCCCAGCCGTCCTGCCTCCATGCTCCACTCGTCCAAACCGAGCCCAAGCAGCAGCGGAGCAGCCAGCGGATCGCCGGCCATCCCGCCGCACATACCGGTCCATTTGCCCGCCCGATGGGAAGCTTCGATGACCTGGCGGATCAACTGTAGCACCGCCGGGTGGAAATAATCGTACAGGTAAGCGACCTTATCGTTCATCCGGTCCACGGCCAGCGTATACTGAACCAGGTCGTTCGTACCGATGCTGAAGAAATCGACCTCACGGGCAAAAGCCCCTGCCATGACGGCCGCCGACGGCACCTCAACCATGATTCCCGCCTCGATGCGCTCGTCGAATGCCACCCCGCTGCGCCTCAGTTCTTCCTTCGCCTCCTCCAGCACGCCCTTGGCTTCCCGCCACTCCTGCATCCCGGAAATCATCGGGAACATCACCTTGACGTTCCCGAATGCGCTGGCACGAAGCACCGCGCGCAGCTGAACCTTCAGGAGATCCTGCCTGCCCAGGCCGACCCGGATCGCCCGATAGCCGAGGAACGGATTGTCCTCCCGCGGCAGATCCAGATACGGCAGCGCCTTATCACCGCCGATGTCCATCGTGCGGATGATCACCGGGCGGCCATCCATGGCGGCCGCCGCCTCCCGGTACGCACGGAACTGCTCCTCCTCGCCCGGCATGGCCGGGGCGTTCATGAACAGAAACTCCGTGCGGAACAGCCCCACGCCGCCGGCGCCCTGCGCGGCGGCGGCCTTCGCTTCGGCGGCCGTCCCGATGTTGGCCGCCAGCTCCACGCGCGTCCCGTCGGCGGTCACCGCCGGAAGCACGGCGTAACGGGCAAGCGCGGCGCGCTCCCGCTCGCCCTCCTCCATCCGGAGGCGGCTCTGCTCCGCCTCCGCCTCGCTGGGCCGGACGATGCAGCGTCCGGCCGCCCCGTCGACGGCGATCAGATCGCCGTCCGCGATGCCGTCGATGGCGCTGCCGGCGCCGACGACGGCGGCAATGCCGAGCGAGCGCGCCAGGATCGCCGTGTGCGACGTCGCACCGCCGGAGCGGGTGATCAGCCCCACCACCCGCTCCGGGTCCAGCTGGATCGTGTCCGACGGCGCCAAGTCGTCCGCCACGAGGATGACCCGCTCCGTAATCGCGGATAACCCGCAGTCCTCTTTCTCCGCCAAAGCGTTCAGCAGACGTCCGCCAATGTCGCGGATATCCGCGGCCCGCTCCTTCATATAGTCGCTGCTCATAGCCTCGAACACGCCGGCTACCTGTTCCACGATGCCGGTAACGGCCTGCTCCGCGGGCACCCCCTTCTCCTGCACCCAGGCCTCCATCTTCGGATAGAAGGCCGGGTCATCCAGCAGCCTGCGCTGACCCGTCACGATCCCGGCCTGGTCTTCACCGAGCGTCTCCGCCGCCTTTGCCGCCAGCTCCTCCAGCTGCCGGGCACACCGGCGCTTCGCCTCTCCCAGCCTGGAGAGCTCAGCCCGAATCGCCCCCGGGTCGTCGGGAAGCTCCGCGGGAGCCGGCGCATCGCCGGCCTCTTTCCGCCGGTAGATGAAGGCCGGCGCGATCCGTACCCCTTCCGACACGCCGATGCCTTGAACATACAGCGTGTCCATCAGTCCTCACCGAACTTGCCGTCCACGAGCTCCGCCAAAGCGCGGACCGCTTCTTCGTCTCCCGGTCCGGCGGCTTCGATCGTGACGACCGATCCCGCTTCGAGCCCAAGCGTCATCAGCTCCAGCATGCTTTTGCCGTCGGCCCGGCGTCCATCCTCCGTTACGACCGCCACCTGCGCTTCATATTGTCCCGCCCGGTCCGAGAACTGCTGAGCCGGCCGCACATGAAAGCCCTGTTTATTCCGTATCGTCACCGTTTGTGTAATCATGTTGCTCCTCCCCTTTATGAAGCCGGTCACGCCAGCAGCGCGATCCGGCCCTTATAAGCTTCGATCAATGCCTCGTTATGCGCATCGGCCCCGTCGATGTTGCCGCTCAAAAATACCGGCGGCGTAAGCCCCTTGTCGAACATGATCCCGATCGCCTCCGCGAATACGGCGTTCAGAATCGCCGCTCCGATCACCGTCGAGCTGGGCGCAAAGGCGACCTCCATGCCTGGATACCGAAGCACCGCATCCCCTTTAACGGAAAAGTTGTCGATGACCAGATCGACGGCGTCGGCCAGATGCCGGCCGCTCTCATGGCGGGATGGTTGGCTCTTGGAATACGCCAGGGAGGTGACACCGACGGTAAAGGCACCTTTCTGCCCGGCCATTAGCGCAACATCCACCGGTACCGGATTACGCCCGGAGGTTGACAGCACGAATACCACTTCGCCTTCCCGGATATCCTGCTCATCCATGAAGTCTGCCGCAAGGCCGTTCTGCCGCTCCAGCTCGGATGAGCGCACTGCGCCTTCGTGCAGCATCAGCTTCTCCACGAAGATGGGACGGATGGGAGCAAGCCCGCCGGCCCGATAGAACACTTCTTCGGTAAGGATATGCGAATGCCCGCAGCCGAATAAATGGATGATGCCTCCCTGCTCTATGCAATCCGCGACCTTGACGGCAGCTCTCCGGATCTCCTCCGCCTGCTTCGTCCGTACCTTATGCAGCAGCTCGCCGATAATGTTGAAATACGCGTTCATCAGCATAATTCCTCCCCCTTCGCTTCAAAATCCAGCTTCCTTCTGGCCTGCAGCACCATGTCCGCCATCGCGTCCAGGCTGCGTTCGATGATCTTTTCCCCTTTCGCCCGGCTGGCCCGGGTGGCGTCGCCCAGCACTGCCGAAGACGTCATCTCCTCCCAGGGTGTGGGGGTGCAGTCTGCGTCGGCAGGGATATGCGGTTTCCCGTCGATCGCACGGTCCATGTCCACATGCTCTTCAGCCAAATACAGCATGTAGGACGTTTCGATTTCGTCGGCATGCATGTAGGTGCCATGAGCCGCAGGCGTTTCCCGGACTTCTGCGGTCACTTCCTTCGTCCCGGGATAGAAGAAATAGAATACCTTCAGGTCCGGCACCCGTTCATACAGCACCCTCGCGGCTTCCTTCAGGGCGACGGCATTTCCCAAATGGCCGTTGACCATGGCCAGAATGCGGAAGCCCTGGGTGTGCAGGCTTTCCCCGATATCGGCAAGGAGCCCAATCAGCGCCTCGTTAGACACATTTATGCTCCCCGGAAAATGACGCAGGCTCCACACCTGCCCGTAAGGCAGCGTCGGCAGCACGAATCCGCCGGTGCGCGCAGCCAGTTTGTCCGCGAGCCGTTCGGCAAGCAGATTGTCCGTGCCGAGGGGAAGATGCGGGCCGTGCGCTTCCACGGCGCCAACCGGCAGTATGGCCGTGCGGTGCAGGCGGATCTTATCCATGACGTCAGCCGAGTTTTCATGCTCGAATTTCATGACCCTGCCCCCTTACTTTTTGAATGTAAAGCAGCGGGCCGGGTTGGTGACAAAAAACTTCTCGATCAGCTTTTTGCCGTCAAACCCTGCTTGATCCGCCTCGTCGATGAATCGGGGCACCCATTTGGCAATGATATATTCCAGCCCCAGTCCATGATCGTAATGCTTGTAGTAGGTTTTGCGGGCGGTGTCCCCGCTGATCAGGATTTGGTCTTCGTACCCTTTGCGGACGAGATTCAGAATCAATGCGATCCGCGTGCTTTCAGGCGCGTATTTGATCTTGCCGATGCCGTCAAAGCTCAAAAATGCGCCGGTTGCGGCGATCTGCTCGTGGTAATACGGATCCGGATTCCGGTCCATGTGTCCGAGGCTCAAATAAGACAGGTTTACGCCTTCGCTTCTCAAGAGCTCAATTTGTTCAAGCGCCATCGTGCCGACCTCCGTATGGGAGTGGACGGGAGCTTTCGTTTCGTGATGCGCCCTTGCCACGGCCCGCAGCGTCTTTTCCTCCAGCGGCGTGATCCGGTTGTAGCCCGTTCCGAACTTGACCTGGCCTGCCTTGAACGGCGTCCCTTCCAGCCCTTCCTCGACCTCGCGAATGACGAAATCGGCCAGCTCGTTGATCGTCTTCGCCTCAATCCACTGGGCGTAAGTATCATAGGGCCCGATAAGGGGCTTCAGCTCTTCCTTGATGCCCGCGTCCCACAAAAAGCTTTTGTTGAATCCGGCCGTCCCGACGATCCGGATGCCCGTCTCGCGGGCGATCTCCTCTACGGCATGAACATCCCGGCCATAGTCGACCGCCGTTGCATCCACGATCGACTGCCCGCCGTACCGTTTGAAATCCAGCACGTCCAGCTTCGACTTCTCCTTGTCGTCCAGCAGCAGATCGTCTTCCCCCCGCTCCTTCCAATAGGCCGGGCGGCATACGATATGCTCATGGGAGTACGTAAACCCGAGCTCCTTCGGATCCATATCCCCGTGAAGTGTGCGAATAAAGCCCATAATCGTTCCTCCTCCATTCTTGGTGAGTGGTTGGTGTCGTTGGTAAGATCCGGCTGCATACAAGACCCGCTATGGCCCAGGAAAGACGGCGCTCCGACCGCTCGCCGTCTTCCGTTTGGCCGGTTTCAAATCTCCATTTTAAAAGAGCAGCTTGGCGATAAAGTGCAAAATCGGACCTATGATGAACATATCCGAGTCAGCGGCCCACATGGCCGTGTCCGGCACGGTTGAAGAGATCAGGAAGCTTACCATGACAAACTGCCCCCAGGCTACGATCGTCGATGTTACGAAGCCCCCGATTACCGCTCCGCGCACGCCGCCCGTCGAGTTGCCGAATACGCCGGCCGTCGCCCCGTGGAAGAACAGCACGATCATCGTCGGCACAAAAATGTAGGACACCGTGCTGCCGAGCACGAGCAGCCAGATGATGGCTCCGGCGAAGGCGCCGAGGAAACCGAGCACAACGGCGTTCGGCGCGTAAGGATACACGACCGGGGCATCCAGTGCCGGCTTGGCCCCGGGAACCAGTTTGGTCGCAATCCCGTTAAAGGCCGGCACGAGCTCACCGACAAACATCCGTACCCCCATCAGCACGATTGCAATACCGCCGGCGAACGTAAATGATTGGATAATGGAATAAATGATAAAGTTCTGGTCTCCCGCCTTGGCGATCAGGGCAGCGGCCTCCGGGGTTCCCTTGGTCGACAGAATGATCGCACCGATCAGGAACAGCACGCCCATGCTGAGCGCCGTAATGACGTTGGAGTCACGTAGAAATTCGAATCCCTTCGGTACTTTGATCTTCTCGGAATCGTTCTTTTTGTTACCGAGCACCTTGCCCAGCAGCGCCGCCAGCAGGGCGACGGAGGCTGAGGTGTGGCCCAGAGCGATGTTGTCGTTCCCGGTAACCTTTCTCAGGAACGGCTGGACCAGGGCCGGCTGGAAGGTCCAGTACAGGCCCAGAATGACAGCGATGACGACCACGAGTTTCCATACCGGAACGCCGGTGCCTGCCGCATGGACGATGACGCCCGCAAAGATCGTCGAGGTCCAGAACATCATGTGTCCGGTCAGATAAATGTATTTGAACCGGGTAAACCGGGCCAGCGCCACGTTGATCAGGAAGCCGACCAGCATGGCCAGCGTGACGGCGCTGCCGAATTTGGCGTTGAAGGCTTCCTGGCCCATGAAGCTGCCGAGCGAGCTGGTCTTCAGGCCGAACACTTCCTTCCACATCGGTTCGAACACGTTCAGCGCATTTACGATGACGTCCGAACCCGCTCCGATGATGAGGAAGCCGATGATCGCCTTGAACGTCCCGCTCACCAGCTGGCTGGTCGATTTTTTCTGAAGCATGAGGCCGACCAGAACGATGAAGCCGAGCAGTATAGCAGGTGTTCCGAAAATATTGGTTGCGATCCAATAAAGCACGTCCATGGATGGACACCTCCTCGGTTAGGTCAAGATAGGGCTTACAAGGCTTCCTCCAGCTTTTGCTTGATTTCGTCATTGTCGAAGTAGTTATTGACGACGATGATCCGGGCGGAATGGCCCTCCAGGCTTTGCGCCAGCTCTTGGCTAGTGATAATATAGTCGGCCGCCGTACCCGAAGCCGTGGAGACATCCGTATGCTCCACGTCGGCGCTGACGCCCATCGCACTCAGCACATTTTCCACGTTCATCCGTAGAATCAGACTCGTTCCTTGTCCCAAACCGCATACGCATAATACTTTCATTGCTCATTCCCCCTAATAATTTGTTGGATAGCTTCCACATCGGCCGCCTGTTTGAACTGTTCCAGATGCGCCGGACTGCTCAGCAGCGTCGTCAGCTGGCGCAGCAGGGCGATATGCTCGCCGCTGTCGGACCCGCCAAGAGCGAATACCAGCTGCACCGGATCGTTCGCGCTGTGGCCGAAGACGACCGGTTCCTTCAGCCGGACAAAAGACACCGCGGCCTCAATCACGCCGTCCTGCGCCCGGGCGTGCGGCAGGGCAATACTCGGGGCAAGGACGAAATACGGGCCCCTCTCCCGGTAGGAATCTACCATTGCGTCGGCGTAGCGTGCTTCCGCAGCACCCGCCTCCGTCAGCAGCGCACCTGCCAGCCGGATTGCCTCCTCGGCGGATGCCGCTTCCGCATCCAGCGCAATGAGCGGAGGTTCAAGAAATTTCATGTTCATCTCTCCCGTTCGGATAGTTTAGTCGGAACTTGAAGCCGTCCCGATCTGCTTCAGTATCTGCTCCTTCGTATGCGCCTCCTTCAGCCGGTTCAGGCCGGCTGCGTCCTTCAGCATGCCCGTCAGCTCTGATAATGCCTTTAGATGCGACTCTCCGTCGATGGCTGCCAGCACCAGAACGACCTTCACCTGGTGGCGCGCTTCCCCGGAAAAAGCCACGGGCCTCTCTAATTGCAGAAGGCTCATCCCCAGCCGCTTCACGCCATCCTCTGGCCGGCCGTGCGCGATGGCGATTCCGGGTGCGACCACAATGTATGGGCCAAGGGACTCCACTTTGCCGATCATGGCGTCGATGTAGCCTTCGTCGATGTATTCTTCCGCCAGCAGCGGCTGGGCTGCTTCCCGGATCGCTTCGCGCCAGCTCGCACTCTCCCGCTGCAGGCGGATCATCGGCGCGGGCAGCAGCTCGGCCAGAGAAGGCTTGGGCCGCTCGCCCAGCCATACTTTGCTCCGGCCGCCGGACAGATAGCGGCCGAGCTCGTCGGCGAGGCCCGCTTCGTCGGTCACGTCCGCGTGCTTACGAACGATATCAAGCAGTGCCTGCACCGAGCTCGCCTGTGTCCTTTGGCCTCTGCCGCCTGCCTTGTTCACCCTGCCGAGCAGATTCTCTTTGTCCTTGTCGCTGAGGATCGAATGGACGACATAAACGGGCACTTTGCTGTCCGGCAGCGGGACTGTTGAGAAAATTAAATCGACCCGCTCCTGGAACTGCTCGTATTCCCGCAGGGAAAGCATCGCGATAATGTCCAGAGTGGAGAAAAGCCCCTCCAGCTGGGCCTTCAGCATTCTCGATGCCGAGATCCCGTTCACGCAGACGATCGCCGCCTTCCGCCGGGCTGCCGGCTCCACTTCCTCCCGACGCAGCCATCCGCCGAAATGCATGGCCAGATAGCTGATCTCGACGTCGCTCAGCTTCCGGCCGACCAGCTCCTCGAAGGCATATGCCGAGCGCCGGGTGAGCTCAAATAAATCGCCGTATTTACTGCGGATGTCCTCCATAAGAGGATTGACCAGCTCCAAACCGTATATGATCCGGTAATACGCCGGCTTCAGGTGAACCAGCAGGTCCTCCTCCACGGCTTCCCGGCCGCCTAGCCAGACGCAGGCGCTGCGCTGGAACGCATCCGTCATCTCCCGGGCCGCGTCCCGCAAGCGTCCGATAATTTCATCCGAGCCTGTCAGCTGCTCCATCCGGTTCGCCCTTGCCCCAAGCAGATGCATCGTAAGGTAAGCGTTTTCTTCTTCCGGTACCGGACTGCCGAACAAGCGGCCAAGGCCGTCCGCAATTCGGGAAGCCGCGTCATATTCGGGCGTCTGCCGAAGCACCTCCCGCTCATCCTCATCCACGCGGATCACCCGGCCGGACTGGATCCGGCGGATAAACAGCAAAAATCGGGTAGTCAAATGAAAGAGCATCTCATCGGTGAGCTCCACGTTCAGCATCCGCTCGCTGGCCGCGATCAGCCGGTGGATCTGACGCCGGATGCCTTCGTCCGTATTCTCCGGCATGATGTCCCGCAGCGGATCCTGCTCTCCCCAGTAGCCCGTACGGCTGACCGCCTGCTCCCAGCTGACGCTGCCGGCAAGCTGATCGCAGCAGCGGGTCAGCTCTCTCCTGATCCTCGCCTCTTCGCCGTGCACTTCGTAGCCCCGCTTCCGGTCATACACCACCTCAAGGCCGGCCGTCTCCAGCTGCGCGCGGACCGCATTCAAATCCTTCAACACCGTCCCCCGGCTGACTTGGAGCAACTCGGTTAGTCGGTGGATGAAGACGGGACTCTTTGCCGTGAGCAGCCGGATCGCGATCCAGGCAAGCCGCTCTCGCTGGGACAAATAATACTGCTGGGCCGCAGAACTCTCTGCCCCTGCCGTGTCCGGGATCCCCCGGCGGCTGGCCTCCGGCAGAGAATAACCGGCCGTGCGCACGTACTCGACAGGGGGCAGCTCCAAAGTCTCCAGCCAGTCATTGATTTTGTTCATATCGTAATACACGGTTCTTCGGGAGATGCCGAGCCTCTGCGTCAGTTCATCCAGCGTCACGTAATCGTCCGTCTGCACCAGCAGTTTCAGTATTTCGGTACTGCGTTCATCAAGCATTCCGGCATCCCTCCTGTCATTGACGAAATATGTCGTTCCTTGTGACTCGATTATACCTATGGCCCTGCTGCGAATGACAGTTCAATTCCTGGAAGTCCGGTTTGTGCAAAAATGAATACTATCGATTTCCAGCACTGCATTTATCGGCTTTCTTTCGGCTCCTTCCAAGACGATGTGCATATTTTGGATGACAATCTATGTAAAGAATGGTAAAAAGGAGAATAGATACAGGAAGGGATGATACATCTGTGAATAGGTCGACGGCATGGTTCGCATTATCGTTTGTGTTCATTTTTTTCAGTGCGCCGATGGGTTACTTCTTCTTCAGGAATATATTTTTTCACAATACGAATTTGACCGGCGAATACGAGACGCTGCTGAACTGCACCCTGCTCTCCCCGCTTCTTATCGGCGTCCTCATGTTCTTGGTCGGGCTTGCCGAGCTGAAGCAGAACCGCTAAAAGAAGACCCTCTGCCTGTTGGCAGAGGGTCTTCTGGTTTCATCGTTTCATCTATTCATTTTAAATCAAAGATAACGTGAAATGCGGCATTAGGCCCGCTGTCTTCTGGCCGAACGGTCATCGCTCAGCAGCCACATGTGGTAGAAGTATTCGAAAATCCCTGCCACGATGGTGATAACCAGCATATCCGTATAAGACAAGGACCACAGATTCGATGCACGCACCGCCCAAAGCATGAGAAAAACCAGAACAGCATCGCACAGCGTGGAAACGATATTGTTCTGGGAAGCGCGGAGAATCAGCAGGTCGCCGACCAAATAGGAAATGACGCCGATCGCCAGCGCCGTGGCCAATGCCCCCCAGATCGTTGCCGTAGAGAGTACCAACAGCATCGCCGTGATCACAACCAAATGAGCCACCAATTTAACGGCAAATTTCCCCATATCCCTGACCTCCTTTCCTCATTTGGATTGTTTTTCATGTAAGTAATAAACAGGTTCGGGTGCTTTAAAACTATCAACTGCCTTACAGAAAATCGTTCTTTTTTATTACCATGCGCCAAAAGGGCAGTTTATATGCGCATGGACTTGCGCATAAGCCGGTTTATACCATATAATGACCACAGTCATTTATGACCAAGGTCATTTTTTTAATAATGAGGTGAACGGTTTGCTGAGAGACCAGAAGAAGAAGAGCACCCGGGAAAACATTACCCGCAATGCCATTCAAATGTTTAAGGAAAAGGGCTACGACAACGTCACCGTGGAGGAGATTGCCGCCGCGTGCGGAATCGCGAAAGGAACCTTTTTTAACTATTTCCCCAAAAAAGAGCATGTGCTTCTGTATGTAGCCGATTCGTACGCCGGCCTGATGGACGACATCGTCGCGCGTCATCAGGATGGTCCCTTGAAGCAGCGCGTTTTGCGAATCCTGCGCGACCTGCTGCACATCTATATGCAGCATGAGGAGCTTCTGCGGCTGACCTTGATGGAAACGATCAAAGCTGAAATCGTATCAGGCAGCGAATTAACCAACATTTCGAATTTCAAAAATGCACTGCGCCGGGTGATGTTGGATGCCGGAGAACAAGACCCGCAGCAGCGGCTGACAGACCCCGAGCTAAGCGCAGGAGTGGTGGTCGGGCTGTTCTTCCAAACGCTGATCACGCTGTCCTCCAAGATGAATGAAGACGGGATATACGGGTCGATTGAACGGCAGCTGAATGCCGTGTGGGAGGGAATCGGAAGGTGAAACGGCTGAAGCGGATCGTACGAAGCAAAACCTTTATGATTTTGGCACTATTGCTTGTTTTTATTTATCTGAATAACACCTCCCTGCTGGCCAAGCCCCGGGATGGTTCCCCTTTTCTGCTCGCCCATCGCGGATTGGCCCAAACCTTCACGATGGAGGGAATCACGAACGACACCTGTACCGCGGAACGAATTTATCCCCCCGAGCACCCCTATCTGGAAAATACGCTTCCGTCCATGGAAGCCGCATTTCAGGCCGGTGCCGATATGGTGGAACTCGATATCAAGCTGACAAAAGACGATCAGATCGCCGTGTTCCATGACTGGACACTGGACTGCCGCACCAATGTGAAAGGGATGACGACGGATTACACGATGGCCGAGCTGAAAAAGGTTGATATCGGCTACGGTTATACCGCCGACGGCGGACAAACGTATCCGTTCCGTGGAAAAGGCGTCGGGCTTATGCCTACGCTGGATGAGGTGCTGAAGCAATTTCCGGACCGGTCTTTTCTGATTCATATGAAAAGCAGTGATCCAAAGGAAGGCACCCGGCTGGCGGATGCGATGTCGGCGCTGCCCGAACAGCGGCTGAAGCAGCTCGCCTTCTATGGCGGGGATGAGCCGGTTGCGGCTCTCAAAGCAAAGCTTCCCGAAGCCCGCGTCATGTCCATCGCTACGATGAAGCGCTGCCTGATTCCGTATCTGGCCGCGGGATGGACGGGGTATATGCCTTCAGCCTGCAAGCATACGGAGCTGCATATTCCCGAGAAAATCGCCCCGCTCCTGTGGGGATGGCCAAACCGCTTCCTGAACCGGATGGACAAGGCTGACACGCGGGTCATCGTCGTGGGCGGCGACGGCAGCGATTTCTCATCGGGCTTTGACAGCCCCGAAGACATAAAGCGGCTGCCTGCCCACTACAGCGGCGGTATCTGGACGAACCGCATCGACCGGATCGCCCCTTTATTTAAAGGCAGTTCCGCGGAGGAACCCGCCACTTAGAGTCCTCTTAAAGCCGGGCCTCTCCCGAAATGATTTCAATATCCAGCTGCTTCAGGGCGTCGATCCATTCCCTGGAGCAGCCCGCATCGGTGACGACCATCGAGATCTGCGTAAGCGGCGCGATCTGGGCGAAGGTGGTGACCCCGAACTTGGAATGGTCCGCGACGAGAATAGCCTCTTCCGTTCGCTCGATCATTTTGCGGGACAGCAGCGCTTCTTCCAGATGATAATCGGTGATCCCGTCGGTCAGCGATATGCCCCCTGCGGAAATAAACGCCTTATTCACCTTGAAGCGATCGAGCAGCTCATGACTGATCATCCCCGTAGCCGCCTGATGCTCCGGATTGATTTCGCCCCCAGCAAACACGATTTTCCCCCGGAACCCCTCGAGGGCAAGGTTTAATATCGGCACGGAGTTGGTGATGACCGTGACTTGAGGGCGCTCCATCACATTCCGCATAATTTCCAGTGTCGTTGTGCCATTGTCTAGCAGCACTGTCTCCCCGTCTTCAATCAGGGACGCCGCCAGTTTGCCGATCTCCTGCTTTTCGCTCCGGTGCATCAGGGAACGGTTCGTAAACGTCGGCTCCGTGAAGCCGGAACGGACCCGGACCGCGCCGCCGTAAACTTTCCGAAGCTTGCCTTCCTTCTCCAGGCGGTCGAGGTCCCTGCGGATCGTCTCTGTCGAAACGCCAAACATCTCCGCCAGCACGTGCACGCGGACTTTCCCTTCCATCCCCAATTGGCCGAGAATGGTCTCCCGCCGCTCCTCATAGGTTAAGGACATATCGAAACCCTCCTTTATACCAAAGGCTTAGTATTGGACACATGTGGTTTTCATCGCTTACATGTGTTTTGTTGTTGTTTCTTATAAGTGTAGTTGGCGATCGAGAGGAATGTCAAACTTCGAAAAAATCAATTGACAGCAGCCTTGGCCAGGACTAAAATCAACTAAAACCACATAAACACACACAATACAACATTGATATGTGTGGTTTGTTAAATCAACGTAAAATGACGAGGGGGACACGTGAGATGAGCAAGAGCTTGTCTTTTCGAAAGGACGGCACCTTTACGATTGTACAGTTTACCGATTTGCATTGGATGGACGGCAGACCTGAGGACCAGCGCACACGTGAGATCATGGAACGGGTCATGGATGCAGAGAAACCGGATTTGGTTGTTATCACCGGAGACGTCATTTATACCGGACCCGTGTCCCCGGGAAATAAAGAATGCGAGCATCCCCGGGAAGCCTTCCGGGATGCGGTCGCTGCCATGGAAGAAAGCGGCATCCCGTGGGCGGTCGTCTTCGGCAATCATGATACGGAAAACCGGATCAGCCGGGACGAACTGATGCAGACCGTGCTGGAGCACCGGCACACGGTAACAGAGCCTGGTCCGGCGGACTTGAGCGGGTCGGGCAATTACACGCTGGAGTTGGTTGACGCGGAAGGGCGTCCAGCCGCCAACCTGTATTTCCTCGATTCCGGGGATTATTCGAGCCTCGAGCAGGTTCCCGGGTACAACTGGATCCAGCGGGACCAAATCAACTGGCTCGCCGCCGAATCCGCCAGGCTGAACCCGAGCGGGCAGGCGGAGAAGCTGCCTGCGCTGGCATTCTTCCATATCCCGATTCCCGAATATCAGGAAGTATGGGACACCCAAGTCTGCTATGGACATAAATACGAACGGGTCTGCAGCCCTCCGGTCAACTCCGGACTGTTTGCGGCACTGGTCGAAATGGGCGACGTCATCGGCACGTTCTGCGGACACGATCATATCAACGATTACAGCGGAACGCTGCACGGGATCCGCCTGAGTTACGGGCGGGCCACCGGCTGCAACACATACGGCAAAGAAGGATTTATGCGGGGTGCCCGCGTCATCCGCCTGTCCCTTGGCGAGAAGGACTTCGATACCTGGCTCCGGCTGGAGGACGGGTCCGCCGCTCTGGAACAGCCGATTCATGAACCCGATACCCAAGGAACCAACTAAACAACCAAGGGGCTGACTCATTTTGTTATTACCGATTGTCCTAGTGATTGCATCAGGCATGGCTCATGCCGTATGGAGCATGTTCACCAAGCGAAGCCGCAGCAAAAGCGTCTTTCTGTGGTCTATCATGATGGTCGCGACCATTCTACTGCTGCCGGTGCTGATCACCGAGCTCTGGAAAAATCCGATGAACGCCGCTTCCTACGGCCTGCTGCTGCTGTCGATGCTTCTTCAGGCCGTCTATTCCTGGCTCTTGTCGAAAACCTATGAGCTGGGCGACCTGTCGCAAATCTATCCGATCATGCGGGGCACCAGCACGCTGCTCGTCCCTGTGATCGGCGTCCTATTTCTGAACGAATCGCTGTCCGTCTTCGGCTGGCTCGGCATCCTCTGCATGCTCGGCGGATTCGCCGTGCTGAGCGGCATTGGCTCCAACAGCCGCAGCGGCGGGCAGCAGGCCCAAGGCTTGAAGCCCGTGCTTATGGCTTTGTGCGTCGGGCTGTGTACCACCTGCTACGTTTTCGTCGACAAGCTGAATTTAGAGCATGTCTCTCCGATCGCGCTGCTGGAGGTGACCAACATCGGATTTGTGCTCGGCCTGACCCCGGCCGTGATCGCCTCCGGAAAGATTGTTGAGGAATGGAAGGCCAACAAAACTCCGCTGCTGCTTGGGGCGGTTTTAAACCCGGGCTCCTATCTGCTGTTCCTGTTTGCCATGTCCCAGGCACCGATGGCCCATATCAGCCCGCTGCGTGAAATCGGCACCATCTTCGCCACTTTCCTCGGCGTCCTGCTTCTGAAGGAGCAGCAGGGATTGCGGCGGATGCTGTGCTCCGTCGTTATTTTTGGCGGCATTGTTCTGATCGGCATGCTGGGCTGACTGTATTACTCTGACATGAACTCAGCGTCTCAACAAAATAGCAAGCACCAACATGGTTGCGAATCGGTTGGTTTCCAGATAAACATCAGAAAAGTGCGCCCGGGGCGCGCTTTTTATTTACGGATGAGCCAGTATACCAAGTCCTCTGAATCTCTTGAGCTTTTTGCGGATCGTCCATGAGCAGAGTCTTGTACTCCAGCATCTTGTTAAGGGTGTCCAGCATTTGATCGTATTCTTCCCTCTTGCTTTCGATCTCCTTTTTCTTACCGCGAATCCAATCTATAATCTCTAGATTGGTACTCATATTGGTGTCGCATTCCTGCAAAGCTTCCTTCAGTTCGGCCAGCGAACAGCCGATGGACTGGAACTTCTTGATGAGCCCCAACCGCTCGACAGCCTCTTCAGAATAGTTTCGGTAATTGTTGCTTTCTCTCCGGACATGCCGATCATCCAGCAAGCCTTCCTTTTCATAAAAGCGGATCGTATGGATCGTTAATCCCATCTTGTCCGCCAATTCCTGAATTCTCATCATCATTTCTCCTTTGGACCGCTTGCCCTAGAGTTCGCTTCATAGTTTATGCTTAACACGATCAAACAGTCAACCTATGAAGGAGGATATCATCATGCATGTTTTTGTTACAGGAGCAACAGGGTTTGTCGGTTCTGCGGTCGTCCGGGAACTGATCGGCGCGGGACATACCGTAACGGGTCTTTGTCGTTCTGAGGAGAAAGCTGCAGGATTAAAGGCGGCGGGAGCTGAAGCGCTGTACGGCACGCTGGACGATCTCGATACTCTAAGCAGCGCCGCCGCGGCTGCGGACGGTGTGATTCATCTGGCGTTCAGTTCACCCACCAACGATTTTTCCAACTTTGAAGGTGCGCTGGCTCTGGATTTGCGGGCTGTCCAAGCCATTGGAGCGGCGCTCGAAAGCTCCGGGAAGCCGTTCATTACCACAGGTCACCCTCATGAAAATGGACATACCGTGGACGATGCAGTGCTCGCCATGGCAGAGCGGGGTATTCGGGCATCCATCGTCACGCTTGCACCGACCGTGCACGGCGAAGGAGATAGGGCATTCGTGCCGAAGCTGATCAACATCGCCCGGGAGAAGGGGTTCTCCGCCTACATCGGCGACGGATCGAACCGCTGGCCGGCGGTTCACCGCCTGGATGCGGCGGTTCTGTACCGACTGGCGCTGGAATCCGCCCCGGCGGGTTCACAGTTGCTTGCCGCCGGCGATGTAGGCATTCCGTTCCGCGAGATCGCAGAGGTCATCGGGCGGCAATTGAACGTGCCGACGGTCAGCATTACACCTGAAGAAGCTGCCGCCCATTTCGGCTTTCTTGGCCCCATTGCGGCATTCGACATCGCAGGCGTGTTCAACACTGCGCAGGCGAGTCAAGCAACACGGGAGCTTCTGGACTGGAAACCGGTTCAGCCCGGACTAATCGCCGATCTCGAAAAAGGGCATTATTTTGCATAAAAACAGGAGGGTGTACCCAAAGTTAAGCTTATGAATTGGCTTCTCGGGGTCCCCTATAATGACTTCGACTTCACCGAAATGTTCTGTGGCTGGATGATTAGCGTCATAGCAGAAAAGCGCGCCTTAGGCGCGCTTTTCGCATAACCATAATCCCGTTTTAGCCGGTTACACCCTGGCCTGCGATCGGGAACCATCCTGGCGTATTGACGATTTTGTGCCATAACGGATCGGCAATCCCCAGTTTTTCTTGATCGTTTAATGTGATCTCTGTGCGGATTTCGTTTTCCCTGCCTTGCGTCACCTTTTCAACCCAGTCCGGGTCGATAATCAGCTCACGTCCCAGTGCTATAAGCGGGACTCCCGATTGCAGCGCTCTAAGCGCCTCATCAGGTGTGCGGATCGATCCTACACCGATCACGGGAACTCTTGGCCCGGCGAGCTCATCAATCATCTCCATCCTGGAGCGATTGTCCTCTACTCCACGTCTAGGCTTAGACCAGAAGTCCATTAAAGAAACATGCAAATAGTCCAGGTTTTTATTGGCGAGGGCATCCACCAGTTTTAGTGTATCCGCCATCGTAATGCCAGGCGTCATTTCTTCTTCCGGTGAAAACCGGTATCCTACAAGAAACGGCCGTTTAGCATGTTCAGCCACTACTCTGTTCACTTCATCGACCACAGCAAGCGGAAACGCCATACGCTTGTCTAGATCTCCTCCCCAACGATCATCGCGCCGGTTGGTGTATGGCGAAAAAAATTGTTGGATCAGAAACCGATTTGCCCCGTGAATCTCTACCCCGTCGAAACCCGCCTCGATCGCCCTCCGGGTGCTGGCGCCGAACGCGCGGATGATCTCTAAAATTTCCTGCTCTTCAAGCGCCCGGGGGATCACGCTCTGGCCTTCCTTTGCAATCGCGCTCGCACTTACGATATCACCGTTTGATACCGCCTCCGGTAGAGCTTCGCGTCCTCCATGAAAGATTTGCAAAATGGCTTTGGCCCCGCGTTTCTTCATCGCTGCAGCCAGGCGCTGCAAGCTTGGGATCCGATCGTCATGGTCCGCCGCGATCTCCCCTCCGAATACCTTTCCGCTCGATGTGACGATCGCGCTTCCCGTGACCGCCATTCCAACACCGTTCGAACGGCTTTCATAATACGGGATGACATCATCCGATATCGTACCATCTTGCCGGGAATAAGAAATCGTCATGGGCGCAAGAACGACTCTGTTCTTGACTTCGACGCCATTTTTGAAACGATAAGGCTCCATTATAGGCTGATATTTAGGGTTCATGTGCGTCTCCTCCTTCATATGTCAGGGATATGTCTCCCTGATAGAGCACATTGTAAAAGTTGGAGTCGAATCGAAGTCAAGGCCCCTGATGAAGAGCCGTCGTATGAATAAAAAGTAAGCCGACCCCGTTTGACTTGGAGCCGGCTCTAAGATATATAATGCAGTTAAGTTTCCATTACAGGAGGTGCAGGATGATGACCGAGCAAACGTTCACGATCAAGCAAACCGCGGAGCTGACTGGACTTTCCGAGGACACGATCCGTTATTATGAAAAAATCAAGCTGCTCCCTCCGCCGGACAGAAAGGACAATGGGCATCGCGTCTACCGCCGGAAGGATATCCATACGATCAAATTAATATCCTGCCTGAAAAAAACGGGGATTTCCCTGGAGGCCATGAGGCCTTTCCTGAAGGCATCCGGTAACCCTGATCCCGCCGAATATATTGAGCTGACCCAGACTTTAAAAAACCACCGTGAACAGATCGTCGAGCAAATCTCCTCACTTCAGCAGCTCGTTGATTTCATTGACGTTAGACTGGAAGATGGGTACCCAAGCGGGGAATATTCGGACCAAAACCCGGACGGCGGTTTGGAAGACCGATTACAAGACCGTTTCGAAGCCGGATTAGAAGACAGTTTAGAAGATGACTTAGCAGACCTTAAGCAAATAGAAGCAAAGCCCATTTCCATCGAGGAGATGAACTATTTTCCACAGCTGCGAAAACGGGCAAACCGCCGAATCCGATGAGACAAGCAGCGCTGCTTCATGAAGTCCCACAAACACGATTGGTTCAAAAAAAGGCAGCAGCCCAGGACCTTTTTTCTGTCCTCGCTGCCGCCGTTTTTTCGGTCTCCGTCCTGCCACACCGCCATGCTTGTTCCGATTAGTTTACGCTCAGCCGTTTGCCGGTTAAGGCAGACTGCCGGATCGTTTCCAGCAGCCGGTGCAGGCGGGCAGCTTCGTAAAAATCGGGGGCCTGAAACGTCCCTAGACGAATGTCCTCTGCCATGACCTGATGCGCCTTCATCACGTGATTCACGATGACTGAAGGTTCTTCGGTCTCGTCGTACACCTTTTGAAACGGCTCCTGATCTCCGTAACCCTCGATATGTCCTGACGGGTACAGCGCCTGCTCGACCACCAGTCCACCAAACTGAACATGCCCTTGCGACTGGGGCTGGGAAATGCGGATGACCCCTTTCTCCCCTTGAATATCCAATTCAAATTTGGGATAGGTCCCGCCTTGAATATGGATTGATACCGACGCGCCGTTCTCGAGCGTGCCATGAACCATAATCTGGTCGGCTGTATCTTTGGGTACCGTCTCCCCGGTTCCCAGTACCCTGGCCTCCGAATAATTGCTATGCATGGTTGCGCTGACTTCTTTCAGCTCACCCAACACAAAGCTAAACGCGTCGAGCGAGTGTCCCCCGTTAATCGCCAGCAGGGTTGCTCCATACTTCTCCTGAAGCAGATAAATGTTGTTCCGTTCCGTGTACCCTCCCTTGCCCGGCGTAGACACCGACATGCTGGCGGATAACACCCGGCCGATGTCTCCGCGAGTGATGCGGTTTTTCGCATCCAGCAGCGCAGGCGACTGTCTCGCCTGGAGGCCAACGGCATGATGAATTCCTTGAACGGAAGCCATCTCCGCCAATTCCTCCGCCTCTTCCGGCGTGACGGTAAGGGGCCATTCGCTGTACACATGTTTCCCCGCGGCGATGGCCTCCTTGATCATTTCGTAATGATGGGGAACCTTGACGCTGACGACCACCAAATCCACATTCCCGGACTGCACCAGTTCACGATAGTCGTCGAAAGCCTGGGCGACACCCAGCTTGGCCGCGCTTTCCCGGGCGCTAGCCATATTCGAGGTGGCAATGGCTGTAATTTCATGGCTTGCGCTTCGCGTCAAAGCCGGAATGTGTGTTTTGCTGGCCCACTGATTGTTTAACGACCCTCCAATGATCCCGGTGCGTATTTTTTCAGAACCGCTTGTCTCCATTTCTCTTCTCCTCCTGCCTTTATGATTCTTTACGGTTCCAGTATACTGGGATTAAGACATCATGAATAATGCATGTTATCAATAGAGTCATCATCATTTTTGATACCTGGGAGGTCGACATGGATATCGATAATATGAAAGCCTTTGTCAGCGTTGCCGAGCTTAAAAGCCTGTCGGCCGCTGCCGTCAAGCTGAACCATCTCCAGTCCAACATGACGGCCAAGATCAAAAAAATCGAAGCCCATTACGGACAGCAGCTTTTCATCCGGAGTGCCAAAGGCATGGAGCTGACGTCGGAGGGGCGGAAGCTCTACCGCCAATATAAAAAAATGCTTGTTCTATGGGAAGAAACCGAGCTGGATATGAGCGATAGGGAGATGAAGCTGCGGATCGGCACCATGCAATCCGTCTTTGGCAAAGAGCTCACGGATGCACTGACCCGTTTATATGAAAATCACGCCGATCTGTCAGTCACGCTAAAGACCGGAACGACGCAGTCGATGGAGCACGAATTGCTCCAAGGAAACATCGATTTGGCCTTTACGATCGGCAGAACCGATTCGCCGCAGCTGAGTTACAAAAAACTGGGTACGGAGGAGATGGTGCTCATCGGCAAAAAGTTCGCCGACGGACAAAGCCTGGAATGCGCCCTCCACGGGGAGAACTGGATCATTTTAACCCGAGACTGCTTGTACGCTGCGATTCTGGAGCGGCTTTACGCCGAGCTTGGCCTGGAAAAAGGAGAAAGCACCGAAGTGGGGATTCTGGACACCCTCCTTCAGCTGACCTCTCTTGGAATGGGCATCTCCTTGATTTCCAAAAACATCGTGATGCAGCACGGATTTTCGGCGTTTGCCCAGCTGCCCGAGCCGTTCCGCTATGTGGACAAATATTTGGTGACCCGAGCGGGATATGAGATGTCCCCGTTGGAAAAAAGCTTTGTGGAAACGAGCCATTTTTTATAAAGAAATGCCTATCGTTCTAAACTCATCGCAGACAGACTGCAATATCTAAAAAACCGGATCCCCTCTCATGCAGCTCTAGAGGAGACCCGGCTTTTATTGTGCCTTGCTAACGTCATTTATTCAGGCAAAGTTCCGGTGCTTACAGCAGTCCCGAACCTTTAACCTGGTTGTAGAATTCCTGGAACTGCGGAATGTTGAACTGCTGGGCTGCGTCGGACAACGCCGTAGCCGGATCCGGATGCACCTCGACCATCACGCCGTCGGCGCCGGCGGCCAGAGCCGCTTTGGCACAAGGAGCCATGATGTCTTTGCGGCCGGTGGAATGGGTCACGTCGACCAGTACCGGCAAATGCGTTTCCTGCTTCAGAATCGGTACGGCCGAGATGTCGAGCGTGTTGCGCGTCGCTTTTTCGTACGTGCGGATGCCCCGCTCAATCAGTATGATCTGCGTGTTGCCCCGGGATAAAATGTACTCGGCCGCGTGTACGAATTCGTCGATGGTCGCTGCCAGCCCGCGCTTGAGCAGTATCGGCGTCCGGACGTCGCCAGCCGCCTTCAGCAGCTCGAAGTTCTGCATGTTTCTCGCCCCGATCTGGATGACGTCGATGTAATCGCACGCCAGCTCGATATGAGCCGGATCCACGATTTCGCTGATCGTCTTCAGCCCGAATTCGCTCGCCACTTCCTTCAGAATTTTCAGGCCTTCGATGCCAAGCCCCTGGAAATCATAAGGCGAGGTTCTCGGCTTGAAGGCGCCGCCGCGCATCACCGTGATGCCCGCTTCCTTCAAAGCGGCCGCCACGGTGCGGACCTGCTCATAGCTCTCAACCGAGCATGGTCCTGCGATCATGACCGGCTTGCCGCCGCCGATCGTCACATCGCCCAGCTGAATGACGGTATCCTCCGCCTTTTTCTTGCGGCTGACGAGCAGATGCTTCTTATGATCGACCTGCTGCAGTGTCAGCGTCGCTTGAAAAATTTGCTTGAACAGATGCCGAACCGTCTCATGGTCGAACGGTCCTTCGTTGCTGGCCACGAGCTTCTCGAGCATTTCCTTTTCACGGACCGGATCAAACTTCGGCACACCCTGTTTTTCCTTCTCTACACCAAGCTCCTGTGCGATCCGTGCCCGTTCGGACAGCAGCGACAGCAGCTGAAGATTCACCTCATCCAATTGATTGCGCAGTTCTTCCAAGCGCCCTTGACTCATCTCTCATCTCTCCTCACCTAGTGTTAAAAAAAATAAAAATCAAACAAAAAAGACCCCTGTCCGCCAAGGGACGAGGAGTCGTGGTACCACCCTTATTAGACATGCACACGTGTAGGCTGCACATCTCACTTGAACCTTTTAACGCAAGGGAAACGGGTATTCCTACGTCCTGCATTCCTCATGCAGGGAATCAAAATACCGGCTCAGGAATGAACTTCGGCGGGCAGTGTCCCTCGGATGCTTCCAGTCTATCGGCATACCGTCCCTGGCAGGAGCTTTCTCCGCTTACTCTTTCCTTCACAGCTTGTGACCTATGAATTAGCTCGAACTAAAATTTAAAAGCATTGTATTACAATCGGTGGAAGGGATGCAAGATCACAAGGTAACGCGTTAATGAGGTGAAATATTAAAAAATCAACGCCTTTCCTCATTTCAAATGATGCCGAATCCAGCTGAGAAGTCCCTCTTCCTTGGGCTGCCAGCCTAACAAATTCCGGGCATGAACCGAACGCACCCGGCTGTTGGAGGCAATAGCGAACCGCGCCCAGTCTCCCAGCTCCGCTATCGCCTCTTCTGCCGGCCAGCTGATTGTTTTGCCGCGGAAACCTAAAGCGTCACTCACCGCCCGGGCAATATCCCCGTAGGATTCCTCCCCGTCTGAAGCGTAGAAATAGGAGGCCGACGGAGCCTTTTCCAGTGCAAGCACATAGAGCTGCGCCAAATCTCTGATATGCACATTAGACCAACGGTTCACACCCTTGCCGACATGTACGCCCGCTCCCCATTCCCGGGATTTGCGGATGATTTGCGGCAGCTGATCACTTTCGACCGGGAGCCCAAGCGCATCTCCATAGATCATGGACGGGACGATAACAATGCTTCTTACATCTTCATCTACGCCGGCCCGGCGAACCCGCTTGTTAATGTTCACACGGTCGGCCCGGATGTCCATCGGGACAAAGGGCGTTTCCTCATCGTAAATATGGCTGCTGAGATGATCTCCTCTGGCGTCGTCTCCCACCACGCTGGAACCGGAGGTGTGAATGAACGCCTTGCCGGTGCCACGCAAAGACGCGATCAAAGTTTCAACCGCAAAATGATGGTCCGAGTCGGCCGTATGCACGACCGCATCGCTAGCTTGGGCATAGTCTGTCAGCAGCTGTGCGTCGTCCAGCGTGCCCAGCACCGGTTCAATACCGAGCTGCCGGAGTGGCTCCATCTTGTCCGGATTTCGGACCAAACCGTAGACGGTATGCCCTTGATCTACAAACGTCTTGCTTACGGATCCGCCTATATAACCAGATGCTCCTGTGATAAAAATCTTCATCAACTCTCCCCCATCTCTCTGGATTCCTTTTGCGTACCAGATCCTGCGAACGGGCTGAACCCGGGCACGATCACAGTCCTAAATCCCCGTGCTATACGGCTGGTCAAGGATTGTTTATTCCATTGTAAACACGGACTTATCCAGAAAACAAATTATGAATTATCTAATACATCATAAATTTATTTATCAATAGAAGAGGGAACATCCACTTGAAAGCGGCGCTCAAACAACCCCTTGCAGAAGGGACAACGTTTCCTGAATGTGAGGCACATGTTTATGCTTTAGCTGGTAAGCCAAGAAAATATCGTTGCTTACTTTTAATTCTTCCCACAGTATTCGATAGCCCGGTGATTCAGGCTCATGCGTTAGCATATACGTGGGCACCACGCTGATTCCTGCCCCACTCGCGACCGCGCTCAGAATCATATGCAGATTGGGGATGACATGAATGGGTCGGATCAGCGGGCGTTTATGAAAATGCTCCCGCCAGATCCGGCGGATGATCGGCAACTCCAGGCCGTAACTGAGCCAGGGCTGCGCGGAAAGCCACCGTTCGGCTTCTTCCGGATTCCGCACTTCCGGAACGTCCAAGGCCGCTGGCGCAACGATGACAAATTCCTCGACCATGGATTTCGTAAATCCAATGCCTGGAATCGGGTATTTTTTTGGCGTGATGACAATATCCAGCTGTTCATCCTTCAATTGGTCCAACAGGACATCGGCTGTCCCGAAACGGGTTACCGTACAGGTAGGGAACTCTCGAAGTGCGGGAAGTATCTTTTCTTTAAAAAATTCATGGGCTGTCCCGATCTTCGTCACCGCCATCGAAGGCAAAGATGCCGATTTAAAATCATGCGTTGTCGATTCCAGCGATTCGATCAAGGGAGCAACCCGGGAATACAACTCTTTCCCCCGCTCCGTCGGCAAGATTTTTCTGGACGTTCGAATAAACAATGCTTCGCCCACTTCCGCCTCCAGCGCGGCCAGATGCTGGCTCATCGCCGGCTGTGTCATGATGCGGCTCTTGGCGGCTTCCGACAGCGAAAGATGCTTATAAATCGCACAGAAGCTGCGGTACCATTCAAAATCCACCAAATCCACAAGCCTCCTTTTGCTCCTTATTATTTGATTTCCGTCCGGCAAAGATTGCAGACATCTCCTGCTTGCTGGCAAGTACAGCGGCTGTAATTACTTTTCCTAGGCCACGCCTACTCCGCAAAATATGCGGCCACGTGGTCCCTAAATTCGCATGCGGCGGCCGACAAATAACGCTGCTCGCTCCATACGAGGTAATATTGGCGCCGGCACGCTTGATCGGACACGGGCACTAGAGTGACACCGGGTATTTCTTTATCTCCTTTTTTGCAGCCGGACAGCGCCACCCCGACGCCCGCGCGTACGAGGCTTAGGATCGCCGGCGGTTCATCGACCCGGCAAATGTAGCGGGGAGCCGCTCCGGCCTGCTCAAAGAAGCCGTCATTGATTTGCTGGAAAACAAAGTCCTCCCGGTATCCGATAAAGGGCTCCGCCGCCGCTTCTTTCAAAGTAACCTGACGGCGGCCGGCAAGCGGATGCGCCGAAGGCACGGCCAAGTACAATTCCTCGCTCAGCACCGCCTTATAGGCATATCCCGCTTGGTCCAGCGGCAGCGGCGTAAAGCCGAGATCGGCCTCACCCGAGGTAAGAAATTCGCTCATCTGCTCAATGGGAGCCTGGGAAATTTGAAAGTTCACTTCCGGATGAGCCGATATAAATTCGGTGATCGGCCCCGTCATCCGCTCCAGCGTCGCCGTGACCAGACGGATGCTCCCGCGCTCCAGCCCGGCAAGATCCGCCACCTCCCGCTTTCCTTCCTCCAGCAGGCGGAGCGCTTCCTCAGCTTTTGTCAGAAACGCCTTCCCATAGGAATTCAGTCGAATTCTACCCGCTTGCCTGTCAAACAGCGGAACACCGATATCCTCCTCCAGCCGGGAAATCGTCTTGCTGAGCGCAGGCTGGGCGATCCTAAGCTCCTGCGACGCTTTTGTCATATGCTCCAGCCTGGCCACCGTCCTGAAATATTGAAGCTGCAGCAGCTCCATAGCTCTCCCTCCGTTTTCTATATACTTGAATATATAGAATCATAATTAAATATATATTTCCGTTTATCGCAGCCTGATTATAAAATAACCTGAAAAGGAAATCAATGGGATCTACAATTCAGGATAAGTCAAGGAGTGATTTCAATGAAAGCCATAACGTTTAACCGCCTGGGGCCGCCCGATGTGCTCCAGCTGACCGAGCTGCCCGTCCCGTCCGCCGGACCGGGAACCGTCCGGGTACGCGTCCAAACGGCAGGCGTCATGCCAATCGACGCCAAGGTCCGCAGCGGAAGCGTTCCGTACGCGCAGTCCCACCCTTTTCCGATCATCCCCGGCAATGAATTTGCCGGGATCATCGACGAGGTGGGGGACGGCGTCAGCGAATTCGTCCGCGGGGACGAAGTGATCGGCTTTACGATGTTTGGCGGATATGCCGAATATGTCGTCGTCAGCAGCGACCAGTTGGTCCGCAAACCGGCGGCCATGCCTTGGGAGACCGCCGGAGGTTTTACCGGCAACGGACAGGGCGCCCATATGGCGCTGGAAGAGATCCGGATTCAGCCCGGGGATACCGTGCTGATCCACGGGGCGGCCGGCGGGCTGGGCACCTTTGCCGTGCAGCTCGCGCTGGCCTGGGGCGCCGGCAGGGTGATCGGCACGGCCAGCGAGGCCAATCACGATCATCTCCGGCGTTTGGGCGCCATTCCGCTCGGCTACGGGGTTGGGCTTGCCGCCCGCGTACGCGCCATCGCTCCCGCGGGAGTGGACGCCGCCTTGCATGCCGGCGGCGCGGATGACCTCGCCCTGCAGGCATCCGTGGACCTGGTCCAGGACCTCAGCCGAATTGTAGCGATGGTCCCCAGTGTTCAGGCCCAAACGCTCGGCATCCGGCAGCTGATCGGCACGCGAAGCAAAGAACGCCTTGCCGAGCTTGTCCGTATCTATAACGAAGGAAAGGTCGACATCCATATCCGCAAAGTGCTGCCGCTGGATCAGGCCCGGGAAGCCCACCGGGAGATCGAATCCGGCCATGGCCGCGGAAAGATCGTCCTCTCGGTCTAATTTACCTTCGAAATCAAAAAGGGTGCCATCAATCATTGGATTGATGGCACCCTTTTTCGATGCGGGATGATTGGAATCATTATTGGTTTGTTCTAATGGACTTTCATCAAGGCATCAGGGCATCAGGGCATCAAGACACCGTCGGCGATTCCTTGCGGAAGCCGGTCTCGTCCGGCTTGCCCTGCTTCACGTCACGGCGCTTTGCACCAATAATCCAGCGCGAGCCCGGCAGATGCGACAGCGTGTAGCTGATGCCGAGCGAAGCGAGCACGGTCAGGCCGAAGGTCAGGAGCGTAAAAGACACGTGGCTGCCGGCCAGATCCATCGGCCGCGTAAAAAAGGCGATCACGTAAATGATCAGCGCGTGCACAAGATACCCGCCGAACGAATACCGGCCGATCCAGGTCAGCAGCCGCAGGAAAGCCTGGCTCCGCCCCTGCAGCATGATGAGCAGCCCGTACAGCAGGAGCATCTGCGCGACGATGATGACAAAGGTCGATGGCCGCAGGTAAGTGGATATATTTAAATTCACGACCTCGCCCGACCCCTGCAGCACGTCATAGCCCAGCTTGATGTACATCGCCAGGAACAGGAGTCCGGTCCAAGGCAGCAGCCGGGTGCACCACTTCCGCCAGTTGGAGACGGATGCCGCGCATACCGCGCCGGCCACAAAATAAAAACCGTACATCACAAACGAATAGCTGCGGTACTGCAGCAAAACGGACCAGGGTCCGCCAAGCCCCTCGGCCCAGCTCCCCATCCGGTAATAGGAGAGATACAGCAGAGCAGCGTAGATCATAAAAGAACCACCCAGGATCGCGGACAGCACCCCTGCCCGCTTCTTCGCCTCCATAGAACCGATCACGCGCCGCGCCGCCCGGAACGCCCAGGCAAACAGCGGAAACAGCAGGTAGAACTGAAAGATCATCAGGATAAACCACAGCTGGTATCCCGTCTGAGGAACGAACATCTCTTTCAGCAGCGCTCCCCAGTCCTGTCCTCCTTTTTGCCAGAAGGATGGGGTAAATACGTGGACATACAGCCAATAAATCACCGTCCAGCACAGGAAAGGGACATACACATCCCCGAACCGTTTGCGGATAAACGGACCGTACCGAAACCGTTCACCATAGTTGTAGAACAGCAGCACGGCGGACAGAAATACAAAGGTCGGCGTTCCGAAACGGGTCAGGTGGTAGATCATCGTCAGCATGGTGGAATCCGCGGCCACAATGTCGGGCCTGTAGATGTACTCGGCAATGGAATGCTGCATCACGATCGCCAGAAAGGCGAGGCCACGCAGCTGCGTCCATTCTTCGATTCGCGGTTTGCCCATGAGCATGAGGTCCTCCTTCTTCTTGGTCAGGGCCAGTATATCCGGTCAATATTAAATGAACCTTAAAGCAGGCGGAATTAACAGATTTTATCTCATCCAAAAGGTCATTCTTTTTGCCCCGTGCAGGTTCATGATTTTCCAGGTTCTAACAACCTCCCAATACATATAAAAAAAACCGGGAAGTCCATCTTCTGGACGTCCCGGCACGAAGCGCCGTGTATCACGTAAAATGCCTATCAAATGGCAATCCATCCGATTAAGGGGCCCCTTCATGCACCTTTGACGGCCGCACGCTCGGCAGCGGCACTGGGGCGGCTGGCGGATAATGACCGGGTCGCTGCGCTGACGATCAGGGAAACCACGATGTTGGCGAGCAGCGCCACGATCCCCACGTTCAAATCCTGGAACCAGCTCGGGGCCGCAGGGAAAAAGGTGCCCATGGTGGCGCCGATCAGGTTGATATAAGCGACGATCAGCACGCCGACCGTCACTCCGGCAAACACGCCGTACTTGTTCAACGGATTCCGTTTCATAAAGCTTGTGACCACCGCCGGCGTCAGCTGCGACACAAAACCGTACCCGCTCAGCATCAGCAGCAAGATCGCCGAGCCGCTGTTGAACGTGAAGATGAGCGCGACCGCGGCCACCACCGGCACCAGCCAGCGCGCCAAATTCATGACCGTGCGGTCGTCCGTCCGCGGACGGAGCGCTTTGACGACGTTGTTGGCGATCAGCGATGCCGTCGTCATCAGCAGCATCGATCCCGGGACGATCGCCGTCAGCAGCCCGGCAGCGCCAAGGAGACCGACGACCCAGGGGCTGAACGTCTGCTTCACGATGGCAAAAATGGCGATGTCGTTGTTGCTGACGCCATCCACCTGCAGTACCGCCGACGTCCCGATAAACAGGACGAACAGCGTAAACAGCATGTACAGCGGGAGCATGAGCGTATTTTTACGGATGGAGCGCGCATTTTTGCCGGAATAGGTGGCGATGAAGCCGTGCGGCCACATGTAATATCCGAAGGACAGCAGAATCAGGCTGGATACGTACCAGGACGTGCTGTACCCCTTGTCCTCCAGACCGAGGAAACCGGGCTTGGCGTTCTCCACCGCCCGGAACATATCCCCAATGCCGCCATAATAGTGAATCGGCAGGTACAAACCGAGAAACACGACGACCACCACGATGAGGATATCCTTGATGACGGCGGTCCACGCCGAGCCGTGAATGCCCGAAATCATCACATAGACCGTGACGGCGATCACGCCGATCCAGATGGCGGCGGTCGGGGAGATGGCGCCGTACGACGCCTCGGAAATGATCAGCCCCAGCCCCTTCAGCTGGATGATCAGATAAGGAATCATCGAAATGAAGCCGACGACCGCCACGAAAATGCCCAGAGCCGGACTGTTGTATTTTTTGATAAAGAAGTCGGATTGGGAGATCAGATTATGCTCCTTCCCATACTTCCAAATCTTCGGCAGCAGCCAGTATCCGATGATGAAATTGAGCATCGTGATGTTATAGAACGCAGCCCCGCCGCGCCCGAAAGCCCAGCCGCTGATGCCCATCAGGGCGTTGACCGTATACAGCTCGCCCGCCATCAGAAGAAAAATAAACACCGTCCCGAATCCGCGTCCACCAACGGACCATTCTTCAAGACTCATTTTTTTACCTTTCGACGCCCGGATGCCGAGATACAGCGCCAGAACTAGAAAAATGCCGATAATCGAGATGGAAATAGCCTGATGTGACATTACTCCGTCGCCTCCTTCTCTTCTTCCAGGTTGTCCGGATTGAGCCTATGAACCAACAGCATGATGCCAACCCCAAGGAGGATCCACAGCACCATCCAGAACAGCAATAAAGGCATGCCGAGCACGAACACATGGCGTTCCTCGTAAATCCGATTCATCCAGATGACGCCGAGCGGCATCCCCAGGTATGCAATAAGAGACAGCAGATATAATGGAACCTTGCTCTTCATCGTTCGATCCTCCGGTTCGTTGATTTTCAAGCTTCGGTCTGTTACATTAATAATCTGATCATTTTCCGGAGTGGTGGTTCATTGGGTTGAACCCCCTCCTTTTTTTGTATGAAAAATAGCTCTCCCGGTTCTACCGCCGTTATTCGATCTCGACGATGATCTCCACCTCGACCGGCGTATCAAACGGCAGCTCGTTTGTCCCGATCGCGGAGCGCGCATGTTTACCCTTCTCCCCGAACACTTCGATCAGCAGATCCGACGCCCCGTTCAGCACGTAAGGCTGATCTTTAAATCCCGGAGCGCTTTGGATGAAGCCGAGCATCTTCACTACTTTCTTCACCCGGTCCAAGCTGCCCAGATGGGCCTGCAGCGACGATAAAATGTTCACGATGCACCGGCGCGCCGCCTCTTGCCCCTGTTCGATCGTCAGCTCTTCTCCAAGCTTGCCTTTTAGAATCAGCTCCCCGTTCTTGCGGCAATCATGACCCGAAGTGTACAGCAGATTTCCTACCTGGTTTACGGGAACGTACGAGAACTTCGGCTCGCCAACCGGCTCCAGCTCGATGTTCAGTTCTTTCAATCTCTCTTGAATACTCATCATCATTCCTCCTGTAATGGTTGTTGTTGAAGCAGCCGCATGGCGAGCTGCATGTATACCTTGGCTGCGTCCGTGATCTGACGGACAGGAACCCGCTCATCCTTCACATGGGCTTGGTCCAGCGATCCTGGTCCGAATATAACCGTCGGTATGCCCAAGTCAACGGACAGAAACGGCGCCTCGCAGGTCGCTTCGAAAATGCCGATGGCGGACGGGTTCCCGAGAACATCGCCGGTGACTTCCACCAGTGCCTGCACAAGCTCATGGTCCTGCGGAATGGTCGACGCCGGTATAAACAAGTAGTCGTCCACTTCGTAGGTGACTTCACCAGTTCCGGCACTTAAGCCTTCGCCTGAGCTTGTGCCTGCAGCTGCATTTAGCGCCTCTTTCAGCTGCTCCAGCACCTGCGCCGCCGTCTCGCCGGGGATAACCCGGCGGTCGACCTCGATCTCGCAGTGCTGCGGCACGATGTTCGGCGCCGTCCCGCCCTTGATCTGCGTGACGTTCAGCGTCGCGTATCCGAGGAGCGGATCGGCGCTCTCTTTGAGGCGGCTTCGAAGCGGCTCCAGCGCCGAGATGAGCGCCGCCATCTTCGGAATGGCGTTGTCGGGCTCCAGCACCTTCGCCGCATGGCCGGCGACGCCCGCCGTGCGGATCCGGTAGCGGCCGACGCCTTTATGGGCGGTGCAGATGCCGAGATCGGTCGGTTCGCCGATAACGGCGAAATCGGCGTGTATGCCGCTGCGCATAAAGTGGCGCATGCCGACATTCTCCCGCTCTTCGTCCACGTTGAAGAGCAGGATCAGCTCCCCGGCGAACGGGCAGCCGCGCCGGTGCAGCAGGATGGCCGCGTACAGCATGGCCGCGACGCCCGACTTCATATCGGCCGCACCCCGGCCGATCAACTCGCCGCCCCGGACGACGGCGGCAAACGGGTCCTCGCTCCAGCCTTCCCCGGCCGGGACAACGTCGAGATGGCCGTTGTACAGGAGCGCCGGCCCTTCCGCCGTGCCCTTCAACCGGGCGACCACATTCGGCCGGTGCGGCGCGGCCCACTGCAGCTCGGCTTCGATCCCCTCGTCCCGGAGGAGCTGCAAGACGTACCGGGCGGCCGACTCTTCACGCCCCGGTGGATTTTCGCTCGGGATGCGGATCAATCCACAGACGATATCCAGCAGCTCCTGCTCGTGAAATGAACCAAGATCCTTCCCCATGAATCCCAGCCTCCTCTCTGTATCGCTTAGCTGTTCTTGCCCCTTGCGTCGATCCGGATCTTCTCGACCGGCACTCCTCCGCGGAAGCCGACGATTTCATCGCACAGATTCGGAAGGACGCAGGCATGGTTCGGGATAATCGTCAGGTGCTGGCCGATGTGAAGCGATACGGAAGCCGGATCATAGCTGAGGAACCCGTGCTCTTCATTCAGCTTGAAAATTTCGATGTCGGGATGCTCCACGATGTAGCCGAAACCTTTAGAGAACGGCATCGTGTCCGTGGTGAGCGTTTTGGATCCCGCATCGATGATCGCCCGGCCCGGAGCCGGAACGCTGACGACTGTCGTGATCACCCGCAGCGCGCAATCGTCCACCGTGATCATGCCCATCGACAATTGGCCCACGTCGTGGAATATGTAATTTCCGGCGCGGATCTCGGTTACACCCTCCAGCTCCCCTGCGAACTTGGACGACAGCGACGAACCGCCGCTGACGACCGGAACGTCGATCCCCGCTTCCCTCAGCAGATCGGCGGTATTCTTCAAGGTAGCCGCCTCCTGGCGTGCCGTGCTGCGGATCTCTTCCCGGCTCTCTTCGCCGTAAATCTGCCCCGCGTAGGACAACAGTCCGGTGATTTCGATCCCCGGCAGGCTTTGGATGCGCCGCGCAAATTGCAGCGTGTCCTCCCCCGGCTGGCGCCCGCAGCGCCCGATGCCTCCGTCAACCTCGATGTAGAGCGGTATGCGGCGGCCGAGACGCTCGCCCACCTCCGACACCGCCGTGGCGCCTTCCACGCTGTCGGCGACCGTCGTTACTTTCACCTTTTGCGCCAGCTGATACAGTCGCTCTTGCTTGTCTTCGCCAATGATGGGAAAAGCGATCAAAATATCGTCGATCCCCGCTTCAGCCATCACTTCCGCTTCCCCCAGCTTGGCGCAAGTGATGCCGGTGCTTCCGGCCTCCAGCTGCTTGCGGGCAAAATAAACCGACTTGTGGGATTTGATGTGGGGACGGTGCCGGATACCGGCCTTTCTCGCTTCCTCCGCCATGCTACGGATGTTGCGTTCGGCAATGTCCAAATCGACGATGACGGCAGGCGTTGATACGGTTTGAACCATCTTGCTCCCTCCTTGAATGACACAGATCTGGGTCATGGGTATGCCCTTGTGATAGGCTCGCTGAGACAATCAAACTCCATAACTACAAAAAAATAATTAGATCAAAAAAATATTTTTTTGATTGTTCACATTATGAATCCCCTCGTCGCGCATTGTCAATATCATTTCTATGATTCATCACAAATCTGAATGCGCTTTCAATTCATGACAAAGTATAGCCCGACATACAGGCCTACTCTTATGCAGCATCCGTTTCTACTCATATTCATGCGATTTGCGCGGACTCCTTCTGCCTTTGTCTGTCACTTTGCTATTCGAAAATCCATCAGGCCCTGGCCCGAGCAGCCTCTCCTTGCTATACCCTGTTTTTCGGCATGCCTTTGTCCTGGCTTGCCCGAATTTCGTCGAGATAGTTATACAGCGTAAACTTGGAAATATCGAGGAACTGACATACTTTATCTCCTGCTTTTTTCACGAGAAAAGCGCCGCGCATATCCAGAAACTGCACCGCCTTCACCTTGTCTTCCTTGCTCATATGCGAGACCGGCTTGCCGATTTCCTTCTGGCATTCCTGCAGCAGGTAATCAAGCAGATCGTTCACGTCGTTGACGAATACCTCTTTCACTTCCTGATCGAGGCTGTGCATCGTCAGTGAGCGGATCGTATTCTCCGCCACGAGCAGATCGGAAATATCTAGGTTCATGCAGAGCGCTCCGATCGTCTCCCCCTTGCTGTTCTTAAAGTAGGTTGAAGAGGAACGCAATATTTTGCCGTCCTTCGTCTGGGTAATGTAGTTGTAGCGGTCTCCCTCCGTCACGGTTCCGCGCAGCACCTCCAGCCCGAGATTGCTGCCGCAGTCCCCGACCTTCCGCCCGGTAATGTGGCCGTTCTCGATCGCCACGATGGTGCTTTCGTACCCTTGCGTCAAATCGTGAAGCACCACTTCGCATTTCTCCCCAAACTGGGCGGCGATGGCCCGGATAACAGGCAGCAGCACATTCAGCTCTTCCTTGATATGTTCCATAGATCCCACTCTCTTTAATCTGTCATCTAAAAATATTTTTGAACATCAAAAAAACTTTTATGTATCACTAGTTTCTTCAAAATCGTTCCTTTTGTCAAGGCATGACGGCAGATCCGCGGCAGGACTATACGAAAAATGATAAGAACAGAAGAAGCAGCGCATCCTGCTGCTTCTTCTGGGTTCGGACCTTAAATGCGGAGCCCGAACTGATTCCCAACCGCATAAATATGTTCGTCTCCGGCTGTACCCACAACCTCGGCCCCATACCTTATTGAATGGTCATTACCTGTCCGGCTGTCATTGCAACTAGCTCCTCCGGGGTGCAAGAAAATACCGCCTTCGGATGACCGGCTGCCGCCCAAATGGTACCGAATTTCAACAAGTCTTCATCAATGATCGTCGTGATTCTCTCCAGGTGACCAATCGGCGCTACACCTCCGATGACAAAGCCGGTGTGTTCCCGCACGAAATCTGCGTCCGCCTTCTTCAGCTTGACGTTAAGCGAGGAGGAAACAAGCTTTTCATTGACGCGGTTTACGCCGCTTGCTACAACAAGTACAGGTTCATTGGAACCGCTCAGACGGAAAATAATGGACTTCGCAATTTGTGCCACTTCGCAGCCAATCGCCGCCGCGGCTTCTTCCGCCGTGCGAGTGCTGTCCGGCAGTTCCACCACCCGATGGTCGTAGCCCATGTCACGGAGACGGCTCTGCACCCGCTCGGCACTCTCTTTTAATGCCATGATTTATGCCTCCTTTTACTCGCTTGCGCTCTGCACAGCCGCCTGCGGCTCGCCTGGTGCGTCCAGGACGGCGGCGTTGATGCCGTTGAGGAACGCCAGCGCGCTCGCCTTGATAATGTCGGTATCCATCGCCCGTCCCGAATAAGTTTTGCCCTGATATTCCAGCCGGATGTTGACGCGGCCAATCGCCTCTTTGCCCCGCGACAGGCTGTTAATTTTATAATCCCTCAGCTGCACGTCAAGTCCGACCAAGGCCTTGATCGCGCTGTACAGCGCATCGATCGGTCCGTCCCCGACCTTGCTGTCCGTATAGCTTTCGCCGCCTTTTTTCAGCTGGACGGTCGCCGTCGGCACAAGGTCGTTGGTCACAACCTGGAAGGATTCCAACTCATACAGATGGCTGGTGCCTTGATCGATCTTGCGGTGCTCGGTCACCAGGTAGAATACGTCATGGTCGTACACTTCCTTTTTGGCGTCGGCCAGCTGCAGAAACTTCGCAAACAGCTCCTCAAAATCGTTTGGATTGCTCGTGTCGAAGCCGATCTTTTCTACTGCATTTCTGAACGCATGCCGTCCAGAACGGGCGGTCAGGATCAATTCCATGCTCTCAGCCCCGACTTCCTCCGGCGACATGATTTCGTACACGTTTTTATCTTTCAGCAGCCCATCCTGATGAATGCCGGACGAGTGGGCAAAGGCGTTTTCGCCCGTAATCGCCTTGTTGACCTGCACGTCCAGGCCCGTCAAATGCGTCAGCAGCCGGGAGGTGCGCAGTATTTCCTTCAGTTGGATCTGGGTATGGCAGTTAAAATGATTCTCCCGCACCTTCAGCCCCATCACCACTTCCTCAAGTGAGGTGTTGCCGGCGCGTTCGCCAAGCCCGTTGATGGTGCACTCCACCTTCTCGGCCCCGTTCTTGATGGCGGCCAGCGTGTTTGCCGTGGCCAGCCCCAGGTCGTTATGGCAGTGCACGCTCAGGACGACCTTGTCGTTCAGGTTTTTCAGCCGGTCGTTGATTTTGCGGATCAGCTCGCCGAACTCTTCCGGAACGGCATAACCTACCGTGTCTGGAACGTTGATGATCGTCGCGCCGGCTTTGACCACCGCTTCGATCGTCTGCCACAGGTACTCGAATTCCGACCGGGACGCATCCTCCGTGGAGTACTGCACCTCCGGCAGCAGCGTCTTCGCAAATTTGACCGCATCCACACCCATCTGCATGACGGCGTCTTTCGAGCGGCTGAACTTTTTCTCCACATGGATGTTGGACGTGCCCAGCACGATATGGATAAACGGATTTTGTGCCAGCTTGATGCTTTCATACACGCTTTCGATGTCGCTTTTCACTGCGCGGGCGAGCGCGGTTACAGAGACGCTGTCCCCCACGGTTCTGACGATTTCCTGCACGGCTTGAAAATCCCCCGCCGACGACGCAGGGAAGCCCGCCTCGATGATATCTACATTGAGGCGCTTCAGCTGCTGCGCGAATTCAACCTTCTGCTGCGTGTTGAGCTTGGCGCCAGGCACCTGCTCTCCGTCGCGTAACGTCGTGTCCAATACGATAATTTTGCGGTTCATCTGCTATTCCTCCCAAATGAGTGTAGTTTATATATATTTAAAGCGGTGCCGGCCAAACCCGGAATTTGGCCAACAAAAAAACCCCGTCTCTACGCTAGAGACGAGGTTTAACCCGCGGTACCACTCTAATTCATTTTCAGCAAAGCAAAAATGATCTTCTTCGATGGCAATCACCATCTATCCCTGTAACGGTGGAACTCCGGCAGACCCTACATTGTCAGGTGGCGGTTCATAGACGAGTTCGAAATGATCGACCATACCGCTTCGCACCACCCAGCGGCTCTCTGAAAAGTCACTTCACTTCTACTATTTCTAATCGAAACCTTTATGAGGTATGAAATTGTTAATTATATTATGGCATCCATTTGCTTTTGTCAACCCTGGATTTCCCAAAAAGTTGAAGCCAGGAGGTTAAGCAGAACGGAGATGTTCCATCAGCTTCCGGAGCCAGTTGGCGTCATTCGACAGGGCGTGGTAGGCGTGCTCGCTAATAAAAAGGGCCGAATCCCGATACCTGTCCGGAACCTCGGAAAAGCCGGGCCGCTCCTCGATCAGCCGGATTTTTTTCTCCAGCCGGGCGATGGACTCTTCGATGATGTAAGCCAGCTTATGCTTATCCACTTTATCCAGAAACAACAGGGATGAATACAGGCTCGTGATGCTCGTGAAATTTTGAAATACCGTGTAAATTTCCTCTTCCAGCGCCCTGCGGCCCTCGTCGGTAATGCCGTAGGTCGTTTTCTCCGGCCGGTTTTCGGATTGGACGACTTTGATTTTGCGGATGTAGCCCTTTTTCAGCAGGACCTCAAAATTGTAATACAGCGTCCCGTCGTTAATTGTGATCGTATTTTCCAGAGGCTTGAACACCTGTTTCTTGATGTCGTACGGATGGTGCTCCCCCTCGCTGAGCAAGCCGAGAATAAAGATCTGAAGCGACATTGCGATCCCCCTCATCATATGAAAAAAGGGCCGACAGGACCTTTTCCTGTCAGCCCATCCGATCTTATTTTACATGAATTGCGGTTCCGCTGCAGGCTCCTTTTCCGCCTTGGCCGTTTTGACCGGCTTAAACTGGTGAATGAACAGGTTGATGACGAGCGCACCTGCACCCACCAGGACCAAGCCGAGGACGTATTCCGCCGTTTTCCCGCCTCCAAAGAGCAGGTTGTAATCCAGATGAATCGTGTAGAACATCGGCGAAATGTGGCTGAAAGCCTTGAAAAATCCCGGCATCATCTCCGGCGGCAGCACGGCTCCGCCCGCAATCGTCTGCGACAGCAGCAGCGGCAGATTCAGCATCATGCCAGCCTGGCCGAGCAGCAGCACGCAAATGCTGGTGAACTCGATGGCGACGAGCATTTCCAGGGAGTGCACCATCCACATGTTCAGGAACGTCTCCGCCCCGTAGTTGTGGAAGCCGAAGTAAATGGCCAAGCCGACCAGCGGCGCGATCACGGACAGCACCACATGGACGCCCTGCAGGGACAGGAACGCTCTCCATTTGCCTACTTTGGCTTTCAGCTGATTCAGCGCTCCGGAGCTGATCATCGAATAAATCATCGCACCTACGTAGGACGCCATCGTCAGGAACATCGGTGCCATCTGATTATGCATGCCGGCAGGCGGCGTGTTCGTAGACACGATATTCGGCGTCACCTTCGACATCACGCCTTCGACCATCTGCTTGGATTGTTCCGCGGGCACCTTCATGCCCTGCAGCATGGCTTCAAAGCTCTGTGTCTGAATCTGCGTGCTGATCTTGGAGGATACCTGTGTCGCAATGCTCTGCATCGTGCTGTTGACCGAGGCCGGATTGGATTCGTTGATGAAAAAGTCCAGCTTCACCTGTTCGCCCTGGGCGGCCAGCTTCTGCGTAAAATCCTGCGGGATATGCATGATGAACTGAATATCGCGGTTATCCAGGTCCTTCTGCGCCTGCTCAAGCGATTCGTCCGTGACGACGTGCAGCGGCAGCTGCTTCTGCAGCTGCTCTACAAATTGTGCGCCCGACTGCTGGTCTTCATTCACGATCGCCATCGTCAAGCGGTCCACGTTTTTCGGAAGCGCGCTGTAACCGGACATGAAGATCCCGATCATGATCATTTGATAAAAAATCATCATGAAAATGCCGCCGAGGACGGCTTTATTTTTAAAATATGCTTTCAAACTCCACTCCACCTTTTCTCTTTACTTTGTTTTATATACTTTAATTAGAGTAATAAATTTAGAGTTAGATGTCAAATCGAGGCGCGGGTGACTGGAGTTAAGCGGCTAAACGCCAGTTATCTTCAAACGTGAACCACATCGGTATGGTAGAATATTTAATCATATTACTTGTGGGTCAGGTGAAAAGAATGAATGCGGATATCAAGGTAAGGCTGGCATCACTAACCGATGCAGAGGAACTCTCGAGGCTAAACCAAGCGTTTAACGGAGGTGACAAGCGGCCTCCCCATCAAATCATGGAGAGCCTGAAGATCAACAACGAATTAATTGCTGTAGCGGAAATAAAGGGCAAGGTCGTTGGTTTTGGTTGTGCCCAAAGTTTTCATTCATTTTGTTATGAAGAGCCGCAGGGGGAAATAACGGAACTGTATGTTGAAGAAGCCGCACGTAGGAGAGGAATTGCGGGTGCAATCATTTCATGTCTGGAAGAAAATCTCAGGGAACGTGGCGTAAAAAGCGTAAAAGTGTTGACTGGCAAGAGGAATGACGCTGCCATTAAAACGTATGAACATTGCAATTATGTTAAAGGCCACGAGCTGCTGTTGACCAAAAGGATAGAAGACTGACGATTTATTCAACAAAGACCGCCTTGGAAAAGGCGATCTTTTATCAAAGCCTGTGGAGGACGTGCTCCTCCACGGCTTAACCAAAGAACAGGTCGAGAATATTCGATCCCGTCGACGATTGCTTATTGTAAAATTCGGAATAGCCGCAATTTTCGCAATAGACGACAACAAATTGGTTGTGCTGGATATCAAACATCTTGGACAGGCCTGTGCCGGTCATGGCCACCTCTTTCGTTTTGGCGTTGCGGCTGCCGCATTTCACGCATCCCTGTTGTTCATTCATCTCTCATTACCTCCCTATTCGCGTTCGCGATTTGTATCCTAATACGGTTCGTGTTACGCATGGTTGCAAACCGTTACTCTTCCGAATACTTCCCCCGGCCCTTCTATTGGTATAATTCCTCCAAGGCGACGTTGTAATTCAGCCCTTCGATGCTCCAGACCTTCTTATAGACGTACTGATCCCTCGGAATCGGCTCGAAAAGATAATATTTATTTTTTATAGGATGATATAAACACCGAACCTTTTTTCCATCGAGCGACAATATAGGGTGTAAGCTGCTTACCCAGGAGGGCCCTCTGAATGCAAAACGAATCCATGTACCACGTGCTCACAAAAATGATCGAAGGAGATCAGCAGGCGTTTCACACATTGTATGATGCCACCTATCGGGACGTCTACCGGACCGTCTCTTTTCTGGTGGACCATCCGCAGGATCGCGAAGATATCATGAATGAGATTTACATGCAAATGTGGACCTCGCTTCCCAATTATGATCCGAATCGTCCTTTCCACTTCTGGCTGCACGGCTTGGTCATCCGCCAAGTGCAGAGATTCCGGATGAAAAGCTGGAGGAGGTTTCGAATTTTCGAACGCATTCGTGTCTTTTCCCGGGAAGAGCATCACTGGGATCAGCCCGCGGTGAACACTGATGGGACAGACCCCGAGATATCAAAGGCCATGTACAAGCTGACCGATAAACAGCGAACGGTGATCATTCTCCGCTTTTACCACGACTATACGCTGGAGGAGATTGCAACATTACTCGATATTCCGCTGGGAACCGTCAAGTCCAGATATCATGCCGGCCTGCAGTCGCTTCGAAAACACTTGGGAAACCTCCCCCTGGAAAGGATGGAAAAGAACAATGCCTATTGAAAGCCAAATCCGCGAATACCTGACCCGAGAGGCAAAGACCATGGAATGCCCCCCGGCTGTTTCCAAACGAATCGAACAATCCTATTCACAATACGTACAACGACAAAGGAGCAAAAAAACGATGAAAAAACGATGGATCGGCGGTATTGTTGCTGCCGCAATTATGATTCCAACCGCGGCATTCGCGGCCCCTCCCCTGATTGAAATGGCGACGAGAACACCGATGACGGCTGAACAAGTCAAGGTGGATGCGGTTGGCCAGGCAGCGCTTGACAAGCTGTATCGCTCTTACCCGGAAACCAAGTCCTTTGAAATCGTCGACGCCAGCCAGCTTGGAGGAAATCCCGCGAATGCAAGTCAGGGGAAAGCTATCCAAACCAGTATCGTGCTGCAGGAAAAGAGAGCTCACGGCAAAAAGATCCGGCTTGATCTGAACGGTATTACGGGTGAAATCGAACATGTGAATCAGGAGAACTGGCAGCCTCAGGAGAAGCCGGTCATCTCCTTAACCGATCAAGAAATCAAGTCGAAGGTCGATGATCTCATTAACAAACTGTACGGCAGCACCGGTAAGTACGAATACAGCATGGAGCCGATGCAGAATTCGGACTCAAAAACGTTGATATTGAACTATACGGAAAAGGGATCAACAACGCCGTTCTATCAGGCAATGGTTCAAGGGAATACGATCAGCGTTTCGCTGATCGGAGGCGGCCCTGCTCTATCCGTGGAAGGCTTTTTCACTACAAACGGCAAGCCTGACTATACTGCGGATGCCTTTTTAAACGATGAAAAGCTCTTTGCTTTACTTCACATGAGCCCGGCAGAATTGAAACAAGAATTGGCGAAGGGTGCAACTGTCGTCGAAATCGCAGCATCCAAAAAGATCTCCAAGCAACAAGTCATAGACGTCATCGCAAGTACTCAGGCTAAAAAACAAATCCAGGCCGATTCGCATGGAGGAGCTTCCGATGACGAGCGTGCGCTGGAACAATTGAAACAAATGGTTGAACCCAAAGTATTGCAAGTGATTGAACATAAAACGGAAACACCTTGGTAGAAAGAGCAGTACAGGCGCCAGAAATGGCGCCTGTTTTTTTGGGATGCTCCCCTATAGAACTGATCGTCTCAATAAGGGAACCATCCATTTTCTTAAAAACCTAAAATTTTGAGGAAAAGACCTATAAATCTTGTAGGTTTTTGACCCGGTTTGTTTGTTAAAATGGAAAGGAGCACCTATTGCAGCATCCATCCAACCACTGATTAAGGAGGAAACGAGATGACTCAGCCTGTGACACAGCGCGAGCCTTTGGTCACCCACATCTATACCGCCGACCCTTCGGCTCACGTGTTTGAAGGCAAATTGTATATTTACCCTTCCCACGACCTGGACCATGAGCACACGTCCAACGATAACGGGGACCAGTACGACATGGAGGACTACCACATCCTGTCCATGGACGATGCGAACTCTCCATGCCAGGACCACGGCGAGGCGCTGCATCTCCGCGATATCCCTTGGGCCAAGCAGCAGCTTTGGGCTCCGGATGCAGCCTATAAGAACAACACTTACTACCTCTTCTTTCCGGCACGTGATCACGAAAACATTTTCCGGATCGGCGTAGCCACCAGTTCCTCGCCCGCAGGGCCATTCACTCCGCAGCCGGAATATATTCCGGGCAGCTTCAGCATTGACCCGGCCGTTCTTATGGATGATGACGGAAGCGCTTTTATGTACTTCGGCGGGTTGTGGGGCGGCCAGCTGGAAAAATGGCAGACGGGCACCTTTGATCCGAACGCAGAAGGCCCGGCGGCCGACGAACCGGCGCTGGGGCCAAGAGTAGCCGAGCTGAGCGACGACCTGCTGACCTTCAAGGACGCACCACGCGAAATCTCCATTCTTGATGAGAACGGCCAGCCGATTTTGGCAGGGGACGAGGAACGGAGATATTTTGAAGGACCGTGGGTACATAAGCATAACGGACTGTATTATCTGTCCTACTCGACCGGCACGACCCATAACATCGTATACGCTGTGAGCGAGAACCCGCAGGGACCTTTTACGTACAAAGGAAAAATCCTGACGCCGGTCATCGGCTGGACGACCCACCACTCGATCGTGCAGTTCCAGGATAAATGGTATTTGTTCTATCACGACAGCTCCCTGTCAGGCGGTGCGGACAACAAACGCTGCGTCAAATTCACCGAGCTGACGATCCATGAGGACGGTACGATCGAAACGATCGATCCGTACGGGAAGTAATTGCATGTGACACGCTCGAGGCAAAATGAAAAGGCTTACCTCCACCAAATGGAGATAAGCCTTTTTTTGTTTGCAGCGCCGTACAGGCATCACGAAATGGAAAGATAGATAAGCCGGCGATGTCCCTGCCGTCCGGGTCTACTCTGTCCCTTCGGCAAAATTCCGGATCGCGTCCATATAGGACGAGGCCGGATACTCTTGCTTGGCGTGTTCGTATCCCGGATTGCCTTCGGACCACGCACAAGTGAGCTCCAGCTTGGTCTGATCCCCTACCGGCGTCAATTGATAAGTCATATCGCAAAATACGGACTCATGCTGTTCATTGTACGCCGGAGCGGGATGCTGTTCATACGAGAATACGCGGTTCGGCTCGTACTGCTTCACGAATCCGTACACATGAAGTGTCCGATCCCCATCCGGCCCCGGTCCCCGGAATTCGACACGGGCTCCCGGCTCAAAGGTCGATTCGATGCTGGACCCGAACAACGTGGCGCGTGTACCTTCCGATGTGGCAATGGCCGCCCACACCCGCTCGGGCGGAGCTGCGATCAAGACTTCGTACGTCAAGCTGCTGCTTGATGGATTGACTGCCATTTCATTCACCTTCCATTGCTTGATAGGAACTGGTGTTGCTGGATCGTTTCATCCATTTTTTCACTTTAGCATGCAGGCTGGTTGAAGCCAATCTATTTTTTGCTTAAACGAAACGCATGTTCACTCATCCATCTTAAGCAGCAGCTTCCCGCGCGTGGATCCGGTCTCCAGAATACGAAGCGCTTCATTGGCTTCATGTGCCGGGTAAATCCCGAAGATGTCGGCATGGACTTCTTCCTTGGCCAGCATTTGCAGCGATTCATTGGCCCGTTGGCCTGCCCTCTCGGGGAACGCATCGCTGTATGTACCAAGCTGAAATCCGGCGACGGACAGATTTTTAAACCACAGCTCTTGGGTCGATTGCAGTGTATCCGGCTCCCCACCAGCGTTGCCAAGCACAACGAGCTGACCAAATGGCTTCATCACGTCAAGACTCGCCCTTCTCATGGCTCCACCTACGGGATCCAGTACGGCATCAACGCCTTGACCGCCGGTAGCCCTCATCGCCTCTTCGACGAATCCGGAGCGCACAAATAATTCATCGTACCCAATAGTGGAGGCCAGGCTCTTTTTACTTTCCGATCCAACCGTGCCCAACACCAAGCCGGCACCCAGCCGGCGGGCGACCTGGCCAAGGAAACTTCCCAGCCCTCCGGCAGCGGCATGGACCAACAGGCTTCCGCCTGTCTGCAGGCGGATCACGTCTTTCATCACGATCAGAGCCGTAGTCAAATTGACGATGGAAGCGGCAGCCACTGCCAGATCCAGGGTGGAATCGAGCTCTGCAAGCCGTACGGTCAGTTCGGGTCTGACCGATACCACCGTAGCAAATCCCCCAATCTCAGACAGCGTCATCGCCGCAACCGGCTCGCCTACACGGAAGCCCGTGACGCCTGCGCCTATTTCCCGCACATAGCCGGCAACCTCTAAACCGGGAACATAAGGCGGCTGAACGTGGTCAAATTCCCCTCTGGCCAGCATCACATCCACGAAGCCTACGCCGGCATACGCGACGTCGATGGTCAATCTGCCCGGTGCTGCAGACAGAGTCTTTACTTCTTTCAGGCGAAGGGCTTGCGCCTCCCCCGGTTGTTCTACGATTAGAGCTTTCATCAGGTGTACACTCCCCTTCCTAATTTTTAACTGGAATCGCCTGCTGCTGTTTTCGCCTAATCCTTCTGCGCCTCGTTTCCAGCAGGATCATGAAGACGATCAGCGTCAATCCCAATAGCGTAACCCCTCCGGAAAAAAGCGGTACTGCTCGAAGCCCAAACCGGCTGTCGATGACCATTCCTCCCAGCCAGGCCCCCACTGCGTTGCTGATATGCACCGCAGATACGTTCATGGTGGTGGCCAGATTTGGCGCTTCCTTTGCCTTGCTCATTACGAGGACGGTAAGACAGGGAAGAATGCCGAAGCTGAACACCCCCAGAAGAAAAATATCCGCCACGGCAAAAATCTTGCTTTCCAGCGTCACGGTAAGGGCAAAGAGGCATACTGCGAGCCCCGCGGTGATTCCGATCAGCGCAGGTCTCAAGCGCCAATCGGCCAACCTCCCTCCCGCTACATTGCCAAGGGTTACGCCAATGCCGAACAAAACCAGAATCCACGAAACGGAGCGGCCGTCAAACATGGCGATCTGCTCCAGAAGCGGAGCTACGTACGTAAAGGTCATAAACACGCCGCCAAAACATAAAGCGCTCACCAGCAGCGCGAGTAATACTTCCGGTTTGCCCAGAACGCCGATCTCCCGTTTCAGCGGCGCAGGCCGGGTGCTCAGATGGCCGGGAAGCAGCCGGAAGAGCCCCGCCAGCGCCGCAGCCCCGATGACGGCAATCGCTGCAAACGTATAACGCCAGCCAAAGGCATGGCCAACCCACGTACCAAAGGGAACGCCGGCGATGTTCGCTATGGAAGAGCCGCTGACGAGAACGGATATCGCCCAGGCCCTCCTATCGGCGGTCACCATCTCGGCCGCCATGACCGTCGCCACGCCGAAAAACGAGCCGTGCGTTAAGGACATCAAAATCCTCGCTGTCATCAGCACGGAGAAGTCTTGAGCGGATACGGCCAAAGCGTTGCTGATAACAAACAGCAGCATAAGGAGGAGAAGCAGCGTTTTCCGGGGCAAACGTCCCGTCAATATCATGATGAGCGGGGCGGTAACGGCAACGCCAAGCGAATAACCTGAAATGAGCAGCCCGGCATCCGATATCGTGACCTGCAGGTTCGAAGCGATGTCGGGCAGTATGCCCATGATCACGAATTCAGCCATGCCGATGGCAAATGCGCACAAGGAAAGCACCAATAGAGGGCGTAACGGTGAAGATAAAGGCCGGGGAACTTCAGGTGATGGTTTCATACAGACGCCTCCTTTCGGTAAATCACATTACGTTAAGGAGGCAGAGGGAACCAGATCAAATTTTTAACTAGTATAAAAACTAACAGGAAGCTTCAGGGCAAAAAGAAACCCGCACTTCGGCGAAAATATTCGCTTACATGCGGGCAGCGGGGCGAGTCTTCAACCATGCCTCCAGCTTTTCGGGCGTACGTGTCTCCGGCAGCGGCATATAGATGCAGCACATCAGATTTTCCAGATCATTGATTTGGGTAAACGTAATGATTTCAAAGTGCAGATGTCCCATTGCCGGGTGCTTCACTTCGATTCGCAGGCCGTTCTTTTCGGCTACTTCATGAAGAGGCCACCATTCGGCAAATTCTTTGCTGTTAGTGGTCAGTTCCTCAATGAGCCGGGTATACCAAGGCTGACCGGCCGAGCGGTCGTACAGCTTCCTGTAGAAGGAAAGCGCGATTTTGGTCGAGGGCTCCCAATTGATAATTTTGGTCCGAAATGCAGGATGCATAAAAGTAAGGCGAAGCATCTGCATGTCCTCGGGAGGTATCGCTGAAAAATCCGTCAAAATTTCGCAGGCGAGCTCGTTCCAGGCGATAAGGCGATTTTCCGGTCCGATGACGAAAAAGGGATACGGCGTGCTCGTCACCAAATTCATAAAGGCGGGCGACAGCCTGTATGCCGACATATCTCTGGATGGTACCGGATATCTCCCCGCAAGAAGATACAAATATTCACGCTCCGTAGGGCTCAGCTGGAGCGCAGAGGACAGGCGATCCAGTACCTCGGGCGATGCGGATACTTCCCGGCCCTGCTCTAACCATGTGTACCAAGTAATGCTTAAGTCGGCCAGCTGCGCCACTTCCTCCCGGCGGAGTCCTGGCGTTCTGCGGCGCGTATGTCCCTGCGGCAGCCCAAACTGCTCCGGTGTCAGCTGCGCTCGCCGGGCTTTCAGGAAATCTCCGATCGCTTTTCGGTTCAAACCGGCTTCCATCGGTCGAGTCCACTCCTATCCAGGTAGTTTTTATGCTAGTTACGTTTGCTACTGCCTTCAGTATAAACGGCATGTTAATCTCGCTTCAAGCCATGATGTCCCCTAACCAAATATCAGGAAAGAAAGGAACGGATTCTATGACACTGCATGCACAAGCCAAAAAATTTATACAGGATACGGCATCCCTGCCGCCCTCCCACACACTGGATCCTGTAGAGCTGCGCAAAATAGCCGCAGGAACCGTCATTTCAGATACGTTCGAGCTGGCATCGGTTCAAGATAGGAGCATCGAGGGGCCATACGGTGATCTGCCGCTGCGGATCTACCGGCCAGAGCGGGAAGGCGCGCTGCCCGTTATCGTATTCTATCACGGCGGAGGCTTCGTCATCTGCGATGTGCAGAAGTATGACCCGATGTGCCGCATGCTGGCGGCAGTAACCCGTTGTGCCGTCGTATCGGTGGACTACAGGCTAGCTCCCGAACATCCTTTTCCCGTCGCTCCGACAGAGGCCATCTTCGCCGCCAAGTGGGTGGCGGATCATGCCGGGGAGCTCGGATTTGACCCCTCCAAGCTGACCCTAGCGGGGGACAGCGCCGGTGGAAATCTGGCCGCCGTGGTTGCCCAGCAGCTGCGCGATTTGGGACAAGTCGATGTTGCTGGGCAAATATTAATTTGCCCCCTCACGGATTATTCGCAATGCTATGAATCGGAAGATCGATTTGCCGAAGGTTATTTTCTAAACCGTAACGTGCTGGATTACTTCAGGAAGCATTACTTAAAGGAGGGCACCGACCTTTCGAACCCGCTCGCATCGCCGATGCTGGGCCGGCTTGACGGCCTGCCGCAGACACTAATCATCACGGCCGAGTATGATCCGGTCCGCGACGAAGGGGAAGCGTATGGCAGACAGCTTGCGGAGGCCGGGGTCTTAGTCACATTCAGGCGTTATCCCGGCATGATTCACGGCTTCTACGCCATGACCGACCTGTTCGACGACGGCCGCCTCGTTTACGAGGATATCCGCAGATTTCTGCAAACCCTGGTATAATCAGCGGCTTTCTCATTTCTCCTTCCCCGCCGACATATATTGCTATCAATGGTCAACAAACGGAGGGAAGCGGCAAAATGAGCAATAGGCTAAGCACGGTAGATGAGGAGATCGGGCGTTTGACGGCCTATCTCCTGAAGACGCAGCAGCCGGACGGCTCCTGGCGGTTTTGCTTTGAAAACGGAATCGGCATCGACGCCTTCGTTATCATCCTCTTTCGTATTCTGGAGGCGGATCCGGAAGGTCTCATCCGGCAGCTTCACGACCGGATCTGCAAAAAGCAGCAGCCTGACGGATGCTGGAGGCTGTATCCCGATGAGGAAGAGGGCAGCTTATCGGCTTCGGTGGAGGCTTACTACGCCCTGCTTTGCTCCGGTTACAGCCGGCCGGAGGAGGAGCATATGCAGCGCGCCAAACGGTATATCCTTTCGCGTGGAGGAATCGGTAAGGTCGACAGCATTTTGACCAAGGCGATCCTGGCAGCGACGGGCCAGCGCCCATGGCCCCGGTCGATCTCCATGATCCCGCTGGAGGTGCTGCTGTTCCCCTCGTATTTTCCGATCAACTTTTTCGAATTTTCGGGCTATTCCAGGGTCCATCTCACACCGCTGCTGATCATGGCGGACCGGAAGTTTTCGGTTTCTCCGCCGGACGCTCCCGACCTCTCCGACCTTGCCTCCCCGCGCCTGGATGCCGACGAAGATGATCCGCTGCCGCCGGAGTACGAGGACATGCAGGCGGAACTCCACCGAGGGTTGAACAGGCTGATCGGTACACCGCGTTTCATCCATGAAGTCGCCGTGGAACGGGCCGAGCGGTTTATGCTGGATCGAATTGAGCCGGACGGCACTCTGTACAGCTACGCAAGCAGCACGATTCTGATGGTTCTGGCGCTGCTTGCCTTGGGCTATGAGCGGGAGCATCCCGTCATTATTGATGCCGTCAAAGGGCTGACTGCCATGCAGTGTCAGGCGGACGGAACAACTACGATCCAGAACTCGCCTTCCACCGTCTGGGACACCGCCCTGATCGCCGATGCCCTGCAGGAGGCCGGGGTTGCGGAGAATCATCCGGCCATCCGTCAGGCCGCCTCCTATTTACTGTCCCGACAGCAGGACAAACCGGCCGATTGGAGCCTCCATAACCCGGATACGGCTCCCGGCGGGTGGGGATTCTCCGAGTCGAACACGATCAACCCGGATGTGGATGACACAACGGCGGCGCTGCGCGCGATATCCCGCCTAACGGAAACAGACCCGCTGTACCGGGAAGCATGGAACCGCGGGCTGAATTGGGTGCTGTCGATGCAGAACCGTGACGGAGGCTGGCCAGCGTTCGAAAAGGATACCGACAAGCACATCCTGACCTGGCTCGCAATCGAAGGGGCCAAGTCCGCGGCCATCGATCCCTCCGAGGCGGATCTGACGGGCCGGACGCTGGAGTACCTCGGCCATTTTGCGGGTTTGACGCAGCGGCATGAGTTCATCCGGCGGGGCGCAAACTGGCTGATCCGGTACCAGGAAAAGGACGGCTCGTGGTACGGGCGCTGGGGAGTATGCTACATCTACGGCACCTGGGCGGCATTAACAGGATTGGCGGCTGCCGGTGTACCGGCCAGTCATGATGCGATCCATAAAGGCGTCCGTTGGCTTGAGCAGATCCAAAACCCGGACGGCGGATGGGGCGAATCCTGCCGGAGCGACCGGATCATGCGCTATGTCCCCCTCGGAGCGAGCACACCGTCGCAAACGGCCTGGGCTTTGGACGCGCTCATCGCCGTGCAGGAGCAGCCGTCGCCTTCCGTGGACCGGGGCGTCCAAAGGCTGACTTCCCTGCTGCAGCAGGACGGCGTCGGCGGCATGACGGCCTATCCGACGGGGGCCGGCCTTCCCGGCACCTTCTACTCCCGTTACCACAGCTACCGGTACATTTGGCCGCTACTGGCGCTGAGCCATTACAAGCGCAAATACGGCCATGCCGCCCCGGAAACACCAAAGCCGCCGGACCTCTGACAAGAGTCCGGCGGCTTTTTTCAAACCGTTTTTACTGAAATATGAAGTATTGTTCTTATTCCATTGAAGACGTTCCCTGTATCCGCTCCAGCTCATCGCGTTTCTGCCGGAGAAGGTTCTCGATCCGCTCAAGCTCTTCCCGCGCCCGGTTTGAAGCGCTCTCGGCTTGCTGGATCTGCTGTTCATATTCCATCCGCCGGCGCATGGGCATCAGCATGCAATCGTAGACCCATTCGCCATCCCGTTCCACTGCCGAAGCGTTAAGAAGCACGGGAAGGGCTTCTCCGCTGCTCGTCTTAAACGTCAAATACATCTCCTCGACGCCCCGGTTCAGCTTTATGAGCGGAAGAAAATAGAATTGAAAAAAAATCCGGCTGGAACGGGTCAACAGCGATTCGAAGCTGCTCCCGCACATTCCCCGTTTCTCATATCCCAGCATGCGGCACAGCGTGGCGTTGACTTCCTGAATAATGCGATTATCGGCCATGGTCACATATCCGCAAGGCACCTGATCCAATCGTTCGTCCATACTACCGTGTGGACTCGCTTGTCTGACAGGCTTTGGCCGAAGTCAAGTAGGCTTGAATCAGCTGAATCGTTTCATCGGGATGGCTCATGTGCGGACAATGGCCGGTGGCATCCATGAGCTGAAATTCGCTACCCGGCATGTGGGTATGGATATAAGCCCCTGCTTCCAGAGGCGCGATCACGTCCTCGGCGCATTGGAAAATCAAGGAAGGCACGGTTACCTTTCCAAGCGCCTCCCGGTAATCCGAGAGAAACGTCGCTTCGGCAAACCGCCGGGCCACCTTCGGATCGGTTGCGCAGAAGCTCTGCTCGAGCTCGCCGGACAACTCGGGACGACCCAGATTGCCCATGATGACAGGTGCCAGATAACTGGCCCAACCCTGATAGTTTTTGTCCATCATATCCATTAGAGCGAGCAAATCCTCGCGTTCAAAGCCTCCGATATAATCGGGAAGGTCGTTTAAATACCGTGCAGAAGGGCCTATCAGAATCAGCCGTTCAAAATATTCGGGTCTGCGGATGGAAGCGAGAATGCCGATCATGGCACCTACGGAATGACCTACGAAAATCGCGTCCCTTGCCCCCAGTGCCTCGCATATATCCAGCACATCCTGGGCATAGCCGTCCAGATCGCTGTAGCGGACCGGATTATACGCCCGTATGTCTGACCTGCCGGATCCGACAAAATCAAACAAGACCACTTTGTAATGATCTTCGAAAGCAGGTGCAACAAAACGCCACATGTTTTGGTCGCAGCCGAACCCATGGGCAAAAATCAAATACTGCGTGCCGCTCCCGGTGACTTGAACGTTGTTACGGACGAGAATCTGTTGATAGTCCATGTTGCTTCCTCCCGTATACACAGAGTTATTTTCATTAAATTGAAAGGCGATCATTCGACACTAAACTTCATTATACTGCTAAACTCATCCCTCGGGACAAGAGATTAACCATTCTTTTTGAAAGATGGAATCAAAATCCAGGACCACAAGGGTGAACCCTCACCTATACGCTTGAATCATTCCGGCCAGTCGAATCAATCCCCGCTCGAGGTCGTGAAGGGATGCATACGCATACGATAAGCGCAGATGCTGCCGGTCATGCCGGTCATAAATTTGCCCCGGGTTTAAGAGGATCCCCTCTTTCAGGGCCTGCTCGAACAGCTGGTGAACCGGGATGGGAACGTGCAGCCGCAGCCAAATGTAAAACCCGCCTCCGGGTACCTCCCACGTTGCCATATCTTGAAAATATTGCTGAAGGATCGAGAGGGCAAAATCTCTGCGCAGCTTCAGCTTCTGCCGGATATCGGCAAGATGCGGCTCGTACCGGCCTGTGCTCAGCCACTCCGCTACGGCATATTGGGACAGCGAGCTGGCGCCGTAGTCAGTTTGCATTTTGATGTCGGCCAGCCGGTCGATGACCGGTTCCGGCCCGGCCACCCAGCCGATCCGCAGTCCCGGGCCAAGCGTTTTGGACATGCTGCCCATATAGAGGACAAGGCCCTGCGGATCGGCCGACTTGAGCGGCGGGGGCGGCGGTGCGTCCAGCCACAAATCTCCGTATACGTCATCCTCGATGACCGGCAGCCGCTCCAAGGACGCAGCCTTCATCAGCTCTGCCCGGCGCTTCCCTGACATGACCCGTCCGGTTGGGTTATGGAAGCTCGGGATCGTATACAGCAGCCCTGCCTGATGCTGACGTTTGGCCGGTCCCACCGCATCCGGACGAATCCCTTCCAGGTCCATCGGAACGCCGGCGAGCCGGATCCCTGCCGACTGAAACACGTGGATCGAGTTCAGATAGGACGGAGTTTCCGTCAGAACCGTCGAACCGGGCTGGAGCAGACCGACCGATATCAGCTGCAATCCTTGCAGTGCACCCGACACGATCAGAATCGACGACGGGGAAGCGGAGATTCCCTTGGACCGTAAATATTCGCTGAGCGTTTCCCGGAGGAACCGGCTTCCTTTCGGCTCGGAATACCCCAGCGACAAATGCCCACCGGTCCCCTTCCCGATGACTTCCTGCATATGGGCTGCAGGGAGCAGCTCAGGCGACAGCTCTCCCGTTCCAAGCCGGATGATGTCCACCCTGGCCTCGGCCTGGTTAATTCGCTGAATCAGCTGGATGTTGGGCGGATAAGCCCCTGCCCGGACGTAGCGGTTCCAGTCGGGAGCCGGACCAGCCGCAAGCAGATTCCACGTATTGTTGACCACCACGGTTCCTTGTCCAACCTTGGATTCGATGAGCCCATTGGCCGCAAGCTCTCCGAGCGCATAGACCACCGTGCTGCGGTTCACTTGAAACCGGACAGCCAGTTCCCGCTGTGGAGGGATTCTCGTGCCGACAGGCCATTCCCCGTTCATGATTTTCCCCTGCATATATTCGTAAATCTGCCGGTGAAGCGGCACCGGAGACGACTTGTCCAAATGCCATTCCTCGTAACGCATAGACCCTCTTCCTATCATGATTGATTTCGTTTATTCTAACAGATTGGTTGGGTCTTTAACCAACCAATTGGATGGAGACCTAGAGTGGCGCCTTCGATAAAATAGGGACATTACAGGAGGAATGATATGATACATGCCCTATTTCACGGATTTATATTGGCCCTTGGGCTGATTTTGCCGCTCGGCGTTCAAAACCTGTTTGTGTTCGGTCAAGGCGCCGCCCACACCCGCTTGAGCCGGGCACTGCCGGCTGTCATTGCCGCCTCCCTTTGCGATACGCTGCTGATCTCCCTGGCGATCATGGGCGTTTCCGTCGTCGTGCTCGAATATGCCTGGATCAGAACGGTCCTATTGGGGCTGGGGATTCCTTTCCTGCTGTACATGGGCTACGTCACGTTAACCAGCAAACCGACCGTCCATAACGGGGAGGACACCCGTTCTTTATCGACTCGAAAGCAAATCGCTTTTGCCGTATCGGTATCCCTGCTCAATCCCCATGCGATTCTGGACACCGTCGGCGTGGTAGGCACAAGCTCCTTAAACTATACCGGCTGGGAAAAGCTGGCGTTCGGCGCGGCATGCGTCATCGTCTCCTGGGTATGGTTCGCCGGACTCGCCGCGGCGGGACGGGCCGCCAGAAACCTCGATTCGACAGGCAGGCTCAGATCGTGGCTGAACCTCCTGTCCGCCGTCATTATGTGGGTTACGGCCACTTATTTGGCTTTCAGCCTGTTTAGGGGATGATGACGAAGAGTGAAGGATCCGGAGGGTCCAATGAGATCAACGCAGGTTAGTTCAAAGCAGGTCCAAACAGGCTCAAGTAACACGAGATTCACTTAGTATACTTTTTTTCAGTGCTTACCAGAAACCGAAAGAAGAATTATAATGTTACCGAATCCACCAGGAAAAGGAGGAAATTGAAACGTGAAGTATACCTATTTGGGAAAAACAGGATTAAAGGTCAGTCGTCTCTGCCTCGGTACGATGAATTTTGGTCCAAGCACCGAGGAGAAGGAAGCCTTCAAGATTATGGATGCAGCCCTCGACGCAGGTGTCAATTTCTTCGATACGGCCAACGTCTACGGCGGTAATGAGCACCGCGGATGGACCGAGGAAATCATCGGCCGCTGGTTCGCCCAAGGCGGCGGAAGACGGGAAAAAGTCGTGCTCGCCACGAAAGTATACGGCAACATGGAACATCCTATCGTGGATCCCAATGAGCAAGGGGGACTTTCCGCGTACAAGATCCGCCGCCACCTGGAAGGCTCACTCCGCAGGCTGCAGACGGACCATATCGAGCTCTATCAAATGCACCATGTGGACCGGAACGTGTCCTGGGATGAGCTCTGGAACGCTTTCCAAACTCATCAGAACCAGGGAAAAATCGGATACGTCGGCGCCAGCAACTTTGCCGGCCGCGACCTGGTGAAGGCGCAGTACGAAGCGGAGAAGCGCGGACTGCTCGGCCTGGTGTCCGAGCAGCACAAATACAGCCTGCTCTGCCGGCTGCCGGAGCTTGAAGTGCTCCCTGCCGCGGAAGAGCATGGCATCGGTGTCATCGCCTGGAGCCCGCTGGACGGAGGCGTGCTTGGCGGCAACCTGAACCCGAAGGAAGGATCGCGGACTGCGCGCCAGACCGAGCGGCTTGAGAAGCTGCGCCCGCAGCTGGAGCAGTTCTCGAAGCTGTGCAAGGAGCTGGGCGAGTCCGAAGCGACGGTAGCGCTCGCCTGGACGCTCGTGCATCCGGCGATGACGGCCCCGATCATCGGACCGCGGACGTTGGAGCAGTTTGAGCAAACGCTCCGGGTTGTAGAGCTTGAGCTTAGCGAAGACGTGCTGGCGCGCCTGGACGAAATTTTCCCGGGTCCCGGCGGAGAAGCCCCTCGGGCTTACGCTTGGTAACCCGCAGTAAAAGAAAGCAAGCCTGATCGAACTCATCCTGTTCGATGAGCTGATGGCCTTCCGGACATGTTCCGAGTGCTAAAAATCACGCCAGTCTGACAAGAAAAATCCTATATGCTCTTATGCCTTCAATAGAGAACACACCTTGAAGCTTCAAGGTGTGTTCTTGCTGTTTATTGATTAGTCTCTGAACTGCCGGAAGAAGGAACGCAGATCTTCGGCAAGCCGATCCGGTACCTCCATGGCGGCGAAATGGCCGGCCCGGTCGAACTCCGACCAATGCACGACGGTGTACTGGCGCTCGGCAATCCGGCGGACCGGCTGAACCAGATCGTACGGGAGCACTGCGACACCTATGGGAGCCGGGCAAGGAATCGGCTGGCCTTTAAGCTGCGCGTTTTCATAGTACAGCCGCGCGGCGGAACCTGCGGTGCCCGTCAGCCAGTATACCATCACATTGGTCAGCAGCTGGTCGGCCGTGACCGGGTACCGGGAATCCGTCCAATCGGCAAATTTATCCGCAATCCAGGCCAATTGGCCGATCGGCGAGTCGTTCAGGGCGTAGGCCAGCGTCATCGGCCGCGAACCCTGGATGCCCATATGCCCCGCCGGCTGGGCAAGGTAGGCTTTCATTTTGGCGATTCTGCGCGTCTCCTCTTCAGTAGGAGCGTCCGGCCCCTCCTTCGGCATCCAGGGCAAATAGTTGAGATGCACGGCGCAGGCATGCTCCGGATCCACGGCTGCCAGCGTCCGGGAAATATTCGATCCCCAATCGCCGCCCTGCGCGCCGTACCGCTCGTAACCAAGCCGCTTCATCAATTCCGCCCAGGCACGCGCGATCCGCGGGACGTTCCAGCCGGTTTCCGTCGTCGGTCCGGAAAATCCGTATCCCGGCATGGACGGTATAACCACATGAAAGGCGTCCTCCGGATTTCCACCGTAAGCCTTGGGATCGGTTAGCGGGCCGATGATGTCCAGAAATTCGACGAAGGAGCCGGGCCAGCCGTGCGTAAGAATGAGCGGAAACGCGTCCGGTTCGGAAGAGCGGACATGCAGAAAATGAACGGAGGCTCCGTCAATGGTCGTCATGTACTGCGGATAGCGGTTGATCCGCTCCTCATGAGCACGCCAATCATAGCTATTTTGCCAATAATCCGTTAGTTCCCGGATGCCATCCAGTTCTGCACCGTATTTCCCTGCCGTCCCCGGAATTTCATCCGGCCAGCGGGTGCGGCTCAAACGCTCCTGCAGGTCATCGAGCGCTGTTTGAGGAACATCAATCCTGAACGGTCTTACCGAAGTGTCGAGCGTCAAATCCAAATTCATAACGATCTCCTCCTCTAAAATGGGGGCATGCCAGCACATATTGTTGAGTTATCAACTTAATTCCGATCATAAACGATTAACGTTGATTAGTCAACAATATGGTTGGAGGCCACTGACTGAATCCCGAATTGTTGCTTCAGTTCCTGTATATTTCCTATTTTCCCGGGTAAGCCCCTCGTACGGAAGACAGTTGGCCCCACTTTTCGGTTATATCAACAAAAAGATTCCGCAGGAGCCGCGGAATCTTTTCGCTTTAACTGTATGACCTCAACCCGGCATAGAAGAAAGCCGGTCCATATGGCGATGCAGCACATACACCAGATCCGCTTCGTCCCCCTGCTCCAGCCATTCCTCGATGGAGACGCGCAGAGCCGCCATATAGACGGCCACCAGAAACCGGACTTCATCACGGTCCGCCCCGGTTTCGAGCCTCGAGCACAGCGCATCGCAGAGAGCCGGCTCCGTCTCCATCAGCGTATACAAAAATAAGGACGCGATAGAGGGCGTCTGCCCGGCAATCCGGTACCGGAGCACAAGACCCGGGCGCTGATTCTCGTATTGGCTGGCCAGGTAACCAAAGACCGACTGCAGGGCGGCATGGGGTGATGCCGGAGGCTCCGCTTCCAGCAGGTATCGAATCCCATCCAGCTGCGTGCTGCGGATCGGTCCCGACAGCACTTCCTCCTTGGACGCATAATACCGGAAGAACGTGCGCGACGACATCGTGACCGCATCGGCAATGTCCTGAATCGAGGTCTGCTCATAGCCCTTCTGCTGAAAAAGCCTTAGCGCTGCTTCCTCAATCGCCGCCTGGGCCAGACGCTTCTTTCTCTCCCTTAAACCTGCCGGCGCTTCTATGGGATGTATGTTTTCTTTAGGATTCATCTCGAATTCTTCCTTCATTGACTTTTGTCACTCAGTGACATTATATTAAATTTAAGCGCAATCCACAATGCAAAATACGAACACAGCAGCGCGAAGACGTACGCCCAAGCCTTTCGGGACGGGCCATTTCATGATTCCACCTGTTATCACAGCTTATTTCTATCATTCGATCATCCCTAAAGACAGCTCCGTCCTGCTACGGCAAGGCCAAAATACTCTGCTTATGAAAGGATGGTTTGCTGATGAATCCGTCAGATCCCATTGCACCGGAAGCGCTGAATCTGTTCAGCGGTGCCAGCGGGGACAATCCGTTCCCTGTATTCGCCCAGATGAGAGAAATGAACGCCGTCATTCCGATCCCGTTTCCGATGGGCGGGCCGGATCGTCAAGCGTGGATGGTCACCCGGATGGAGGAAGCGATGCAGGTGCTCAAGGACCATGCCCATTTCACGGTGGACCCCGCTTCGATCGACGGGAATGAAGATTTCAGAAAGAGCTTGGCCGGCGGTTCGGATCCGTCCGCACCTCCCACCTTTTTCACCGGACACTCCATGCTCACGGTCGATGACCCGGACCACCGGCGGCTGCGGAGCCTCGTATCCAAGGCGTTCTCGCCGCGATACATGGAGAGCCTTCGTCCCCGCGTGCAGGAAATCGCCGACGAACTGCTGGACCAAGTCGAGGCGCAAGGCGAGATGGACCTCGTCAAAGACTACGCCTATCCGCTCCCGATCAACGTCATTTCCGAAATGCTGGGCGTTCCCCAGGAAGACCGGGAGCAGATACATACCTGGTCGGCCGCTCTCGCCCACGGGCTGGGACTGGGAAGACGCGAGCCGGGCGTTGAAGAGAATATGCGCGCCTTCGGTGAGTACACCGCCCGGCTGGTGGCTTCCAAACGGCGGCAGCCTGCGGACGACCTCATCAGCCAGCTGATCGCGATCGAAGAGGAAGGAGACCGGCTCTCGGAAACCGAGCTTGTGTCGATGATCACCCTGCTCATCTTTGCCGGCCACGAAACGACCTCGAACCTGATCGCCACCGGCAGCCTGATGCTGCTGGATCATCCGGAGCAGCTGGAGAATCTCAAGGCCGAGCCGAGCCTGGTGCCTTCCGCCGTTGAGGAGCTGCTGCGCTTCAACGGGCCGGCCACCATTGCCGGACCGCGCTTTGCCACGGAGGACATCGTGCTCGCCGGGCAGTCCATCCAGAAAGGCGATGCCGTGATCCCCGTGCTGAAATCGGCCAATCGGGACGAGCGCCAGTTCGACCAGTCCGAAGAGCTGGACATTACGCGCCAGATCAACCGGCATCTCGCCTTTGGCCACGGCATCCATATGTGCCTGGGAGCGCCGCTGGCCCGCATCGAAGGGGACATCGCCTTTACTACGCTGCTGAAGCGCATGCCGAACCTGCGGCTGAGCATTCCCCGGGATGAGGTCCCTTGGAACTTTACGCTCAGCTCCCAAGGGCTGGCTGCCCTGCCTGTGGCCTTTTAAATCCATATTCAGTAAAGCCCTTGGGATCCAAGGGCTTTTTCGTTTGCGGGATGAAGCCGTGGTACTCCGATTGGTTCGTAACGTATAAAAATAGAAAACCACGGATAAAGGAAGGGTATCCCATCCTTTATCCGTGGTTTTTATCGTGATATGAGTTCATTTCGGTTGGTTTACCAAGCTGCGGGGAGGACTTAGACGATCCCCTGAGCGATCATAGCGTCCGCTACTTTCCGGAATCCGGCAGCATTGGCGCCTACGACGAGATTGCCATGATATCCGTATTCATCGGCTGCCTGAACGCAGCTCGCATAAATATTTTTCATGATATCATTCAGCTTTGCGTCAACTTCTTCAAAGCTCCAGGACATTCTCATACTGTTTTGTGCCATTTCCAGCGCGGATACGGCCACACCGCCTGCGTTCGCTGCTTTGGCCGGTGCAAACAGGACATCGTTCTTCTGGAAAATTTCGATCGCCTGAAGGGTGGACGGCATGTTTGCGCCCTCTCCGATCGCCTTCACGCCATTCTTAACGAGCAGAGCGGCCGATTCCTCGTCGATTTCGTTTTGCGTGGCGCAAGGCAACGCGATATCGCATGGAACGGTCCAAATGTCACGGCAGCCCTCGACATAAACGGCATCCGGATGTTCATTGACGTACTCTTTAATCCGTTTCCGTTCTACTTCTTTCAGGCGCTGAACCGTATCGATGTCCAGTCCTTTTTCGTCATAGATATAGCCGTTGGAATCGCTGCACGCGACGACCGTAGCGCCGAGCTCTTTCGCTTTGCGCATCGCATAAATGGATACGTTTCCGGAACCGGATACGACGACTTTGCTTCCCTCAAAGGACAGATCGTTGTCTTTCAGCATTTCATCCACGAAATACACGCATCCGTAGCCGGTCGCTTCCGTACGCGCCAGACTTCCGCCGTATCCGATGCCCTTGCCTGTAAGCACGCCGGCTTCGTTGCCGCCCCGGATCCGCTTATACTGCCCGAACATGTACCCGATCTCCCGGGCTCCTACGCCGATGTCGCCGGCAGGGACGTCCGCATCGGGTCCGATATACTTATACAGCTCCGTCATGAAGCTTTGGGTAAACCGCATGATTTCACGGTCCGACTTGCCCTTTGGATCAAAATCGGAGCCGCCCTTGCCTCCGCCGATCGGCTGGCCGGTCAATGCGTTTTTCAAGATTTGCTCAAAACCCAAAAACTTGATGATGCTTGCATTGACGGAAGGATGGAACCGGAGTCCTCCCTTATATGGACCGAGTGCACTGTTGAATTGTACCCGAAATCCCCGGTTGACCTGAATCTTGTTGTTATCGTCCACCCAAGGCACGCGGAATGTGATGAGACGCTCGGGTTCGACCATGCGTTCTAAAATGCCTTCTTCCATGTACTCCGGATGTTTTGCAAGAACAGGTACCAGCGAGTCAAAAATTTCCTTAACGGCCTGGTGGAACTCATCCTCGGAAGGATTCCGGGAAACGACTAAATTGTACACATCGTTAACATACTTTTCGGCTGTATTTAAACCCTTCGTATCCATTACACTATTCATAACCCAACCCCTTTTGCACAATACGCACATTTTTTTGCACTATAACGCTTTGCTTCACTAAATTCTAATGCAGGTTTAGGGGTTTTTTCCAATAAAAAATATTTTTTTAGTCGATTAAATGCATTTATCGGTGCAAAATTACAGCAATTGCTGGCGCAGCTCCGCATCGCTTTTCGCGGATAGATAACCGAGCGGGATATCAAATACCGTTTTGGCGCCAACGGCTCCTTCTTTGGCCAACCGGACGGCCGCTCTGGCATAAGCGGTCAATACGCTTGCGGTAAATTCCGGGTTGCTCTCCAGTTTCAGGCTGAATTCGACGATTTGCTTCGTTCCTTGGCCGTTCACTCCGCTCCGGATCACAAATCCGCCGTGCGGCATGCCGCTGTGCTCGGATTTCAGCTCTTCTTCCGTAATGAAATGAACCGTTGTGTCATAGTCTGCAAAATAGTTAGGCATGTCCACGATCGTCTTTTCAATCTCGGCACGGTCCGCACCCTCTTCAGCAACGACATAGCAAATCCGTTCATGCTTCTCGCGGGTTGCCAGTTCCGGCGTTTCGCCGCTGCGGATTTGTTCGATGACGCTTTCTACCGGTACGGTATACTGCACTCCTGCTTTGACGCCCGGAACGCGGCGGATGGCATCCGAGTGGCCCTGGCTGACGCCTTTACCCCAGAATGTGTATTCCTTGCCCTGCGGGAGAATCGACTCAGCGAGCAGTCTGTTCATGGAGAACAAGCCCGGATCCCAGCCGGTCGAAATGACGCTGACGGTTTGTCCGTTTTTAGCCGCTGCATCCACGCTTGCAAAAAACTCAGGAATCTTGGCATGCGTATCAAAGCTGTCCACCGTGTTAAACAGGGCGGCAATGGCCGGTGTTTGCTCGGGAAGATCGGTTGCGGATCCTCCGCACAGAATCATGACATCGATCGATCCTTTATATTGTTCCACCGTCGATACATGCTCAAATTTGACGCCCGCTTCAGCAGGCATCTGCGACGGATCACGCCGTGTGAATACCGCCACCAATTCCATATCTTCGTTCTGCGCGATGGATGCCTGGACGCCTCGTCCAAGGTTACCATAGCCTACAATTCCAATTCTGATTTTCGATGCCATTTTATGTCCCTCCACTTATTCTGATTATCCTTTTGATTATATGACATGAGATGTCATATGCAAAGCAAAAATACGAAAGAACGAGAAAAAGCCCTTGATCTCCAAGGGCTTTTGCCGATATATAGAAGTATTTACCACGGAAGCTTGTCATCCATGTAGAAAAATCCGCCGGTCGGGCCGTCCTCAGGTATCGTTGCCAGCCGAACAGCCGTCACCGCGCCTTCTTCGGCCGTCAGTTCGGCCTTGTCACCGCCCATGCGGGTCTTAACCAACCCCGGATGCACCGCGTTTACTTTCAGGTTCGTCCCGCTGGTCTTTTGCGCCCAATAGGCCGTCAGCATATTCAGCGCCGCTTTCGAGGCCGAATAGGCCGGAGTCGCAATACGCTGCGCCAGCTCGTTCGTCAGGATGAATTGAATCGAGCCGAGCGCGCTGCTTTGGTTCACGATCCGCCCCGCCTCACTCTTCAGCAGCAATGGCAGCAGTGCCTCCGTAATAAAATAAGGCGCAAACGTGTTCACTTCAAACGTATCTCTGAAAGCGTCCCCTTCATATCCGGGCTTTTCCAACGAAACGCCTGCATTGTTGACCAGGATATCGAGCCGGCCGTATTCCGTTTCAATCCACTTCGCAAGCTCCGCGATATGGGCTTCATCCGTAACCTCCAGTTGAACGCCAACCGCTTCGATCCCCTGCTGACGCAGCTCCGACGTCGCCTGATCTGCCGCTTCTTTCGTCCGGGCTGCTGTTAATACCGTAATCCCCTGCTGCCCCAATTGTTTGGCCACCTCAAATCCGATTCCTTTGCTGGCTCCCGTCACAAGTGCAATTTTACTGTTGTTCATCATCATTTCCTCCCTGTTATTGTTTTGACGAAAATGGTCATTGTTATGAAATGGTCAATAGACTTCAAGTGCTTCGTATCGTACGGGCTGCGCCTCAACCAAGTGCTTGACATACGCGGCCTGGCTGTCGGCGATCTCCTCATCCGTCACATGATGCGCGTTATGCAGTGCAAAGGGCGGAAGATAGCGGGCGCTAACATAGTTGGCCAGCGCTTCCACCGGCTTTGCGATATCCCTGATTGTAAACAGGTTGTATCCTCCCGGTTGGTACGAAGCCGCGGTGCCTGAAGTCGATATGGCAATACCGATTTCTTTCCCCTTCAACCGGTCCCCTCCAGGACCGAAAGCCCAGCCGTATGTGAGAACCTCATCAAACCACTGTTTGAGGAGCGGCGGCGTGCTGTACCAGTACAGCGGGTATTGAAAAATAAGGCGGTCATGGTTCTCCAGCAGAGTTTGCTCCCGTGCGACGTCGATCTTTTTGTCCGGATAGGCTTCATACAGCAGGTGTACGGTCGTCTCTGCTTGCTTTTGTGCCGCTTCGGTCCAGGCTCGGTTGATCCGGGAGGCCTGTAAATCGGGATGTGCAGCAATAATTAACGTCTTCATAATGATCGTCTCCTTTTTTGGGAATGATTGTTCTATTAACAATGCGTCATGCTATGCTCATTAAAAAGTTTTAGCACGGTCATTTTGAGAACGATCATTCTATAATGATTAAAAAAAATATGTTTTTATTTTTTGACGAAGCGTATCGATACGTCTGCGATCCGTTCCAGTTTTTCTTGGGGAATGGACGTCCGTTTCATCACTCGAATTCCCACCAGAGCGTTATGAAGGTACTCCGCCAATTCTTCCGCTTCGTATTCCCTTGTAAACTCTCCGTTCTGCTGCCCCCAAAACACGATTTCCCTCACCAGCTGCTCGGCTTTGGCAAATGCCTCCGTCGCCTTTGCGTCCACTTCTTCATCACGGATCCCCAGTTCCACGGCCGAGTTCACGACCATGCAGCCTGGCGGCACGTCTTCATCCCCGTAGATCATGTATTGGAAAACAAACTTCAGTGCTTGTTCGGCCGTTTCCGACTGCTTAACCCCTGCGGACATTCTGGCGTTGAACCGTTCCCCAAAGCGGTCGATCGCTTTCAGGAACAACGTATGCTTATCGGTGAACGTATCATACAGGCTTCTGCGGTGAATGCCCATATGCTCGACAAGGTCGTTCATGGATGTCTTCTCGTATCCCTGTTCCCAGAACAGCTTCATCGCTTTCTCGAGAACGGCGCTTTCCTCAAATTCTTTGCTTCTGGCCACCCCGTACACCTCCTTCCGTTATATTATTATTTCGGGAAACAGTATTGCCTATTTTGAGAATGCACATTCTACTTCGGACGCTGTGAACCGTCTTCTTTACGAATTGAGCATAACATATTGGGAACGATCGGTAAAGTATTATTTTTATGCATCGGAACACGAACACCTATAATTTGAAGGGTAAACGCTTTAATTTTTAGAGTGCCCCTTATGGTACGATAAGCTTAAACTAACAGCTGGAGGTTGATTATGGCTCTAACGATGCAAGGAGCGTTTTATACCGGCCAATATCGGAATGTATTCCTGGAAGCGGGTTATTCGCAAGAGGAGATCGACGCCAGGCTTGACCAGGCGTGGAACGACCTGTTTGACGGTGCACCTGAGGTTCGGATCTACTTTCCTCTTGGCGAGGATAAAGGTTATGTTCTGGATACAGGCAACTCGGACGTCCGCACCGAAGGCATGTCATACGGCATGATGATGGCCGTTCAGATGGATAAGAAAGACATCTTCGACCTGCTCTGGAATTTTTCCAAATCGTATATGCAGCATAAGGAAGGACGCTACAAGGATTATTTCGCCTGGCACTGCAAGCCGGACGGCACCCGCCTGTCTCCTGGACCCGCTCCTGACGGGGAGGAATACTACGCAATGGCCCTGTTCTTTGCTTCAAGCCGGTGGGGCGACGGACTGCCGCCGTACGATTACTCCGTGCAGGCGAGGACGATTCTTCGCGCTTGCGTCCATAAAGGCCGGGACCAGGAAGGAGATCCGATGTGGGACCCTGCAACCAAGCTGATTAAGTTCATCCCGGAGTCTCCCTTCAGCGATCCATCCTATCACCTTCCCCATTTCTATGAGCTGTTCGCCGAGCGTGTCGACGAACGGGATCGGACTTTCTGGAAAGAAGCTGCCGTCGCCAGCCGGGCTTATCTGCATCTGGCCTGTCACCCCGAAACAGGACTGTCTCCGGAGTATGCGAATTATGACGGCACGCCGGCTGAACCGCAGCCCCATGGCGATTACCGCCATTTCTTCAGCGATGCGTACCGGGTGGCGGCCAACATTGCCCTCGACTGGGAATGGTTCCGCCAGGATCCATGGCAGGTCGGGCAGTCCAACCGGATTCAGCGGTTTTTCCGGGAGATCGAGCCTTCCGAATACCGAAGATACCGCATCGACGGGAGCCCTTTCGAAGAGCCGGCCTTGCACCCCATCGGGCTGTTGGCCACCAACGCGATGGCATCGCTGGCCGCCGACGGTGAAGATGCGCTCCCCTTTGTTCACAAGTTCTGGAGCACACCGCTTAGAACCGGTATTCGCCGATATTATGACAACTGCCTTTATTTCTTTAGCCTCCTCGCGCTAAGCGGAAAATATCGCATCTATTAAACGTGCATAGAAGAAAACCAGAAAACCCTTATTAACAAGGGTTTTCTTTCTGCTTAATTGCAGGTCCTCCGCTGGTGATCTTTAATCCTCCTTCACATTGCGTGTAACCGTCCTTTTCGTGGATTGGGTCGAAATAGACGCCATAATGTGACTATGTAGAGTAAATAAGTCTTGATCCACAAATCATCTTAATATAATGTTTATCTTAACGAGAAAAGACATAAGTCGCATACGCGGAGGAATCAAGATGTCAAAAGAAAAGGACCGCGTGTCACCTGAACTCGCTTCCTTACAGCAGGAAATGGTGCACGAGCTGCGCCAGAACAGCACCCGTGCCGTGATGTTCCATCAGCTCATTTCGGAACGATTGGGTTTGAACGCCACCGACCACAAATGCCTGGATTACTTGAATCAAGCCGGACCTGTCACGGCCGGCCAGCTGGCCCAGTTAACCGGGCTTACAACCGGTGCTGTGACCAGCGTCATCGACCGGCTCGAACAAGCGGGTTATGTCATCCGGGATAAGGATCCGAACGATCGCAGACGTGTCGTCGTCAAACCGGTGCCGGAAGGCTCGGCATCCATCTCTCCAATGTTCCAATCGATTATGCAGTCGACGCTCCAGATCATCTCGCAGTATACGGAGCAGGAACTGCAGCTGATTTTGAACTTCATCCGGCAGTGCAATGAGATGACTTTAACCGAGATGAACAAGATGAAGAACGAGAAAGACAGGATGAGCTGAGTATGAATCACCGTCATGAAAGCCGTTTGCTCAAGCAAATGGCTTTTCTTTTTGGGCAAAAGCCCGCATTTACTTTGCAATTCACATTATTTAGCAATTCTCATTTTTCTCACCGCGTTCTCGGCGGCCTCCATTATGACTTCCCCTAACGTAGGATGGGGATGAATCGTCATCGCCAGATCCTCTACGGTCGCTCCCATCTCTATCGCCAAGGCCAGCTCCGATATGAGGGTTGACGCCTCTATGCCTACGATTTGCGCTCCTTTGACGATCCCCGACGCTTGATCCGCAATGATTTTCACAAATCCTGGCTCTTCTTTCAGCGCCAAGGCTCTGCCATTAATACTAAAGGAGGATTTGCCCACGATGACCGGGATACCTTGCTCCTTGCATGCTGTCTCTGTCAGACCAACGCTGGCCAATTCAGGTTCGGAAAACACAACAAGCGGAATGGCTCTGTAATCCACGATAGAAGGTTTGCCGGCGATAGCTTCTGCCGCGACTTTAGCTTCGTAGGAAGCTTTATGGGCCAGAGCCGGACCTTCTGTAATATCACCGATCGCAAATATATGCGGAACTGCCGTTCTGCACTGAGCGTCCGTTTCGATCAGCCCCCTGCCTGTTGTCTGCAAGCCGACGTTCTCGAGCCCTAATCCGCCGTCCGTATTCGGTCTTCTTCCGACAGTCACCAGCGCATATTCTGCTCTAACAGTACGCTGCTCATCTTGACACACATAGCGGAGTGTCAGCCCGCCCGCATCCTGTTCTGCATGGACGGCTATAGCGTCCGTAATGATAGTTACACCGTCTTCGTTTAACTGCCGTACAACCGGAGCCACAAGGTCCGCTTCGAATCCGGGCAGCACCTGTCCTCCTCCCTCCAGAATCGTAACTTTGGTTCCGAATTTGGCATACATTTGTCCCAGTTCAACGCCGATATAACCGCCGCCGATCACGACCAGGCTCGATGGAATTTGGGAAAGGGACAACGCTTCCGTGGAAGACATAATACGTCCGCCGTAGGGCAAAGCCGCAAGCTCAATTGGACGAGAACCGGTTGCTAAGATGGCGTGTTTAAAAGAAATCCTAAGTTCGGCTCCCGCTTGTTGAATGGAAGCGGTGTGCTCGTCAATCAAGCGGGCCTCTCCTTCAAGAACCGAAACTCCGGCCGTCTTTAACAAATATTGAACTCCACCGGCTTGCTTATTTACGACGGCTTGTTTAAAGCCCTGAGCATCCTCAAAGGAAGCAGCAGCAGCAACTGTGTGATTCCATTGCTTACGCTGCTTGAAGCGATGCGCTTCCCCAATCAACGCTTTGGAAGGAATGCAGCCTATGTTGGTGCACACTCCACCGATCCGGCCGCGCTCAACGACAGCCGTTGTCATTCCAAGCTGTGCTGACCGAAGCGCCGCCACATAACCTCCTGGACCCGATCCTATTACCAGGGTGTCTACCGATTTAAGGTCATTCATAACTTTCCACCTCCGAAATAAAATATGATGAACATAATATATTATAGTCATCATATTTTAAAACAGTCAATATCATCTGCTCATTTGCCGCAAAACCAACCGACTGGACCGAGTGAAATTGACAGGCTTTATTATGATGACTATAATATTTTAAAATGCGTATTTTGCCAGTAGGAGTGATTGCTTTGCCTTATCCGGAAGGTCACAAATTAAAGGTTCGCGGCCGTATTATTGACAGTGCAGCCAAAGCCATTCGAGCCAGCGGAGTACAGGGCATCAGCGTTCCCTTTATTATGAAAGGTGCCGGTCTGACGCACGGAGGGTTCTATTCACATTTTGACAATAAAGAGCAATTGGTCGCTGAAACCTGCCGCTTTGCGATCAGCGAGACCATTGCCCTGCTGCAGAAGGCGGCGGACCAGGAAAAGGAAGCACCCAAGATCCACGCGGTCATTCATTATTATTTGAGTCCGCAGCATCGCGACCAAACCGAGGTGGGGTGCATTCTTCCCGCCCTTTCCGCTGAAGTATCCCGGATGTCCGAAGAGGTGCGCCAAGTCTTTACCGAGGAGCTTCAGCGCATGATTGATTTTATCTCCGACCTGGCAGAAGTCGATCCATTGACTGGCCAAGCTTTGCTGAGTCTTATGGTCGGCACGATTGTACTGGCGCGTTCCGTTAGAGATGCCGAGCTGAGTGACAGTCTATTATCGACAGGCAGGCAGCATGCCAAAGATCTTATCAAGACAAGCGCACAGAGCTAAAATTGAGATTGAGATGGTCACAGCCTTTTTTTCATGAGACCAATATGATTTTCAAGCCCCGTTATTCGGGGCTTTTTTGCTCCTCGTGGGTGTTTTCAACCGCAGAGATTTATTTTTATTGCATTTACAACATAATTCATCCTATAATTTGAATAACGATCATTGAATACATCATGAAAGGGACGAAAACGATTGAAAACCCAAAGAATTAATCTGCCTGAAGAGTTAGAGGCTGCATTTTCTATCCGGAGGAACGTATTTGTTGAGGAACAGGGCGTGCCGCTGAATGATGAATTCGACGAGTTTGATACTTTGGGTGGACCATGTGAGCACATCATCGCCTATTATGATGAGCAGCCCGTCGGGACGGGAAGGATACGAATTCATGAAGAATCCGGAAAGCTGGAGCGGATTTGCATCCTGCAGCCTTACCGCAAATTCGGAATCGGAAGAAGGATCATTGCATCGTTAGAAGAAATCGCTAAAGACAAAGGGGTACAGCAGGTTAAATTGCACGGGCAAAGTCAGGCGGAAGGGTTCTATAAGAAACTTGGGTATCGAACTTCTTCGGAGGAATTTATGGAAGATGGCATACCTCATATCCTCATGGTCAAACAACTGACAAATCAACCTAAATAACGAATAAGGGAGGGTTGTATGATACATACGAGGCCCTCCCCAGCTTATTTTTAACAGATGCATGTTAAGCAGCTGCTCCATGACCTTCATGACATACTCATGCAGTCAGCTGCCGCTTCGGGTCACGTCCAGCGCCATTTCCTGCGCTTTCAAGCACAGCTCAGCCGCCATAAAGGCATGCTCCTGCGTCATGGCATTTTCGGTCCGGTTCAGACAGTCAAGAATGAGTTCTCCAAAGAACGGATATCCGACCTGTCCGTCAACATGAAAATGGTATTCCCCTTCCTGATTGACCAGGTAGACATGATTGCCGGTCCGGTCGCGGGCGATATCGATATATTTTCTCAGCTCAATATAACCTTCGGTTCCCAATATCAGGGTGCGTCCGTCTCCCCATGAACCTAAGCCGTCCGGCGTAAACCAGTCCACCCGGAAATATTGCGTGGCCCCGTTGTCCCCTAGCAGGGTGGCATCGCCAAAATCCTCAAGCTCCGGATACTCAGGGTTATTGTAGTTTGCCACTTTACTGTGCAGCACCTCCGCTTGTTTACAACCCGCATAAAAAAGAAACTGCTCGACCTGGTGGCTGCCAATATCGCATAGAATTCCACCATATTGCTTCTTTTGAAAAAACCACTCCGGCCGGGACGAAGCGTTTAACCGATGCGGTCCGAATCCCGTCACCTGCAGCACCCGCCCGATCGCGCCCTGCTCAATGAGCTGCCCGGCATAAACCGCCGATTCGACATGCAGCCTTTCACTGTAATAAACCATATACTTTCTTCCGGTTTCACGCACTTTGGCGCGGGCCGACTCCAGCTGCTCAAGTGTGGTAAAGGGAGCTTTATCCGTAAAATAATCTTTGCCTGCGTCCATCACCCGAAGCCCCAGCGCACAGCGTTCCGAAGTGACGGCTGCTCCTGCAACAAGCTGAACCTGCGGATCTGCCAGAACCTCTTCCTCGGACTCAGCAATCGTTACTTGGGGATAGGTTCGTGCGAATGCTTCCGCTTTGGCCCGGTCACGGTCATAAACCCACTTTAATGTAGCGCCTGCCTCGATCAGTCCGTTGACCATTCCATAGATGTGCCCATGATCGAGCGCTACCGCGGCAATCACAAATTCACCCGGCCCGACTACTGGATTCGGTTTTCCTTTCGGGGCATAATTCATTCCGTCGTTCTTCTGCATCTCCTTCATCCCTTTCATGCTTAAGGTTCTCCATCCCGATGATCGGGATTTACTGTTCGCCTGACGTTTGTCCATTCGTTACGCCGCCGTAACGGCTTCCTGTCGTTATTTTCAGATCTGCAAAATTTTCAACGCTGCTGCCCTTTTCATAAAAATGAGGTGCATTCTTCATCAGACCTTCCCGCGTATAAAAAGGATCGTCCTGCTGCAGGGGAAGTTTGACCTTTTCTCCGGTGCTTGCGGATTTGTAAATACTCATAATGAGTTCCAACGTATTCCGCCCGCTGATTCCGTCAATCATGACCGGCGCCCCCGTCTCGATGGCATTCAGCACATTATCGATCTGTGCCGTATGGCCTTCGTATGGCAGATCCGGCAGCTCGCTGTAGTATTGCTGGATTTTCTCCTCGAAAGAGGGTTCCCGCTCCGGAAAGCCGTTCGGCAGTGACCTGGAAGCCGTGACCCGCCACGGCGCCGAGATCCGGGCATGCTCACCCTGGAAAATAAACTGCTGTTCTTCACCATGATGAACGACGGAGCTTGTAATTTGTCCCAAGCTGCCATTCGGATATTTCAAAATCGCGATGGACAGATCCTCCACTTCCGCATTGTTATGCGCGACGTTGCTCATATAAGCCTGGAGCTCGCTGGGCTGACCCAGCATCCAGAGCAAGGCGTCGATATGATGAACCGCATGATTCAGCGTCGGACCGCCTCCCTCCTTCTCCCACGTGCCGCGCCACCATAAATCGTAATAGCAATGGCCCCGCCACCAGAACGAATCCACCTGGGCATGAAGAATTTTGCCGGCCAATCCGCTGTCCACAACATGCTTCAGCTTCATAATCGGATTTCTGAAGCGATTTTGGGCAATGACGGATAATACTTTCCCGTTTTGTTCCGCGGCTTTGATCATGGCATCGCATTCCTCAAGAGAAGAGGCCATGGGCTTTTCCACGATCACATGACTGCCTGCATTCAGAAAATCAATGGTGACCGGCGCATGTTCGAACGGAGGCATACAAATGGAAACCAGATCGATCTCCTGATCAAGCAGTTCCTTATAATCCTTGACGATGACAGCGTCCAAACCGTATTGCTCCCGCTTGGCTTCGGCCTTCTCGGGATAAAGATCGCATAACGCAACAATTTGGCAACGGTCCTTCAGCCGCAGATAACCTTCGATATGAGCGGACGAAATCGCCCCGGTCCCTATAATCGCAACCTTGATCATCCCTTTAACCTCCCCTGAGCTTTCTTCATTGGTATATAAGGATATTAACTGAAGCTGCGAGAACATTGTGCTTCGCTGTGGGGGAAAAAATAACACTGGGTTGCGGTTCTGCGATAGAATAGATTCGAAAGCGAGTACATACGGGGGAAGAAGGAGGCAGCAGCCATGTCTTTTGTAGCGGGTAACTATAGCGAGGTGCCCCTGCATTTTGCCTATAAACGAAAAAGCGTCAACTATGAGCATAAGGAAACCTTTCATTCCCACCTTGGGGTGGAAATCTTGTTGATCCATCAAGGGAAAGGGACGATGATCGTCAATAACATCCGCTACGACATCAAACCGGGCATGCTCTGCATTTTTCAGCCTTATCAGCTTCATCATCTCAAGCTCGAATACGACGAAGGCCAATGTTTCGAACGTTCCCTTGTGACCTTTGAACCGACGATGTTTGAGTCTTATTTTGAAAAATGGCCTTCGCTTCATACCTTTTATCGATTCATGTATTTAGGAGAACTCCCTGTTCCGTGCTTGTATGATACCGGGGATGAGCTTCACATCTTGGACGCTGTCTACAAAAGCTTGGATGATCAATTACCGATGCTTTCAGAGGCAGAAAGATATGAGGAATTTTCTTTATTTCTCGTCATGCTGTATCGTTCGATCCAACACGTATGGGATCAGCGGACGGAAGCCGGACTGCCGAAACCTGCCCTTCGCCAAAATCATCAGGTGGAGCACATATTGACATGGATCGAGGCCAACTATACGTTACCGTTTCGGCTGGACGACATGGCCAAGTCGCTGCATTTATCTCCCTATCATGTATCGCATCTCTTCAAAGAGGCGACAGGCATCAGCATCTCCGAATACATCATGGCCCGCCGGGTCCATCAATCCGTTCTGCTGTTAACGACCACCAAAAAACCAATCTCGCTCATTGCTGAGGAGATTGGTTTAGCAAACAGCTCTTATTTTTGTAAATTGTTCAAACAGCGCATGGGCACTACGCCGCACCAGTATCGGAAGAAGTGGGCCAGGGCTTAATATTAAAAAACAAAAAACCTTGATTTGGTGTTAACCCTGTCAAACTGGACAAACAAATAACCCTATTGAAACAAATGAAGTATTATTATGAATTGATTAGTTTCTCAACAATTTGAGCCCCATATGAAATGAGGCATTTTTCTATTCTATAACAGATTAGCGTTCGCGTCCCTAAAATGCCATCGATTAGTCCAATGACCCTAAAGAGCCGCTGTTAAATCTTTACTACAAAAAGGATTGCACTAACATTAGGGAATTCAAAACACAGTTAAAAAAAGGTGCCATTGGATAAGCTAGCATGGCTGATCGAGCTGCTTGAGAATAAAAGGGTTAGGGAAGAAGGAGCATTATCTTAGTTATTAAACCGTCCCGTCCTTCGCTTTGTTTCCAGGGGTATAGATTTGGATCGTTATGCCAAATCGGTCAGTCACGATACCTAAAGCGGGGCTGAAGTACACTTCTTGCAACGGCATCACCACTTGGCCGCCATCCAGGAGAGCATTAAAGAAGCGGGCAGATGTTTCGGTATCGGGGGTTGTGATGCAGATCTGCAGGCGATCGCCGGTCTGATTCGGCCTGTCCGAAATTGTATCCGCAACAAATAATTCCGCTTCTCCGATTTTTAGAACAGCGTGTGCTACCCAATCCTTTGAGTGTGACGGCAGTGGGTGCGACTGATCCTCAGGCCCTTCTCCGAAGGTTTCCATGAATACAACTTTGGCCTCCAGCGCGGATTCATAGAATCGAATTGCTTCCCTGGCATTTCCGTTCAGCATGATAAAAGGTGTAATTTGAAACGTCACGATATAACAACTCCTTCTTGTTTAGTTTAGCTCGGACTGTTATGCCGGGCTCAAGTTCTATTGTATTCCTTATTAGTGACATACCTTGTCATAAACTATGTGGTCGTCAAACTGAGTGAGTTGTGGAGATTGTATGAAGCGGACAAACGCATTCAAGGATCAATCCGAAAACACTAAGGCGTACGCCCTTCAGCTAAAGGGCAGTCAGGTGGAATAGATGTTTACTCAATGATCTCCCCATCCCCCTGCAAAATGACATATACATATTTTCACAATTTCATCTTGGCTATTGACCCATATAATCCTGCTCAGAAATGAAAAAGACACGGAAACACATCTCCCGTGTCTAAGCGATTCGAGACTCTATTGGCTCATTTCTGCCACTTCACTTAAAATCTTTTCCCCGCCCTGTTTATTCCACTTGTCTACAAACTCATCAAAAGACTCGATTGGAGCACTACCCATTACGATTTTGGCAAAGGTTTCTTTCTCGAGTTTCTGCAGATTCGCCCATCTCGAAGTCATGGTGTTTGTCTGACCATAGTAAAGGCTGTACACTTCCTTAATATTTGTATCTGTAGCCAGTGGTCGACCGCCAACCATAATAGAGACGAGTCGCGGAAGATTGGATGCGATAAGATCGCCTCCGCCATCCAGATCCCAGTTGTTAATCGAGTAATCATCCAACGGCTCTTTTTTCAGCTTCTTGATTGCGTTCATGTCATCCTTCAAAAGCTTATGCGAACTGAAATCGACAGCATTCATGTCTATTTCGCCTTTTACATACTTGCTGAGCATATCATGGGATACTTCAATTTCATTCAGATTGTCAAATACGGTAAACAGCGGATATGCGCCTCCTGTGCCGGGATTTTTACCCAGACCGTTTTCCACCCATTTCGGTTCATCCCGAATCAGGAGATTAATGATTTTTAGAGCTGCTTCCGGATATTTGAAATTTTTATTTACAACCAAAAATTGACTGGCTGGAGCCGACATATGGGCATAGAAATTACCGTCATCCGCCTGTGGATAGGCATAAGCCTGCCAATCCTGGGGAGGGTTCTTTTTATACGCATCGGCGATCGTGTATCCTGTCCACCAAGGTCCAAAGAAAATACCGGCTTTTCCGTCAAGAATCAGTGGTAGGCTGTCATCCCGTACCAGGAGTTCCTTATCGATCAAACCTTCCTTATACATTTCGGCCAGCGTTTGCAGAGCTTGCTTGGTCTCCGGTTGTGTCGAACCGTAAACTACGTTTCCGCTGCCATCCTTCAGCCAATACGACGGGAACGATTTGTGGGCAGCAAAAATCGGATCCAGTCCATACAGGTTTCCGTCTGTGCCGCTGAGGACACCGGACTTGGACGGACCGACGATGCCAATAGTATCCTTCTTTCCATTACCGTCAGGATCTTGTTCGATAAAGGCTTTAGCAACCGCTTTCAACTCATCAAGATTTTTAGGCGCTTGAAGCCCCAGCTTGTCCAGCCAGTCCTGACGTATCCACATTTCATTCATACCTGATGCTTTAGGTGAAGGAGCCGGAATAGCCATCATTTTCCCGTCAGATTCAACTAATTGTTTCAACGTATCCCCACCGCTATTGTAGAAATTTTTCAGCATATCACTGCCTGAGGTATTAAATACATCTGTCAAATCCGCAAGCTGATCGTATTTCTGCATCGTTTTGAACTGTGTCAAATTCACGATCGCAGCATCCGGAAGATTATTCGAAGAAATGGCCAAACTGATTTTCTGGTCCCAATCGGACGGTGAGCTGACCCAATCGTACTTCACATCAATATTGAACTGCTTTTTGATTTCATCAATAAATTCATTATTTTCGATCGACTTACCGTCATCAAACTTTGAATTCGGATCAAGCGTACGAACAAGGTGAATGGTCACCGGTTCACTATACTTTCCAAACGGGTCCGGAGATGAGGAAGGTGATGTTACTGTTACATCGTTCCCTTGGTCTTCTGTGGGTGTGCCGCTACATGCTGCCATACTTGTCATAACGATTGTCAATAGCAAACCCAAAACTAGCATTCTTGTCACTTTCATTGCAGTTCCCCCTTATTGTGTAATAGTCCAATCACTATAATTCAATTGCACAGAGGTACAATTAAAATCAGTGCATGTCATTCTTTCACCGAACCGAGCGTAATGCCGGTGATAAAAAACTTTTGCAAGAATGGATAAATGATCAGAACTGGAACCATCGCGATAAATATTTTCGCTGCGTTTAAGGATTTGTTATTCAGTTGTGAGGACAGTTTAATCTGTTCCGTATCCATATTAGATAAATTGAGACTCACCACCAACTGCTGAATGTAAGTCTGTAACGGATAATTCGACTGCTTCGTGCTCAAAACCAAGCCTTGAAAGAATTCGTTCCAGTAGCCTACGACCGTGAACAGCGTAATGGTTGCAATGACTGGCGCCGAAACCGGAACATAAATTTGCAGAAATGTACGCCAGGGGCCAGCCCCGTCCACATAAGCAGCTTCCTCCAATGCGGATGGTACATTTCTGAAAAAGTTGATGACCAGAATGACACTGAATATCGGTAAGCCGCCGGCAAGCACTAATCCCCAAATTGAATCGATTAAACCATAACTGCGGATGGTAAGGTACCAAGGTATGGTTCCGCCGTTGAAAAGCATACAAAATATGAGCACCCACATATAAACATTCCGGTGAGGTAATTGCCTTGATGTTCTTGACAAAGGAAATGCCATCATCAAGACTGCCCCGAGAGTCACGATTGTGCCAAGCACAACTCTTTTCACAGATACCCAAAAGGACATGAAAAACGCCGCTTCAGAAACGATTTTTTGATAAGACAGCAAATTAAATCCCACTGGCCAGAACGTAACCGCACCCGCATTAACTGCCGACTTTTCACTAAGCGAAATCATCAGGATGTACCACAGAGGCGTCAGACACAATAATGTAATTAACATCAGAAAGCCTGCATTTAGACCGTTGAACATTCTGGCCCCTAAAGATTTGTGTTCAATCAAAATGCCACGTCCATTCCGTTATAAATTGTTAAAATATCTTATATCCCGTAAATTTATTTGCTAATACGTAACTGAATACGATTAGAATAAAACTGACAACCGATTTCAAGAGTCCAACCGCAGTAGCAAGGCTGAATTGCAAGTCGATCAGACCTGCCCTGTAAACCCATGTATCAATAATATCCCCGGTGGAATAAACCAATGGATTGTACAAGTTATATATTTGGTCAAATCCCGCATTCAGTACATTTCCTAAAGAAAGGATGATCAAAAGTATAATTGTGGTTCTAATGCCGGGAAGCGTAATATGTATTAGCCTTTTAAACCGGCCTGCGCCATCAATGGCTGCTGCTTCATGCAGAGACGGATCAATGGCCGTGAGGGCTGCAAGATAAATGACCGCATTATATCCGAAGCCTTTCCATATATCCGATCCAATGACCAACGGTCTGAACAAATCCGGACGCCCGAAGAATACAATCGGGTCAACGCCGAATATCCCAAGAAAATTGTTTACAGGACCCGTTGTGCCAAAAATGTTGAGCACGATACTCCCGAGAATAACCCAGGATAAAAAGTAAGGAAGATATACGATCGTCTGAATCGGTCTAACCAGTTTTTTTATCGTAAGTTCATGAAGTAACAACGCAAATATCAAAGGAAAAATAATGTTTCCGATTAATTTGCCTACCGCAATGATAATCGTATTGATAAATACCTGGTGGATATCATCCATACTGAACATGTAGCTGAAATTTTCCAGTCCGATCCATGGAGATTTCATTATCCCTAACGTCGGGTTATAATCCTGGAAAGCCATCACGATGCCAAACATCGGGACGATACTGAATAAAATCAGCCAAATATAACCGGGCGCCATCATGATCCAGTAATGCTTCAAATTCTTTTTGCTGTACATGCTACCGATTTTCCCCTTCCCGTACTTCAAATGTCATTTTGAAAGAAGTTGGTGATAAAGCGCATTCATAAATCCTTTGATTTCGCTTACCAACTAACTATAGCATCGATAAAATTTTGCAAGTATAGAGAGATATCCACGAAAAAGCGGTGTTTTATCACATGCACCCGAGTACTTTTTTGCTTATAGCACTATCATTTTACATTTACAGAACAATACACATCATGTTTAATTTTCGTCTCTAGACACAAAAAAGGCTGCTACGGTGCTAACTTTGAGTTAGTCTCGCAACAACCTCCCGCGGCCTATTTTATTCCGTTTCGTTTTCTGTATTCACCGGGTGTCATTCCCGTAAAATCGCTGAATACCCGGATAAAATAGTTAACATCCTCATAGCCGATTTTCTGTGCAATATCCGATACCAGACTTTCGGTCTCGACTAATAACATTTGAGCAGCCCGAACCCGCTCCTGGCGGACAAACTCATTAAATGCCATTCCGGTATATTTTTTAAAATTGACGGAAAAATAACTCCTGCTTAGGTTAACGGTTTGGGCAACGTCCTCTACATGCATCTTCGTCCCCAAATGTTCCTTTGCATAAATGACCGCTTTCATAACACAAACCTGTATGTTACCGTATTTGGCCTCTTGTGAAGCTGTTTTGTACAGCCCCTCCCTGAAAGAAGTGATCCATTCAAAGAAGTCATCGAGATCTTTATATTCCTGTAATACTTTTTCGACAACACCGATATTTTCTTCAGCCACACTCGTTAAAGGAAGCAGCACCTGCGCAGCTCTCCACATGGGGATATGAAGGGCTTTCGTACGATTACATAGATGTTCAAAAGTCATGTCATCATACAACCAATACATCTGCTTCCATTTATCAACGAGATGCTCCCATTCATGTTCATTAAAATCCTGGGGATTACTGTCAGCTTCAGGCATCTTAATTTTTCTCTTCACGGTTCCTTCGACTTTTTTACTGATATCTCTAAGCAGTTCATTACAGTCAGCGCTTTCCATCTGCAATTTAGAAATATAATCGATGGCTCCCATTCGCAACGCACTCTGTACATAATGAAAGTCTTCGTGAAAGGTAAGCACGACAAAAAGTACCTCGGGATAAAGCGCTCTGCTTTTCTCCATCAAAGCAATACCGTTCATGACGGGCATTTCTAGATCTACAAATAATACGTCAACCGGTGATTTTTCTAAAAAAGACTTTTCTAAAAATTCCAGCGCTTTTTCACCATTCTGTGCCTCACCAACAACATGCATCCCATACTTTTCCCATTGCATCATTGAAATGATACCCTGCCGAGCCAGGCGGTCATCATCTACAATCAACACACGATACATAGCAGCTTTTTCTCCTCCTTCGCTGTCTCATTCTTGCCGGGGCGGCGCTATCGATTTCTCACGATCGATCGGTAACAGCAAGGTGACCTTCGTTCCCCGGGTGAACTCGCTTTCAATATTAATGATGGCTTCATTTCCATAGAATGATTCCAGCATGTAATGCACATACCGCAGACCAATGCCCGACATTTTTCTGTCACCATCCGAGGTTTTTAGCATCGTTTGTTTAATGCTGTTCAGTTCTTCAGTGGTGAGCCCCTTTCCGTTATCTTCCAACACAATGATTACAGCATTGCGTTCATCCGAGTGAGACACGCTAATGCTAAGGCATCCCTTATCCCCGAGACCATGATGAATCGCGTTTTCCGCTATCGGCTGTAGAATCATCCGTGCTGTGGGTGTTTCCAGATAGTCTCCTTCTTCCACCTTTAGATCCGTCTGAAAATCATAGCGCATTTTTTGTAAATGAAGATATGAGTGCAGCATTTTCAATTCCGTCCTTACCGTTGCTTGCTTATCGATTTTGCCGAGACTATAGGCCAGAATATAATTAAGCTCCGTTATAAAGGTTTGTATTTTAGTTTGTCCATCCATTTTGGCAAGCCAGTGTATGGAATGAAGAGCATTCATCAAAAAATGCGGATTGATTTCATGATATATTTTCTCGATTTCGAGCTTATGTTTTTCTTGAGACACTTGCTCGGCATCCAGCATAAGATTGTGAATTTGTTGTTTCATCGTATTAAACTGTCGAAACAGCTGATCAAATTCGATGACCCCGCTGTGAACCGAAACGGTATTCAAGTCACCTCTGCCCATTTTTCTCATCTCGCTCATAAATACGGTAAGCGGTGTATAAATTAAGCGGGACAAGACGAAGTAAGATGCGCCAAACAATAATAACGCTAACAACAAAATGCTTGTGACGTCTCGTATCCACGCGAACAGTTCACGATTATAGTCGGCACTGGGCAATAACAACACGTTGGCATATCCCATATCCGACGCGAGTCGAACGCCTACATACTCTCCGGATTTTCCAAATAGGCCGCTGCCTACCGTTTCCTCATCAGTCATCTGAAACTGTTCCCCGCTACCAAACGTGTCATCACTTGAGTACTGGATTCTATTGTCGGCATCCAGTTGCAGCAGAACATAATTCATACCTTGAGATTTGGAAAGGTTTTCGATTTGCTCTTTGGCCTCGAATCTGGACTCGATGTAAATGACAAGCTCCCTTCCGTCCCCGATATTGATTTTACGAAGCATCGATAAAACCTGATAATCCCCCAGGCCTTTGACATTCGATAGATGCAAGGAGTGAAAGTAAAAGTTCCCGTTTTGTTTTAGCACATGAAATCGTTGGGGTGCGTTCGTCGGCAAAAAATTATAAAAATAATATTTGCCTATTACCGGATCAAAATATGCTCTGCAAATGAGATCAGTATTCGCGAAAGTGATCTTAACCAAACTATCTAGAATCTGTTCTCCAGTCTGATATTTATCAAAATTTGAATTGGCCTGAAAATAATTATCCAACAAGGAGCCAACGTTACCCTCCGGCGACATCTGCTGGGAAATCTGGGTCATATTCATATACTTTTCCGTCGTTTTTTCAGTAATCTGCTGCAGGTCGACTACCATTGATGTCTTTAATTTATTCTTCTGTATGGAGTGGATTGTCTGATAAGAAATCAGCACTAATATCAGTAAAACGACAATGCTCTCGATTACTATTATGAAAACCAGTCGCTGTTTTAAGGTTTTGAACGCAAAGAACTTTGATGCAATTTTCACTTGATTCATCATCCTCATATCATTTCCCCCATCGAATCTTGAAGCACGATAAAACCATAACTTTAATCGTTCTGTACAGAATGACGCTAGTTGATGGCGTCATCTAAGAAAACGTTTGCACAGAGGCACAAAAAAGAAAAGATCCCATTCTAGTAAGCGCTTACGAACTTTGGGAAGCGAAATAGCTCGATCCTTGTCACTCGACTCATTATAAACTCAAATAATAAAAGCTCACAATAGATAATATACAACGAACTGTGTTCGAGTATAATGCTCCCATAGGTTGAAACACTTGAGAGGAATGTAGTACGGGAATAGATCTTATTTTATAACCAAAGTATGATTTCAGAAAAAATTGAACAACCGTTTCCCGGTGAAATACCGGGAAACGGTTGCTACTTAGATGATATGTAACCTCTAGATGCTTAGATCAAGGGCAGACGTGACCTCATCAAATATTAGTATGGACGGGTTTCTTAACAAAGCACGGGCAAGTGCAATTCTCGGCTGAAGACAATCCATACAAAAGGTTTCTCCTTTAATGTACGGTTCCAAATAACCACATTTTGTGGGACTATACCAATCGTTTGTCTTAATAACTTCTTGTTCCACTGAACAGTTGCGCAGCCTGCGATTTCCACCTTTCCCTTTAGGGGATCATACAAACCAGTAATGAGATCAATACCCTAGGGCCCAATCTCAAGCATTTCCTGAAAATAGACTTGTACCAGTAAAGCCAACGGCCAAACAATGTTTAACAACGTTCAAATGATGAATGATGTCTGAAGTATATACCCGGTAATTATTTTGATCCCTTAATACGTGTTCATCCGTGATAATGCCGATTTGCTCATAGTAACGGATCGTAGAAATCGGAAGATCAACACGTTTTGCTACTTCGCTTATCTTCATAACCAACACCTCGTTTTTAGCGCTTGCTATAAAGTTTACTTTATAGTTTACCATCTTGTTAGTAATGATGAGTAACATCATTGCCAGACTAAACCAAAAAAGGAGAGGAACCGAACCGTAGATGCGATTACTAGATGGGCTTGATCGAAGCTCGAGTTAGTTTGGCGATCACGAGGGATTGGAGGCCGGCAGTATTTTATAAGATAAGGCGTGCAATGCGCGTCTTTTTATTTGCTTAAGGGAAGTCTGCTTAATGCTGCACTTCTCTTTTTTTGAATCTCTTTGGTTATTTGAGAAAATTGGGTTATTTTACCGTAACTTCTTCTTTTCTTTAACCGTCATGAATATGACACATATTTTTTAAAATTAATTCATGTTACAAGAAGGAGGAACCATTTGAAAAAGCTTTTTCTTGGATTAGCAATTGGATTTGCCGGAGCAGCGATTGTTTTTAATATGTCTTCAGTTTCTGCGAAAAATATTGAAACAAATATTTCTGCAATTTTTAATTCCATAACAATAATGGTGAATGGCAAATACGTAGATACCGATAACTTTAATTATAAAGGTGTAACTTATGTCCCTCTTCGCAGTATTAGTGATCTTTTAGGTAAAGAAATAAATTGGAGTAATGAGAATAAGACTGTGTATATTGGAGAGCAAGTCCCGGAAGAAGATCAGAATCCTCCTCTTACAATAGGGGAATACGGAAATACTGCAAGTAACTTAGCCAACGGTGGTTTAATTGCTGGAAATGATAACTGGGTCTACTTATCTTATAAAGAAAGCCTTGCTACTCCTTCCACAAAAGATGGTCTTTATAAGATGAAACCAGATGGAACTCAGCAAATTAAAATTGCTTTTAATGCGGCGACATATTTAAACTTAGACTCCGACAATATTTATTTCGTTGATAATGGGATTTACAAACTGAATTTAAGCAATAACCAACTTCAAAAGCTATCGAGCAGTGGTACAAGACTAGTTTTAGTTGGTGATTGGCTTTATTATAACGATGAAGATAATCGTATCTATAGAATGAAGAGAGACGGATCACAGAAACATTCGGTTGTTAATGATGGAACGTTGATTAACATAGTTAATAATGATTTGTTCTTTATGCGTAAAAATGTACTCTTCAAAACCAATATTTTAAATCCACAGGAGAGGAAATTATATACGTTTTCTAGTGAAACTACACTTGAACCAATAACACAATATGGAAAAATATATTTTCATGACCATAGAATTGTTTATTCAATGAATTTTGATGCTACGGACAGAAAAGCTATTTATCAGTCAGAAAAAGACAACATTTTCTCGTTAATTGTAGACAATAAATTTATATTGTTGAACGAGGGGAATGATGGTAATCACGGACAGAAAACGCTGGTTAAATTAACGTTAGATGGAAAAGTAAAAGATGAAATTGGAGAAAGTGGTCTTCGATTGTACTCTTCATCAAACCACTATTATGTAACGGATATTTCTGCTGGTTATAATGAATGGTACTATATTGATGGAAATAAGCGGATCCCAATTAATATAAATTAAATTTAGTATTGCTTGAATTATAGAAAGGCGTTATTTGTTGCGATTTGTGCAACAAATAACGCCCTTTCAGTGTCAGCCAGGCTTTATGAGCGATAAACTGAATTTTCATCCAGCAATAACTCCCAAGGGTTCTTTCCGGATGCGCACAGTTCGGTCATACCACATATCTTTAATGCTATCTACGATTCTTTTCAAGAACTCCATTCTACTTTCCAGCTTAATACAGTTAATATTAAAGCTATCGTTCAAAATTATCTGAGAAAATACCCCCGTACTTCCAGCCAATTGTTAACTCTAACGTATCCTGTTTCATTTATATTATGCGGTGCAGTAAACAAAATTCCTTGACCCTTAAATCTTTGAAAGTGTCTTACATTATCATCAATGAGGTAATCCGCATGGATAATACTCTTATCTCCACAAAAAACAAAATTCATCTCATCTAAAAAAGGGAAATGTTCCTTTAACCATTCATATTTTGCTGTGAAAGAAGATGGAAACTCCATCGCCGCTGTGGTGATGAAAACTTCAAACCGCTGACTTAATTGCTTGATTACTTCTTGGCAATCTTTCATTACATCTAAATCACGGAAAAACGTAGGGTCATTCAAATAAGCAATAATCTCATTCTGAAACTGAGGACGCAATTCCCTAAGACGAGTTCCCATCAAGTCATTCAAAGTGAGATTCTCATTGTAATCACGATTGAACACTCTTAAGTGTTTAGGATTAAAATCAGCTATAACTTCGTCCATATCAATTGCAATTCTTTGCATATAGCCTCTCTCCTCCTATCTTTAAACACCATTATACATGTTTGTTGCTAAAACCGTTACATAGTATGCTGAAATCAGAAAGGAGAATTGGTAAGGCTCTTCTTTTTGATTTTAAGATATGCAACTCGGCAAGAATCCGGTTGGCATCGACCGGGTCTTTATTGGATATAGGCTTACTCTCCAATCGATGCAAGAAATCTATTGAACGATAAATGTTCATTTCAATCCCTCACCCATCCGCTAAATTCCGGACAACGAAACGGGAATCAAACTAAAAGGAAACGGGAACATTACCGCTCCCGTTTCACTTTTTGGATCTTAAGAAATATGACCTACATCGATTGAACTTGCTGGAATATTTTAATACTCCATCTTCCACATATAACGGCGCACCGAAAGCGCATGTCCGGTTTCTTCAGATAAATGCTGTGCGTACTGTCTGAGTACTACACCAGCTACAAGGTTCGTAAAGTACGGACGCACATCCGGGGAGATTCCCTCCAGGTCGAAAGTCTCCGCGTCAATCAGAATAGTTTTGTCGGAATATTTTGCACAGAAATCGTAAGCACGGTCATCCAGCGGTCGGGTTTCTCCCAGCCCTTTAATTACGATAAACGGTACATCAAAGTCTGTAATTTCAAAAGGTCCATGGAAGTATTCCCCGGCATGGATGGCACTGGAATGAATCCATTGCATCTCCTGCAGCAGGCAGATGGCGAAAGAGTAGGCTACAGAATAGTTAATTCCGCTGGCCATGGTGTAAATCAGCTTTTCCCGCTTGTAATTGCGTCCGAATGCTTTGGCAGCTTCCAAGGTTAAGGCCTTATTCCGTTCATACACACCATGCAGGCCGTTCTCAATGGAACTGATCGCGTTGGCATATTTCTCATTCGGATACAAAGTCTGGAGAATTCCGAATACCAGCCGGTACAGGATAGCCATACTGGTCTCTTCCCCTCGGAGAGCCTCACCATAAGGGGCATAATTGTAATGCAGTTTGAATTCCGCAGCCTCCCAGAGCGGTGAATCCACCAGATTGGTCAGGCAAATCGTTAATGCACCCTTCTCACGGGCAAATGTCGTTGCCGCAACCGTTTCCGGGGTGTTTCCGGAGTGAGAGCAGGTAATGACCACGGAACCGGGTCCAAGCGCTTTGGGGGAACGGTGAATAAATTCGTTAGAGGAATAAGCGGCTGAGGGGATCTCAATCTCACGATCCAGAATATATTGCGCTGGTGTAACGTTTGCGAGCGAGCCGCCGCAGGCTACAAAATAGAAATTGGATACCTTTCTTTGGGCTACGGCCTGAATCGCTGCTTCCAGTTGTTGCACATGCTCTTGGTTCATTGATAAATTCCTCCTCTTGTAGTAGATATCTCCGGCAGGCCAGAAACACCTATTTGTTACTATATGTAACGTAATGTACCTATATGTTACTATACATATCCTCTGAAATCAACCCTTTTACTGAAGTTCAAACAGGTTACATTATAAAAAAAGTATTATATATTACCTGTGGTTGGCTTTTGACAGCAATAATCGCCAACGTTATAATAGTTAGTTGAACTCTAATAACGTTCTCAAAAGGAGCTGCAATGAGACAATTACAGCCGGATAGCATTATCCCTCTTTATGTGCAGTTAAAAGACATTATCAAATCCGATATAGAAGCCGGTATTATGAAGCCAGGGCAGAAGATTCCCACTGAATTTGAGTTATGCGAAATGTACTCGATCAGCCGGCGCACGGTCAGAACTGCGATCAGTGAATTGATTGAAGAAGGTTTGCTTGACCGCAAGCAAGGGAAAGGTACCTTTATCACCACACCTAAGATTCAAGCGAAATTCGGTCCCTCGGTATTGGGATTTACAGAAATTTGCAAGCTTAACAACCTTAGACCTTCCTCCAAATTGGTTGAACAGCGGCAGATCAGTGCCACCTCCAAACTGGCTGAAGCGCTGAATGTTCCTTTGAACTCCAGTCTTGTAGCGATCCGCCGCATTATGCTGGCCGACGAAGTTCCGGTAATGTTGGATTACGCTGTGTTTACAGATGCCTATAACTTTTTGCTGCAGGAAAATTTGGACAACCATTCGCTGTACGCTACTATCAAAGCCAAACGTGATGTCTCCTTCATGCGCCAGCGCAAATCGATCCAGACCGTATTTGCCGATTCGGCACAAGCACAATACTTGGAGATTCCGGTCGGCTATCCGCTGCTGCTATCCCAGGGCACCGTTGTTTCCTCCACCATGGAAATCATTCATTACGGGGAACAGCATATCGTAGGCGACAAATTCGTTTTGTATGTTTAGTATGCAATAAATAACATGTCAAAAAGCTGTTCAAGTAATGAACAGCTTGTGACCATGCATTCAGGTGTATAGTTACTCACCTATGGGTTTGGGATACCCGAACCCCCCGTAAAAGGTGCAGGTATACGCGGCAGAATTTGCCCCGGACTGCAGTGCCTCTTCCATAACTCCTTTTTTTAGATAAGATACCAGAAATCCGGCAATGAAGCTGTCTCCCGCTCCCATCGTATCCACGACCTCCGCTGGAGTGACCCCTTGTTTGTACAGCATACCGTTTCTGGAGAACAGCGCCCCTTCACTTCCTTTCGTTATGCCTACAATTTCCGTCCCCAATCGGTGGCAGGTCTTTATTAGTGCTTCGATCTGCACAGAGTCAAGCTCCGCACCCGAAAAAAATGCATATTTAATATGAGGGCATACCTGCCCCAAATAATCTTCATCCGTCCTTGTGGAGAAGTCGAAGGAAATATCGCAGTGTTCCTTAATTACAGGAAGCTCCCTCTCTATGCTGGAATAACAGCTGGTATGGCAGACGTCATGTCCCGCAATATATTCCAGATCCGCAGGCGTTAGGCGCAGCCGAAGCACATGCTGAGCTGTATCCTGGGCACCGCGTACGAATACTCTGTCATTGCCGACCAGCTTCACACCGGGCGAGCCGCTGTTCGCATACACTCTGCGTGAATAACGGTAGCTGATTCCTTCCTTATCCAGCGAGTCCATAATATGATCGGACTTCTTGTCATTCCCGAATACACCGATATAGGACACTTCCTCGCACCCGTTCCGCTTGCAGTTCACGGCCACATTGACGGCATTACCTCCGGGATAGTAGAGCCCTTGATCCAAATAACAATCCGCAACATTGTCGCCTACGGCAATCATTCTCATGGATAAATCCTCCCAAGTTCTTATGTGAGATATTCAGCCTTTTACAGAGCCTTCAGACATGCCCTGAATGAAATATTTCTGCATAAAAATAAATAGAATAATAAGCGGCATTGAAGAGATGACCAGCCCGGCCAGCAGAACTCCCCAATCGGTTGACAATGCATCTTTAAAGTTCATCAGTCCGGCCGGAATGGTTCTGTATTTGTCAGAGTCAATAAAGATAATAGAGAACAGAAACTCGTTCCAGGCATAGTAGGAGGTAAGGATGATGGTAGTCATAATAATAGGAAGAGACATGGGCAGGAAAATATTGAGATAGGTCCGGAAGACCGAACAACCATCTATGGTTGCCGACTCTTCAATCTCTTTGGGGATGCCCAGGAAATAAGAGCGGATAAGCAGCACTGCGATCGACAGCCTGAAGGCAATGTAGGGCAGAATCAGGGCGAAATACGTATTATGAATATTTAAATTCTGCAAAAGCTTGTACAGTGGTACCAGACACACCTGCGGGTCCAGCATCATTCCACCGAGCACGAACATAAATAGTGTCTTGCTGTACCGGAAACGGAAGCGGCTCAGTCCATACGCACACAGTGAAGCAATGATGACAACGCCCGCAATCGTGCTGACGGTGACAATCACACTGTTCATAAAATAATTGCCTATCCCTTTGGTCCAGGCGGTTGCGTAGTTCGAAAACAACCACTCGCTTGGCAGATTCCAAACAGCTCCAAAAATTTCATCGTAGCTTTTAAATGATGAGGACACCATCCAGAACAACGGGTACATCACCAGCACTACCCCTATCAGAAGAGGCAGCAGCACAATGAGTCTGTAAACAGGCAGCTTGCCGGCCATTTTCAGTCCCCCTTCCCTGTTCTGAATGATAATGTCTGTATGAGCGCCAGCACTGCTGTAATGACAAAAATAAGCAGTGAGATGGTCGCGGCATAACCCATGTTGTCTCTGACAAAACCGTTCTGATACATCAGAACTGCAATCGTAATAGAGCTGGTTCCGGGACCTCCACCCTTGGTCAGAATAAAGGGTTCGTTAAATACCATGAACGCCCCTGTTATGGTCAGAAGTGAATTTACAAAAATCATTTCTTTCACCTGAGGCAGCGTGATGCTGAAAAAGACTTTTACTCTGCCTGCCCCGTCGATTTTGGCCGCTTCATAGAGGTCGCGCGGAATTTTCTGAATGGCCACAATGAACAACATCATGCAATAGCCGATACTCTGCCACTGCGATACGGCAATAACGGCATAAATGGCTGTAGCACCGGAACCCAGCCACGGTTTAGCCCAGGCATCAAGTCCCACGGCTTGCAGAAACATATTCAGCAGACCGTCCGTCGGGTTATAGACGAAGGAAAATAGCAAACAGATAACCGTAATAGAAATAATAACGGGAATAAAAAAGATCGTCCGGAATACCGCCGAGACCTTTCTCAGAAACTCTTCCTCCAGGATGGCAGCCAGAACCAGCCCAAATCCTACCTGGCAGATTAAAGAGATCACGGCATATTTCACATTATTGATTAAGGCTTTGCCCACAACAGGGTCGGAGAAAAGCGTTTTATAGTTATCCAAACCGGCGAATGAGCTTTTTCCTGACAGCAGTGAGATATTCTGAAAGCTATAGAAGAAATTCTGGATCAGAGGCATATATACGAAGACTGCAAGCATCAGCACACACGGCAAGACAAACAAATAAGGAGCTATCGTTCTTCTTGTTCTCATCACTTTCCCCCTGTTTTATCCCGGGAACCCAGTTAGACGCATTTCCCTGTATCTTAGAAGAAAAGAGGGGAGCGAAGCCCCTCTTCACAGCTAAAGCACTTCGTTTCTACTTTTTGACGGCTTGAAGCTTCGCCGCTGCAGCTTGAACTTCTTTGAGCACATTTTCAGGCGTCTCAATACCCGCGGCAATGGCTTGGCCTCCACGCATAAAGGCATCAGCTACGCTGGGATCCACCGCATTATCAAGCCAAGGGGTGGTTTCTGCCGCATTCTGGATCACTTTGATCGCTTCCAGGGTTCCCGGCGGGGAATTCTCCTTCGTAGCCGCACCTATTATAGTTGTCATAGAACCTACATCCTGCTGAAACTTCGCTGCATTCTCAGGGGAGACAATGAATTTTACAAATTTCTCGGCAAGCTCTTTATTGGCTGTTTCCTTGCTGATCATGAATCCTTCAGGTGCACCTGTCAGACCTTCGGGATTCCCTTTACCTTCGGAGAACTGCGGAAAGTTAAAGTAATCAAACTCAAGATCGGGTTTATTTTTCAGATAACCTAGCTCGGCAAACTGCAAATAATGGATCGGCACTGCTCCGGCGATGAACATATTTCTCGTAGCTTCATGATTGACGGAAGTCGCGTTTGGTCCCATATATGAGGATAATTTCTGCCAATACTTCAGTACTTGTAGATATCCCGGATCCGTAAACTTGCCTGTACCCACTGCATAGTCAGTTGCCAACACCTCCGGACTCAGCATCCGCTGATTCATTGTGCCCAGGTAGTGCCCTACGGCCCAGGAATCCTGAAGGCCTTCGATAATCGGCGTGTCGTAGCCGGAAGCCTTAAGCTTGTCCAGCAGGGCTATGAACTCGTCCCAGGTCTTTGGTTTTTCCAGACCCAGCTTGTTGAATATTTTCTTATTATAAAAGAAGACCTTTCCATCCATGGTAAAAGGCACACCATATATTTTGTCATCAAAAGTGAAGGATTTCAGCTGATTCTGAACCAGGGTTTTTGTCCAGTCCGGATCGGAGTCGTACATAGAAGTAAGATCTTCAACCCGGCCGGAGGAGACCAGACTTTCGGCAAAGCTGTCCGACCAGGAGGAGAAGACATCCGGAATGTCCCCCGAGGAGACAAGAACCTTGATTTTCTCCTTGTAGTTATCGTTCAGGACGGATTCCATCTCAATTTTGACACCCGGATTCTGTTTTTCGAATTCCTCCTTAATGTAATTGAAATACGAATTTCTAGGTTCATTGGGCCAGCGGTGAAAAAACTTAAGCGTTGTTGTCTTGCCTTTCGAATCCCCATTCCCGTTGGCTGAAGAAGTAGAATTATTGCTGCTACACCCCGTCATTACTACCAATAAACCCGCCAACATTAACAAGCCCAATCTTCGTCCCATCCGATACATTGTAAATACCTCCCATCGATGATTAACTTATGTAGCATAAAATAGATCACGTATTGTTACGTAACAACACTATATCATACCAATATTAAATTTAAAATCTTTTTTTACAAATCATTTGATTAGCTTATTCAATGGGAAAATAAGAACCATTCATATAAATTTTAAAAAACGCCCCTGTTTTTTGAACCATTGGATCAGCTCGGCAGATTCCGCCGCTGTCCCCGGCCGGTCCGTAAGGCCGATCCCCCAAACGACGATATTGCCGTTCTGTTTGGCATAAGCCGGGGAAGAGATTAGGTGTATGGCTTACCCGTCCCTTGACTGCAGACATTCAATGGGGGCATTATCAGGAGGCGTACTCTTGCGGGACACGCTCATGACTTAAGCTCAAAATGCCGATCGGGCTTGACATGTAAGACGGGGGCGTCAGGCAAAGGGGTGTCCTAATCGAGAAACAAGAAAGCGCTGACAACAGTAGCTGTTCCTTCGTAGCGAAGAAGCGGAACACGTAAGGCTGTGAGATTTGAACCGGAATTTTCATAACGAATTACTAATAAATGCGGTAATCTAGACTCATTACGAACAGGAAGGTGCACGGAAGGATTGTAAAACCGGTGGTTTGACTTCAACTTTTATTCGATTCTTTCACCGAATCATGAAAGATGTCCTTGATCCTAACGAAGATGAGGTAACCCTCTTAATAAAAGCATTAAATGACGAACCAAATTAAGGGGAATTAAAGAGGTAATAATAAACATTTGTCCCCCATTCGTCCCCAAATCCAAATTTTATTAAGCCAAACTGAAAATAAAAAAACAAAAAAACCCTTGATTCCCAAGGGTTTTTCTTCTTATGGAGCCTAGGGGGATCGAACCCCTGACCTCATCGCTGCCAGCGATGCGCTCTCCCAGCTGAGCTAAGGCCCCTTAATATTTTCTACTGATTTATTATGTATCAGCGACTCTTATAATTTATCAAAGATTTATGCATGTGTCAATAAAAAAATCCAAAAAGATTTTGGAGCTCACGCAAGTGTTCAGCCTTATGCTCCCATGCCATGGCCACCACCAAAAGCAAAAGAGGCCCTGGAAGGCCCTTTTGCTCTTTAAGATGGTTGCATCCTCAGTAACGGACCGGCAAAGCAGCATGCTTCCTTACGGTCAGTCCTCCACCGTATTTTTGGACAGCAGCCCCTTCAGCTCTTTCATGAACATGTTGATATCTTTAAATTGGCGGTAAACCGACGCAAAGCGGACATAAGCCACCTCGTCCACGGGATACAGCTGCTCCATCACCAGCTCGCCGATCTGGCGGCTCTCCACCTCCGCCACGGCGGTGTTGCGCAGTGATTTCTCCACCTCGGAGACGATCATGTCGAGCTGCTCCACGGATACCGGGCGCTTCTCGCAGGCGCGAATCAGGCCGCGGAGGATTTTATCCCGGCTGAACTCTTCCCGGCTTCCATCCTTCTTGATGACCATCAGCGGCGTTTCCTCCACCATCTCAAACGTGGTAAAGCGCCGGCTGCACTTCTCGCACTCACGCCTGCGGCGGATCGATTTATTTTCGTTAGCGGGCCGTGAGTCCAGCACTTTCGTGCCGGCATAATCACAGTACGGACATTTCATGGTAAACTCCCTTCCTTTGCAAATCACGGTGTATATAGAACAAAATCACGAACATTCACAGGGTCCGAATACCGTGAACCCTTATCCCATCAGGGATTAACTTGCCGTCTCACCGAAATGTATTAAATTTCCAACAAAAACTTTTCAAAAAGAGTAATGAACTTCTGAGCTTCGAGACATAATACATTTACAAACAGCGAGGAGGTGAACAACAATGGCTTCCAACAACAACAGCTCCAACAACCTGGTAGTACCTAAAGCTACCGCAGCCCTGAACCAATTGAAATATGAAGTCGCTCAAGAACTGGGTATCAGCATCCCACAAGACGGATACCAAGGCAACATGACTGCATATGAGAACGGTTCGATCGGGGGACTTATCACTAAACGTTTGGTGACCCTGGCTGAACAACAACTGGCTGGTCAATTCTAATTCGGTTTGATACCCGAAGAAGTGTTGGAGACGCTAACCTAGCTTCTCCAATGCTTCTTTTGTTATGTTTAGCGACAGAACAGTACTCCCTTTAGAACTCGCTGTATATCCGCGTGTACTGATTGTAGTAATAAATGACCCGCTGAACGTAGTGCCGGGTTTCCCCAATGGGAATATTTTTGACCGAGTCGTAGGTCCCGTCCCATACGCCCCTTTTCAGCCAACCATCCACTTTACCAGGCCCCGCGTTGTATGCAGCGATGACGGCAATCCGGTTTCCTTTAAACTGCTCCGACAGCGTTTTGAGATACCAGGTGCCGATTTCGATGCTGGCCTCCGGCTCATGCTTAATATGGTCCAGCGTCACTTCGGGAAGCTTGGCCTTTTCCATCGCCCAATTGGCCGTATCCGGCATTAACTGCATCAGGCCGAGAGCCCCCTTCTTGGACTCCTTGCCCAGCTTGTAATTGGATTCCACCCGGATAATCGAAGCCACCAGGAACGGGTCGACGTCATAACGCTCAGCCTGCTCACGAATATTCTCTTTATAATGAATCGGGTAAAACCACGACATCCAGTTCGTATTAAAAAACAGGATGACGACAAATCCTAAAAACAACAGAAGAAGCACTCTTTTTTTGCGTAAAAACTTCATAGCAGGCCCTTCCGGTTCCAAAATTCATCCACTTGGCGCTCCGTCTCGGAAGGTTGTCCACTGTTGTCGATCACAACGTCGGCCCGCTTCTTCTTCTCTTCGATATCCATTTGGGAACGAATCCGCGCGACCGCTTCGTCCTTCGTCAGCCGGTTCCTCTCCATCAGGCGTTCCACCTGTACCTCAAACGGGGCATAGACCAGCAGAACCTGCTCAAACATCGCTTCCAGACCCGATTCAAACAGGAGCGGGATGTCCACCACCACCAGGCGGTCCGGGTGCTCCCGTTCAAAGGTCTGCATCTGCTCCCGGATCTCCTGACGGATCGCAGGATGCGTAATATCGTTCAGAGCTTTGCGTTCGCCGGGATCGTGAAACACGATATCCCCCAGGCGTCTACGGTCCAGCGTTCCGTCCGGAAGGAGGATGGCTTGTCCAAAATGCTCAACGGCCGCCGCCAAAACCGGATGACCCGGGAGCATGACTTCCCGGGCGATGACGTCGGCGTCAACAAGCAGCGCCCCCCTGCTGACTAAGAGGGCGGATACGGTACTTTTTCCTGTCGCTATTCCTCCGGTTAACCCGATGTTCATATCCTTAACTCACCTCATAACAGCTTCATTATTCCCATTACAATTAATAATATTGCCGGCAGCACCGTAAACCGGCGCATCCACGTTCGGGACGCAAAGCGCAGTCCCGTCTTCATTCCGACGACTAAAAAGGTGCCGCTGAAGAGAGCGATCACGACGGCGGTCAGCAGCGGCGAAAATCCGAGCAATGCCGCGCCTAGACCCGCGCCGAACGCATCCAGGGATAAGGCGATACCAAGCCACATGGCCTCCCATCCGGAGATGCTGCCCGACTTATCCATATCAGCGGAAGACGGCGTCCGCAAAATGCGGATCACGACGCCCAGCTTCCGGATTTCCAGTGAAAACACCGTCTGTTCAGGTGCTTCATGCTGGGCAGGGTCCAGTGTACCTTCTCCGCCGGAGCTTTGCAAGCCATGCCCCCCTATCCCGCTGGTTTGGGCGTCTTTAGCCTGCTTGGCGACATCCGCGTCTTTGGCTTCCAAGACTTCTTTACCTTCCCCGCTCTTCTCCTTTTGGATCCACATCTGTACCAGCGACCATGAGCCCATAATGATCAGGATGACCGCTCCAATGATGGAGGCGATCGAAGGGGATACGAATTGGGCCAGCAGCACGCCCACCTGCATGGACACATAGATGATGACCCCGGAGCATAAAGAAATAATCGCTATCGATAACGGCGAAATCCTCATTTGACGAAGGCCGTATGTAATGCCGACACCAAAACTGTCCAAACTTAATGCTAACGCAAGCAGCAGCAGTGCAAGAACATGACTGAGCACCCCGTTCCCTCCCTGTGACAGAAGCGGTGCCCCGAAAAAGCCTGCTGCATGGATCAGGCATTCGGAAGCCCCGCTTCATAAGATATCTCTACCTCAGTATATGGAGGGTACAAAAAAGGGGTGCACGCCCAGTTCGAATTGTTACGATTTCAAGGTTTGGCAGGACGGGCAGAAATGGGTTCCGCGCCCGCCAACGACCGTTTTCTCCACGGCGGTACCGCAATTTACGCACGGCTGATTCTGCCGGCCGTAAATCTTCAGCTGGTGTTGGAACATGCCCATCTCACCTTGTCCATTGACATAAGACTTGATGGAGGATCCTCCCACCTCAACCGACTCGGCGAGCGTGGCTACAATCGCCTGATGGAGCGCTTCGAGCTGCCCATCCGTCAGCGTATCGGCCGGCTGCTCGGGGTGAATGCCCGCCCGAAACAGCGACTCATCCACATAAATATTCCCGATGCCGACGATATATGCCTGGTTGAGCAGGACAGCCTTGATTTTGGTCTTCTTCCCCTTCAGCGTTTCTTTGAAACGCTCCAGCGTAAACGCCGGATCCAGCGGCTCCAATCCCAGCTTGGAGAGCGGGGGAAGCTGGAATTCCTCTCCGGGCTGGAACAAATGCATCGTTCCGAACTGCCGCACATCCTTGTACCGCAGCTCGGTGCCGTCGGTAAAGTGGAAAATGACATGCGTATGCTTTTCCACCGGATCACTGCTCTGGTATACCCCGTACCTTCCCTCCATCCGCAAATGGGAGACGAGCACGAGCCCGTCCAGCAGGATCCGCAAAAATTTGCCGCGCCGCTCCACACCTTCAATGGTGTGTCCGGCCAGCATCCACGCAAACTGATCTATATCATCGGGGCGCTGAATGATCCGCGCCAAATGGACACTAACGCGGTCAATCACCTTGCCCTTCACGAGCTGATTGAGTGTTCTTTTGACTGTTTCGACTTCCGGCAATTCCGGCATGATGACTTCACCTCAACCTCTATTATAGCGTAAGACAGCCCCACAAAGCGGCGCTTTTTCTTCGAAGTCTGCTCAAGTACTTCGCGGGGAACCCATAAGATTTACATACGGGCGCTTACGCAGCCCTCTATTTCGCCTCGTACCAATTGACTCCGTAGCTCACTTCCGCTTTGAGCGGTACGGACAGGGCCAGCGCATGCTCCATCGTCTCCGGTACCAATTTCTTCATGATTTCCAGCTCGTCCTCAGGGACTTCGAATACCAATTCGTCATGCACCTGAAGCAGCATGCGGCTCTTCAGCTTCTCTTTGGCCAGCGCCGCATCCATCTGAACCATAGCCAGCTTGATGATATCGGCGGCAGTGCCCTGGATCGGTGTGTTCATCGCCGTCCGCTCGGCGAAGGAACGCAGATTGAAGTTGCTTGCATTGATTTCCGGCAAATACCGTCTGCGCTCCAGCAGCGTGGTGACATAACCGTCGCGCTTGGCGTCTCTGACGATATCGTCCATATATTTGCGAACACCCTGGAAGGCGTCGAAGTATTGATCGATAAATTGGGCTGCTTCCTTCCGGGTAATATTCAGGTTCTGGGACAGGCCATAGTCGCTGATGCCGTACACGATGCCAAAGTTAACCGCTTTGGCGGACCGCCGCATATTGGCGTCAACGTCCTCGGCTTTGACACCGAACACGTCCATGGCCGTCTTCGTATGGATGTCCATATCGTGCAGGAAGGCTTCCTTCAGTCCTTCATCTCCCGAGATATGGGCCAGCACCCGCAGCTCGATCTGCGAGTAGTCGGCGGCCAGAATGTACCAGCCCGGTTCGGATGGCACGAACACCTTGCGGATTTTCCGTCCCTCTTCCAGGCGGATCGGAATGTTTTGCAGGTTCGGGAACTGGCTGCTTAGGCGCCCTGTAGCCGCAATCGTCTGACGGTAATATGTGTGCACCTTGCCCGTTTCCTCCGAAATTTCCTTCAGCAGGCCTTCCACATACGTCGACTGAAGCTTGGCGATGGTCCGGTACTGCAAAATCAGGCGTACGACATCGTGGTACGGCGCCAGTTTCTCCAGCACTTCGGCGTCGGTAGAATAGCCGGTCTTGGTCTTTTTCACAACAGGCAGGCCCAGCTTGACGAACAGGATTTCTCCCAGCTGCTTCGGCGAGTTGAGGTTGAACTCGGTGCCTGCAATTTCATAAATCTGCTCGACCAGCGACTTGATCTGGGACTCGAATTCCGTTCCGAGCGCCTTCAGATCGTCTTTGTTGACCGCGATGCCCTGCTTCTCCATGTCCGCCAAAATCCGCGACAGCGGCATCTCCAGGTCATGGAACAGCGAGCTCATCTCATTGTCCGCAAGCTCCTTCTCCTGAAGCGGAATGATCTCCAGCAGCGCGGCGCTCTTCCGGGCCAAGTGCCCGCTCAACACGTCCATCTCCGGCACCTTGTATTTTGCGCCCTTGCCGAATACGTCCTCATCCGCCGCCAGCACCGGCAGCCCGTATTTGGATGCAAGCGCGTTGACATTCTGGTTCGCTTCCGTCGGATCGAGCAAATACGCGGCCAGCTGCACGTCAAACGACGCCCCGGCAAACGCGATTCCCTTCCAGTGAAGCGCCAGATCCGTGCGGTGCAGGTCATATCCCCGTTTCGGAACATCCGGGTTCCCCAGCCACGTCCGCAGCGGCTCCGCCCAAGACTCGTTCATTCGCTCGAACGGAACGTAGTAATGCTTCGGCTCGGTGGAGAACATGACCCCGATCACCTCGGCGTGATGCGGGTTCTCTCCACTGGTCTCGACATGAATAAGCTGCACGGCGTCCAATGCAGCGATCAGCTCGTCCGCATTTTCGCCGTCAACGACGGTGACCTCGATCTCCCGTTCGGCAGCCTTGGCCTGCTCCTCATCCGAGTGCGTGTTACCGTCCGCATGGAAGGACAACCGCTCCAGCAACGATTTGAATTCCAGCTTGGCGAGCGCAGGCCCTGCCGTTTCTTCCTTCAAGCCCGGGAATACCATCTCGTTAAACGACTTGTCCAGCGGCACCTCGCGGTAAATGGTCGCCAGCTTCTTGCTGAGGACCGCGTCATCGGAATGGGTTTCGATCTTTTCCTTCATCTTCCCCTTCAGCTCGGCCGTATTGGCCAGCACTTCCTCGACCGATCCAAATTGGTGCAGCAGCTTGAGCGCTGTCTTCTCGCCGACACCCGGAATTCCCGGAATGTTATCCGACGGGTCCCCCATGAGGCCCTTCAGGTCAATGATTTGAAGCGGAGTCAGTCCGTACCGCTCCTTGATTTGCTCAGGAGCGTAGGTTTCGATTTCCGTTACCCCTTTGCGTGTCAGGCCCACCTGAACATGGTCCGAAGCCAGCTGCAGCATATCCTTGTCCCCGGTCACGACGAGAATTTGCTGCCCTTCCTCCTCGGCGATGCGGGAGACGGTCCCGATGATATCGTCTGCCTCGTAACCGCTCAGCTCATATTGGGCGATGCCAAAGCTCTGCAGCAGCTCCTTGAGCAGCGGGAACTGTTCCGACAGCTCCGGCGGCGTCTTTTCCCTTCCGCCCTTGTATTCCTGGTAGCCTTCGTGGCGGAACGTCGTTTTTCCGGCGTCAAACGCAACCATCATGTGCGTCGGCTTATGGTCTTCGATCAAACGCAGAAGCATATTCGTAAATCCGTACACAGCATTCGTATGCAGACCCTTGGTGTTCGTCAGCGGGGGCATTGCGAAAAATGCGCGGTAAATAATACTGTTTCCATCTATCAAAATCAGCTTGTTCATTGGGCACCTTCCCTTTATCAAACGTCCTTCATTTATGATACCATACACGCCCCTTTTCGAGAAAAATTTAGGCCGTTTTGCCGCAAATCTCCTAAGCGTAATTTCTGTCAATTCCTTTACGACAAAAAAGGAGCTTCCCGCCTGTGCGGGTCAGCTCCTTGATCTCATGTATGTTGATGTTATTGATTCAAATCAGGACGCCGGCCGGTAACGAGATACACCGTGCTCTCCCCGATATTCGTGGCGTGATCGGCGATCCGCTCGATGTACCGGGCAACCAGTGTGAGCAGCATCGCTTGCGACAGCGTCTCGGGGTTCGAGGCGATATAGCCGTACAATTCCGTGATGATCCGGCTGTAGAATTGGTCCACCTGATCGTCGTCCTTGGCCATTTTATAAGCAAGGTCGGTATTTTCGTCCAAATAAGACGTAATGGACTCCTCGATCATTACTTGCACCAGATCAGCCATTTGCGGAATGTCGATCAGCGGCTTGATCAGCTCCTGCCCCTGCAGCCGCAGCGTCACCTTGGCAACGTCAAGGGCAAGGTCTCCCATGCGCTCCAGGTCGCTCGAAATTTTAAAGGCTACGAGAATTCTTCGCAGATCCTTGGCTACCGGCTGCTGGGTAACGATCAGGCGGGAGCCGATGTCCATGATTTCCTCTTCCATCGCGTTCAGCTTGGCGTCATCCTTGACGATTTGCTGTGCCTTCACCGCATCGAGCGTTTTCAGGCTGATCACCGCCTCTTCCAAAGCATGAACCACATGCGCGCCCATCTGGCGAAGCAACGTGCGCAGTACCTCTAAATCCTGATCCAACTCTTTTCTCCGAATCATCGCTGCCCTGTTCCCCCTAGGATATATTTAATGCTCATCTTGCTGCCGGTTACCCGAAACGCCCGGAAATATAATCTTCGGTACGGGAGTCCCGCGGGTTGGTGAACAACTCCTTGGTATCGTCGGATTCGACGACTTCCCCGTTCAGGAAAAATACCGTGCGGCCGGAAATCCGGGCAGCTTGATGCATATTATGAGTAACCATAACGATGGTATAGGTCTCCTTGAGCTCCTGTACCAATTCCTCAATCTTTAGTGTCGAAATCGGATCGAGCGCAGAGGTCGCCTCATCCATCAGAAGAATGTCCGGCTGAACCGCCAAAGCTCTGGCAATGCACAAACGCTGCTGCTGTCCGCCCGAAAGGCTGAGGGCCGAACGCTTCAAGTAATCCTTAACCTCTTCCCACAGCGCGGCCTGGCGCAGGCTCTGCTCCACAATTTCGTCGAGCACCTTCTTATCGCGCGTGCCGTGCAGACGGGGGCCGTAGGCAATATTGTCGTAAATCGATTTGGGGAACGGATTCGGCTGCTGGAACACCATGCCCACCTGCTTGCGAAGAGCTTCCACGTGCACGTCATTGCCGTAAATATCTTTGCCGCCGATTTTGACGGAGCCTTCGATATGCGTGCCTGTGATCATGTCATTCATCCGGTTCAGCGTCCGCAGCAGGGTCGACTTGCCGCATCCGGAAGGGCCGATAAAGGCAGTGATCGTTTTCTCGGGAATGTCCAGGTCTATATTTTTAAGCGCATGAAACTGCTCGTAGTACAAATTCAACTGCTCAATATCGATAATATCTTCCATTTACAATCGCTTCTCCTTTTTTCAAAAAGGGTCTATGAAGTTCAGTTCATCTATATGGCACCTATCTATAGTAATGCCGTTATGTAAATGCTGTGTCCCACAATTGTAAACGCAGTGTAAAATGTGTAAACTAGCAGATCCAATATTAAGCAAAAGAACTTCCTTTCTCCAGCTCCTGCCTGATGACGGCGGCCCGCATGGCCGTATCTCCCGCCAACCGGTTGACGGTTTCACCGGTCCCCGCCACGTGTTCGACCGCCTTTTCCAGCTCACCGAACATCCGGCTTCCTTCGTCCAGCAGCTCCGCGCTGGCCGTGATCTCGCCCACTCCGGCCGTGGTTAAAGCTCCCGTTTCCTTCGCCAGCCGGCTGATGCTTCCGAGCAGTCCGGAAATATCCGCCGCCAGCTGCCGGGTCTGTCCTGCGAGCGACCTGACTTCAGCAGCGACGACCTGAAAGCCGCGTCCGTGCTCACCGGCATGCGCCGCCTCGATCGATGCGTTCATGGCAAGAAGATTGCTTTTATCCGCCAGCTCCGAAATGGTCCGGGTTAATGCCGAGATCGTGTCGACATCCTGGATCAGCCGGGCCACCTGCTGCTGATTCTCGTTCATCCGCTCCACCACATTGGAATAGGACTGGCTGACCTCATCCAGCTTGCTGCGCCCGTCCAGCGACCATTCCTTCATCTGGCGGCATTCTATCAGCGTGGCGTTCGCCGCCTCCGCTACCTGCTGCAGCGATTCCTCCATGCCGGTGACATGCCTGAAGCTCTCCGCTACCGTCTGCCTGCGCCGCTGCTCAGCCCCCGTCTGAAGCAAGCCCGACATGATCATCAAATCCAGGACCGTCAGCACGCCTGCCAGCTGCCCGTGATCCGTCAAAATAACACAGTCATAAAATTGGGATTCGGGGCGGTCCAGGGCCTGCTGGATCAGCAGTCCGGGATCGGCTCCAATGTCGGCGATCAGGGGCTGCATGTCCGCAAATTTCTCTACCGGACGGCCAAAATACAGATCGGCGCCGAACCGGCCGGTCAGCTTCCGGTAAAAGGTGTCCCGCATGACCAGCCCAAACGGCTCGCCCTCCTTCCCTCCGATGACCACGCAGGGAAGATCCGGCTGCTCCTTGATCAGCTCCAGAACTTCTCGGCAGCTCGTCTGGGCGTCCAGCAGCGGAACCATCCGGCAATATTCCGCCGGCGTGGGGCGATCCCCGGAATCTCCTCCCCCTTGCGTGCTTGCTTCAGTATGGCCTTGTGCGGAGGCGTTACCTTCTTGAGCTGGGTTTCCATTTGCACGAATGCTTTGTTGCAGATCGGCGTACAGTGTGGACAATATGGCCCTCCCCCTCTTCGGCTCTCTAGTCTTTAGCCGCATCATACCTCCCGAGCGTTAAGAGAATATGCGGACAATGTAAATTGTATGTAAACCTATGATCAAAGAACTAGTTCCTTAGGTCTGATGCATGCAAAAAAAAGAAGCTCTCTCCTTATTCCACAGGATGAGAGCTTCTTTTTTTATTGACGACCAGCTTATAGCCAACGCCGCGGATGGAATCAATATGAACGGATTCGGGATCAAGCTCCAGCTTCTTGCGCAGAGAGCTGACATGCACATCCACCGTCCGCTGACCCCCGATGTAATCAAAGCCCCACACCGCGTTCATCAAATCATCCCGGGTCAGGACAACACCTGGTTTGCGGGCGAGGTACAGCAGCACTTCAAATTCCTTCGGCCGCAGATTAATGCTGGTACTGCCCAGCATCACCTCGTATTTCTCCGGATAAATCTCCAGCTGTCCGAGCGTGATGGCCGAGGTAGGCGATTCCGGAACGGCCGCCGCTTCCTCTCCGGGACCGGACACTCTGCGAAGCACGGTGCTTACGCGCGCCAGCAGCTCCGAGACCCCGAACGGTTTCGTAATGTAGTCGTCGGCGCCCAGCTTAAGGCCCTGCACGACCTCTTCCTCTGCGTTTTTGGCCGTCAAAATAATCACCGGCGTCTCCATTCCCTTGCTGCGGAGTTTGCTCAAAATGTCAAATCCATTCATTCCCGGCAGCATCAAATCCAAAATAATGAGGTCGTAAGGCTCATGGGCGGCCCGCTCGTACCCGGACGTGCCGTGGTCTTCAATCGTGACATCGTAGCCTTCCTGCGTCAAGTTGTACGAAAGCAATCTGGCGAGCGTCGGCTCATCCTCGATTACCAACAATCGTTGAGTCATATTCACCGGTCCCCCTGTTTCTTGTATCAAATGAATGAATGCTGACAAGCAACATCTTATCATCTGATTGTTAACGCTGTGTAAAAGAATACATGATGTTTACCTTTTTCGAAAAGATAAGCCTATTGTCTCTAACGAAAAGGGGGGATATTCCATTTCCCCTGTTTACACACCGTCCTGCTCCTGAAGCATCGGAAGCTTAACGGTAAACGTGGTGCCGATGCCGAGCTCGCTTTCCACGGAAATCGCTCCGTGATGGAGTTCAACCAGATGCTTCACGATCGAAAGCCCCAGCCCGGTTCCTCCCGAGCTTCTCGATCTTGCCTTATCCACCCGGTAAAAGCGTTCGAAGATCCGCGGCAGGTCCTTCTTCGGAATGCCGATGCCGGTATCGGAAACGGCGAATACGACTTGTTCGTTCCCGTCGGCGTCCTGCTGATCGCGCACGGACAGCTCGACTCTGCCGCCATCCTGGGTATAGCTGATCGCGTTCGAGAGCAGATTGATAAAAATCTGCCGCAGCTTGTCCTCATCCGCTTCAATAAACAATTCATCCGGAATGTCCGTCTGCAGCGTGATCCGTTTTTTCCTGGCGACCGTACCGAGCGTCTCCATCATCGTCCCAAAAAACGTGGACACGTCGACAGGTGCATAATCCATCGGCGACTGCTTGGATTCGATTTTGGACAAATCCAATATATCGCTGATCAGACGGTTCAGCCGCTCGCTTTCATCGAAAATGATCTGTAAAAACGATTTGGCCGTTTTCTCGTCATGGACGCCGCCGTTCAGCAGGGTTTCGGCAAAGCCCTTGACCGCTGCCACCGGTGTCTTGAGCTCATGGGACACATTGGCCACAAACTCGCTGCGCATATTCTCCAGCCTGCGGATCGCGGTAACGTCCTGCAGCAGAAACAGCATGCCGCTGAACTCTTTGCCGCTCTGCTCCCGGAACATCGGGACCCCGTCCATGCGGAGGATCGTTTCCTGCGGAATGTAGACCTTCCGCTCCTCGTGGATTTCGATGCGCTCGGAGATTCCTTCCTTGATCAGCTTCGTCAGTTCGTAGTACTGCTTCAGCTCATCATAAGAGCGGCCGGTAATGTGTTGGGCACTCACGCTCAGCATATTCTCGGCGGCCGGATTCACCAGCGCGATCTTCCCTTCGGCATCCAACAGCAGAATGCCTCCGGTCATATTGTCGAGCACGCTCTGCAGCAGATCCTCGTTGTCCTGGATCGTTTTCAGCTGTGTCTGCAGGCTGTCGGCCATCCCGTTGATCGCGTTGCCCAGAAGGCCGATTTCGTCCTTTCTGCGCAGATCCACGCGGGCGTCGTAATCCTGCTGCGAAATACGTCTGGCCACCCGGGTGATCTTCTCCAGCGGCGACGTCATCCCGGATGCGATCCGGTAGCTGATCAAGGTCGCCGCGGCAAACAGGATCACAAGGCCGACGGCCATGACCATCCAGCCGTTCCGGACACCCTCATCGACGGATTTCAGGCTGACCGACAAACGGATAAAGCCGTCGAAATTCGCGCCGGAAGTCACCGGCACCGCCACATACAGCATATTCTGACGGAGCGTATCACTGTAACGGATAGCGTGTCCCACGCCTTCTTTCGAAGCCGTCACAACCTCCTCCCGTTTGCTGTGGTTGTCCATTTCCAGTGGATTGCTCTCCGAATCGCCGACCACGGTGCCATCCCTTTTAATAAAGGTCACCCGCGCTTCCGTCAGCTTGCCGAGCTTCCCGGCTTCGCCGGTATAATAGCTAACCGCATCCGCCCCCTGCATCGGTATGAAGTCAAACGTGGTGCTGAGCAGCTTTATTTCGCGGACCATATTCTCTTCAAGTCCCGTAATATGCGATTTCTTGAACACCTGGGCCATCGTGATGCCTGCCCCGAGCATAGATACGCCGATCATCACCATAAGAATCAGCGTCAATCTGATCCGAAAAGGTTTCATGGGTCCCTTCCTTTATCCTCAAGTTTCCTCTTTTTCTATTCCTAATCCTAACGTGAATCCCGCCCTTTGACCAGTGGAAAATGGACAGCCCTGTTCCGGGGCGCCTCTTCCCGGATATAGTAGGATTATCCAGATAGATTGAACTAAAGAAATGAAATTATAGGCCTCATTGGGCCGTTAACAGGAATTTCAATGCTTAACTTTAGGTTCAATCTATCCAGCTTCGAAAGGAGAACCGAACGTTGAACTATCATTTTTCCGCATACATGTACCGTCTGCAGTATATCCAGCGCTGGAGCCTGATGCGCAGCACCTCGCCGGAAAATGTGGCGGAGCACTCCTATCACGTCGCTCTGCTCGCACATATGCTCTGCCATATCGGCAACGTCTTCTTCGGGCGCCAGCTCAACGCGGACCGTGCCGCGTCCCTCGCCTTGTTTCACGACGCGGCGGAGGTGTTCACCGGCGACATCGCCACGCCGGTGAAGCATAACAACCCGCGGCTCCTCGGAAGCTTTCGCGAAATGGAGCAGATCGCCGCGGAGCGCCTCGCCGGCATGGTGCCTCCGGAGCTGCAAGCGGTTTACGGCCCCCTCCTTCATCCGGATACGGTGGATGAACAGGAGTCCGAACTGCTGCTCTATGTCAAAGCCGCCGACCGGCTGGACGCGTACCTGAAGTGCACGCGCGAGGTTGCCGCAGGCAACCGGGAATTCGCCGCCGCCAAGGAGCAGACACTGGCGAAGATCCGCCAGATGAAGCTGGCCGAGGCGGATTATTTCCTGGAAAATATGGCGCCGAGCTTCGAAATGTCGCTGGATGAGCTGTCCGCCGACGATGAAGGCGGCCGTAATCCAGCTGATACTGCCGACGATGGAAATCACCGCGGCAGTCTGGAATGAAACGGCCCCCTGACGCCACCACCAAAAAAGGTTGTACCCGGATTCCTTCTTCCGGGTACAACCTTTTGTTCAAGGGATGCTTGAAGTCCATCCCTATGGATAACAACCGATCCAAATATGGGCTGCGGCTGCCAGACGCTTCAAGGCATCGCCGCCCTTTCTAAACGTTCCGCTCGGCTTAGCCGTTTACGACTTCGCCGCCGTTCACGTGGATCACCTGTCCGCTGACATAGGACGAGTCATCCGACGCCAGATAGACATAGGCCGGCGCCAGCTCTTCCGGCTGACCCGGACGCTTCATCGGCTGCGACGCGCCAAACTGGCTCACCTGCTGGGCGTCGAACGTGGACGGAATGAGCGGGGTCCAGATCGGCCCCGGAGCAACCGCGTTCACGCGGATGCCCTTCTCCACCACGTTCATGGACAGCGCGCGCGTGAAGCTGACGATTGCGCCCTTCGTCGAGGAGTAATCGATCAGCGTCGGGTTGCCTTTATAGGCCGTAATAGAGGCCGTGTTGACGATCGCGCTGCCATTCTTCAGATACGGCATCGCCATCTTGGTCATAAAGAACATGCCGAAAATGTTCGTACGGAACGTCTTTTCGAGCTGCTCCTTCGTAATATCCTCAATTTTCTGCTGCGGATGCTGCTCCGCCGCGTTGTTGATTAGAATATCCAGTCCGCCCAGCTCCTGTACCGACTGGTTGACGGCGTTTTTGCAGAAGGACTCGTCTCCGATATCGCCAGGGATCAGCAGGCATTTGCGTCCTTCCTGCTCGATCTGGCGCTTTGTTTCTTCGGCGTCCCCGTGCTCATTCAGGTATACGATCGCGATATCGGCACCTTCTTTGGCGAAAGCTACGGCCACCGCACGGCCGATCCCGCTGTCACCGCCGGTGATGATCGCCTTTTTGCCCTGCAGCTTACCCGCGGCTTTGTAATCTTTGGGCTCGTATTTCGGTAGAGGGTTCATTTCCGATTCCGTCCCCGGCTGATGATTCTGATGCTGAGGAGGCAGAGTCTGTTTAGGTTGCGATTGCGAATTTCCTGACATCATTCATTCTCCTTTCACGGATGGGTTTCATCGGTGCACATGCCATCACATTCCGTATTAGGATGGCATATGACGGATGGATTATTCTCTACCGTTGATACTTACCACATCGCTCCCGGAGTTAAACAGTAGAACACCGCTCTCCATTCAAGAAAAAGCAGTCCATGGATCATTTTTGTCCAAAAAAAGATGACCCCGCAAAGCGGAGTCATCTGCAAACGATAGATACCTTATAGCTTAAATAATGTGGTTGTAGACCATGAAGAAAGTCATGATCAACAGGCAGATCGCCAGCAGGGCGCTGAGCGTACGGATTTTCCCCATTTCTACGGAAATATCCCTTTTTTCCTGAATGCCCTTGATCGCCAGACGGAGCGGCTTGCCCATGATTCCGCTGATTGCGCCGAGCGCCAGCAGCAGGATGACAATAATGATCATCCACGGCACGGAATAGTCGCCTTGGCTCATCAGATAACCGCCTGTCAGCAGCTGGATTACAAGGCCTACCTGAGCAAACGTATTGAGGCTGCGGATGGCTGCCGCGCTGCCTTCCTGAGCAGGGAGTGACAAACCGGCCACTTTACCTACAACGAATGGCAGAACCAGATAGAATCCGAGAGCCAACGCTCCCAAAATATGTACGAAAAACATCACAGTGGTCATTCCATTTCCTCCCCGCGTGCTTGTGTTTCCATAACATTCATTATACTTATAAACCTTTGAAAAGAAAAGAAAACCTCCATGGTTGTCACACATTAGAGGTTTTCTTGTTCAAAGTTTGGACACGAATGGTCCCGCTTATACATTCACTACAGCGATGACATTGCGGACCGAATCGGCCGATTGATCCAGCGCCGCTTTTTCTTCGGCCGTCAGCTCCAGCTCGAAAATCCTCTCGATGCCGCTGCCGCCTAGAATTGTCGGTACGCCTAGGAAAATGTCATGGTAGCCGTATTCGCCGTCAAGGCGTGCGATGACCGGTATAATCCGTTTCTTGTCCTTGAGGATGGCTTCCGCCATTTGCACCAATGAGGCCGCCGGGGCGTAATACGCACTGCCGTTGCCGAGCAGGTTGACGATTTCGCCGCCGCCGACGCGGGTGCGCTGCACAATCTCCTGAATGCGCTCCGGCGATATCAGCGTGTCGATCGGAATACCGCCGACGCTGGAATACCGCACGAGAGGCACCATGTCGTCGCCATGGCCGCCAAGCACAAAGCCGCGCACATCCTCGACGGAGACATTCAGCTCCTGCGCGATGAACGTGCAGTAGCGGGCCGTATCAAGGACGCCGGATTGGCCGATCACGCGGTTTTTAGGAAAACCGAGCGTCTTGTAAGCGACATGCGTCATGGCGTCCACCGGATTGCTCAGGATGATCACGATCGATTCCGGCGCTACGCGTTTTACGTTGTCGCAGACCGATTTCACGATGCCTGCATTGGTGTTCACGAGGTCGTCACGGCTCATGCCCGGTTTGCGGGCAACGCCGGCCGTAATGATCACGATGTCGGAGCCAGCCGCATCATCGTAATTCGAGGTACCGATGATCTGACTGTCAAAGCCTTGAACAGGACTCGCTTCCAGCATGTCCAGCGCCTTGCCCTTGGTTGGGTTCTCCAGTTGAGGAATATCCAGCAGCACCACGTTGCCAAGTTCCTTTTGCGCGAGCATCAGCGCCGTCGTGGCACCGGTAAAACCGGCACCCACAACGGTAATTTTTTTACGAGTCAAGGCCATGATCGGATCTCTCCCCTACATGTTTTTGATAACTTCGTCAGCGAACTCGGAGCATTTGACTTCCGTCGCGCCTTCCATCAGACGGGCGAAATCGTAAGTTACCGTCTTATTGTTAATCGACGTTTCCATGCCTTTGTAGATCAGATCAGCTGCTTCCTGCCATCCCAGGTGCTCAAGCAGCATTACGCCGGACAGGATAACCGAACCCGGGTTCACGACGTCTTTGTCCGCGTATTTCGGAGCTGTTCCGTGCGTTGCTTCAAAGATCGCGTGTCCTGTCACGTAGTTGATGTTCGCTCCTGGCGCGATACCGATCCCGCCGATTTGGGCAGCAAGGGCGTCGGACAGATAGTCACCGTTCAGGTTCAGGGTTGCAATCACGTCGAAGTCCGTCGGACGAGTCAGCACCTGCTGGAGAGCGATGTCGGCAATCGCATCCTTGATGATGATTTTGCCTTCGGCTTCAGCGGCTTTTTGAGCGGCATTCGCAGCGTCTACGCCGTCTTTTTCCTTGATGATGTCATATTGTGCCCAAGTGAACACTTTATCGCCAAACTCCTGTTCAGCCACTTCGTAACCCCAGTTTTTGAAGGCGCCTTCGGTGAATTTCATGATGTTGCCTTTGTGAACGAGCGTCACGCTCTTACGGCCGTGCTTGATGGCGTATTCTACTGCAGCGCGAACGAGGCGCTTGGAGCCTTCGGAAGATACCGGCTTGATTCCGATACCGGAAGTTTCAGGGAAACGGATTTTGTTAACGCCCATTTCTTCCTGAAGGAATTTGATGACCTTCTTCACTTCCTCCGAGCCTTCCTTGTACTCGATACCTGCATAGATGTCTTCCGTATTTTCGCGGAAGATGACCATGTCGACCAGTTCAGGATGCTTAACCGGAGAAGGCACGCCGTTGAAGTAGCGCACAGGACGCAAGCAGACGTACAGATCGAGCTCTTGGCGCAGAGCCACGTTCAGGGAACGGATACCGCCGCCGATCGGCGTAGTCAAAGGTCCTTTGATGGCTACAATGTACTCGCGGATAGCTTCGAGGGTATCGTTCGGCAGCCACTCCCCGTATGTATTGTAGGCTTTTTCACCGGCAAATACTTCATACCAGGCGATTTTTTTCTCGCCGTTGTAAGCTTTCTCAACAGCTGCATCCAGAACGCGCTTGGAAGCTCTCCAAATGTCGCGGCCGGTACCGTCGCCTTCGATGAACGGAATAACTGGATTGTTCGGAACCTGCAGCTTGCCGTTCGTTATTTCAATCTTTTCACCTTCGGTAGGGAGTGCAAATTTCTCGAGTTTCATGAATAATTCCTCCTTATAGTTTTCTTCGGGCATGATTTCCCTGCCGGGACAAGCACAAAGCCAGAGGGAACCGCCCGTGCCCGGGTTGATCGTTCACGGTGTTCCCCCTTTTTCTATTATACCTTAAGAACGCTGCTCAATCGGAACATATTTTTGATCCGTTTGGCCGACATATTCGGCACGCGGACGGATGATGCGGTTGTTTTCATATTGTTCCAGAATGTGCGCCGTCCATCCCGACACGCGGCTGATCGCAAAGATCGGCGTGAAGAGCTCCTGCTCGATGCCAAGCTGAGTATATACGGAAGCGGAGTAGAAGTCCACATTCGGCTTCAGTCCCTTCTGGCCGGTCACGATGTCCTCCACTTTGACGGACATTTCGTACAGGCTTGTATCCCCTTTCATTTCACCCAGCTCGCGGGACATCTTCTGCAGATGCTTGGCGCGGGGATCCCCGTTTTTGTAAACGCGATGGCCGAAGCCCATAATTTTGTCTTTATTGTCGAGCTTCTCTTGAATGTATGGCTCAACTTTGTCGATGCTTCCGATTTCGTTCAGCATCTTCATGACCGCTTCGTTGGCACCGCCGTGCAGTGGGCCTTTCAATGCGCCGATCGCTGATGTAACGCCGGAGTAGATGTCCGAAAGCGTCGCCACGGTTACGCGCGCAGCAAACGTCGAAGCGTTCAGCTCATGGTCGGCATGCAGCACGAGCGCCTGGTCGAGAGCCTTCACCGAAGTCTCCTCAGGCGTTTCGCCTCTGAGCATATACAGGAAGTTTTCGGCAACCGACAAGCCTGCTTTCGGTGCGACAGGCTCCTGGCCTTTGCGGAGGCGGGCCATGGCCGCAATAATCGTAGGGAGCTGCGCCTGAAGACGGATCGCCTTGCGCTCATTGGCTTCACGGCTCATATCGTCGGCTTCCGCATCGTACAGCGCCAGGGCCGATACGGCGGAACGGAGAGCTGCCATCGTGCTCATATCTTTAGGGTACAATTTCATTTGTTCGATCAAAGCATCCGGAATTGCGGCATAGTCGCTGAGGTCCTGCTGAAGACGACTCAATTCGTCCTGATTCGGCAGTTTTCCGAACCAGAGCAGGAAAGCCACTTCTTCGAAGCTCGCGTTCGCTGCCAGGTCATCAATGTTATAACCGCGGTATGTGAGCACACCGTCGACAATCGAGCTGATGGAAGAAGCTGCGGCAACAATTCCTTCCAGACCTTTGGTAGCTGTCATCGTACATCTCTCCTTCGTATAACGGAATTTTAACAACATGCATGAACCGTGAAAACAGTTACATTTTACTGAAAAGAAAAACGTCCATCGACGCAATCCACAGCAGACAGGCCGTGCCATAATGCCGTTAACGCGGAACCGGGCGGGCTGTACTCTCCTGTTCGGATCCCGCAAAACCGTCGTCCGCTACTCTACCTGACACCAATCGCCAAGTAATGGAACCATATATTATCATAAAGTATTTTGACGTCTATGTGAACAATTACAAGGTGACAGTAAACATCAAATTGTTTTATCAGCCAAATAAACAATTTTTTATCAGGTATGCTCTTCCTTCCGCTAACGGCGGTAAATCTTAATGTTTCCGTCTTTCATCTTCCGCTCGATCCACTTCAAAATGACATAGCGGTACAAGGGCCGAGTCAGCGGAAATACCATCGTAAACCCGATCAGGTCCGTTACAAAGCCAGGAAGGACAAGCAGCATCCCTCCGATAAACACGCATAAGCCATCCACCATGCTCCGGCCGGGAACCTGGCCCGAATTCATTTTGGCCCGCGAATCCTCCAGGACCTTGCGCCCCTCAAAGCGCATCATCAGCATGCCGATTCCTGATGTGACGATGGTCAGCAGCAATGTATTGGCCGCTCCTACCCGGGTAGCCACCCATTCGAAGCCGAATATTTCGACCACCGGAACGATAATGATCAGGGCCAGCAGCCATTTTCTGAACGCGGTCATGCTTCTCCTCCTGTAATCGACTTGGACAGGGCCTTATACAGCGCAGGCGAGTGCTTGTCGAGCCTAACGGGCTGCCAGTCCCGGTTCAGCCACACATGCTGCGTAGAACCCGTGACGAGCACTTCTCCGGGCAGTTCTTCGCCGACCTGATACCCGCTGCCGGCAAACGTCGCCTGCTCCTGTTCGGATAGTCTTCGGATTTCATAGATATAGTCAATCCGCAGTTTAGTGAACCGCGTCATTCTCGTAAAAATCGTAATCATGTCGTCATAGCGCGCCGGCTGCACAAACTTCATGTCAAGCTCCGTAACGGGCAGAAACAAGCCCTCATCCTCCATACTGCGGTAAGTAATGCCCAATTCGCGGATCATTTCGGTCCGGCCGATTTCAAACCAGTTTAAATAATTCGCATGATAGACGACAGCCATCTTGTCGCTTTCCTGATAGCGTACCCGGAGTGACGTCGTAAACCAGCGGCTGAGCTGAATGCCGTTATCTTTTCCCATCCTCCACTGTTCCCTTTCTTGCTGTAATTAAATGCCCTTCAATTCAGTATAACATAAGGGATGCCTGCTTCTGAAATTTGCCCGGTATCAGCAAAAAAAGCCTGCCAGGAGTGAATCCTGACAGGCTTTTCTATGAAATGGATCTATCGGTAGGCTAGCGGCGGTTTGCGCCGCAGTCCTCTTATGCGTTTGGAATTTGGCTGACCTTCACCAGGTTCGTCGAGCCGGATTGTCCCAGCGGAACCCCTGCAGTAATAACAACCAGATCGCCCGGTTTTACGAGACCGGACTCCAGGCCGCCCTTCAAGGAGTTCTCGAACATTTCATCCGTTGATGTAGCAGTCTTGCCTGGAACCGGCGTAACGCCCCAAGTCAGAGCCAGACGACGCAGCGTGCGCTCCTGCGTAGTCACTGCGATGATCGGTGCTTCCGGACGGTACTTGGATACCATGCGTGCCGTATGGCCGGATTCCGTCGAAGAAATGATCGCCTTGGCGTTCAGATCCAGTGCGGAAATTGCCACCGATTGGCTGATCGCTTCGGTAATTGTCGTTTCCTGGGCAATCCGCTGCTTCAGGAAAATTTCGCGGTAGTTCAGCGCGGATTCAGCCTTCTCGGCGATGCGGGACATCGTCAGAACGGATTCCACCGGATATTTACCTGCAGCCGTTTCCCCGGACAACATGATTGCATCCGTGCCGTCGAAGATCGCATTCGCTACGTCACTCGCTTCGGCGCGTGTCGGACGCGGGTTGCGCTGCATGGAATCCAGCATTTGCGTCGCCGTAATGACCGGTTTGCCGGCAACATTACATTTTTCGATCATGCGCTTTTGTACCAGCGGTACTTCTTCGGCTGGAATTTCCACGCCGAGGTCACCGCGGGCAACCATCAGACCGTCGGACGCTTCCAAAATTTCATCGAGGTTGTCCACGCCTTGCTGGTTCTCGATCTTGGAAATGATCTGGATGTGCTCTGCGTTGTGCTTGGCGAGCAGTTCGCGGATTTCTTGAACGTCACTTGCTTTGCGTACGAAGGAAGCTGCGATAAAATCGATGCCCTGTTCGATCCCGAATACGATATCGTTCGCGTCTTTCTCTGTGATGCCCGGCAGAGAAATCGCCACACCCGGTACGTTCACGCCTTTTTTGCTCTTGATCGTACCGCCATTGACAATACGGCATTTAATTTCAGTGCCCTGGACTTCCACAACCGTCAGGCCGATCAATCCGTCGTCGATCAGGATCGTCGAACCCGGCTGCACATCACTAGGAAGATCTTTGTACGTGATCGAAATCCGGTCTTTGTCGCCCAGGATTTCTTCGGTCGTCAGCGTGATGTACTCATCCTGCACCAGCTCGATCGGCTCCACGGCAAGCTTGCCTGTGCGGATTTCCGGTCCTTTGGTGTCAAGCAGGATGGCAACGGTTTTGCCAAGCTCGCGGCTGGCTTCGCGGATGTTCTTGATCCGGCGGCCATGCTCCTCGAAATCGCCGTGCGAGAAGTTCAAACGGGCAACGTTCATGCCGGCCATAATCAATTTTTTGGTGTTTTCCAACGATTCACTGGAAGGACCGATGGTACATACGATTTTTGTTTTACGCATTTGGGTTTCCTCCGTTTTATTCTTTAAAGTCTCTCTACCCTACATATCTTTATCCAAAGATTAAATTTACTACAAAACGAAAGTTTTGTATAGGAAGTTTGAAAGTTTGTCATAATACATCATTGCCCAGATGGAACTAATCTATCACACCGACATGCGAAGATTGTTCATAGGCAAACTTACCGATCTTGCGGAACTTCTGATACCGGTCTTCCTTCAACGCATCGCTGCCCAGTCCCGACAGTTCGCCCAGATGGCGTACCAGGCTGTCCTTGATGGCAGCGGCTGTCGCCTCATAGTCCCGGTGCGCTCCGCCTTTCGGTTCCGGCACGATCTCTTCGATCACTTCGAATTCAAGCAGATCTTTGGCCGTAATCTTCATGGCCTCGGCCGCCTGATCCGCTTTGGACGCATCCTTCCAGAGGATCGAAGCCGCTCCGTTCGGCGAAATCGCCGAATAGATCGCATGCTCCAGCATCAGCACACGGTTGCCGACGGCCATCGCAAGAGCACCGCCGCTTCCACCTTCGCCGATGACCACACAAATAACAGGAACACCCAGCGCGGCCATCTCCCGTAAGTTGCGGGCGATTGCCTCGGATTGTCCCCTCTCTTCTGCTGTATTACCCGGATAAGCACCTTTTGTATCAATAAAAGTGATAATCGGGCGTTTAAATTTGTCCGCTTGATGCATCAGCCGCAGCGCTTTTCGAAAGCCTTCCGGATGCGCGCTGCCGAAGAAACGGGCAATGTTGTCCTTCGTATCCTTCCCGCGCTGTTGGCCGATCACGGTGACCGGAGTCCCGTTCAGCTTGGCCAGCCCGCCAATAACCGCGAGGTCATCACCAAATAGACGGTCCCCGTGCAGCTCGATGAAATCGCTGAAAATCAGCTGGATCAAATCGAGCGAAGTGGGACGCTGATGATGCCGGGCCAAATGCATTTTCTGGGCGGCCGTAATATTTGAATACACCTCTTCTTCCAACTGGGCGTATCTTTCTTCCAATCTCGCAATCTCGTCGCTAAAATCAATACCCTTGTCCGCTCCGAACTGCTTCAGCTCATTGATCTTCTGCCGCATTTCCACAAGGGGCTTTTCAAAAGGCAATTCTCCTGCCACTTAATATCCCCCTTTCACGGTATGCATCTCGATCAGCTTGTACAGCATTTGGCGCAGCTCTTTCCGGTGGACGACCAAATCCAGCTGTCCGTGCGCCAAATTGAACTCCGCCGTCTGGAAATCATCCGGGAGCTTCTGGCGGATGGTCTGCTCGATAACGATCCGTCCGGCAAAGCCGAACACAGCCCCTGGCTCCGCGATGTTAATATCGCCGAGCGTGGCAAAGCTGGCCGAAACCCCGCCTGTCGTCGGATCGGTAATGACCGAAATGTAAAGGCCGCCTTTTTCGTTAAAACGAGACAAAGCAGCGCTTGTCTTCGCCATTTGCATCAAACTTAGAATACTTTCCTGCATACGCGCTCCGCCGGAAGTCGAGAAAATAATGAGCGGGAGATCCCTTTCGGTCGCAATTTCGATCGCCCGGGTAATTTTCTCGCCGACGACCGAACCCATGCTTCCCGTAAAGAAATCGAAGCTCATGACGGCGACGACAACCGGAAGTCCTTCAATGGTGCCTTGTCCGGTTATAACCGCTTCGCGCAGACCCGACTTGAGCGCCTGCTGCTCCAGCTTGTTGGCATATCCCGGAAATTGGAGCGGATCGACCGATACCATACCGCTGTCGAACTCTTCAAATCCTGCATCATCCAGCGTCATTTGGATCCGTTCCAACGCATTCAGACGCATGTGGTGTCCGCAGTTGGGGCAAACCTTCAGATTTTTCTCCAGCTCTTTGCTGTATTGAATGCTGCCGCATTTCGGACATTTATTCATCAAGCCTTCGGGAATTTCCCGGCGCGGTCTTTCTTCACCCGGCTCGCTGCCTCTTCCTACACGTTCTGAAGGAATGGTCGCGTATTTTCTTTTTTTCTGGAACAAGTCTTTAAACACAACTACACCTCTCAGCCGTTAATTTGCCCAGCCGCTCTTCACTCTGCCTCTATAAACGTCACTTTGTTTCCTTAAAATTAAGGATGCAAAATGGAATTAAGCACTTCCTGGACTTCCTCCAGCTCACCAGAGGGAACCAAAATCTCGAACTGCTGCTTGGATAAATTGATCGGACGGCTTTTAACCAAAAATCCCTCTTCCGTTAATTTGGTCGTGATCATTTCCGCTACCTTGGCGGTAGGTGCGATATAGATGACCGTCCACATTCCTTGCAGAACCCCCTAATCTCATGTTCTGAGCACGTATAATAGAGTAATGATAACATAACTCCGTTTTTTCCCGCAACAAAGTGATGGGACGCGGGCAGGCCGATCAGAGGGTTCGTTCAAGGCCTTCGGGCGTTACAACCCGGAATTTCCGGAAGCGGACGGATACTGCTTGGCTCCCTTGTACCGGTGTGCGATCCTCGCGGATGCCGCGGCGGCGAGCCCGGCGACCAGATCATCGAGAAAAACGTGGATCTCGTCCTTTTTATTGTTCAGGGTATCGATAATACCGATTTTTTCTTTATCCAAAAAACCAAAACTTGTCAGTCCGATCATGCCGTACACGCTCGTAATGCCGAGCGCCAACGTCTCGTCCACTCCGTACAGCGGTTCGTCCGCCTCCATGATCGCCTGCAAAGGCTCGGGAAGAAGCTTTTTCTCCGCCAGCTCGTCAAGCGCCATCCCGGTCACCAGCGTGTACTGCACTTCCCTTTTGCCGAGGACGGCGTTCACGCTCTCCACGCATTCGTCGATCTCCAGTTCCGGATGGTACGGGATTTGCAGTTTATACACGATATCGGCAATGTCCCCGACTTTGACTCCCCTGCGGCTCAGCATGGCAATCGCTGCATCATATGACATGTTTATTCCTCCCGCACGGCACGCCCGCCCCCGGGTCCTTCGAAAAGATGCGTCTGCCCAAGGCAGCCGGGCGGCACATGATAATGTTGTCCCTAGGTGTTCCTAAGTGTATGCGGGAGGCTCGGGAAACGTTCGTAAAATCTGTGTCATTTCCGCAGAAGCCCGAAGGGTCATGAATTATTGCACTGTTGCCGGCGGCTATGCCAGCCACCCTTTGATCCGTGCTTCTATTTAATCCGGACCGTCCCTTCGCCGAGCATGTTTTCGATCATTTCGAAAAATTCGGGCGACGGTTTGATCCGATAGTTGTCGCTGAGCGCAAGGAGCTTTTGGCTTTGCTCGTAAAAGAGCACCGTGGCCACCGGACCCGGATGCTCCTGAAGCAGCTGCTTCAGCCTGGCAAGCAGGTCCGGGTTCTCCGCTTCCGGCGTAATCTTAACGAAGACGCGCTGCTCCGCCGTTGTGGGGCGGCGCGCTTGTTCCTTCGCCGGGGCGGGTGCACCGCCGCCCTGCTCCTTGCGCGCCGGTTCGTCGGCCGGCGCGGCAGCATCGCCGGCGGCTGCCTGCGGAGCGGGGCGGTCCGCAGGCGCGCCCTGCCGCCGCGATGGCCCTTGCCCCGCGGCGAAGGATCTGCCGCCGGCTGGCGCCTGGTTCCGCTTGACCATCTGGGCAAGCGGGGCCCCGGCCAGCGGCAGCACTTCCTCGGCGAGGAGCTTGAAGCCCTCGTCCTGCTGCTGCACCTTGGAGCGCAGTGCCAGCAGCTCGCCCTTGCCGACATAGCTCGAGCTGCGCTTCCAAACTTCAGGGAACAGCACCACTTCGCAGCGTTCGATCTGGTCTTCCAGCTCCATGAAGGCCATCGCTTTGCCCTGCTTGGTCGTGATCGACTTGACGGACACGACCATGCCCGCGACGACCACCTTCGCTTCATCCGCCGCCTCGGCCAGGTTCATCAGCCGCTCCACGCCCGGTTCGTCCAATACTTCATCAAAGTCGTCCAGAGGGTGGCCGGACAGATACAGACCGAGCAGCTCGCGCTCGTGCTCCAGCTGCTGGGAAACGGAAAACGGCGGAATGTCGGGATATTCGATCTCCCAATTCGGCGTTTCGACAAAATCAAACAGCTGGATCTGCAGATCCTCACGTTCCTTGCGCCATTTGAGGGCGGCATCGACGGTCTCGTCCAGCATGGCGAGCAGCTGCGCGCGATGGCCCGGCAGCGAATCGAAGGCGCCCGCCTGGATCAGCGACTCGATCACCCGTTTGTTGCAGACGCGCAGATCGATCCGGCGGCAGAAGTCGAGCAGGCTTTTGAACGGCTTCTCTTCCCGGACGCGCATCATGTTTTCCACGGCCTGGGTACCCACGTTCTTGATGGCCCCCAGCCCGAACCGGATATGCCCCGGCCCTTCGGCCGGCTGCCCGTCCTCCGCGCTTACCGCCACCGGTGTAAACAGCACGCCGCTCTCGTTGACGTCGGGCGGAAGCACCTTGATGTTCATCCGTCGGCACTCCACCACGTATTCCGCGACCTTCCGGTGACTGCCCATGACGGCCGTCAGCATCGAGGCCATGAACTGCACCGGATAGTGCGCCTTGAGATAAGCGGTCTGGAATGCCAGAACGGCGTACGCTGCCGCGTGGGCTCTCGGAAAACCGTAATCGGCAAAGCGCACGATCATGTCGTATACCTTGTTCGCATCCTCTTCGGTATATCCCTGCTTCAGGCTGCCCTCCACGAAGTGGCTGCGCTCACGATCGAGCACTTCCCGCTTCTTCTTGGACACGGCGCGCCGCAGCAGATCGGCTTCCCCGAGTGAGAAGCCCGCCATCAGCGAGGCGATCTTCATGATCTGCTCCTGGTACACGATGATACCGTAGGTGTCGGCCAGGATCGGCTTCAAATCGTCATGCGGGTAGTCGACCTGGATGGTACCATGCTTCGCCTGGATGAAATTCGGGATAAACTCCATCGGACCCGGGCGGTACAGCGCCACGACCGAGATGACGTCCTCGAATACGCTTGGCTTCAGCTCTTTGAGCACCCGCCGCATGCCTGCGGACTCCAGCTGGAACACGCCGGTCGTATCTCCGCTCCCCAGCATCTCATAGGTCAGCGGGTCATTGTCCGGAACCTGCGCGAAGTCCGGCGCGCTGCCGGTCATTTCCCCGATCCAGCGCATGGACCGCTCGATGATCGACAGGGTGCGCAGACCGAGAAAGTCCATTTTGAGCAGGCCGATGCTTTCCAGCTGCTCCATCGGATATTGGGTCAGTGCGGTTCGCTCGCTGCCTTCCTGCAGCGGGACCGCATCGGTCAGCGGGTCGCGCGATATGACCACGCCCGCGGCGTGGGTCGACGCGTGCCGCGGCATGCCTTCGACCTTCATGGCCATGTCAAGCATCTCGCGGGTTTTGGGGCTCTGCTCGTACAGCTTCTTCAACTCGTCGCTGATTTCCATCGCCCGGCGGATGTTGATGCCATGCGCGTTCGGAATGAGCTTGGCCGCCTTGTCCACCTCGCCGTACGATACGTTCAGGGCGCGTCCCACGTCACGTACCGCCGCGCGGGCAGCCATCGTTCCGAAGGTGATGATCTGTGCGACGTGTTCGCTGCCGTATTTATCCGCCACATACTCGATTACTTCGTCACGGCGCTCATCGCTGAAGTCGATATCGATATCCGGCATGGTCACCCGTTCCGGGTTCAGGAAGCGTTCGAACAGCAGATTGTACTTGATCGGATCGACGTTCGTGATGCGGAGCACGTATGCGACGAGACTGCCCGCGGACGAACCCCGTCCGGGACCGGTCACGATTCCCCGCCGGTGTGCATAGGCGATAAAATCCCAAACGATGAGGAAGTAATCGCTGAACCCCATGCTCCCGATCACGCCGAGCTCGTAGTCGAGGCGCTGGAGAAGCTCTCTTTTTCCTTCTTCGGTGTCCCACAGGCCGGTCGTGCTGTAGCGGCTTTCCAGTCCTTCTAGGCACAGGGTCCGCAAGTATTCGGCAGCTGTCTGCCCCTCGGGAAGCGGACGGTATTCCGGCAGAATGGACCGGCCGAATTCCAGCTCCAGGCTGCATTTGTCCGCAATAAGGAGCGTATTGTCCAAGGCTTCCCGGACATGCGGGAACAAGCGGGCCATTTCGTTGCCGCTCTTCAGGTACAGCTGGTCCGTCTGAATCTGCAGCCGGTCCTCGTCCTCTACCGTTTTTCCTGTACCGATACAGATCAGCACGTCCTGCATGGAGGCATCCTCACGGACAAGGTAGTGGACGTCGTTGGTCGCCACGAGCGGAACGTCCAGCTCCCGGGCGAGCTCGATCAGCTGCGGATTGACCCGCTTCTGTTCGGGCAGCCCGTGGTCCTGCAGCTCCAGATAAAAATCTTCGCCGAAAATGTCCCGGTACCGCAGCGCAGCCCGGCGCGCCTCCTCGGTCCGGCCGTGCAGCAGATGCTGGGGCACTTCCCCGCCGAGGCAGGCGCTCAGGCAGATGATGCCCTCATGATGTTTCGCGAGCGCATCCATATCGATGCGCGGTTTATAGTGAAAACCTTCCAAATGCCCGATGGAGCACAGCTTCATCAGATTGCGGTAACCCGTCTCGTTCTTGGCAAGCAGGATCAGGTGATAGATCGGCTGATCCTTGCGGCTGCCGCGCTCTTTGCGGGAACCGGCCGTCAGGTAGGCCTCGCAGCCGATGATCGGCTTGATGCCTTCCGCCACACAGGCTTTATAAAATGGTACCGCACCGTACATGACCCCGTGGTCAGTCAGCGCCAGCGCCTTCATTCCGTTCTCCGCGGCTCGCCGGACAAGGTCCGAGATCCGTGCCGCTCCATCCAGAAGGCTGTATTCGCTATGCACGTGAAGATGCACAAATGAACTCATGTCTCGTCTCCTTTTCGCCGCAGTGATCACTGGTTTTTAACGTTTCATGCACTATTTATTATTTTATCATAATCCGCCTAGGACCGCCCATAGAATGGAATAAGGAAAGCGCTGGACAAGGCGTTTCCGACCTCCTTGGGAAAGGACTGGGAATCATGAGCGTGTTTTTATCCAAAGCCATACTGGACTTCTTTATCGCTTTCGGCATCGTGCTGGGCGGTGCGATGGTCGGCGGGATCGGTGCGGTCATTTCGCTGCAATCACCGACACACACCATGCTCGAGGTGGCCGATCGGATTAAAATATGGGCGATGGCGGCGGCGATCGGCGGCACGATCGATCCGATGAGGGTCATCGAGAGCAATTTTATGGGGGGCAATCTTTCCCCCGCCATCAAGCAGGTTCTGTTTCTCCTCTTCGCCTTCCTCGGCGCTCACATGGGCAGCGAGCTGGTCAAATGGGTTTGCGGCGGCAGGGAATAGCCGATGCGAATTCCTCCGTTCAGCCGATACCGCCATTTCTCCCAGCTGACCGCCGTCTTCGTCTTGGGCGCCATTATCGGAAGCGTCGTGTATAATTCGGTGTTCCACTCCAGCTTTGACATGCTTTGGGCGTCCAATCAGGACTTGGAGCTTCGGATCCAGCAGTACGAGGACGACATCAAAACGCTGAAAAAGTACAACAACCAGCAGACCGTGATCAAGGAAATCAAAATCCGTGCGGAGCAGCAGGACCCGCCTCTCGATCCGGTCATCGTCAAGGAAGTGATCCGCAAGCTCGGCGAGGATCTGGAGGTGCTGCGGGGCCGGAACATTTTCGATATCGACGAGGACAGCAAAATCGCCCGGAACCTCCTCAATCGCAAAATTTACAGGGTGCGTGATAAGGAATATTCCATCGAAATCAAGACGATGCTGGTGGCGGAGGGCGTGCTCCAGATCTGGATCGACATCGAGCCTCAAAGTGTCGCTTCGGTCGGCAAATCGTGATACAATGAGGAATATTGAAGTTATTGACAGTAAAGGAGCTGCAGCATTCGATGATTTCCGTCATCCGCTATTGCCTATTTGCGCTGCTGGTGATTACCTGTTTATGTTCCGCTTACTACAGCTACCGCGCGCGGCGTTCCGCCGATGTTCGTGACCGGGGCTTGTACGGCTCGAATATGAATATCTGCCTTGGAATAATGCTGATCGTGCTTGCGCTGATCTGCATGTTTATTTTCCATGGATCGACCGCCGCGGTCGTTATCGAGGGGCTGTTCCTCGTCCTCGGGGCATTCAATATTTTCGCGGGCATCCGCAATCGGGGCCATTTCAGCCGCATGAAATCCTCCGATACGAAAGCTTGAACCTGATGCTGCAATTGCGCGGAGTTACCTGAATCTTCCAAGCGTGGACAAGACCCAAACTTTAATGTGCGGGAGATAATCGGGGCCACACACAACAAATAACCGGCCGTATCTTTGATCAAAGATGCTGCCGGTTATATTTATGTCTGGCTAAGACCATGGCCAATTCTGCCATGCCCGTTACCTGTTATCCATGCTCGATAGAATGAAGCGTCAGCACGGCTTTGGCCACCAGGCTGTCGTCATGCAGCATTTCGATTTCGATCTTGCACGTCCGCCGACTCGCCTCCAGCAGCCGCGGCATGACGGTCACCGGATCCTCGATCTGCACCGGGCGGACAAAGTACGTTGACATGTTATCCAGGACAAAGTCGTTCCCCGTCATATCCTTCGCCGCCCGCAGCGCCGCCTGCGTCATCACCGTGGTCAGGATGCCTTCCGAAATCGTACCGAGATCCGTCGCCATCTGCGGCGTAATAAAGCCGTGGAAAAAGAGCCGCCCCTCCTCATCCCGCTCATCCGCAAATCCGTTCCAGATCAAATGGTCGAACGTCTCGCCGAGCTGCGGCTGCTTGCGGGCGTCGCGCATGGCCTGAAGCACTTCTTTCCGCGACACGGTCGCCACCAGCTTGCGGTTGCGGTCGACGATCGGCAGAAAGTCCACGCCTTCCCACATCATGAGCTGCGCTGCGGACGCGAGCGAGGTTTGCAGTCCGGCCGTGACCGGATTGCGGACCAGCAGCTTCTCGATGCTCTGCCCATCGGGCAGGTCCTTCATATCGCTCCGGTTCACGATACCGAGCACCCGGTTCCACTCGTCGATGACCGGCAGCCGCAGCTGTCCGGTCTGATCCGCAAGCGCCTTGCAATCCGCCACGGTGCTCGACAGCTTGAGGGCGTGGATTTTGGCCCGGGTGTTGACGATGTCCTCGACGATCATAATTTTCTTCTTGATCAGGCGGTCGAAAATGGCCCGGTTGATCAGCGACGCCACCGTAAACGTGTCGTGGCGCGATGAAAAAATCGGCAGGTCGAGCGTGTCGGCCAGCTCCTTGACCTCCCGGCTCGTTCCGAATCCGCCGGTAATGAGCACGCCCGCTCCCTGCTCCAGCGCCAGCGAATGCGCGTCAGCCCGGTTGCCCACGATGAGCAGGCTGCCCGCGTCGATGTAACGGGCCATGGCGTCCACCTCCATGGCGCCGATGACGTATTTATGCAGATGTTTATTCAGTCCATCGGCTCCGCCGATCATGTGGCCTTCCACGATCTCGACCACGTCGGCGAAGGTGAGCTGCTCGGAAATATTCCGCGGCTTCTTCTCGACCCGGACGGTGCCGATCCTTTCCTTGGTCACGACGATGCCCAGGTTTTCGGCGTCCTTCACCGCCCGGTAAGCGGTCCCTTCGCTAACGGACATTTCCTTCGCCAGCTTGCGGACCGAAATCTTGGTGCCAATTTTCAGCCCTTCGATATGCTGCAGCAGCTGCTCATGTTTCGTAATCGTTTCATCGCGGCCCTCCAACTGTTACACCCCCACGTTTCTATCTGTACCATACTGTACTATTATATCATGGTTGAGGCCGGAAAATAACAACGCAAAAAAAGCCGCCTCCACGCAATAACATTGCGTAAGACAGCTTTTTATCGCATTTATACATTTTCCTGGCGCTGCTGTGTTTCCTCCGGCCATTTCAGCTGCCACTGCTGCAGCTTGGCTTTACGAATGCGCTCCAGCGCTCTTTGTTTCTCTTCGTCCACCCCGAGCAAATAATGCAGGTGCGAGCCGATTATCAGAAAGGCAAACACGGCCCAGGCCGCTCCGAACCCGGAAGCCCAGGTCCATCCGCCGCTGAAGTTGATCCGGGGCAGAGCGTACACCAGCATCGCCAGAGCGAGAAGTAGGTAAATGGAATGCTTCAGTTTGCTTCTTTTTTTCATCTCATCGCAGCTCCTTCATTTGGTAACTCTATATTTCTACTCTATGAAGGGGTCTGCGAAAATATGAGAAAAGTTTTGTCCAACCTACAGGCTTTGTCCCCCGTACAGATGCTGGAGGCTGTCCGAGATGATTTTGTTCACGTCCTCGATGATCGTGCTGAGGCGGCGCTCCGCTTCAAACAACCGGCGGATGTTCAGGTTCAGGCTGAGCACGTCGAAGAGCTTCTCCATCTTCTCCATCTCCTCCTGGGATGGCATATCCCCGGACATCATCCGCTGCTGAATTTCCATCTGCCGCTGGCGGAAATCCTCAAGCATTTGTTTGCTCTCCGGATCCGCTTCAATCAGACTCATCGCCGAGCTGATTTCCTGGACCTCCGAGCTTTCCTTTAGGGCTTTGGCCAAATCGTGCGCTTTGTCATAAATGTTCATAGGTTGTCATTTCCTCCTTAAATTTGGGCAGTTACCAATCGGCGTGTTTTATGGAAGACGGACCGCTGGCTCCCGCGGAAGTGAATCCTGCGATAATCGCAAGCTTTTGCTTCGCTCACAGCTTATCAATCCGACCGTCTCCGAAAAAATGAAGGGCTGAAATCCCGGTTTTTATAAAAGTGGGTCAATCACCAAGGGATATATGTCCTCATATGATGCATTACATGCAATATTGCAGATGCTCCTTATCTGCCCTGTAGACATCAAGTTGTTGTTGGAAGGAGATCCACGATGTCCAAAAAAAAGCTACCGGTCCAAACGTTCAGCCCGGGCATTGTGAAAGAAAACACCGTCATGCTCGGCGAGAGACTGATCAAACAGTGGAAGATTCCCACCGACCGGCCTCTGCAGCTGTCCTTTGGTTCCTTTAGACAAGAGATCACCGTTATTTCCGCAGCAAAATATTCCGGCCTGCGCATCAGCGAGCCACTGGCCCGCAAAATGGGCTTAGCGTCCCGTCCCGTGCTCCGAGTGGCATACAGCTCATCCAGCAAAACGCTTAGGCTGGGTCCGCTCATCAGTGTCCTGATCAGCCGGGATTATCCTGACACACCGGAAAAGCCGTTCGGTTCCATTTCCATGTTCTGCAGGGAACTCGTCAACGCCTGCCGCAAGCAGGGTGCATACGTATACTTCTTCACTCCGAATCACATCACCGAGAGTGCAAGCAGCATACAGGGCTGGATCTATGACGGCGGATGGCGCCAGACAACGATGCCTATCGCAGATGTCATCAATAACCGCCTGACGACACGCAAAATGGAGAATAAACCTAGCGTACAGCATTTTATGAAAGAAGTAAAATCCCGCTACGGGAGCCACATATTCAACGAAAAGTTTTTGGACAAAAATGAAGTGTTCGACACGCTGAAGCAGGACTCCTCCTTATCCCGGCTGATGCCGGAATCGCACCTGCTGACCGGCTATTCCATCCTGAAGAAGATGTGCAGCCAGTATCCGGTCGTGTTTCTGAAACCGGTGCGGGGCAGCCTCGGCAAAGGGATCATCCGGATCTCCAGGCAGTCTGACGGCACTTACCAAACTTTGGCAACATCGGTTGGCGGACCCAAAAAACAAAGCTATCCCAACCTTAACAAACTGTTTACCAACGTCTCCGGAAAGATGAAAAGCACCCGCTACCAAATTCAGCAGGGCTTGACGCTCATCGACCACAGCAAACGGCCCATCGATTTCCGGGCGCTCGTCCAAAAGAACGGGCTCGGCAAATGGAGCGTGACCTCGGTCGTAGCCCGGATCGCGGGCGGGAACCATTTTGTCTCGAACCTCGCCAGAGGCGGAACCCTCAGCACCGTAAAGGAAGCTGTGAACCGCTGCGCCCTCCCGCCGGCCGTGAAAAGCACCGCACACGCCAAGCTGCAGCGGGCTTCGCTGGACATTGCCAAAGGCCTGGATGCGCTGCTGCCCGCTCATTTCGGTGAACTCGGCATCGACCTGGCCATGGATACCTCCGGTAAAATATGGCTGCTCGAGGTCAATTCCAAGCCTTCCAAAAACGACAATACGCCGCTCCATGAACAGAAAATAAGGCCTTCCGTCAAACGCCTGCTGGAATACTGCGCCTTCTTGTCAGGGTTTTAGGAGGTGCCGCGATGACAACAACCACAATCGGAACCATTGGGATCCTAAGTTCCTCCACACCGGGCTCCCCTCCCTTCTCGGGAGAAGGATACGCCCGCCGATTGGCTATGGCCGGCCGGAAATACGGTATTCAGGTCGTCGTTTTTTGCCCTGACGGCGTGCCGGAGGGACAGGAGAGCATCCACGGATATATCTTCAGCAATGGGGCGTGGCACGCTGTCACGATCCCCTTTCCGGATATCGTCTACGACCGCTGTTTTCCGCAGCGAGGCAGCGAATACCGGGCAGCGGCGAGGCTGTTGGCGGACGCCCCTACAGGGAAGAAATGGATCCTGTGGTCCCGCGGACTTCCCGGGAAAGGGCAGGTGGACCAAGTGCTCCGGAAGGAGCCCGGCTTGCTGCCGTTTCTTCCCCCGACTGCCGTCTATCGCGGGAGCAGCCAATTGCTGCGCTCCTTGGAGAAATATGACGGCGAGCTGTTCATGAAGCCGATGAGCGGATCCCAGGGAAAAAATACGCTTCGCGTCACACGTCATGCTGCAGACGGATCTCTGACGATCCGGGGAAGAAGCGCAGGCAACCTGCCGTTTGTGAAGCACTTCGACGATGCGCGCTGCGGCCTGGCATGGATCCGAAGGTTTACCGGGGAGCGTTCGTACCTGATTCAGCCCTTCCTGCATTTGTACAGCGCAGACGGCGCCCCTTTTGACGTTAGAGTGCTGATGCAAAAAAATGAAACGGGTTCGTGGATGCATACCGGCATGGCGCTGCGCCTGGGCAACCCGGACAGCATTACCTCAAACCTTCACGGCGGAGGAAAACCTCTGTCTGTCCTGCCTTTTCTGACCGAACAATTCGGGGCTGACCGGGCAGAACACATAAGGGATCGTCTTCATAATCTGTCGGAGAAGATTCCGCCGATTCTGGAAAGCCGTTATGGCCGGCTCGGAGAACTGGGTATCGATTTTGGCATTGATACGAAAGGGAGAATCTGGCTGCTTGAAGTCAATTCCAAACCGGGGCGCACCTCCTTCCGGCACATTGGGGAACCAGGCAGCGATGTTCTCGCTACGGAAAATCCGCTCCGTTATGCCCGCTATTTATTGCTTCGACAACTTAGGAGGGTAAATTGATGAGTTTGACATTTTGTAATGTTCATTTTTCGCAGCAGCCCGAGAAAGTCGTCTACATTTCGAATTCGCTGATGAAAAGCCTCAAGCTGTCCGGCAAAAAAAATATTCAGCTCCGTCTGGGAAAAGACATGGTTAACGCAACCGTTAAGCCCATAAAAAAGACGGGTAAGCATCTGTTCCTCAGCTCCGGTGTCCGAAGCGGCATTCACGTTCCAAACGCCGGCGGGGTCATGCTGAGAAACCTCCAGGAGGACGAAGTCCAGCTCGGTCCTCTGATCGGCGTGCTCTCGGATGGACCCAGCACGTCGCCATCGCAGCCGTTCGCTTCCCGGACGAATTTTATCAAACAGCTTCTCCGTGAGGGGAAAAGGAAATCGTATATTTTCGCCTTTACGCCCAAGGACATCAACTGGCAGCAGGAGACGGTCCGGGGCTATTTTCTGAACGACAACGGCACCTTTTACCGCAAAACCGTACCGCTGCCCGATGTCGTCTACAACCGCCTCCCGAGCCGGAAAGCGGAAACCTCCTCTTCCATCAATCAGCTCAGAGAGCGGCTGACACGCAAGAGAATCCCGTTCTTTAACTGGAGCTTCTTCAACAAATCCGACATCTACCGCCTGCTTGAAGACGACAACACGGTGAACCGGTACGTGCCCGAATCCCATATCAACCCTTCCCCGGAACGGATCAAGGATATGCTTGAAAGGCATCAGTTTCTGTACTATAAGCCTTCCGCAGGAAGTTTGGGTAAAGGCATCTATCGTTTGACTTACCTCCCGAAAAGGGGATATTTCGCCCGTTATCGCAAGGGAGGCGGCAACGTCCTGCTTCGTTTCAGCAACTTCAACAGCTTGATGCGGATGCTTAAATCCAGACATGGCCGCACCTTGGAAACGTATGTCATTCAGCAGGGAATCCGGCTGGTCGAAATCGACAACTGCCCGATCGACTTCCGCTTCCATATGCATAAGAACGGCAGCAACAAATGGGTTGTTGTCGGTGTCGGCGCCAAAAAGGCCGGCCGCGGCAGCGTAACGACCCACCTGAAGAATGGCGGATCCCTCCTTACTCCTGAACAGGCATTGAGCCGGACCTTTGGCGACAGATCCGATGAGGTGCTGCAAAACGCCAAAAAAGTCGCGATTACCCTGGCCGAAGCGATTGAGTTCCATCACCAGCATCTCCTTGGAGAAATCGGTTTTGACCTGGGTATCGACCAAGACGAGAAAGTGTGGATGTTTGAAGCGAACGCCAAGCCGGGCCGTTCCATTTTCAGCCATCCTTCCCTCAAGGCGGAAGGCAAGGCATCTGTAGAGCATATTCTTGAACACTGCCTGTATTTGAGCAAGTTCCGCAGGAGGGATGTGGAGTGAACATCCGGAGTCATACCGACAACAAACCCGTAGTGGCCATCCTGACCATGTCGGATTCCCACGGTTATTTCCGGGGAAATCAACAGAATTTTGAAGATATTGTCAAGACGGGACAGAAAATGGGATTTCCTGTCTATGTAGTCACAGCTAAAGATCTGAAGCTGACGGAGGATCGGATCAAGGGATTTACGCTGAATGATGAGGAAACCTGGGAACAGCAGTATTTTCCGCTGCCCCAGGTCATCTATAACCGGATTCCGCAGCGTGAAGACGAACTCCGGCCCGCTGTGCGCCAGAAAATCAAGGAATGCATGAAACATCCATCCATTTCGCTGTTCAATCCGCACTTTTTTAACAAATGGCATCTGTTCGAATGGCTCAGAAGCTCCAAAGCGACGGAGCATCTGGTGCCGAAAACCAAACGCTTCACAAGCGTGAGCACGCTGCAGAAAATGCTTGAGCGTTATCCCTGCCTCTACCTCAAGCCCGAAAGCGGAAAAGCCGGAAAAGGCATTATGATGCTGAGATACCAGAGGGACAAACTGCTTCCCTACCGGCTCAAAGTTCAGCACCACCGATCCAGCACCACATACAAAACGCGGAATCTGTACCGCCTCTGGGCACGGATCAAAAGCGAAACCGGCAGCGCACGCTACATTATTCAGCAGGGCATCGAGCTCGCATCCGTCAACAACCGGCACTTTGACCTAAGGGCGCTGCTGCAAAAAAACAACAAAGGCTTATGGGGCGTTACCGGTGTCGGAGCCAGAATGGCGGGTTCTAAGAGCATTACGACCCATGTGCCGAGAGGCGGTACGATCGAGGATCCCAGCAAGCTCCTGTCCGATGTATTCGGATCCGAGATGTCGGCCGTGATCCTGAACCGCGTCCGAACGACGGCGATCATCATCGCCCGCCAGATTGAGAAGGCTTCCGGCTACGAACATGGAGAGATGTCGATGGACCTCGGGATTGATGAGTCAGGAAATATCTGGTTCTTTGAGGCAAACGCCAAGCCGATGAAATTCGATGAACCGCATATCCGGAAGCGGTCTCTCAAGCGAATTTTCCAATACAGCGAATATCTCTCCAATCAACCTAAAATGTAATTGCAAGGGAAGTGATTGACAGGTGCAGATCTTAACGATAACCCCAACCCGTGAAGATTGGCTGCGCCAGCACGCCAAAATTCTCAAATTTGTGTTTGAACACGGTGGAAATCAGGCGGCGCGCGCGGAGTTCATTCTTCTTGCCCGATTGACGGCGGAACAGCTTGCTGCGCCGGGAACCTCACTTATGGCCGCAACCGTCCGGTGCGAAGACGGGGAACGTCTGGCCGGTGTCAGCTTTGTATCGGGCTACGGGACCGAGGGGTGTCTTGTCGTCGTCCATCCGCTGTACCGCGGAAGAGGGATCGGCACCTCCCTTCTTGCCTCGCAGCTGCGGCAGTTAGGCTCCATGCGATGCGAGGCTCTTCTGAGCCGGCTTCCTTTTGTTAAAATGTGCTTTCGCGCCGGGCTTCACGCCGTCGCCGTCCACCAGGGGGCTGCCGGAGAGCCTGCCCTGGTCATGGAGGGGCCGTGTGGAGATCCGGATGGTGCATCCATTACTCTGACCCAAGAAGGTGATCCCCTGTGCCGCTACCCGTGTTAGGCATCTTGACGCTATATCTGAACGAGCATAAGCATTTGGAGGAAAAACCGATCTATCAGAAAATGATCGTTGAAGGCGGCAAGCTGGGACTTGACGTATTTGTGTTTACCCCGATGGACGTCAGCGACAGCAAGAAAAAAATCTTTGCCATGGAATACGACGCAAAGCAAAAGAAGTGGACCCGGCGATGGAGAAACTTCCCGGATATGATTTACGACCGGTGCCGCATCCAGAAGAGCCCCCGCTTTGCCCAGCTTCTGCAGTTCCGGAGCCGGTACAGCAAAATGCTGTTTCTGAACAAACCGCTCCGCAACAAATGGACCATTCACGAGGTGCTGTCCAAAAAGGCGGAATTCCGGAAGTTTCTGCCGGAAACGCGCCTGTATCACGGTCTGACAGACGTCCACCAAATGCTGAAGAACAGGTCTGTCGTGTTTTTAAAACCGATCAACGGTACCGGCGGGCGGGGTATTTTACGGATTGAAAAATTAAAGGCTGCTTCCCAGTACTACATTCAAGGACGGAATCAGCAGCGGAAAATCATCTCTCCGCAAAAAATCCACGCTTCCCGGCTCGGCGCCATCCTGAGCGGCTGGAATATGAAGGACCGGTATTTGATCCAGGAAGGCATCGCCGTGGAGCTTTCCGACGGCCGGGTTCATGACTACCGCATGCTGGTGCAGAAAAACAAGGAGGGGCAATGGCAGCTGACCGGCATTGCTGGCCGGGTGGGGGCGCCGCGAAGCGTCACCTCCAACCTGCACGGTGGCGGAAGAGCCGTGCCCGCTCATCAAATGCTGTCTTCTTGGATCACGGATGAGGAGCAGCGGCAGGAAGTGATCTCGACGGCAGGCAAGATGGGCGTGGACATCGCCGCCTATCTGGAGCACCAGTACGGACCGCTGTGCGAGCTGGCGCTCGATCTCGCCATCAACCGGAAAGGCCGGATTTACCTGCTCGAAGTGAATCCCAAACCCGCGAGGGAAGTATTCTCCCAGATCGGCGAGCCCGAACTGTACCGCACGGCCATCACCAGACCGTTGGAATACGCCCTGTGGGTTTACAAGCAGAAGACGGAAACCGCCGACACTAAAGAAAACAAACCGCAGCTCTAGCGCGGTTTGTTTTTCTTTATATGCAGCTATGATTATTCCTTCTTAGGCGGCTCATCGCCGATTTACACCGATGAGGCATACAGCCCCAGAAGTTCGTCAAACGAGCTGATGAGGACGTCGGACCCTGCCAGTTCATCAGGGTTTCCAAACCCGGCGTATTGGCATCCGATGACGGCGAGGCCGTTCTTCCGGCCGGCTTCCACATCCGAAGATCGGTCGCCCACCATCCATGCCGTGCTTACGCCTTCGTGCTGAAGCAGTAATTCCACCAGATGCACCTTTGATTTGGTTCCGTGCTCCCCGGCACTGTACAGGCCGTCAAAAAGGTCCAGAATGCCGTGGGCCTCCGCGATCCCCTTTACGTAATGCTCCAGCCCGTTGCTTGCTACATACAGGCGCACGCCCTGCTCCTTCAACCGTGCCAGCGTATCCTTCACGCCGGGATAGAGCTCGGTGTTCCCTGCCTTGAGCCCCTCCAATTCCAGCTGGAGAAGGAGCTCGTTAGCACGCGCATGGGCACGTTCACTGCCGTCCGGCATGACTACTTTCCAAATGTCCTCCAGCAGCATCCCGAGACTGCCCATCATCCGTTCCGCCGGGGGCGTCGGTGCCGTATACAGCCCCTCCCCCCGCAGCTTGTCGAACAACTGCTGATGGGCCGGCAGCAGCAGCGACTCGGTTTTGAACAGCGTGCCGTCCATGTCGAACAATATCGCCTGCGGCTTGTTCAATGACTTCTCTTTGTCCATCGGTTATCTTCCCTTTCATTGCCTGCTTTAATGCGCAATACTCAGTATCACCCAATTACAAGCCTATGATAAGGGAAGTGCCAAGCCTTGTAAACTTCGGTCGTTCATAAAAAAGGTTACCTTTAGAAGAACCGTTTTTTACCCCGGTCATCTTTAATGATCTCCACGGCCTCCCGGAACCGGGTCGAATGGACGATTTCCCGCTCCCGAAGGAACTTCAATCCGTCCTGCAGGTCCACGTCATCCGTCATGTCAATCAGCCACTGGTATGTAGCCCTGGCCTTTTCTTCTGCGGCGATGTCCTCATACAAATCGGCGAGCGGATCGCCTTTGGCCTGAATGTACGCCGCCGTCCATGGGACCCCGGCTGCATTTTGGTAGAACAAAGCTTTGTCATGGTTGACATAGTGGTCTGCGAGTCCGGCCGCCTTCAGCTGATCCGGCGTCGCGTCCTTTGTCAATTTATAAACCATGGTAGCAATCATTTCCAGATGGGCAAATTCTTCCGTGCCGATGTCGTTGAGAATGCCGATGACCTTATCCGGGATGGTGTACCGTTGATTCAAATATCTCAAGGCAGCGGCCAATTCCCCGTCGGCACCGCCGTACTGCTCCAGCAGCAACCGGGCCATATATGGATCACACTTGCCGACCCTGACCGGATACTGCAGCTTTTTTTCATATATCCACATGCGGGACATTCGCCTCCTTTAGATTCTTTTGCCGGTTACACCTGCCATGGCCACGGGGCCTGCGGCCATTCAAACGGGAACTTTGAATAGGCATGGCCGAAATGCATCAACGGTCCATAGGATTCCTGAAACTCCCGGACGATCGGGATCCGCTCCTGGGCGAGCCGGTTGTACTGCTCGATGCTTTTTAAATCGTCCGGATGCGTATCCAGGAACAGATTCAGCTCGACCAAGGCAAAATCGATCATCTGCAGCTTTTCAAGCAGCTCGTAATAGCGCTGATCCACCGCCGGTTTAGACTGGTTCTCCATCACTCCCCACCTCCTCCACTCTTTTGCTTTTAGATTCATAAGGGCTGTAAAGGTTCGGCCAAAGCGTTCCCAGCTTCAGCGCCTCGGCGAGGCTGAATTGCGGCCAGTCCAGAGGCTGGAACACGATATACTGGTTGGGCGGGACGACGTACGTCCTGTAAGGCAGCGGCGGGCACGGATCAAACGGGCCAATGAAAGGCTTATACACTCGTACCTGTGAGTTCACCACTTGCTCCTCCTTTTTGTTGTCCATACTAAAGTCGCTGATTTCCCTCGAGAAGACGAAAAATCAGACACTCTTCGTAATTAAACATATGACCCATCCGCGGAATCTGAACAAAAAAGTTCATGGGACAACAAAAAGACCCCTGATTTGCGGTCGATTTACCGCCAAGGGGTCAGTGCAAAGGACTCTAGCAGCTCCTCTCGAAGCACTGGATGAAGCGCGAGCCTTCAATAAGATGATGAACTTTTAAAATCTGATCTTGATCTGGAACAGTCCTGCTTTCCGGACCGCCGAATAAATAATGACCACCAGCGGGCCGATAAATACGCCGATCACGCCGACGAGCTTGAAGCCGATATACATGCTCACCAGAGCCGACAGGGCGCCGATGCCGACCGAATCGCCAATGATCTTGGGCTCGACCACCCGGCGGGCAATCGTAATGACCCCAAACAGGAGCATCAGCCCAAAGCCGGTATAAGAGTCGCCCACGATAAACAGGTATACCGCCCAGGGAATCAGCACCGAGCCGACCCCCAGAATCGGCAAAATATCGACGACCATGATCAGCAGGGCGATCGCCAGCGGGTAATGAATGTCGAGGATAAGCAGCCCCGTGAGCGTCAATACATAGGTAAAAGCGCTCAGGATCATCTGGGCCTGAATAAAGCCGAAGATGGACCGCTTCAGGCTGTGCAGCACCTCGTTGATCTGGTCTTGGGTCTCCTCCTCGAACAGGGATAGAATCCCTGCCTTGATCGTCTCCAGTCCAAAGCTGAACAGATAGACAGCGACAAAGAAAACCACCAAAAACACGAACGTGCCCGGGATGCCCTTGGCAAAAGATAAAAAGGTTGACGACAACGAGTTGATGAGCGACTCGGCGTATGACGTCAGATTGGTCAGCATTTCCCTCAGGCTCTCGGCCAGCTCCGGCTGAAACCGGTCAAACAGCCCTCTCGCCTGGATCAGCGTCGTCTGCACGAAATCGTCGGCCGACGCAAAGTATGCCGGCGCATTCTTCCAGTATTCCAGCAGCTGGGCGAAAACCTGAAAACCCAGCATGTACACCAAAAGAAGAATCATGAGCATAAACAACGTACATGTAAGCGAAGCGGCAGCGACACGGTTCCATTTCAGCCTCCCGATCAGCATCCGGTTGATCGGCTCCAGCGAAACGGCCACGAGCGCAGCCAGTACAAATGGGGCGCCTGCCGTAAACAGCAAATACAGCAGGAGCAGTCCCACACCGACGAACACCAGCTGTTTGCCAGTCATGCTTCACTCCTTAATCCCCGTTATCCGTCCCTTCCTGTTCCTCCTCGTCGATGACTTCCGTATCGGCAACGCGGTGAATGTTAACCCGGGTAATCCGGAGCTTGGTCGATTCCTCGACCTCAAACACGAAATTGCTCACCTGGACCTTTTTGCCTTTTACCGGATTGCCTTCCAGCTCCTTGAACAGCCAGCCGCCGATCGAATCAACCTCGTCATCCTCAATGATGACGCCGGTCAGATCGTTGACATCCTCGATCAGCATCCGCCCGTCAACCGAGATGACATCCTCCTGGATTTCGACATCGGGACGCTCGTCCTCAAATTCGTCATAGAGCTCCCCGACGATTTCTTCGAGGATCTCTTCGGCCGTCAGCATGCCGGCCGTGCCGCCGTATTCGTCGACGACCAGCGTCAGCTGGGCATGCTTCTTCTGCATGAGGCGCAGCACATGGCTGATTTCCATCGACTCCGGCACGTTCAGAATCGGACGGACCAGCGAGGTCAGCTCCTTCTGGTGCTCGGCGTCGGCCAGAAGAAAATCGGTAATATGCACAAATCCGATAATCTGGTCCTTGTCCTCCACGGCGACAGGATAACGGGAATGCTTCGTATCACTGATGATTTGCAGGTTCTCTTCCAGCGTATTCGTCGTGTACAGGCAGTCCATATCCGTCCGTGGGAGCATAATTTCGCGCGCCAGCAGGTCGGAGAACTCAAAGATGTTGTCCATCAGCTTCATCTCGTCCTTATCGATGACCCCGCTTTTGGCGCTCTGATTCATTAATATGCGGATTTCCTCTTCAGAATGCGCAGCTTCTGCTTCGCTGGCCGGATGAACGCCGAACAAGCGAAGCAATCCGTTGGCGGAAGCGTTGAGCAGCCAAATGAAAGGGAAAAATATTTTATAAAAGGCCATCAGCGGCGCGGACAGCAGCAGGGCGGCCCCTTCCGTCTTCTGAATGGCAAGCGACTTGGGAGCCAGTTCCCCAAGCACGATATGTAAGAAAGTAATGACACAGAACCCGAGCACCACGGATACGGTGGCGATGAGCGTTCTGTCGGTAATTCCCATTTTATACATCAAGGGCTCTACCAGTAGTTCCGAAATGGCCGGCTCCCCGATCCAGCCGAGACCGAGGGATGCCAGCGTAATGCCGAATTGGGTAGCGGACAAATAAGCGTCCAGTTTGTTGTTCACCCGGAGCGCATAGCCGGCCAGCCGGTTGCCTTCGCTGACCAGCTGCGTCAGCCGGGACTGCCTCATTTTTACAAGCGAAAATTCGGCGGCCACAAACACGCCGTTAAAAAATACCAGCAGCAGAACAAAAAAGAGGTTTAAAAGCAATTTGCCTATTTCTAACTCCCCGTCCAATGACAACGCCCCATTTCTATAATAAGTTCGCTTTTTTCACGGTAAAATCGGTATCTTTATAATACATGTCCTTCACGAGCAGATTCGGACCGCAGCAGCCCACAGCGTCGCAATGGCAGTTCACCGTCTTGTTCAGCGGATGCCCGGTTTGCCACGCATTAAAGATGTCGTCGAGGCGGCCGGTTTGAATATTGCCAAACGCCGGGATATCGGAAAAGTCGGTGACGTAGACGTCGCCCGAGAACAAATTGACGTTGACGCGGTTGCGGCCGTCAGGATCGTTGCGCACGGTAACGTTCGGGGCATCCGCAAGCCTGCGGATCAGCTTCAGATCTTCGTGAATATCGCTGCACGCGAAGAACGGGAGCGTTCCGAACAGCATCCACATCTGCGGATCGCGAACATCCAGCAAGCTGTGGATCGCCTTGCGCGTCTCATCCAATGAAAGCATAGGAAGCTCCGTGGCAAAATTGGAGGCATACATCGGATGCACTTCATGGCGGCGGCAGCCCATCTCCCCGATTAGTTTGTGAATTCCTGCAAGCTTTGTATGCGTCCGGTAATTAATCATGGATTCTGCCGAAATGAACATGCCCGCTTCGCTCAGCTTCAGGGCGTTCTCCATCATTTTGTCATACATGCGGTAGGCGGTTTCCTTCGGAACCGGATGGTTGCTGTTGGCGAAGCCCACCTCATGGAAATCGTCTCCGTTCAAATAGTTGAACGAAATATGCATCACGTCAAGGTACGGCAGCATCGCTTCATATCTGCTGATATCCAGCGTCAAATTGGAGTTGATCTGCGTGCGGACTCCCCGGTCCTGAGCATATTTGAGCAGAGGGACGATGACCTCTTTCACCGTCTTCTCCCGGAAGGAGGGCTCGCCTCCGGTCAGGCTGATCGTCTGCAGATGCTCTACCTCGTCCAGTCGCCGCAGCATCAAATCCAGCGGAAGAAATTCTGCCTCTTTCATAACGAGCATATCACCGACCGCACAGTGCTCGCAGCGCATATTGCACAAATGCGTCACCGTCATTTCGACACTGGTCAGCACATGCCGGCCATATGTACGAAGGGATTCAATCGGATCCCATGGGTCGTTGCTCGGAGATAAGGGGGCAAGTGCTCCCCGGGTATTTACACTATTCATTATTTACTCACCTTATTTCTTTATTTAACCCAAAACACGGTTTTTGTGTAACCTTTATTTTCCAGACCGAGCGCAGTCCGATTGTCTCAGGATGAATATGTCATTCCTTCTATCATACCATGAAGCGCGAAAAATCTCTCTGTCTGAATAGGTATGCCGGGACAAGAAGAAAAAAGACCCCTAAACCGGCGGCTCCTGCGGGCAGCAGGGAAATCGAATTTCCACTGCATCCATTACTGCCCGATACCGCTCGCTTTATGGGTCTTCCGGTCATGACAAATCCTAATTTCTGCTCTCCCTAATCCCCGAGAACACCGTCAATAATAACGGAGAGCGACTGGGACAGATCCACCTCGTAAGGGGCCTTAAGCGGCACCCCTTCCGGATCCTGCAAAATGCGGACCACGGGACGGTGGGGCATATGGGCGTGAATTTTCGACACCACTCCCGTCTCCCCGGTACTCAGCTTAACCGACAAGCCAGGCGGATAGATCGCCACTTTATCCCGGAACAGCTCCAGCTTCTTTTGGTCGTACAAGGTACCTGCCCCGCCGTACAGCACTTCAGCGGCCTGATGCGGAAGCATCGCAGGCCGGTACACCCTGTGCGAGGTCATCGCATCGTAGGAGTCGGCTAGCGCCACCCACTGGGCATATTGGTGAATATCATCACCCTTGATGCCGCGCGGATAACCTGACCCGTTAATCCGTTCATGATGCTGAAAGGCGCAGTGCGCGGCCAGGAGCGGAATATTCGGCTCGTCCTTCAGGATTTTAAAGCCGATTTGGGCATGCGCCTGCATGAGTCGGAATTCCTCATCATCCAGCTTTTGCGGCTTGAACAGCACTTTTTGGGGAATTTGGGTTTTTCCGATGTCATGCAGCAGCGAACCCAGCCCCAGCACCATCAGCTGGTCCTGCGTATAACCGCTCGCAATCCCCAGCACAAGTGAATATACGCACACATTTAAGGAATGCTTATATAAGTAATGATCTGCGGTGTTCATGTCCATCAGCATGATCATGCAGTCCTCCTGGGAACTGACATCCTCAAGAATGGACTCCATCACCTTGGAGAACTGCTTTCCCAGATGGTGATACCCTCCAGTAATCGGAGAGGCTTCGGATAACCGCTGAAAATTGACGCGAATCTTCTGAAGAGCCTGACGCCTCGTTTCCTCCCGGAGCATTTCGGGGATATCGATGCCTTCCGTCAGATGATCTTCCACATAAATATAACCGATGTCCAGCTTTTGCAGGCGGCTGATCAGCAAGGAGGTGAGCTCCACGCCTTCCGCGAGAAGCACAACACCTTCGTCGCTGTATATCTTTTTGCCGATTTTCATTCCCTGCTGCAGCATCGGAACGGGTACCAAACGCAACACGATCCACTCCTGCCTAAAATCACGGCCGCCCGGTTATTGCTTCCCAGGTCCGTTTACCTAGTTTCCCCATGCCATCCTATGTAGCTCATTCACGCTATATGGAATTAGTCCATCACATTACGGTTCTTGAATCAGCGCATAACGAACAGCCAGAACACGGCGGCAAGCACAAACCGGTAAATGGCGAAATGGGTCAGACGAATTTTTTGAATCAATTTCATAAAAGCAAGCACAACGACATAGGCCACCACAAAAGCTACGATAAATCCGATGACGAACATGCCGATCGTATCCTTGGTCATATACTTGTACGAATCCAGCATCTCATAGCCGGAAGCGGCGCACATGATCGGAATCGCGATCAGGAACGAGAAATCGGCCGACGCCTTGTAGCTTGCCCCGCTCAGCATCCCACCGGAAATCGTAGATCCCGAACGCGAAAATCCCGGCCATACGACAGATAAAATTTGATAAAGCCCGATCAACAGCACCTGCTTGTACGACAGGTCATCCATCGTTTCGGCGGTGATTCTGGCTTTGGACTTGTTAAACCACTCGGCAAAAATCATGAAGATCCCGCCCACGATCAGCGCCCAGATGACCGTATTTGCGCTGAACAGGCTCTTGATAAAGTCCCTGGCAAAAAAGGCCACAATGAGTGCAGGGGCGATCCCGATGATAACATGCAGCAGATTCAGCTTCTTGCCGGACCGCAGGCTTCCGGATTCGGGCATGGTCCGCTTGATGCCCAGCAGATCCAGAATCCGTCTCCAATAGACGAGGGCGATCGCCAGAATGGCCCCCAGCTGAATAACGATTTCAAAGGTTTTCATAATGGGGTCCTGCTCATCATAGCCCAAGAGCTTGGACGTCAATATCATGTGCCCCGTTGAAGAGACCGGAATAAATTCCGTAACCCCCTCCACAATCCCCAAGATAATTGCAGTAATGGTATCCATTTCTTCCTCCTCTGGTCCTTCTTAAACAACCTCGATCCAACGGTGCTTGCCGCAGGTATCCAGACTTCCGGGACGCTGGAGCTCAAGTCTCAGCAGGTCCCGCAAAAACTCGGGAAGCAAGTATTTCGGATCTTTCCCCCGAGAAATCTGCTCATATCCCGTCCCGAACGTAAACATGTCCAACGTTCCAACGGTGTACATCCGGTCGTCCCGCAGCGGCTCCCCCTGAAGCGAAATTTGAACAATCCTATCATAAGGGATGCGGCTTGGATCGTACAAGACTTCAATTCCGTCCACCGCGATATTGCCGAGTACATTGCCGCGGAACCCGAATCCCCGGATTTCCTTGCTCCAATATTCCGGCAGGAGGCTCTCCTCCAGGCTTCGCCGGATATGCTCCCCTTTGAGGCTGATCACGCAGGGATTAATCGGAGATGGGCAGAGCTCGTGAAGGAGTCCCGCCGTAATTTCCCCTTCCGGCAGATCGCCCAGCAGCTGCCCCGTGTTGACGAGTGACAGCTCCGCGCCGGTAAACTGACGGACCGACTGCGCCAGCAAATTGCCGAACGGCGACTCTCCCGTATGCGTCAGGGACAGCGACCGGTCCGTAACCGCCACAGGCTCTTTCAGGGCTTCTTCGGCCCGCTCGCGATGAATACCAAGGGCACGGGACACCGTTTCATCCAAAAGGCCGGTATCGACCGGCTGGCATCCTCCCTCGATGACACGGAAACGGCCGTCATCCTGTTGAGTCATGACGACCTTACCGACGTATTGACCGTACTTTCCCGCACCGCACAGCACCGTATCACCAATCCGCAGCGGCTCTTCCAGCAGATGGTGGGTATGCCCGCCGAGAATCAGGTCGATACCCGAAATCCGTTCTGCCATCAGTCGGTCGGTAGACAGCCCGAGGTGGGATAAAACGATCACGATGTCGGCCTCCGGACGCAGCGCCTCCACCTGCTCCTGCAACGCTTGCAGCGGCTCCAGGGCATCCCAGCCGAGCAGCTTGTAGAAGTCGGAGAACGGGGCCGTAGCTCCCGTCAGCCCGATCCGGATTCCGTCCTTGTCCAGAATGACGCGTTTCTTCATCCATGCGGGTGGCGCTGAGCTGAGCTGCTCATGGATGTTGCAGCAAATAACCGGGGACTGCAGGCCCGCATATAGGCGTTCCAGCACGTCCGGGGTAAATGTCAGCCCCTCATTGTTCCCGATCGTCACCGCCTCATATCCCGTTAAATTCAATATGTCGATGTTCGTCTGGCCCATCGTCCCCTCGGTTTCGACGGCCGTCCGGTCCATATGATCTCCTATATCCACCAGTAAAAGAGGACTCTCCGCCGCCTGAGCGCGTTCGGCGGCAGCCAGGGCTGCAATGGAACTAACCGTTTCAAAGTGGCTGTGTATATCATTCGTATGCAGGATTGTAATCGATTTTGCCTGGTTCTGCAGCATCATTGGGTAACCTCCCCTTTCACTGTTCTCGCCTTGTTAGGCCCAAATGCTCCTAGGGATAAGCATAACATTTTCAAGGTGGATATGGTATATTGAAGACATGAACTACCACGCCCGAGGAGAGAAAGAAATGCAGCTTGATATTCGATTGTTTGCCGGTCTTGCAGAACGGCTCCAAACCTCTGTTTTACCTTTGTCCGTCGAAGGGGAATCCATCACAGCCGACGGCTTGAAACAAAAGCTGACCGAATTGTACCCGGAGGCTGCCGCGCAGATCTCCGTTTCTTTTGTTGCCGTTAATCAGAATTATGCGCCGGGTGACGCGCTTATTACGGAAGGTGACGAAGTCGCCCTGATTCCGCCCGTATCGGGCGGAGACGGAAGTAGCTCAGTACAGGAAGCATCAGCAGACGGCTTATACTGTATTACCGATCAGCCGCTGTCCGTTGATGAGGTGACGTCCAAGGTGCTGGACGACAACCATGGCGCCACGCTGTCTTTTGTGGGGACAACCCGGGAAATGACGGGTGAGCAGCGCACCGTTCACTTGGAATACGATGCGTATATCCCGATGGCACTGGCGCAGCTTGAATTAATCGGCCGTGAAATTTCCGAACGTTGGCCGGGCACGCGCTGTGCGATTTCGCACCGGATCGGTACGGTCGATGTGAAAGAGATCAGCGTCATCATCGCGGTATCGACCGGGCACCGGGAGGCTTGTTATGAAGCGAGCCGGTATGCGATTGAGAAGCTCAAACAGTCCGTGCCCATTTGGAAGAAGGAAATTTGGGAGGACGGGTCGGAATGGAAGGGACATCAAAAGGGGCCGTGGGACCCGACGCTCCCCCCCTCCGTCTAAGAAGAGTTCGTTGATAATCCATATTTTTCTTGCTAATATAGATTTCAAAACAATAGGTTCCAATCTGAACAATGAGGTGACGATCAGTTTTGAGAGTTCATGTCACGGAATTACGGCCCGGTGATCGGCTTCAAGCCGATACGTTTAACGATATCGGGCTTCATGTGCTCCACAAAGGGAAGGAACTGAAGCTTGAAGAGATCAGCAAGCTGATTCAACATGGCATCGCTTATGTGGAGGTTGACCCCTCCCGGCCGGATGAGCCGACCGCTTCATCACCGTTCCTTTCCGGTCAACCTGCTTCCAAGGTGGAAGAACAGGTTGGACAAGCGGTGGAAGGGTTTGAGTCGCTGTATCTGGAAGCCCTTTCGACAGGCCGGATCAACACGACCGTCGTCAATGACATTATGGAGCCGCTGGTGGACCGGCTCAGCACCCATACCGACGTGGTCTCCCTCCTCTTGTCCATCAATCCGGAAGACGAATATACATACCAACATTCCGTTCAGGTCGGCATTCTTTCCTACTACATATCTACCTGGCTCGGGTATGCTCCCGAGGAGGCCTACGCAGCCGGAAAAGCGGGTTATTTGCATGACATCGGCAAATGCCTCGTCCCCGCCGAGCTGTTGTACAAACCCGGCAAGCTTACGCCGGAAGAATTTGAAGAAATGAAGCGTCATACCGTCTACGGTTACGATATCATCCGAAGCTCCACCAACGATGAAATTCCCGCGCTGGTCGCGCTGCAGCATCACGAACGTGACGACGGGAGCGGCTATCCCCACCAGTGCGGCGAGCTTGAAGTCCATCCTTTTTCGCGGATTACCGCGGTGGCTGACGTGTTTAGTGCGATGACAACGAACCGTGTGTATCAGACGAAGCAGGAACTGCTGACCGTGCTCCGCGAGCTGTACAGCCTCAGCTTCGGTAAGCTGAGCCCCCGGGCAACCCAGGCGTTTATCAGCCATATGCTCCCGAACTTTATCGGCAAACGGGTCACCCTGACTTCCGGGGAAACCGGCACCATTATCATGACCAATCCGGCGGATTTCTTCCGTCCGCTTGTAAAGACCGAGGACCGGTTCATTGATCTGTCCTCTGACCGGAATATTGCCATCGATCAAATTTATATGTAACCCGTTCAATGCAAAAGAAGCCCTCAGTTGAGGGCTTCTTTTTGAATGTGGCCAGAAAAAGCCGTCTATCGACGTACTTTCATAGAAGATAGACCATATTTAGGAGTAGTTTTTTGCGACATAAGAATGCCGTAGTCTCAGAAGCTTATACTTTCTCCTTATATCTAAAAAGCGCGCCCCGCGAAGCCGCCGTAACGGCTGCGCAGAACACGCTTTGTCTGCTTACGATTAACCGATGGAGCCTTCCATCTCGAACTTGATCAGGCGGTTCATTTCGACCGCGTATTCCATTGGGAGCTCCTTCGTGAACGGCTCGATGAAGCCCATAACGATCATTTGCGTCGCCTCGGCTTCAGTGAGTCCGCGGCTCATCAAGTAGAAGAGCTGATCTTCCGATACCTTGGATACCGTTGCTTCGTGCTCCAGAACGATGTTGTCGTTCTTGATCTCGTTGTACGGAATCGTATCCGAAGTGGACTCGTTATCCAGGATCAGCGTATCGCACTTGATGTTGGCTTTCGCGCCTTCCGCGTTGCGGCCGAAGGAAGCGAGACCGCGGTAGGTGACCTTGCCGCCGTGCTTACTGATCGACTTCGATACGATCGTGGACGTCGTATCCGGAGCCAAGTGGATCATCTTGGCGCCTGCATCCTGATGCTGGCCTTTGCCTGCAACCGCAATGGACAGCACCATGCCTTTCGCGCCGCGTCCTTTCAGCAGCACTGCCGGATATTTCATCGTCAGTTTGGAGCCGATGTTGCCGTCTACCCATTCCATCGTGGCGTTTTCTTCAGCTACCGCCCGTTTGGTAACGAGGTTGTAGATGTTCGGCGCCCAGTTTTGGATCGTCGTGTAACGCACGCGTGCGTTTTTCTTACAGATGATCTCAACAACCGCACTGTGCAGCGAGTTCGTGCTGTAGATTGGAGCGGTACAGCCTTCGACATAATGCACGAAGCTGTCTTCGTCCGCAATGATCAGAGTACGTTCGAATTGGCCCATGTTCTCGGAATTGATCCGGAAGTAAGCCTGCAGCGGGATTTCACATTTAACGCCTTTTGGAACGTAAATGAAGCTTCCGCCGGACCATACCGCACTGTTCAGCGCAGCAAATTTGTTATCGGTAGGAGGAACGACAGTCGCAAAGTGCTCTCTGAAAATTTCAGGATGCTCTTTCAGCGCCGTGTCGGTATCCATGAAGATAACCCCTTGGTCTTCCAGGTCTTTCTGCATGTTGTGATACACAACTTCGGATTCATACTGGGCGGATACACCGGCCAAGAATTTCTGTTCGGCTTCCGGAATACCCAGCTTGTCAAAGGTTTCTTTAATCTCAGCCGGTACTTCTTCCCACGTCTTTCCTTGCTTCTCGGAAGGTCTTACGTAGTACTGGATATCGTTGAAGTCCAGTTCATCCAGGTCCCCGCCCCAGCGAGGCATTGGCATTTTCTCGAACTGCTCCAATGATTTCAGACGGAATTCAAGCATCCATTCCGGCTCGTTTTTGATTTTGGAAATTTCGGTAACAATCTCACGGGTAAGTCCTTTACCGGTTTGGAATACCGCTTTATGTTCGTCGCGGAATCCGTATTTATACTCTTCTATTTCAGGCGCTTTTTTGGCCATGAGTATTCAGCCTCCCTATCGTTAGTGGTTAATGCGTTCCTCGTCAATACCTTTCCGCAGTGCATTCCAAGCGAGCGTTGCGCATTTAATGCGGGCCGGGAACTTGTTAACTCCGGACAGGGCTTCGATATCTTCGTAATCGTCAAAATGAACGTCCTCACCCTGCATCAGCGACGAAAAGCGTGAAGCCATTTCCTTCGCTTCCTCGAGCGTCTTGCCTTTGACCGCTTCGGTCATCATCGAGGCGGAGGACATACTGATGGAGCAGCCCTCGCCTGTGTATCTGGCATCTTTGACCATGCCGTTATCGACAATAAGCTGAAGCGAAATTTTGTCGCCGCAGGTCGGGTTATTCAGATCCACCGTCACGGCTTCATTTTCAAATTTGCCCCGGTTGCGGGGGTTTTTATAATGATCCATTATGACACGCCGGTACAAGTCGTCAAGTTCCATCATCCAAAATACTCCTTTGTCTGGATTAAGGCGCTGATCAGACGATCTACATCTTGTTCGGTATTGTATAGATAAAAGCTTGCACGGGCGGTGGCACTGGCTTCAAGCCAACGCATGAGCGGCTGGCAGCAGTGATGGCCTGCGCGGATCGCAACCCCGCTGGCATCCAGAACCGTAGCCACATCATGCGGATGCACATCTCCCAAATTGAAGGTGACCAAGCCCACTTTACGTACACGCGGACCATAAAGCTTCAGGCCTTCAATTTCCGATAACCGCTCGATCGCATACTTCGCGAGCTTCTGCTCATGCTCCTCGATTTGATCCATGCCGATTTCCTCGAGAAAATCGATGGCTGCAGCAAGCCCAACCGCTCCGGCGATAATCGGGGTGCCCCCTTCAAACTTCCAGGGCAGCTCCTTCCAGGAAGAATCGTATAGTCCGACATCGTCAATCATTTCACCGCCGAATTCCACCGGTTCCATGGATTCGAGCAGCGCCTTTTTGCCGTACAGTACACCGATGCCGGTAGGACCGCACATCTTGTGGCCGGAGAAGGTGTAGAAGTCGCAATCCAGATCCTGAACATCGATCTTCATGTGAGGCGTGCTCTGGGCGCCGTCCACGACCATATACGCGCCGTGGCGGTGCGCCAGCTCGGCAACTTCCTTCACCGGGTTAACCACGCCCATGACGTTGGACACATAGCCCATCGCGATGATCTTGGTTTTCTCGGTGACGACTTTCTCGACTTCGGCCAAGGTGACTGAACCGTCTTCTTGTAGTTTAACATATTTCAACGTGGCGCCGGTGGCTTTTGCCACCTGCTGCCAAGGAATTAGATTACTGTGGTGTTCCAGCGGGGTCAGGACGATTTCATCGCCTTCCTGGCAAATCGAGCGCCCGAACGAGGAAGCCACCAGATTCAGGGCTGTCGTCGTTCCCCGCGTAAAAATAATTTCCTTCGTGCTCTTCGCATTAATGAACTTAGCTACCTTCTCGCGCGCGCCTTCATAAGCATCCGTTGCACGGCTTCCAAGCGTATGCACCCCGCGGTGCACGTTAGCGTTGTCATGCTCGTAATAGCGTTTGACAGCCTCGATCACAGCGAGCGGTTTCTGGGAAGTCGCCGCATTATCAAGATATACCAACGGATGGCCGTTTATTTCCTGATTCAGGATGGGAAACTGCTCGAGAATGTCGCGGTTCATTGTCCCAACTTCCCTTCGATGACCGATTGAAGCTGCGTGCGCAGGCCTTCAAGCGGAATCTGAGATACGACCGGCGCCAGGAATCCGTAGATGATCAGGGATTCGGCAACTTCGCGGGAAATCCCGCGGGACATCAGGTAGTAAATTTGTTCAGGGTTGACCTGGCCGACGGATGCAGCATGACCTGCCTTAACGTCGTCCTCGTCGATCAGCAGGATCGGGTTGGCGTCACCGCGTGCTTTCGGACTCAGCATCAGCACTTTCTCCGTTTGCTGTCCGTCGGATTTGGTCGCGCCCTTCTCGATCTTGGTGATGCCGTTGATGATGGCCTGTGCTTCTTCACGCATGACCGCACGGGTAATCATTTGGCTCTCGGAGCTCTTGCCGAAGTGGTTCGCACGAGTCGTGTAGTTCAGCTTCTGAGAACCGGAGCCGACGGCGATGATCTTGGAATCGGACGTCGATCCGTTTCCTTTCAGAATCGAGTAAGTATCGCTGGCGGTATCGCCGCTGTTCATTTCGCCGACGATCCATTCCATGGACGCGTCGTTCTCGATCACGGCACGGCGGTAGCTGATGTCCGTCACGTTCGTGCCCATTTGATGAATGGTCGCAAACCGGACTTTCGCTCCCGATTTGGCGAATACTTCAACGGCGCCGTTATGAGTAACCGGTTTACCGGATGTACCGGATACATAGTTATCTACATAGGTTACAGAACTGTTCGTATCGGCAATGACCAGAACATGAGGGGCAAAGGTCGCTTCCTCGTCGTCTGTCAGCAGAACGGCCTGCAGCGGTACGGATACCTCCACATTTTTTGGAACATACAGGAACACCCCGCCGTTCCACAATGCGGCATGCAGTGCGGCTACGGAGCTCTCATCCGCGGAAACAGCCGTGTGCAGGTGAGCCTTAACGAGATCCTCGTGCTCCTTTACGGCCGTCGCCAGATCGGTGAAAATGACGCCTTGAGCAGCCAGCTCAGGGGACAGCTTCGTATACACGGTTCCGGAATTGCGCTGGATAATCAGGTTACCCGCTTCCTGGTCCTTGATCAGATCCCGAATCGATTCAGGAGCTTCAGCAAGGGATGCAATCGGGCTTACCGATTTGAAGCTTCCGTAGTTTTGAATGTCCCAGCGTTCGATTCTCGTTTTTTCAAGTTTCGGCAGCTCGAGGGTTGCCGCGAGTTCCAATGCTTTCAGACGATTTTCCGTGAGCCAGGCCGGCTCGTTGCTGCCCTTCGACAGCGCGCTCAGGCCTTCAGCGTTAACCGGAAGAATGGTTTGTGTTGTCATCTTCGTTCTCCTCCTTCCGTTATCTTTACGCTTCTTGACCTACAGTTTCGTCTTCGATGCCGAGCTCTTCCTTCACCCAATCGTAACCTTCCGCTTCCAGACGCTCCGCCAATTCAGGACCACCGGATTTCACGATGCGGCCCTGCATCATAACATGTACAAAATCAGGCTTCACATAGTTAAGCAGGCGCTGATAGTGGGTAATAATCAAGAAACCGCGGTCGTCGCTGCGCATCGCGTTTACACCGCTGGCAACAATTTTCAAAGCGTCGATATCCAGACCGGAGTCGATTTCGTCCAGGATGACGATGCTTGGTTCGATCATCATCATTTGCAAAATTTCGTTCCGCTTCTTCTCACCGCCGGAGAAGCCTTCGTTCAAATAACGATGGGCAAACTCAGGGTTCATATCCAGTTCTTTCATCTTCGCTTCCATTTGACGGATGAAACGAATCAGCGAAATTTCATTGCCCTCTTCACGGCGTGCATTGATGGCACTGCGAAGGAAGTCGGAATTGGTTACGCCCGTAATTTCGCTCGGGTACTGCATCGCCAGGAACAGGCCGGCGCGCGCACGCTCGTCAACGCCCATTTCCAGAACGTCTTCGCCGTTCAGGGTTACGCTGCCGTCCGTTACTTCGTATTTAGGATGTCCCATCAAAGCGGAAGCAAGTGTACTTTTACCGGTACCGTTAGGTCCCATGATGGCGTGGATTTCTCCGCCCTTCATTTCCAGGTTGATGCCTTTCAGGATTTCCTTGCCCTCGATTGTCGCTTTAAGTCCTTCAATCGTGAAATTAGTAGCCATATTCGTTTTTCCCTCCGTTAAATGTTTTGCCGAAATCAGAAAGTCTATTTCAACAGGGACGCGCTCCCCGATTTCAATCAATCATTATTATCAATTTGTAATGAGTCTAAATTGATTCTCAATGATTATCACAATTTTATAATAAATGGCGAATCATATCAACCGCCCGTCGGAGTAAACCTGGTGTTTCATTACAGAAACAGGCTTCGCCGCGGTTGCAGCCAAGCCTGTTTCCTTACCATATCAAATTTTTCCATGGATGCTGTTCATGACGAACGGTTTCGCGGAAGTTCTGCAGCATCCGGCAACGGAGCTATCGTTCTCATCACCGGCTGGCATTTCGTGAACATTCTGCGATATGTTATGGATTGCATTTCCACATCCAAGGAACAGCAGCATGGAGGATCCTGACAACCGCGCAGACGCTCGGATTCATGACCGGGAACAGCCGCCAGAGACCGGATCCCATTTCTCAATTTCCCGTACGTCCGATTCATGTCTGATTAATCAAAAAGGCAACGCGGTCTTATACGTTATGCCGTCAAAGGTTGATCCGGGACACAAAAAGTGCGCTGGCCGCCAGCGCACTTCCGGGCTTTCGCGAAAGTAGCATCCCTTATCCCAGGTAAGAACGGAGCATCCACATATGCTTTTCGAGATCGCTCTTGATCTTGATAAACATATCGGCCGTCGGATGGTCGCCGGCTTCCTCCGCCAAGCTGATTCCTTCGCTCATTTCCTCGGCAACGGTGGCAAAGTCCTCGATGAGGGTCTGCACCATTTTGCGCTGGTCTTCATTGCCGGAAGCTTCCTGAATGGTTGCGATGTCCAGGTACTCCTTCATCGTCGCAGCCGGGCTTCCTTTAATCGTAAGCAGCCGTTCAGCCACTTCGTCCATTTTCAGCGTAATATCGTCGTACAGCTCTTCAAATTTTACGTGGAGGGTAAAGAAATGCTCACCCTTTACATACCAATGGTAGTTATGGATCTTGACATACAGGACGTTCAGGTTCGCAACTTGTTGGTTTAGGATTTGCTCCAAAGTGGATGTTTTCGATTTGGATGACGTTTTTGCCATGAATATCCCTTCCTTTTTTAAGTATATGGCCTTCCCTCTCCATTGCCGCATACAACGGCAGCTTCAGAGTCCGGCTGGAGTTTTCGTATAAGTATGGGGAGGCTCTTCCGAGAGTAATCTGGGCTGCGTGCCTCCCTGCCCTTATCTTACCCTTCAACCCGCTGCACGAAACAATTGCACATAAATGGCAGGGTCTTTCGTTTTCAAACGCTCTCACTGAAAAAAAGATTCAAAAGAGGTCGGCAATCCGATATACTGTTTTATAACCAAGTGAACAAGTTGGCTTTATTCGCGTTTCCTTATTATACGGAGGTGACTTCCATGTCCACATATCACCCGCTCACCGTCCAAGACGCCATTTCTCTCGTCCGCGGCATTCCGGGGCATTTCACGCCCGATGCGCAGCTGGAATGCAAAGAAATCGGTGACGGCAACCTGAACTTAGTGTTCCATATTACGGACCGGAACAGCGATAAAAGTATCATTGTCAAACAAGCCCTTCCTTATGCGAAGGTGGTCGGGGAATCCTGGCCGTTGTCCCTGGACCGGGCACGCATTGAACGCGAGGCGCTTCAAGTGCAGTACCGCCTGTGTCCCGGACTGGCACCGCAGGTGTTCTCCTACGACGATGACCTGGCGATAACCGTCATGGAAGACCTGAGCGACCATACGATTATGCGCAAAGGGCTGATCGAAGGACAAGCCTATCCGTTGTTTGCCCGTCATATCGGCGAATTTACGGCCAGAACGCTCTTCTATACCTCGGATCTGTTCCTGAACCCGCAGGAAAAGAAAGAACAGGTACGTAAATTCATCAATCCGGATCTGTGCAAAATTACCGAGGATTTGATCTTTGACGATCCATACCGGTTTTCCGATAACAACAACTACCCGGACTACCTGGAGGATGAGGCGAAGGAGCTGCGGGAGAACGGCAAGCTCCATCTGGAAGTCGCCCTGCTCCGCGAAGCCTTTCTGACCCGGACCGAAGCGCTGGTTCACGGCGACCTGCATACCGGCAGCATTTTCGTCACACCGGAATCGACCAAAGTGATCGATCCCGAGTTTGCCTACTACGGGCCGATGGGCTTCGACCTCGGCGCCATCATCGGCAACCTGCTGCTGAACTACGCTTCCCGGCCAGGCTGGGATGCCGCGGAGTCGGAGGTTCTCGGCAATCAAGAGCGTCTTCTGCGCATGGTTTCGGACGTATGGTCCGAATTTGAAATCCGCTTCCGCAAGCTGTGGGATGAGGATGCCAGAGACCCGCTTGCGAAAGCACCCGGCTACCAGGACGCCTACGTGGCCAAAGTACTGCGGGATGCCTGCGGATTCGCCGGCTGCAAAATGATCCGGCGCATCGTCGGCTTGTCCCATGTGGCCGACATCGACACGATCGCGGACGTAAAGCTAAGGGAAAAGGCGCAGCGTACGGCGCTGGCTATCGGTAAACAGCTCGTTCTATTCAACCGGACCATCCAGTCCGGCGAAGACATCGTCCGGCTGGTGAAGGAAGCCGAGCCGCTTAAAGGAGCCGTAAAATGAGTAATGACAACCAAGAACAAACACAACGACGCAGCGAACCGTTAACTTCCGTCCAATGGGGCGGCGACAAGCTGATCCTGCTGGATCAGCGCCTGCTTCCGGACGCCATCGTCTATCTGGATTTGTTCACACCGGAAGAAGTGTGGGAATCGATCCATGCGATGAAAGTCCGGGGCGCGCCGGCCATCGGCATCGCCGCCGCTTACGGCGTGGTGCTCGGGGCGCGCCAGTATGGAGGCGTCGATCCCGCCGCCTGGGACGACCATGTCGTCAAGATCAGCGCCTATCTGGCCACCTCGCGGCCGACGGCGGTCAATCTGTTCTGGGCGCTGGACCGGATGAAAGGGAAAGCGCATGAGCTGGCCGGACGGGGAGGCAGCGTTTCCGACCTGAACGAGGCCCTGCTGGCCGAGGCCAACGCAATTCAAGCGGAGGACGAGGAAGTGTGCCGCCGCATCGGGGAGAATGCACTGCCCCTGTTCCGGGACGGCATGGGCGTGCTCACCCACTGCAATGCAGGCGGGCTGGCTACGGCCAAATACGGAACGGCGACCGCGCCGATGTATTTGGCCCAGGAACAGGGCATACAGCTGAAAGTGTATGCCGACGAGACGCGCCCTGTGCTGCAGGGCGCGCGGCTGACGGCCTTCGAGCTGCAGCAGGCCGGAATCGACGTGACGCTGCTCTGCGATAACATGGCAGGCATGGTCATGTCCAAGGGATGGGTGCAGGCGGTGATCGTCGGCACCGACCGGGTGGCCGCCAACGGCGACGTCGCCAACAAGATCGGCACCTACAGCCTGGCCGTGCTGGCCAAGGCCCACGGCATTCCGTTCTACGTCGCCTGCCCGTTGTCGACGATCGATCTGAACACCCCTACAGGGGACAACATCCCGATTGAAGAGCGGCCGGCTGAGGAAGTCACCGAGGGCTTCGGGAAGAGAACCGCTCCCGAAGGCATCAAGGTCTACAATCCGGCGTTTGATGTCACGCCTCACGAATATGTAACAGCCATCATCACGGAGAAGGGGATCGTCAAGGCGCCGTTCGCCGAGAACCTCGCCGCCCTTTTTCAAACTTAAGAAACATTGCCGATGTGGTTACGTTCCGGGCTAGCGTCTGCAAGCGCCGAAATGCCACCGGCTCAGCCAGCCCTGCACGGGCTGGCTTTTTATTGCTCCAGTCGGCGGCCGTGAGGCCATTACACCATTTTCAACAGAGCTTCATGCCCTGGCATGCCCGGAACGATTCCGAGCGCCTCGGCCTCAGTCGTCACCGATTCCAGCGGCGCTTCAAGCAATTCCTGCAGCGTTTTGACGCCGACAGCCCGGCCCGCAATGATTTTTCGCTCCGCCAGTCTCGTGTTAAGCAGGCCTACGTCCAGCGCCCCGCACATAATGTACCCTTTCGGCGAGTTGATCGTGAGCAGCGTCGTCTTGGGCAGCTTGACTTCTACCCCGACAAAGCTGTGCTCCCCGACGGTAATCGGCACCATGGTCACCATTCAGCTGTACACCTCCCCAGGCGTGATATCCATCCAGCATCATTGTATTCGCCCTGGGGAATGGGTGACTGTGCGTACGTCCATAACCAAAATGCGCCGAAATAAATAGGAAGAAAGTTGCTTTCCACTCCGACATTAGGACTATGATTCTATTCACATTCATGATATTATTTAGTCACTTTCATATCTAATTTGAACGTATAGTTTGGGGGATCCATGGACAACAATCAATCCAATGACGAATCGGGTTTTTTATTCAACGTCGACATCTTAGTGAAAAGTCCCTCTAATGCCCTGGCGCTTCAAGAACTCCTCGGCATGCTGAACGGCAACGGGCATATTGCGGATTTTCGCATCAAATCGGGAATTGAACTGGGGCGGTTGATTGAATCGATGCTTCAGGACAAGCGCAAATCTCTCCTTTCCAAAGAAGAGCCTTCCCGCCCGTCCGTTCCCCCTGCTCCGATCAAGGAAGCGGAACTGCGTACAGCGGCCGTGGGGAAAAATGCAAAAAGCCAGCCGCCCCGAAACCCGGTGCATGGCGGTTCGGACATTTATGATTGGATTCAGGTATACATCCGTGACAACCGGCTGATCCGGCTGACGGCCAACCGGAGCGGGCAGCACATTCATATGCCGTGCCGGATCCTGAATTATGATGAGGAACAGCAGATGCTGAACGTATATCACGTGGATGAGAAACAGGTTTACACCTTTAAGCTGAACGAAGTGGACGAGGTCATATAATAGGATAAGGATGCCGTTTCTCCGAAGCGTATAACACTAAAACAAGCCCGTCCCGGCTCACTAAGCCGAAGACGGGCTTTCTTCTGTTCTCCTCCGCTATGGACGGTCAGGCTCGTCTGCGCGATGCGGCTTCCGCAATCAGGCAGATCCAGCCGATGATGAAGGCAACGCCTCCAAGCGGCGTAATGGCGCCAAGCACTTTGATCCCGGTGATGGCGAGAACATACAGACTTCCGGAAAACAGAATGATCCCGGCCAGCAGCAGCCATCCCGCCCAGGCCAGCTTGCGCGAATCTCCCCATAGCCCCGCAACGACCCCAATCAGTATGATCCCCAAGGCGTGCGCCATATGATATTGAACCCCAGTTTCATAAACTTTCATCGCCGACTCTCCGACGATAGGTTCCAGCATGTGGGCTCCGAATGCTCCGATCACCACGGACAGCATCGCCATCAGGGCGCCGGTCAATATAAATTTGCGCTGCACATCGACAACTCCTTTGGATGTTCCTAATCTACTAACAAACTGTTAACTATTTTAACCGATCGGACGCCGCCATTTCCACCACCATGGCACAAGACTGCCCAAATCAGCTTGATTTTTACGGGATCTTATGGAAAAGTAAGAAGCATATCTATCGATTCGAAGGAGAGAGTGATTTCATGGATTCAAACCAGCCTCCGCACCAGCCGGACGGATTCCAGCAGAACCCGGGGCCCCATTCGCCCCATGCTCAGTTCGTTCCCCCTGCTGCGCTGAAGCATTCCGGGCCCGGCATCGCATCCTTTGTCATGGGCCTGGTCAGTTTGCTGGGTTATATCATCAGTGCCGCGGCAGCAGGCGCCATTATGGCTCCTTATCTTGAAGAAGGCATGCTGGACGGTCCGAATTCCAATGCGGTCCTTGGCCTCGGCGTCGTCGGTCTGCTGATGATCGCACTGGTTGTCATTAACGTGGTCGGAACGATTCTGGGCATTGTGGGGACAGCCATCAGGAACCGCAAAAAGATCTTTGCCATCATCGGGCTTATTGTGAATGCCGTCATCGTGCTCAGTATCGGCTTGTTCTTTATATACTTCATGGCTTCTGCCGCAGTCTAGCGGTCTTTACCCGCAGTTCAGCAGTCTATTAGAAGAAAAAGGTGATCTTATGTCTCAAGTCAAAATATTTGCCGACAGCACATGCGACCTTCCTCACGATTGGATCAAAGCCCATGACATCGGCATTATTCCGCTGTACGTTACGTTCGGGGACCAGAATTACAGGGACGGCGTCGACTTAACGACACCCGAATTGTATGCCAAGGTGGAGCAGACGGGCAGCCTTCCCAAGACGGCCGCTCCGTCTCCGTCCGATTTTATCGCGGCGTTCACCCCGTTTGTGGAAGAAGGACGGGATATCGTCTATATCAGCCTGTCTTCCGAGCTATCCTCGACTTATCAGAACGCGCTGATCGCAGGTGAGGAGTTCCCGGAGGGACGAATCACGGTCGTGGATTCACGGAATCTGACCACCGGCATCGGGCTGCTGGTCATGAAAGCGGTGGCTGCAGCAGAACAGGGGAAAAGCGCCCGTGAAATCGCCGGCATCGTGGAGACCGTTAAGCCGCTCGTAGAGACCGAATTCGTCATTGATTCGCTGGAGTACCTGTACAAGGGCGGACGCTGCTCAGGCATGCAGAACCTCATGAGCAGCCTGCTCAAGATCCGGCCGGTCATCAAGGTGATCGACGGCAAGATGACTCCGGCCTACAAGGTCCGCGGCAAGCGGGAAAAGGCCCTGGAGCAGATGGTCAACAATGCGCTGGACAAGAAGGACGAGATGGACAACGACCTCATCTTCGTCACCCATTCCATGGCGGCTGAGGACGCGGAAGCGCTCAAAAGGCTGCTGGAACAAAAAACCGGCGCCCGCGAGGTTGCCCTCTCGGATGCCGGCTGCGTCATTAGCTCCCACTGCGGTGCCAAAACGATCGGAATCATTTATTCCAAAAAAGCCTGATTTTCAGGCTTTTTTTCTTTTACATATAAACGATTTCTTACTTCTTCGAAGGGTCGATATCCCTCGGATTGAGGCCCGCCCATATATTCGGGATGTCCGCCTGCTCGGGGTGTTCAAACACCAGAAACGCGGTGGGCAAATACCGTTCCCCGTATTCCGATGACGGTTTGTTCACAATTTCATTATCTTTGACGAGGACGGTGGAGGATCCTCCGTCCAGATTGGCAGCGATCACCGCCCCGTGCTTCAGCATGATCTGCTGGACATCGTATAAATTGGCTCCGACGCTGTACGTCGGCTGTCTTCCGTCAATAACGACAAACAGGATGGCCCCGTCCTCACGCTGGCCCATGGCGGTCCGCGGCGCGATGCCCCAGCCTTCGGCGGCATTCTTTATAAGCCCTTTGCCGTTAACGATGATCCGCGGTTGAAACGTCACCGCTTCCTGAACCCCCATCCGGTCCAATTCCTTCAGCGAATAGTTGCCGGCGATCATTTTGCCGTCCCGGTCAATGCCTACCACCTGGGTGGTCGCATTTTTTCCCAATCCGTTGTAATACAGCTTCCCCTGCGATATGACGATGCCGATCGGCTTAAAGCCATTCCCTTTCCAGTTCGGGTCGGCGAATCCGCCGCCATTCACGCCGGCGATCGCGCCGTAGCGCTTGACCATGCTGGAGACCTTCTCGCCTTTGCCGCGCTTTGAGGGAACGCCCAGACGGATTTTTTTCGGATCGTGAACGGTCATTACATACCCGTGATACCCTTTACCCGAAACTTCCTCAATCTCCACAAGGGGCGGCTTCTCCGTCTCCTTGCCGGCTTCGGCGGAAGCTGTCTGGGTTTGCACCGGCAGCTTGATTTGGTGCGTATCTTTTTCAACGCCCATGGCTTCAAACCGCTTGTTGTATTCCGCTACGCGCTTGTTCAGCTCGTCCTGCCCGATAATATATTTCGCCAAATAGCGATGCTGTGTCGTTATGAGCGTATCCGCTATCAGGTAACGAAAATGATTGCCGGATACCGTCAGGAACAACCACACGGCTGCCGCGGCACCGACCAGAACCAGGCTCCAGAACAAGCGTATACTGAATCGCAGGAAACCTCCCTTTTTCTTTTTCCTTTTCTTTGTCCCTTTTGGAGCGGACCGTTGGTTTCTTACGCTTGAACGTTTTGGCAGCGATGCTTGCTCCATGGTTACTTCCCCCATCTCATGAACTCGGGTCCTAAGTCCCACGTAGAATAGACGCGAAATCAGGGAGGAAGGTTTCATATATTCGGGCATTATCAACAATTTTATACAAATATTTTCCATTACCGTTGCCGTAAAGCACAAAAAAACGCCAAGCCCCATTGGCCTGGCGTCTTCCTATTCCGATTAGTAAGTTGGCCGCTTCAGTTGGTCCAAGCTTTTGAACTCATAGCCCTGCTTACGGGCATCGTCGATGATCCGGGCCAGCGCCTCCGTGTTATCCTTCGAAATGGAGTGCAGCAGAATGACCGCCCCCGGATGCAGCTGCGCCATCACTTGACGGTAGGCATAGTCAGCCCCCTTCTGATCGTTCACGTCCCAGTCCTTGTACGCTACGGACCAGAATACCGTCGTATAGCCTTCAGCGCGTGATGCCGCAAGCGTGCGGTCGCTGAAAATCCCCCGGGGAGGACGCACGTATGCCATCTCCTTCTGGCGGGTCGTCCCGGTTACGCTCTGCTTGACCTTATCCAGCTCTTCCTTGAGCTGCGCGTTGGAAATCTGGGTCATATCCGGATGCGTCCAGGAATGATTGCCCACCAGATGGCCCTCGGTGACCATCCGGGTTACGAGCTCCGGCTTGTCCTTTACATAATGTCCCGTCAGGAAAAAGATCGCCGGCACTTTCTTTTCTTTCAAAACATCCAGTATTCTAGGCGTGAACCCGTTTTCATACCCGTTGTCAAACGTCAAATACAGCTCTTTCTGGGTTGTATCCCCCAAGAAAATCGCACCGTTCTTTTGCAGAATGTCTTTAAAGCCTTCTTCGTTGATGGAAGGAAGCTGACCGTTCCTGCTTTTCTTAAAGCCAAAATGATAAGGGCTGTCCGCAGCCGCTGTCTCCTGAAAAAATCCGCAGCACAGTAACAGTGCGGCAACCGCAGCAAACGCAAAACGCTTCATCTTGAAATTTCCCCCTGCGTTGGATTATAGGCACTAAAAGCTATAATGTAATATGCCACATCCGATGCAAAGTTATGTGATATTTTCAAAATGGCAGCCGCCGGAGAATGGAATCGATCACCTGAATAAAGTGCTTAATGTAGAATGGTTTCGTAATGTATTCGATAAAACCTGCCTGTCTCCCCTTGGCGATATCCGACGCCATCGCATAAGAGCTGACGGCCACCACCGGGATCGCTCTTGTCTTCTCATTAGCCTGGAGGCAAGCTAGAGCATCGTATCCACTCATTCCGGGCAGCTGGATGTCCATGATGATCAGATCGGGGCATCTGGCCGTGGCGATCTCTACCGCCTCTTCCCCCGTACAGGCCTCCCACATGGTGGCGTTAGGTATTTTTTTGAAAATATGCCGCATAAGAGACATATTAATTCCGTCGTCCTCCACACATAAAATGTCATAATTGCTCTTCATCTTTAAACCTCCTACCATGAAAAAAAGCCAAAGAAAGAGCGCTCCAGCTCCTTCTTTGGCTTATGTTCAGCTCATGTTCCAATCATGTCTGACCCATTACCGCCTGGTGACCGCCTAATCCTGGAATGTGCAGGCAATCACGCTTTTATCCCTATCAAAATCCCAGTCCACGTAAAAATCGGCCAGGGTCCGGCCCAAAATTCCCCCCAGCTGGGTTTCTTCCTCAAAATACCTCTTCTCAAGCTTTCTCTTCGTTGTCCGCAATACTTCATCAAAACCGGTATCTATTAATTCCTTCTCGATCAGCAGCAATAATCCTTCCCGCACGACAATTAAAGTTTTGGGGTTCATCCACCAGGAGTACACCCTCCGTGGGACTTTTTGGACGATCCCGGTGATCCGGTTAACTTCATTATGTAGAGCTTCACGACCCGCATAATCCTCGGCTTCGATGGTCTGATCTGCCTTAAGTCCGACAATGATCCCCGAAGCGTTATGTAATCCCCAGTCGTAGTATACCTCTTCCAAACGGATGTCCATTTCCTTCTCCAAATACGCCTTCAGTTCGGGAAGCAAAGACTCCATCAGCAGCTCGCGGGTATATCGGAAAGCCTTCTCCTCTTCCTTGTTTAACAGGAACTTCTCGACCGGTCCGATGAAATTGCGGATATGGAGTGCGATCGCATAGTTCCCGACGGAGACGTGCACCGATTCCGGCCCTTTGCCGAACCTGTCCCTTAACAGCTTGCCGGTAAATGCCGCGATTTGGTTGGTGTGATTGGCTGTATACAACATGACAGCTCTCTCCTTCTCATCATAGTGCAACGCATACGTTAATTCAATTGATTTCATCTTGCGTCATTATTAAGAGGTATATACCCAAAAAGATACCGGGCGCAATCAGGTGCGTCCGGCTCATTCTTTCCATCCATGGGATGGCCTTATTTATGGGGGTCGGAATCGGGGTCAGAGTCGGAATCCTGTTGCTTGGGAGCTTGCTCGCTTCGTTCCGCCCGTGTAGGATCCGATTCTTCCTGCTGCTGTTCTATAGGACCGTCTGTAGGACCGGCAGGTCTATGGCGCTCCTCTTTCCATGTCTTCCTCCGCTCGGCGGCTTCAGCCCGCTGCTGCTTCCGGCCTTTGCGGACCATCCAAACGATCAGAAGCACGATCGCAGCAAGAATCAGAACAGGAACGGCTCCCGACAGGATGACGATGATCCACTGGACAATCTGCGTCAGCACGTCCATGCTTCCCTGCAGCGCATCTCCCGCACGCTTGCCAAGGGGAGCCTGCTGGCGATCGGGCTCGGCTTTGGGCAGCGTCTTCTCAGGCTGGTAAATGCGCAACTCCACCGTGGAATAAGCCACATTCTGATCGATATAACGCATGCGGCCCTTGATCTGCTCGATTTCTTCCTGAACCCTCTCCAGCTCTTTGGCAAACGCCACGAGGTCGCTGGTCTTTGTCGCCTTTTTCATAAAAGCGATATACTGCTCCTCCATCACCTGCTTAGCCTTCAATCTCGCCTGCAGATCCACATATTCCTCGGACACGTCCTGGCCCTCAATGCTGCGCTGAAGGGAATCATGCTTGATCTGCTCGAGCCGATTCAAAAAGGACGAGAAGCCCGATGCAGGAACCTTGAGGATAAAGGTACCTCCCCGTTCGCTGGCTGAATCCGTTTCGGAAAAATTGACGATATAACCGCCCGACAGCGTCACCATATTTCTCACTTCGGTCTGCGCCTTGGCATAGTCCTGAATCTCCATAACCAGATGCGCCTTATAGATGAGCTTCTTGTTTAACCCGCCGGCCAAGTCCTGGGCGGTGAACCCGGCTTCAGGCGCAGTGTCTGCCTCGGAAGCCTTAACGGTACCGGCCTGCTGCGCCGGCTCCGCCGCCTGCGATGACTTCTCCTCCGCCGTTGATGCCGTAGATGCTTGCTGGTCCTGATCCGCTGCGGTGTTCGCCGCATGGTCTGAAACGGCGGAGCTTTCCACGGTCCCGCCGGCGCTGCTGGCGCTGTCCTTTGAACTCCCGGACGAGCAGCCGGTTACCAACAGAATGACAAACATGAATGCAGCAAGCCATGACCCCCAAGTGCGCATACTTCATTCCTCCTCAGAAATGGAAAATATTTTATATTTTCCTATCTAACGTCAGGAGGCCTCCGAAGGTTGCGGGCCAAATAAGAAAAAAAGCCCTCGGGTGTAACCCGGAAGGCTTTTATGCTTCCCCATGCCTATGGATTCGCCGAATCAAAAATCAGGTCGCGGATACGCCGCCGTCGATGGCCAGCTCGGCTCCGGTAATAAAAGAGGATTCGTCGGATGCCAGGAACAGCACGCCGGCCGCAATGTTCTCCGGTTTGCCCAAGCGAGGCAGCGGCGTTTTGGAGCGGAACCAGCCCGTCATCTGGTCGTTGGCAAACAGTCCTTCGGTCATCGGTGTTTCAATGTAACCCGGATGGATCGAATTGCAGCGGATGTTGTCCTTGCCGTAATCCACAGCCACCGCCTTCGTCAGCATCCGGACAGCGCCCTTGCTTGCAGTGTAAGGTCCTGCTCCGTTGCTTCCCGTGAGCCCGGCAATCGATGAAATGTTGATGATGGAGCCTCCGCCCCCGCGCTGCATCACCGGTACCACGTATTTCAAACCGAGAAAGCTGCCTGTCAGGTTGATGGACATGACCTTGTCCCAATCCTGCATGGACGTGTCCACGAGCGATTTGGCCAGCGAGATGCCGGCGTTATTGACGAGAACGTCGATCGTGCCGAACGCTTTGACCGTTTCGTCCACGATATGCTGCCACTCCTCCTCGGAGGTAACGTTATGACGGAAGCCAATAGCCTCTCCGCCCTGCTGTTTGATCTCTTCCACGACAGCCTGGATTTTGTCCTCCTGAATGTCGGTGACGACCACCTTGGCGCCTTCCTGCGCCAACAGAACGGCGTCCGCCTTACCCATGCCTCCGGCTGCGCCGGTGACGATCGCTACTTTCCCCTGTACTCTGCCCATATTGTTAAGACTCCCTTCCCCTATTTGCTCCAAGATGATTACGAACGAGGCAGCATCCAGCCCCTATTGGGCGGACATGACCTTATAAAATCAGAGATCGTGATAGCAATGCTATCATGACAAAACCAATTATATCACCGTTTGTTTTTCCCTTCAATCTTCCCCACGGTCATCCCATGGATTCCCGGACCCTGCACCTGGGCAGCGTTGACTTCTCCGGGTGGTTTTGATAGCATTTTTTACGATTTTATCTTTCACTCGGAAGGCGAGTTGACTCACAATTATGGATCCGAAGACTAGATGGGAACAGGAACGGCTGGAAGGTAAAAAAGCGAGAGAGAGCAGCATTATCGAGGCAGCGGAGCGGGTTTTTAACCGCAAAGGGATCGACAAGGCGACGATGCGGGATATCGCCGCGGAAGATAATGTGGGCATTGCTACGGTGTTCCGGTATTTCCCCAAAAAAGACAAGCTGATCGTGGCGGTCGCCACGCATTTGATCAGCCTGGAGGAAGAGGCGTTCCGGGCAATTGCCGCCACGCCGGTGACAGGCATCGAGAAGCTTGAAGCGCTGCTGGATCATTTCCTGAATCTCCAACTGCCGGAATTGAGCAGCAGGAGCCGGTTCCTTGAGGCGTTTGAGAGCTATGCCGCCCAGCAGGCCGAGCCGCTGGAGGATATCCAGCAGTACAACGACGTCCACCGCAAGGTATCCGATGCGTTCGCCGAAATCATTGACAGCTGCACCCGGGACGGTTCAGTCCGCTCCGATCTCCCCATAGAGGAAACCCTGTCGACCGTGGTCAATGCGTTCGGCATTTTTTCGAAAAAGCTGTCGCTGCAGCGCAGCATCGTGATGTTCGAGTCCATCGTCAGCGCGGACGTCCAGCTGGACCTGCTGAAACGGATGTTTCTCGACTATTTGCGGAACCCGGAATCCGCCGCTTCAGATTTATAACATCCCATGAATTTAAAAAGCCTGCTTTCCCGGTTCCCCGGGCTCTAAGCAGGCTTGTTTCATTTATTTTGTGAATGGCTTTGGCGTTTAAAAGTCCCCCGCCCGTCCGGCGCAGCCACACAGCTGCATTTTCTCAATGACGGCGGCTTTCAGCGCCTTCTTGGCAGGAACCATGTATTTCCGCGGGTCGTTCTCATCCGGGTTCTCTGCAAAGACATGCTTGATGGCGTCGGAGAACAGGATGCGCAGTTCGGTAGCCACGTTCATCTTGGCCATGCCGAGACTGACCGCCCGCTTCACCTGCTCCTCCGGAATGCCGGAGCCTCCATGCAGGACGAGCGGAACATCAACGGCTTCGGCAATGCGGCCGATCCGGTCGAAATCGATATTCGGCGTCCCTTTGTAGATGCCGTGGGCGGTGCCTATCGCAGGGGCGAGCGTATGCACGCCGGTGCGCTCCACGAATTCAGCGCATTCTTTCGGATCGGCGAGCAAGGCGTCGCGTTCGTCGACGACGATGTCGTCCTCGACGCCGCCGACCTTGCCGAGCTCCGCCTCCACGTTGATGCCAACGGCGTTCGCGGCTTCGACCACCTTCTGGGTCATGGCCACATTTTCCTCAAATGGGGAATGGGACGCATCGATCATGACGGACGTATAGCCCGCCCGGATACAGCTGATAATGACGGAAAATTCGTTGCAATGATCCAAATGAAGTGCGATGGGCACGCTGGCGCGGTCCGCCGCCACCCGGGCGGCAGCAGCGATATAATCGGCCCCCAGATGCTTGACGGTCCCGACCGTAGACTGGATAATGAGCGGCGACTGTGCTTCTTCGGCCGCCTCGACCACAGCCTGCAGCATTTCCAGTGTATGCACGTTAAAGGCCCCAATGGCGTAATGTTTGGCCCTTGCTTCTTGCAGTAAAGACGTAGACGAAACGAGTGACATGGTGTTTTCCCCTTCCCGTTTGTTATGCCTTGCTGTCCTGTATCAATCCGCTCAGTGCGGTATATTTATGCTTTGCGTACATAGCGCTGCCGGTCACGCCCGCATCGTCGTTATGCATGGCGGGAACGATCTTGAGCCGATCTCGGTAATCAGGCAGAATTCGGTTCATCAGCTCCCGCTCCAGCGGCTTCAAAATACGGTCTCCCGCCAGCGCCCCGCCGCCACCGATGATGATCATCTCCGGGCTGTTCAGCGAAACGGCGTAGGACAGCGCCTGGCCGAGCAGCGAACCCGCCCGCTCCAGAATGGAAACGGCCAGCGCATCACCCTGATCGTACGCCCGCGACAAATCCGCCGCCGTCAGCTCCGCGAGGCGTTCGCCCGGAAACCAGCTGCGGAGCACCGTCGGCTCGCCGGACTCTATCGCTTTCCGGGCCTGCCGCACCATACCGGAGGCGGAGGCGTAAGTCTCCAGGCAGCCCGTCAAGCCGCATGGACACGGATCGCTGAGCCCCTCCATGACGATATGCCCCAGCTCCCCGGACATATGGCGGAAGCCGTAGAACAGGCTCCCCTCGTTCACCATGGCCGAGGCGATCCCCGTGCCGATCGTCACGCCGATGACGTGGCCTGTGCCTGCACCGGCTCCATACAGCGCCTCGCCAAACACATACGTTCTGACATCGTTATCGATAAATACCGGCAGCTGCAGCCTGGCTTTCAGGCGGCTGGCGGCCGGAAGGTCGCGCCAGCCGAGGTTGCCTGCGAACTTGGCAATGCCTTCCTCGGGATCGACCAGCCCCGGCAGTCCGATCCCCGCTGCCGCGAGCGTTACAGGCTGTCCGTCTTCCCCGCGGTACGAGGCGACCGCTTCCTCGATCATTGCGGCGATTCGCTCCAGTACCGCATCCGGACCGCGTCCGGCTTCCGTCGGCCCCTTCAGCTTATGAACCACTTGTCCGGCGGAAGTTACCAGACCGCATACGATATTCGTTCCGCCGACATCGACTCCCGCAAACACTTCCATGCTGAGCACCTGCCCTTATTTCACAGAATGTTATTGCGCGACATGCACCTGCACCCCGGATTCTTTCAAACGGCTGCGGAGCTCCTCCCCGGGATCCTCATCCGTAATGATTCCGTGCAGGGCCGCCACAGGCGCCACCTGGAACAGGGAATTGCGGCCGTTCTTCGTATGGTCAAATACGGCGATGGTGCGGTTGGTGCGCTTCATCATGATCATCGCCGTATTCGCTTCAAGCTCGGAATAAGTGCTGGCCCCCTGTTCCGCCGAAAAACCGTCGATCCCCATAAACATCGTGTGAATGTTGATCGCCTCCAGCGTCCTCTCGGCAAGCGGTCCGCACAGCTCGAAGTTTTTGCTGCGCAGCATGCCGCCGGTCAGCACGACCTGAAGGTCTTCGTTCTCCGACAGCTCCATCGCAATATTGACGGCATTGGTCACCACCGTAATATTGCGGCGGTTCTTGAGTGCCCTCGCAATGAGATACGTCGTGGTCCCGCCCGTCAGGCCGACCACGTCCCCCTCTTGCACGAGGGAAGCCGCCATGGCGGCGATTTTTTCCTTTTCCTGGTACAGCTTGTTCTGCTTCTCGTGAAATGGAATTTCCCTTCCGGCGGTGATTCCCGCGGATTTGGCGCCTCCGCCCATCGTGCGGATGACCCGTCCCGATTTCTCAAGCGCTTCCAGATCCCGGCGTGCCGTAGCCTCAGAGCATTTGAAGCGGGCCGTCACCTCCTGAAGGGAAATAGAGCCGTGCTGCAAGATGTAGTCCAATATCTGTTCCCGGCGTTCTTCTTTCGATCCATTTCGTTCACTCAAAGCGATTCTCTCCTTATGGTTTAAATTTTGACCACCTGGGTCAAATTCCGCGGGCTGTCCGGATTTCTCCCCTCCCGCAGTGCGGTGTAATACCCGATATATTGAACCAGCGGCATGTACAGCACCGCTCTCGCCTCATCGGACAGCGCCCGGCCTCCGGTATCGAACACGAGATCGGCAAAACCGGTGTCTCCGCCCTTGTCCGCGGTTATGATGACAACATGCGCGCCGTATTCTTTCATCTCCTGCGCTACCTTGATCTCATAGTCCCTTGCCGTTTCCGACAGCAGCAGGCAGACCATCGTTCCCGGCTCGACGACCGATTTCGGTCCGTGCCGGAATTCCATCGTGCCGAAGCTTTCCGTCCATACGCAGGACATTTCCTTGATCTTCAGGCAGGCTTCCTGCGCCAGTCCGTAATAGGATCCCATGCCCAAATATATGAATTTGTTCAGCTCCGGATGGCCGGAAATCAGTTCCTTGGCGGTTTCGTCCGCCTTGGATACCACGTCTGCGCTGAGCTCCACGGCTTCCTGAAGTTCCTTGAGCTGCTCCGTCTTGCCGGCAGCGCGAGCCATCGCCGCTTGGAGCATAAAAGTCATGCTGCTAAAAGATTTCGTCATGACGGTGCTTTTCTCCTTGCCGAGCGGTGACAGTAAGTATGGAGCGAGCTTCGCCATGGTGCTTTCCTCATCGCAGGTGATGCTGCAGATCGTCCAATCCGGCAAATCCTTCACCGATTCCAGTGCGAGAATAACCTCCGTCGACTCTCCCGAACGGGAAATCCCGACGAGCAGTACACGTTTTCCGGGGGGAACCGCCTGCTCCCGGAACAAGAAGATTTCGGATGACGGATAGGCCGCACCGCTGCGCCCCGTCCATTTACGGAACGTGGAGGCGGCGGTCTGCGCCAAATAATAGGAAGTCCCCGACCCGATAAAAATCACTTCATCAAACGAAGAATTGCCGATAAACTGGGAGATCCACTCCTGCTGCGTCTCAAGCTGCTTCCAGGCAGCCGCCAGCGCATCGGATTGTCCGCCGATCTCTGGATACGTCAGTACGCCTTGAGTCTGTGCCAATGAATATCCACCCCGATCTCATCATATTGGTAGTATTGCGGTTGTTTCTATTGGCATTATATTGCAATACATTGAAATATTCAATCATTAAATTGATGTAAAATTGCAAAATGAACTCCCAATTAGGATCGACGCACCCTCTTCAAAACTCAGCAACTCCAACAAAAAAAGGGCAAATCCATAGCATATATGGATTTGCCCTTCCCTTTTAATTCATATCAATGCTACCTCTTTAAAATGCACGCATAATGCATAAGATAGCGGCAATTTTTCAGCCATCTATTCCACGAACAGCGCTGCAGCCCCGATAATACCCACATCGTCTTTGAGCTCAGCAGGTTTGATGGCGTAAGTGCCCCGATAAGGCTCCATGACCAGCTCCCCGGTCTTCCCGCGGAGCGGCTCGAAGAAGGCGGCCCCGGCGCGGCTGACGCCGCCGCCAATGACGATGCAATCCGGATTGAAACTGTGAATGATGTTCATCAGTCCAAGGCCCGTGTAATGTATAACCTGCTCCAGCGTCTCTTGGGCCAGCTTGTCGTTCATCGCCGCGGCTTGAAACACATGCTTGGCGCTCAGCGGCACACCTTCCGCTTCAGCCAGCGCGGTCATCTGCGTCATGCCTTCCGCCGCCGCTGCAGCCGCCTCGGATGCCTGGCGGGCGATGGCCGTCCCCGAAGCATAGGTCTCCCAGCAGCCCCGCTGACCGCAGCCGCACAGCGCCCCGTTCGGGTTGACCACCGTATGGCCGAGCTCGCCCGCGAAGGAGCTTGTCCCCAGGTACAGCTTCCCGTCAAGAACCAGGCCCGAGCCAATGCCGGTGCTCAGGGTGACGTAAACCATGCTCTGTGCCCCGCGTCCTGCACCGTACACGTATTCTCCCCATGCCGCCGCGTTCGCGTCATTGATCAGCTTGGCCGGCACCTGCAGCCGCTTCTCCAGCTCCGCCTGCAGCGAAATGCCGTTCCATCCGGGCAGGTTCACCCCGTTGCGGATGATTCCCCGGCGGGTGTCGACCGCCCCTGGTGAGGCCAAGCCGACACCGGCGATTTCGTATTCTCCACTCACTTCCGTTATCGTATCTACGATCGCCTGAATGACCTCTTCCGAGCTTTTCAGCCCTGCGGTCGCCTTCTGGCTCCGGGCCAGCATCCGTCCGCTGGCGTCCAAAAGCCCTGTTGCGATTTTCGTTCCGCCGAGATCAACCCCGACGATCATCTTAGGTTGTTTGTCCAATGATTTCACCACAGTAATCGAGTATTTTGTTGTTACCCTGCTGACTTTGCGATGGATTTCACCGTCTGCGCCGCCGCCTTCACCCGTTCAGAATCGAGCGGCAGCAGGTAATTTCCTTCCGCTCTCAGCGCCGAGCCGAAATGGACCTCAGGCACGCCCGTCTTCTGGACAAACTCCGATAGTCCAGGTACGGTCAAACCGTATCCAGCCAGGATACGGATGCCGGTTCCGGCGGATGCCTCGACCAGTGCTTGGATGCGGTCCGTCGACTCCGGCGCGGGCCGCGGCCCTCCGGAAGTCAGAATCCGGTTAATCTGCGGATATGCCGACAACGTCCGGAGCGCGCCGAGCTGATCGTCGATTTCGTCGAAGGCCCGGTGGAACGTCACGTTCAGACCGTCGGCCTCCTTCAGCAGCATTTCCAGCGCTTCGGTATCCACCGTGCGGTCCGGTTTCAGCGTTCCAAGCACGATTCCCGCCGCCCCGCACTCTTTGATAAAGGCGATATCCTCACGCATCGTCACCAGGTCGTATTGGTTGTAGACGAACGACTGGCTGTGCGGCCGGACCATGACATGGACCGGAATGCTCATCAAGCCGACGACCTTACGGATCATGCCCGGCCCCGGCGTCAATCCGCCTTCCATAATGCCCGTCACCAGCTCCAGGCGGTCCGCCCCGGCGTTCTCGGCGACGAGCGCGTCGTACAAATTGGTTGCGATCACTTCCAGCTTCACTCCGCAGTGCCTCCATTTCCAGAATTGGCCTGTTCCGTCACAAAATCGGCCAGCAGCCGGACTCCGTAACCGGTAGCCCCGGCAGCTTTATACCCCCGATCCGCCGGGAACTGGGACGTATTGGCCATGTCGATATGGCACCAGCGCGCCTTAGAGGGCACAAACCGCCGCAGGAACAAGGCCGCCATATTAGCTCCCCCATAAGGGCTGGAGGCCAGGTTGGCCAGGTCGGCGTACGGGCTGCCCAGGAGCTCCTCGTCCTCATCGACGAGCGGCAGGCGCCAGATCGGGTCGCCGTTCTTGCTGCCGATCCGCATCAGCTGCTCGGCAAACCCGGCGTCGCCCCAGATGCCGGCCACCCGCAGCCCCAGCGCGTGTCCCACCGCACCGGTCAGCGTCGCAATGTCGATGATCCGCTCGGCCCCATTCCGGGCGGCGTGCAGGATGGCGTCGGCCAGGATCAGCCGTCCTTCGGCATCCGTGTTGACCACCTGCACGGACAATCCGTTCGGATAGCGGATCACATGCGACGGCAGGATGGCGTCCCCATCCGGCACGTTTTCCGCGATCGGAATGAGCGCCGTGATTCTCGCCTTCACTTCCAGCCGGGTGAGCAGATCCATCGCGCCGATGACGGCCGCAGCCCCGCCCATGTCGAAGCGGGCGTCGCTCAGATCCCGGGCGACCTTCAGGTTCATGCCGCCCATGTCAAACGTGATCCCCTTGCCGATCAGTGCAAGATGCGGGGCATTAGAATCGCCGAAGTATTCGATCTCCACCATGGCCGGCGGATGCTTGCTTCCGCTGCCGACCGCCAGCAGACCGTTCATCTGCCGCTGCTTCAGCTCCTCGCCCTGGTACACGTGCAGCTTCACATTCCGGCCGGCGAAGACCGTCTTGATCCGCTGCACGAAGCTGGCCGGATGAAGATCATTCGGCGCCTCGTTGCACAAGTCCCGGGCCAAAGCGACGGCTTCGGCCCGCGCGCGACCGAGCCAGGCGGCCTCCGCATAGCTGCGCTCGGCCTCTGACTCGATCCGAATCCAATCCACCTGCCCCTTCTTGTGGCGCGATGTATATTTATCGAACACATATGTGCCCAGAAGCCATCCTTCGACCCAGGCGACGGCCGCCTGTTCGGGCCATTCGCCTTCCCCGAAAATGTCACGGAGGGCCGTACCGTCGATCGACGCGGTTCTCAAAGACGCTTTGCGGATTTCGCGGCCCGCCCCGCCGGCGGCTTCCCGCAGCGTCTCCATGCCGAATTTGTCCCGGCTGCCCAGACCGACAACGAGAATATCCTGCTCCCCGTGCCGTCCGTAAAACCAATGGACGGCGCCGCGGCCGCCCATCCCTTCGCGAAGGGTGAGCCCGGTGGGTTCGCCTTCGCTGTCCTCAAACACCGGATAGATCGTTACATCCGCCGGTTGCCCTGTTCCTGATATCAATTCCATCAGCTGTACATTCCTTTACAAGAATTTTGGTTAAGCCGCAGATTATAGGTTCAGATTGGCCAGCTCATGCATCGCCCGGGCATAGATTGCCGTCGAGCGAATCAGTGCATCGATGTCGATATGTTCGTTCCTTTGATGTGCCGAATTGGCCATGCCCGGAAATACCGGGCCAAAAGCGACGCCGTTTGCGATATACGCCGCATAAGTTCCGCCGCCGGTTGACAGCAGCTCGGCCGGCTGCCCCGTCTCCGCCTCGTAGACCCGCTGCAGCGCTTCGATCATCGGATGATCGTCCGGCACGCAGTGCGGATGTTTCAAGCTCGGCGGTTCGATTTCAAGGCCGCAGGCCGAGGCCCGGACCCCGATGCTCTCCAGAATATCCGCTTGATTTCCGCACACCGGATATCTCAGGTTGATGTGAAAATACGATTCTCCTTCCGGATCATACTGCAGCAGCCCTGTGTTGACCGTCAGCGGTCCGGTGATCTGGTCTTCCATCGCAATGCCGAAGGCACGCCCGTGAATATCGCCATACATCAGCGCATCGACCGTATGGAGATAATGCTCCGCACTCGAAGGGAACGAGAACTCCTTCAGAAAATGGATCAGCTTGAGGCCTGCATTAATGCCGAGCTGCGGCTCCATGCCATGGGCCGTCTTACCGGTTAGCGACAAGCTCGCCGTCTGCCCGTCTGCATCGATCTCAAAGCTTCCCTTCAGCCCTTCCGACGCGCAGTAGTCCTCATAAGCCTTCTGCATCGCACTCAGGCTGCCTGCATCTCCCGCTACCTCGGCGCGCGCCCCTTCTGGCACGCTGTTGGCCACCTCGCCGGCCGTGAACAACCGCAGCCGATACTCGTAGCCGGACGAATCGCTCTCCTCGATCGGCTTAAAGAGCAGCCGGGTATTGATCTGCCCCTTCTCGGCCCGAACGATCGGAAAATCGGCATCCGGTGTAAATCCGCAAATCGGTGCCGGCTCCAGCTCGTTATATTTCTGCATGCACTTCCCTGTCCGCTCCTCGTCCGTTCCAAATATAAGACGGATCCGGTGCTTCAGCGGAAGTCCCATGTCTTTGACAATTTTGAGTCCGTAAAACGCAGCCATCGCCGGGCCTTTATCGTCCTCGGCGCCGCGCGCAAAAATTTTGCCGCCCCGGACGGACGGCTCGAACGGAGGGGTCGTCCACTTCCCGGATGCCGGAACGACGTCCAGATGGCTCAGAACGGCCACATATTTCTCGGCCGATTCCGGGCCGAATTCAGCGTATCCAACATATCCGTCCAGGTTCCGGACACGGAAGCCTTCGGCGGCGCACAGGTCCAGCATATATTGCAGTGCCTCCGCAACACCTTGGCCCATCGGCTGCCCGGGGCCGCTGGTGTCCGGATCATAGACACTGTCGATTCTCAGAAGTCCGGACAGATCTTCAATCAAGGCCTCTTCCCGCTCTTCGGCCATTTCGTACCAGCTCATGCGCCGGCTCCCTCCTTATTTACAGTCATATTTTTACTTGGATCATACAGATGACACGCTACCCAGTGCCCTTTTTCCGCTTCCTGCCATATAGGCGTTTCCGCAGCGCACAGCTCCGTGGCAAACGGGCAGCGCGTCCGGAATCGGCATCCGCTCGGCGGGTTGATTGGGCTTGGCAGGTCTCCCTGCAGCACCATGCGTTCCCGGCCGCGCTCCAGCTTCGGATCGGGGATCGGGATCGCCGAAAGCAGCGTTTTGGTGTATGGATGCAGCGGATTCTCAAACAGCTCGTCGCTGCTCGTAAGCTCCACCATGCCCCCGAGGTACATCACCCCGATGCGGTCGCTGATATGCTTCACCATCGACAGGTCATGAGCGATGAACAAATACGTTAATCCCAGCTCCTGCTGCAGCTTCTTCATCAGGTTCACGACCTGTGCCTGGATCGATACATCCAGCGCCGAAATCGGCTCATCAGCGATCACGAACCGCGGATGAACCGCAAGCGCCCGGGCGATGCCGATCCGCTGGCGCTGGCCGCCGGAGAATTCGTGCGGGAACCGCTCAGCGTGGCTGCGGTTTAGTCCGACCGTCTCCAGCAGGTCGTAGACCATCTGCTGGCGCTCCTTGCGGTTCTTGGCGATGCCGTGGGCGTCAATGCCTTCGGCAATGATGTCGGTCACCGTCATCCGCTGGTTCAGCGACGCATACGGATCCTGAAAGATCATCTGGATGCTCCGGCTCAGCTTCTTCCGCTCGGCACTGGATTTACGGCCGTGCACCGCCTCGCCGTCAAAGCTGACCGTCCCCTCCGTCGCTTCATAGAGACGGATCAGCGTGCGGCCCAGCGTCGATTTGCCGCAGCCCGACTCGCCGACAAGACCGAAAGTCTCCCCCGGATAAATGTCGAACGAGACGTCGTCCACCGCTTTCAGAATCTGTCCGCGGCCCACGTCAAAATGCTTCTTCAAATGCTTGACCTCGACCAGCGGTTTTGTCCCCTTCTCGTGCTTCATGGCCGATCACCTCCCGCAAGCGGACTCTGCACTTTCGGTGCCCGGCTGTCCTGCAGCCAGCAGGCCGCGCGGTGCGTCTCCGAGTGCTCTGTATATTCTGGCATATATTCGTGGCAAATTTCCATGGCGTACGGACAGCGTGCCGCAAACGGGCATCCCTTGGGCGGGTCGCTGAGGTCCGGCGGCGTGCCGGGAATAGCTGTCAGCTCCTCCGATTTCTCATTCAGCTTCGGCATGGAAGCGAGCAGTCCCCAGGTATACGGATGCTTGCCTTCGTAAAAGATTTCGTCTACCGTACCGGTTTCCACGATTTTACCGGCGTACATGACCGCTACGCGCGACGCCATATTCGCGACTACGCCCAGATCGTGCGTGATCAGCACGATGGACGTGTCCAGCTCCTGCTGCAGCTTCTTCATCAGCTCCAAAATTTGCGCCTGGATCGTCACGTCGAGCGCGGTCGTCGGCTCGTCGGCGATCAGCACCTTCGGGTTGCACGCCAGTGCAATCGCGATGACCACGCGCTGGCGCATGCCTCCGGACAGCTGGTGCGGATACTGCTTCAGCCGCTTGTCCGGATTCGGGATGCCGACCTGGTCCAGCAGCTCCACCGCCCGCCGGTTGGCTTCCGCGCCGCCGAGCTTGCGGTGCTTCTTCAGCACCTCGGTGATCTGCTTGCCGATCGTCATCGTCGGGTTCAGCGACGTCATCGGGTCCTGAAAGATCATCGAGATGTCCCGGCCCCGGATATCCTGCATCTGCTTTTCCGGCAGCGACGCGATATCCTTGCCTTCAAAACGGATCGAGCCGTGTTTAATTTTTGCGGACTTCGCCAGCAGCCTCATGATGCTTTTGGAAGTCACCGATTTGCCGGAGCCGGATTCCCCTACAATCGCCAGCGTCTCGCCCCGGCCCAGGGAAAAGCCGACGCCGCGCACGGCCTGCACTTCGCCCGCATATGTGAAAAAGCTGACCTGCAAATCCTGCACTTCGAGCAAATTGTCCATTCTCTCTTCCCCCTATTTCCGCATTCTCGGATCCAGCGCATCCCGCAGCCCGTCACCCAGAATATTGAACGTTACCATAATGAGGACGATGACAATCGAAGGGTACAGCAGCAGGTATGCCTGCGTATTCAAGGATGCGAAGCCGTCGTTAATCAGCACCCCGAGCGAAGACATCGGTGACTGAAGTCCAAGGCCGATAAAGCTCAGGAACGCTTCGGTAAAGATCGCCGACGGAATCGTGAACATCGTGTTGATGACGATGATGCCGATCGTGTTCGGAATCAAATGCTTTGTAATGATGCGCCCGGTGGACGTGCCCAGCGTGCGGGCCGCCAGGACGAATTCCTGCGACTTCAGCTTCATAATGTGTGCCCGGACCAGCCGGGCCATGTTGACCCAGCCCGTAATGGACATCGCGACCATGATGGTCACGATCCCCGGCTTCATCACCATCATCAGCAGGATGATAATGATCAGGCTCGGAATCCCGGTCAAAATTTCGACGATCCGCTGCATCACGTTATCGACTCTTCCGCCGAACAGGGCGGAAATGGCGCCGTAGGCAACCCCGATGACGAGGTCGAGCGCGGCGGCGAGCACGGCGATCAGGAGCGATACGCGCGTTCCCTGCCATACGCGGGCCCATTGGTCCCGGCCGAATTTATCGGTGCCGAACCAATGATCGGCGTTCGGTTTTTGATAGACGGCATTATAATCGGTAGAGTAATAGTCGTGATGTCCGATCCACGGACCAACGATCGCCAGCAGCAGCATGATGACCAGGATGACCAGGCTGACGATCGCTGCTTTATTTTGACGAAGCCGCCTCCAGCTGTCCTGAAAAGCAGTTAAGGATTTGCCCGAAATCTTCTCCCGTTCGTCCGGCTTTGCGGCGGCCGGCTTAAACAGCGCATCCACGTTATCCATTTGCGTCATGTCCTCACTCCTTTCCCGATGCCAGACGGATCCGCGGATCCACCAGGCCGTACAGCAGATCCACGATCAGCATGACGAATACATAGAAGGCGCTGTAAAAAATCGTGATCCCCATAATCGTGGAATAATCGTTCATTTTGATCGAATCGACGAACAGGCTCCCGATCCCCGGAATCCCAAAAATATTCTCAATGACGAGCGAACCTGTCAGCAAATTGACTACGATCGGACCAAGAATCGTAATGACCGAAATGAGCGAGTTGCGGATCACATGCTGGAACATGATGCGCGCGAACCCGAGCCCTTTTGCTTTAGCCGTCGTGACATAATCCTGCTCAAGCACCTCCAGCATCTCTGTCCGTACAAACCGGGCGATCAAGGCGATGACGCCGACGCAGAGCGCAATGGACGGCAGGATGGAGCTGGGATAGCTCTCCCAGAATGCGACCGGCAGAAGCCCCCATTTGAGCCCGACAAAATACTGCAGCAGCGCCGCAAGCACGAAATTCGGCACCGACACGCCGAGAACGGCGATAATCATGGTGGCGTAGTCCCAGCCGGAGTTATGGCGGTAAGCGGCGATGATCCCGAGGATCATGCCGATGGCCAGTCCCAGCAGAACCGCTTGCAGACCGATCAAGGCCGAAGGTCCGATCCGGCTCATGATGATGTCCTTTACAGGTTGACCGGTGTAGAAAAACGACGTTCCCAAATCGCCTTTGACAATATTTTTTAAATAGTTCACGTACTGCACGCCAACGGGCTTGTCCAAACCGTAGCTGGCATAAATCATCTGTCTTTGTTCCTGCGGCAGCTGCTGAAGCTTCTCTTCATCGAACGGAGTGCCAGGCAGTGCTTTCATCAGGAAAAAGGTGGCGGTCGTAATAATAAACAACGTCAGCAGTAAGTATACGATCCGGATGCCGATATACCGTTTCAATGTTGCACCTCCCAATACGCGGGGCCTTCAAAATTTTCATTACGTCCCGGAGCTTGATCCAGGAAAGGGAAAGAGAGAAGCCGCGCTTCTCTCCTCTCCCGATACATGCCCATGTGAAGCGGCATTACTTGATGCTTGCATATTTAAAGTCAACCGGGTTGCCGTATGGATGGTAGTCCAGTCCTTCGACTTTATCGCTCAGCAGGTAGGAGTATCCGCCGAAGTAGATCGGAACGACCACGACGTCTTCTGCCGTCAGAATTTTCTCGGCAGCCAGCAGCATGTCGATCCGTCTTGCTTCGTCCGTTTCTTTCTTGGCGTCAGTGATCAGCTTGTCGTACTTCGGATTTTCATAGTTACCGCGGTACGGCGTGTGGTTTGCCCACAGATCCAGATACGTCATGGCATCATCATAATCGGCGCCCCATGCGGTAATCGCCATCTGATACTGGCTGTTATCCATCAGCTGTCCGCGGGCTTTCGCCGTTTTGGTGTCGATGGCCACGTCGATGCCGAGGTTTTTCTTGAACTCGCTCTGCATAAAGGTAGCGACGTCCTTCGTTTCGGAGGTGTCCGCTACGAGCATCGTAATTTTAGGCGCTTTACCCAGCTCTTTAACCCCTTGCTCCCAATAGGATTTGGCTTTGGCCGCATCCGGCGTGATCAGGTCGCCCTGCATTTCGCGGAAGCTTTTGCCTCCCGTTGCGCTCATTTGGTCCGGAATCAGTCCTGTAGCGGCCTTGGAACCGTTGTTCAGCACCTGGTCCGCCAGCAGTTTGGAGTCGAAGCCGTATTCCAGCGCCTTGCGGATGTTGATGTTGCTCACGCCGTCCGCCTTCAGGTTGAACTGCAGGTACGTCGTTCTGAAGTTGATGCCTGTTCCGAATCCAGGATCGGACTTGGAGGCATTGACATCGGAAGACTGCAGCAGCACGCGGTCAAGCTGTCCGGCTTTGTAAGCGTTCAGCGCCGTGCTCTTTTCCTTGATGACTTTCAGGTCCACTTTGTCCACCTTGACGTTCGCAGCGTCCCAGTAGCCGGCATTCTTCTCGAGCACCGCACCGCTGGCGGCATCGACCGAAGTCAGCGTGTAAGGACCGTTGAACAGCATGTTTTGCGGGCTCAGCGCATAGCTTTCGCCCTGGGACTTCACGAATTCCTCTTTCATCGGGAAGTACGGAGCCAGCGAAGTCAGTCTCAGGAAGTAAGGCGTCGGCTGCTTCAAATGAACGACCAGCGTCTTGTCATCCTTCGCTTCGATGCCGACTTTGTCCGCCGAACCGCCTTCTGCGTACTCGGCTGCACCCACGATGTAGTCCGTCATAATAAAGGAATAGCCGTTGGTTCCGGTTTTCGGATCCATTTCACGCAGCCAGGCGAACTTGAAATCGGCTGCCGTTACCGGCGATCCGTCGCTCCATTTGGCGTCAGCGCGCAGCTTGAACGTATACGTCAGCTTGTCTTCGGACAGCTCCGAGCTCTCTGCCATGGCCGGCTGGGGCTCGTTCTTCGGATCGAGGCGGTACAGCCCTTCTCCGATATTGTTCAGCACCGTAAACGATACGTCGTCGGATGCCGCCCATTGATTCAGGTCTTTAATTTCGCTTTCTACGGACAGTCTCAGCTCTTTGGACGCCGTCTGTGCGGCATTGCCCGTGTCCCCCGTCGTGCCCGAGCTCGCGCCTTTACTGTCGCCGCCGGTGAACGAGCATCCTGTGAAAATGGCCGATACGACAAGCAGCGTCGCCAGCAAGCTTACCTTTTTCCTTTTCATTGCATGTCCCACTCCTTTATGTCCCCTTTGTGAATGTATGATTGCACCGCCGTTTCCGAAGGAAGCCGCGGGTGAATCCGAATCTCTTATGCTCATTCATGCTGAAGAACTTCCGGTACTGCGTGTCAATGGCAATCAGGTGCTTGGTCTCTCCTGCTTCCTCTATTCGTTACTGCCGAAATGCTAGTTTCGTAGATCGAAGCATTTTTCGAAAAAGGAGAGTATTAATTTATTAGAAGCTTGCGTTTACTTACCTGCCAGGGTAAAAGCGGCTCTGCGCTCGCCGACTACAATGTGGTTGTCGTTCTTGATTTCCTTTGGAACGACCGTATACAGACGGTCAATCGTGGCCTGGTTGCTGTATCCGATTTGCTCGAGGATCGAAGCAACGGCGATCGGCCACGGTGTCTCCGAGCCGTCGATCACTTTCAGCGCAAAAGCGACGCGTTCCCGAATTAAAGAGAAGCAGTAGACACCTTTGGCTCCTCCCTTGGCGACGATGTTGTCGTCCCGCAGCAGCTCCGAGCAGATAAACTGATGGCTCGCGATACTGTCCGGCGCCGCGTGCATATAGCGGACCATGCGCTGCACGGCTTCCCGCGTTCCGGCATCACGGATCAGCTCTGGGCAGGCCAGCTTCAGGTATGCCGTGGCGATCGATTTCAGCGGCAGCGCAAAGATCGGAAATCCGCAGCCGTCAACGCCTACTTTAATCTGATCGACCGGATATTCGGCCATGTCCGCGAGTGTGTGAAGGATGTCCTGCTGCAGCGGATGCGATGGCTGCCAGTAAGTCTCGGTCGGCAAGCCCATCTCCCTCGCCGCGGCCAGAATGCCAAGATGCTTGCCGGAGCAATTATGATACAGCTTGCGCGGCGGTTTATTTTCCCGCATGAGGGCGAACTTCGGCTCATCGTTCAGCGGATAGGTCGGGCAGCACAGCAGCTGCTCTTCTTTGAGGCCGGTTTTGGCCATAATGGATTCCAATGCTTCGATATGATACGTTTCGCCCCGGTGGGAGGCGGCGAACATGGCGGCTTCCGCATCCGTCAGCCCGTACTTTTCGGCGATGTTCTGCTTCATAACCGGGATCGCCTGGAACGGCTTGGCCGCCGAACGCAGGAAGGTCATATGCTCCGCATCGCCCACCTCATAGATGACATCTCCTTGATCCGATACGCCGCATAGCACGCCGAGATGCACGTTCTCCAGCACGCCGCCGCGGTATTCCTCCACCAACGGTTCCAATTTCATACGTCAACACCCGCTTCGTTAAATTTAGTCTGCCTGCTCCATCTGTCTGTCGATGTCCAGGAACAGGTTTTGGGCCAGTATGCCCGATCCGATCACCACGCCGTCGCTCTCCAGAGACGAGTAGACGATCTGGAACGTTCCGCGCAGCGGCTCCCACACAAATTGATCCATGCATTTGTCCGAAATGAAGTCCCGGACTTCAGGGAAGCTTTCCACCAGCTTGCCGGTCAGAATCACCGTATCCGGGTTGTATACGCAGGCGATGTTGCTGACCGTGACCGCTACGAAAGTCATGGCCCGGTCCACAATGCTCGCCGCCCAATACTCTCCGTCCTTCCTCGCCTGGAACAATTCCTCCAGCGTTCCGATCGGTTTGATTTTGTTGGCCTGCTCAACAAGCGACGCTTCGGCGATATAGGTCTGCAGGCAGCCGACCTTGCCGCACTCGCACAGAAGGCCTCCCGGGTCTACTACCGTATGCCCGATTTCCCCGGCACTGTTCGTCTCCCCGCGATAGATTTCCCCATCGATGATCAGGGACGAGCCGACCCCGCTGCCGAAGCCGATCAGCACCGAGCGGCTCGATCCTCTCGCCGAGCCATATTGGTGCTCGGCCAGCGCACGGACTTTCAGCTCGTTATCCACGGCGACCTCAAATCCGGTCAGCCGCCGGAGCTCCCCGGCGATGTCGGTCTGCTTCCAGCCGAGCTGCGCGGACAGTACCACGCTGCCCCCGGCGTAGTCGACAATGCCCGGCAGTCCGACGCCGATGCCGACCACCTTGCGGCGGTCGATGTCCTCCGCCTGGATCAGCTCCTCTATGGCCGAGGCGATACGCTCCAGCGTTGCCTTCGGCGTTTCGCGGGAATCGCGCATTACCTGCGTGCTGTGGACCACCTTGCCATCCAGGTCCACAATGCCGATCCGGATGCCGCTGCGGTCGATTTCAACGCCCACGGAGAGCACCGAGCCGGGATTCACGTGCAGCATCACAGCTTTCCGTCCGACGCCGGTCGTCGTCTGCTCGATCTCATGCATAAAGTCCTGCTGGTACAGCTCGGAAACGATCCGGCTGACCGTCGTGGGACTCATTCCTGTCAGTCTAGCGATCTCGGCACGGGACAGGGGCGAGTGTTTACGGATCAGTTCAAACACCGTACTTCTGTTTTTCCTCCGGATATAATCCTGATCGTGCTTCTGCATCGGAGACGGTCCTCCATTTTAATTAATTTCACCTATGGAGAAAATCTTGGTAGGAAAATGGAAAACAGTGGATTCTAACTCGGCATTTAGGGATAATTACCCGAATTCGCGTCCGACTTTGGTCTTATAATTTCTCCAGTGATGTTATTAATTGAACTTTAATAGAATTGAGATTTCGTGTCAATATATATGTCATGTTTTTGTCGAAATTCGTCTGAATTTCCGTTTTTGAGGAAATTCCATCGAATGAAATGCAAATTTTCAGAATTACGTTTTCAATGAAAATACCAATTAAACCGCTTACTATAACACTTCGTGTCAACTTCTTCTTTCAAAGATTAGTACGTTTCGGCCCTTTACAAGCACCCTGTCTAACCAGTAACCGTGAAACTTTTTCTGAAAATCCCCTGTTTTCCTGTTACTATGGAGGAAGAACATTTTCCGGACGGCGACCGTCTGGTTTCAGAAAGGTTGAAGCTGCAGCATGAATTCTACTTCTACTCCAGATTTGCATCCCCGTACGGCGGCAAAGGGCAAGGAACCCTTCCCTGTCTCCCTTCTGTCGCTGACGGTGGGCGCCTTTGCGATCGGCATGACCGAATTCGTGATCATGGGCATTCTGCCAAATGTAGCCGATGATCTGAACGTAAGCATCTCCACAGCCGGGCAGCTGATCACCAGCTACGCGCTGGGCGTGGCGGTCGGCGCCCCGATCCTGACCATCTTAACTCACCGGCTTCCGCAGAAGCTGCTGCTCTGCCTGTTGATGGCGCTGTTCATTCTCGGCAACGGCATTGCCGTCATCGCACCGAACTATACCGTGCTGATGGCAGCCCGCCTCATAACGGCTCTGTGCCACGGCACCTTCTTCGGCGTCGGCGCCGTCATCGCTTCCGGCCTCGTCAAGCCACATAAGCGGGCCGGCGCAGTATCCATCATGATGGCGGGCCTGACAATCGCTAACATTATCGGCGTGCCGGTGGGCACCTTTGTCGGCCAGCACCTGGGCTGGCGCGCCTCCTTCGGCGCGATCATGGTGATGGGGATCGTGGCCCTGATCGGCATCGTCCTGTTCATCCCGCGGATCCGCCGCGATGAGTCGGCCAGCCTAGGCAAGCAGTTCAGGGCGGTAGCCCAGCCCAAGCTGCTGATCATCCTGCTGGCCTGCGCCGTCGGCAACTCAAGCTTGTTCGCCGTCTTTACGTATATCGCCCCGCTGCTGGAGCAGGTGACCGGATTCCATGAAAGCAGCGTCACCTGGATTCTCGTCCTGTTCGGCATCGGGGTCACGGTCGGCAACATGCTGGGCGGCAAGCTCGCCGACTGGAAGCTGATGCCCGCGATCCTGGGCATCTTTCTCTCCATCTGTGTGCTGCTGACGATTTTCACTTTTACCGTCAAAAGCCCTGTTGGCGCAGTCGTCACGATCTTCCTGTGGGGAGCCGCTTCGTTTGCAGTCATGCCGGGCATTCAGGTGAAAATTATGAACCTGGCGCAGGAGGCGCCCGCGCTCGCCTCGACCTCCAACCACTCGGCCGGCAACCTCGGCAACGCGTTCGGCGCCTTCTTCGGCGGATGGGTCATCGACGAGATGGGGCTCACCTCCCTCCCTTGGATCGGCGCCCTGCTCGTCGGGCTCGCCTTCCTGATCGTGCTGGCCGTCTATATGAAGGAGCGCAGACGGCAGACGGTTCCGGTGGCGGGGACGATTAGCAAGTAAGACCGGACTTTGAGCATATACCGGAGATTACAGTGATAAGCAAAAGAACACCTCCCTTGGAAGGGAGGTGTTCTAGCCTCAGGCTGTCCTTTATTTTGCCGTTCAACAAAACCAGGCTGGGGCCGCATGCAGCAATGGCTTACTTTTTTCCGGGATCGATGTCCTTCGGATTCAAACCGGCCCAAATGATCGGGATGTTCGCTTCTTCCGGATGCTCGAACACAAGAAAAGCGGTCGGCAAATACCGCTCCCCGTATTCGGACAAAGGCCGGTTCACACGTCTTTGATGATCTCCGAAATACTTATTCTTGCCATCGGTTTTCATTCCTTTATCGATGTTTATAAGTCTGGCGGCTCGACGCATGTGCAACGAAGGATATCGTACGGACTTACCTTCCCTGCCAGAATGCCGTTTTTTTCGACGAGCAGCGAATGGGCATGAACCCGCCCCAGGAGGGCGGCCGCTTCGTCAAGCTCCGAGCCGAACCGGATGACCGGCGCTTTGCGGGCAGCGATATCCATGACGTTGCAATCCATTAATCGATGCAGCTTCCGGTCCATGTCCTCATTGTCGAGCAGCGCCGCATAAGGGAACAAAACGTTGCACATCATCGCCGGCACGATCACGGGGCCCGTTCTGCCGATCCGCTTCATAATCTCCCACGCGGTGATCCATCCGACGATTTCATTGCGGTCGTTCACAACCGGAAGCTCGCCTATTTGATAGAGCAAAAAACGTTCCAGAACGTCTCTAATCCGTTCGCTCTCCTTCACTTTCACAACATCCCGAACGACAATATCCGATACCAACATAGTTCGCCCTCTTTTACCCGATAGAACCTTCCATCTCAAATTTGATCAGCCGATTCATTTCCACCGCGTATTCCATCGGCAGCTCCTTCGTGAACGGCTCGATGAAGCCCATGACGATCATCTGCGTCGCCTCCGCTTCGCTGAGTCCCCGGCTCATCAAGTAAAACAGCTGGTCCTCGGAAACCTTGGATACGGTTGCCTCATGCTCAAGCGTAATATTGTCGTTTTTGATTTCGTTGTACGGGATCGTGTCTGAAGTCGACTCTTTGTCCAGGATCAACGTATCGCATTTGACGTTCGATTTGGCACCCTCGCTGTTGCGGCCGAAGGAAGCAAGGCCCCGGTAGGTCACTTTGCCGCCGTGTTTGCTAATCGATTTGGAAATGATGGTCGACGTGGTGTCCGGCGCAAGATGGTACATTTTCGCTCCGGCGTCCTGATGCTGGTTTTTGCCCGCAACGGCGATCGACAGCACGGACCCTTTCGCGCCGCGGCCTTTCAGAAGCACCGACGGGTATTTCATCGTCAGCTTGGAGCCGATGTTGCCGTCCACCCATTCCATATTCGCATTTTCTTCCGCAACGGCGCGTTTCGTCACCAGGTTGTAAATGTTCGGCGCCCAGTTCTGGATCGTCGTATACCGCGCGCGCGAATTTTTCCGGCAGATGATTTCCACCACGGCGCTGTGCAAAGAATTCGTGCTGTAGATCGGCGCGGTGCAGCCTTCCACGTAGTGCACGAAGCTGTCTTCGTCCGCGATGATCAGCGTGCGTTCGAATTGTCCCATGTTTTCCGAGTTGATCCGGAAGTAAGCCTGCAGCGGCACCTCGCATTTCACGCCTTTCGGCACGTAAACGAAGCTGCCGCCGGACCAGACGGCACTGTTCAGCGCTGCGAATTTGTTGTCGCTTGGAGGAATGACCGTCGCAAAATACGTTTTGAACAGCTCGGGGTGCTCACGCAGCGCGGTATCGGTATCCGTAAAAATGACGCCCTGCTCCTCCAGTTCCTTTTTCATGCTGTGATACACCACTTCGGATTCGTATTGCGCGGATACGCCCGCAAGGTATTTTTGCTCCGCTTCGGGAATCCCCAGCTTGTCGAAGGTCTCCTTGATTTCGGAAGGAACCTCCTCCCAGGTTTTCCCCTGGCGCTCGGCCGGTTTCACGTAATAATGGATATCGTCGAAATCCAGGTCGTTCAGGTTCCCTCCCCATTGCGGCATGGGCATCGCCAAAAATTGCTCCAGCGCCTTCAAGCGGAAATCGCGCATCCACGCAGGTTCTCCTTTCATCTCCGAAATGGCGGCGACGACGTCGCGGCTGAGCCCTTTGGCCGTTTGAAAGACGGATTGGTGCGCATCCTTGAAGCCGTATTTATAATCATCCAATTCAGGCATTTGTTTAGCCATATTCCATTCCCTCCTTTGTTCAAGCCTGTCCAAGCTTGCGTTCCGCCAGCGACTGCAGCCGATCCCGCAAACGGTCGTTCGGAATTTCCGAAATGACGGGAGCGAGGAATCCATAAACGATCAGCCGCTCGGCTTCCGCTTGGGCAATGCCGCGGGACATCAAATAAAAGATCTGTTCCGGATTCACCTGCCCGACGCTGGCGGCATGCCCTGCCTGCACGTCGTCTTCGTCGATCAGCAAAATCGGATTGGCGTCGCCGCGGGCCTTCGGACTCAGCATCAGCACTTTTTCGGTCTGTTGGCCGTTGGTGCCGCTCGCCCCTTTTTCGATTTTCGTGATGCCGTTAATGATCGCCGTCGCGTCTTCGCGCATCACAGCGCGAGTCACCATGTCGCTCGTGGAAAATTGCCCGATATGCACCGCGCGGGTAGTCAAATTCATGTGCTGCTCGCCCGCTCCGACGCAGATCACTTTGGCGTCCGATTCCGCGCCGTCCCCTTGAAGAATCGATGCGGTGTCCGCCATGGCGTTGCCGGCGTTCATCTCGCCGACGACCCAGCGGATGCGGCCGGCCGCTTCGACATGCGCGCGGCGGTAGGTCATGTCCGTTACTTGCTTGCCAAGGCCCCTCACGGACGCGACATGGACCTCGGCTCCGCGTTTGACGAACACCTCCGTGATCCCGAATTGGTCATGCTTGCGGCTCACCGCGGACACCGCGCTTTCGACGAAGGTCACCGAACTGTTTTCTTCCGCCACGATCAACACATGCGGCATAAAGCAGGCTTCTTCGTCATCCAACAGGAACAGCGCCTGCAGCGGCTGCGCGACTTGGACGTTTTTCGGAACGTAAAGGAATGCCCCTCCGCTCCACAGCGCGGCATGAATGGCCGTCATCCGGTTTTCGTCCGCCCGGACGGCCTGCATCAAATACGGCTTGACAAGCTCCGGATTTTCCCGCACCGCCTGTTCGAGGCCGGTAAAAATAACGCCTTGTCCCCTAAGCTCCTCGGTGAGCCGATGGAACTCGATCCCGGAGTTGCGCTGCACAAGCGCGTTATCCGAATCGATCCATTCCGAAGTCGCTCCCCCTGCGTCCTTCAAGGAATCGCGTTGCGCCGGGCGTCTGATCTCGCCGAACGTTCCCAAATTCCATCTTTCGATGTTCGTTTTCTCAAGCTTAGGGAGCGGCAGCTCCTCCGCCAGCCGAAAACCTTGCTCCCGAAGCACCGTCACCCATTCCGGCTCCTGGTCCGCGCGGAAGGATTCAAGCACCTGATTCCTGTCCACAGACATCATGATCGTATTCATTTTCGATTCCTCCAGCATCTATCGGATTTTTGGGCCCGTCGTGTTCATCGGCATTTGAAACGCGTCTTCGTCTTGCCCGACCGTCTCGTTTTCGATGCCGAGCTCCTCCTTCACCCATTCGTAACCTTCCGCTTCCAGCCGCTGCGCCAGCTCGGGCCCGCCGGATTTGACGATTCTGCCTTGCATCATGATATGGACAAAATCGGGTGTGATATAATCCAGAAGCCGCTGGTAATGCGTGATGATCAGAAACCCGCGGTCGGCGCTGCGCAGCGAATTGACGCCCTGGGCCACGATGCGGAGCGCATCGATGTCCAGACCCGAATCGATTTCGTCGAGAATCGTGATTTTCGGCTGCAGCATCATCATCTGCAAAATCTCGTTCCGTTTTTTCTCGCCGCCGGAGAACCCCTCGTTCAAATACCGGTGCATAAACTCGGGGTTCATCTCCAACGTCTTCATGTTCGCTTCCATCAGGCGGATGAACTTCAACAGGGAAATCTCATTTCCTTCCCCGCGTCCTGCATTGATGGCGCTGCGCATGAAATCGGAGTTGGTCACGCCCGTAATTTCGCTTGGATACTGCATGGCGAGAAACAAACCTGCCCGTCCGCGCTCATCGACGTCCATTTCGAGCAAATCCTCCCCGTTGAAAGTTACTGATCCGCCCAACACCTCATATTTGGGATGCCCCATCAGCGTCGAAGCCAGCGTGCTTTTCCCGGTTCCGTTCGGTCCCATGACCGCATGGATTTCGCCGCCCCGCACTTCGAGGCTCAGTCCCTTCAAAATTTCCTTTCCCTCAACGGATGCCCGCAGCTGATCAATTCGCAGTGTCGTGTTCATATTTACATCTCCTTCTGAATGGCGTTTTCCACTTCGTTTACGGCGTCTTCAAAAAATGTTTTGATGAAATCGAGCTCGGCTCCGGAATAACGGCTAAGAAAACGGTTAAACCGTTCTTCCCCGGCGCGGTGCATCTTATCATGCAATACATAAAGCTTTTTCCCTTTCGGCGTCAGGTGAAAATAAATTTCCTTCTTGTTGTCGGGCATGCGCGCCCGCGTAATGAAACCGTGGTCCACCAGCTTGGCACTGATCTTGGTAATGCTCGCCTTGGACAATTCCATGCGTTCCGCAATCGCGGTATTGTTAATGGGTTCATGTTTGCCGATGCAGTCGACGACGTGAATGCTCGTGACGCTCTCCGGGCAATCCGTAATCCCGCACGCCCGGGCTTGTTCGGCCAAATTGGCATGTTCCTGGCTTTCGTATTCTTCCGTCAAATGAATGAATTTCCAGTGCAGTCCGAAAATGGCCTTTTTTAGATCATCGGCATGCTCCACTTTCACTACGGCTCCTTTCCTTGGTCAAATCCACCCCGCGCCATTTTTGCCCGTTTTCCAATTTCATCAAAATATTGTTTACCAGGTAACGATTTCAGTTTAGCACCATTGATAATGATTATCAATATCAATAATGTTATTTTTAAAAATAATCATTTTCCCTTTGTTTACAAGGATATTTTCGTTATCATCCATCCCCCTTTAACGAAATTGATAATCATTATCAAGTAAATCATATCTCCGCCCCACCTTAACCTCGCGTTATTCCTTTAGCTTTACCCTGTCCCTAGCTGCCGCAAGAAACGAAAAAGCCGCTAACGGCGCACACGGCGCTATTAACGGCTTTCTTCTGAATAAATTTGTTTTTTTCGCGGTGGTTTGCCTCATTTGCTCCGTTGCTGCCCTTACCGTGAATAGTTGCCGGGGAACGTCCGCCACGAGCCGAAATGTCAGCTCCAAACCAGCTTATCGGACAGCTTGTAAACGACGGCCGACACTACGATGGCAATGATGGCGCCGCTGATAACGTCGGTCGGGTAATGGACGCCGCTTCAGATCCGGGAAAAGCCGATAAAGGCGGCGAGAAGCAGCCAGAAGGCCTCAAGGTGTTCTCTTTTTGTTACATATCGTTCCCATCTAGCGAGCCGGCGGGCCGAAATCATCATCCTGTCCCACCGTTTAGTTTGCACCGTTTAATGCGCCAATTCGCCTACGAAGGTTGTCACGCTTTGGGCAGGAAGCTGAGCCGTAAAAGAACCGCCCTTTACTTTAATCGAAGATCCGGCGGTCATATTTCTGCTGGCGTCCGTTACCCATGGGATGACCTTCGACGCCTTGCCGTTTTGCAAGGTGAAGGTTTGGCTTACCGCTGAGGTGCCTTTGTTAATGGCCACAATCACGACCTTGTTGTTGCCTTTATATGCAGAAGTGTAGACGTTGGTATCGGGGTTCTTCGTTGCATCGACCCTGACATAGCCGGGGCGGACAAATTTGGAGAAATGAGCCATATTATACCCGCGCTTGCTTATCGTACCGTCCTCTTTCATAGGACCATACTGCCTGCGGATATACCACCATACGTAAGCCTCGAAATCTCCCTCTACCATCGCATTATGAATATGATAGGACACGTCAAGCGCCTCGGGCCACCGATCTGCAGAGTTAGCATCGCTGTTCGGATAGTATACTTCCGTCATCCACAGTTCTTTGCCCGCTCCCTTTTGCTTAAAGAGAGGATACGCGAAATCGCTGATCTGGGTCCCGTACAGGTGGGTACCCAAAATGTCCATATTGGCTAGGGCCTGCGGATCGTTCAGAATAGGGTCGGACATGTTTTTCAGGTATTGAAACGATTCCGGCGCGATAACCCGGCAGTTAATGGAGCCTGCATTTTCCTTCATAAAGCGAAGCATCTCTTCAGGGGTCCACCACGTCCAGGTATGGGCATAATCAGGCTCATTCTGGACGGATATCGCATATAGATCCACACCGTTGTTCTTCATGAACGTAACGAAATCGTTAAGATACTGGGCATAGTCGGCATACTTGTCGTATCTTAGCCGTTTGGCCGACGCATCTCCGTTCCGGTTGAACGTCTCTGTCATATCGCTCGGCGGATTCCAAGGGGATGCAAACACAATAGCTCCGTGTGCAATCGCACTCTTGGCCGTTTCAACTTCCTTGCTCCAATTGTTCCGATCTTCATCCACATGAATTCTAAGGATGGAAAAGCCCAGCTGGTTGTCCCCATTGCCGAAGGCCGTTTCTCTTTGGGCTTCCGTTAAATCCCCAATCCAGACGGGGTGGTTGATTCCCCCAAAACCGCGAATCACCTGTTTTTCCGCCGATAAGTTGATGGTGGCGTTACTTGAAGCTGACACCTGAGCCGGCTCCGGCACGGCCAGTACGATCGACAGGGCCGTTACACCGGCTAACAATCCGCAAACCGATTTTTTCAGACGTGACCACGTTGCGTGCATTTCCATTAATACCTCCATTATCTCGATAGAATCATTTCGCTATATAGATTGAACAAAAGTGTTGCACTAAAACTTCCTGTTATAACGGCCCAATACGGCCTATAACATTCTTTTTTTGTTCATTCTATATTGCCGGATTAAAATTTGGTTTCCTCTCACCCCCCTGTTTAAGTCTCGATTTTCCCTTCATTTCAGACTCGATAACCATCGATGGGCGAGACCCCAATCCCTCGCTCAGCCAGCCGCTCTTTGATATTCAACGCTGCCCTGTCGGTAAGACGCATGACGTTTCTGCCCGAACCCCATTGAAGTTTCAATGCAACGAATGTATTCCGATTTAGAACATCCAATTGGTAAAGGAATGAGCCGTCCCCCGTAGATCATAGGGGAACGGCATCATCGAATACCAGGCGCTTGCTTGCTGCAAGCTGCAAGATTCCGCTTCTTCACTGCGTTTCCGCCTACTCCGCAAACAACGCGGCGATCCGGTCATAAGCCGGCTTCGGACGGTGCTGCGCATCGAACAGCATCGGCCAGTTTTTGCGGCCGCGCACCGGAAAATCATCCAGCCACGTATAGTCGTCGGCCGCCCCCCAGAACGTCACCCCGCTGATGACGTCGCGGTATTCCTTCAGCAGACCGAACACGCCCTCGTACAGCTCCGCCTGACGCTCGAGCATGCCCGGCTCCAGCGAAGTCAGATCGGCCCGCCTGTCATCGAAGCGGAAGACCGACACGTCCAGCTCGGTGAGCTGCAGCTGCAGGCCAAGCGAAGCATACTTCTCGATCGCCGCGCGGATATCGTCCAGGGACGGATCGAACAGGTTCCAGTGCGCCTGCAGGCCGATGCCGTGGATCGGCGCGCCTTGCTCCAGCAAGGACTTCACCAGCGCGTAGATTTTATCCCGCTTGGCGGGATGTGATTCGTTGTAGTCGTTGTAGAAGAGTATGGCGTCCGGATCGGCATCATGGGCGTATTCGAACGCCTTGGCGATAAACTCCGGCCCGGCGATGTCCAGCCACTTCGACGGACGCAGAAGCGCGTCACCTTCGTCGGCGATAACCTCGTTGACCACATCCCAGGCATAAAGCCGGCCCTTGTACCGTCCCACCACCGTATCGATATGCGAGCGGAGCCGCTCGAGCAATAAGGCCTTGCCGGCCGGCTGTCCCTGGCTATCCTCAAACAGCCAGTCCGGGGTCTGATTATGCCAGACAAGCGTGTGTCCGCGCATCGCCATTTGGTGCCTGCCGGCGAAATCGGCCAGCAGATCAGCATCCTCAAACGTATACACGCCTTCCTCCGGATGAACGCTGACGAACTTCATTTCGTTTTCCGCGGTAATGCTGTTAAAATGGTGTGCCAGCATCTGCTCTTGCGACCGGATCGTCCGCGGATTGACCGCCGCTCCGATCCGGAAATGCTGCGCGAAAAGATCCTTCAGCGCCTGCTCGGTATGCGTACCCGTTGAATTCATGACAGACTCCCTCCCGCCTATGGGTGTTAATTTGGACTTTAGTTAATTTCGGCGACCGCCACGATGACCTCTTGGGAGGCCACTAAAAGGCCCCTATGCGGTTCCCTTAGGGTTCGAAAAATCGCTATCCACTGCGCTTTTCCGTTCTTTGACTCGGTTACTCTTTCACGCTGCCGACATTGAGCCCGACCACAAAATACTTTTGCAGGAACGGATAGACCACCAGAATCGGAACGGAGGCCACAATCGTTATGGCTGCGCGGATCGAGAGCGGCGTCACCATCGATACCGCGGTTTCCTGGTTCACGCCGACGCCTGCTGCCACGTTCGGATTGCTGTTGGAGTTCATACTCGACGAGAGCAGCTTCATCAGCTCATACTGCAGTGTACTGAGCTCCTGTCTGGAGGAGGTGTACAGGAATGCGTCAAACCAGGAGTTCCATGCACCAACGGCCACAAACAGTGCGATGGTGGCAAGCACCGGTGTACACAGTGGGAAAATGATCCGCAGGAAAATTTTGAAATCCCCGGCGCCGTCGATCTTGGCCGATTCGACCAGGCTGTCCGGAATCGTTCCGATATAGGTGCGGATGACGATCATGTTGAACGCGCTGATCATGGACGGGAAAATATACACCCAGAAGCTGTTCAGCAGGTGCAAGTCCTTGATCAGGAAGTATCCCGGAATCAAGCCGGCGCTGAAGTACATCGTCAGCACGAAAATGACGGTGATCGGCTTGCGGAAGACGTATTCCTTCCGGCTCAGCGTATACGACAGCATCGTTGTCAGGAAGATGTTCAGCACCGTGGACAGCACGGTCCGAGCCACGGAGATCCAAAACGCGTCATAAATCGTGCCCGATGCGAACACCGCCTTGTAGTTCTGCAGCGTCCATTGCCGTGGCCATAAATAAATGCCTCCGCGGATCGTATCGTTGCCTGCATTCAGCGACACGGCGATCGTGTTCAAAAATGGATACAGCGTGACAACCACCAAAAAGATCATAAAAATCGCATTAATCGTATTGAACAGCACCGGCTCAACCTTGCTCGAGCGCATGCTTTTTCTTATCGTAACACCAGCCGCTCCCTGCGGGCTGATTTGATGATTTTCCATACTCATAACAGCCTCTCTTCCCCAAGCCGCTTTGCGGTCCAGTTGGCCACCAGTAACAGGGCGACGCTCACGACCGTTTTAAAGATCCCGCCGGCTGTGGCAAGTGAATAGTTTCCTTGAGCAATCCCGTATTTCAAGACAAAGATATCGATCGTTTCGGCCCAGTCCACGACAAGCCCGTTGCCGAGCAGGTACTGAACCTCAAAGCCAGCGTCCAAAATATGACCGATGGACATGATCAGCAAAATGACAATCGTGGATTTGATCCCCGGCAGAGTTACATGAAGCATCTTCCGGTAGCGGTTGGCTCCGTCCATCTCCGCTGCTTCGTACAGCGCGGGATCGATCGACGCCATGGCGGCCAGATAGATGATCGTGTTCCAGCCGACTTCTTTCCACACATGGGAAGCACCGACGATGCCCCAGAAATACTTTCCTTCGCTAAGCCATAAAATCGGTTCCTTGATCAAATGCAGCTTCATCAAAATATCGTTGACAATGCCGTCGGAAGCCAGCGAAGTGGCTACGATCCCGGTCACGATAACCCAGGACAAAAAGTGCGGCAGGTAAGAAATCGTTTGTACCGTCCTTTTCCAAATGACCTTTCGAATTTCGTTGAGCAGCAGCGCGAGCACGATTGCCGTTACGAAACCAAGCACGAGATTGATAATGCTCATCCCGAGCGTATTGCGCAGCACCCGCATAAAATCGTCATCGGTAAACAAAAATTTAAACTGCTTGAATCCGACCCAGTCCTGTTGGCTGAAGGAACGCGCCGGTTTGTAGTTCTGAAATGCCATCGTCCAGCCCCATACCGGAACGTAGGCAAATAAAATGATATACAGCGTCAAGGGCACGGACATCCAGATCAACTGCTGCTGGCTCTTCAGCACAGCCCAGGTCAGCTTCCGTTTCTTCTCTGGTTTCCGGACAGCTTTCTTATTGGTTACAGTCACAGCCATACGTTTGCTCTCCTCACCATATTCAAATTCCGGAGCGGGTATCTATAAAGCGGAAGGCGCTCATTCGCGCCTCCCACTTTCTGTGAACCCTTATTTGCTCCAATTGTCGATTCTCCACTTGATTTGCTCGTTGATCTTGTCTTCGTACGCCTTGACATCGACCTTGTGAATTTGTGACGTGTACTCATTCCATACCGAATCAAAATCGGACGGGTTCGCCAAAACGGCTTTCGGCAAATACTTGGTGGACAGATCGTTCAGCTTCGTGTTCGCTACTTTGGCTGGCGATCCTTCGACCAGATCGATGGACCAGGCCGGGTAGTAAATCGGATTCTCCGGCGGCTCGCTGAAGAAATCGACGTAGCTGTCATAGCCGTAGGCTTCCAGGAATTTTTTGTCGTAATCGTTCAGGCCCGCTTTGTATTCTTCCGGCTGTGCAGCGGCGTCGGTGGAGTTGCCGTCGCTGAAGCTTCCTTCGATTTTCGGCAGGTTTCCGAAAAGGGCGTCAGCTTTGTTCGCCAGCTTCCATGTTCCGTCCGACTGCTTATCGCGCTGCTCCTGGGTTCGCATAAACCGGCCCTGGTCGTTGACGATGTAGTCCTCACCTTCAATGCCCCATGAGAACACTTTTTGCCAATCTTCCGTGATCAAGGTGTCGAGCAGCTTGATGATCTTCACAGGATCCTTTGCATTGACGCTGATTCCGAAGCCGTTGTTCAGGTTAAGCACAGCCCGGTCGCGATAATAGTCCTTCGTGCTTGTGTCATATACGAGCGGAAGTCCCACATACGTCCGGTTAAACTTCTTCTGGGTAATCAGAGAGTTCTCAGCATTCTGGAAGTTCCAGTGCTGGTCGAACATGCCGAGCACCGTGCCGCTGGACAGTTTGGCCAGGTACTGGTCAAAGTTCTGTACGAACGTCTCTTTGTCGATCAGCCCCTGCTCGTTCATTTGATTCAGCTTCTGGTAATATTTCTTGGCATAATCCTTATCGGCAAAAATTTCGGCTACGCCATTGTTCACAACGACGCCGCCGTCGTTCGGATGACCAATCAGATGCTGAGGCGGGTTAAAGAGACCCCAGTTTTTCCAGTCATAGTTCAAAATCTCAAAACCGATCGTCGGGCTGCCGTCGATGGTCGGATGCTTCGCCTTATACTTGGCGATCAGGTCGAAGTACTCGTCCAGCGTCTTCACTTTCGGATAGCCAGCCTCAGCCAGCACGTCCTTCTGAACCCAGAACGCCGGCCCGGAATACCAGGTGCTGTTCAGCTTGCCGTTGTATACTCCATAGTTCGGCAGAATATAAATGTGCCCGTCGTTCGGGTCCTTCATCATGTTCCAGTATTTTTCATAATGCTTCTTCAAATTTGGCGCATACTTCTCGATCAAATCCTCCAGCGGAATATAGGCTCCAGCCGCTGTCAGCTTCGTGTTGCCGGTCATCAGATCCGGGTAGTCGGAGCCGGCAATCATGACGCCCAGCTTCTGGTTAATGTCGCCTGCCAAAAACTCGAAATTAAACGTGGCTCCCGTCTCATCCTTGATTTTTTTGTAAATCTTGTTGTCCGGAGTGGGCTGCTGCCCGGCTTCCCCGATGAAAACGCTCACGTTGAACGGCTCCACCTTTCCGTCGCTGCTGCTTCCGGTTGCTGTCTGCCCTGTAGAGCTGCTGCCGTTGTCTGCGCTGTTGTCTTTGCTGCCGCCGCAGCCGGACAGGACTACGCTGAACGTCATCGCCATGAGTATGCCAAGACGAACCAGCGGTTTAAATCTTCCCCCCATGTAAAGCACCTCCGTCAAATTTTAGCCACACCAAGCTTTTATTGTAAGCCTTTTCATGTAACTGTCTTTATTGTAAAAGCGCTGCCATAGCCGAAACTATATCGGAATTAAAGGAGTCACCTTCAAAACTTTAGAACATCCTTTTTTTGTATTCATTGGGGGACATCGCATGCCTCGCTTCGAACTGCTTGAGGAATTGGCCGTAATGGCCGTACCCGACGCGCTCCGCAATTTCGCTGTTCTTCAAACTGCTGTTTTCCAGCAGGCGTACAGCCTCTTCAATCCGCAGATTATGCAGCATTTCGTTAAAGCCGATGCCGTTCTTCTTCAGCAGCAGCTGGCCGAGATAAACGGGATGCAGGTAGAAGACCTCAGCCAGCTTGCGGATCGTCAGCGGCTCCCGGTAGTGCTCGCGGACGTAGTCGATAATTTCCTGGGCAATGCCCTGGGACTGCCGCTGCTGTTCCCGCATAAAAAAGTCAATGCAGCCCTCGGCGCAGGACAGCAGATCGCCCATCACGTCGCCAAGCGTCATCACAGTGCCGGATATCCGGGGAATATCGTACTTTTCGATCCAGGGCTCCGCTGCCGGGCCGGCTGCTTCGCGCATATGGCTCATGATTTGATACATGACATGGATGGCGAGTTTTTTGACGATGTCCGGATTCGGCATGGACTCCCGCAGACTGGAATCCGCTAACTGTACCGCCTTTCGCAAAGCCGGCTTGTCCAGCAGCGATACGGCCTGGAGCATTTCTTTAAATAGATCCAACCGCTCGAAATGATCTTCAAACTGGAAATGTTCCACCTGCTCGTAAAGGATCAAGCCCGGGGCATGATCAAGGTAAAAAGCATATTGTATGGCCTTCTTAGCCGCCTTGCAGCAGCAGCCGATCCGGTGCAGGCTGTTCTCCGCCTGCCCTGACGCCATAAACACCCGTTGTCCGTCCGCGCCTTCCGTTAGCAGCTCCTCCGCCATCGCGTAAGCTGCCTTATCGTTATCCTCTGCCGAGTTCCAACCGTACACAATCCCGAAGCTGCTCGGCTCCAGATCGACCAGGTATATGTATTCGCCCGCCTCTGCCATTGCGGCAGCCTTCGCCCGCAGCCGGGAAAGAGCATCCGGCGCCGCCTGCACCAGGCACATGTTCCATGCCGGCATGGCATCCGACAGGCGGGTTACCTCCTTCTCCATGCCGTCCAAAGCGTCCGGGCCGCCGTTCAGCAGATCTTTAATCATCGAAACCGCCTCTTCGTATGAAGCCATCCTCGTCAGGCTCTGTTCCTCCCGCTCCCGCACAAGCTCCCTCCGAATGTCCCGGATCTGCTCAGCCGCCTCCTCCGGAATGACCGGTTTGAGCAGGTACGCATTGACGCCGTATCGTAGCGCCTTCTGAGCGTATTTAAATTCGCCATATCCGCTGACAATGGCGAATTTGACCGGCGCTGTCCCCTCCCGGCGCCACGCCTCGATCATTTCAAGCCCGTCCATCAGCGGCATCCGGACGTCGGTGATGACCAGGTCCGGCGCCAGCTCCCGGATGAAATGCAGCCCTTCCTTTCCGTTGCTTGCGCGGCCGCACACCTCAAAGCCCAGCTCCTCCCAGTCGATCCACAGCTCCAGCCCCTCCAGGGCAGCGGGTTCGTCATCGATCAACAACACTTTAAATGTCATGGTTCCCCTCCTGTATTACGGATCGATCAGCCTGCCATACCGCTTAGAAACTTGATCGGAATTTCAAAAAATACGGTCGTGCCCTGCTGCGGGCTGCTTACGATATCAAAGCGCACCTGATCGTGATAGTACAGCTCAAGTCTCCGGTACACGTTGCGGATGCCGATATTGGCGCCGGACTCGTCTTCGGTCTGTACCGCCTTTTTAATTTCCTTGAGCCGCTCCAGCTCCATACCTTTGCCATTATCCGCAATAACGATGCGCAGACGCTCTTCGGTAACGTAAGCGCTGACCGTTACGATGCCCTGTCCGTCGATCGCCTGAAGCCCGTGTTTGCAGGCATTTTCCACGAGCGGCTGAATGCTCATTTTCGGGATTTTGTACTGCAGCGCATCCGGATCGATATCGAAGCGGTATTCGAATTTGTCACGGAACCGGAACTTCTCGATTTTGAGATACATGTCGATAAACATAATTTCTTCCTCCAGCGTCACGATGTCTTCCTTCCAGCTGAGGAGCCGCCGCAGCAGCTTGGACAGACTTTTGATGATGTCGGTTACGTCCGTGTAGTGGTTTTTCGTACAGACGACGAGGATCGCATTCAGCGTATTGAACAGAAAATGGGGATTCATCTGGCTCTGCAAAAAGTTCAGTTCGGCCCGCACCCGCTCCATCTCCAGGTTTTTCTGCTGGATTTCCAGCTTGTACACGTTGTTGATCAGGAACTTGATCCGGCCGGTCATCTTGTTGAAATTGCGGATGAGTCCGCCGATTTCATCCCGCCCCTCGTCGATCTGGATCAGGTCGAACTTCTCATTCGTCACCTTCTGCATATGCCGTGCCAGCCGCTTCACGCGGTAATTGTAGGATCTCAGCATAATGAAAATAAATCCCGTCGTGAACAGGGTAATCCCCGCTGCGACGATTCCGACGTACAGTCTCATTTCGTTCATTGCCTTGGTGATGCGCACACCCTTGGTGATCCCGATCAGCCGCCATCCCTTGACGTATTTGGCGGTGCCGATGTTGACCGAATGAACGTCCTGTTCCTTGTCCTCAGCAGACAGTTTGAACACCGGGTACGCGTCCGTCGTGCCGGTCTGGTATCCGCTCTGGGCCGACATAATGATTTGGTTCCGCTCATTGACCAGGTAAAGATCCAGGTAATCTTTTTCCCGGACAATCACGTCAAAAATTTTGTTCAGGTCGATGTCGATTCGCAGCAGCTTCTGATAGTGGTCGTAGTTATCAAAATAATCCATCCGCTCGATCACGCTCAAATAAGGAGCCGTAAACACGCTGCTGCTGGCTTGGTTGGCCCGGTACGCCGCGACGAATACCGGATTCTGCGAGTCCTTCCACAATTTATACCAGTCGCTCGCCCGGACCTCGTCATCGATGACGTGGTAGTTCCCTCCGTCGACGATCGTCGGATTATCCGTGAAAATGCTGATGCGCTCGATCTGGTTGTTCACCGGAATGTAGCTGGTCACCCGGTTGCGCAGCTGCTCGTCAAAAGCGTCATAAAAATCGATCTGGCTCGCATATTTCCGGTCGAGTATTTCATACAGCGTCTTATCACTGCTTAAGGCATGGCTGACCGCTACCCCGCCGTCGATGAAATCGTGAATATCCTTTCTCGCCCGCTCGATCGAGATATCAAGGTTCTGCTCCTCCCGCGCTTTGATCAGGTCCGACAGGCGGTCCGTCACCACCAGGTTGATGACGATCACCGGGAGCAGCACGCCGACGATAAAGATGAGCAGAAATTTATAATTCAGCGGAATATCGTTGACGATCTTCCGGAGCTTGAATTTGCGCGTGGACATCATTTCATCGCTCCCCCATCGGTCCATCCGGCGAATTTCCGGCATCCTGCTTGTAGGCCGAAGGCAGCATGCCGGTTTTCAGCTTGAATTTGTTAATAAAATAGTCCGTGTTCGGGTAGCCCACCTGAAGCGCCACGTCGGAGATTTTGAGCGGGGAGCGCTTGAGCAGCCTTTTCGCCTCTTCGATCCGCTTGTCACCCAGGTATTCGTTAAACGGCTTCCCCGTCGTTTTCTTAAACAGCTGGCCCAAGTAAGTCGCGTTCATATGAAAATGCCGGGCCAAATCCTGCAGCTGCAGCCTTCCGCGGAATTCGCGGTCGACGTATTGCACGACCTGGTAAATGGTGTTGCTCTCGCTGCTCAGCTTCAGCTCGGACAGAAGGGCCCCCGCCTGAAGGCAAAAACGCTCCACATAGGCCTGAAGCGCCCGGTAATCCCTGATTTCGCCAAGCGTGCCAAGCTGCCTTTCCTGCGCCTTCATCAAAGCGGCCGGGTCGCCGTTCAGGTCCTTGATCAGGCCGCAGACGGACCATTCCATATCCGCCACATGGGTCTTCACCCATTCCAGCTCCACGGGACCCGCGGCAATCCATGCGAAAGATTCCTTGACACAAGCGGTAATGCCTTCCGGATCCCCTTCCTGCACCGTTTCCAGAAGCGTTTTGAATGTTTGCAGGAGCCGCTCCCGGTTTACCGGACGGATGCACTCCTGATAGAAAAACACCCCGCTTTTCCCCAAACAGCGCTTCCGCTCCACGACCTCCACCGTTTGGGCATACAACTCCCGGATCGAGCGCAGACTGCGTTTCGGCTCGCTGACGGCGATAATGACCGGCTCGTCCAGCCGTTCAGTCAGCTCCCGGTGAATCTGGATCGCAGCTTCCTGCAGACGGCCCGAAACTGAGGCGCCGGACTGCACGACAAATCCCATTCTTCCGCATCCGTCCTGAAAAAGACTGCCTGTTTCTCCTTCAAATTCTCGAGTCAGCAGCGGACTTACCTCAGCGGGATCGAATACGTTTTCTATCCATACCAGCAAGCATTGCAATTCTGAATTGCCCTCCAGCTTCAGGGAGCGCTTGATTTGCTCCTCCATGGCTTCGCCGTACTCTCCCTGTATCAGCCTATTCATCATATGGCTGACGGCCAAAAGCTCCTTTTTCGCCTGATGATGCTCTGCTTCAATTTCATCGCCGATCTTCCGGCTGAGCTTGACGAGCAGTTCGCCGATCTCCTCGTCATCCACCGGTTTAAGCAGGTATTCAGCCACCCGCTGCCGCATTGCCGCTTGGGCGTACGAAAAGTCGTCATAGCCGCTCAGCACAACGAATTTGGGTGGTTTGGCCAGCAGCTGATTGGACTGCTCGATCAATTCGATGCCGCTCAGCACCGGCATGTTGATGTCGGTGACCACCAGCTCCGGACGATGCTCCTGAATGAACCGCAGCGCATCCGGTCCGCTCTGTGCCTCCCCGCAAACCTGAAAACCGTATTTGTTCCAGTCGATCATCGTCCGGAGGCCCTCAAGAACCCACGGCTCATCGTCCACCAAAAGTACGTTTAACATGACCCTCGCTCCTTACTCATTGACCCACCCGTTGTAAGCGCATTCACAAAGGTGTGTATGGCAGGTTTCCCTCTATTACCTTCTAAGTTAGCCTGATTTTAGCAAAAGAGTTGTAAAAAAGAAACCGTTCTCTTTCTGCATCTTTACGCCATACCCGCCTGAAAAAGGATAATGACAGAAACCGCTGACTTAGGTTACATTTCAACTATGTCATTCCTCTTCCATACCACTCTCCGTTCAGAAAGGTTGACCCTGATGCGAACGAAACTGAACCGGTTCAACACGCTCCGGAACCAAATGCTCTTCGGCTTTCTGTTTGTGATGCTCATTATTTTGTCGGTCGTGGGGATCGTGAACTTCGATACAGTCTCCAGGCTGCTGAAAAACAACGCGGAGAAGCACATTCAACAAACGGCCATTCAGGCGAGCGGAAGGCTTGAGGCCGTTCTGAACCAAATCGACTCCCTGACCACTCAGGTCGCCACCAATACCTACGTTCAGCAGGTGCTGCTGAACGAGTCGGCAGGCAGGCACGCCACGTTCTCGGAACGCCAGTCCTTGCTGAACAGCATCAAAATCGTTCAGACCTATGCCGACGGCGTCAACTCGGTCGAGCTGTACAGCGGCAGCAAACGCAGGCTGTTCCCGCTGGATGAAGGCCATCTGAACAGCAGGATCAGCCAGAAGTGGATCGATAACGCCCGCGAGGAAAAAGGGCGCATCGTCTGGATCGGGATCGATCCGCTGGATCCGAATTCCGTGCTGGCGATCCGCAGCGTCAGTCTGATGGACCAATGGTTCAGGCCGGGCGGGTATCTCCTCATCCGGATGAACCGTGAGATTTTTCAAATCGACGAGGCGCTGAACGAGGATGGCGGCCGCGAAACGATGCTGCTTGCCGACCGGAACTACAGCCTCATCGCCGTGAACGACGACCAGGTCACGCCCTGGCGCATCAAGTCCCTGGTGGATACGAGCGACGCGGTCGTCGCCATCGACGGTCAAAAGTACATGCTCGTCAAGCAGCAGTCCGCCTTGACCGGATGGACACTGCTGATCCTGACGCCAATCAGCGCGATCACAAGCGGCATTTCCGTACTGCGCACCGCGATCCTGGTCTCCGCGGGCATCGGCAGCATCCTGTTCATCCTGCTGTCCTTCCTGCTGTCGACCCTGATCACGCGGCCGGTCTTCCGCCTAATCAAGACGATGCGCAGCGCCCGGCTCAGCGGCCTCAAGCCGACGGTGCAAATTTCGTCCACCATCGAAATCAACGAGCTGAATCACTCCTACAACCAAATGGTTGAGCATATGAACGAGCTGATCGGGCTCGTTTACGAGAAGGAGATTTTGCAGAGCCGCACAGAATTGAAAGCGCTGCAGGCCCAAATCCATCCACATTTTCTGTTTAACACGCTTGAAGCGCTGTACTGGTCTCTCATGGAAAAAGACGAAGACGAGCTGGCCGAATATGTCGTGGCGATGGCCGATCTGTTCCGCTATACGATCACCGGGCCGGGCAAGGAGGAATGGGTCCGGCTTGAGGATGAGCTTGAGCATATCGAGCGCTACCTGCTTATCATGAAAATGCGGCTCGGCGACCGGCTGTCCTGGTCGATCTCGTCGCCGCCGGCCTTGGCATCGGTGCCGATGCCAAAGCTCCTGATCCAGCCCTTGGTGGAGAACGCCATCCTGCACGGCATCGAGGGCCGGATCGGCCCCGGCAAGGTGTCGGTCGGCGTCTCCCTGTCCGCGGATCAGATGCATCTGGTCGTCACGGTGACCGACGACGGAAAAGGCATCGATGAGGACAGCCTCCGCCGGATCGTCACGGCGCTTCAGTCCGGAATGACGCCGCCCTTCAAAGGCTCCGGCATGGGGATTTTTAACGTCCAGCAGCGGATCAAGCTCTACTACGGCGGGGACCGGCCGGATGAATCCGGGCTGGCGATCGACAGCCAAATCCACCGGGGAACCCGGGTAAGCTTAACCATTCCGATCCAGACAGGGATCCAGACAGGAGAGATGTAACGATGGTTAAATCGAAAACGATTTTAGTCGTAGATGACGAACCCCGAACGAGACAAGGATTGACCCGCATGCTGGAAACCTGGGGGAACGGCGCATGCAGCGTCATTTCAGCGGACAACGGCCGCGACGCCCTGGACCTGCTGGAGCGCGAGGCGGTCGATCTGCTTATTACCGATATCCGCATGCCGGAGATCAGCGGACTCAATCTGGTGCAGCAGCTGGAATCCGGATCACCGGCCGCCCAGCCGGCCATTATTCTGATTTCCGGCTACGCCGAATTCGAGTATGCGCAGCAGGCGATCCAGCTGGGCGTCGTCAATTATTTGCTCAAGCCGATCCGCAAGGACAAGCTGTTCGATGCTGTAGAGAAGGCGCTCCAGGTTCAGGAGGAACGCTCGCGGATGAGCAAAATCCAGCGCATGGTCGACAGCAAGCTCCTTGACGCCACCGGGGACGTGAATACGCTGGCAGAGCCGGTCCAAGAGGCGCTTCAATACGTGTCGCAGCATTTGGATCAAGGCTTCGGCCTGCGTGAAGTGGCCGATCACGTCCATTTAAACCCCAGCTATTTCAGCGTCCTTTTTAAGGAGCAGATGGATATGACCTTTATCGAATACGTCACCAGGCTCCGAATCCAGAAGGCCAAGGAGCTTCTCCTGCAGACCAAGCTGCCGGTCTCGGAAATCGCCGAACGCGTCGGCTATCAGACAACCAAGTATTTTAACAAGGTCTTCAAGGACTACGAAGGCGCAAGCCCTGGCGCCTACCGCAAAGGCGGTCAGGCAGCACCCAAATAAAGTGGAACTATACCCAAACGCTGTGCCCTTATGTCCTCCTAATACGGGATGCTACACTTGGCTTCAGAGGGAAAGCGCATACATCTCTCGCGATGATACGAAGGGGGAAACGGGCATTTATGAAAAAGAAATGGTTATCCGCATCCATGCTGCTGCTGGCATTGACACTCGTGCTGTCGGCCTGCGGCGGAAGTAAAAACAGTTCGGACGACGGCAAGACGGCCGCCGGCGGCGGGAGTTCATCCGGTGGTTCCGGTGATAAAGTCACGATCAAAATGATGCACCTGTGGCCGGACGGCAGCAATTCCGCCCAGAACAAGCTGGCGAAGCAAATCATCAGCGAATACGAGCAGGCCAACCCGAACGTCAAAGTCGAAACGGAAGTGCTTGAGAACGAGCAGTATAAAAATAAACTGAAGGTCCTCTCCGCCTCCAACAGCCTGCCGGACGTCGGCTTTACATGGGCTGCCGGATTTTTGGAGCCGTACGTTAAAGGCAACATGTTCGCCCCGCTGGACGACCTGCTTCAAGGCGACCTGAAAGACAAATTTGTAGCAGGAACGACCGAAGCCTACGCCGTGGACGGTAAGACATACGCGCTGCCTGTCGAGCTGAACATCGTGCCTGTTTATTACAACAAAGAGATTTTTGCCAAATACAATCTGCAGCCGCCGAAAACCTATGAAGAATTCAAAAATATCATCAAAACGCTGAACGACAACAAAGTCACCCCGATCGCGCTAGGATCGAAAGACGCCTGGACCGGCTCCTTCTGGTACATGTACCTGGCTGAGCGGCTCGGTGGTCCAGACGTGCAGGATCAGGCAGTAGCCAGCAGCACATTCAGCGATCCAAGCCTGATCCAGGCCGCCAAGGAAGCCCAGGATTTGGTGAAAAGCAATGCCTTTGTAAAAGGCTTTAACGGGCTGTCCAACGACGAGGCCAAATCCGAATTCATGAACGAGAAAGCGGCCATGTACGCTATGGGAACGTGGGAAGTGCCAAACTATACGACCAATCCGGATATCCCGCAGGAATTCAAGGACAAGATCGGCTTCTTCAAATTCCCGACGATCGAAGGCGGCAAGGGGAACATTAACGACTGGGTCGGCGGCGTCGGCGTTGGTATGTTCGTCTCCGAAAACTCCAAGGTCAAAGAGGATGCCAAGAAGTTCGTCAACTACTTCGTCAAAAGATGGGGTGAGCTGTCCGTGGTTGACGCAGGCATTATCCCGGGAACAAAGGTCGACACCTCCAGTGTCAAGCTGCCGCAAATGTTCATTGACGTCTTGAACGAACTGAATAACGCCAGCAAAGTCATTCTCTATCTGGACGTACAAATGAAACCGGGTGCCGCAGAAGAACATTACAACCTGATTCAGGCACTGCTCGGCAATGCCATCACACCGGAGGAATTCGCCAAAAAGCAGGAAGAGGCGTTAAAGACCGGCAAGTAACCGTCATGGTAGAGGATGAAAGGACGAACCGGTGAGCTCCGCCGGGGCGTCCTTTTCTCTAAGATATAAGAAAGGATAAGCTCCGGAGACTCGGCTTCCTATATCGCAAGAAAAACTTCCTCTAATGGCGGTCTGTCTTCTGTGAATTTACGTCGATAGACGTTTTTCTTCTCCGACTAGCATCGTAAGGAGGCTTCCTAGTTATGGACAAAGTGATGTCGAACAAAAAGATCATCGCCCTATACGTGCTGCCGTCCCTGCTTCTGATTATGGCCATCATATATATTCCCATCGTTCTTACCGGATACTACGGTCTGATGAAATGGGATGGCGTCAGCAGCATGAGTTTTATCGGGATGGAGAACTACGCCAGCCTGATGAAGGACAGCGCATTTTGGAACAGCGTGTACCATTCATTATTATTCGCGGTTCTATCGACGGTGAGCCTTGCCGTTTATATGATCGTTGCACTGATCCTGGCTGGGAACATTAAAGGGGCAGGACTTCTCCGGAAAATCTATTTGATTCCGATGCTGCTCTCTTCGGTAGCCATTGCCCAGCTGTGGCTGAAAATCTACCATCCGACAAACGGCATCCTCAATACGTTTCTCGTATCGCTGGGCGTGGAGGATCCCCCAGCGTGGCTGTCGGATCCGAAGCTCGTGCTGTACGCCCTGTTCATTCCGATTCTATGGCAGTACGCCGGTTTCTACATCCTGATCTACTACGCCGCCCTGAAAAACATTCCGGCATCGCTCATTGAAGCAGCCCGGATCGACGGAGCCAATCCGTGGCAGATTGCCCTCCGAATCAAGCTGCCGCTCGTTTCCGAGGTCGTCAAAGTCACGATTGTGCTGGCCGTCGTCGGCTCGCTGAAATATTTCGATTTGATCTACGTTATGACAGATGGCGGGCCAAACGGGGCCAGCGAAGTGATGGCGTCCTATATGTATCAAAAGGCGTTCCGCGGATTCGATTTCGGCTACGGCAGTGCGATCGGCTTCTTCCTGCTGATCATCTGCATGGTCGCCACCTGGGCGATCCGCAAGGCAACCGCCTCCAAAGACACGATTCAATATTCCTGATAAGAGGAGGTGCTTATGATGAGAACCGCAAGTCCGGCCGTATCCGTTCCCGTGATGCGGTCTTCCCGGCCTGTCGGCGCCAGAATCGGCACCGGCCTGCTCTATGTCGTGCTGATTGCGGGAGCGGTCCTGCAAATTTTGCCACTGGTATGGCTGCTTTTGTTTTCCTTGAAGAATAACCAGGAGGTATTCAATCTTCCACCTTTCGCCCTCCCCAGCCATCCCAAATGGGAGAACTATGAAAACGTATGGCAGCAGGGAAATATCGGCCGTTATTTTATTAACAGCGTCCTGATCACCGTCATAGCCGTCGTGCTGACGATTCTGCTCGCCAGCTTCGTGACCTTTGCGATCACCCGGATGCGCTGGAAGCTCAGCTCGCTCGTCCTCGGCCTGTTTATGGTGGGCATGATGATCCCGGTGCATTCGACCCTGATTCCCTTGTTCATCCTGTTTCAAAAAGTGGGGCTGACGGACAACCAGCTCAGCATCATCCTGTCCTACACCGCCTTTAACCTGCCGATCACAATCATGATCCTGCTCGGCTTCTATTACGCGCTGCCGCGGGAAGTGGAAGAGGCCGCCATTATGGACGGCTGCTCCGTGAACCGCATGTTCTTCCGGATCGTGATGCCGATGACGTTCTCCGTTATTGCCACGGCTGCGATCATCAACATGATTTATAACTGGAACGAGTTTATTTTCGTCAACACCTTCATCAGCTCGGACAACCTGAAGACCTTGACGGTCGGCGTCCAGAACTTCGTCGGACAGTACACGACCGACTGGGGCGCCATCGGGGCGACGCTGATGATCAGCATCCTGCCGATCCTCGTCATCTTCCTGGTGCTCAGCAACCGGATCGTGGAGGGCATTGCCGCCGGTTCGGTTAAAGGCTGATACGTTTAGGCATACCAAAAAGGGCTGTCCCCAAAGGTCAAAACTGACCTAAGGGCAGCCCTTTTTACTGATTTCCCGTTAATGCGGCACCTGGCTGCTGAAGTCATCCCTGCTGGATTGATCGGTCTGGTAGAAGACGACGTCGCCGTCTTTTAGCGCAAACCGGTTCCCGTAGGCATCCTGGATGTTCCGGTTAAAGCCTTCCATCTGCCACTGATTCATCAGCGGGGCGTAAATGTACTGCAAATGCGGATTTTTCAAGTCGCCCGCCTGAATGGACTCGATATTAAAGTTCACGACGATGTAGCCGTTCTTCAGAAAAATCGGGGACTTGTCGTCCAGCCCGCCGTGCGTGCGCCCGTATTCCGCCACATTCGTGCCCGCTTCGACCACATAGGGATCAGCCGGCAGGCTGTACTCGCCGTACCATTTCTGGATCGATACGTCCGCCCGTTCGCGGTTCACCGATTCAGGTACGGGGTCCTTCAGGCTGAGAAACGTCCGCAGCTGCTCAGGCAGAATCAACAGGCTGTAGCTTCCGACCGGCGTCTTTTGCTTCGTATACTTGTTTACATAGCTGTTGATGTATTCGTTCCGGTTCATCCCCCCGGCTGCGCCGCCATGATTAAACTTGTAGCCTGCCGTATCCCGCAGCTCCTGCGCGGGCACGTTCCGGAGCCGGTCATTTAAGATGACGTAACGCTGGACCTGATCCGCGGACGAGCCGATTTTCACAAAATGCTTCGAACTGGTGCTGTAGTACAGATCCACCGGAATCCGCGTATCCCCGCGGCCGTTGACGGCCTTCCCGTCTTTTCTGACATAATAGAAGGTTGGCGTGATGCGAATGCCGTCCAGCGGACCGAACATATTCCCTTTCGTTTTAAAATCAAACTTGAAGTGGTACCCGGTCTTGACGGACACGTTCTTGAACCCCTGCAGCGGGCTGCTCCCCGGACGGATCGGCAGCGTAAAGACGGCTGCATTGCCACGCGGATCGCCATCGATCCCTTTCTGACCAACCCAATAGGAGACGCCCGTCTGGATCGCGCTGCCCTTCTGGGACCGGAACACGGTTTCCCAATTGTAATCGGCAATATCCGTCACATGAAAATCGTACAGCCGTCCAATGACATCAACTGCCACCTCATCGTATGCGGCATGATGCACCAGGCTTGTATTGGCGTCATTTTGCTGCGTATAATCGGCCGGGGCATTTTCGGCAATATTGCGAAACGCGATCTGGTATGGACCTTCGTCCACCCATACCGGCAAATAAAAGGTCGTGTCCAGCTGGCCGACCGGAATGTCCACCCATGTATTTTTCGGAATAAAGGTGGTCCGGTTCCCATCATAGACGTCAAAAGGGAACTTGACCTGCTTGGTGCGGAAATACTTGGCGTAATCCCGGTTGCCGTAACCTGGATAGCTGACATGCTGCCCGCTCGTCGGAATCCGGACCGTGAACGGGCGTTCCAGAATCAGGGCGGACCGGCCGGCGTCCGGATTCGTTTTCTGGTTGTGCGCCGCATCGTCCGACACGGAGGAATCGTTGACCACAGGCGTATGGACCGTCACGGTGTTGATGCCGTAGATCGGAAACTCCTGGTTTTGCCCGCCGTTTATATTTCCCGGCATCAGGTCATATTCGATTTTGCCCGCGCTCGGCGTATCCTTTTTATTGGTTTTGCTGCGATCGATCAGATTTCCCGGGCTGTACAGCACGTTATCGCCGATCTGGGGCGGCTCAGGAATTTGAGACGGTGTCGGGCCGGATTCCTCAACCTTCTGGTTGTTCATCATCGTCTGTCCGTTAAAGACCAGCGAGTCATTCGTCACCTGGATTTTGCCGACGGCTTTCTCCGCTTCCCCTTTTAGGGCGCCTTCGTCATTCGGCACCGACGGCTTGGACTTGCCCCCGGTCAGTGTCTGTCCGGCAGCCGTAAGCTCTCCGGGCGGAGCAGGAGGATCGTAATTTCCAGTCGTCGCAGCGGCATAATACGGTGGAGTGTACCCACTCGGCTGGATGGCAATCCGGCCGCCCGGCAGGGCGTAATTGTCGAGAATCGCTTCGCGGATTTGGTAGACTTCCAGGTTATCGATTTTCCAGAAAGCATACCGCCGCTCAATTTGGTAGGTATACGTTTTGCTTTCGGTCTCGCTCTGCGGGTCCGGCTCGATATGCGTTCCTTTGCCATCGGCATTCGGCACTTCCTTGCCCGGATCCCACTTCAGCGTGTACTCCTTGGTTACGTTAACCGTATATGTGCACGTCCCGGTCATCTGTACGAATTTGTCCTGGTACAGGTGATTCCGGGCGAGCACATTGCCGTATAGGCTCTCGGAGGTCGGAATGCCCTGAAGCACGTCAAACCGCTCGCTGCCGCGGGCATCAGCTTTGATTTTGGCTGTCACGACGGGGTCCATGTATTTGCCGGTCATCGATTGACCCGGCGCCGGCTCGGTGCAGCTTACCCCGGGATCCGGGGGATCGACCGGCGGCGGTCCGTCCCCGCCTCCATCGCCGACGGTCACGGTGGCTGTGCCGTACAGGTAGTAGAGGCCGCTTTTCCATACGGCCGTGATTTTGGCCGTGCCTTTGCCTACGGCAGTGACGTTCCCGCTGCTGTCTACTGTAGCAACTGCCTTGTTATCCGAACTCCACACCGTCTCGGTTCGGGTGGTCACATCAACGAAGTCGCCAAAGCTCGTATCGCCCTTCACGCTGAAAGGCTTCGTGCGCACCTCAGCCTTAAAGTTCTTCTTCTCCCCGGGTTTCATCGATGCGTTCGCGGGAGTCACCCGCATTTCCTTGATTTCTTTGGCGGTGCCTTCCCAGGTGAGGTTAAGGTTGATGTCGTACTCGACCAGGTATTTAGGGAAGCCATTTGGTCGGTGTTTGATGTCGAGTTCTTCCCTATTTGTGAAATTAGGGCCACCTGTAATGATGTTCATGCCGATGCTTATATTATCAGAGAGAATGTATATATTCGGCATATTTTCCCCAGGTGTAAAGTAGATTGCATCTCCGAACGAAGTTTTATCTTTAACTAATTTCTTGTCTTCGACAGCACTTGATGGTACGGAAACCTTAGTAGAATCTTCAAAATTCCCTGGTTCATACTCTAAAGAATTTATTTTAGCCGAAGTTTCCTTCCTTACAGGGTATGGATTGTATTTATCGTCCCCAGCATTACTAGCAGTAACATGAGTGCCATTATCGTAATCTGCCTGAAAAGAACCATCGTCTAATTGATACCAGTAAATCCCTGGTTTAGCTGGTGCACTAGCGCTAACTTTCTTTGTAACTACTTGTCGTACTTGGGGGCCTGGCGGATTGATGATACTGTCAGACGGGTAGCTCTCTCCTGATACAAAACTAATATCAACTACTGCCATAAGGATAACTGTGTGAATGAGGGAGATTAAAAATACTATTTTTAATAACTTCATATTCTTTATCCCTTAATTTCACTTTGTTTCTGATGTGAAAATGCCAGCATATGTACCATCATCTGAATAAATGGTCTTTCCAACAGAGATGTCATCTTTCCCACGATATCTCTCTACTGAGGATGTGGTCCACAACCTAGTTTCTTTCCCAACTTTAAAGAAATCACTTCCTCCATCTGTAGTGAGCGTTTTAAAACCAAACCGCTTCGATGTAGAGCTAAACAATCTGTAACCTCCCTGCAAATCGGTTTTCAGACCGTTTGTATAACTCCGATTATTGAACCCTTGTTTAAGCGGTAGCACAGAAGAATCAATGAACACTAAATAAGACTTCTCAAAAAAGGGTGTCTGCTCATCCACAAACATCCGTCCATAAATACTTCCCGTCTGGTCCGCGCTCAAACCACTCATGAAAATATAATGATATATTTTAACTTTTCCAGTATTGTTTCTTAGGCTTACGTCCTTGCCCAGGATCGTTTTAAGCTCATGACCCTCAGCATACTGATACGCCGGAATCACCGTCCGGAGATTCGTCCCCGTCATCCCCACTTCCCGCAGCTCGTTCAATCCCTTGAACGCGCTTGGCGCCTTCGTCTGCGTCGTCTCGTAACGCTGAATAATCACCGCCACCTCCGCGCGAGTGGTCGTTTTGCCGCCGCCAAAGCTGTCGTCCGGGTACCCGGACATCAGTCCCGTTCCCAGCATGACCGACACATACGGATAGTCGGCCTTGTTCAAGCCGCCCTTGTAATACTCCGTCACCGGAACGATAGTGTCCTTCGTGTCCTCGATCGCCTGCTTGTACTCTCCGTCGCGGGCCGCCAGTCCCGAGGCCATCCACTTCGCCATTTCCACTCGCGTCAGCGGAGTGCCGGGCTTAAAGCCGTTTGCATAATCGGCCGGACTGAAAAAGCCCTTCCCCGCTGCCTCGCTCACTTCCTTTTCGCTCCAGTGCCCGGCCAAATCGGAAAATGCCGCTGCTCCGCCAGCGTTTTCGTTCTTCGACACCCTGGCCAGAATTGCCGCAAATTCAGCCCGTGTAACCGGGTCGTTCGGTCTGAATTTTCCGCTGCCGTCTCCTTTGAGGTAACCTTTGGTTACCGCATCGTTAATGGCCTGATACGCCCAGTGGGACGCCGGCACATCCTTAAAGGCCGCCGCCGCTGCGGCCGGCACGGGCTGCTCGATTGCTCCTGCCGTTCCAAGAATTATCGCCCCGGCAAAAATGGTCATCAACATCGCTTTGAACATACTTCTTCCGCTCCAATCTTTTAAAATATGCAGCTTCTTGAATTTCCTATTTCCTCAAATTCCCTGATCCACTAGCTTCCTTATCCTCCCTGACATTCTGGTACAATCTAACTTTCTACTTATTCCCGGACCGTCTGTGTTGCTGTTCGCTTTGTAGTTCTAAACTTAAACTCTCTTGCTAAAAAATATGTTTTCTTAACCGACGGGACTGCTTGCCCACGCGTGGCCCTAAGCAGCCACACCTCCTTATGTATTCCTGTGAAACTTCTTACCTATTTAGCATAGGACTACTTGCAGTATACTACAGGATTTTCGCAAAATTTGTCATTAATTGTCATTATACATCATCACCTCAATTATATGGGTTTAATGGATATATAAGATGTGTGTTCTACAAATAGTTTTACGACGCCCGACACAAAAAAACAAAGCAGGAATGCATTCCTGCTTTGCCATGTGCTTCATGCCAAACGAATAACTTTATATTGTCCGTACTTTTATCAGCTAGAACAAGCAATATTTAACGACGCCAATCCTTTATTTGCCCGAAAAAGCGCCCGCCTGAACCTCACCGAACCGGTTCGGCCGAAACGCTCCACACCACTCCGGCAGCGGCTTGCCCTCCACGCTATCGGCGATCAGCGCGGCCGTGACCGGGCTGAGCAGGATGCCGTTGCGGTAATGACCCGCAGCCACAAAAATATGGCCGGCATCGTTCAGCCGCCCGATCAGCGGCCGGCCGTCCAGCACCGCCGGGCGCAGTCCCGCCCAGCGGTGAAACGGCTGCACCTCACCAAGAACAGGCAGCACCTGTTTGTTCCACTCCGTCAGCCGCCGGATCCCTTTGTCCGTGACGGACGTATCGAACCCGGCGATATCCTCCGAGGCGCCGCAGACAAGCGTTTCGTTTGCTTTTTGGACCAGGTACCCTTGGCTGGTGAACACCAGATGCCGAAGCGGCTCGCGCTCCTCGTTCCAAGTGTAGGCGCAAATTTGCCCCCGGATCGGATGTACAGGAATCCGGATGCCAAGGGGTTCCGACATCTCCTGTACCCACGCACCGGTGCTGATCAGCAGCCGATCCGCTTCAAACCGATCGCCACTCTGCGCCCTCAGCGCAACCCGCTCCCGCCATTCAGCCAGCTCGATCCGGCCAAGATGCTCATGAATCTGCACGCCGGAGGCCAGGCAGGCCCTTTTGACCGCTTCCGTCAAATCCGGGGCATACACATGGCTCTCCACCGGAGTCCGCAAGGCAGCAACTGCCTCGCGGGTCAGCCCCGGCTCGGCATCGAACAGCGCGCTCCCCGTTAATATTTCGCCACCGGAGCCCCAGCTCCGCTGCCATTCCAGCCGGCTCTCCAGCGCCAGCAAATCCGCCTCGTGCCTCGCGACGTACAAGCTGCCGGTTTCGGCATATTCGAAGGAGACGCCGGAGATGTCCTTCACCGCCTGCTGCCACTGCGGATACAGCGACAAGCTCTCGCGGCACAACCGGAAGAACTCGTCCGGCGACTCCACGTTCTCCGAATACGGAGCAAGCATTCCTGCCGCCGCCCCAGAGGCCTGCCCGCCGCAGGGACCCTTTTCGAGCAGCGTGACGTTCAGGCCGCGGCGGCGCAGCTCCAGCGCGCAAGATAATCCGATGATGCCGCCTCCCATGACGATGATGTCTCCGCTCATTGTTACAGCCCCCTGTCCATCCTTTTTTATTCGATGACGAGCGATTCCAGGCCGCTGCTGGCCGAAGCATATTTCTTCTTCGGAATCCGCCCGGACAAGTAAGCCAAACGCCCCGCCTCAACCGCCAGCCTCATCGACCGGGCCATCATTACGGGGTCTTTGGCTTTGGCCACCGGGGTATTCATCAGAATGCCGGAGACTCCCAGCTCCATCGCGAGCGCCACGTCGCTGGCTGTCCCGAGCCCCGCATCCACGATGACAGGGACCGACAGCTCCTCCACGATCAATCCGAGATGGTACGGATTCAGAATGCCGAGGCCGGTCCCGATGGGCGCTGCGCCGGGCATAACCGCGGCTGCTCCGGCCTCCTCCAGCTTTTTGCAGATCACCGGATCGTCGGAGATATACGGCAGTACCGTAAAACCTTCCTTGACCAATATTTCCGTCGCTTTTAACGTTTCAATCGGATCGGGCAGGAGCGTGCGCTTATTCGCGCTAATCTCCACCTTGATCCAGTCGCTGAGTCCCGAAGCCCGCGCCAGGCGGGCAATCCGGACCGCCTCATCAGCCGTTGTCGCTCCGGAGGTGTTGGGAAGATAGATGTATTTCTGGGGCTCCACATGCTGCAGAATCGAGTCATCCTCCACCGAATCGAGATGGATCCGGCGGATGGCGAACGTCAGCACCTCAGTTCCCGAAGCTTTGATCGCCTCCATCTGCACATAAGGATCGGGGAACAGCCCGGTCCCCAAAAACAACCGCGACGACAGTTCCTGTCCGCCAACCTGCCAATTATCTATGCTCATTTTTCCCCTCAACCTCCCGCTACGAAATGGACCAGCTCCAGCTTCATTCCAGGTACAACCGGAGTCGTCTCCCACTGCTCAATCTTCAGCACCTGTCCGTCCGCTTCCACCATGACCGGCCTGCCGGACAGCCCCAGCAAGCGGAGGACATCGGCTACCGTCTCGGCCGCCAGCTCCCGCTTTGTTCCGTTAACGACCAGTTCCATCCGCCGCTCCTCCTCTACCTTCAAGCTTGTGAATGAACGCCCGGCATACCGCTTCCGGGTCAGGGCTGCCGACGATTTCGCTCACCGCGCAGACGCGGCTCGCACCGGCCCGGATCACTTCGTCCACGTTGCCCAGCTTGATGCCGCCAATCGCCACAAACGGGATGTTAATGACCCCGGCGACTTCCCGAATGTACGAAAGACCGACCGGATCCACCACATCGGCTTTCGTAGCCGTCGCATAGATCGGCCCGACGCCGATATAATCCGCCCCTTCCGCTTCGGCGAGCTGCGCTTCGGAAATCGCATGGGTGGATATGCCGATGATCTTGGAACCGACAAGCTTTCTGGCTTCCGCGATCGGCATATCGCCTTGACCGAGGTGAATCCCGTCCGCATCCACCTCCATCGCGATATCAACGTGATCGTTCACGATAAAAGGAACGCCGTAGCGGCGGGTCAGCTCCCGCAGCTCTGCTGCCTTGCGCAGCAGCTCTTCCCTGCCGCTTGTTTTGTCGCGGAATTGAACGATGTCCGCGCCTCCCCGAATAGCTTGCTCCATCACGTCCACCAGCCGGCGTCCCGGATGGAACGTCTCGCCGGTAATCGCATACAGACGAAAATCGACCATGACTGCTTCTCCTCTCTTCCCTTTGCCATTCCCTCCATTTCATGCCGGCTTCTATCATCGCGAAGGGTAAGCCCTCGTCTTGCGAAAGCGCCCTCTTACCCGGTTAACACAAAAAAACCATTCGAGAAATACACGAATGGCACCGCAATTCGAATGATATTCTCTACGCCAGCATTACCTGGATCAGATTAACGGTCCGCAGCATAAGGCTGCCATCTCAGCCGGACTTCATCCAGCACCCGCATTCCTATTTAATTTCACAACCACTATAGCCCAAACTGCTGACTTTTGGCAATAGCCAGAGTGAGATCACCGGCATCGGAACGCTTATCTCATCCATAGCAGCGATTCTCGCAAAATTTCATATATTTGGGTGCGGCAAACTTCTTATTTTATCTCTTGCGTCATCACATATCGTCCCCGCCCGTGAATATAAATGTTTAACAAGCCAAAGTTTGTGCTGAGTATGGGAACATGGGAGGTGCCTGAACATGCCATCAGACGATCATTCGCTGTTTGTGGTGTCCAAGGAGGACTGGTCACTGCACCGGAAAGGGTACCAGGATCAGGTCCGCCATCAGGAGAAGGTTAAGGAAATTATCAAGCAGAACCTGCCCGACCTGATCACAGAAGAAAACATCGTGATGTCGGACGGTAAGCAAATCATCAAGGTGCCCATCCGGAGCCTCGATGAATACCGTTTCATTTATAACTACCAGAAGCAAAAGCATGTCGGCCAGGGAGACGGCGACAGCCAGGTGGGAGACGTGCTGGGCAGGGATCCGGTGCAAAAGCCGGGTCAAGGCGAAAAAGCCGGTGACCAGCCCGGCCAGGACATTATGGAAGCCGAGATCAGCCTCGAGGACTTGGAGAACATGCTGTTCGATCAGCTGGAGCTGCCGAATATGAAGCCGAAAGAGCAGCAGGAAGTCGAAACCGAATCGATCACGTTCAACGACATCCGCAAAAAAGGCATGCAGTCCAACATCGACAAGAAGCGGACGATCCTGGAAAATCTGCGGCGCAACGCCACCAGCGGCAAGCCGGGAATTCACCATATCAGCCCCGACGATCTGCGTTACAAAACGTGGGAGGACATCGTCGTTCCCCATTCCAGCGCGGTCATCATTGCGATGATGGATACGTCCGGGTCGATGGGCACGTTTGAAAAATACTGTGCGCGCAGCTTCTTCTTCTGGATGACCCGCTTCCTGCGCCGCCAATACGAAAAGGTCGACATCGTCTTTGTGGCCCACCATACGGAGGCCAAAGAAGTCACCGAAGAAGATTTCTTTACCCGGGGCGAAAGCGGGGGCACGATCTGCTCGTCCGCCTACCAGAAAGCGCTGGAAATTATCGACCGGCGCTACCCGCCCGCCAAGTACAATATTTATCCGTTCCATTTCTCGGACGGCGACAACCTGACTTCCGATAACGAACGCTGCGTGCGGCTGATTGGCGAGCTGCTTAAAGTCAGCAACATGTTCGGTTACGGAGAGGTCAACCAGTACAACCGGAGCAGCACGCTGATGTCCGCGTACCGGAATATCAAGCTCGACCAGTTCATGTATTACGTCATCAAGGAAAAGGGCGAGGTCTACCAGGCGCTGCGTACGTTCTTTAAAAAGCAGGAAGGCGCACTGACCTAAGCCGAAACACCGCCTCCTCGAACGCAAAATTATGGCATATAAAAAGGTCGTTGTCCCGTTACGCGAGTAACCGACAACGACCTTTTTGCATGGCCGGGTGACCTCTATATAGCATGACCCTCGATTTGCAGCCTTTTTCCCACAGTCGACTGATCCTGACTCCTGCCAGGCCCCTCACTGACGGCATGCTCCTCATTGCCAGCGTGCTCCTTACTGCTGCCAAGTTCTTCACTCCCGCTAGGCCCCGCACGCACGACGTGCATGTTTCGTACTTCCGCTAGACTTCTTCCGCCTGCAGACGGTCCCGAACCTCCATCAAGGCAAAGCCAAGCAGGTTCTTCCCTTTCCACAGCAGCGGGTTAAGGACCGCTTCGTCGTCCGCGGCCAACCCAACGCCCCAGATCGAATCCACGGGACTTGCCTCTACCAGCACCCGCTGCCCGGTGCCCAGCAGAAATTGCTTCAAATCGTCGTTTTGGGAAAACTTCGCTTCATTTCCCCGGACCACAATGGAGTACCCTTCCCGGTCCCATGCGGCTGGATCGAATCCTCTCACCTTCCGCCCCAGATCTTTGGCCTGCTTCGGATGCTTGGCAGCAAGAATCTGTTCCCGGATCTCTTCGTCACCGAACAGCCTGGCTTTCTCGGCCATCATATAATGCTCGGCACTTGCATATTCCACACCGTCCACGGTAAACTTTGCTTCCCACCACTGGCTGAAGCAGCTCTTCGTAATAGATCCGTCCGCCGCGGGCTGGTGCCCCCAGAAAAAAACATATTTCAGCTTGGTCCCTTTCCGGAATGCCTTCCGTAGTTCTTCCAAGGTATACATCCAATTCCCCCCTATAAGAGCTTCGGGCGTACTTAAGCCCTACAATCTAAAGGTCCTGTGACCCGCAAGCCCGTTGATCCCCGCCTCAGGCATCCAGACTGGCCGATCCCTTGCGGTACGCTGCTCGTTCGCCTCCCGGTTCAAGCGGAATATCCCATGGCGCCTTCCGGGAAGCGAAGGTACCCATCCCCAGAAGCGTCTGCCCGCGGGTCATGATGTGGACCATATTCCCAAACTGCTCCTCCGGTTTCCAAAAGCGGCTGGCGGCCATAAATGCGATCAAATACTCTTCCCAGCTGCCGTAGTGCTGCTGCACGTACCCGGCGGCTTCCAATTTAATGGCCCAGGCCTCTTCCTTCGTCAAATATCCGTAAGCGAGCCCAACCCGGCTCAAGAAAATCGCCCAACCGCCCCCGAAGGCAGCTATTTCTCCGGCAGGCAGCTGCGGCAGAAACGTCTGAATCACGCTCATCCGCGCATATTCCGGATGATCTTTGGACGCCTCCATCCAGTTTTGCCTTGCCTGTTCCGGCAGCGCCGACAGTTCGGCGTGCAGAGCCTTATAATCGTCACGGTTCCCGTCCTCCAGCAGCCAGCGAATCCGGGTCTTTAAGGACTCGGCATCCTTGATGTCCCAGAGCCGCAGCCCCTTTTTCAAAACCCGGTTCCCGAGGTAACGCTCAAATTTCAAAAACTCGTACGGCACATAATAATAAGCCAGCACGCTGTCGATGCATACGCTGGAGAGACTGCGGAAGTACAGCTCCAGCTGTTTGATTTGCTTCTTCTTGTAATCGCTGCGCATGTCGTCCTCCATTATCTAGGTTGATAGCACCCGGTGTGCTCTTAACGTTCTGTATAAATACCACAGCAGAATGGCCACGAACACCCCCGTGACGATAACGGGCACGTCAAAAAACAACTGCAGCACGATATACACAAAAATATAAAGCCAAGTTAACCGAAGAAATAAAAAACCGTCGAATATAATATTGTTTTTGACCACTTTGCGGTGCTCGGCCGGGTCGATCTTCCCCTGATCGTAGTGATGCTTATTTGCCGTAGACGACCAGTACATCAGGGTGCTCATATGCTGATTGTTTGTGTCAAAAGAACGCTTCATCCGTTCCTTGGCCTCCGATATCCGTCCCATCGCGGTGAGGCACCGTCCCGCCAAACAGAGTGCATCCTGATCTTCCGGATGGGCAGCCAAAATGCGCTCGCAATCCGAAAGCGCCTCTTCATACCGCTGATCATCGTATCGAAGCTGTGCCGCGTAACGATAAGCCTCCAGATCATCCGGCTGCAGCAGGATCGCATGGCCGAAACATTTCAGCGCTTCCTGCCGGTTGCCCACGGCCAGGTTATATTTTCCCCATAGCAGCTGCAGATCCAGATCGTCGGCAAACCACGCCGAAGCTTCGGACAAGCACGCTTCCGCTTCTTCCAGCTCTCCTTCCATCAGCATATCCAGCGCTGACTCCCGCAGATCCAAAAATCTCTCAATGTCCGCGCCATCCCCTACGGGAGCGTTAGCGAGCGAGCCATAACGCAGCTCCCGTGATCCGTCCAGCTGCTGCAGGATGTATTCGGCAAAATACGTTGGATACCGCTCCCGCAGTTCTTCGGGATCTTCCGTAAAGTAAAACGTGCCGTCCAGCAGCTGCCAAACGTCTCGCGGGAGATGCCTGCAGGACATCAGAAAGGACACGAACGCATGCTGCAGCTCCGGCCCGCGTTCGACGTCCCATACGATATCCTCGTTCAGCAGCCGCTCCCACGACTCCACCCGAATCCGTGCCGGAAAGTCGTCGTACAGCTCCCCTGCCTGATGAATCCACAGGCTGATTGGATCTGCGCTTGCTGTGGCTTGGAATATTTCATTTGAATATGTGGTTTGTGCAATAGGCGCGCCATGTTGATCAACTTCCCCTTTGGTATCCTCCGGCGGGTAGAACGGCATGGAAAGCTCATCCTCAGCCTCAGCCGGCTCACGTACCGTTGTACTGGCCTCCTTGGCGAACTTGGATGCCGCCTCATAAGCTTCCCGAAGCTGCTGATAGCCCTCGGGATCGTCCTCGGGATGATGCTGCTTCAGCTTGGCGGCATAAGCCTTCTTGATGATGCGCAGCTCCGTGGTCCGCTCGATCCCCAACCTTTCCCAGATGTTCATGTGAAGCTCAACCACCTTTCCAGCTGTTCCAATCGATCCTTGAAGACCTCGGCAGCTTTTTTGATTTCGCGGTCATCCTGGGTATGCAGTGCCTTTTCGAACTGTCCGATATAGGCAGCGATCACTTCCCTGCTCTCGCCCAGCGCCTCTTCATACAGCCGCTCGCCCCTGGCCAGCAGCAGCCGGTTTTCCGCCCGGTCTCTCGGGTGAATTTTGATATCCTGAAGCTCCAGCAGCCGCGCCTCGATCTCTTCCTTCGTCATGCTGCCGGCGTTCTTCTCGATGACGGCGCGCTTCTTCTCGCCGGTCGCAACGCTGGTCACCTCGACCTCCAAAATCCCGTTAATGTCATAGGTATAACGGACGTCAATCTTCTGCTCGCCGGCAGGGGCCGGCGGCACCTTAATGTGGAGCTCGCCGAGCTTGATGTTGTTCTCGACACGCCGGCTCTCGCCCTGATAAATATCAACGGTTAACCGCCGCTGATTGTCAGACACCGTGCAGAGCCGCTCAATCCGGCTGACCGGGATCGGCGTGTTGCGCTCGATGATCGGGAAGAAATGCCCCGATGAGAATCCCCCTTTGCCCAGTTCCTGCACAATGCTGGTACCCAGGGTATAAGGGCACACGTCGGTAAGGATCATCTCGTTCAGCGCCTCATTTCGCTCCTTCAGCGCCGACTGGATGGCCGCGCCGACGGCAACCGTCTCATCCGGATTGATGTCGCTGTACGGCATGCGGCCGAACATGCGGCCGATGACGCTTTTTATAAGCGTCATTCGGGTGGCTCCTCCGATCAGGATCACCGCATCCAGATCGGACGGGGACAAGGACGCGTCTCGCAGCGCCCGCTCGATCGGCTGGCGCAGCCTCAGGAGCAGCGGATGGGCCAGCTTTTCAAATTCGTTACGGTCAAGCCGCACTTCATACCGGGTTCCATCGATCGTCAAAGCCATTTCAGCCGACGCCTCCCGTCCCAGGGCAAGCTTGCAGCTCTCCGCCTGTTTATGTATAGCCGATCTTGTTTTCGGGTCCAGCGCCTCCCACTCCATTTGGTGCGTCTCCAGAAAATGCGTCACAAGCAGCTCCGTAAAGTCCTCACCGCCAAGGAAATTGTCCCCCGCGATAGACTTCACCTCCATGACTCCCTCGAACAGTTCCAGGATGGAGACGTCAAAGGTTCCTCCGCCCAGGTCGAACACGAGAAACTGGGTTTCCGGCTGCTCTTGGTGCAGACCGTAGGCCACCGCCGCCGCGGTCGGCTCGCTGATCAGCCGCTCGACACGCAGACCGGCGATTTCGGCTGCGTGCTTCGTCGCTTTGCGCTGGGCATCGTTGAAGTATGCCGGGACGCTGATCACCGCCTCCGTCACGGGTTCGCCCAAGTAGCTCTCGGCGTCCTCCTTCAAAGCCTTTAATATAAAGGACGACAGTTCCTCTGGTGTAAAGGAGTGAGGGCCAAGCTCGTATTTTTTCTCTGTTCCCATAAACCGTTTAAAAGTGGCAGCCGTCCGCTCCGGATGGGTAATCAAGCGCTCCTGGGCAATCCGGCCGACCACAATTTCGCCGTTTTCGTCCACGCTGACGATGGACGGTGTCAAATGTTCTCCGAGCACGTTGGGAATGACCACCGCACGGTCCTGTGCCCAGCAGGCCACCAGGCTGTTGGTCGTTCCCAGATCGATTCCGATCACAGCCAATGAAATCCCCCTCTTTCCTGTTGAATGTTACCTATTCATTAGCCGGCCCGAGCCTTAGGCTCCAGGCCAATCTAGCAATCCGTTCTCTATTCTACCAGCAGCCCCCTCTTTAATCCAATAATTGGGCTGGCTTAAACAAGGCTTCCAAAATAGTTGCTGTACGGAACAAACGCCTTCAGTACCTCCTCGACCCGCTTGATCCGCTCCTCCAGCGATCCCCTTAATGGGATGTAAGGAATCCGGCGCTCCTTCAAATCGGCGATAATCTGCTTGTGGAATACATGCCGCTTCTGGTCCCCGCTTCGGTCCCACGTATCGTCATATGGGATATCGTCCTCGCACAGGAAAAAGAGATCGTATCTGCCGGCGTTCTCCAGCGCCAGCCGGGTCAGCAGCTCCGGAGCCCGGCCGTGATAATCCAGCGCGAACATATAGGTCGTGATGGCGTTCGTGTCCACGAACAGATACCGGTTCGCTTCCAGCAGCGCCTTCTCTTCGCGCTCGATATGCCCCGTTGCAATCTCGCCAAAAGCCTCGAAGCTGATCCGCCGGTCCACCTGATGCTCCGTCCAATAATCCCGGCCGTACTCGCTGGCATAAGTTGTGTTGTATTTGCCGGCCAGCGCCTCCGTCAGCGTTGACTTGCCGGTCGACATCGCTCCGACGAAGACCACCTTCGTAATGAGATCACGGTATACGATGTCGCTTACAAATTGCCGGTGCTTATACGGGTCCTCCCGGATCATCGTCGCCGAAATCGGCACCACGCCCCTCGCCTCATCGACGCGGCGGTCCACGGCGCCGAGCGCCTTGCTCATGTGCTCGCCGTAAAACTCGCTCGAGTAGAAATGCGTAACCTGCTCGCCGTCAAGCAGCCCCAAAATATACTGCTCCTCCCGAATTTCATGCTCCCAGTCATTCGAATAGCCGTCCGGACCGTCCCACGCTTCGATCACCCTGACGCCCGGATACAGCTTCCGGATCCAGCCTGCGCGGATATGCAGCGGAATGGTCGTGACCGTCGTATCGTAAATGACCACGATCAGTTCATCCACTTCCTTCAACGCCGTCTCCACCATGTATTGATGCCCTTTATGAAAAGGGGCGAATTTCCCCAACGTCAGTCCCAGCTTTTTCATCGGTAAGCCTCCTTTGCCCCTTTGGTCCAAGTGTAATAACCGTACGCCGCATTGATGAGATACGCGCTCCACATGACGATCATGAGCAGCCCGTCAGGACTGCCGTCCAGGGTACGCAGCACCCACAGCAGCACGGTAAAAGCATTCAGTACGATATACACCAGCCATTGTTCCTTATAACGCCATACCATCAGGAAGGTTGAGACAACCGACAGCACGTTGGTGATCGCATCGATGTACGGCGAATTTTGCGTCGGTATCAGCGACAGGAAAAAACCGATCATCACGCTGCCCAGCACGCAGGCGGCTCCGGTCCACAGAATCCCTCGAAGGCTCATGCGGCGCATCTCAAGCTTGCCGCCATCCTGATGCTTCCGCCACAGGAAAAAGCCGACCACGTTCATCGGAACGAAGAACAGCAGATTCAGCAGCATCTCCCCGTAAATCCCGTTCGTATAAGCCAGGTACGCGTACCCGAACGTGTTGTACATCCCGAATACATAACTCATCAGGTTGCCCTTCGCTGCCAGCACCACGCACAGCACGCCGGTCAGAAACACGGTAAACCCGAACAGGCTATCCTTCATGATCACCGTAAGTCCCACCGCAATTCCGCAAAATACGCCGAGCCATACCAGCTCGTAGGCGCTCCATCCTTTAAACCATTTTCCCATGTCCGTTCCCTCCAGCTGCTCCATTACGCCTTCACAGATCACCGTGACCGATGAGGGTAATGATGAGATATCAATAATATCAATTTGATATTATCAATTTGTTGTTTACATCTTAGCAGGATGTTCTCCCGGAAGCAATGGTTTTTTGGAAAAAAACAAAAAAGGGCCCCGGGATACATCCCGGGACCCTCGTTCCTCTGATCAGGCCGGCTTATTGAGCGCTTCCGCTCCAGAGCTCGACTCTTTCCTTGATCAGTTCCGTATATTGTTTTTCGATTTCTTTAGCCCCTGCAGCATCCAGCTCTTTCAGCATATTGTCATAAATGCTGTCGAACTGTTCCGGCTTCGCCAAGATGGCTTCCGGAATCCGCTTGCGGATAATATCCTGCGTTTTTTGGTAGATAACATTATAATTGCCGTCCTGAGGAGTAGCCATATTGTAGGCTGCGCCCCAAGGTTTGACAGGGAAGTCCTTTTCAGACGGGAACAGGTCTTTCCAGGTTGTTGCGCCATACGCTTTCAAGGTATCTTTCTCCGGCTGCGTATAGGAAGCTACGATTTGATCCGGGAAGTTCGTCGTGTAGTAGTTGCCGGATGGATCTTTCACGCCGTCGCCGTAGTGAGCGGAGAAGGTGGTGTACAGACCGATGCCGGACGTTTTCGTAAAGTTGGCGTTATCGTTGACTTTCTTGTCCTGCACGTCATCAGGAATAACGCGCTTGCCGTCCACCATGTTGTAGTGTTTGCCTTCGATACCCCAGTTGCGCAGCACTTGGCCTTCGTCGGATGCAAGGAAGTCCAGGAACTTGATCAAGCGGACCGGATCCTTACATGCCGTAGTAATGCCTACGCCCCAACCAGCTACAAATCCGGTATCCTGGAAGGAATGGTCTTTGTATTCATCCGACAGCGTTACAGGGAAATGAGCATAAGTGCGCTCCGCTTTGCCGGCGGTCTTGAGCGCATTCTCGGCGTCGGAATAGCCCCACTCTTGGTCAATCAGACCCAGGACGCGGCCGCTGGCGATCTTGGATTTATATTGGTCACTCTTTTGCACGAACGTATCCTTATCCAGCAGACCCACATTGTACATATGATTCAGCCAGCGGAAGTATTCTTTCTCTTCCGGACGCTTGTAGTGCAGCTGAGCTTCGTTGGTTTCAGGGTTAATGAAGTATTCTCCGTCATCCGGAGCGCCTGTCGTCAAGAAGGCCGGGTTCGTTACGGTGATCATGATTCTCCAGTCATCCGCGTCCAGTGTCAGCGGAATCGTCGGCTTGCCGTCGATCGTCGGATGTTTGTCTTTATATTGCTGGAGAACGTTTTCAAAATCCTTAACGGTTTTTACTTCCGGATAGCCAAGCTCTTTCAGGACGGCATTCTGGATCTCGAATCCGCCGCCGGCGTCAAAGTACTGCTGATCCACCGCTCCGTTCGTTGGAAGCACATAGATGGCTTTATCATCGTTGCTGTACGGCAGACGGTTCATGTACTTGCCGTATACCTTCTTGAGGTTCGGGCCGTACTTGTCGATCAAATCGGTCAGGTCGATCATCGCGCCGGCTTCCACCAGCTTGTCGACATCGCCTTTGGCAAAGATAAAATCAGGATATTCTCCGCTCGCAGCCATCAGGGATATTTTATCGGTGCCTGCGCCGGATACGGCATACTCCGCATTGATGGTCACGCCAGTTCTCTTCGTAATTTCTTTACCAATCTCATCCTGCATCTTGTTCCAGTTCGGGCTGGCGTCAGCGCCAAAGAACGAGAACGTGATCGGGCTCGTATCGTCAGCCTTCGCATCCTGCGCCGCATTGGAAGACGAGCTGCCGGAACCGGCGGATTTGCTGTCGCCCCCTGAGCTGCTGCAGCCTGCGGAAACGAGCAGCACACTGGCGAGGAGCAGCATTCCAAACTTCTTCTTCGTGTTTCCCTTCATGTGAATCATATCCCCCTTCATTACTAATGGAATTACTTCGTGCTGCATTCAAGAGCCGGCATTGCATCAACGTCGTACGGACGCTGGGCACTGCCGCATGTTGTGCCGAAACCCAGATGAATTGAATACGTTTACAAAACTCAGATAACTAAACTTCCTCACTTCACATCTCTGGTTTCTTGTTCGACTCCACCTCTTTGTTTAAAACGTTTTCGAAAACAGCCTGCAGGGAAAATGTGTAATGAAAGTGCTTTCACATTTGAATCATAAAAGATTTAAAAACGACTGTCAAGTCATTTTAATACATATTTTTAAATTTAATTTTTGATGCGTTTACGATCGGCAATTCTAATAAAAACGTTGATAGAACAGTAAATTTACATCTTTATATTATATAAGGTATAGAGATAAATTAAGTCACAAAAATCCATCACAAATAGGACCTACTGCTATGAGCAGGCCCTACCTGATGAACTTATTGCTCTTTTTTAAAAATTCGGATTACTTCGCTTCGGTCGTTCCGCCCCACAACTCGACACGGTCCTTCACCAGCTCGGTGTATTGCTGTTCCATTTTTTCCGCACCGGCTGCATTCAGTTCCTTGATCATGTTGTCATAGACTGCGTCGAATTTGTCCGGCGTCGTCAGGATCGCTTCCGGAATACGCTTGCGGATAATGTCCTGCGTTTTCTGGTACGTTACCGTGTAATCAGAACCTTCTTCAACCGAAATGTTGTACGCTGCTCCCCAAGGCTTCACAGGGAAATCCTTTTCCGAAGGGAACAGGTCTTTCCAGGTCTTAGCGCCGTAAGCTTTCAGCGTTTCTTTCTCGGCTGGTGTGTAGCTGGCTACGATTTGATCCGGGAAGTTCGTCGTATAGTAGTTGCCGGATGGATCTTTCACACCGTCACCATAGTGGGCGGAGAAGATCGTGTACAGGCCGATGCCCGATGTTTTCGTAAAGTTGGAAGCGTCGTTGATTTTCTTATCCTGAATTTCTTGAGGAATGACGCGCTTGCCGTCCTCGACATTGTAGTGCTTCCCTTCGATACCCCAGTTGATCAATACTTGCCCTTCGTCGGAAGCGAGCCAATCCATGAATTTAATTGCCCGAACCGGATCCTTACAGTTGTTCGTTATGCCGATCCCCCATCCGGATGTAAAGCCTGTATCCTGGAAGGAGTGGTCCTTATATTCTTCCGACAAGGTTACCGGCAGGTGAGCGTAAGTTCTCTCGTCCTTACCTGCAGCTTTCAGCGCGTTCTCCGCGTCGGAATAGCCCCATTCCTGGTCGATCAGGCCAAGCACGCGTCCGCTCGAAATTTTGGACTTGTACTGGTCGCTCTTCTGTACAAACGTTTCCTTATCCAGCAGGCCTTCGTTGTACATATGGTTCAGCCAGCGGAAGTACTCTTTTTCCTCCGGACGCTTGTAGTGCAGCTGAGCCTCATAGGTTTGCGGATTGATAAAATATTCGCCGTCGTCCGGTGCTCCTGTTGCGAGGAACGCCGGGTTGGTAACGGTGATCATGATTCTCCAGTCGTCCGCATCCAGCGTCAACGGAATGGTTGGCTGGCCGTCAATCGTCGGATGCTTCTCTTTATAAGCCTTCAGCACGTTCTCAAAATCCTTGACGGTTTTTACTTCCGGATAGCCCAGCTCTTTCAGCACGGCATTCTGGATTTCAAATCCGCCGCCGGCGTCAAAATACTGCTGGTTCACCGCCGCATTGGTCGGCAGCACATAGATGGCTTGGTCATCATTGCTGTACTTCAGACGGTCCATGTAGTCGCCATATACCTTCTTCAGGTTCGGCGCGTACTTGTCAATCAGATCGGTCAGGTCGAGCATTGCGCCGGCATCCACCAGCTTGTTAACGTCACCTTTAGCGAAAATAAGGTCCGGATAGTCACCGCTTGCGGCCATCAGGGAAATCTTATCCTGCCCTCCGCCGGATACAGCGAACTCCGCATTGATCGTAACGCCTGTCTTCGCAGTGATTTCCTTGCCGACTTCATCCTGCATTTTGTTCCAGTTTGGACTCGCATCCGCACCGAAAAAACTGAAGGTGATCGGCGATGTCGTATCACCTGTATCTTTGGCCGCGGTATCCTCCTTGCCTCCGCCGCAGCCCGCAACCGCTAGCATTGATGCGATGATCAGAGAAATTGCGGTTACCTTGAACGCTTTCTTTGGCATTGCGTAAACCCTCCCCATGATGTCTAATCTTTTTCTTTATCTATTTTGTATAACAGGCTAGCCTGCTGATACCTCTATATAAGAATGTAACTTCTAAAAAAGCGTTTTTTACGATTTGACCGCGCCCAGCGTCATGCCACTCACAAAATATTTCTGCAAGAACGGATAGACGATCAGGATCGGCACGGTCACGACGATGGTAATGGCCATCTTGATCGATTCCGGCGAAATCTGGGCCATTTGTTTGGCCATATCGTTGGCGTTGATCGCTCCGCCGCCCTGCTGCGTGCTCTGCAGCACCTTCATCAGCTCGTACTGCAGGGTGGTCCAGGTGGCGTTGCTGCCGTTGTACAGGTACGTATCGAACCAGGAGTTCCACTGACCTACGGCAAGGAACAGCGCGATCGTCGCAAGCACCGGTTTACAGAGCGGCAGGATAATGCGCCAGTATACCGTAAAATCGTTGGCTCCGTCCAGCTTGGCCGATTCCTGAAGCGCATAAGGCAAGCCGTCGATAAAGGAACGGACGATAAATACGTTGAATGCACTGACGAGACCCGGCAGAACATATACCCAGAACGTGCCGATCAGGTTCAGGTCGCGCATCAGGATGTATCCCGGGATCAAGCCGCCGGAGAAGTACATCGTCATCGCCAGGAATGTCGATACGAACTTCCGGGCCTGAAAATCAGGCCGGCTGAGCGTATAGGCCAGCATCGATGCGCTGAGCAGCCCCAGAACAGCACCGACGATCGTACGCAAAATGGAAATTTTCAAGCCTTGAAGCAAAGTGTCATAAGCAAATATCGTCTTATAGTTTTCAAATGTGAACGCACGCGGCCAGATGGTGATGCCACCACGCACCGTATCGATGGAATCGTTCAGCGATATGGCGAGCACGTTCAGAAACGGATACAGCGTAACGATCAGCACGATCGCCATGAAGATGATGTTGCATATATCGAAGATCTTATCGGATCGGGTCGCATTAAACGCTTTGTTTGGCATCTCGACTTCTCGCCTCCTACATAATGCTTTCTTTCGTAACCTTTTTGAAAATGCCGTTAGCCGTAAACAACAGGATGATGCTGACTACGGAGTTAAATATGCCAATGGCGGTACCGTATGAGAACCTGCCCATATTCAGACCGTAATTCAGTGCGTACAGATCGAGAACCTCCGAGTAATCCGTCACCAGGTTGTTGCCGAGCAGGAACTGTTTCTCGAAGCCGATGCTGATCAAGTGGCCAATCGACATAATCAGGAGAACCGAGATCGTCGAGCGGATGCCCGGCAGCGTAATGTGCCACATCTGTCTCCAGCGGCTCGCGCCATCGACACGGGATGCTTCGTACAGCTCCGGATCAATCCCTGTAATCGCTGCCAAATAGATGATCGTATTCCAGCCTGTTTCCTTCCAGACATCGGAACCGGTTACAATGTACCAGAACCAGCTTCCCTTCGCCATGAACTGTATAGGTTCGTCCGTGAGGTGGAGCGCCATCAGAATCTGGTTGACCGCGCCGCCGTCGATTGAAAGCATTTTCGTAATAATGCCTGCTACAACGACCCAGGATACAAAGTGCGGCAGGTAAGAAACCGTCTGCACGAACCGCTTGAAGAACATACCACGCAGCTCATTAAGGAGAATCGCAAAGAAGATCGGAACCACGAATCCCAGAATGAGGCCCATGAAGCTCATCGCCAGCGTGTTCCGCAGCACCAGATAAAACCGGTCGTCTTGGAACAGCTCGTGGAAATATTTAAATCCTACCCATTTTTGCTCGGAAAATGACCTTGCCGGTTTGTAGTTTTGAAAGGCCATCGTCCAGCCCCAAAGCGGCAGGTAACTGAACACGAACACCCAAATGACAAAAGGGAGCGACATTAAATATAAATATTTTTGCTGGAGCACCGTACTCCAGAAGCCGCGCTTTCGTTTACGCTTTGGTGCTTTAGCAGTATCTTGACCGCTGCGGGGAATGGTGTTAGGTGTGAGCGCTTCCATTCAATAACCCCTCCTCTAATTGATAACTCAATCTTACTAAATGAAGCGCTTATAAAAATACCCATCGGATTTCACCTAAAATCATATAAAAATTAGATATAACGCTTTCAAAGTCGAAATTTGACATGACTTTACACAAAAACCCCCCCAAAAATCTAATTTTCAGGGGGGGAATTCGCCTCGAAAACGTTTTTGAAAGACGGTATAGCCAAGATCTTCCCGCAGGCTCTTGAAAGCTAAGAGACTACTCGGAAGGCTCCTTTTTCCGGAAGGACGACGGGGACGCCCCGACGTATTTCTTGAATTTGCTGTGAAAATAGTCCACGTTCGCATATCCGACACATGCCGCCACTTGATGCACCTTGAGTCCCTGGGATAACAGCTCCTTCGCATGCTCAATCCGCACGTTGTCGAGGAACGCGTTGAAATTCTCGCCTGTATAGTTTTTGAACATTTTCCCCAAATAAGCGCTGTTGTAATTAAACACCTGGGCCAGGAGCTCCAGCTTCAGGTTCTCCTTGTAGTTCCGGTGAATAAAATCGATCATCTGCTTCAGCACCGCATCCTTGCTCCCGCCGCCGATCCTCTCGATAAGACTGCTCAAATGGGCGGCCGCTACTGCTTTCAGCTGCTCCCATGTCGGCTGGCGGAACGCTTCCGTAATGAACAGCGGCGCATCCTGCAGCAGCGGATACAATGCCTGGTTCTGTCCCGACAGCTTGTTGATGGCCATGGTCAAAATATGGGTCACCGCCGACTTCACGGCCTGCTCGGCCTGCCCGAAACCGACAACCCGCTCCTCCAGCTCGTCAAAAAAGCGGCCGACCGCTTCCATGCTCCGGATGTCCAGCGCATAATACAGCATATCCGACAGTTCGATTTCTCCCGTTGGATCGAGCGGCGCCTTCTCCGGGTATGACTCTGCCATTAGGGTCAAATCCCCGGGCAGCATCAAACGCTCTTCATGGAACAAAAAACGATGGTGCAGCAGCTCGGCGGCCTCCGCATACGATTGTCCAATGAGCGAAATATCGGTGACCGTTCCCCCGGCGGCGGCAAACCAGCCCTTGTTATCCGGCAGCAGCGCATTCCATACCGCGTAACAGTGGGCAGCATCGTCTTCCCGGGACATCCCCCGGTCCCACAGCAAAGCTTCATATGCCCCCGCTGGAAACACAATGACGCGATCCGCTTCGTCAAAATGGCCCGACAGCTTTCGTCTTAAGGCGGCTAAAGGTGCATCGTCCGCCGATCCATGGATTTCGAGCAGGACGATCTGATACCTCGGCCAGTCCAGCCCCAGCTGCATGACCGTCGCCGGATCCCGAAGCGCTTCTTCCTGCAGCAGAAAGGATTCAAGCAGATGCGCACGGTAGACATGGTCCTCTTCCGCGGAACGATGCGATTGCTTCTCCCGGGTCAGAATCGCCCCGATCCGCTGCAGCTCCTCCCCGAGCTCCTCCTCATCCAGCGGCTTCAGCAGGTATCCGTTTACGCCGTAACCGATTGCCCGCTTGGCATAATCAAAATCGGCATATCCGCTCAAGATTAGAAAATGCGTCGAGATCATGGCGGCCCGGGCCTCTTCAATGACGTCGAGACCGGTCATGCCCGGCATGCGGATATCGATGATGGTCAGATCGGGCTTCAGCTCTTTGATTTTATCCAGCCCATCCCGGCCGTTGGCCGCCGTATCCACCACCGTAAACCCGAAGCTCTCCCAGTCGATGATCGTCTTGAGACCTTCGCGGATCATCGGTTCGTCATCCACAATCAAAACGTTAAACATGTATTTCTCCCCCTGTTGGTATCATGAATTCCATCTTGGTTCCCTGTCCTGGGATACTCGTAATATGCAGTCCGAAGTCGTCTCCATACGTCAGCTTAATTCGCTGATGGATGTTCCGCAAGCCGATGCGGTTGCCTTCCCCTTCTTCCGCATCCAGCGTCGCCAGAACAAATTGCCTGCGTTCCTCCGACATGCCGGCCCCGTTATCGATAACCTCGACATGCAGCATATCTTCCTTCATCGAGCAACGGACGCGCAGCATCCCGTCCACTTCCTTGCCTTCCAGGCCATGGATAATCGCATTCTCCACCAGCGGCTGAATAATCAGCGGCGGAAGCAGCACCCGTTCGGTTTCCGGCTCGACGATCAGCTCGTAGTTCAAGCGGTCCTCATAGCGGAATTTCTGGATTTCCAAATACGCGCGGACAATTTCCATTTCCTCTTTCAGCGTTTTTTTCACACTGCCGATTTCGAGATTTTTGCGCATCAGCTTACCCAGCAGCCGCACGATGTTGGCGATCTCCTTCTCCCCGTTCAAATGAGCCTTCATCCGGATCGATTCCAGCGCATTGAACAAAAAGTGCGGGTTGATCTGGCTGGCCATCATTTTGAGCTTGATTTCTTTTTGCGCCACTTCAAGCTTGGTGTTCTTCTCATTGCTCTCGTACACCTGGTTCAGCAGGTCGTTGATGCTTCGGACCATATAGTTGAACTGGCGGGAGAGCTGCCCGATTTCGTCGTTGCCGTCCAGGAAGGAAATCGTATCGAAGTTCCCCCGGGCCACCTTGTTCAGCTGTCTGCTCAAATGCAGAAGCCGGTTGGTCGTCAGCTTGGATACGACGAATATCAGCGTAAGTGCCAGGATCAGCACACCGATCACCAGCGCCATGCCGATCCATCCGACCTTTTTGGCGTCCTGGACAATGCCCTGGGTCGAAAAGACCGACACGACGCTGAGCCCGTTCAAGCTCGTCTGCGGCGTCAGCTTGTCCACGATAATGTTGGAGGACACCCCGTTGACGCGCCGGCTGATCGTCTGTTCCTGTCCTTGATGCATATCGATGTTCAAATCCAGCTGTTTCAGCGTTTTGCCGACGTTCTGCGGATTTTTGGCGGCCACAATGTATCCGCTATCATCCGCGATGAGCGTATTGAACGTTTCCTTGCTCAGGATCGAGTTCAGCATGCTCTGGTTGAGCGTAATGACCAGCACTCCCGGGGTTCGGTAATCCTTGAACTTGATCCGGCGCACCAGGCTCAGCTTCTTTTCGGTGCCGATGTCGCTGCCTTCCATAAAGAACCAGCCGATCCGCGGGTTGTTCATGGCCGTTTGGAACCATTCTTCCCCCTCAATCTTGGCGGTAACGTTAATAAACTGAGTGTTGTTGATCATCGTCCTGTTGTAATGGTAGAAGCGGACGTTGCTGATTTCGTTATAAAGCCGCGGAAGCTCTTCAAAATCGTTGTATTTCGAATAGGCCTGCACCATTTGCAGAATAGTCGTGTAATTTGTATTGACCAGGTCCTTCAGGTTATCGTCCAAGTACAGCTTGTTGGAAATCGAGATCGGCACGGACAGCATGGTGGACAGCTGGCTTTTGATTTTATCCACATCGTTGGCTGTCTGCTCTATCGCATTGTCTAGTGCATCCTGTCTGAAATAGGCGGTAATGATGCCCCCAACGATCAGCACGGGGATCATGACGACGAACAGGTAGGAAAAGATCAATTTATTCCGGATCCTCATGTTGTTGGTTGCTTGCACAAAGTACTTCCACATGGTAACACAGTCACCGCCCGCAAAAATATAAAACGCTTTCGTAAATAGGAAACCTTAGAGTCATGCTCTTATATTCTAACATAAATCGACATGAAGACTGCATTAATTTCCGGGCTGCTGGGATTTGCCAGCAACATGATCCGGGACCGAATCCGGACTTTCGGCCGGCCATGTCAGTTCATACTTGAGGTGCTGCTGAATATATTGAAATATAGTCCCGATATCATATTTTATTCTTCCGCAGAAGGAAGGAGCAATGAACGAATGAGCGACGAGATCAAACAGCTGGAATACGCCATTAGTGAAATTATGGAGATCGCTGACGGCTTCGGCCTGGATTATTATCCGATGCGTTACGAAATTTGTCCGGCAGACATTATTTACACCTTCGGTGCTTACGGGATGCCTACCCGTTTTTCACACTGGAGCTTCGGCAAGACGTTCAACAAAATGAAAATGCAGTACGACTTCGGCCTGAGCAAAATCTATGAGCTGGTCATCAATTCCAATCCGTGCTACGCCTTTCTGCTCGACGGCAACTCCCTGATCCAGAACAAGCTCATCGTGGCCCACGTCTTGGCGCACTGCGACTTTTTCAAAAACAACTACCGCTTCTCCGCCACCAACCGCAACATGGTCGAGAGCATGTCGGCCACCGCGGAACGGATCAGCCAATACGAACTCGAGCACGGCACCGAAGTTGTGGAGCGTTTCATCGATGCCGTACTGGCCGTCCAGGAGCATGTTGATCCCCAGCTGATCAAGCCGCAGCACCTGGATAAGCAGCGATATATGGAAATGAAGCTGAAAGCGCAAAAAGAGTCCGGCAAAATCCAGACCCAGCCTGGCGAATACGACGACTTGTGGAACCTCGATCACAAGCCGGAGCCCGAGGCCCAGGAAAACACGACTAACCGTAAATTCCCGCCTGAACCGGAAAAGGACATCGTCTGGTTCATCCAGGAATTTTCCGAAGTGCTGGAGGACTGGCAGCGCGACATCATGACGATGCTCCGCGACGAAATGCTCTATTTCTGGCCGCAGATGGAGACCAAAATCATGAACGAAGGCTGGGCTTCGTACTGGCATCAGCGGATCATCCGCGAGCTGGACCTGACAAGCGACGAGACGATCGAATTCGCCAAGCTCAATTCTTCGGTCGTGCAGCCATCCCGGCACAGCCTGAATCCATACTATTTGGGTCTGAAAATCTTTGAGGACATCGAGCGCCGCTGGGACCATCCGACCAAGGAGGAGATCGAATTCGGCGGCCGCAAACCCGGGCAGGGCCGCGAGAAAATTTTCGAGGTGCGCGAATTCGATTCGGACATTTCCTTTATCCGCAACTACATGACGAAGCAGCTGACCGAGGATCTGGACCTGTACGTCTTCGAGAAAAAGGGCCCCGAGTGGAAAATCACCGACAAAAGCTGGGAGAACATCCGCGACCAGCTCGTCTTCGCCCGAGTCAACGGCGGCAGCCCTTACCTCGTCGTCGAGGACGGCGATTATCTGCGGACCGGCGAGATGGTGATCAAGCATATGTACGAGGGCATCGAGCTCGACCTGAAGTACATGGAGCGCACGCTGCCTTACGTGTACCAGCTGTGGGGCCGCACCGTACATCTCGAGACCATCGTCGAGGACAAAAAGGTAATGTTCTCCTACGACGGCAAGAAGCTGCATCGGCGGTTCGTGTGAGGGAGGTTCTCTCGCCCGTTGCTGCATACTCCGGTGGCCACTTTGCTTTTTAGCCGATCGTAGGCAGTCTTCTTATTGCATAATCAAAGAAGCGGGTCTTACTGATGCCAAATGTTGAGCTTCGATGACCGCTCCGATGCCGGATCGTTCTTCCGATCGCTGTTGCCCCCAGATTTCCTGATCGGTAACATGCCTAGGTGGAAATCCGGGGACAAAGGCGACCGCTGCCCGCTTCTCCAGAACGATTCCGTCCTCTCCGCTAGTTCGTGCAATCCCGGTACGTGTGTTTAACATCCAGTACCTCTGACCAAAAGAAATCTTTACGCAAAAACCTCCCAAGCTGCATGGTGAACCCTATGCACACTTGAGAGGTTTTTGGGTTGGTAAGGAAAAGCCCGAACAACCGACACTCAATCAGAGTATCATCCGCTACATATCACGCTAACTGATGAGCTATGCAACTATGCAAACCTAACGCTCTGCAGCCAAGCATAACTCCGCAATGATGATCTTCATCCTCCCTATCAAAAAGAAGCTTCTGACCCCCCAGCTTTCTTGGGCTTCATCCTTATACCCAAAATGATAAAGGCCACATAAATTACGATCGCAATCGAGTCGATTAACGTATCCGTAAGGGACGAAGCGTCTTGAAATGCGGTTACGCCTAGAATGACCATCAGCCGTACGATCAGAAGCGACACGATCATCCAAGCGACAAACCGGACCTTTGATCGATCGCTTTGGAATGACATCCAAATAAACATGACCCCGAAAACCAGATTTTCCGCCGTAATTATGTGCCAAACACACATGAATACCGTCCGTGTCCCCATCGTGATCGCACCTATCTGGAGCTCCGGAAGAACAGCGGATTGCCCGTTCCATGCGTGCGTAGCGGCAAACAGTAATGCAAAAATGCCTGCGATCAGGTAATAAAAATTGCTAACTTTGATGCCCATCACATCCCTCCCCGAAAATTTGAGTTTCCTTCTTACGGATACCCTGATAAATTTCGCGCACGATCTCCGCCAGCCGCTGGTCTTTTTCTGGATTGAAGTCTCTTAACGTATCGGCGGCAACGTCGAGCAGCTGACTGACCTTCTGAAGATGCGCAATCTTTTTGCGTGTCTCGGCATTCTTGGCATCGAGGAACGCAGCAATCTCCTGGCAGTAAGCAGGGTCTACCTTCTCCATCCTGTGGAACCCAAACTTCCCCTTGATTTCGTCGAGAGAAAAGTCCGCATACTGCATAATTTGAATGTTCATCAAGTCGATGAGGTCGTTCTTCGAGTACCTGCGGTACCGATTGTTTTCCCGCGTCGGCGAGACAATTCCGAGACGGTCATAATAGCGGAGCGTATCCTTCGGGATCCCCAGCATCCGTGAAGCTTCTTGTATAGAATAAAGTTTTTCCATGAGTTCACAATAACATTGGAGCAGACTCCAAGGTCAAGTCGGTTTTTACATTTTTTTCTTATAAAAAAATCAAGAATCGCCCTCTACCTCCATTCGTTGAAGTTCTCCAGGTGGACTGAACTCCGGGGCTCGCTAACTATACAAAAAAGCCACCACATTGAGTGGTGACTTATTTTCTAAATATGACCGCCATCGCCTCGAGCATAAAGCCAGATCGGCACGTTCCAAGTTTCACCTGCTAACATGCCCTCTACAAAGCACTACCCCTTGCCTGCCCTCGTCCTTGCGGTGCTGCACAGCCACCGCAAGGACCTTACTCCCCCACTCGCCGCTGGCAGCAGCGGAGCGGGCTTCCCCGCACACATGCGCTCATCCGTCGAGCGCTCAGAACGCGCAACCTGCAGCGCCGCCGCTCTGCTTCGAAGCAGTATCACGCGCTCACTGTCGTCCCGCAAGAAGCCTGCTCAGCAGCACGCATAGCACGCGCCAGCCGAACACTCTGCATCGGAGCATCGCCCACACCCACTAGCAGGTCCTTGCGGTGCCGCACAGCCACCGCAAGGACCCTACTCCCCCACTCGCCGCTGGCAGCAGCGGAGCGGGCGGAATCATGCCGGAGAAGCGGCAGCGGTCGCCTTTGTCCCCGAATTTTTACCTTCGGTTCCATTCCCGAAAAATTCGGGGGCAACAGCGATCGGAGGCATGATCCGCACGCGGAGCGGGCTTCCCCGCAGACATGCGCTCAACCGTCGGACGCTCTGAACGCTTTACCTGCTCCGAAGCGCCAACGCTCGAAGCACGGCCCGCGCTCACTGTCGCCCGCAAGAAGCCTGCTCAGCAGCACGCACTTCACGCGCCAGCCGAACACTCTGCATCGGAGCATCGCCCACACCCACTAGCAGGTCCTTGCGGTGCCGCACAGCCACCGCAAGGACTTACTCCCCCACTCGCCGCAGGCAGCAGCGGAGCGGGCGGAATCATGCCGGAGAAGCGGCAGCGGTCGCCTTTGTCCCCGAATTTTTACCTTCGATTCCATTCCCGAAAAATTCGGGGGCAACAGCGATCGGAGGCATGATCCGCACGCGCAGCGGGCTTCCACGCACATATGCGCTCAACCGTCGAGCGCTCAGAAGGCGCAACCTGCAGCGCCGCCGCTCTGCTTCGAAGCAGTATCACGCGCTCACTGTCGCCCGCAAGAAGCCTGCTCAGCAGCACGCACAGCACGCGCCAGCCGAACGCTTTGCATCGAAGCACAGCCCGCACCCATCCCCGTCCTTGCGGTGCTGCACAGCCACCGCAAGGACCTTACTCCCCACTCGCCGCTGGCAGCAGCGGAGCGGGCGGAATCATGCCGGAGAAGCGGCAGCGGTCGCCTTTGTCCCCGAATTTTTACCTTCGATTCCATTCCCAAAAAATTCGGGGGCAACAGCGATCGGAGGCATGATCCGCACGCGGAGCGGGCTTCCCCGCACATGCGCTCATCCGTCGAACGTTCTGCATCAGAGCATCGCCAACGCTCTGCAACGAAGCACAGCCCGCACGAAGCCTGCCTAGCAGCACGCACAGCACACGCTCCGCCGCTGACCGCGGCGATCACTTCAGATGGACCACATACGTCACATTGATCGAATTCTCGCCTTCGTACACGGTCTGGTACACCATCAGCGACTTGCTGTCCGGGCTCCAGACGGCCGGGGAGTCATAGGCCTGGATTTCCGTGGACAGCGGCGTCGTTTTGCCGCTCGCCTTGTCGAACACGTACATGCCTTTCATCCCCTGCTCGCCCTCGGTGTACACCGAGAAAGCGATTTTGCTGCCGTCCGGCGACCAGCTCGGCCGGCCGAGAAGCGTTCCTTTGGCCACGGTTCCGAGCTTCTTGCCGCTGGCATCGATGAGCTGAAGCTCGGCGTCCTTGGTCGTGTTCCACTCGCGTTTCTCCAGGGCGATCGCGCTGCCGTCCGGCGACAGGCTGAACGTCACGACGCCTTCCTGGATCGTCTTGGCCTCAGGCGCCGATGCCGTAAACGACTTCAGCACGGTGTAGCCTTCGTGGACGCCCAAATAGTAATAACGGTCGCCCGCTTTGCTCGCCATGCGCGGCACGTTGTCGGACAGCTCCGGATCCGAGAATTGGACCGGGTTCCGTTTGCCCTGCAGGTCGATCAATTGAAGCTTGCTGTCATCCGTGCTGACGAGGACATGCTGCGGATCGGCCCAGAACATATCGGACAGCATGGAAAATGCGCCCGTTTTCGTTACGGTTCCGGAAGCCGCATCCAGGAGATACCCCCCGATATCATACTTGTCTTTCGGGTTGCCCCCCGTAAAAAAGACATGCTCCCCGTCCGGCGACGCGGCGGCCAGATATTGACCGGCCGTGGCCGGATTTTCCGTCAACTTGCGTTCGATATTGGAGGCAAAGTCATGGATCATCAGCACATGATTTCGTTCCACGATAGCTTCGTGGTCCGACAGCCAGGTCCGGCCGTACACGTCTATAAGCTTTTCGATTTGCTCCACCTGGATTTCTCCGGTATTTTTCCGGCCCTCGGCAGCCGTATCTATAACAGTGATCTGCTTGCCCGGCTTGTCAATGACCTCGCGGCTTGCATTACTCTGCGGCGAACCGCAGCCGGCCAAAAGCGCACCTGCCATCATCACGCCGATCACTGGAGGAAGTAGTTTATGTCGTTTCATCATGAGCTTCATCCCTTCCTGATTTCTTACCCCCATCCTACACGCCAATGATATCCGGCATACGTCGAAATGTTTCCAAGTTGTAAACTTTTATTAAAAAAGCATCAGCTGAAGCTCAGTTTACTCCCTGTGTGAGAAACATCGGCAATGTTCTCCTAGTTCTCCCGGCTGGATTGCCGCGGAAACGAAACGGTAAATTCGGTCTCCTCCGCAACCGAACGGACGAGTTCAAGCCGGCCCCCCTGCTTCTCCGCGAGCTGGGACGCCAGCGGCAGGCCCAGGCCGGTTCCGCCGGTGGAGCGGGCGCGGTCTTGGTGCAGGGTGGAGAACGGCTCGAACAGATGCGCCCACCATTCCCGAGGAATGATCCGTCCCGTGTTGCGGACCGATACGCTCACTTCGTCTTCCGAAGCCCGGCTTTGTATGACAATCCGGCCGCCGGGCCGGTTGTATTTGATCGCATTATCCAGCAGATTCATAAAAATATGAATGAAATGGTCCCGGTCTCCCCATACCCGGACAGGCACGAAGTCAGTCTGTATCGTTAAATCGTATTTGGTGGCCTTGGCGCTGATCCGGGATACGACATCCTGCAGCAGATCCGCAAGCTCCACCTCTTCCGCCTGGGATTCAAAATCGTACTTTTCCAGCAGCGACAGGCGCAGCACGTCCTCGACCAATTGATACAACCGCTCGGACTCTTTGGCAATCGCACTGCGCGCTTCCTCGATCAGCTGCGGATCGTCACCGTACATGCCCAGCAAATCCGTATAAGCCTGGATCGACGTCAGCGGCGTTTTAAACTCGTGGCTCACGTTATTGATAAACTGCTTCTGCTGCTGCTCGAGCGCCTGCAGCTTCTCCACGGCCAATTGCAGATGGTGCTTTTCTTCCTGGAGCGCAGCCATATGCCCTTTGATGTCACGGCTCATATGCAGAATGCCGGTTCCGAGCTGCCCGAGCTCGTCTTTCCGCCGCAGCGGGGAGCGCTCCGGGTACTCCCCGCGGGAGATCCGGTCCGCCTCCGCCTTCAACTTCACGATATCCCTGACCTGACGGTATACATAAATAAATCCCAGAATAAAGCTGAGCAGCAATACGATGCCGCCGGTCCAAACCAGCCGGTACGCCATCCGGTTATAAAATTCATGCTGCGCTTTCAGCGACGTATGGAGCTGGACTACCCCCAGCATGCCGTCAGGCCCCTGCATCGGCGCAAGATAGATCAGGGAATCCGCTTCGGTAATATAGGCGATTTTACCTTTCAGCGCATAAGACAGGGCATCTCCGACATCCGGTTTTTCCGCCAGCGGCAGGGAATTGCCCACCTCTTGGCCCTTCGCGTCGTACAGGATCACCCGCATATTGGTGGAAATGCCAAGGTCCACGGCCAGCTCCTGCCCCTGTTTTCCCATAAAATCCACCGGTTTCAGCCGTTCACCTGTCAAATAATCCTGCTTGACCCTCATTTCGGCTACGTCGGCCTGCCGCTGCAGGCTCTCTTCCATCTGCTCGCGCTGATTGGTCTTGATTCCGCTGAGTACAAGCCAGCTGAGCACGCCGGTCGTAAACACCAGCAGCACCGCCAGGAACAGCGGAAACTTCCATTTCAGGCCGAGGCTCATGTGCCCTCCTCCAGCGCCTTATAGCCGATCCCGTATACCGTCTGCAGCATATAGTGGGCGTCGCCCAGCTTTTTCCGCAGCCGCTGGATGTGAATGTCCACCGTTCGGGTGCCTCCCGCATACTCCATTCCCCATACGAGATCCAGCAGATCCTCACGGGTGTACACCCGCCCAGGATGAAACACGAGCAGCGACAGTAGATCGAATTCCTTCGGCGTCAGTTCCAGCAGCCGGCCGCTGAGTTCTGCTGTGCGCTTGGCGGCATGAACGGTCAGCTGTCCAAGCACGGCCTTTTTCCCGTCCGGCGCAGGCGCGGGATCTTCCACTTTATCCAGCCGGCGGACGATCGATTTCACCCGTGCGACCAGCTCGCGGATATCGAACGGTTTGGTCATAAAATCGTCGGCCCCAAGCTCCAGCCCCAGAACCTTGTCGACGATATCGTTTTTAACGGTCAGCATCAATATGCCGAGTCCTTTGCGGTTTTCCAGCCGGCGCAGCACCTCATAGCCGTTTGCCTTGGGCATCATGACGTCCAGCACCAGCATATCCGGGCGGAAGGCATCCGCCTGCTGCAGCGCCTCCTCACCGTCCGCGGCCGTCTCAACGACGAACCCCTCCCGTTTGAGCGCATAGGAAATCGCGCTGCGGATGCTAGGCTCATCGTCGGCCACCAGAACTCTTTTTTCCTCCATCGACTATCACGTCACTTTCATCCGTTGATTATAAGCAGTGCCTGATTTTCTATCATTATAAGATATTGTGCACCATTCACAACATTTCTTGACCTAAGCACCTGTCCTTTGCAACACGCGGAAATTAAATCCGATCTTAAATGACCAGACAGGACGCAAAAAGGGACATGCCTGCCCGGCACATCCCTTTTAACGCGATTGATCTTCAGAAACCTTCACTTTGCCGGTCGATTGGCGGATAACCAGGCTGGCCGGCTCCATAATTTCCGGTGGCGAGTATTCCGGATTTTCGATCATGGAGATCAGATGCTCAATCGACCTTGCGCCGATATTGTGTATGTTCTGGTTCACGGTCGTCAGGCTTGGCTTAAACACCTTGGCCTCAAAAATGTTGTCAAAGCCGACAACCGAAACATCCCCGGGAACGGAAAATCCCCATGCTTCAATTTCATGAATCGCCCCCATCGCAGCCATATCCGAAGTACACACGACAGCCGTCGGGGGAGACTGAAGATGAAGGAGCTTTCTCATGGCGACCATGCCGCCTTCAAAAGAATAATCACACACTTCCAGATACTTGTCCCTGTATTCGATGGAACAGTCCGCAAGGCCCTGCTTGTATCCCTGAAGCCGCCGTTCGGCTACCGTATGGCCGAGGGTACCGGCGATATAGGCGATATCCCGGTGACCCAGCCCGTACAGATGGGAGACGGCCATATGAACACCGTTCACGTTATCCGACGTAATATTTCCGACCCGGTTTCCCATGACGTCCGTATCCACAAACATGGTAGGAATATCGGAGCGGATCAACTCGCCGATAATCCGGTGGTCCCGCTCCACGCCGAAGATGACGACCCCATCCAGATTTCTGCTCTCGCAGTGGTCGATAAAAGAATAACTTTCGTCGTTAAGCCGGGCCGAGAGGCGCATGAGATCATAGCCGCTGTTCTCCAGCGCCGTTTTGATGCCTTCCAGCAGCTCGGCCACATAAGGGTTCGTAAAGGGAATGTTGATCAGCACACCCACGGTCCACGATCTCCCGGTGACGAGTCCGCGTGCAATGGCATTGGGCCGGTAACGAAGAAGCTCAATCGCCGATCTTACTTTTTTCCTTGTTTTATCGCTGACGTCCGGATAATGGTTAATGACTTTGGAAACGGTTGCGACAGATACTCCAGCCTCTTTCGCCACATCATGAATGGAAGCCACTATACAATCACCTCAAATACAAATCAGTTGCCGATCAATTCAAAAATTTACGATTTCGAATATTCATGATGACGAATCTATTATACCTGAATGGCGAATGATGAGGTACTGGAACAAATGAAGCTTCCTTGACGCTCCTCGTCGGCGTTTACTGGTGATTCTGAATCTCCGCAAGATCCAGCGTCAGCTTCTCGATCGTCTTCACGAAAGCCGCCAGCTCCTGGGAGCTCTCCGCCTGTGCCCGGGCATGGACCGATGTCTGCCGGGTTTCCTGCTGCACGCTCTCCAGCCGGACCATGATGCCCGACACTTTATCCTGGATCGTCTCCAGCGCTTCCCGCGAATGGGCTGCGAGCTTGCGCACCTCGCCGGCCACGACGGCAAAGCCTCTGCCGGAATCCCCGGCATGCGCCGCCTCGATCGCCGCGTTCAGTCCGAGCAGATGCGTCTGGTCGGCGATGCCCTTGATCAAGCCGCCCATGTTCTCGATTTGGGTGACATCCTCCTGCAGCTCGTCCATCAGCGAATGGGCCAGGTCCTGGGAAGCCGCGGTCACTTTCGCAGTTTCGGCGATTTGGCCGGCACTCTCGTTCAGCTCGGCAATCATGCCGGTCAGCTGCAGAACGACTTCGGTTACCGCCCGAAGTACCTGCTCCCGCTCGTCGGCAAGCTCTTGGATCTTTTCCTTTTCCTTCATATCATAAGCTTCCAGAACCAATTGCGAATCGAGGTTGAACATCTTGGTCAGGGGATGGATCACCTCGATCCAGCGGTCCGGAATGGCCTTCTTGAACAGCTCAACAGCGATGTCCAAATAAACCATGTAGCTGCCGAGATAATAATCCGTATTTAAGCCAACGCGCGAATGTACCAGTCCGATGGCGATTCTTTTCTCCAGAAACGGCTCGTCAATGACACCTTCAGCCAGCGACATCCAGTATTCCCGCTGGGTCGTCTTCAGTCTGTCGATCGTCGTTTTCCGTTCAATGATGCGCATGAGCTCCGGCTCCGAAGTGATATGCCGATAAAAATGGTCCACGACTTCATCGACCACCTTGCTGAATACGGGCTGGTGCGTCCGCAGAATCTCCAAATCCTTTTCCGTCAGTCCAATAAATTTCAGCTGCTTATGCCGCGCTTCCGATACTTGAATCATGTAGAATGGCTCCTTTAGAATTTCCCTGATTATACCAATTTTAAATAATCTAACTTTGTCTATTATAGTCTATATCGACGACTAAACAACTAAAATATAGTGCATCCGACTTATATTTTTAGTACGGCTTTACGAATGAATGGGTATAGCTCACGGTCCATTCCAAAATGAAGGGCGTATAATAATTTTCAACCATAAAAAAAGACCCCTGAAATGAATCAGGGGCCATTTGACGCTGGAATAAATAGAGTTTCTGCTGATTACCGGTTCAGCAAACTTCCCACATAGCGCAGCAGCTCGTTCGCGCATACCGGGCAGTAGCCGTGCTCGTCGATCAGCCGTTTGCTTACTTCGTTAATCCGCTTGAGCTGGGCGGCATCCGGCGTTTTGGTCGACGTCGTTATTTTTACGATATCCTTGAGGTCTGTAAACAGCTTCTTCTCGATCGCTTCGCGCAGACGGTCATGGTTATGGTATTCGAACTTTTTGCCCTTGCGGGAATAAGACGAAATCCGGATGAGGATTTCTTCGCGGAACGCTTTTTTGGCATTTTCGGAAACGCCGATCTGCTCCTCGATGGAACGCATCAGCCTTTCGTCCGGATTCATCTCTTCATCGGTGAGCGGGTCGCGGATCTTCGTCCAGTTGCAGAACGCCTCGATGTTGTCGAGATAATTCTCGAACAGCGTTTTGGCCGACTCCTCAAAGGAATACACAAAGGCTTTCTGTACTTCTTTTTTCGCCAGCTCGTCGTATTCTTTCCGGGCCACCGCGATGAAGTTCAGATAACGCTCCCGTTCGTCCTTCGTAATGGAGGCGTGCTGGTCAAGACCGTCTTTGATGGCCCGCAGCACATCCAGCGCGTTAATGCATTGAAGGTCCTGCTTAATCAAAGCACTGGAAATCCGGTTGATGACATACCGCGGATCGACACCGGACATGCCTTCTTCCAAATATTCAGACTGCATTTCCTTCAAATCGGCTTCTTTATAGCCTTCAATCTCTTCGCCATCGTACATTCTCATCTTTTTGACGAGGTCCATTCCCTGCTTCTTCGTCTCCTTGAGACGGGTCAGAATGGAGAAAATCGCGGCGGAACGCAGCGCATGCGGCGCAATATGGATATGCTTCATGTCGCTTTGCGAAATGAGCTTGCCGTAAATCTTTTCTTCATCCGATACCTTCAGGTTATAAGGAATCGGCATGACGATCATCCGGGACTGCAGCGCTTCGTTTTTCTTGTTGGCGATAAAGGCCTTGTACTCCGATTCGTTCGTGTGGGCAACGATGAGCTCGTCGGCGGAAATAAGCGCAAACCGGCCTGCCTTGAAATTGCCTTCCTGTGTGAGCGAGAGCAGGTTCCACAGAAACTTCTCGTCGCATTTGAGCATTTCCTGAAATTCCATCAGGCCGCGGTTGGCCTTGTTCAGCTCTCCATCGAAACGGTAGGCGCGGGGGTCAGATTCCGAACCGTATTCCGTAATGGTAGAAAAGTCGATGCTGCCGGTCAGGTCGGCGATGTCCTGGGATTTCGGATCTGAAGGGCTGAACGTACCGATACCGACACGGCTGTCTTCCGAGATCAGCACCCGGGTAACAGGCATTTTCTCGATATCGCCGTCGTATTCGGTTCTCAGGCGCATCTGGCAGGAAGGGCATAAATTGCCTTCGATCCGCACACCCAGTTCTTTTTCCACTTCTGCCCTCAGTTCCAGCGGAATGAGATGAAGCGGTTCCTCATGCATCGGGCAGCCGTCAATGGCATATACCGCGCCTTGCGGCGTTCTCGAAAATTTCTCAAGCCCCCGCTTCAGCAGGGTCACAATCGTCGATTTCCCGCCGCTGACCGGTCCCATCAGCAGCAGAATCCGTTTACGGACGTCGAGCCTGCGGGCCGAGGAGTGGAAGTACTCCTCCACCAGCTTTTCAATGGCACGATCCAGGCCGAAAATTTCCTGCTCAAAAAATTTATAACGTTTATGGCCGTTGACCTCTTCCACGCCGTATGATTTGATCATGTCATAGACGCGGGCATGCGCCGTCATCGCCGGTGATGGGTCCTGACGAAGAAGGTCGATGTATTCTTTAAAGGTGCCATTCCATGCCAGTTGATCGCTCTCTGCCCGATATGCCGCTACGCGTTCGAAAATATCCATGCAAGTACCTCCTATGACTCGGTTATGAAATCGCAAGCTACTCCTACAAAATGCGTCAAGGGTCAACTGCTCCCATCGATTCTTAAAAAGTGTATTACATACCTATGCGGGACCGTGGGATTAGTTGACCTCTTTTTTCGCCCATGTCAGATTGTCTTTTTCTATAAAAGCAAGGGTGCTGCGACTTTCCCGGCGGGATATCTGCCCTTAGGATTCGGGTTCTTCATTTGAAATGATATAATGAACAAAGAATTCAGAAGCGGATCACCGCAGAAGGAGAGCCTGAACATGTCCGTCCAGCATGAAACCGAACTTTACGAGCCATTGAAGGCTTTTTTTGAGCGGCAGGGCTACGAGGTCAAAGGCGAAGTTCGCCACTGCGACCTGGTGGGCCTGCATCCGGACGAGGAAGAGCCGCTGATCGTGGAAATGAAAAAGACGTTCAACCTCTCCCTGCTGCTGCAGGGAGTCGAACGTCTCAAGCTGAGCCCTCATGTATATTTGGCGGTGGAGCGCAACCGCAGCAAGCGGGGGGCCGTGAACCAGCGCTGGGATGACATCACCGGTTTATGCCGCAGACTGGGCGTCGGTCTGATCACCGTCACCTTCTATAAAACCAAGAAGCCGCTGGTGGAAGTGCTCTGCGAGCCGGGAACGCCTTACGTGCCAACCCGCAGGATGAAAGTCCGCAAGTCCCGGCTGCTCTACGAATTCCGCGAACGCAGCGGCGATTATAACGTCGGCGGCACCACCCGGGCGAAGCTAATGACGGCTTACCGGGAAAAAGCGCTTCGCGTCGCCGGCGCCCTCGCAGGCGCACCGGAAGGCGGCCTGTCGCCCGCGCATTTACGGGAGAAAAGCGGCGTGCCGAATGCGGCGGCCATCCTGCAGAACAACTATTACGGATGGTTCCAGCGGATCTCCCGCGGCCGCTACCTCCTGACGCCGGCAGGCACCGCCGATCTGGAGCGCTATGCCGGCATCCTGGAGACGGGGGCATCCAGTTCGCCCGCTCTTGTGGAAACGGCCACGCCGGCGCGCGCCTCACGCCGCAAAAAGACTTAGCTGCGCGCCGTAAATTCGCCGATCGCTTCGCCGATCAGATTCATGCCCAGCAGCAGCTCGTCACGGCCGGGATGGGTGAAATTCAGCCGAATCCAGCCGCTTCCCCGCCCGTCCGGGTAGCACAGCGTGCCGGGGAGAAAAGCTGCGCCCTTACCCAAGGCGCATTTCAAGAGGGCCAGACTGTCCAGCCCATCCGGCAGCTGAAGCCAGATAAACATCCCCCCCTTAGGGATGACGTAGCTGGCATCCTGCCAAGCCGGCCGCTGCAGCAGCCCGTTCATCAGCTTCAGGCGGGTGTCGTATTCGCGGTTCAGCATTTTGATATGCTCATGAATATCGAAAGCGGAGGATTCCAGCATGTTGTGCAGGAAGCGCTGGTTCAGCGTGCTGGACTGCCAATCGGCCAGCTGCTTGGCGGCGGCCAGCATATCGATCAGCGGCCGGCTTCCGGCGGCCCAGCCCGTACGCAGCGCCGGGGCGATCGTTTTACTGAACGAACCGATGTAAAGCACCCCCTGTCCGCTGCCCGAGCCGTCCAGCGCAAACAGAGAGGGATACAGACTGGTGAATTCCCGCTGCGATAACTTTTCAAAATGAAGATCCCCGTATGAATTGTCTTCTATAATGAGGATACTGTGCTCCCTGCACAGGTCAAGCACTTCCTTGCGCCGTTCCAAGCTCCAAAGGACCCCCGTCGGATTGGAGAAATTCGGTGAGGCTACCAGCAGCTTCGGCTGCGTCCGCTCAATCTGTTCCAGCAGGCGTTCCGGAATCAGGCCATTCTGGTCGCTGTCCACCGGAATGACGACAGCCCCCTGCATCTTGAACACCTGCAAATATCCCGGCGAAGCCGGACTTTCCACAAGGACGCGGTCCCCCGGCTCCACATAGACGCGGGCGAGCAGATCCATTGCCTGCTGCACGCCGGTCGTCAGCAGAATTTGATCCGGACCCACATCGATGCGCTTGGTGCGCTTCCAGTCCTCCGACAACCATTCGCGCAACGGCAAAAAGCCCTGCGGCTCCCCATACTGAAGTGCCGTAGGACTATTCGAAATCACTGCTGCCGCTGCTGCCTCCAGGGAAGATACGGGAAATAGCTCTTCGGCCGGAAGCTCCTCTGCAAAAGAAATGAAGGATTCCCGATTTGCCAAGGACCGGATGAGATGAAGCGGTGACGACAGCATGACCTCCGTACGGGCTGCAAAGGAATACTGCATGGTCTCTCCTCCCATTTATCTCTTATTGGGTTCGGTCTCTCTATATAATTTACAACCCTAAAGTATGTATTCAGAGACGCATGGAATTATGCCGTATTCAAATGTACATCGCTCGCTTCTGGCGTGAATGAAGCGCAAATTTTTCGATGGCCTGGGCTCGTGTGGACACCCCTAGCTTGACGTAAATTTTGCGCAGGTAGTTATCGATGGATCTTCGGCTGACGGTAATTTCCGTTGCGATCTTATCGTAGGTAATCCCCTGTACGATCCGTTCCATAATAAAAATCTCCGTCTCGGTCAGATCAAACATTCCTTCCGCCGAGGGAGCCGCCTGCATCTGCCAGATCCCCTGCTTCAGCCATTCAATCGGCAGGGCGGCAAAGCCTTCGCGCAGCCCGTCGATCATCAGCATGAGCTGGGAGGCCGAAGCCTGTTTCGACAAAATCCCGCTTCCCCCGTGATGAATGATCGGATGCAGCAGCTTCAAACCGTCATGATCCGTCAAGATGAGGACATGACTCTCCGGAGAACTGCTCTTCAGCTTCTCCAGCAGCGGTTCCGCCGTTCCCTCGGGCATCTGGTAGTCCAACAGAACCAGATCGGGCTGGTGCTCGATCACCAGCACCAATCCTTCGTCCCAGGTTGAGGCCATCCCCGTTACCTTCAGATTCTCTCGTTCCTCCAGTATCAACTTGGTGCCCAGCATACTCGTGGGGTGGCTATCGATAATCACAACCCGCCAAACTCTCGTCATTTCAATGGTAACCTCCTGGTACTGATCGTATTGAATATAAAGTACAGCAGCGTTTCTCCTCCGCTCACAAGCGCGTTAAACGCTTGTTTTAAGACGTTTCTATTTTCATATCAAGGCTCGCTAAACGGTTATGTATAATATAAATCTATCAGTCTTAAACAGATTGTATCGCACCCCTATTATTTCGTGCAATCTATTTTTAGGTATTTTTATGACTTGTATTCATTTTTGCGAAAATAATAGGGTAATGATAGAATGGGGACTGGAAAAAATTCTACGAAAACCGAGGTGATGACATTGCAAACTTCGACAGGGCCTTCCGCACCATTCGGAAACCAGCCCAAGAGGGAGAAGCAACCCTCCGTCAAGTTCGTGCTCCTGATATGGATACTGCTGATTGTACTGGGCATCGGCGCTGCCTATTTATATAGCAATCACGTAAAACAGGAAATGATAAAGCAGCTTCAGGCAAGTACGGAAAACCAGATGAACGATTTAAAAAAGAGTTACGAGGCTCAGTTTAACGAACTGGCGGGGCAAGTTAAGGAGCTGGAGAGCAAGGTGCAGTCTTTTAACGAACTGCTGACGTTCACCAAGGATAACGCCACGAGCAAAACCGATAACAGCAACAAGCTGTACACCCAGCTGAACGAAGTGAAGAAACAGCTGGACACGCTGCAGAAAAAGATGGATCTGCTCAAATGAATGTAAGCATCAAACAGATCAACCGCTTTTTTCTGCTCGTGACCGCTCCGTTCGTTGGATTGTTCATCTATTTGCTGTTCAGCTTAGGTTCCCTACATATCCAGGTCGATACCGCAGCGTACGTTCCGGCAGATACGCTTAAGCCGCATACCGACTCGCTGCTGAAGGAGCTGGACAAGGCCGACAAAACTGTGAAAGTAACCATTTCGTCCATCAGCAAGACGTCCAGGCTGTACAAGCAGACGACTTCAGCGATGAATGCGATCGAGGCAACGGCCAAGACACAAGCCGGACGTCCGGAGTTCATCTACAATAAACGGATTACGTCCAAGCTCGGCGTCCCTATTGAACGCGTCGATAGCGACCGAATCCGGATCGAGCTCTACAAGGTCAACCCGGGTGTGTATAATGGATATGCCATGAAGGTGAAGCTCAAGGATTCCTCTGCCATGGGCATGAGCCTTGCCAAGGACAAGCTGGGAAGCTCCGAAACGACGCTGCAGGCTGTAAGCCGGCATGGCGCCGTGGCCGGGATCAATGCCGGAGGATTTGCCGACACCAGCGGCAAGCGTTATCCGCTCAGCACCACCGTCATGAATGGAGAGTATCTTACGGGATTCCAGTCCAGCTTCAAGGATCTCTTCTTCGTGGGGCTGAACAAATCCGGCAAGCTTATCGGCGGCAAGTTCCAGAATCAATCCGAACTGGATCGCCTGCAGCCCAAATTCGGGGCGACCTTCGTGCCGATGCTGCTAAAAAACGGCCAGCCCGTTGAAATCCCGCTCAAATGGAAGCAGTCTCCCAACCGTGCGCCGCGGACCGTGATCGGCAAATACAAAGACGATCAGCTGCTGATCATCGTCGTGGACGGGCGCAACGAAAACGGCAGCTCGGGAGCCACCCTCCAAGAGCTGCAGAGTAAAATGTTCCATCTCGGCGTCATCGATGCCTATAATTTGGATGGGGGGGGCTCTTCGACCCTGGTGCTTAACGGCAGGGTGGTCAACCACCCGTCGGACGGCAGCATGCGCCCGGTCCCGACCAACTTTTTATTTTATAAATAATGTATCCTTAAGCTGCAAAAAAATTATGAACAAAATGACGAATTCATTTATTTTTCCAGCAAGTGTGGGTATAATAGGCTTATTGAGCAATGGTAGTTCAGCGGGAGGTGGCCTTAAATGTCGTTCTCATTAACTTTTTGGATTTGTATGGTGGTGCTGCTAATGTTCCTGGTCGGCATCCTAACCGCAGCTTATAACGATGATAAAACTAAAGGACTGTAAGGCCGAAGAGGCTTCCTGTATAGGAAGCCTTTTTTCATGGAACCTGATCTGATCCATAAAAGCGATCCAGGTTATTAACAGAACTGGCTATAAAAGAAAAACACCACGAAAACTCGTGATGCCCAAATGAATGTTATGCATGCTTTTGCAATTGCAGCATGTCGGATTGACACTGGCCGCAAATATACCGCTCTTTGAATTCCGTCACTTCGTCCATCGAACCGCAAAACACGCATTTCGGACGGTAACGTTCCAAAATGATGTGGTCCCCCTGCACCAGAATCTCGACAGGATCTCCTTCGTTCATCTGATAACGTTTTCTAAGCGACTTCGGCAGGACGATTCTTCCGAGCTGATCTACCTTGCGTACAACACCGGCAGGTTTCATGTTCAACACCTCTCCCTATGACTAATCGAATGTAAAGTGATTAGAAAGTACCCCCTGTGATCATTATTCATACTTTCCAATCCAGAAATATGGGTCTTTTCTAATAGTTCGATGTGACGATGTCGAATCCTGCTCCGGATTAAAATTTTATTACTTTATTTTAGAAGCTGAATTTTTCCGTGTATGGAATCCAAATACAGTCCTTATTCCATCCCCGGATAATCGAGCTGCCGCAGCGCTTCGTACACGATGATCGCCGCCGAATTGGACAGGTTCAACGACCGGACCTTATCCGTCATCGGCATACGCATACACGTATCTGGGTTGGCGGCAAGCAGTTCTTCCGGAAGTCCCTTCGTTTCCTTGCCGAACACGAGAAAATCCTCGTCCTGGAACTGAAAGTCCGTGTATCGATTGTCGGCTTTTGTCGTCGCATAGAAGAAACGCCGGCCGGCGTACATCTCCTGCACCTCTGCAAAAGATTCATGGTATTCAATATGAACCGCATACCAGTAATCCAGACCCGCGCGCTTCAACGTCGCGTCATCGGTGCGAAAACCAAGCGGTTTCACGAGATGCAGATGAGCTCCTGTCGCTGCGCAGGTTCTGGCGATATTGCCGGTATTAGCGGGAATTTCAGGTTCAACAAGTACGATGTGCAATGCCATAGATCGTTTTCCACTCCATTCATTTTCTATACAAAATGAACTAAAGGTTAATCATGCTTCACCTTTTTAGTTCAAATGATATTGCTAAAGTTTAAAAAGCCTCTCGCCGAAAAACGGCGAAAGGCGCTCACTCATGGATGTTCTGGCTTCAGGCTTCATTACCCATGATTCTTTTGAAAATGGTTCATAAAATCAGCCAGTGCTTTAACATTCTCGTAAGGAACGGCGTTGTAAATCGAAGCGCGCAGACCGCCGACACTGCGGTGTCCCTTCAGACCTACAAAACCTTCCTGTTCCGATTCCTTAATAAACTGCTTCTCCAGCTCTTCGGAAGGAAGACGGAATGTAATATTCATAATCGAGCGGCTGCCAGCCTCTACCGGTCCGCGGTAGAAGCCTTCGCTGCTGTCTATTGTATCATAAATCAAGCCGGCTTTCTCCCGGTTGATCTTCTCGACTCCGGCTAGAGAGCCTTGTTCTTCGATCCACTTCAGCACTTCGTTGACCATGTATACCGAAAAGGATGGTGGGGTGTTGTAAAGAGAGTTGTTCGCCGCATGCGTGCTGAAGCGCAGCATCGTCGGAATATGTTTCGGCGACTCAGCCAGTAGCTCTTCCCGGGCGATGACGACGGTTACGCCGGAAGGTCCCAGGTTCTTTTGCGCTCCTGCATAGATAAAGTCGAACTGATTGACGTCGAACTCGCGGCACAGGATGTCGCTGGACATGTCCGCAATCAGCGGTACGTTGCCTGTATCTGGGTACTGCTGGTACTGGCTGCCTTCGATCGTTTCATTGGACGTTACGTGCAGGTATGCGGCATTTTCCGGAATTTCGATGCTGCTCAGATCCGGAATCGACATAAACTTATTGTTCTCCGAAGAAGCGGCAATATGCGTCTCCCCGATCAAGCGCGCTTCCTTCTCCGCTTTGCTGGCCCAGCTTCCTGTCAGGACATAGCTTCCGGTCTTGCCGGCTGTCAGAAAGTTCATCGGCACCATCGCAAACTGGGTGCTGGCACCCCCCTGCAGAAACAGCACCTTATATCCCGAAGGATTGCCCAGGAGGGACAGCAGACGGCTTTGCGCTTCGTTATGGACTTCCTCGTAGACCTTGCCGCGGTGTGACATCTCCATGATGGACATCCCTGTCCCCCGGAAATCCACGAATTCAGCTTGTGCGCGTTCCAGCACTTCCAGCGGCAATGCAGCAGGGCCGGCGTTAAAATTGTATGCTCTCTTTGTCAAAACAACTCCCCATCCTCTCTCTTATAGCGAATGATAATATGGCAATGATAGCAGTATTCCCAAGGGCCATCAAGTACAAAAAAGCACATAGTATGACGCCTTGCGGACGTTTGTTTTTATCTATTACTTTAACACAGTTTATTTAACGGAGTAAAGCACTGCAGAAAATGGCAGATCAAATGTCGACAGCATTCGGCAGAACCAGTTGGGGGGTCCTTCGACGGTTAAAACAACACGCGAGTAGAGGGATGCGGTGGACGCGGAGCGACCCCACAGAATGCGGTGAGAGCGGAGCGCTGCTGACGGCGTTGCTTCATGATCTACCTGCAGCCCTGCCTCCCTGAACAACCCAGACCGCTTCCCGAACAACCCACACTTACTCCCTCGCCCAGCGGAGCGGACACCGCAATTCCGGAACAGCGCAGCGGTCGCCTTTGTTTTCCCGTTTCTACCGCGGTCAGCGGCTAGTTCAAGAAACGGGAAAACAACACGCGAGTGGAGGAATGCGGTGGAGGCGGAGCGTCCCGCAGAATGTTCGCGAACGCTGGCCCTGCATGGCATATGCTGCGCATGCAGGCTTGGCTCTCCTTAGCAGACAAATCACCCTCATCGTGAAGTCTGCTGTCGTGTTGTCTCCCTGAGCACCAGCACAACTGCTTCCCCGAACTACCCACACTTACTCCTCCGCCCAGCGGAGCGGACACCGCAATTCCGGAACAGCGCAGCGGTCGCCTTTGTTTTCCCGTTTCTACCGCCGACAGCGGCTAGTTCAAGAAACGGGAAAACAACACGCGAGTGAAGGAATGCGGAGTACGCCGAGCGCTTCTACAGAATGCGGTCAGAGCGGAGCGCTGCTGTTGCTTCCTGAGCTACCTGCAGCCCTGCCTCCCTGAACAACCCAGCCGCTTCCCCGAACTACCAACACTTACTCCTCTGCTTAGCGGAGCGGACACCGCAATTCCGGAACAGCGCAGCGGTCGCCTTTGTTTTCCCGTTTCTACCGCCAGCGGCTAAATTCAGGAAACGGGAAAACAACACGCGAGTGGAGGAATGCGGTGGACGCGGAGCGTCCCCGCAGAATGTACGCGAACGCTGGCACGGCATGGCATATGCTGCCGCATGCAGGCTTGGCTCTCATTGGCAGACAAATCACCCTCATCGTGAAGGCTGCTGACGTGTTGTCTCCCTGAGCACCAGCACAACTACTTCCCTGAGCCGCCCACACTTACTCCTCTGCTTAGCGGAGCGGACACCGCAATTCCGGAACAGCGCAGCGGTCGCCTTTGTTTTCCCGTTTCTACCGCCGACAGCGGCTAAATTCAGGAAACGGGAAAACAACACGCGAATGGAGGAATGCGGTGGCTGCGGAGCGCCCCCACCAACACGCGAGTGAAGGAATGCGGTGGACGCGGAGCGTCCCCCAAACAAAGAAGCTGCCCTCTCCAGTCATCCCTGACCGGAGAGGGCAGCCATTTCTTGATACGAATTAGCAGTCGAAGTACAGACCGTACTCGTGCGGATGCACGCGGATCGAAACGGCTTTCGCTTCAGCACGCTTCAGGCTAACGAAGTTATCAATGAATTCTTTGGTGAATACGCCGCCTTCCAGAAGGAAGTCGTAATCAGCTTCCAGAGCGTCCAATGCTTCGTCCAGGGTGCCCGGTACGCTGCGGATTTCCGCTTTTTGATCGTCGGAGAGCTCATAGATGTTTTTGTCCATCGGTCCGTATCCGAGCTCAACCGGATTGATTTTGCGCTTGATACCGTCCAGACCAGCCATCAGCATAGCCGAGAAGGCCAGGTAAGGGTTCGCCGTGGAGTCCGGTGTACGGAACTCGATGCGGCAGCCTTTAGGCGTTACAGCGGCGACTGGAATACGGATCGCTGCCGAACGGTTACCTTTCGAGAACACGAGGTTAACCGGTGCTTCGTAGCCAGGAACCAGACGCTTGAAGGAGTTTGTCGACGGGTTCGTGATGGCAATCAAGGCCGGAGCATGGTACAGGATACCGCCGATGTAGTTCAGCGCCATTTCGCTCAGGTTCGCATATGCGCCTTTTTCATAGAACAAAGGCTCGTCGCCGTTGAAGATAGACTGGTGAACGTGCATGCCGCTTCCGTTGTCGCCAAAGATCGGTTTTGGCATAAAAGTAGCCACTTTACCGTATTGACGGGCTGTGTTGTGAACGATGTATTTGTACAGCAAGAGGTTATCCGCTGTTTTCTTCAGGGTATCGAAACGGAAGTTGATTTCCGCTTGGCCTGCAGTGGCCACTTCATGGTGATGACGCTCGATGCGGAGGCCGGCTTCTTCCAGCAAACGACACATTTCGCTGCGGATGTCTTGTTGGGTGTCGACCGGTGCAACAGGAACGTATCCGCCTTTCACGCGTACTTTGAAGCCAAGGTTGCCGCCTTCTTCTTTACGGTTCGTGTTCCACGAAGCTTCTTCGGAATCCACGAAGTAAGAAGAACTGTTCATGCCGCTTTCGTAACGGACATCGTCAAAAATAAAGAATTCGGATTCAGGTGCAAAGAAGGCTGCCGTACCAACGCCGCACTGTTGCAGATACTCTTCGGCTTTGGCTGCAATGCTGCGCGGATCGCGCTCATAGCGCTCGCCGTCCGGCGTGTTGATGTTACACATGATGTTCAGTGTCGGATGAGCGGTGAATGGATCGACAAAAATCGATTCCGGATCTGGCATCATAACCATATCCGATTCTTCGATTCCCCGGAAACCGGCGATGGAAGAGCCGTCGAACGCAACCCCGTTCACGAACGTTTCTTCATCCACTTCAGAGGCAGGCAAAGAAATGTGATGCGCACGGCCAGCCAAATCTACGAAACGGAAATCCACCCACTCAATTGCTTTCTCCTGAATTGTTTTTAATACGTTTTCAACCGACATGCTCTCTTCCTCCCAATTTCCGAACATTTCCCCGCATTTAAAACGTAAACGTTCAGTATCTAATGATTTATGTCGTCATTATAAAACTTCAAACCTGACATCGTCAATATGTATGTAAGGTATTTTTAAAAATGGTGTGAGGTATCCTTACACTTTTCAACACTTTATTTGCACTAATTGCAAATAGCCTGCACGCACCGATTTTCTGGGGAAAATCAGCCGGCAGGCTTAGATGTCTATACGGTATTACCGGGGAAATATTATACCCCTACTTTAAAGGCTTCAGCAGGCGCCTTGGACGTACTGAATGTGCGCCCGACGAGCGGAGCCAGCTTCTCCAAGTCTTTAAGGAGCGCGGCGAACTGGTCCGGGAACAGAGACTGCACGCCGTCTCCGGTCATCGAGTTGTCCGGGTCTGTATGCATCTCGATAATCAGTCCGTTAGCCCCAGCTGCAACCGAGGCTTTGGACATAGGCTCAACCAGCTCTCTGCGGCCCGTGCCATGGCTCGGATCGGAAATGACCGGCAGATGGCTCAGCTGCTGCAGGACAGGAATAGCCGACAGATCCAGCGTATTGCGGGTATAGCTTTCGAATGTACGGATTCCGCGCTCACAGAGCATGACGTCCGGGTTGCCGCCAGCAAGGATGTATTCCGCCGCATTCAGCAGCTCATCGTAGGTGGCGCTGAAACCGCGCTTGAGCAACACCGGCTTACCGCAAGTTCCCAGCTTGCGCAGCAGGTCAAAGTTCTGCATATTCCGCGTACCCACCTGCAAAATATCGGCATATTCGGCGCAGATATCCACGTATTCCGGTGTCATGACTTCCGTAATAGTCAGCAGGCCGTGCTTTTGTCCGGCTTCAGCCATCATAATAAGACCTTCGACACCGATCCCCTGGAAGCTGTATGGTCCTGTCCGTGGCTTGAAGGCCCCGCCTCTCAGCACCTGTCCGCCGGCAGCCTTCACCAAGCCCGCAATTTCATCAATCTGCTCAGGGGATTCAACCGCGCAGGGTCCTCCCATGACGACGAGCTCGTCGCCGCCGATTTCCACGCCTTTTATCTTGATCACCGTGTTCTCCGGATGAAAATCACGGCTTGCCAATTTGTATGATTTGGTAATCTTCACTACATTCTCTACTCCCTTCATTTGACGCAGGTGCTCAGCAAGCTGCGGGTTGACCTGACCGATCAGCCCAATGACCGTCCGGTCTGCGCCTTTGGAAACAGAAGCCTGCAGTCCTTCCTTCTCAATCACACGCACAATATCCGCAATTTGTTCTTCCGGAGTTGTATTGGATGTAATTACGATCATGGCTATCATTCCTCCTGTGAAGCGCCTCGCTTCAGCGCACGCTTCTAGTATATTTTCAAATGATTCGGTATCTTTATCTGGTCTACCGTTCTCGCCTCTCACTTCACTAATACGCTTAAACGCGTTTTCGCTTTTAAGCTTTTATCCGCTAAAGCAACTATATCGGAAATCCACCTATCCGTCAACCCTAAATCTAAAATGGGCATCCTCCCCCTACCGATCTGTTCTATTTTCTTCTGTAGGGCCAGATCATATCAGGGACAGCAAATCATCATGGTCTAGAAAAAAAAAGAAGCAGGCCTCCATTAAAAGGAAGCTCTGCTTCATCTCATTCGTCATTACGCCTTGGTGCTACCTGCCGCTTTTACGGGCGGAAGCAGTTTCTTCATATTGACCGTGCGCTTGGTTTCCCACGTATCCGGGTTCTCCGGATCGTATTGTTCCAAATATGCGATCACTTCCTTGGTGATCGGGGTCGGCGTGGAGGCGCCGGAAGTAACAGCGACTTTGGATATGCCTTCAAGCCATTCGCGTTTCAGCTCGGTAATGTCGGCAATCCGGTAAGCCTTGACGTTGGCAATTTCTTCGGAGACCTGAGCCAGCCGGTTGGAGTTGTTGCTCCGCGGGTCGCCGACAACGATCACCAGATCCGCTTGTCCAGCCTGCTCCGCGACCGCTTCCTGTCGCACCTGGGTGGCCAGGCAGATCTCATTGTGGACCTCGGCGGACGGATACAGCTCCAGCAGCTTTTTCATAATGGCCTTAATGTCCCATTGGCTCATCGTCGTCTGGTTCGTAATGATGATGCGGGAGGCGGATATGCGCAGATTGGCAATCTCGTCTTCCTTCTCGATCAGATGAACGTGATCCGGCGCAATGCCGATGGCGCCTTCGGGTTCGGGATGGCCCTTCTTGCCGATATAAATCACCTCATACCCTTCCGCCACCTTCTCGCGGATCAGGTCATGAGTCTTGGTGACGTCCGGACAAGTCGCGTCAACGGTCGTAAGACCTTTGTCCCGGGCCAGCTTCCGGACTTCCGGCGAAACGCCGTGGGCGGTAAAGATAACCGTGCCTCTGTCCACCTGGTTCAGGATCTCCATCCGGTTCGGTCCGTCGAGCGTGATGACCCCTTCGTCTTCAAAAGAATTCGTGACATGACTGTTGTGCACGATCATGCCCAATATATAAATCGGTCGGGGGAGGTCCAGGTTCTGGGCCGCCTGGCGCGCCAGCACCATGGCATCGACCACGCCGTAGCAGTACCCCCGGGGCGAAATTTTAATCACTTCCATGACTTTCACCTGCTTTCTCTGGCATGCCTTAACCTAACCATTATACCCTATTCCAAAGGGACGGGAAAGACGACCGGCAGCCAGATAATGAAGGTAGTACCTTCTCCTTGACGAGTAACGACCTCGACCGAGCCGTTCAGCTCGTCGATAATCCATTTGGCGATGGACAGGCCCAGCCCGATGCCCTCCGTCATGCCGCGGGACTGATCCGCACGGTAGAACCGGTCAAAGATATACGGCACCTCGTCCTTGTCCATGCCGATGCCCGTATCGGCAATCCGGATGCCCACCTGATCTTCATACAGCAATGCGTCAAACGTCACTTGGCCTTCAGGCGTATACTTAAATGCGTTTTCAATAAAAATGAACAGCATCTGCTGCATATAGTCCTTATTGCCGTTGACATAGACACCGTTCAGGATCGAAAAGTCACCGGTAATCCAATCGGCCTGCCGCGGCAGGAATTGGGCCCTTCTGGCCACTTCCTCCACGAGAATTTCGAGCGGAATCGGCTGCTTGTCAAACGTCCGTCCCGTGTCGGCCCGGGCCAAAGAGAGCATGTCGCCGACCAGCCGGCTCATCCGCTTGGACTCGTCGGCAATGTCGCTGATGGCCTCCCGGGTCATCTGCTTCAGCGTCGCTTCGTCCAGCTTCGGACGGTCTCCTTCCTCGTCTGACCACATTTTCTCAAGAAGATCCACGTTGCCGCGGATTGTTGTCAGCGGTGTCCGCAGCTCATGCGAAGCGTCGGATACGAACCGGCGCTGCGTCGCGTAAGATTCCTCGAGGTTTTTATAAAAGCCCTCCATCCGCCCCAGCATGCTGTTGACCGTATCGATCAGCTGCCCGACTTCATCCTGGGGCCCGTCGTAATCGATGCGGACGCTGAGGTCCTGGCCGTTCTGGATCTGGCTCGCCGCTTCAATGACGTTGCCGATCGGGCTCATGGATTTGCGGGCCAGGAACAGCCCGAGCGAGGAGGCCACGATGATCATGATCGTTGCGCTGATGACCAAAATATTCCGCAGCAGGGTCAGCAGCTCCACTTCATGCCCCGTATAAATGGCGATCTGGAGCATTGCAACCACTTGACCGGTACTGCTTTCCGTAATGACACCCTGGTATAAATAAAATGGATTTCCCTGGATGTACACGGTTTTAAAACCCTGCTCTTTTACCGCATGGTCGTAATCGGGATAAGGGAACTTAATTTTCTGCTCTCCGAGTTTTTCGGACACAGATAATTTATTATTGACGTAATCAATCATCTGCACAAAAGTCTGCGAAGCCAAATCGGAAGGCGCCGAAAAACTCAAATAATTACTATTCCAGTTCAAAACCACGGTCGGCTTGATTTTGTTATACTGCTGAGCCAGCCGCTCTCTTACGGAATTATACGTATTATAATGAACGACCCCATAGACCGCCGAACCGAACACGATCAGCGTTACGGCCAGGATGGCGGTGTACCAGGCGGTCAAGCGCAATCTTATGGACATCTCTTATGAATCCCCTCTCAGGATATAACCTGCGCCGCGGATCGTTTGAATGACACGCTTCCCTCCGTGTTCTTCCGTCTTCTGACGGAGCATCGCAATGTACACTTCCAGCACGTTGGACTCACCGCTGTAATCGTAACCCCAGATTTTATCCATAATTAAGTCGCGGGACAGCACCCGTTTCGGATTTTGCATAAACAAATGAAGGAGCTCAAATTCCTTGGCCGTCAGCTCGAGGCGCTTGCCGCCACGCAGCACTTCCCGGGAGTCGACGTCCAGCACGATGTCCTCATAGGTCAGCCGGTGGTCGCCGGCTTCCTCCTGCCCCGGCTTCCGGCGCAGCAGCGCGCGCACTCTGGCCAGCAGCTCTTCCAATGCAAACGGCTTGACGAGGTAATCGTCCGCCCCAAGGTCAAGCCCTTTGACCCGGTGCTCGATTTCATCCTTGGCGGTGAGCATCAGGATCGGCACCTGACTGCCGCCCTCCCGAAGCCTGCGGCACACTTCAAATCCATCCACCTGCGGCATCATGACGTCCAGCACGACGATATCGGGCTCCCCGTTCAAAATGACCTTCAGTCCCTCTGCCCCATTGTTAGCGGTAATGACGTCGTACCCTTCAAATGCCAGCCCCCTGCGCAGCATGGAAATGATTTTTTCATCATCGTCAATAATCAAAATTTTCGATCGCATGAACGGACTACTCCTTTATCTCTTTATCTTGTATCATGGCACAAGCCTCTGCTTCTTATTGTAGCAGTGAACATTTTCCTTTGCACCATGGTACGACAACAGCGGAAGGGAGTTCCCTTCCGCTGTCATCTCGAAGCGTATGGTTTACTGGCCGCTGACCGCGCTGTTGTCCGTGAATTTATTTTTGTCGCCGATGGTGACCTGCAGATCCATCTTCTTGTTGTTGCGGACGATGTTCAGCGTTACTTTCGAGCCGACCTTTTGTTTCTGAATATACTCAGTCAGTTCGGTGTTGGTTTTAAAACTCGTACCGTTCACGCCGGTAATAATGTCGTAAGGGCGGAGGTCCGCTTCGTATGCTGGGGATTTGTACACAACCTCGGCTACAACGGAGCCTTCTTTTACATCGGTGTCCATTTGTTTAGCCACTTCTTCGGTCAACGTCATCAAAGAGGCGCCAATAAACGGAACCGGATCCTTCGGAATTTCCTGGTTTTTCTCCAGCTTGTCGACGACGTTCTTGATCGTGCTCGTCGGAATCGCAAAGCCGATGCCTTGGGAATCGGCGCTGACGGCCACGTTCATGCCGATGACTTGGCCGCTCAGGTTGAGCAGCGGTCCGCCGGAGTTCCCCGGATTGATCGAAGCGTCGGTTTGCAGCAAATGCTGATATTTGCGTGTACCGCTTCCCGATTCCTCGCTGATATCGATGGAACGTTCACGGGCGCTCAGTACGCCTGTCGTTACCGTATGGTCAAAGCCCTGCGGGTTACCGATTGCTACAACCGGCTCGCCGACTTTCAGGCTCGAAGAATCGCCGAGCGGTACTGTCGGGAAGTTGTTATTGCCTTCGATTTTCAGAACGGCAAGGTCGAGATCCTTGCTGCTGCCCAGAAGCTTCGCTTCGTAGATCTTATCGTCGTTCTCGATGGTGACCTGAATGACGTCGGCATTCTCGACCACGTGCTGATTGGTCAGGATATAACCTTCCTTGTTATAGATAAAGCCGGAACCGATGCCGTATGGAACAAGCTGCGAAGAATTCGAACCCGAACCCGAGCCTTGGGATTGGGAATCCGATCCCGATCCGCCGTTACCCGAATCGCCGCCGAACTGGTCTCCGAAGAAATAGGAGAACGGATCGTTCAGATAAGGATTACTTTGGGAATTGCTGCGGCTGCCTTGCTTAACGAGCGTTTCAATTTTAACGACCGCCGGACCCGCTTCTTGAACTACCCCGGATACATCCGTCGGCTTCGAAAGCGGCAGCGAAGTCGTATTCGCCTTGCCGGTAGTCTCGCTGTTGTCGGCTGCAGCCGATACTGTCGTGGCTGCTTCTGATGTGAGCGACGTATTAGGCGTAAAAAGATTCATGCGATCCGCCGTAAACATCAGCCCGGTGATGACAACCATGCCGGCGAGGAAGGAAATCAGCACTGTTTTAACCGATGTCTTCGGACGTTGGTTAAACTGCCAGTTACTGCCGTTACCGCCGCCATTGTTACCGCCACCGCCACCTGAACCTCCACTGCGTCCGGGGCTGCCGGACTCGCCGGAGTTGTGGTACTGGCTGGAGGTTACCGGAAGCTGTCTGACCGGATTCGGAGGAGTGATCTCCACTTCCTCCGAGTGCGGCCTGTCGGAGGACTCACTGCCTGGATGCTCTGTATTGTTGTCTTTTCCAAGGGACTTAAACGGCCCGTAGGAATAGTAATAAGATGAATTATTCGAATCGGAAGACGGCTGTTCACGCTTTGTTGGCTCTTGATCAAACGAATCTTCCGGCTGGCCAAATCTGTTTCTTTCGTCCATGTGATTCATGCCTCCTGCTTTCCCTGATTTATAGCGTTCCGTAAGGGATATTGTTTAACTGTTTATATCATGTACTATAAACCTTAATGACAGATTAAAAACAATTAAAAAGCAGATAAAACATGTCGGGAAAGGCTATGACTGCACCCATCCTTTGCGGTGGGCATAGATGGCCAGCTGCGTCCGGTCTTCCAGCTCGCATTTCATCAGCAGGTTACTCACATGGGTCTTAACTGTTTTGATGCTGATATGCAGCTCCTCAGCGATATCCTTGTTGCTTTTGCCTTCGGCGACGAGCAGCAGCACTTCCTTCTCGCGTTCGGTCATCCCGGTGGAATCCCCCTGAACGGTCCGCTGGCGGATGCCTCTAGTCAGCGCCTGGGACACATCCCCCGTCATGACCGGCATGCCCCGGTTGGCCCCTTGCAGCGCATAGATCAGTTCGTCGGCGGAGACGGTCTTCAGCACATAGCTGACAGCTCCGGCTTCCACCGCGTCCACCACCAGGTCGTCTTCGAGAAAGCTCGTCAAAATGACGATTTTGATCGAAGGGTATTTCGCCAGAACGGCCCGCGTCGTTTCGGCACCGTTCATTACCGGCATCATCAGATCCATCAGCACCAGATCGGGATGCTCCTCCTGCGGCCGCTGGTCCAGCCAGTCCAGCAGCTCTTTGCCATTGCCTGCTTCCCCGATCACTTCAAAGGAGGGCTCCAGCATCAAATATGTTTTCAATCCCATTCTGACCATATCGTGATCATCCACGATGACCACCTTCACGCTCTCTGCCATTTCGATTTCCCCCTGCCTGTATTGATGAACCGTTCAAGATAAACTTATGTAAACTTCGGTATATGTACACGGATGGTCGTGCCCGAGCCTTGGCGGCTCATAATTTCGACCTGTCCGCCCAGCTTCTCGGCCCGCTCCCGCATCGTTGAAAGTCCGTACGATCCCGGTCTGTGCGGAATCGAGTCAAACCCCTGGCCGTCGTCACTGATGCTGAGCACCACTTGCCGGCTCTCTTCGCGAAGCGACATGCTGACCAGTCTGGCGTGGGCATGCTTCACAATGTTCGCCACCGCTTCCTGAATGATCAGAAACAGCTGATGCTCGATCGCTTCCGACAGGCTGCCCTTCAGTTCGACCTCCTTCATGCCTTTGAGGCCGTTCTGCCGGCAGTAGTCCGGGAACCACACTTCCAGCGCCTCGGCAAGGCTCTTGCCCTCCAGCTCGACGGGACGAAGCTGTGCAATCAGCGCCCGCATCTGCTTCTGGGCCATCTGGGACATCGTGATGAGCTGCTCCATAACGACTTTGCCCTGCTCCTCATTCCGTTCAAGCACCCTCGGCAGCGACGACGCCGACATATGAATGGCGAACAGCTGCTGGCTGACGGTATCGTGCAGATCCCGGGCCATCCGCCGGCGCTCCTCGATAACAGCCGATTCCGCGGCTTTTTCCTTTTCGATAACTTCCTGCTCGCCCATCCGCTGCAGCAGCTCCATTTTCTTTTCAATCGAATCCATCACATTGTTGAACTCATGATAGAGCCGGGCAAACGTCGGGTCATCGGTTTCGCCGATCCGCACCGACAGATTCCCTTTGGAAACCTGAAGCATGTTAAGCTCCAGCACATCGATGCGCCTCTGAATCCGCTGACCAGCCATGTATCCGATGATGATCGACAACAGCAGAAACCCCAGGCAGGAATAAATCCATACCCAGGTTCCTTTAATAACGAGATATCCGCTGTCGCTGCCGATATAGAAAATCGCCGTCATCAGAAGGCCGGTCAGCAGAAAGTAAAACAGCAGCATCCATTTGGTATTTTTCATGATACTTTTCATACGATCAACCTACTTTGTTTACTTTAATATCACCGATAAACGCGCTGATGTTAATTTTGATTTTTTTGCGCGCTTCCTTGTAATACGGCGTTCGGGTCGAAATGTTGCCTGCAAATCCGCTCCGCGATTCGTTCAGCACCGACATATCCCCGATAAAGGAGCTCGAGTTCACCGTGACGCCCAGATCGGTATCATCCGGGATGTACACCTTGATATCGCCGATAAACGCAGAGATGTTGATTTTGGTTTCCCCATAAGGAATATGCGCCCGGGTCAGATCCAGTACCGTGTCTCCGATAAATTGGGACAAGTTGGTCGGCTTCAGCTGGAAGGAATCGCGTCCGAGATAAATATCCCCGATAAAAGAGGACTTGTTGATTTTCCCGTCGTGGTCGGATTCGCTGAAAGGACCGTGGTGGTCCCAATCATGATCATCCGGTTCACGGAACGGCCCGCCCCGGCGGGCTTCCTCTCTGGCGTAGTGCTTGTAGTATCTTTTGTAGTGCCGCTTGTACTTGTTCTTGTAGTGCTTCTTCATCCGGTCCATTTCGTCGTCATCGTCCGAATCAAAATCGTCCATATCAACGTCTTCCTCATAGGAGGATTTCGGCGGAACGCCCTGCGGTCCCTTCTCCTTGCTGTACGGAATGCCAAACTTTTCCTCGAACTGCCGGTCCAGGGACGAACCGTCAAGCTCTACCGGCTCCGGCGGTACCGGAGGTTCCGGCGTAAACGCAGGCTCCTCGGGACGGCGCTTGTCGGCTGGCGGAGGAGTCCGGTCATTCGGTTTGAAAATGACATACAGTCCGCCGATAATCAGCAGCGCAGGAATGATGATTTTAAACAGATTGCCTGGCGAGATCCAGAGCCATCCCAGATTACGGCCCAGGAAATAAGCCCCGATCAGGAGCAGGATCGCCCCGCCAAAGAATGAGCGCCGGCCCTTGGCCAGCTCTTTGAGCCCCAAAACAACCAGAATCACCGGCCAATAGTCTCCGATCAGTCCCCAGAAGCTGACGTCGATATATCCGAGCTGATTCAACAAAAACACAACTCCGATCGCAATCAGCACCAGGCCTCCAAAAAGGCGGTCCACCCATTTTTTTTGCATAACCGTATCTCCTTTAACTCCATTGTTCATATCCTATAAAGTTCGCATCGCTTGCGAATCTGATATCAGTGTACAATAATGGCGACCAGGCCGACAGCGGCGGCGGAATGATCCTGTTCTCGGTCCCCAGACCGAGGCGGATTACTTTTTTTTCCAAACAAAATAAAACACCCGCTTTTCAGCGGGCATTTTAGCAAACTTGACGAAAGAATGATTATTGTTGATCGTTTTGTTTGAATTCTTCGTCAAACTTTTGGTTAGGTGTTTTGAAGTTGCTGCTTTGGAATTTTTGTTTTTGCGAAGTGGAAGATGCGCTCTCGTTTCCGATTTCTGCAAACTCCTCGTCAAACTTTTCGTTTGGCGTTTTGAAGTTGTCTTGTTTCTTTTGCATTTGGGTTCACCTCCCTGTAGCTTGTCTGGCCGGGGATCCAAGCATCGCTTTGCCCCTGTCGTAGTATGTGAAGCCTCCTGGAATTTATACCGTTCTACGGCAAATTTGAAGAATGGAAAACGATACATAAATGGCATCCAAAAACAATAAAAGCCCTGGAGCGCCGCATTTCGGGCCCAGGGCTTCCTTCTTATTAAGTTTAAACCGCTTCATCCAGCAGCGAAGCCGGGACGGTCTTATACGTCTGGATCGCTTTCCCCAACGTCTGCAGCATTTCCTCGCTGCATTTGCCGTTCCCCCGCTTGATCACAAACACGTCCACCTCTTTTTTTCCCCACTCCTTATATACCTGCTTGGTCGTGGAGAAATACAGGTCAATCTTACGGCCCTTGATGGCCGAACCGGTATCGGCAACAACACCATAACCGTAGCCTGGAACATACAGGATCGTTCCGAGCGGGAACCATTTCGGGTCGGCCGCGATCGTCGAAATCGTATTTTTGTCCCTGCGCACCTTTACACCGGAATACGTAATGCCGTATGACGGATGGCTCGGATGTTTGCCCGTGGATTCATAACCCGCGGTGTATCCAGTCGCCGTGACTTTCACCTTGCGGATGACCTGCTCCTGACGCGGCATCAAGACCGGCATGGACGGCTCCTTAACGGCACCTGCCTCCTGCTGCGGCTTAACCTCGGCTTTGCTGATCGCGGGAACAGCCGCCTTGGCCGTATATTTGGGCATGAACTCATTTTGCTTAAATACGTTCTGCTCCGCCCGCTTTTTCAAATCAACCACCTGAAACATTTCCGGCTTCGTTGCATATTTTAACGGCTTTTGATAATAGTCATTCGCCGCCAGCATCGGATTCTTTGCACTTTCATTCCCCGTAACCCCGTCACTCTCCAGCAGCGAGAAGGATGCCGCATACATCTTGGGCGCCCCTGCAAGCATGCCAAACAGAAACATACAACACAAAATCCTCTGCCATGTTTTCACCTTGTTCATATGAAATCCTCCCCCTTTACTTGCGAGGATGTCCATATGTTCCGGCGTTTATACATGTAAAAGTGAAGTCGTCTCACTTTGCAGAGGATTGTGCAAGCTTATCAAGTTATCGTTTTACACGAGTTTGTAGCTTAGAAAATTTCGCGTTTCGCGATTTGTTCACGGAGCAGCAAAATCGCCTCATCCACGGTTTTGGCCCCGATGTCGCCTTCGCCGCGTTTGCGGATCGACACGGTTCCCGCGTTCATTTCGTTATCGCCGACGATGAACATGTACGGTACTTTCTCAAGCTGGCCTTCGCGGATTTTGTAGCCGAGTTTCTCGTTGCGCACGTCCGCTTCCACGGATACGCCCTGAAGCTTCAGCTTCTCGGCCACTTCCTTGGCATAGCCTTCGAATGCGATGGAGACCGGAATAACCTTGACCTGCACCGGAGACAGCCACAGCGGAAGGTTGCCCGCAAAATTCTCCAGCAGGAAGGCCGTAAAGCGTTCCATCGTGCCCAGAATGCCGCGGTGGATGACCACCGGACGGTGCTTCTGCCCGTCGTCGCCTACGTATTCCAGTTCGAAGCGCTCAGGCAGCAGGAAGTCCAGCTGTACGGTGGACAGCGTTTCTTCCTTGCCAAGGGCGGTGCGGATCTGCACGTCGAGCTTCGGACCGTAGAAAGCGGCTTCGCCTTCGGCCTCGAAGAACGGGATGCCTGTCTCTTCCACAACCTCGCGCAGCATGCGTTGGGACATTTCCCACATGGCATCGTTCGGGAAGTACTTCTCGGTATCCTCCGGATCGCGATAGGACAGGCGGAAACGGAAATCGTGGATGCCGAAATCTTCATACACCTTCGTGATCAGCTGAATAACACGCAGGAATTCTTCCTTGATCTGATCCGGACGGCAGAAAATGTGAGAATCGTTCAGCGTCATCGCGCGTACGCGGTGCAATCCTGTCAGTGCCCCGGACATTTCGTAACGATGCTGCATGCCGAGCTCGGCGATCCGGATCGGCAGATCGCGGTAGCTGTGCATTTCGCTCTTGTACACCATCATATGGTGCGGACAGTTCATCGGACGGAGCACCAGCTCTTCGTTGTCGAGCTCCATCTTAGGGAACATGTCCTCTTGGTAATGCTCCCAGTGGCCAGAGGTCTTGTACAGTTCTACGTTACCGAGAACCGGCGTGTAGACATGCTGGTACCCCAGGCTTTCTTCAAGGTCCACGATGTAGCGCTCGAGGGTGCGGCGCAGCTTGGCGCCTTTCGGCAGCCACATCGGCAGGCCTTGTCCCACGAGCTGGGAGAAAGTGAAGATGTCGAGCTCTTTACCGAGCTTGCGGTGGTCGCGCTTCTTGGCTTCTTCAAGGAAGTGAAGATGCTCATCCAGCTGCGCTTTCTTAACAAAAGCGGTTCCGTAGACCCGCTGCAGCATTTTGTTCTTGCTGTCACCGCGCCAGTAGGCACCGGCCACGCTCATCAGTTTGAACACCTTGATTTTGCCGGTGGAAGGCAGATGTGGTCCGCGGCACAGGTCGAAAAATTCGCCCTGCTCATAGATGGTGATGACACTGTCTTCAGGCAGCGCGTTGATCAGTTCGAGCTTGTAGGGATCCCCGAGCTCGCCGAAAATGTCCAGCGCCTCCTTGCGGCTGACTTCCTTGCGGACGATCGGCAGGTTTTCGCCTACGATACGCTCCATTTCTTTTTCGATCTTCTGCAGATCTTCCGGATTGAGCGGATGCTCCAAATCCATGTCGTAGTAGTATCCGTCCTCGATGACAGGTCCGACGCCGAGCTTGACCTCTTTGGCCCCGAACAGGCGCTTCACGGCTTGGGCCGTCAAGTGCGCCGTACTGTGGCGCATTACTTCGAGGCCTTCCGGCGAATCAAGCGTAACGATTTCCACCGCGGCTCCTTCCACGAGCGGGGTGGACAAATCGACGACAATGCCGTTCAATTTCCCTGCGGCCGCATTTTTCTTCAGGCCGCTGCTGATCGAAGCGGCGACGTCTTCAATAGTGCTTCCGTCCGCATATTCGCGAACCGAGCCGTCTGGCAGTTTGATGCTTACTGACACGTTGTATTCCTCCTTGGCATTTCGGCGGACAGCCGCCCTTTTCAAAATCGTACAGGCAACGCAAAAAACACCCATCCCTATACAAGGGACGAGTGTTTGTACCCGTGGTTCCACCCAACTTCGACAGACCTCCATATTCCCTGTTCCCGGTGAATACGAGATGGCTGTCCTTCAGCATCAGATAACGGAATGACCCGGCGGCTTATACTGAGCTTCCCCGACTGATCAAGAATCCGGGTAAACAGGTTCCAAACCGCAGCTGTAGAGGGGTAGACCGAAGCCGGAATTCGTGAGGAAATTTCAGCCAAGTTCCCTCTCTCTGACCGTCCGTATCTTCAGGTCCATGTCTCTGTCGACGCTTTTATCGAATTATGTGTAATTATAAATCCCTGTCCAGCGGCGAGTCAAGCTATATCTTCCCTGTTTCGCGGAAATAGGCATGGCAGTCCGGGCAGTAACGGCAAATTTCCACCCGCTCATCGAAAATTTGCATCAGCGTGCGAACGACGGTCATATGGGGTTCCCGCGTATGAATGACGATTTTGGCAGGGGACACGGAAATCAGCGTCGTGACGACCGTATCCTCCATTTGCAGGTCCTGCTGGTCCAGCCGCTCCACCACAACACCTTCGTCATGACGGTACTCCAGCGGCCTTAAGTCGCCGTCCAGCACGAGCAAATCCTGGCCTCCCTTATGAATGACATGGGCGATCGGCACCTGCGGCTGCTGGAAATAGACGAAGTATTTCAGAATACTGACAAACTCCTCATACTGCCGGTCCATCAAAAACTCATCCACCGCGTACTCCACGACTTCCTTCAGCTCTTTAATGTAAGCAGCGGCACGAAAGGTCAGAAAACCGTCAACATGGAGCAGCGGCCGTTCGCTCAGGCACTGCTTGATGCCGCGAACGAGCATATCGTAACGGCGGGACCATGCGCCCCCTTCGGAGCTTTTTTCCAGGCTCATCCGGCAGTGCTTCAAAATTTGCTTTTTTTCCTCCGGATCGGGAAAATCAAAATCATCGGCCAGAATCTTCTCGATCAGCCGCTGCTCTTTTTCCTGCAAAATATAATGGGCCACCGTCTTGGCGGCAGCGGCGTACACCTGCTGCAGATGATGCTCCTTGAAGAACCGCGGATCGTCCTCCCGGCAGCTCCACAGCATCATCTCCTCATGGACCGTACAGCTGATTGCGAGTGATTTGTACTTGTTATGTAAAACCTGGTTCGCTTCCGAAACCATGCGCTTATATTCCTCCGCTTCCCGCGGACTAAAGGTTCGGGCTGCTATGCTGAACAGTTCCATGGAGAACACTCCTTTCAAATTCCTTCTTACAAAGTATATGTTTTAGCCGGGGGGATATACGGGAGGGATCGATGGAAAACAGGCTAACATTTCTCAGTTAAAATCGACATGAAATGCTTGGTAAACGGGGGTTTCCGCTGAATAAAAAAGGTACCTTTTGCCGGGAAATAATAAGGGGCCTCCCCCTTTGAACACCAAAGGAAGAGGCCCCTATTCATATCTGAAATCGATGGGTTGTCAAGTCAGCCGGCCCGCGGCCTTGACCTTTACGAGCAGTGCGTTGCCCTGCACCGGTACGTACCCTTGGCCTTTTGTACAACACAAAAAACCGCCTCGCATAAACGAGGCGGCCGGTCGTATCAAAAAATATTTAAGATCCGTTCTAGTTCTGCATGACGAAGTCGCGTTCCACCTGGGAACCTTCTTCAAAGACGCGAAGCGTTTCGTATCTCGTGTTCCGCTGCGCCGGGATTTTACCTGCTTCGCGGATGAGCTGCAGGATGGAAGTGATGTTAACCTTGTGCACCGCACCGGCGGAGGACACGACGTTCTCTTCCATCATGGTGCTGCCGAAGTCGTTGCAGCCGTAGCTGAGCGACAATTTGCCCACTTCCGGTCCCATCGTGACCCAGGAGGACTGCAAATTCGGCACGTTGTCCAGCACCAGGCGGCCGATCGCCACCGTCTTCAAATATGCTTCCGGCGTTTCGCGTTCCCGCTTCAAGCCCGTATTGTCCGGCTGGAACGTGAACGGAATAAAGGCGAGGAAGCCTTTGGAGTCGTAGCCGTTCGCAATACATTCGTCCTGCGCGTCGCGGATGCGCAGCATATGCAGGGCGCGCTCTTCCATCGATTCACCGAAACCGATGACCATCGTGGCCGTCGTGTTCATGCCGATTTTGTGCGCCATCTGCATGACGTCCATCCAGTCGCGCCAGGTTCCTTTATGCCGGCTGATCTTGGAGCGAATCCGGTCGTCGAGGATTTCGGCGCCGCCGCCCGGCAGGGAATCCAGTCCCGCCGCTTTCAGCTCGCGCATGACTTGTTCCAGAGACAGCCCCGATACTTCCACCATTTTGCGGATTTCCGCCGGCGAGAAGGAGTGCATCGTGATGTTCGGGAACCGCTGCTTGATGCCCTTCAGCAGGTTCGTGTAGTAATCGAACGGAAGGTACGGGTTCGTTCCGCCCTGCATCAAAATTTCCGTGCCGCCTACGTCTTCGGTTTCCTTGATTTTTTGGAAAATCACTTCGTCCGGCAAGGTATACCCTTCTTTGTGCCCAGGGACACGGTAAAATGCGCAAAATGTGCAGTATGTATCGCACACGTTTGTATAATTGACGTTCCGTCCGATGACGAAAGTCGTAATTGGATCGGGATGAACCCTCTTCATCATGATATCGGCAGCATGACCCATTTTCTCCACTTCGTCGCTTTCGAACAATGTCACGCTGTCTTCCAAATTCAGGCGTTCGCCCCGCAGTGCTTTATCCAGGATACGGTCAACCGCACTCATATTTGGCAGCCTCCTATCATATGTGAATTTTGTAACATAAATTAAAACATGACCAATACCATCTTAACACAATTGGCGCACAGGGCAAACGAAATTCATAGAATCCGTTGGCCGAACGCAGGCTGACGCGGGCATCTCGGGCTGGACGAAGGAAAGGCACCGCCGAAGCGGTGCCTGTTTGATGATTTAACCTTGAAGCGCCTGATCCAGATCGGCGATCAGATCGTCGACGTCCTCGAGGCCGACCGAGAAGCGGAGCAGCCCGTCAGTAATGCCGCGCTCCAGCCGAACCTCTGCCGGCATTGCCGCATGGGACATCATCGCCGGATAGGACAAAATGCTCTCCACCGCGCCCAGGCTGACGGCCACGAGCGGGATCTGCGCGCGGTTCAGCACCTGCTTGGCCCGCTCGCCGGAGCCCACGTCAAACGAGACGACGGCCCCGTAGCCGGTGGACTGCTTCTCGTGAATTTCTCTGCCGGGATGATCGATGAGCCCCGGGTAAAAGACCTGCGTAATATCCTGGCGCCCTTTGAGCCAAGCGGCCAGTACGGCCGCGCTCTCTTCGCTGTGCTTCATGCGTGCCTGCAATGTTTTCATGCCCCGCATCAGCAGCCAGCTCTCCTGTACGCCCAGCACCGTTCCCAGGCCGTTCTGCAGCTGCTTCAGCTGGCGGCCGATTTCCTCGGTACGGGCGACGGCCAGACCGGCCAGCACATCGCTGTGTCCGCCAAGGAACTTCGTGGCGCTGTGCAGTACGATATCCACACCCACCTCGATGGGACGCTGGTAATACGGCGTCATAAACGTGTTATCTACCATGGTGAGCAGATCATGTTCCTTGGCCCACTTGGTGACGGCTTCGATATCGGTAATTTTCAGCGTCGGATTCGACGGGGTTTCCATATATACAGCCTTGGTGTTCGGCTTCAGCGCAGCCTTCACCTGATCCAGGTCGGTCATGTCGACGAAAGTGCTCTCAATGCCGTGCCGGTTCAAAATGCTTGTAAGCAGGCGGTACGTTCCGCCGTATACGTCCTCGGTCACGATCATGTGGTCGCCGGCCGACAGAAGCATAAACGTGCTCGAAATGGCCGCCATGCCCGACGAATAGGCGAACCCGCGCACCCCGCCTTCGAGCAGGGCGATATAGTCTTCCAGCGCCTGGCGCGTCGGATTGCCCGAACGGCTGTAATCATGCACCGGCGGATTGAAGATATCTGCATGGTGGAACGTAGATGCCTGATAGATCGGCACGCTGGAGGCTCCCGTCGCGCCATCGATTTCCGAGCCGAAATGGAGCAGCTTGGTCGCGAATTTCCGCTCCTGCTTGCCTTTGTCCTGATGTCCTTTGCCCAAATCACTCATCCTTGGCTGCTCCCTTCCACTTCCTTGATCGCGGCATCCAATGCGCCGCCCAGATCCGCAATCAGGTCATCGATATGCTCGATGCCCACCGAGAAACGGAGCAGGCGGTCGTCGACGCCGACGGCTTTGCGGATTTCTTCCGGTATATCGGCATGCGTCTGCACGGCCGGATAGGTCATCAGCGACTCGACGCCGCCAAGGCTTTCCGCAAAGGCGATCAGCTGGATGTGGCGAAGCACGGGCTCTACGTACCGGGCATCCTTCACCTTAAAGGAGAAGATCCCCGTATTCCCCCGGGACTGCCGGCTTTGGATGTCATGTCCCGGATGGTCCGGAAGCGCCGGATAGAACACTTCGGCAACCGCAGGATGCGTCTGGAGGTACTTGGCCATCGCCGTTGCGTTGCTTTCATGGCGCTCCATCCGCAGGGCCAGCGTCTTCATTCCTTTCATGAGCTGATAGGAATCCGTCGGCCCGAGCACTGCCCCGATGGAATTGTGCAGAAACGCTATTTCCTCGGACAGCTCTTTGCCTTTGGTCACGATCAAACCTGCAAGGACATCGTTATGTCCGCCCAAATACTTGGTCGCGCTGTGTACGACGATATCCGCGCCGAGCTCGATCGGACGCTGGAAGAACGGCGTGAGGAGCGTATTGTCCACGATGGACAGCAAGCCGTGGCGGTGCGCCCAATTGGAGACGGCCTCGATGTCCGTAATCATCATGAGCGGATTCGTCGGCGTCTCGATAAACACCGCTTTTGTATTCGGGCGTCTGGACTGTTCCAGCTCGTCCAGATTGTTGGTGTCGACATACGTCGCGGTAACCCCGTATTTGGAAAGGATTCTTTCCAGCAGACGGTATGTACCACCGTACAGGTCCAGCGAAACGATCAGGTGATCGCCCTGGCTGAACAGGGTGAAGATGGTTTGCAGCGCAGCCATGCCTGAGCTGCAGGCAAAGCCGGCGTCCCCGGATTCCAGCTTCGCTGCCGCGGCTTCGAGCACTTTGCGGGTCGGGCTGGCGGTCCGTGCGTAATCAAAACCGGTGCTTTGCCCAAGCTTCGGATGGCGGAAGGCGGTTGCCTGATAAATCGGGAAGTTTACCGCTCCGGTCACGGGTTCTTCGACGGAGCCGATTTGGGCCAATCTGCTTTCAATTTTCCATGGTTCCTTTTCCATATGCGTATCCTCCTGTAGGGTCGACTAAATTTGCGGCCAGACTTCAAGACTCTCCCCGATATCATAAGGAGTCTCCTGATATACATAGTAATTCAGCCAATTTGAGAATAATAAGTTGGCATGCGAGCGCCAGATGGCGAGCGGAGCCTGATTCGGATCGTCGTTCGGGTAGTAGTTGACCGGAATTTTCATGTCCATGCCTTTCGCGATATCGCGCTCATACTCCCATTTCAGCGAATCCGGATCGTATTCGGAGTGGCCTGCCACAAAGATCTGCTTGCCGTCCTTGCTTGCTACCATATGGATGCCGGCTTCCTCTGACTCCGAGAGGATCTCCAGCTCCTCCACATGCTCAATATCCTCGCGCCGCACCTCGGTGTGGCGGGAGTGCGGTACATAGAATACATCGTCGAAGCCGCGGAGAAGCTTCACGTTGTTCTTCATCACCCGGTGCGGGAATACGCCGAAGCATTTCTCCTTCAGGTCCCACTTCGGAATGCCGTAATGGTGGAACAATCCGGCCTGGGAGGCCCAACAAATATGCATCGTCGAAGTGACGTTCGTTTTGGTCCAGTCCATAATCTCGCGGAGCTCATCCCAATAGTTCACGTCTTCAAAATCCATTTTTTCGACCGGCGCGCCGGTGATGATCATACCGTCAAAACGGCGGTGCTTCACTTCCTCGAACGTTTTGTAGAACGACTTCAGGTGCTCCGAAGGCGTATTCTTGGAAATATGGGAGCCCGGATGAAGCAGCACAATGTCGACCTGCAGCGGCGAGTTCCCAAGCAGGCGGAGAAGCTGGGTTTCTGTCGTTTCCTTGGTCGGCATCAGATTGAGAATCGCGATGCGCAGCGGACGGATGTCCTGGTGATACGCTTTGGTATCGTCCATGACGAAAATATTTTCCCGGGTAAGGACTTCTTTCGCCGGTAAAGTGTCGGGAATCTTGATCGGCATCGTTATCATCTCTCCTTTTTTCTGAAGACCGCGAAAATCGTAGCTTGAGAAGAAGCCGAGTATACAAAAATGACCTTTCCCACACAAAAGAGAAAGGTCATTACACGCTCATTACCGCGCCTCTCTCATCTGTCAGGAGACAACGCCTAAAGGCCGCTGCCATGCTCCTGCAAGAATTAGCACCGTGCGTAAATACCGCCGGTTGCCGGGTTTCATCGGGCTAGTCCCTCCACCTGCTCTTGATAAGATTTCGCTGTATTCAATTTTTCATTGTCTTGTTCCTTACTTTAAATCATAAGCCCATCCTTCGTCAAGACGCGGATTTGTCATTTTCGGCAGCATTTCGTGCACCGATCGAAGGTCGCTTCCATACCCTGTTATCGGGACCTGCCGGCCGCCATTTTGTTCTTGAAAGGAATAAAACCCGGCGTTATACTAGACAAGTGTTTCATACCCCCGATATGACTGAGGTGACATGAAAGATGGAAGGCGACCCGAGCCCGAAGCTGAATGCATGGAAAACACAACTGCATAGACCTGAGATCAGCTTGCCGGCAGAGGGAAGTTTTCGTTTTCATGCCCGTACGTTTATTCAGTACTCCCCCAAATCCCGCTGACCGGCAGCGCTGATTTCTTTTCTATGCTCAAACATCTTGAGCAAGGAGTGAAGTCATATGAAAATCCGGTTGGTAAACGAAGGAGTATTTACTCCGATCGATGACCTTCAAACTGTACTAACCCCGCCTTTGGCCGGCTTTTACTGGATCGACGCCGACGTCGACGACCTCGCGGAGCTGCAGCCGCTGTTTTCGCTGCATGATCTGGCGGTTGAAGACTGTCTCAGCGAAGAGGAGCAGCGCCCGAAGATCGAAATTTACGAAAACCACTATTTTATCGTGGTCAACAGCATCCGGTTTGACGACGAGGAGATTTTTCTGCGCGCACTGAACGTTTTCCTCGGAAGACACTTCATCATTACGGTGACGAAACAGAAAATCAACGAGCTGCGGACGCTGAAGCCGATCCTGTGGGAACAGGAAGTCAGCGGACCGGACCGTTTTCTGTACCTGCTGATCGACCTCGTGGTTGACAACTACTTTGTAGTCGGCGACCGGATCGAAGCCAAAATCGAGAAGCTCGAAGAAGACATTCTCATGCACACGAAAAAGTCCCATTTGAACGAAATTATCGGTCTCCGAAGCGAGATTCTGTGGCTTAAAAAAGTGCTGGGTCCGCAGAAGGATGTCATAAATACGTTAAATAAAAAAGACCTCCGGCTGATTGACGATCAGCTGCAAAAATATTTCAGCGACATTTACGAAAATGCGGTCAAAATTTCCGAAACATTCGATACGTACCGCGATCTGATGAGCAACTTGCGCGAGGCCTACCAGTCAAGTATCGCCAACCGCGCGAACGAGATCATGAGAGTGTTTACGGCCATGACCGTGATTTTCATGCCATTGACGATCATTACAGGAATCTATGGCATGAACTTCGATAACATTCCGGAAATTCATTGGAAATACGGTTATTTCATGATCCTCGGCATCATGCTCGTCCTTGGTCTCGGCATGGTTGTCATTTTCAAGAAAAAAGACTGGATTTGAAAGTCAGCGCATCACCCCATCATCATGCATTGGAAAACAGGACGAAGGAGACGGCCGCATGCGGTTAGAGCCTTCGTCCTTTTTGCATGGTCACCATCCGTAACTCCGGCGGGGAAGCATACCGTTCACCCCACGCTTCTGCGGCTGCCGGGCTGCCGGCGGTACCGGATGCGGATCAGCCGGATCCGCTCATAACGCTGCTCCATGCCGCTTCCCGAGGCGGCATCCTCTCCGTATACTTGCAGCAGCACCGGCTTCAAGAGCGCGTCGCCCAGCTCCTCCAACGCGGCCCACACCAGCTCCTGCTCCTCATTCGGCACCTCCTCCAGCTCGCTTTGGATCAGCCGCTCGGTATCATACCCTTCCTTCTCCAGCTGCTCCAGCGCCTCCACCAAATCTCTGCGCGGCAGACCGCATTCCTGTTCCAGCTGCTGCAGGTTCATCCCCTCATAAATTCCCTTCAGCATGGTGCGCCGGGTACGATATTTATCCAGGTCCTGCTTGTACTTATGCTCCTTCTGCTTGTAGGTCCACGATAGATATGACTGGTCGTCCAGGGCGTCATTCACCCAATCCAGCGGAAATTCGTGGCTGCGCTCCACGGTTCCCGCAATCTCGATCAGGTCGGCTCCGTACTCCGACGCCTTGCTCTCCCCGACGCCAGGAAGCTGCAGCAGCTCTTCGATCGTATGCGGCACGAAGGCGCTGATCAGACGGAGCACCCGGTTGCTGGCGATAAAATAAGGAGCCTTGCGTTCGCTGGCCGCCTTCCTTCTCCGCCAGGCGGTGAGTTCGGCGTACAGCTCCTCGTTGTTGTGCAGTTCGCTGTAGCAGTACAGCTTCTGTACAGCATGACTGCGGCCCTTCAGCTCCTCTTCCTCATGGAACGTGCCGTCGATCAGCGGGCGGAATCCTTCGCCGAGCTTGACCGCCAGGCCGTGTCTGTAAATGTACAGCATCTCATTCCAGGAACCGCCTTCATACCAAGCGGTATCCATGGCTTCCCCGGTCATCTCCAGATCTCTCCATCCGAGATGCCAGGTTCCCTCCTCTTCGCCGATCCATACCTGCGCGAGCTTTTCTCCCTCGCTTCCCGCATCCTTCACAAGCCGGTTCATAAAAACGATTTGCATGTTCACCAATTCCTCCATCCACGTAGGGTAATCAGCACAACGCAAAAAAGCACCTCTCTTAAATTAAGAGAGGTGCTTCCCCATTCGTGCAGATGTGCTGTTATAGTTGATCATACCATATTATGTAAAATGGTCAATGGGTTTTTCGCCAATTTCATTCCGGTTCATCGTAAATGCCCGGATTACTTGGTAAAAAATAAATCATGCGATTCCAATCCGAGAATTTTCCTGGAAACCAAAGCAACTCCGCCAAAGAGCGTTAATTCATGAATATGGTGGTCAAGCGAAATAATTTGTGTGGAGCCAAGCGGATCAAGTGAAGAATATTCTTTAATAATCTCGTCTAGTAGGTATGGGAAAAAGGCGATAAATCGTGAGGAAAGGAACACAGCATCCGGAGCGCTGTATTGGATTAAATTATAAGAGATTTGTGCAATGGCTATGACCCATTCCTCCATGATAGCCGCAATTTGTTCATCCTTGATCTCCATTAAAAGAATAAAATCCTCTAACGTAAATCCTGGTCTGTTTTTCAATTTGCCGATCCGGTCAAGCACCGCTTTTTCGGAATAAATTTCTTCTAAACGCCGATTTTTTTTATTTTCCGACATGATAATGGATCGTCCGATTTCGCCGGACAATCCGTTTAAGCCTTTATACAGGCGTCTCTCGATAATCGTTCCTACGCCTATTCCGTTATGAATGTTTAAAGCTAGAATGTTATCGAATTGAATATCCTCGGTATGGCGGTAAAAATCCCGGATATAAATCGCCGTAAGATTGGCTTCATTTTCGATGATGACGGGAACGTCGATCAGCTCCTTCAACGCGTCAATCAAATCAAAGGACTGAAAGTCCAAGAACGGACTATACAGGATCTGATTGTCCAGTACCGGCGCGTGAAGCGAAATGGAGATTCCAACCAATCCGTTAATCGTATCGTACTTTTCCAAATTCAAAATCACGTTTTTCATCAATGCAAAAATATCTTTTACTTTGTTCGTATATAATTTAATGGAAACATGGTGAATAAGCTCGCCATTAATGTAGTTGACGGAATATCTTAAATGATGAATGCCCATATCGAAAGCCAGTACAAACCCAAACTTACGATTAAAACGTATTAAATTGGGCCGACGCCCCCCAATGTTGGATGCTTCCCCCGCTCCTAGTTCTTCAATCAAGCCTTGGTCTTGAAGCTCGCGTACGATGGAAGAAACCGTGGACTTTTGAAGATTGATTTGGTCGGCTATTGAACTTCTAGACGTCTGATCAGTATTAAATAGAGTTTTTAATACCAATTTTTTGTTATTTTCTCTCATAACATCCTGATCAGTTTTCATAATCATTTGTTGTAATCCCTTTCAAATGTTATTCGTACTTAGAAGTATAGCATATTAACTAACATTACTACTAAGAAAGAGCCGGAAGTCATATTCTTCCAGCTCTTTCTTGGGATCATGATTCATTATTTTCAAGCTCTTTATACGTAAAATAATCGAAATCTGCCGGCAATTCATAACCGGAATAATCAACATTAGCCATCCCGACAAACGCTCCCGTAAAAAATCCGCCGTAGGACTGTACCACGTAATCGTCGGACAAAATCGCAGCATCCAGCGTTACGTCGATATCCGTCCACTGTTCGCCGTCAAAGGAATAGGCGTAGGTGTACGTTTCTTTCCGGACCTTCGCTTTAAAATGCACGTATTCCACATGTTCGGGAACTTTAACGGCTTTATCCTTCAGAAAGCTCGTGAGAACGCCACGGTCATTTTGCGTCACTTCAATGACGCGTCCATTGATTTCGTTCCATGTCACATGGATCATCGACCAGTGTCCCGTATTGTAATAATTAACAAGGCCGGCCATCTGCTGGAAGGTGTAAGGCGAATACGCAACTGCCGTCTGTGCGTCGAAATAAAAGGACTGCCAGCGTCTTGCGACAAGCGACTGCTCGTGCTCATTGGTTAAGGAGCCTTTGCCGAACAAGCGCAAGTTCCCCGGCTTTTCCGTCAGAGAACCCATTCGCTCGTCAAACGGAACGCGCAGCGTGCTAAAATTGATATTTAATGCTGCGGAATCAAAATGATCCGTTTCCGGATAGGTCGGCGCATACTTCGTTTCCGTGCAGCCTTTAGGAGCTTCGACAAAACGGCTTCCCCGCTTGCCGCCTACGATATACGGCCATTTTTCCTCGTTCCACTCCACTTTTTGAATCGCCGTTTCTCTTCCCAGCGTACACCAGCCGCGCGGATCGCGGATCGATTCGGTCTCGCGGTGCCAGGGGCGTCCCGTCAAATGCGCGAAATACCATTCGCCCGACGGCGTATCCACCAGTGAGCCATGGCCGCATTTTTGCAGCTCCCCGTCAGGCGAATCGAACGCGGTCAGGAATACGTCGCCAGGCTGCGTTTCGTAGGAGCCGAACAGTTCTGCCGAACGGGCAACCACCTCTTGGTGGGTATAAACCGTTCCGCCTTCCGCGCAAAATAAATAATAATAACCAAATAGTTTATAAATATGAGGGCCTTCCACCAGCTTAACGTCTGTCCCTTTATAAATGATCTTTGCCGTCTCCGGAAGCAATCTTTGCTGCTCAACCGAGTATTCCGTCAGCTTTATGCCGTTAAACGGATGGCGATACTCGCGATGATCCCACTCCATCTGGACAAGATATTTTTTCCCGTTGTCGTCATGGAACAGCGAAGCGTCAAACCCCACTCCGTTCAGCTTAATCGGATCGCTCCAAGGGCCTTCGATGCTTTCGGCGGTAGTCAAGTAATTGGTCATGTCCTTAAAGGCGCCTTCGGTTACTTTCACGTCGGTATAAACCAGCCAAAATTTCCCGTCGGCATAGGACAGATCTGGTGCCCAAATGCCTGCCGAATCCTTATTCCCTTTCATATCCAACAGCGTTCTCGTGGAGAGCGGGTGCGTAATCAGCCGCCAGTTGACCAAATCCTTTGATTCGTGGATTTGCACGCCCGGAAACCATTCGAAGGTTGAGGTTGCAATATAATACGTATCGTCAACCCTTACGATGGACGGATCTGGATTGAACCCCTTTAATACCGGATTTTCGATTTGCATAAAAGTATCCCCCTGATCTATTCAATCTATCATTTCGTGAAATCGTGTTCAAAATCACCTATAGAGGCTGCGATTCTTTTAATGGACCTCTGGTTGGCCGTGAATAGTGCTACCTTTACGCTTTCATTTCAGCGCGTTTTGCGTCAAGTTGTTTGTTAATGCTGTCAACGTCTTTATCAGACAATGGATAGAGTTTCATCACAATCATAGCAACAACAGCAAGAGCAGCAGGTATCCAAATAGCAGTCGTATTAATTCCTGAGACGGCGAGAGCTGTTTGGTGATCGGCATGTTCGTCAAATCCGTAAGCGGCAAGGAACCACAGTGGAACGGCACCGCCAATCGTGAAGCCAATCTTGAAGAACAGCCCCATAATCGCGTTGATAATAGCCGCATTACGTTTCCCCGACTTCAACTCGCCATATGAAACCACTTCAGGAACAAGGGCCCACATGAAACCAGTCGCTGAAGTCAATCCCCATTGCTTGATGAATGTTGAAACATACGCTAACCAAAGTTGATCGTGCATACCGTCAAGACTCCAAACCCAAGTCAGGATTTCGCCGACCACAAACATACCGAGGAAGAAATAGAAGAAGCCCTTTTTACCCAATACTTTCTTAAGTTTTGGCCAGAATGCTGCAAAAGCGATACCAGGTATGGAGGCAATCAGCCCCACAGCCCCCATCCACTCCGAGTGATCGACAGTGTATTGGTTAAAATATCCGTTAACCGTATTCATGAAGAACATAAATGTAAATGCCAACATGAAGAACATTCCCAAGATAACCAATGGCTTATTATTCTTAAATTCAACAAAGAAATCAGAAACTTTAACATGTGCCGATTGTTCAGCATTGGCGACAACGCGTTCTTTCGTCAGCTTGTAGCAGAAGAACAGCGCAATGGCTCCAATAACCATATAAACGGCATAAACGCCAAACCAAGCATGACCTGCAGAAGGGTCAGTGTAAGTTCCCATATGAAGTTTTAGTCCAAATAAGCCAGTGTCTTTGAGTTCACGATCTTTAGGGGCAGCCATTTGAACAAACATTGGGAACAATGTATAGACAAGTAGATTGGCACCGTTTGCAAGCATCATACGCGTCGTTGTGATTTGGTCTACAGATTTAGGATCGCGGGTTAATGAAGCGTTCAACGAGCCGTAAGGAATATTGACGACGGAATAAACCAAGTCAAGCAAGAGATAAGTGATGAAGGCATAGGGCACTGAATCGCGAACCGCAGGAATCGGCGCAAACAGCAGTGCAGCCAAAATAACGAGCGGAATGCCTGCACGAAGTAGCCAAGGACGATATTTACCTGCTTTTGATGAGCGTTTATCGACATAGGTTCCGACCATTGGATCCCATATAACATTGATGATCCGGACTATGGCGAAAATAAAACCTGCTGTTGCTGTACCGATAGCATTGACAGTCGTCATGTAGAGGGCAAGGAAGCCTCCAACTGTACCAAAGACAAGGTTTTGAGCAAAGTCTCCAAAACCGTAGCCAAGACGTTCAGCAAGACTAAGCTTGTGATACTCATTTTGCTGAATTTTATTTGTGTTATCGCTCATGATGAAAACTCCTTCTAAGATGTAAATTTTAGATTTACTTTTCACTTCACTTAACTTCTAAACCTAGTTAATCCTCTCACTTCGTTAGGGGAAAGATTGGAATACGAAACCAAATAAAAGCCCTTACATTTTTACGAACTCACATAAAGCTTTTATTTATAAATAAAAAACTGCTCAATTTCTTATTCATCTTCCGACTCATTATTTTTCCCCTGATAGATTACACCCTTGAACTTATATTAGTTCGTTCATCAAACCAACTAAGAATAAATTTAACACAATCATTATCAATTATCAACTTCATGATTTAGACATTTATAATATTCACTACTTTTGGCACGATTTATTAATCATCTCGGAGCAGCTCAATCGGAAGAAAAACTCCAAACGAAAAATGTTAACACTCTGAAATCATCCCTCTAGACAGTCGTTGAATACGCGACCCAATATAACATTGTATTCGTGTCCAGTTTCACCCATCTGTATCAGTTCAGAAAACATAAAAAACCCGTAATTATTTATAAATACGGGCTCAAACTTATAATTTCTGTTATTTTTCCTGTCACGTGTAAAAAATTCTACCGAAATGATTCTCTACTTCATTCGGCATAAATGCGAAAAGAGGGCTCTTCAGCCCTCTTTCCTCTTTTTCGGTGCAAGCCATCTCATGAAGGCCCGTCAGTCAATCAAACCTTCGGCTTAACCCGAAGCCAGCGCCTTCTTGGCGAGCGCGAGCGCGCCGCACAGGCCGGCGTTGTCGCCAAGCTGCGGCGGAACGATGTAATTCTCGATATCCTCCATGATCGCTGGAACCTGTACGTAGCCGTTCAGCTGTTTGCGCAGCTCGGCATGAATCAGCGGGAACAGCTGCAGCTGTTTCATGACGCCGCCGCCCATGACGATTTTTTGCGGAGACAGGATTAAAATGTAGTTCATCAGCGCCTGAGCGAGATAGTAAGCTTCCATCGCCCAAGCCGGATGGTCCGGCGTCAATTCCGCACCCGGAACACCCCAGCGTTTGGACAAGGAAGGTCCGGCTGCCAGCCCCTCCAGGCAATCGCCATGATAAGGGCAGAAGCCTTCGAATTTGTCCTCCGGATGACGGCGGACCAGGATATGTCCCATTTCCGGATGGGACAGGCCATGGATCAGCTCACCGCCCACAACCGCACCGGCGCCGATACCCGTGCCAACGGTAATGTACAGGCAGCTTTCGAGCCCTTGGGCTGCTCCCCAAGTCGCTTCGCCCAAGGCGGCCCCGTTCACGTCGGTATCAAATTCGATCGGCAGATCGAAGTGCGAGCGCAAATGTCCGACCATATCGAAATTGCTCCAATAAGGTTTCGGCGTCGTCGTAATCCGTCCGTATGTAGGACTTCCCTTCACCGGGTCAATCGGCCCGAATGAACCTGCTCCGATCGCCGCGATGTCTTTGCCCTTAAAGAAATCGACCACCTGGGCCATCGTTTCCTCCGGCGTCGTAGTCGGGAAGCTGATCCGTTCCACAACGGTACCGTCCTCTTGGCCGATTCCGCATACGAATTTCGTTCCCCCTGCTTCAATTGCTCCTAATAAACTCATCGTAGTCGTTCCCTCCTGCAGCGGGCCTCCCAAGCCCTGTATAAATGCCATATTACCTTCTATCTTTATATCAAAACAATCACGGGCATTATAGCCCAGTTAATCCTTGAAAGTCAATCGACTAGAGCACAAAAGAGCCGGCGCTCCAAAAACGCCAGCACTCTGTACCCATTTAGCTGATGGCCAGTCCCATAAGAGAACACAGGCTCTTCATTTCGAGTTCTTCAAACTTGCTGATCACCTGATGGTGATCGAGCGACAGCTGGCACACATCCAGCGAACAGGCGACGGGCACGCAGCAGTGAATCTCGGCAAGCTTGCGCGACAGGTGCAGCATGTCGAGGTCGGCCTCGATCTTGGCGCGGACACTCTTGGACAGCTGGTCCAGATTTTCGAGAATCCCTTCAACGGATTCGTATTCCTGCACAAGCTTGATCGCAGTTTTCTCGCCGATGCCCTTCACGCCGGGGTAGTTGTCGCTCGTATCGCCCATGAGCGCCTTCACGTCGATAATCTGCCGCGGGCGCAGCTGCTTCTCTTCATACAGGGATTCCGGTGTATACACTTTGTAATTGCCGTGCCCTTTTTTCATAATAATGACCGTCGTCCGATCGCTGACGAGCTGAAGCAAATCGTTATCGCCGGACAGGACCATCACGTCCATCTCCCGTCCGAACTGGTCGGCCAGTGTCCCGATGCAGTCGTCCGCTTCATACCCTTCCGCGCTGATATTCGGAACGCCGAGGCTGTCCATCACGTCGCGGATCATCGAAAACTGCGGAATCAGATCGTCCGGGGCGTCTGGACGGTTGCCCTTGTAAGCGGCAAACTGCTGTCCGCGGAACGTACCGCCGCCGAGATCCCAGCAGCAGACCACATGCGTCGGATTAAACGTTTGCACTGCATCCCAAAAATAACGAATAAAGCCGTAGATCGCGTTTGTCGGAACCCCCGCCTTCGTGCGGCGAATGTAGCCGCTGGACGCGGTCGCGAAATAAGCTCTGAATAATAAGGCCATGCCATCCACGAGCATCACGGATTGGCGTTGTTCATTTGCTGTCACTTCTTGTTTCTCCCCTTGTCTGCCTGTTTCCCCTGGATTCCAAGGTTCGGCACTGCTTCCTCTAGTATAGCATATCCGCCAGGGCATGAGGCCCTTCCTGATATCACCATTCCCGGCTTATTCCTGCTTTTTGTCCCGCCCGTTCAAGTCATAAACCAGACAGCCTGTAACATAAAATTTGTGAAGAAGATCTCCCTTCATCCTGAATTATCCGGCAGGAGTTATTCTCCAAATATCGAATCTTGAAAAGGATAAACCCACCTAACAAGCAGGAGGAATGAATATGGGAAAAACGATCAAGGTCGCTGTCATCGGCTGCGGGACCATTGCCAGAGCGGCGCATATCCCCAACTATTTGAAACATCCGGACGCCGAAATCAAATATTTTTGCGACACGGACAAGAAGAAGGCGGAGCAGGCGGTCAAGGATTATGAATGCGGCACCGCCGTGGAAAATTATCGTGACATCCTGGACGATCCCGAGATCGATGCCGTCTCCGTATGTACCCCTAACGATGCTCATGCCGCCATCTCCATCGATTTTTTGCGGGCGGGCAAACATGTCCTGTGCGAAAAGCCTGCGGCCCGCACCTACGCGGAAGCGCTGGAGATGCAGAAAGTGCAGCACGAAACGGGCAAAGTGCTGAATATCGGGGTCGTGAACCGGTTCAACAAAAGCGTGAACATGATCAAAAACCTGATCGAGAGTGGCGAGCTTGGCGAACTGTACCATATCTATGCAAGCTTCCGAGCTCACCGCTCCATTCCGGGACTTGGCGGCGCGTTTACCACCAAATCAATTGCCGGCGGGGGCGTCCTGATCGATTGGGGCGTCCATTATCTGGACATCGTCATGTACTGCGCCGGCGATCCGCGTCCGTTGACGGTATCCGGCCAGGCATACTCCAAGCTGGGGCGGGACCTGCCAAATTACGCCTACCTGAACATGTGGGCAGGGCCCCCGAATTACGCCGGTACGTATGATGTCGATGACTTTGTCACGGCCATGATCCGCACCGAAGGGCCGGGCATTACGATCAACGGCGCCTGGGCGCAGAACATCGGCACACCCGAAACCTACATCGATTTTCTGGGCGACAAAGCAGGGATCCGCCTACAATACGGAGGCGACTTCACTATTTACGGGGCCAAAGACGGAGCTTTGCTGGAAACGAAGCCCAAGTATTCATCGAGCGACCATTTCGAGAACGAAATCAACGGCTTTCTCGAATGCATCCAGACCGGCGTAAAGCTGCCATCCCATATCGATACCGTCATCGTCACCTCCAAGATGATTCAGGCAATCTACGACTCTTCCGAGCAGCGCAGGGAAATCGAGCTGTAATAAGCGATTGAGGGGGATTGCTGCTTGAAAACGATCGGTTTTATCGATTATTACCTCGATGAATGGCATGCCGAGCATTATCCGAAGTGGATTGAACAGGCATCGGGCGGCACGATGAAGGTGGCCTATGCCTATGGAATGGCCGATTCGCCTTCCGGGCGCACCAACGTACAGTGGAGTGAAGACAAAGGAATCGAGCTGCTCCCTTCGATTGCCGAGGTCGTGGATCGAAGCGATTACATCATTGTCCTTTCGCCCGACCATCCGCAGTACCACGAGTCGCTCGCCCAGCTTCCGCTTCAATCCGGCAAGCCTACCTATATTGACAAAACCTTTGCCCCGGACCGCCAGACCGCTCGGCGCCTGTTCGATCTAGCTGAGCAGCACGGGACGCCGCTGTTCTCCAGCTCGGCGCTTCGCTTCGCCGCGGAGTACGCCGGGGCCGAGCGCGCCGGCATCGAAAACATCATCAGCTTCGGGCCGGGGCGGTACGACAACTATTCGATCCACCAGATCGAACCGATCGTCTCGCTGCTGGGCCCCGGCGTCCGCCGGATGATGTATACCGGAACGCCTCACGCCCCGTCGTGGCTGATCGGATTCAGCGGGGGCCGCCAGGCCGAGATCCATCATCTCGGCGGGGGATGTCCTTTTTCGCTGACGGTCAGCTATACATCTGGCGAGACGAACATGCTGAAAGCGGACTCCGATTATTTCGGGCTGTTCGCTGGGGCGCTCGTCCGCTTCTTCGAAACCGGCGTTCCGCCTGTCGATCCGGCCGAGACGGTAGCGATCATCACGATCATCGAACAGGGCTTTAAGACGATGGAAACGCCCTATCAATGGGTAGAGCTCCCTTCGGAATAGATCCTCGAACACAAAACAAAACGGTGGCAAAGCCTCAGGGAAATGCTAGAACCCTCCCCTGTCGGTCATGCCACCGTTTTTTACGGAATCCCAAGCTACGCCCAGTTCTCCTTGTACATGTCCTCTTTAAAGCCGACCGTCACCTTGCTGCCGTCGGTTACGATCGGACGTTTGATCAACCGGCCGTTACTGGACAGCAGCTTGATCTGCTCTTCCCGGCTCATGGCCGGCAGCTTGTCCTTCAGACCCAGCTCCTTGTACGCCTCTCCGCTGGTATTAAAAAACTTCTTCAAATCCAGCCCGCTCTTCTCGACCAAGCGGGATAGCTCGTCCGGAGCCGGCGGCTCCTCCCATAAATGCTGGAGTTCCAGCTCGTGGCCGTGCGCTTCCAGCCATTTAACCGCACTGCGGCACGTACCGCATTTGGGATAATGGTATACTTTCAATTTGCTCATCGTTACTCACTCTTTTCATTGATCAAGTTCATGTTGCTTCGCCTCGCCAATAAGGCGGGTCATGTCGGGCGGCAGCGGTGCCTGAAAGGTCATCCGCTCCCGGGTGACGGGATGCTGGAAGGACAGCTCCCAGGCGTGGAGCGCCTGCCGCGAAATGCTGTGATCCAGCAGCACCACGGTCCGCTCGGATGGGGTTAATCCCTGCGGCAGAACGGGCTCCGGAGCCGCCTCTTCCTCAGGCGGAAGCATACGGTAGACCGGATGCCGGTACAGCTTATCGCCGATCAGCGGGCAGCCGATGCTGGTCATATGGACGCGGATCTGGTGGGTTCTGCCTGTTTCCAGCTTCAGCTGGACGAGCGAAGAAGACGAGCCGTACGCCTCAACGACCTTATACCGCGTCAGCGACGGATACCCGTCAGGCGTGACGATACGCCGATGCGGCTCTTCCGGGTCGCGGTCGATCGGTCCGTCCACCTCTCCTTCATCCGGAGACGGAACGCCATGAACGAGGGCCAGGTACCTTTTGTCCACCTCGTTTGCGATCATTTGCTCCGAAATATGCTGGTGGACATACGGATTTTTGGCGATAGCGATGACGCCCGAAGTTTCCTGGTCCAGCCGGTGCACGGCTCGAAAGCGGAACGCCTCGCCCTTGTCCCGCCAATAGTGAACCACGCCGTTCGCCAAGGTTCCCGTATAGTGTCCGTGCGTCGGATGCACGATGATGCCGGCTTCCTTGTTCACGATCAGCAGGTGCTCATCCTCGTACAAAATGCGAAAAGGAATGGGCTCTGGCAGAATATCATCCGAAATTTCTTTCTCCATCCGGATTTCCACCACATCCCCATCCCTGACCGGAACGCTGATGTACACTCTTTGGCCATTCACGGTAATCCCCTGTTCCGTCAGCTTCAGGCGGGACTGCAGCTTGCGGGATACGTGGAGTCTCTTCTGCAGAATCGTCTTCAGCAGCCACCCGTCTTCCGAAGGCGGGACGGTATATGAAATCGGGGGATAATATTCGCTCATTTTTTCCGTCCGAATACCTTTTTGCTGCGCACGTATTCGATATCCGCCACGCCGCTGCGGGCGTTGGCCGTCCGGGCCACAACGAAGAAGTAGTCCGACAGACGGTTCAAATACCTGCGCACGTCGGGATTAATTTCTTTCTCCCGCCCCAGCGTCACGACTCTACGCTCTGCGCGGCGGCAGACCGTGCGACATACGTGCAGCGTGGATGCCAGCAGGGTGCCTCCAGGCAGAATAAAGCGCTCCAGCTCCGGCGTTTCCTCCATGTAAGCATCCATCCACTGCTCGAGCCGCGTTACTTTGTCGGGGCCGACTTTGTATTTGCTCTCGCTCAGCTTCACAAAAGCCAGGTCGGAGCCGCAGTCAAACAGCTCATGCTGAATCTCGATCATATTTTCTTTCAGGTCCTGCAATGACTCCGCTTCCATCAGGCTGATCGCCTGGCCCACAAAGCAGTTCAGCTCATCGATCGTGCCGTAGGCCTCGACCTGCAGGTCGTCTTTCAAAACGCGCCCGCCAATGACCGACGTTTCGCCTTCATCGCCTGTGCGTGTGTAGATTCTCACGGGCTTCTTCTCCCCTTTATCGCGTATTATCATACATCAAAGGAATCGCGGAAGCCGCGTCCTCTGTGCTGGCTTCTTTACTCCGTCAATGCCTTAAGCGCCTTTACCGCATTGTCGACCGACTTGGCCGAAATCGGGATCGTGGCGTACAGCTTCTCCGGAACGTATTTCTGGTCTTTGAAAAATTTCATTTCACGAACGGGGATGCCGTACAGATGCTCGGTCGTATCCGTCGTGCCGTCTTCTTTTTCCTCGTTGCTCGCGAACACGCCATCCGGATATTTTTTCGGGTCAAAATACGAATCCAGCACGGTATGACCGCCCATTTTGGCGTAATTTTTCATATCGTCTTCCGGCAGAAAAATGATGTCATGCCCGCCGGCAGCATATTCAACCATCAGCTTCTCCGGGTTATAAATCGGACTGGCCGATACTTTGACCTTCAGGTCGGGCCCCATCACTTCCTGAAGCTTGTCCTGCACCTTCTCATATACCTGAGACGGATCGGACTGATTGTCAATCATAAAGACCGATAACTCGTTTTTATCTCCCTTGCCGCAGCCCGTCAGCAATAAAACGGCAAAGACAACCAGCAGCGCCAGCTTCCCGTATACCTTCAACTCCTGCTCCCCCTTTTCTCCGATAGGTTCAATATATCACAACCTGATGAGAGAAAAAAAGAAGACCCCGTTCCGGGGTCTTCCTACTGCCGATTATGACTTCTTCTTCGGGCAGCTTTTCATATATTCGTTTATTTTCAAATCCAGCAAACTGCTGATTTCGATTACGATTTCCGATGTAAAAGACTGTTCCTGCATAAAGATCTGTTCCATTTTTTTGCGGAGCATCATGATTTCGTCTTCCAAGGATAAAGTTTTCGTCTGATCTGTCGTTTTGGTTGACCATTTTACATTATTGCTGCCTTCAGCTGCGTAATGTCCGCGGAATGCAGGCAAATCGTATTCAGCGCAAAACAAGGTCATCCCTCCTTGGCAAGTCAATTTTTGCTCCCAAAATAGAATTATAACATACAAATAAATAAATAAAAGTGAAATTTATGTTAAATTCTACTAGAAACAGGGAATTTTTGTTCAGCTGGTTTTCAGTTTGTGGACAAATTCTCCAATGCGCTCCAGAGCCTCAGTCAGCTGGGCGACGGAGGTGGCGTACGAGCAGCGGAGAAAGCCTTCTCCTCCTTGTCCGAAAGCCGTTCCAGGCACCGCAGCGACCTTTGCTTCCATCAGCAGGCGCTGGGCGAACTCATCCGAGGACAGCCCGGTCTCAGCGATGCTAGGGAAGGCATAAAAGGCCCCTTGCGGCTCATGACACGGCAGTCCGATATCGACGAAGCCCTGCACGATCAAACGTCGCCGCTGGTTGTAAGACTCGATCATCCGGTCCTTCTCTTCCAGCCCGTTGGTCAGCGCCTCCAGCGCGGCCACCTGACCCATCACCGGTGCACACATCACTGTGTATTGGTGAATCTTCAGCATGGCGGCGATCAGATCGGGATGGGCGCAGGCATAACCCATACGCCAGCCGGTCATGGCGAATGCTTTGGAAAAGCCGCTGACCAGAACCGTCCGGTCCATCATGCCCGGAATCGAGGCAAAGCTGACATGCTTTTGCGTATACGTCAGTTCGGCATAGATCTCGTCAGAAATGACGATCAAATCATGCTTCTCCACCACTTTGGCGATCGGCAGCCAGTCTTCATACGTCATGATGGCGCCGGTCGGATTGCTCGGGTAGCACAAAATCAGTACCTTGGACTTCGGCGTGATTTTGGCCTCAAGCGCCTCAGCCGTCAGCTTGAAGTCGTTCTCTGCGAACGTCTCGATGCCAACCGGAACCCCGCCGCCGATCGAGGTGATCGGGGAATAGGATACGTAGCAGGGCTCGGGGATGAGAATTTCGTCCCCAGGCACGATCAGCGCCCGCAGCGCCAGATCAATCGCCTCGCTGCCGCCAACGGTCACTAGAATCTGATTGGACGGCTGGTAGGAGACCTGAAAGCTGTCATACAAATACTGGGCGATAGCTTCCCGGAGCTCGATCATCCCGGCGTTGGAGGTGTAGGCCGTGCGCCCCCGCTCAAGGGAATATACGCAGGCTTCTCTCACATGCCATGGAGTCGTGAAGTCCGGTTCCCCTACGCCCAGTGTAATAATGTCCTTGCTTCCTTCGGCCAGGTCAAAAAATCGGCGGATTCCGGATGGCGGAATATCGCGGACCAAAGGAGCCAAATACGATTGCATCGATTTCGAATTCTGCTGTTTCTTCGTTTCTTCATTCACGATCATGACACATCTTCCTTTACGGTGAGATCATGAGACGGTTATCTTCTTCACGGTCTTCAAAAATAATTCCGTCCTGCTTATATTTCTTCAAAATGAAATTTGTCTTCGTCGACAATACCGAATCAATTGGCGACAGCTTCTCGGAAACGAAGTTGGCCACTTCCCGCAGGTTGCGCCCTTCCACTTCCACAAGAAGGTCGTAGGCTCCCGACATGAGATACACGGATTTGACCTGCGGATACAAATAGATCCGCTCCGCGATCCCTTCAAAGCCCCGCCCGCGCTCGGGCGTAATCTGCACTTCGATCAAGGCGGTTACCGTCTCGTCTTCAATCTTACTCCAGTTCACGACCGCCGCATATTTTACGATGACATGGTCTTGTTCCAGCTCCGCGATCGCTTCCTTGACCGCTTCCTCTTCAACGCCGATGAGCGTTGCCAGCAGGGCCGGGGACCGTCTCGCGTCTTCGTTCAACAGGTCGAGGACCTTCAGTTTCAAATCCGTCAGTTGTTTCATACAGCATCCTCCAGCGCTTGTTCCACGGGCTTTCTTCACTATTACGACAAAGGGCCCGGGTTCGAGATTAATACTAATATTACATGAAATTATCATGCATGCAAAGCAAAACCGTCTCCCCGGCGTGGGCCGAAATGGAGACGGCAAAATGGGTCCATGCTTCATAGAAGCAGGATTTTGGGTACTTATTGTTATCCGCTTGGTGACGCCGCACATGAGAACTAAACGGCGCCTGCACCTCTGGCAAATTACATGTAATACGGGTTTTGGGAGCTTTGCTGCTGCTGGTACGGATTGGATGCCTGGGCATATTGGCCCATGCTGCTTGTTTTTTGCTGCACGAACTGACGGTTCTTTTGCTGCAAATTTCGCGCATCCTGAATCGACTTGTCCACATCTTGGCGAAGCGCCTTGGATGACGTGGAGTACATATTCAGCTGCTTCATCAGATTGTACAAATCTCCCTGCATGCGGAGCGTATCGTTCGTCAGCTGCGTAAACATCTGCCGCACGGTCGGACAGGAGGATTCCGTCGTTGCCGTAGTGTATTCGCGGACCGTTCTTTTCAGATCGGCCAGGATGGTGTACAAGAGGTCCTCGTCCTGCATGAACTGCGAGTTATTGGAAGTTTGATAATACATTGCGCAAATGCCTCCTAAGCTATCATTGTTGGGGACTCGTCGGCGCCAGCGGCTGGTGCTGCTGAATGGCCTGTACGAGCAAATCGATATGGTGGTCCATCGACCGGATGTATTGCTGGCACGCCTGCTGAATCGTCGGGTTCTGCGTAGCAGCGGCCGTTGCCGCACACTGCTTAATCAGCAGATCCTCATTGGAAATCGAATCGACGATATATTCCAGCTCCTTGCCGGTAATCGCCTGCATTTGATTGGACTGCATCGGTATTCCTCCTCTGGATATCTCTAACTTCATCCGTATTATGTCCCGGGAAAGCTTTTCTATGTATTGTCAGGCATGGCCTCTTCCACCAGCCTGATCTGCCGGAACGGGCTATAAATTGTGCATGTGGAGCAAATACTTTGAATACTACCGATAAGGGGCGAAACACTTATATGATTCTGAATAAAGGGAATTTGGCATGGCCGTCTACGTTGAAGCCGACACCCGCTTATCCGGAACTTGATGAAGATCTCTCCTGCGACGTGCTGATCATTGGCGGCGGGATGGGTGGAGCCCTTCTCGCCCACAAGCTGTCCGGGACCAATCTTCAGGTCGTTCTGCTGGAAAAAGGACGGATCGCTGAAGGAAGCTCTTCAGCCAATACCGGACTGCTTCAAAGCTTCAACGATAAATCGTTGACCTCCATCATCCATACGTTTGGCGAGCAGGCCGGCATCACCTTTTATCAAATGTGCAGGGACGCGATGAGCAAGCTCAAGGAAGCAGCCAGCGGCCTCAAACTGGAACCCGAGTTTATTTCCCGCAGCAGCCTGTATTACGCAAGCAGCGAAGAGGATGTGCCTTACCTCAAAGAAGAATATGAAACCCTTCGCAGGCACGGCTTTGCAACGTCTTATTGGAATCAGGCCGATATCGCTACGCGGTTCCCCTTCTCCAAGCCCGCGGCGTTGTATACGACCGGCGATGCCGAAGTCAACCCTTTCCGGTTCGTGCACGCCCTCGTCCAGTATGCAGTGGATCATGGGATACGGGTGTACGAAAACAGCCCGGTGATTCATTTGGAGTATGGAGAAGACGGCGTTGTTTGTTATACGCGGAACCGTCGGATCTTTGCCCGGAAAGTCGTCCATGCGGGCGGCTATGAAACGCAGGAGGAGAAACCGGACCGAAACGCGCTGCTCCAGACCACCTATGCGATCGTCACGAGCCCCGTACCCGATTTTGCCGGTTGGCACGAGCGCTGCCTCATCTGGGAGACGGCACGGCCGTACCTTTATATGCGGACCACCCCGGACAACCGCATCGTAGCAGGGGGCCTGGACGAGCATCCGGTCGATCCGGAGGAGAGGGAAGGACGAATCCGGCATAAAAGCGAAATGCTGCTGAACGAGATCAAAGCCCTTTTCCCCCGTTACGCCGGCATCCAGGCCGACTATGCATGGGCTTCACTGTTCGGGCACACCCACGACGGACTGCCCATGATCGGTCCGCATTCCCGGTATCCTCACAGTTATTTTATTGAAGCCTATGGCGGCAACGGAACCGTCTACTGCATGATTGCGGCGGATCTGCTAAGCGATGTTCTTTGCGGGAAAACGCGCCCCGAGCTGGAAATTTTCTCATTGGAGCGGACCTCCAAACCGTCCCCCAATGCTCAGGTTCCCGGCTCCTGATTGGCGGGTTATCCACGCAGCCAGTCTGGTCTTCCGGAAGTTGGATCTCTTCCCAACAGAAAAATCCCCTGACTCCGAATGAAGGAATCAGGGGATTTGCTGTGTAACGCGATTGTTCAAGTGCGTGCCGATTTCCCCGGCTTAAGCAGCCGTCTCACGCAGATCCAGCTGAGGATCGGTGATGCGCCGAGCACGAGCATCAGCACGGTTATGGTGCTCTGGTCTTTGCTGAAGGACAGCACGATGATGAATATTATCGTACCGAGAAGGCGGCCGACCATCAGACTGAGCTCACGCAGAACGACCAGCTCGACCCGCTTTTCCACGTTTTCGTCGCTGGTCCCCATCAAGTCGAAGCCGGATGAGACCATCGGCAGGATGTACAGCGGCATAAAGATAGCCGTACCTATGCCGAGCAGCAGCAGGGTGAAATAATTGACCTTCCAGATCAGCGGCACCATGACCACCCACAGCAGTAGCGCGCCCACCAGCATGCCCGCGCTCCGGTAGGCCGGTTTGAACCATTTGCCCGCCAGCCAGTACGTTGCCAGGGAGACTGCGGACGTAATGAGCGAGAACTGCCCCAGCTTCGACTCCTGTTTCGTGGCAACAAACACAAGGAGATTGATCAGAAAGGCGAACACTCCTTCCCGAATCCCCTGCGCCGCCAGACCGGGGGCCATAAGCCGCCAGGGGCTGCCTTTGTCCTTCAGCTGCTTCACAGGCTCGAGCCAGGCATAGGTTCCGCCCTTTTTCCTCTTTTTCAAAAAGAAGCTCAGCACCACGCCGAGCGCATAAATGATCAGGGACGTCGTAAAAATGATCCGATACCCCCGGTCGCCCTTCAGCATGGAAATCAGCAGGCCGGAAAACCAGGGCCCGACAATGCCCGTAATGGAGCCGAGCAGGCCGACCCACCCGTTAAACAGGTCCCGGTTCTCAGGATCGGTGACTTCGAAATACACCACGTTAAAAGCAATCCAGAACAGCCCGATCGCAATCCCGAGCAGTATCCCGAGCGGCCATATATAATAAATTGCCTTTTCCCCAACCCACAGAACCAGCAAATAAAAAAGGCCCGTCAGCCCGATCCCCAGCCTGAGGGCGTTCATTTTGTTATACTCCTTCACCCATTTGCCTGCCAGCCAAAAGGTGAGCCCGACGGCCAGCTGCTGGGCGACGGTAAACCATCCGATCATCGCGTAATCCTGTTTGCTTTTCCATAGATATACGTTGAGAAACGTGCCCGACAAGGCGCCGGATAAAACGATCAGCCCGTTAACGGCAAGCAGCAGTATCGTTTGCCGGTTCAGCCGCGCAGATGACTTTGATTTCATAATTACCCCCTTCATATCCGGGTCTACCTCATTAGTAGTTCCCTAAAAGGGGGCAAATCATCGATTGGTTTGCTTTTTTTACGAATTCTTCTTCTCTTGGCTCAAGTGGTTGACCATCCGCAGCCGGTCTTCTTCGGCCAGATTGTATTCGACATGGAAGCATCCCGTGCAAATATACATTTGAACTTGAAAAGGCGGAGTCAATACCGGACCTTGGAGCACGCCGAAGGCCGCTGGCTGAAATGGGTCTCCCACCTGATGCGTGCCGGCAAGCACCATATAATCCCGGCATTTCGGGCATTCCGGCACTTCCTCCTGCTCATCCAGAATTTGCTCCACTGTCTCCTCGTAGTTCATGAGGTCATGGCTGTCTTCATACTTATCGAGCGTCCGGATCGACGGAGGCAGCTGCTGCATGTCTTCCTGATTCCAAAAAGGAACGGCTTTATCGTCATCCTCAGGAAGCTCCCAATCCGTACCTTCGATTCCCTCATGCTCTTCGTCTACGTCCGCTTCCTCTTCATCCGCACCCAGTTGGATGCTCAGCGTCCGGTAACCTTTCAGCTCATTGTGGCAGTAAGGGCATTCATCCTCGGGGCCCAGTTCCTCGTCCCATACGATTTCCGTCTGGCACCAAGGGCAAACCGTGGTTTCCATATGATCCATCTCCTTAATGTTTCATCAAATATACGACGCCCACAACAAAGAAGGCGACCGCAGCGACGAACAAAATCCTCGCCAAATTTTTCATGTGTTCCTCCTACATTAAACAGGCTCCAATCACATATGAAAGGGACACCGGGATCAGCATAGAGATCAGGCCGACCGCCCGGTTATCCCGTTTAATTTCTTCGTCCACGGAAAACACCGGGGTTAAAAATTCGTACAGCAGGTAGGCGATAAACAGCAGCAGAAAGCCGTAGAAGGCCCACTTCATCATGTCATAGATCGACGTTTTGGACTCGATGCTGTACCTCAGCACATTGCAAAGGCCGAATATTTTGCCTCCGGTAGCCAAAGCGGCGGCAATATTGCCTCGTCCGATTTCATCCCAGCACTTGTACCTCGCCACGATTTCAAAACAGTACAGAAAGACGATCAAGCCCAGAATCGCTACCGAAAAATAACCAATCAGCGTACCGATCGGATAGGCCAACAGCAGATCAGCCCCGTTCTTCACTCCCAACATCCCCCTGTTCCCGCCGAAATTCAGGCTCACACCCATATTATTTAAGCTCAACCACCGTCACGCCGGTTCCGCCTTCACCGTAATTTCCCAGACGGTAACTTTTAATATGCTTGTGCTTGCGGAGATATTCCGAGATTCCCTGTCTCAAAATTCCCGTGCCTTTCCCGTGAATCAGGTATACTTGGCCGAGGTTGCCCAAAAACGCTTCATCGATAAAACGGTCGACTTCGATCAGCGCCTCTTCCAGATTCGCGCCCCGAAGATCCAGCTCGCTGCGGATGTTGTCATCCCGCGTGCGCTTGACTGTAGTCGCATGCCGCTGCACCTGCTTCTCGGCCGGTTTGTTCGCATTCACCAGCTCGAGGTCATCCAGGCTGACCTTCATCTTCATGATGCCGAGCTGCACCACGGCCTCCTTCGCGCCGGACAGCTCCACGACATGGCCCTTCTGGTTCAGGCTGTAGACCATGACTTCATCGCCGGGCTCGATCTGGCGCGGCGCCTTGGCCTTCGGTTTGGCCGCTCCCTTCTTGCGCTGCTGCGGCTCAGCCTCATCCAGCTGCCGGCGGGCGGCGATCAGCTTATGCTCCTTGACCGAAGCCCCTTCCTCTTTGGCCAGCTGCCGCAGATCGGCGATGATCTGCTCCGCTTCGCGGCGGGCTTTGGCAATGACTTCCTTGGCCTCGCCCCGGGCCTTCTCGATCAGCCGGTCGCGCTGCTCCTCGAGCTTCTCGAGCTCCTGCTGGTGCCGGCTCCGGAGCTGCTCCATTTCCTGGCGCAGTTTCTCGGCCTTCTCGCGCTCGCTTTCGGCGCCCAGCCGGTTTTCCTCCAGGGAGGCGATCATATGCTCGACGCGCTGATCTTCTTCTTTCACTTCCCCGCGGGCATAATCCAGGATCACCTGCGGAAGTCCGAGCCGCTCCGCAATCGCAAATGCGTTGCTTCGTCCCGGAACGCCGACGAGGAGCCGGTAAGTCGGACTCAGCGTGTTGACGTCAAATTCCATGCTGGCGTTGATGACGCCTTTGCGTTCATAGGCATAAGCCTTGAGTTCGCTGTAGTGGGTAGTAGCCACCATCCGGCAGCCCAGGCTGTGGATATGCTCCAGAATGGAAATAGCGAGCGCCGAGCCTTCGGCCGGATCGGTCCCGGCCCCCACTTCGTCAAGCAGCACCAGGCTCTTCGGCGTCATATGGTTCAAAATACGGATAATATTGGTCATATGGCTGGAGAACGTACTCAAGCTCTGTTCGATGCTCTGCTCGTCCCCGATATCGGCGTAAATGGCGTCGAACACGCAGAGCTGGCTTCCTTCCTCCGCGGGAACGAACAGGCCGGACATCGCCATCAGGCTCAGCAATCCGATCGTTTTCAGCGTGACGGTCTTACCGCCGGTATTCGGCCCGGTCACGATAATGGAAGTGTACGAGTTGCCCAATTCAACGTCGATCGGCACAACCTTCTCCATGTCGATCAGCGGATGCCGTCCTTTCTTCAGCTTCAAGTATCCACGGTCGTTCATTCTCGGCTGGCTGGCCTTCATGACATGCGCCAGACGCCCCTTGGCAAAAATAAAGTCGAGCTGTCCCAGCAGATCGATATCGAGCAGAAGAAGATCCGCTTGTTCACCGACGAGCGCCGTCAGCTTTTGCAAAATAATTTCAATTTCGCGTTCTTCCTTCATCCGGGTTTCGCGCAGCTTGTTGTTCATCGCCACGATCGACTCCGGCTCAATAAAGAGCGTCGCCCCCGAACCGGACTGATCATGCACGATCCCGCCGAAATACGAACGGTATTCCGCTTTAACCGGAATGACAAACCGGTCCCCCCGGATCGTAATGAGCTGGTCCTGCAGCATTTTAGCCACGCTGGAGGAACGGATCATCGAATCGAGCTTCTCCCGGATCCGCACCTCGCCGGATCGCAGCTCCCGCCGAACCTGGGCAAGCCCCGGACTGGCGGAATCAAGCACTTCGGCGCTTTCGTCGATGCATGCTTTAATAGCATCTTCCAGCGGCTTCTGCTCGGATAAATTTTCACTGATCCCCTCCAGCAGGGGAATCGGCTCGTCCTCGTGAACATTCGCAATGAACCGCTTGATCCGTCTCGAACCGTTCACGGTGTTGCCGATGGCCAGCAGCTCGTGCGGGCTTAAGGTGCCGCCGATTCTGGCGCGCTTCAGCGGAGCGGCGATGTCTGTGATGCCGCCGAAGGACGGATTTCCCTTCAGACGGTCCACGGTATACGCTTCGTCGGTTGCCTGAAGCAAACGCTTTACCGATTCCAGATCGGTATCGGGCTTCAAGGACTCGGCCGCTTCCCTCCCCATTGAGGTTTGGGTATAGGCAGCGCATTTATCTAAAATCTTGCGGTATTCGAGCGTATGCAAAATCTTGTCGTCCAACAGTATTCACTACTCCTCTCGTGCAATGCCTTTATTATATACGAAATGTTTGCCGCTTCGCCATTTGCAGCGCTAAATCATTCCATACATAACATGGCGAAAATTGAATACAATAAGGTTTGCATAACACAGTATCTCATGTGTAAAGGAGGCCAGTTGCATGCATTTTCTGGGTCATGTCGTTCGCTTTATCGTGTCTGCCATCGTCCTGCTGATCGTAGGCTGGATCGTTCCCCAGTTTTCCGTCGGAGGGTTCTGGAGCGCTCTGCTGCTCGCTTTGGTTATCGCACTGCTGGGGTGGATTATTGAAGGAATCTTCGGCAAAAGGGTTACTCCCTTTGGACGCGGGATCGTCGGTTTCATCGTCAGTGCCCTCGTCATATACATCGCCCAATTTATTGTCAGCGGCGTTGAAGTTACCATCCTTGGCGCCATTCTCGCCGCCCTCGTCATCGGTATTATCGACCTGTTTATCCCGGTATCCGCATTTAATGCCGGAAGGGACAAGCGGTAAACCGTTTCAAGAATGAAAACCCCTGCCTAAGGACAGGGGTCTTTCCTTTTTTATCCGGCATAATCGGCTGCGTCTTCACCTGCGGTCACCACTTTATTTTTTCCCGTCCGTTTGGCCTGGTACAGCGCCATGTCCGCTTTTCGAAATAATGATTCCTTGTCGTCCCCCTGCTGAAAATTGCAAAGTCCGATGCTCACCGTAACCGGCTTCACCGTATGCGGCAGCTCGGTTCGGGCGATCCGTTCGCGCAGCTGCTCAGCCATGCGTTCTGCTTCTTCCAATGTCTTATCCGCCATAATGATGGCAAATTCCTCTCCGCCATAGCGGGCGGCAAAATCATTCGGCGTCATCGTCGACATCACCTTCGAAGCAACCTCTTTCAGCACGACATCGCCCACCCGATGCCCGTAATTATCGTTGACCTTTTTAAAATTATCGATATCGATAATTGCCAGCTGCAGCGGAAGCTGATACTTCTCGCATTGCTCCAGCAGAGCCTCCAGGTATTCGTGAAACGCCTTGTGATTGTATAGCCCGGTCAGTGCATCGATTTTGAGCAGCTTGTCCGATATCGTTCTTTCCACCAGGAGCTGCTGCTCCGACTTCATGACCGATTCCAGATGGCGCATAAATTCCTTGACTCGGACCAAAATCGTATGACCAATCATGATGCTGACAATAAACACGCTTTGGATTTGGATGAATTCCTGAATGGGTTTCTGATAAAGGGAGCGTTCGGTGAGATAGATGAGACAGTACAGGAGGATCGTTAACGAGCCAAAGCCATATAGAAGTTTGCGGTCAAAATAAACGACGGAAATCAGAACGGGCAGAAGGAGCGCCATCTGTGCCCCGTCCACGATCGGCTGAATGATGAAATAGAACAGGTAGGAGAGCAAAAATCCGCAACCGACCACAACCTGTTTTCGGTATTTAGGTTCGAATCGCAGCCAGGTTTGTGCCGCCAGCATGAGCAGCAGGATGCAGCCGTCCGGGATGCCCAGACGCAGCCAGTCCTCCGGCCCGTCCCCGGCGGTCACGGAAGGAATGCAGCCCAGCAGCAGCAGAACCGCCTCAGCCGCGAAAAACATCAGCGTCACGATCCAATAGGCGTTCAATATTTTGCGATGCCATAAATCTTCCAAAATCAACCCCGTGCGATTCATTGGAATGTCATTCCCCTAATCTTCTAAACAAGAATATTTGCGGGCTTCGTACATCGTCAATGCTCATTATATCTTAAATCCAAGATAAGCACTATCTTTTTTCCAGCTGATCCTTTTCCTGGGCGCGGCAAAATCAACGGGTTCTGCGTTCACCAATTTTTCAAATGAGCCTCGCCCAGACATATCCAACTTAAGGTATGATAAGGCATGGAACCATTAAAATGATGAAGGTATACATAAAGGAGGATCACAAGTGAAGAAGACCCTGGCTGTCGTCCTTTCCTGCGTGCTGCTTCTGGTGCTGGCTGCTTGCGGACAATCCAAGAGCGGCGATTCCGCATCGGGCAGCGGAGTCACCGAAACCGGTGTAGCCCCGAGCGAGGAATTAGTGATCAAGGCGACAAACTATGCATTCGATCAAAAAGAATATCATCTCAAAAAGGGCGTACCTGTCAAAATTACGCTTGAAAACGATGAGGGAAACCACGGCGTCCTCATTCCGGGTCTCGAGCTTCAGCTTGACGGTAAAAACAAGTCCGCGGTCGTCACGCCGGAAAAAGCCGGCACGTTCGAAATGGCCTGCTCAGTGTTCTGCGGAGCGGGACATTCCGGCATGATTGCCAAAGTCATTGTGGAATAAAAGTTAGGCAGGCTTGAACCCAAAAGTCAAAATCCCCTCGAAGTATGCTTCAGGATGATGAATGATCCGTCCTGCCGCTTACTCCGAGGGGATTTTCATTTAAGTGTGAAATGTGGGTGGTCTACAGAAGTCAGCTCTGATCCTGTTCGATCAGCTCGATCCACTCGTTATATTCGGTCTGCAGCTTGGAATACTCGTCCTTGAGCAAGCGGTACTCTTCCTCCAGCTTGCCGGTCTTCTCCAGCTGAATTTCATGCTCTGCCTGCAGCAGGCGGTATTGATGCGTCACCAGCTCAAAGCTTTCGCCCACCTGGCGAAGTTCATCCGCGACCGACTCCTTCTCGCTCTGGATCCGGGTAAGCTGCTGCTCGCCGGCAGCGATCTGCTGCTGCCAAGCCTCAAGCTCCTCTTGCAGCTCCAGCTCCCGGCTGCCCCACGCTTCCTGCTGGTCCATCATATCCTTCAGCTTATCCTGATAAGACTGCATGGATTGCTCGGCACTGCGCAGCAATCCGCGCAGCTCGGTCTCCCGGTCGGCTGCTTCATCCAGCTGCAGCGATGCTTCCTCCAGCTTCTTCACCGCGGCCTCTTTCTCCTCCAGCAGAAGCAGGTATTCGATTTCGGTATCCTCCTGGCGGCTCTGCGCTTCCTTCACCTGCCGCTGCAGCTCTTCATACTGCCGCTGCAAGCCCTGATACTGCTGGTTCAAGCTGTTGTACTGTTCTCGCTGGGCTTCGGTTTGGCTCCGCAGCTGTTCATTTTGCTCCTGAACTGCCCGGTTCACCCGCTGCAGTTCTTCGTACTGAGCCTGAACGTCTTTGGCTTGAAGCTCCAGCTCTTCAAACCGTGCTTCAGCTTGCTCTTGCTGCTGGCGCAATGTGCCGTTGTCGCGGGCATATTCCTCGGACTGCAGCCGCAGGCGCCCGATCATTTCCCGGCTGTCCTCCAGCTGCTGCTCCAAATCCGCCAGCTGCTCTGCTCTGGCGTCATGCGCCTGCTGCAGTTCCTGATACAGCTCCTGGTGGTCATCATATTCCATCCTAAGCTCGTGATACTGCTCCTGCCGTTCTTCCAGCCGGAGCTGCAGCGCACGATACTGCTCTTGATGACCTTCGCTCTGCTGCTGCAAGGTTAAATATTGCTCTTCGAGATCTTCCAGCGCCCGGCGGGCCGTCCGATGCTCCGCCTGCTGTTCCTCGAGCTGCTCCTGAACCTCCAGGTACTGATTCTCGAGGTCTTCCAGCGCCTGGCGGGTCGTTTGGTGCTCCTGCCGCTGCTCCTCCAGCTGTCGCTGTACCGCTCGATACTGCTCTTCGCGCTCCTTCAGCGCCTGGGCAGCTGTCTGCTGCTGCTCACGCTGCTCTTCCAGCTCCTGCTGCAGCAATGCGTACTCCTCTTCGCGTTCCTTCAGCACCCGAGCGGCCGTTTGCTGCTGCTCACGCTGCTCTTCCAGCTCCTGCTGCAGCAATGCGTACTCCTCTTCGCGTTCCTTCAGCACCCGAGCGGCCGTTTGCTGCTGCTCACGCTGCTCTTCCAGCTCGTGCTGCAGCGCTGCATACTGATCTTCGCGCTCCTTCAGCGCCCTAGCGGCCGTTTGCTGCTGCTCACGCTGCTCTTCCAGCTCCTGCTGCAGCAATGCGTACTGCTCTTCGCGCTTCTTCAGCGCCCGAGCGGCCGTCTGCTGCTGCTCTCGCTGCTCTTCCAGCTCCTGCTGCAGCAATGCGTACTGCTCCTCGCGTTCCTTCAGCGCCCGAGCGGCCGTTTGCTGCTGCTCACGCTGCTCTTCCAGTTCCTGCTGCAGCGCCGCATTCTGCTCCTGCTGCTCTTCTAGCAGAAGCTGGGCGAGCTCGTATTGCTCTTCATGCTCAGCTACTTGCTTCCGCAGCTCGCCGCACTGCTGCTCGTATTCGCCTGAACGGCTCTGCAGCTCGGTATACCTTGCCTGCTGCTCTTCCCACTGCTCTTTCAGGCCGGCATAACGTTTCCGTTCCTCTTCCGCCAGAAGCTCCAGCTCTGCGTGTACTTCCCGTCTTCTCTCCAGCTCCTGCTGCAGGTTTTGTACGTTCTCCTGCTGCTCCTCCGATTGGATTTCGAGCTCGAGATACAATTCCTGCTGTTCCTCCAATTGAAGCCGAAGGTCCTTGAGCTGCTGAGCATATTGGCTCGACTGCCGCTCTAGGCCTGCAATCTGCTCCTCTTTGGCCTCGATCTGCCGGCCGTAATCCTGCAGATCCTGCTCCCGTCCTTGCAGCGCCTGCTTCAGCGATTCCAGCTCTTGCTCCTTCGCGGCCAGCACCTCCTGCTGGGCTTCCAGCCGCTCCTCCAAACGCTGAAGTTCCTCTCCCTGTTCCGAGGAAGAACGCTCTTGCGCCTGCAGTTTCTGCACCTGGGCTACGAGCTGCTGCTGCTTATCTGCCAGCTCCTGCGCAAGCTGCTGCAGCCGTTCTTCTTTCGCGGCCAGTTCCTGATGGAGCTCTTCACGCTGCTGCTCAGCTTCCTGGCGGAGCTTACTCTCGCCGTCCGCCTGCTCTTTCAGCACGCTCAGCTCGTCATGCAGCGAAGCCATGCCCGTTTCCAGCGTCTCGTTCTGCTCGCCGGCTTCCAGCACCTGCAGCTCCAATTCGCCGATCTCTTCCTTCTGCTTCTCGATCGTGCCTTGAAGGGTTTCGGCTTCGGCCGTAAGCTGGGCGATTTCGCCAGTCATTTTCTTGGAAGCCTCGCTGTAATCCTCAAGCAGCTTCTGCATGCGGCGGTGTTCCTCTTCCGAAGCGGCCGCCTCGTCCTTCAGCTTGCTGATCTGTCCGTTCAGCGCTTCCTCCTGCTCGGTCAAAGCCTGCACTTGCGCCTTGGCCTCCTCCTCGCGCACCAGCACGACTTGATGCTGCTGCCTCAGTCTGGAATAGGCCTCCTTGGCGTTCTTCAGCTCCTGCTCCATGTTCTGCAGCTTCTCCTGAAGCTCACCGCTGCTGCCGCGAAGCTCGGTCAGCTGCTCCTGCAGCTCCTGAATAGAGGCTGCATGCTTCTCTTCGAGCTCCTTGACGGCTCCCTGATGCTTTTGCTCCAGCTCGGTGATCTTCGCGCGGTTGTTCTCCTCCGCCTCTTTCAACGCTCCGACCCGCTTCTGCTCGGCGGATTGCAGCGCTGCCGCATGCTTCCGCTCAAGCTCCAGCACGGCCGCTTTATGCCGTTCCTCCACAGCCTGCTTGTCCTTCTGCATTTGCTCCGCGGCCTGCTTCTCCTTGCGGAGCAAGGATTCCTTCTGTTCCGTCTCCCGCTTCAGCGAAGCGCGGAGCTGATCCAGCTCCTTCGTCAAAGAATTCCGGGTCTGCTCCAGACGCGCCGTAAGCTCGGACTTGGACTGCTCCAGCTCTTTTGCAAGCGCAGCCTTCTCCTGCTCCAGCCGCTTTTGCAGCTCTTCCTTCTCCTTCTTGATCTGCTGCGCTTCTTCCTTCTGCTTGTTGACCTCCGCCAGCTGCTCGTCCCGCTCGGACTGCAGCCTGGTGAGCTCCGAGCGCAGTTCGCTGCGCTCGCCGGTCAGCATCTTCACTTCGTTGCGGAGATCCTGCATCTGCACGGCTTCCTCCGCCATATGAACAGCGGCCAGAACGGCAATCCTAGGGGTGTCCAGCCGGGAATTGCTTTTGGAAATGGCATTCATCCGTTCATCGACATAACTGGCAATCTTTCGCATATAATCGGCACTGCTGCCGACCAGTTTATAAGAAGTCCCGTAGATCTCCACGGAGACGCGTGTACGATCAGGTGTAGTCACAGTTGTGCCCTCCTTCATATGTGTGTTGACTCTAAGATGTCTTGTTCTCTCCAATAAAAAAATCACATCGAATCTCTGTGTCTAAGGATTCGATGTGATTGGATTCAATTCCTGCTATTTTCTTAATTCCGCTTGAAACTTTTGCTCAAGGGCGCTGACGACTCCGGCATGCGCCGCGGTGACTTCCTCATCCGTCAGCGTGCGCTCATTGTGGCGGTAGACGAGCGAAATCGCGACGCTCTTCTTGCCTTCGCCGAGCTTGCTTCCGGTAAACACATCGAATACCTGTACGTTCTGCAGGAGCTCGCCCGCGGCTTCGCGGATCGTCTCAAGCAGGGAGCCCGCTTCCACGGCGCTGTCCACCACGACTGCAATATCCCGCTCCGAAGCCGGGAAGCGCGGAAGCTCCTGATATCGGATATCGAAATCGGCGTGATCGTACAGCGGCTGCAGCAGAATTTCGGCAACGTACACATCGCCGAGTCCGCGCTCCTGCTGCAATTCGGGATGCACCTGACCGAGCGTGCCGATCAGCACCTGCTCTCCGCCGCCATTGATCAGGTAGACGGAAGCCGAACGTCCGGGATGATATCCGGCCGGCTGGTTCGCCACGTACCGGATCGCTCCCTCCAGACCCAAATCTCCGAACAGCGTCTCCAGGGCACCCTTCAGATCGAAGAAATCGACTTTCTCCGGCGCATGGTTCCACTGTTTCTGCCCGCGGCTGCCGCACAGCAGCAAGGACAGCACGTTCAGCTCTTTCGGCTGAACCGTCAGCGTCTCCTCCTGCGAGAAGAACACGTTGCCCACTTCGAACAGCGCCAGATCGTACTGCTTCCGGTTCGCGTTGTGCACCGCGATATCGAGCAGCTGCGGCAGAATGCTCGTACGCAGCACGCTGCGCTCCTCGCTCATCGGCATCGACAGCTTCACCGGCACGCTTCCTTCCGTCAAGGCCGGGAACAGCGCGGCCAGCTCCGGATGGGTGAAGGAGTAGCTGATCACTTCCTGCCATCCGCCATGGGTGAACAGTCTGCGGATTTCGCGGCGGATCGCCTGAGGCTTCGTATAGCCCCCCGGCGTTGTAGGCCCTTCGATCGCCGTCGTCGGGATATTGTCGTATCCGTACAAGCGGGCGATTTCTTCAATCAGGTCGACGTCTTTCGTAATGTCTCCGCGGCGCGTCGGCACCTGCACTTCCAAAATGCCCTGGGCGGTATCCGCAGCGTGGAAATGGAGACGGCCAAAAATCGTCTTCACTTCCAGCATCGACAGCTCCGTTCCAAGGAACCGGTTCAGCTTGTCGAAGGACAGAACAATCACCTTTTCTTCCGCCTGCGCGGCACCGGCTTCGACGATGCCCTTATGAACCGTTCCTGCGCAATAACGGGCGATCAGCGACGCAGCCCGGTTCAGCGCCGGAATGACCGCACCCGGATCGACTTCCTTCTCGAAGCGCTGGCTCGCTTCGGAGCGCAGTCCGAGCTGACGGGACGTCTTGCGGATGGTGCCTCCGTCGAACTTGGCGGATTCGAGCAAAATGTTCACGGTGCTGTCCGTAACCTCGGAATCCAATCCGCCCATGACGCCGGCTAATCCAACCGGCTTCACGCCGTCGGTAATGAGCAGCATGTGAGGCTCCAGCTTGCGTTCCTGGCCGTCCAGCGTCACGAGTGTCTCACCTTCACGAGCCAGGCGAACATCTACGGCCCCGCCTGTCAAGCGGTCCGCATCGAATGCATGCAGCGGCTGACCGTATTCAAGCATGACATAGTTGGTGATGTCCACGATGTTGTTGATCGGACGGACGCCAGCAGCCATGAGGCGATTCTGCATCCACTGCGGCGACGGAGCGATCTTCACGCCCGTAATATAACGCGCGGTGTAATGGCTGCAGTGCTCAGGCGAGCTGATTTTGACCGAGATATGGCTGCTTGCCGCATCAGCTACCTCAACCAGTTCCCTTTCGGGATCAGGCAGCTTGACGTCGCGGCCCAGAATAGCCGCCACTTCGTAAGCCGCTCCGCGCATACTGAGGCAGTCGGAACGGTTCGGCGTCAGGTCAAAGTCGAGTACTTTGTCGTCCAGGCCGAGCACGGAGGTGATCGGCGTTCCGATCTCCGCGTTCTCCTCCAGGACGAGTATGCCTTCCTGCTGCTCCTTCGGCAGCAGCTTGTCGTTCATGCCCAGCTCTTTGGCGGAGCAGATCATGCCTTGAGAAGCGACGCCGCGCAGCTTGGCTTTTTTGATCTCCAGACCGCCGGGCAGCAGAGCGCCAACCAGGGCAACGGGTACTTTTTGTCCGGCATCCACGTTTTTCGCGCCGCAGACGATCTGCAGGTCTTCGCCCTGTCCCGCGTCAACGACGCAGACGTTCAGCTTATCCGCATCGGGATGCTTCTCCTTGCTTTTTACATAACCCACGACGACTTTCGAAATACCGTGATTGCGGTGCTCAACCTCGTCGATCTCGATGCCCGCGCGCGTAATCTGCTCGGCCAGCTCTTCGGCCGTTACATTTTCCAGTGATACATAATCGGATAACCATTCAGTTGATACTTTCACTTGCGTTCCCTTCCTTCTTCCCGTATTCGCTAACCTTACGCTTACATGCGGGCAAACTGCTTCAAGAATGCCACATCGCCGCCATAGAAATGACGGATATCGTCGATTCCGTACTTCAGCATCGCAATCCGGTCCGGCCCCATGCCAAACGCGAAGCCGCTGTGCACTTCCGGATCGTAGCCGCCCTTGCGCAGCACTTCCGGATGCACCATGCCGCAGCCCAGAATTTCCAGCCATCCCGTATGCTTGCACACCCGGCATCCGCTGCCGCCGCATCTGGCACAGGTTACGTCGACCTCCGCGCTCGGCTCTGTGAACGGGAAGAAACTTGGACGAAGGCGGATCTGCGTGTTCGGTCCGAACATTTCGCGGACGAATTGCAGCAGCGTGCCTTTCAAATCGCTCATACGGATGTTTTCGCCGATCACCAGGCCTTCAATTTGGTAGAACTGGAACGAGTGTGTCGCATCGTCGTCGTCTCTGCGGTATACTTTGCCCGGGCAGATGATCTTCACCGGCACCTTGCCCTGCATGCTCTCCATCGTGCGGACCTGCATCGGCGACGTCTGCGTCCTCATCAAGAGCTCCTCGGTAATGTAGAACGTATCCTGCATGTCGCGGGCCGGGTGGTTCTTCGGCAGGTTCAGCGCTTCAAAATTATAATAGTCAGTCTCCACTTCCGGTCCTTCCGCAATGTGGTAGCCCATGCCGATGAAAATCTCCTCGATTTCCTGGATGACTTTGTTGAGCGGATGAGTGCCCCCTTGGGTCATTTTGCGGCCGGGGAGCGTAACGTCCACTTTCTCCGCCTGCAGGCGCTGCTCAGTTTCGGCCTTTTGGAAAGCCTGCTGCTTGGACTCGATCAGTCCTTCGATCGCTCCGCGCACATCATTGGCCACCTGGCCGATCAGCGGGCGTTCCTCCGCGCTAAGCGCGCCCATGCCCCGCAAAATCTCGGTTAGCGCCCCCTTTTTCCCCAGATACTTCACGCGCAAATCGTTCAGCGTCTGTACGTCAGCGACGTCATTCAGCTGCGCGATCGCTTCCTGCCGCAATGCTTCCAGCTTTTCTTTCATGAACTTCCTGCCTCCTTCTTGAAATCGCCAATACATTTTTGACCAACAACGCCCCGCAAAGCAGGGCTTTTGCCCCGGGTGACTGCTCAGGTACTTGGCGGGGATCCTCAGAAAAAATTCCCAAGAAATACAAAAAGGCCTTTTCTCCCGAAAAGGGACGAAAAGACCGTGGTACCACCCTTGTTAGACAAGCGAAAAGCCGTTTGCTACGCACACGCGCACCTCTGGCCAGCTTGATCTCACTCTCATTCGATGTAACGGATCGAAAACCGTTATCCCCTACGCGGAATCCTGTCAGCAAACATGCTGGCACGTGGATTCGTTCAGGGAACTGCTCCGGAGGGAATTTCAGCAGCCTGTTTCTGTAGAGACGCTCTCAATCTCCGGCGTCCCCTCCCTGTAAAGAGGCACTGCTTACTTATCTCCATCAACGCATTTGTCTTGACATATAAATTGGATTGCAACGGCTGATCCATACGGGTCATTCATACACTGGGATCAGTCCGTTGACTATAGTCAATAATTATAGGCAAAAAAAACTGTATTGACAAGTCCGAATCGCCTAAATCTATAGGCGTTCCCCTTCTCAGCATGCCCATTTTTTGCGGAACCAGACTTCATTCCTCAAATTAGAGCTGTTCCAGCTCGCTCCGGAGCCTGCGAATATTCGTAATCCGTGCCGCAGCCTCCTCGTCGCTCCCGCCGTCTTCGTTCAGCAGCCGGGTCAGCTCCCATTCCAGCGCCAGCCGGGCGTTTTCCCGGTCGGTATCCTCCTTCAGTGCTCCGTTATGTCTGGCCAGCTGCTCTTCCTCTTCTTGAACCGTGCCCTCAAACAGATGCGGTTCTTCCGTATGGGAGACGGTCAGCAGCCGGTCCGCGAGCTTGCGGATCAGCATCCGGTCGTGGGACACGACGACCAGAGCACCCGGATATGCGGATAACGCCTCCTCGATCACTTCCCGCGTCGAGATGTCCAAATAGTTCGTCGGCTCATCCAGCACGAGCAGATTGGCCCCGGAGAAATACAGCTGCACGAAAGCCGCGCGGCATTTTTCCCCCATGCTCAAATCCCCGATTCGCTTGAACACGTCCTCCCGCTTGAACAAGAAGCAGCCCAGAAGCGTCCGCGCATGCGTCTCGGTCATCGAAGGCAGGCGGAGCAGGCTGTCCAGCAGCGTCTCCTCTTCGTTCAGCACCTCCAGCTCCTGCGAGAAGTAACCGATCTTCAGGGCCGGATGCTGCCATACCGTTCCTTCGCTTGGCACAAGCTCGCCCATAATCAGCTTGAGCAGGGTTGATTTGCCAGCTCCGTTCGGACCCCGCACGGCCAGCCGGTCGCCGCGGGAGAGGATCAGGCTGAACTTGTCGAACAGCTTCTTCGTTCCGTAGCCGAAGGACAGCTGCTCTAGCCGCACCAGCACACGTGCGGAGAAACCACCCTCGCCCAGCTGCAGGTTGACCTTCGGTCCGCTTTTCGGCTTCTCCACGCTTTCGCTCTCGAGCCGCTCCAGCTCTTTTTGCTTGGCGTGATACCTGGAAATGTTTTTCTTGGCTTTCGCTTTGTAGTAAGGCAGCGCCGCCTTCGTTTCCGTATTTTTGTCCGCCGATTTCTCGGCCTGGTGGAACCATTCCTGGTATTTGCGGATCGATTCCTCCAACGCTTCCCGGGCCTGCTTCTGCTTCTTATAGAGCGCCTCCTGCTCCCGAAGTTCGCGGTCCTTTTCCCGCCGGTAATCGGAGTAGCCGCCCTTATATTTTTTCAGCCCGCTCTCGGTCAATTCGCAGACTCCTGTCACCACCCGGTCCAAAAAGGTCCGGTCATGGGAAACGACAATGACGGTGCCTTCGTAGTGACGGAGCCATTCCTCCAGCCAGTTCATACTCTCCTCGTCCAGATGGTTGGTCGGTTCGTCAAGGAGCAGCACCTCCGGCCTTTTGACCAGTAGTGCCGCCAGCCTGACCCTGGTTTTCTGGCCTCCGCTCAGATCCGCAAAAGGGACCTGCCACAGCTCGGGACCAATGTGGAGCATGGTCAAATGCTTCTCCAGCCCGGTCTCCCAGTCAAAACCGCCGCTGAGCTCATACTGCTCAAGCCGCTGTCCGTATTCCTCCAGGAGATCGGAACCGACTTCGCCCGTCGCCATCGCCTGCTCCAGCTCCTTCAGCCGGCGCTTGATCTGCCACAGCTCGCCGCTTTCGCGCCCCGCCGCATCCAGTGCGGTCAGATGCATCAACTCTTCCGACGTCTGCGTCATATATCCCCACTGCTCCAGCGGGACTCCGCGTTCCACGGTGCCCCGGTCCGGTTCCAGCTGCCCGGTCAGAATCTGCAGCAGCGTCGTCTTCCCCGCGCCGTTGACGCCGAACAGCGCCAGCCTCTCGCCTTCATAGATTTCCAGGTCAATATTTTCAAAAACGGTCTTCCCTTTAAATTCTTTGGCTATATGTTTCGTTTTTACGATATTCAACATTAAGCATCACCCTTTAAAACATAAATTTGAATTTCCGTCGTTTCAGACAAACCAGCCGTTTCAGTCCAGCCCCGGCCACTGATCCATTTCACGAATCAGAAAAGCCGCAGGCAGCATCGCCTACGGCAGGAAATTCGTTATTATTGTCTATGTCAAAAAAGGGTTTACCCGTCCGAAATACCGCCCCGAACATGATGATCCGGGCACGACATTACCCCATGAACACGTCAAAAACGCACAAAAAAAGCATTATCCGTATCCATCGGCGAGGTATCCAGTCTCTGAAAATAGACATAACGATTCTCTTCCCTGCGGCAGGCGCAGAAACTGCATGGTTTCAACATTAAGTTGGTTTGCAGATTAGAGAGATCAGTCATGTTTATCCATCGGCTGTGTGGTTACCTCGTTTTCTTCAGGATGAAATGCTTGCTGCCATTTTAACAAAATTATCGGAAAAAGAAAAGCCCAAACCTGTTCGTCCACAGTCATGTACATCTCCGGATGTACATCGGCCGAAAGAAAATCACCACACGGTTCGATTACGCGGCCGGTCCTCCTTGGTATGCTGGACTCATCACGATAAATGAATGAGGTGCTAGCGATGGATCAATACTCAACTTATATTATTATCATCCTGCTTGTCATTTGGCTTACTGCAAGGGAAAGAACCTTCCGCCCTTCCAGCGTGTGGATCGTCCCCTTGTTATGGGGAGGAATGACCCTTTCGTCCATCCCTTGGACATCGGTTGGTCCGGTTGAAGTCGTGCTGTTCGCCGTGTTTGCCGCTGCCGGTTTGGCAACAGGTATCATCCGGGGTAAAATGGAAAAAATGCGCATGGGAACGGACGGCCAGGTTACCGTGCAGGGTTCCATTGCCAGCATCCTGCTGTTTCTCGCCGTGCTGGTTTTGCGGGTGCTTGCGCAGTCCTGGGGGCAGTCACACGCCTTCTATCACATCGCCAATGCGCTGATGTTCATGCCGCTCGGTTCCATCTGCGCACGCCGGTACGTCATTTACCGGAGATATCAGGCGTTGATGGGACAACGGGCATAAAGAACTGAAACACCGGCGTCAATGTGCCAGCTAAAGGAGACCTGCTATGGAAACAGGCACCGATGAACGAACAATACTGTCTTCCAATCCGGCCAGAAGGGCGCTGCTGAGTTTGCTGATCGTGTATTCCGCGATTCAGAACGGCATGTACGGTGAGCCCCGTGCGTTCGTTCCCGGCGTGCTGTTGACGTTGGCCGCTCTATGCCTGCAATGGCGTTCCCGGTGGTTTACCCGCCGGGGGCCGGCTCCCGCTTTTACCGTGTGTGCCTTGCTTGGTATCTCTTCGATTGGGGTCATCCTGGGGCTTGACGGCAGCTTGTATATTATCGTCTTTTTTCTGCTGGGATGGGTGAGCTACAGGCTGCCGGCATCGTACTCGGCCTCATATACCGTTCTAAATATAGCAGCCGCAGCGTGGATCCTGCTGGATCAGCATCGGACTTTGGAAGCAGTGATGACCCACTGCCTGATTCTCGCGGCGGTCTATCTTCTATTTTTGGCCGGCAGGCTGCGCAGAACGACCCGAACGATGAAAGAAAGGCATCTGCAGGAGCTGACGTCAGCTCATCAGGAGCTGGAGGCGGCTTACCGCAGCCTGCGCCAAGCTCACGAGGAGCTGGAGGAGACTTCCGAGCAGGCGCTGCGCTATGCGGTACTGGAGGAGCGCAGCCGGATCGCAGCCGACATCCATGACAGCATCGGTCACGGCCTGACCTCCGTGATCGTGCAGCTGCAGGCGCTGCCGTATATGATCGAAGCGGCGCCGGACGAAGCCCGCTCAACGCTCAGGCAAGTGACGGATGTGGCCCGCGGATGCCTTCAGGACGTCAGAACGGTCGTCCACGAAATGGGGCTTGTCCGGCCTGGCGAAGGGCAGAAGGAGCTCAGGAAGCTGGCGGACACCTTCAGCGAGCGAAGCGGGATTCCGGTGGCCTTTACCATGGATATCCCCGGCACCATCGCCCCGGAGCAGCTGTACGTCCTTTACCGCATCCTTCAGGAGGCACTGACCAACATGATGCGCCATGCCCAGGCCACCCAAGCTGAGGTCCGGCTTATAGGTAACAAGGAAGGCCTGGTCTTGACCATCCGGGATAACGGCGTGGCGCAAGGTCCAATCCAGCCGGGATTCGGACTGACCACCATGCGGGAGCGATGTGCAAAATCCGGCGGACGCCTGACGGTCACCCCCCTAGCTCCCCATGGCCTGGAGATTACCGCAAGCCTGCCGTTTTCCGCAGCGACACCCAATAACAGAGGGGAATGAATGCTAATATGGACCCAGAACGTATCCGCATCATCATCGCGGATGACCAGCCCCTGATCCGGCACGGCATCGGGTTTATTATTAAGGCACAGCAGGACATGGAATGGTGCGGGGAGGCGGGCGACGGCCGCGAAGCCGTAAACCTTGCGCTCCGAACGCGGCCGCATATCGCCCTCATGGACGTGCAGATGCCCGGCATGAACGGGATCGAGGCGACACGGGAGCTTCGGCGGCAGCTGCCGGAGTGCAAAGTCATCATCCTCACCACCTTCGATCTCGAGGAATACGTGTACGAAGGCATTCGGGCCGGAGCCGTCGGCTATTTGCTAAAGGATGCGGCGCCGGAGGAGCTGCTCCATTCCATTAGGGCGGCGAGCCGCGGCGAAGCCATCTACCGGACGGGAGCCGCGGCCCGGATGATTTCGGAGGCGCTGCGCCAGACGGAATCGTTCCAGGACCGGCAGGACATGCGGCTGTCCCTGCCGGACCCGCTGACCGACCGCGAGCTGGAAGTGCTGCAGGAAATGGCTTACGGCCTGAAAAACGAAGATATCGCCGCCAAGCTCCACATCAGCGAAAGCACAGTCAAAACCCACGTACACCGCGTCCTGCAAAAAATCGGCGCCGAGGACCGCACCCAGGCCGTCGTGCTGGCCATACGCAATCAATGGGTGCAATAAATTGCCCTTACAAAAAAGCAGGCTTTGCCGGGAAGTCCCGCAAAGCCTGCTTGTATTGGAATGGAAACGTATTTTAGCTGCGATACGTTGTCTTTACTCTGCTTCCTCCAGAATCAGGACGCCGCGTCCCGGCACCTCGGCCGCTCCGTCTACGGTTACGCCGCTGAGAAGATCCCGGCGTTTAACGTCCCCCGTGCGAACCGTCGCACTCTCCGCGTTATGGTTCAGCACGAACAGGAACGAGCGTCCTTCTTTTACGCGGCGGGCAACCTCTACGCCGGCCGGAAGCTCCGGCACCAGCGGCTGAACGCCTTTCTCGGCACAGACGGCACCGAGGAATCCTTCCATGAAGTCGCTGTCCGCGCTGGTCGCCACATAGTACGCTTTGCCTTCGCCAAAGCGGTTCACCGTGAGCGCAGGCATGCCTTTGTAGAAGTCCGAGCCATACTCGGCCAGCACTTCCGCGCCTTCGGCATGGATGAGATCAAACAGCATCTCGCATTTATAGCTGCCCGTAAGCTTGCCATACGGCTGCTTCATGACGATTTCATTGTACTGCCCAAGCGGCAGTGCGTCGATTTCCTCCGCCCAGATGCCGAGCAGGTTGCGGAGCTCGCCCGGATATCCGCCGAGGGTCACGAGATCGGTCTCGTTCACGATGCCGCTGAAGAACGTCGTAATAAACGTGCCGCCGGCAGCGGTGTACGCCTCCGACTTTTCAGCAAAGCCCGGCTTGACCATATACATGACCGGCGCGATCACGATGTCGTACTTGCTGAAGTCGGCTTGGGCGCTGATCATGTCCGCCTCAATGCCCTGCTTGAAGAGGGCGTCGTAAAACTTATGCACCTCGCGCACATAATTCAGCTCAACGGTCGGACCGCTTGAGAGCTCCATGGCCCACCGGTTTTCCCAGTCGTACACGATGCCAACCTTAGCTTCCGTCACAGCATCCAGCAGCGTGTCCCCCAGGCGCCCCAGCTCCTCCCCGAGCTGCGCCACCTCACGGAATACCCGCGTATTCTCATGACCGGAATGCTCAATGACGGCACCGTGGAACTTCTCGCAGGCGCCCTTGGAGCGCCGCATTTGGAAGAACATCACCGTATCCGCCCCGCGGGCAACGGCCTGATAGCTCCACAGGCGCATCACGCCGGGACGCTTGAGCGAGTTGTACGCCTGCCAGTTCTGCTGGCTCGGCGTCTGCTCCATCAGCATGAACGGCGCCCCGTGCTTCAGACCGCGCATCAGGTCATGCGTCATGGCGGTTTCACTGACCGGCGTCGTCAGAGACGGATAGTTATCCCACGAGACGATATCCATATGCTTCGCCCAGTCGAAGTAGTTGAGCAGCGGGAACAACCCCATCAGGTTGGTCGTGATCGGCACGTCCTTCGAATGCTCGCGGATCGCTTCCGCCTCAATGTTGTAGCATTCCAACAGACTATCGGACATAAACCGGCGGTAATCCAGGGAAATGCCCTGGAACGCGCTGACGTTGCCTTCGCCCTCCTCGCTCAGCCCGTCCGGAAGCACGATTTCGTCCCAGTCATAGAACGTGTGGCCCCAGAAGCGGGTGTTCCATGCTTCGTTGACGGCATCCAAGCTGCCGTAACGCTTTTGCAGCCAGACGCGAAATTCAGTGGCACAGTTGTCGCAGTAGCAGAAACCGCCATACTCATTGGATACGTGCCAAAGCAGCAGCGCCGGATGATCCTTGTAGCGCTCGGCGAGCTTGCCCGCCATCAATCGGGAGTATTTGCGGTAAGTCGGGCTGTTCGGGCAGGAGTTATGTCTTCCACCGAACTTTCTTTTTCGTCCGTAAAAATCGACACGGGTCACATCCGGATGCCGCTTGGCCATCCAGGCCGGATGCGCCCCGGTACTCGTCGCCAGTACGACGCCAACGCCGTCCTTGTGCAGACGGTCCATCGTTTCGTCGAGCCACCCGAAATCGTAAGTATCCTCGTCAGGCTGGTTTAACGCCCAGGAAAAGACGTTGATCGTCGCCACGTCGATCCCGGCCAGCTTGAACATCCGCTGGTCCTCTTTCCATTCTTCCGGTCCCCACTGTTCAGGGTTATAATCTCCGCCGTACCAAATTTTAGGCAGTTTATCGTTAATCACGTACCCACTTCCTTTCTCTTGTTGAATCGCCGATAGCCCGTAACCTTGGCCCTTGACTTAGCCTGTTACTCTTAGCCAGTAACAAATAAACTGTCTTCACCGGCTTCTTGTACCGTAGAAGGTTTCCCACGGTTTTTTTCGGCCTTCTTCGGTTTTCTTAGGTTATCTTTCCGCTTCCTTCGGCTTCCTTAGCTTTCATTTCAGCCTCAGCCTCAGCTTCAACTCACCGATACCTTTTCCTTATCCCGTGGTGTAATTCGGTATGTTTCGCCTGCTGTCGTAATAAATCCGTCAGCCGGTAGCTCCTGCCCATCTGGTCCCTGCACCCGGTACAGGGAATGGTCCGCGATCCGGCAGGTCCCGCCGTGCGTGGAGGTTACTCCTGCTTCCTTGATCGTTCCGGCGCTCCACTTCATGTCCACCACAAAGCCGCCTCGCGCCCGCAGACCTTTGGCTTCCCCTTCGTTCCAGGCTTCCGGCAGAGCCGGCAGCATCCGGATCTCGCCCTGGTGGCTTTGCAGCAGCGATTCCGCAACGCCGGCCGCATAACCGAAGTTGCCGTCAATCTGAAAAGGCGGGTGGTTGCCGAACAGGTTCGGCAGGCTGGAGTCGCTGAGAATCCGCCGGATGGAGCGATACACGTTAGCCGGCTCTTTAAGCCGCGCGTAAAGGTTAAAGATCCAGGCCGCACTCCAGCCCGTGTGCCCGCTTCCCGCCTCCATCCGCTTCTTCAGCGACAAGGAGGCGGCTTGCATCAGCTCCGGCGTATTCTCGTTTACGGCGTCTCCCGGGTACACTCCGTACAAATGGGATACATGGCGATGCCCCGGCTCATTCTCGCCGAAATCGCGCTCCCATTCCCGCATCCGCCCGTCCGGACCCATGCCGGGATGTGCCAGCCGCTCCCGTTTTGAAGACAGCTCCTGCCGGAAATCCTCATCAATTCCAAGCACTTCAGCTGCATTGATGCAGTGTCCGAACAGCTCGTCAATGAGCGCCATATCCATCGCCGATCCGGCAGCCGTACTGCAAGGCTCTCCCGATTCGGTCAGGAAGACGTTCTCCGGTGAAGTCGAGAGACCCGTCGTCCATCGTCCGTCTGGAAGCTGGACAAGCCAGTCCAGGCAGAACAAGGCGGCTCCTTTCATCAGCGGATACGCCACCTCCTGCAGGTATGCCGCATCCGGCCGGAACGCATACCGTTCCCACAGATGTCTGGACAGCCACACGCCGCCCATCGGCCAGAACGCCCACATGGCCCGCCCATCCGAAGGCGTCGACATCCGCCACAAATCGGTGTTGTGATGAGCCGTCCAGCCTCTTGCACCGTAATGGATCGCCGCGGTCCGGCTGCCGGTGACGCTCAGTTCCCGGATCAGGTCGAAGAGCGGCTCATGGCATTCTCCCAGACCGCATACCTCGGCCGGCCAATAGTTCATTTCGGCATTAATGTTCGTCGTATAATTGCTGTTCCAAGGCGGCTGCTTGTGCGGATTCCAAATGCCCTGCAGGTTCAGCGCCTGCGTACCCGGACGCGAACCGGCAATCATTAAATAGCGTCCATAATGAAACAGCAGCGTTTCGAGGGCCAGATCGACTCCTCCTTGGCGATACAGCTGCAGGCGCTCGTCCGTCGGCATTTCCGCTTCAGCCTGCGGCAGCTGTGGGCTCAGACCCACCTGCAGGTCCACCCGGTCGAACAGCGCGCGGTAATCATCCAAATGCCGCTGTTTCAGGTGCAGATAATCACTGTCCGCCGCGTCGGCATGTTCCCGGCACAAGCGTACCGGATCGATGCCGGATGCGCCCGGCATGACGTCAAAGCCTGCGAAATCGGTCGCCGCAGCCAGCACAAAGGTGACCGTACTCGCTTTTTCGATCCGCAGCCGCCCTTCTTCCGTCTGTACCTCTCCATCGGTCCGCACCGTCAGCACGGCTGCAAACCGGAGTCCCAGTCCTTCTTCGTAGAGAACCGACTGAGGATGATCCCCCAAGTAATTGTCCGCGACATGCGATGGAGCTTGTCCTGTCAGGACCAAAGACGCCGGCTCCGTGCTCACATCGCTGAGATGCGGAGAGGTAAGCCATGCCGACAATTCCGGCAGCTCCGCCTTCCCGGCCGAACCCCCGCCCTCTGCGGGCTCCGCCCGGAAATGGACGACGATAACTTCATCCGGCCGGCTGGCAAAAGCTTCGCGGATGACGCGCACCCCGCCGGTTTGAAAAGAAACCGATGCGACCGCATGCTCCAAATCCAGCTCCCGCTCGTAATCGTTAATTTGATCCATGCGGCCAAACGCAAAATGCAAATCGCCGAGCGGCTGGTAAGATTCCGTGCGCCGTCCTAGCATCCCGGCTTCGATCAGCGCCTCCGCTTCGGCATACCGGCCCTCGGCGACCCATGCCTTGGCCTGCTCCAGATGCCGCAGGGCATTATAATTAACCGTGTCCCGGGGAAATCCGGACCACAGCGTGTCCTCGTTCAATTGAATTTTCTCTTCTTCCGCCCCGCCGAACACCATGCCTCCCAGCCGTCCGTTTCCGATCGGTAGCGCTTCCTCCCACACGGAGGCCGGCTTGCGGTACCACAGCCTTTTATTGACGGCGCGTTTGCTGCTTTGCTCCACGCTTATCTCTCCCTTTATCCGCGATGAACGGTTGTTTCTTCGAGCACCTTGCCGGACCGGCGGCCGAAGCGTGTGCTTTCGTCTATCGACGTACCTTCATAGAAGACAGACCGCTTCTAGAGGAGGTTTTTCTTGCGAGATCAGAAAGCAGAAGCTCCGAAGCTTATACTTTCTGATCTCTTAAGAAAATTACGGGAAGCCCGATGTATTGGATCAGACTTCCCGCCCTATTTGCTTTTCAGCATTTTAAATGAATGATCTTCAAAACGTTATTGGCAGCACAACGCCAAGCCGAACAGAGCCTTACGGTCCGCAGTTTTGGGTATTCCCCGCTATTTTTACCGCCATATAGGCAAGGTACTGATGATCTAACCTTATTCTAAAGTTCTGAAAGCGATTGCAGTACCCCGAAAATTCGATAAAAAATCATGTCTAAATTAGACATTAAGCAGGGCTTTCCGCATCTCATCCGCGCAAGGGAGGCACCGGCTTCCTAGTTCCGGTAAGGAACCAGCTTGCGGTTCAGCTCGCGGGTTTGGCTGTATACTTCCTGATACAGGCTGAACAAGCCGCTGTACAATTCGGCCCGCTCCGCATTCGGCGCGTACGTTTTGGCCGGGCGGATGAACGCCTTGGCACAGTCCGTCAGCGACGGGAACCAGCCGCAGCCGTATGCAGCCAGCATCGCCGCTCCCATAGCCGGGCCCTGCTCGCTTTCTAGCTTGATGATCGTCGCGTTGAAAATATCCGCCTGCATCTGCAGCCACGTTTCGTTCCGCGCACCGCCGCCTATGGCCACGACCTCATGGATCTCTTTGCCGGATTCGCGTACGATGTCGATCGATTCCCGAAGCGAGAACGTAATGCCTTCAAGCACCGCTCTGGCAAAATGGGAAAGCGTGTGGCCGGAGTCCATGCCGATAAAGCTTCCGCGGATATCCGCATCCGGATGCGGGGTTCGTTCCCCGGAAATGTACGGCGTGAACAGCAAGCCGCTGCTGCCCGCAGGAATGGACCCGATGCCTTCAAGCAGCTCATCGAAGCTTTTTTCCTTGGCGAACGTCTCCTTAAACCAGGTCAGGCTGTGACCGGCCGCAAGCGTGACGCCCATAACATAGTACGCGTCCTTTTCGCTGTGATTAAAGAAATGCAGCTTGCCGTCCACCTCCAGTTCCTTGCGGCTTTCAAAAGAGAGGACGACGCCTGATGTGCCGATACTGCACATCGTTTGCCCTTCCTGTAAAATCCCTGCACCGATGGCGCCGCAAGCATTGTCCGCTCCGCCCGCGAAGACCTTGGTCGACGGCAGCAGGCCGGACGCCTCGGCGATGTCAGGCAGCAGCGTGCCCGTTTGATCGAAGGATTCCACGAGCGGAGGACAAAGCGACAGCGGCAGATCAAATGCTGCGGCAATGTCCTGGCTCCACGTTTTGCCCGAGACATCCAGCAGCAGCGTGCCTGCAGCGTCGGAGTAATCCATCGCGTATTCGCCGGTGAGCCGGTATCTTACGTAATCCTTCGGCAGCAGGAACAAGCTGGCTTGGGACAGAATGTCCGGTTCGTTCTCCTGCACCCACAAAATTTTAGGCAGCGTAAAGCCTTCCAGGGCGCGGTTTTTGGCAATACTGAGCAGCTTCGATTCCAGCGTGTTCTCGATCTTGCGGCACTGTGCCGTCGTACGCGTGTCGTTCCACAGAATGGCCGGACGCAGCACCTTGCCTTCCGCATCCACCAGCACGAGGCCGTGCATTTGGCCTGAGAAGCTGAGGCCCTCCACTTCCTGCGGGTCTGCACCCGACTTTTCCATCAGTTTGCGGAGACTGACCAGCGTCTTGTCCACCCAATCCTCCGGATTCTGCTCGCTCCAGCCCGGCTCAGGTCTGCTCAGCGGGTAAGCTTCAGAGTGCTCGTGCACGACTTCTCCTTGGGGATTCACCAGTACCGTCTTGACGGCGCTTGTTCCCAAATCAACACCAATAACGTATTTCATACTTTTTCCTCCTGTATGGATCGAATGGACATCAACGACTAACCAAGGATGTTCCGCATGGAAATCCGGTTCAAAAAAAGGCTGCCCGAAGAAGCTTTCTTCAGGCAACCTTCGTTGCATTTCAAAGAGATTTCATGATCGGTCTTGTAACCAGATGTGACTGACGCTTGCTGCTACTCAGCCAGGATGTACTGGTTCAACTGAGCTTTCAGCAGCTCTTGGCGGCTGGACTCGTTGCGGCGCGGATTTTCATTGTTCAGCGCATACTCGGCCAGGGAAGCCAAGGTGGCTTTGCCAGATACAACGTCTGCGCCGATGCCTTCCTTGAAGCTGGCGTAGCGCTTGTCGATGAAGTCGTCGAACACGCGATCTTCGATCAGCTTAGCGGCTACCTTCAAGCCTTTTGCGTAAGTATCCATACCTGCGATATGCGCCAGGAACAGATCTTCCGGCTCAAACGACTGACGGCGTACTTTGGCGTCGAAGTTAATGCCGCCTTTGCCAAGACCGTCGTTCTTCAGCACTTCATACAGCGTAAGCGTGGAATCGTAAATGTTCAGCGGGAACTCGTCGGTATCCCAGCCGAGCAGCATGTCGCCTTGGTTGGCGTCCAGGGATCCGAGCATACCGTTGATACGGGCTACGCGAAGTTCGTGCTCGAACGTGTGTCCGGCCAGTGTTGCATGGTTAGCTTCTAGGTTCAGCTTGAAGTGCTTGTCGAGATCGTATTTTTGCAGGAACGAAATCGTCGTCGCCGCATCAAAGTCGTACTGATGCTTTGTCGGCTCCTTCGGTTTTGGTTCGATCAGGAACTGAGCGTCAAAGCCGATTTCCTTCGCATAATCCACAGCCATGTGGAACAGGCGGGCCATGTTGTCCATTTCAAGCTTGAGGTCCGTATTCAGCAGGGTTTCATACCCTTCGCGTCCGCCCCAGAATACGTAGTTTTCCGCACCGAGCTGTTTGCCGACTTCGAGGCCTTTTTTGACTTGGGCTGCAGCATGGGCATACACGTCCGCGTTGCAAGTAGAACCGGCACCGTGCATGTAGCGTGGGTTTGTGAACATGTTGGCTGTGTTCCACAGCAGCTTCTTGCCGGAGGTCTTCATGCCTTGGCCGATCAGGTCGACGATGGTGTCGATGTTGCTGTAGAACTCACGCAGGCTGCTTCCTTCCGGTGCGATGTCGATATCGTGGAAGCAGAAGAACTGCAGGTTCATTTTGTCCAAAAATTCAAAAGCGGCTTCCACGCGGGCTTTAGCCTTGTCCATACCGTCGTATTTGTCCCAGCTGCGGACAGCGGTCTCTACGCCGAACGGATCGGAACCACCGGCAGTCAGCGTATGCCAGTAAGCCATCGCAAAGCGAAGATGCTCTTCCATCGTTTTGCCTGCTACCACTTCTTGCGGGTTATAAAATTTGAACGCGTACGGATTGGTCGAACGGCTTCCTTCATAAGCGATCTTCCCAACGTTCTCAAAGTATGCCATGTATAATCCTCCTCAAAATTTGCTTTTCGCAAACGTTTACAGGAACATAGTAACACATCAGACCGACTTTGTATATTGGTTAAACAAAGTTTTTTTAAAAAGTTGATTTCGGGTTGCTTTTTGCCGCGGATGGCTCTAGACTAATTGATTATGTGCTAATGGGATAACTTGAAGGATGTGCGATATACATGAAAGTCACCGGCGACCAGGCTCTGGTCAAAAAAATAAACCGCTCGCTTGTGCTTCACACGATCCGCAAGCATTCCTCCACCCTCTCCAGAGCCCGGGTATCGGAAATGACCGGTCTGAACAAGGCGACCGTCTCCAACTTGGTAGCCGAGCTGTGCGAACAGCAGCTGGTCACCGAGGTCGGGCCGGGCAAGTCCAGCGGTGGGCGTAAGCCGCTGCTGCTGCATTTTAACGCGATGGCCGGCACCGTCATCGGCATTGAGCTGCGGGTGAAGCAGCTGACGGCCGTGTTGTGCGACCTGGGAGGCAACGTACTGGAGGAGCGCGATCATACGCTTGCGCGTCACGATTTGTCTTATGTGCTTGAAGCAATGAAGAAGGTGATCTCGAGTCTTATGGAAGCGGCTCCGGACACGCCATACGGCACCGTCGGGATCGGGGTCGGCGTGCCCGGCATGGTGGATGAGAACGGGATCGTTTTATTTGCTCCCAACCTCGGCTGGGAAATGGTTCATTTGCGCCAGCTGCTGGAGGAAGCCTTTTCGGTGCCCGTCACCATTGATAACGAAGCTAATGCCGGGGCGCAGGGTGAGCTGAACTTCGGCGCGGCAAAGGATGTGCGCCACCTGCTCTATATTAGTGCTGGCTCGGGTATCGGTTCGGGTATTATCATCGGCGGGGAGCTGTACAAGGGTGCACGGGGGTACGCCGGGGAGACGGGCCATATGTGCATCGAAGCCGACGGAAGGCCCTGCACCTGTGGAAGCCGGGGCTGCTGGGAGCTCTACGCCTCGGAGAAAACGTACGATACGGCCGGCACTGCCTTGCCGGCCCACAATACGCCGGAGCTGGTGCGCCTGGCTTCCGAGGGAAACGAGGCTGCCCGGGAACAATTCGCCCAGATGGGCAAATATTTGGGCATCGGCGTAACCAACCTCATCAACAGCTTCAATCCCGAGCTCATCGTGATCGGCGGGGCGCTGTCCGAAGTCAGGGATTGGCTGGCCGGGCCGATGCAGGCGGTCGTCGCGGAGCGGACGCTGCCTTATCATAAGCAGCAGCTCGAGATCACCTTCTCCCGGCTTGGCAGCCGGGGAACGATGATCGGCGCAGGCTTCGCCGCCGTCATGCATTTTCTCGGCCACGCGCGCGTCACGCTGTAACCGAGGCTGTAAAAAAGGCCGGAGATCCATGGATCTCCGGCCTTTTCATCTTTGGTGCGGGGTCATCGCCCGCACGGACGGTAATCGACATCCTGTTCCAACAGCGAACCTTTGGCTCGCCCTCAACTAGAAGTTGACGCGCGTCCTGTAGAAGCATGTAAGAAGCTAATTTTTATAATATCCAGATTACACAAAAGCTCGTAAGATGGTGTCATATGGAGGTGGTGATGTTGAACAACAAAAACATTAAACTCAGGATTGGCTGGATTATTCCAAACGTTTTTATGTACCTTCTTTTTATAGGTGCTGGAACCTTTGTACTTATTAATGCAGATGGTCTAAGAGATATCAATCGACTTGGCATTTGGGTATTCATGCTGATTCTTATACTATTTGCGGCCTTGTTTGGTTCATATCGAATTTGGACTTGGATAAAGCAAGGAAAAATATAGCATAAAAAAGGGAGCCTGCACGGACGGTACTCAACATCCCGATCCAACAGCGAGCCTCCGGCTCGCCCTCAAGGTAGATGTTGACGCGCGTCCTGATTGGACTCCTTCATAGATGCTTGCACGGACGGTCGCACCCACGCGCGTGGGTTCTCTCCCACACAACCGCTCAACAACAAAAAAACGCCTTCCGGCGTTACCTTTTTTTGTTTATGGAGCGGGTGATGGGAATACTCAACATCTCCATCCAACAGCGAGCCTCCGGCTCGCCCTCAAGGTAGATGTTGACGCGCGTCCTGATTGGGCTCCTTCATAGATGCTTGCACGGACGGTCGCACCCACGCGCGTGGGTTCTCTCCCGCACAACCGCTCCAAAATAAAAAAACGCCATCGGCGTTGTTTGTTTTAATTAATATGGAGCGGGTGATGGGAATACTCAACATCCCGATCAACAACGAGCCTCCGGCTCGCCCTCAAGGTAGATGTTGACGCGCGTCCTGATTGGGCTCCTTCATAGATGCTTGCACGGACGGTCGCACCCACGCGCGTG